>CAVZPA010000006.1:0-132341 GCA_963776995.1 uncultured Acidimicrobiia bacterium
ATGAGTGCCGCTCTAGAGCGACGAGCACTTGTCGCCGTGAGCTTCGCGGGCGTGCCGTACGAACTCGTCGAGGAGCGGCCAGGTCCCGTCCATCGTGTTGCTGAGGATCACGATGTCAGCGTTCCGGACCGCGGGATGGGAGAAGATGCCACTGGCGCCCTCGCTCTCGCCTTCCTTGTAGTAGCCCAGGTCGTTGAACACGAGCCCAAGAGCCTGGCCGGCTGGGCTGCCGTCGGCCATGGCGACCTGGGGTGTGAGGAAGTCGTCGGTGAGGTCGGCGGGCAGCAACCGCCGCTTCGCGAAGCGCTGCGAAGAAGGCGTGCAGGTCGCCGGCGGTGCAGAACGCGCCACCGTCGGGTGCGCCCTGGGGTGGATAGGCGTAGAGGTTCTGTTCGAGCCGTCGTCGTCGGTCGGGTCGAACCCTCGGCGACGTCGGAGATCGCGTAGCGCTTGTCGAAGTACCCAGGCGGGTCATACCGGCCCGCTCGAACACCTCAGCCTCGACGTACTCCCGGAAACCTTGGCCCGAGGCGTGCTCGACAGCCATCCCCGCGACGATGTAGCTGGCGTTGCAGTAGCGAGACTCGCTGCCTGGCGCGAAATGTGGCGGCTTGTTCGCGAACAGGGGTAGGAAGTCGCGCAGGGTCACGATCGTGTGACACGGCACGACACGAAAGACCTCGGCGTAGTTCTCGCCCTCGTCCTCCTCGGCGATGTCGGCGATGCCGCTGGTGTGGGTGAGCAGGTGGCGCAACGTCACCGCGGGGGCGATGGCGGTGCCGGTCAGATCGGCGTACTCGTGGATCGACGCATCGAGGTCCAGCCGCCCAGCGGCAACCAACTGCAGCACCGCGACGGAGGTGAACAGTTTGCTGATCGAGGCGACGTCGAAGCGCATGTCGAGCGTGTTCGCGACACCCAGCGCGGTGATGCCAGGCCGCAGGCGGATTGGAAGAGCACCTCGCCTTCGCGACGGACGTCGACCACCCCGCAGAACGCCCCGCCGTCGTTGCCGGGCGATGTGAGGAACTCCTCCAGCCACGCGGTGTCCATCACCAGTGACGCTACGCACGCGAGTCCCGGAGGACGAGCAACTTTCGACGCAACACCGGCCCGTCCCGGCGGCAGCGAGCCCGTCGTGCCAACGCACCACCGGCCGAGTCCAGAGCCCTCCGTGCTCAGCGACGCGACCGCCGAGAGTGCTGACCTCGTCACCGCAACGACGTCGCGCACACTGACAACACAGCGGCGAAGCAGCCCAGAGTGGTGATGGGGTTGACGACCTTGCGCTGCTGGTGGGCGCCTCGAGCAGCAACCTCCGAGGGAGGAGCCGCTATGCGTCGCTGCAGCGACGACCTACCTTCGGCCACGGTTCCCAGCGTCGGTTACGAAGGCGATGGAGCTCCCGAGCTCGCAACCACACGTCGCGGCGCGTCCGGGAACGACGAGCGACAACCCGCCAAGTCACTGTCGGCTACCGCCGGATCAGAGTGTCTGCCGCTGAACGCTCGCTACGTTCGGCATCCGTGGTCCGAGTGGTGCTGGTCGGCGACAGCCAACTCACTGACACGTCACCGCGACGAGACGTCACGAAGCTTGGTCCTCGTCTGCGTCGCCGTGGGCACGAGGTCGAGACCCTCGCAGTTGGCGGGCTCGACACCCGCTCTGCGTCTGACGCTCCTCGGCTCGACCCGGCGCGCTGACTGGACCGTGTACTGCTTCGGCGCGAATGACGCAGCTCCGTGGAAGCGCGTGCCACCTGCGGAGACCACGAGACAAACCTCGAGCGGCTCATCCACCTGGCGAACAGCCAACACCTACTGGTGCTCGGACCCGCACCAGTCCGAGAGTCTGACGCGCCGGGCAGCCGCACAAACCGAGAATCTGCCCGCTACTCGATGATCGCCGCCGCCGTCGCCGCTCGCCACGGCATCGAGTTCATCGCCCTCGTCGACGTCCTCAGCCCCGACGACCTCGCAGACGATGGCGTCCACCTGAACGATCACGGCTACGACGTCCTCGAGCGAGTCGTCACCACGACCATCGGCCGGACGTTCGCCGCATCCGATACCGACAGCGCTCTCTGAACCTGAGCCGCATCCGGAAACGCCGGTCCCGTGCGCCTACGAGCATCCGATACCGCTCGGAGCGCGGGCTCACCGTCTCGGGCTGCTCCTGTCCTGACCGCGGGTGTCGCAGGAGCTCGGCCTTGATGAGCCTGGAAGGCCGGCATGATGGATCCAGAGGTGGCAATCAGCATTGCGGACCTCGCCAGACTGGGTGTCGTGACGGACCACCTCCACACGGGAACTGCCGAGGGCTGGCTCATGCGCACCACGTTGGGCGCCCAGCATGACCGCCGGCAACGGACTCGAACGATGGGCCCTGCGGCCCGGCGACCACGACGAGTACCTCGTCAACCCAGACACGGAGTACTTCGTCGGAGACGGACGACGCGGGCCGCTGATCCACGCCCCGACCTGCGCGCCGATTGGCGACCCGACGTCACCGGGGTTCGACCGGATCACCCCCGCCGAGATGCTCGCCCACTGGCGGATCGAACGCGCCGCACGCTCCATCGCCGACCGGACCATTGCTTTCTGCGCGCTGTGCATGATCGAACGTGATGACCCACCCCCGCCACCGACGCACACCAGCAACCCTCAAGGCATGATGCCGCTTAGTCCCGCCGACGTCGCCACTGGTGTCTGCTCGACCTGCGAGCAGCCCATTTAAGGGTCCCGGCGGTTGTGGACGCAACAAGCCAGCCGGCCAAGGCGGCTTCGGCATGCGCGCCCAAGGCCGCAGCGTTCAGTGGTGGCGCCGCCGCGATCAACGAATGACAACTAACCACCGTGGCCCGAACGCCGCATCCGGAAGCGACGGTCATATCGCTTGCTCACGACGGTCCTCGATCGCCGGGTCGATGTCGACGTTCAAGTCGAGCGCCATCGCCGCGGGAGATGGCCGCCCGCCCGACACGCGTGGCCGCCAGCGGGCAGATACCAGTGGCCACGAACAGTCAGCCCGGGCGGCGGGCCGGGTCGCCGCCGTAGCTGTCGCGGCGCAGGATCTGGCCGTTCTCGCCTTTGACGACGAGTTCGGCGTGCCAACGCTTCGCCTGGGCTCGGGCGGCCGCTTCGGCCTCGGCCTGGGTGTCGTGAAGCGACGCAGCGCGCTTGGTCCCGTTGCGTTGACGCGCCCAGCGGCCGTCAGGTCGTGGCTCGACGACGATGTGATCGACGTTCGTATCCATGCATCGGGGCATTACCCGGTCGCCGCCTGGCCAAGCGTGCCGAGGCGTCGCAAGCAGGAGCTGTGTCAGCGGGGCCAGGTCGTGTCGCCGGGGCGCAGGTCGGGCCGGGGCCGGATGAACGTGGTGACGTGACGCCATCGGCCGTGCTCGAAGGCGGTATCGGCGGCGACCTCGACGACGACGTCGGGTTGCACGCGGACGATGTCGATCTCCTTGCGACCCCAGTAGCCGACGTGGCCGCCGCCGATGACCGCCGGCCACGGATGATCGTCGCCCGCGGGGACGAGCAGCGGCGCCAGCATCGACTGCTGAACAGCGGTGAGCGCCGAGGTGCCGCCGACCATCTGCAGCACGCCGTCGCGGTAGAGGCCGAGGACGAGCCGATCGGGGTGGGCGAGGGAGCCGGTGACGGCACCGACGATGACGTCCACCGTGTCGCGGTAGCGGTACTTGAGCCAGTCGTGGGCGCCACCTCGGTACGGCTGGCCGAGGCCCTTGGCGACGATGCCTTCGATGCCGACCTGCGCTGCTGCGTAGGTGTCCAACCATCCCTGAGCGACCTGTCGGTCCGTCGTTGCCGGCGACAGCACCAGCGACGGGTCGGCGTCGGCGAGAACCTCTTCGAGCTGGCGTCGACGGACTCGCAACGGCTCGCGTCGAAGGTCTCGGCCGTCGAGGGCGAGAAGGTCGAACACGACATAGTTGGCCGGGCGGGTAGCGGCGAGCTGACCGGCCCGGGCGCCCTTCGACGCCATGCGTTGCAGCAGCGCCGGGAAGTCCAGGGCGCCGTCACCCCAGATGACGAGTTCGCCATCCAACACCACGTCGGGCAGGCTGGCGACGGCCTCGGCAATCTCGGGGAAGCCGACCGTCAGGTCGGCGCCTCGACGGGACTGCAGGTAGGGCCGGGGCGACGTGAACGCAACGAGTCGGTAGCCGTCCCACTTCTGCTCGTACAGGACGCCGCCGGGCAACGCGGACGGCGGCGGCAGGGCCTGACGGAACGGGCGAACATCACGTCGACCGGCGGTCGCAGAGGAGGCATACCCCCGACTGTGCCTCGCCCGCGCCGGCGCAGAAGGCGGGTGTCGCGAGACGGCTGCCCGGTCGACGTCGCACGTCCGAGACACGCCCGCCCCACCGGTGCACGTCTCCACGTTGGCGCCGACACTAGACCGCTGCCTCGACGTGCGCCGCCGCGCCGGAACGTGCCCCAGCGAGGGTCGGTCTGCTGCCTCGGGCGATGGCCTCAGGTCGATGGCAGGTGCCTCCATCACACGGCCCGTGATCGATCGTCGACCTTCACACCTCTAGAAGGGGCGCGAGGGCCTCGCTCGGTCACAAGAATCTCTCGCCTCGAATCCTAGCGCGTTAACGCGCTAGGATTCAAGCGGTGACGATCGCCGCCACGGACGCCGGTGCGCCGTACGGGCCCACTCCTCGACGTCAGTCCGGCGCCACAACCGAGCACGCGGCTTGTCGATCACCGGCGCAGGAAACGTCCCGCGCCGCCACAACGTCGCCGCCGTGCCCGAGTTTCGCCAGCCCAGCTGCGCCGCGATCTCCCCGGACGACATCAGCTCGTCACCGTCGATCTGATCCATCCGGGCCACATCGTTCACCAGCGCCGAAGTGGGAAGCAAGCAATGGTCTGAGCCGGCTCGTCCGTCTGTGGGCGGCCACCAGGATCCACCCACAGACGGCCACGAGTTACTTCCCGCCGGCGGCCACGTACTGGGCGAACCATCTGCTGCGGAGATGGCGGCGTCGGGAGGAACGGCGCTTCGGAGATGCCGTCGCTCGTCTGGGAGTGAGGATTATCCCCGGGTGTTTCCGGACACCCAGCCAGCGCACTTCGCCGGTTACGCGCTGTCCGGACTGTCCGCAGGCGCCGGCATTATCGGGCCGGTCGCGTGAATCATCGACCCGGCGTTCGAGGTCGCGGGCGCCCTGCCTTGTCGGCGTCGTTATCGGACGCCGTGACTGCGTTCGTTGTGTGTGCGCGTCGTCACAGCAGCCAAGCCCTTATCGCTACGGTTCGATGGGGTGCCCGAGCCGGCTCGTTGTGTGGCGTCGATGCGAGCGGGAGCCGAGACCCATGCTTGCGCCGCCGGCGCGGTCGACGGCACGAGGTAGACAGTCGAGCTGCACCGGCGTCCAGCCCCGTGACCACTCCGTACCCGCGAGGGCATCGAGATGTGGCCTGCAGGCCAGATCGACCGGCGGGGCGACGAAGAGGGCGGTCGGGGAAGCGGAACCCGGGCATGAGGCGCCGGGTCCGCCGAACAGGATGTCGTCTCCTTGGGTCGCGCGCTCGACCACCGTCGACGACATTGGCTGAAGCGCATGTACCCGAAGCGGATCGTCACGACGGGACCGGCTGGGCATGCCACCATGCCGGCGTCGACATCGAGGCTGAAGTCGTCCTTGGAGAACCGCCCGCCCCGGTTCGATGCCGGGGCAGCTTCGGTGCATCGTGTAGCCGGCATCGGTGAGGTCGGCGAGCGTGTCGGCTCCGGCGTAGGCAGAGTCGGAGAACACGGTTGGCTTGTCCTCGTCGTCGGCATGTCCGCGAGCAGGTCGTCGACCGCGTCGGCGTCATGGGTGTTGGCCGGGGTGACGACCACTTCGTCGATCAGCTCGGAATCCGGATCGACGGACACGTGCGTCTTGTCCCCGTCGAAACGGCGGTTGCGGGACTTATGGCCGTCACGGGCCTCGCCGTCAACGGTCGAGATCACTCGGTCGCGGGCGACCCACGGGACAATTCGAAACATGCCGTCGTCGTCGGATCGTTCGACATTTTGGCCGTTCACGATCGCCAGCAGCTCGGCGGCCTCGGCCGCCGACCCCTCAAGCGTCTGTCCGTCGAGCGCTGCCAGCGCCGCAAGGGCGTCACGCAAGCTACGAAGACAGCGTGATCGTCTCGATCGCCGCGCTGGCAGCTAGGGACCGGTCCTCTCACCGCCCGAGGTGTGCGCGTCGTCGGTCGCGCGCAGCATTCGGGCAAGGGTCTGCAGCAATGTCCAGGCGATGGCCGCATTGCTCTGCACCAGCGGGCGGAAGTCCCAAAGGGTGATCCCCCGGCAGACGAGTTGGGTGTCCGCGGTCACGGTGGCTGAGCGGACACCGCCATCGAGCAGCGCGATCTCGCCGAAGTAGTCACCGGGGACCAAGGTCCGCCGGAACTCCTCGTGCACGGTCGCCGTGGCGGTGCCGGAGTCGATCAGGTAGAACGCAGCGGCCTCGGAGCCCTCCTTGGCGACGGTCTCGCCGGGCGCGAAGACCCGCTCGGTGAACAGGTGCGCGATGGCGTCGCGATCGGCGGTGTCGAGCTCGGAGAACAGCGGCACGTGCACGATCGATTCGCCCAGGGACGGCGCCGGCGCGGGGGGTGCCGCCGGGACGGAGCCTTTGGAGCTGGTGATCGCCCGGCACTGCAGCAGGTAGAGCTGCCCGTCGGCGAAGGCCCACTCGATGTCGCGCCCCGCGCCGTACGCGCGCTCACACGCATCCGCCAGCCCGGCGAGGGCCAGGAGCTGCTCGTCGCCCAGGCACAGCGTCTCCCGCTGATCGACCGGGATTCTATCGTCGAACGTGCCCCCGTCCGGGGCGGGGCGGATCGCGATCTTCTTGAACCCGGGCGTGCGCTCCAGCACGTCGCCGCCGCGGGCGACCCGGAACGAGTCGGGGATGACCCGGCCCGCGACCACCGCCTCGCCCAGGCCCCAGTTCGCCTCGATCAGCCGCTCGTCCGCGCCGGAGATCGGATTCTGCGTGAACATCACGCCGGCGGTGTCCGGAGCGAGTAGCGATTGCACGACGACGCCGACACTCGGGCGTTCGAACACGCCGAGCCGCTTGCGGTAGGTGATCGCCGAGTCGGAGTTGGCCGACCACCACACCTCCCGCACCGCCGCCTCGACATCGTCGGCAGACTGCACGTTGAGAACGGTCAGGTGCTGGCCCGCGAAGCTGGCCCCGGCGGAGTCCTCGCCGACGGCCGACGAGCGCACGGCGAAGGGCGTCGGCAGCTCCCGAACGGCGTCGCGTAGGACCACCGCGACCGCGGCCACTCCGGCCGCGATCTCGTCGACCTCGGGTCCCGGCAGGGCGACGCCCGGAGGGACTGGCAGCCCGGCCCGCAGCGCCTCGCCCAGACCTACCGCCTTGGCGCCGTACAGGGCCTCTTCCTCCGCGCCGACCAGCGGCACGATTCCACTCACCCGAGCACCGTCACGGTCCCCGCGTCACCGTCCACCCGTACCCGGGCACCGTCCGCGATTCGCTCGGTCGCGTCGCGGGTGCCGACGACGCCCGGGATGCCGTACTCCCGCGAGACGAGCGCCGCGTGCGAGAGCGCCCCACCGCTGTCGGTGATGATCGCGGTCAGCAACGGCAGCAGGACGTTGAAGGCTTCGGTGGTCGCCTCCGTGAGCAGGACGTCGCCCTTCTGGATGCGGTTGAAGTCCGCGGGCCCGGCGACGCGTCGCACGATCCCTTCCCGCACGCCGGAGCTGGCCGCCAGGCCACGGATCACCGTGGCCTCGTGCTCCACGTCGGACTGGCCGAACATTTCGCTCATCGCGACGCCCACCGCCGCCATCAGGCGCTGCATCGGGGGCGGGAGCTCGGACGGGTCCGACGGCGGCATCGGGTCGTCGCCGATGTGCGCCGGGGCGTCCTTGGCGGTGTAGGTCTGGTGGTAGGTGAGACGGGCCGCCAGGTCGTCAGCGGTCGGCGTCGCCGATCCTTCGAGCGCGGCGCACATCTCGTCGATGTCCGCGAAGACGAAGTGCTCGGCGTCGTGCACCCGCCCGCGTTCGGCAAGGCGACGGCCCGCGGCCATGGCGGCCCGGCGCATCAGCCCGGACGCCCAGATGTCGCTGTAGACACCGCGCTCGTCGCGCACCGAGTAGCCGATGCGCGCCTCGGCCAGCAGGGCGTCGAAGGCCTCGCGGTGCTGTTTCGGAACGTGGCTGCGGACCTCGGCGACCTGCGCGTCGAGGTCCGACTCCACGCCGTCGGTGTCGATCGCGGTCGTGATCGAGCGCAGCAGGACGTCGGGCATCTCCATCGCGTAGCGAGCCGAGATGTCGAAGCCATCGAGCAGGCGGTAGCCGACGAAGTCGAGGTAGTCGTTCAACGCCCGGCCGGTCGCCGTGTCCTCGCGGCGGAGGCTCTCGAGCAACGCCCCCGGCTCGTCACCGGAGTCGAGGGCCTTTCGCGCGACCGGGTCGGCGCGGTAGGCCGCGACCAGGGCGTCGTGCTGCGCCGAGCCGCCGCCGGAGACCAGCGACGCACCCCGCATCAGGCCGAGCAGCTTCACCGTCGGCAGGCCGGTCCACCCCTGCGCCTGGACGAGGAAGTCACCCGCCGGGATGACCGCGGTGCCGGTGAACGCCATGTGCTGGCGGATCATCACGACGTGGTGGTCGCGGCAGCGGCGCAGGTGCGCCACCAGGTCCGCGTCGCTCAGCTGCTCGGGGTCGATCGCCTGGATCTCGCGGTGGGCCCGGACGGACGTGGGCTTGCGGACCTGCTCCCACTCCGTCGCCTGCTCACGCCACCCCTTGGTCTCGAACACCTCCGCGGCGCGCGCCAGCCGGTTCGGGAACTCCTCGGGCGCCACCGGCACCATCTGCGAATAACAGAAGCCGTTGGGGTACGAGGTCAGCCTGGTCTGCAACGGGAGGCCGTAGAACGCCATGAAGTCGCCGAACCCGAGGCTGAACGGCTCGGGATGCATCTGCGCCCAATAGCCGGTGACCGGCCGGGGGAAGTGCACCGGATCGAGCTCCCATCGGCCCGGGCCGGGCGGCACGAACGTCAGCGGCTGCTTGGACTCAGTGGTCACGGAGTTCCTCCCTCGCGGTAAGGCCCTAGTCTACTTCCCCCGGAAGAAGTGGCCTGGGAGCTGGGCTAGTGCCGTTTGAGCGATGGTCGGCTCTGCCTTGTGGCCGTGAGTCGGCGACGGCGACGGGCGGTGTCTGTCGCCGGGCGCGCGGCGTCGGTCGGGTCGGCGCGAGCCACGCGGGAGGATGGTGCGGCGCGTTCATCGCTGTAGTTGGACGAGCTTGACGACGTTGTGGGCGAACACGCCGTGAGCGCACCAGGTGCGGGCGCGCCCATCTGGAGTTGTTCGCCCGCCACATGGAGGCCGAGGGGCGGATGCGGTCGACTGTCGCCCGCCGGCTGTCGACGCTGGCGAGCTTCTACCGCTACTGCCACGTCGAAGCCGTGCTGCGCCGGAACCCGGCCGCCAATGTGCGCCGTCCCAGAGTCGATCACGAGTCACGGAGCCTCGGGTTGGATCGCAACGAGCTCGGTGCCCTCCTCGTGCAGGCCGGGCTCGGCACGCCCCGCGATCACGCGTTGATCGCGTTGTTGGCGTTAAACGGGCTGCGCATCTCCGAGGCGCTCGATACTGACATCGGCGACCTCGACATGGATCGTGGCCATCGGACGCTGCGGGTCGTGCGCAAGGGCGGCAAGCACGTCACCATCCCGCTGGCTCCGCGCACCGCCCGGGCGCTTGACCTGTACGTCGGTGAACGTGGCAGCGGGCCGATCCTCGTCAACGCCGCGAGGCGGCGAATGGATCGCTCCGCCGCCGACCGAACAGTGAAGCGGCTGGCCAGACGGGCCGGGATCACCAAGCGGATCTCCCCGCACAGCCTGCGCCACTCCTTCATTACCGCCGCACTCGACGCTGGGGTGCCGCTTCGCGACGTCCAGGAGGCCGCCTCGCACGCCGACCCGCCAACGACGATGCGGTACGACCGGGGCCGCCAGTCGCTCGACCGGCACGCAACCTACGTCGTCGCCGCCTTCCTCGCCGGCGCGGCGCGCCAAGCCTGACCACCACACTTGCAGGGGTCGGGTGATGTCGACCGTCGGTATCGCCCGACCCCGCCGGAAGTGCGCGGCTGAACTCCGGATCCAGCGCACTTCGGCCCACACGTCGTGCCCGATAATCCCGGCCGAGAACGTGAGCTGCGAGCATCCGGGATCGCCGGATGAGTGCCGCTCTAGAGCGACGAGCACTTGTCGCCGCGAGCCTCCCGGGCGCGCCGTACGAATTCGCCGAGGAGCGGCCACGTCCCGTCCATTGTGTTGCTGAGGATCACGATGTCAGCATTCCAGACCGAGAGATGGGAGAAGATGCCACTGGCGCCCTCGCTCTCGCCTTCCTTGTAGTACCCCAAGTCGTTGAACACGAGCCCAAAACCCTGGCCGGCGGGCCCGCCGTCGGCACTCGCGACCTGGGGTGTGAAGAAGTTGTCGGTGAGGTCGGCGGGCAGCAACCGTCGCTCGCGAAGCGCTGCAAAGAAGGCGTGTAGATCGCCGGCGGTGCAGAACGCTCCACCGTCGGGTGCGCCCTGGGGTGGATAGGCGTACAGGTTCTGTTCGAGCCGTCCGTCGTCGGTCGGGTCGAACCCCTCGGCGAGGTCGGAGATTGCGTAGCGCTTGTCGAAGTACCCAGAGCGGGTCATGCCGGCTCGCGCGAGCACCTCGGCCTCGACGTACTCCCGGAAACCTTGGCCCGAGGCGTGCTCGACAGCCATCCCTGCGACGACGTAGCTGGCGTTGCAGTAGCGAGACGCGCTGCCTGGTGCGAAGTGTGGCGGCTTGTTCGCGAACAGGGGTAGGAAGTCGCGGAGGGTCACGATCGTGTGACACGGCACCACGCGAAAGACCTCGGCGTAGTTCTCGCCCTCGTCCTCCTCGGCGATGTCGGCGATGCCGCTGGTGTGCGTGAGCAGGTGGCGCAACGTCACCTCGGGGGTGATGGCGGTGCCAGTCAGATCGGCGTACTCGTGGATCGACGCATCAAGGTCCAGCCGCCCAGCGGCAACCAACTGCAGCACCGCGACGGAGGTGAACAGCTTGCTGATCGAGGCGACGTCGAAGCGCATGTCGAGCGTGTTCGGTACACCCCAGCGCGGTGATGCCAGGCCGCAGGCGGATTGGAAGAGCACCTCGCCTTCGCGACGGACGTCGACCACCCCACAGAACGCCCCGCCGTCGCTGCCGTGAGAAGTGAGGAACTTCTCCAGCCACGCCGTATCCACACCCGTGACGCTACGCACGCAGAGCCCGGAGAACGAGCAACTTTCGACGCAACACCGGCCCCGTCCCGGCGCCAGCAAGCCCCCCGTGCCAACGCACCGCTGTCCGAGCCAGAACCCTTCGTGCTGAGCGAACGCGACCGTGAGTGTCGACGTCGTCACCGCAACGACGTAGCGCACACTGACAACCCAGCGGCGAAGCAGCCCACAGTGAGGATGGGGCTGACGACCTTGCGCTGCTAGTGGCGCCTCGAGCAGCAACTTCCCAGAAACGAGCCGCTACGCGCCATCGCAGCGACGACCTGGCTGTATCCCCACGATTCGTATCGAAGGTTACGAACGGCGATCCGGCTCCCAAGCTGCAACCACGCGTCGCGGTGCGTCCGGGAACGACAAGCGATAACCCGCCACGTCGCTGTCGGCTACCGCCGGATCAGAGTGTCTGCCGCTGAACGCTCGCTACCTTCGGCATCCGTGGTCCGAGTGGTGCTGGTCGGCGACAGCCAACTCACTGACACTTCACCGCGACGAGATGTCACCAAGCTTGGTCCTCGTCTGCGTCGCCGTGGGCACGAGGTCGAGAACCTCGCAGTTGGCGGTCTCGACACCCGCTCTGCTCTGACGCTTCTCGGCTCGAGCCGGCGCGCTGACTGGACCGTGTACTGCTTCGGCGCGAATGACGCAGCTCCGTGGAAGCGTGCCACCTGCGGAGTTTGCGACAAACCTCGAGCGGCTCATCCACCTGGCGAACAGCCAACACCTACTGGTGCTCGGGCCCGCACCAGTCCGAGAGTCGGACGCGCCGGGCAGCCGCACGAACCGAGAAGCTGCCCGCTACTCGATGATCGCCGCCGCCGTCGCCGCTCGCCACGGCGCTGAGTTCATCGCCCTCGTCGACGTCCTCAGCCCCGACGACCTCGCAGACGATGGCGTCCACCTGAACGATCACGGCTACGACGTCCTCGAGCGAGTCGTCACCGCGACCATCGGCCGGACGTTCGCCGCATCCGATACCGACAGCGCTCTCTGAACCTGAGCCGCATCCGGAACCGCCGGTCCCGTGCGCCTACGAGCATCCGATACCGCTCGGAGCGCCGGGCTCACCAGTCTCGGGCTGCTCCTGTCCTGACCGTGCTGGTGTCGCAGGAGCTCGGCCTCGATGAGCCTGGGAAGGCCGGCATGATGGATCCAGAGATGGCAATCAGCATTGCGGACCTCGCCAGACTGGGTGTCGTGACGGACCACCTCCACACGGGAACTGCCGAGGGCTGGCTCATACACGACCACGTTGGGCGCCCAGCATGACCGCCGGCAACGGACTCGAACGATGGGCCCTGCGGCCCGGCGACCACGACCAGTACCTCGTCAACCCAGACACTGAGTACTTCGTCGGAGACGGACGAGGCGGGCCGCTGATCCACGCCCCGACCTGCGCGCCGATTGGCGACCCGACGTCACCGGGGTTCGACCGGATCACCCCCGCCGAGATGCTCGCCCACTGGCGGATCGAACGCGCCGCACGCTCGATCGCCGACCGGACCATTGCCTTCTGCGCGCTGTGCATGATCGAACGTGATGACCCACCCCCGCCACCGACGCACACCAGCAACCCTCAATGCATGATGCCGCTTAGTCCCGTCGACGTCGCCACTGGTGTCTGCTCGACCTGCGAGCAGCCCATTTAAGGGTCCCGGCGGTTGCGGACGCAACAAGCCACCCGGGCGAGGCGGCTTCGGCATGAGCGCCCAAGGCCGCAGCATTCAGTGGTGGCGCCGCCGCGATCAACGAATGACAACTAACCACGTGGCCCGAACGCCGCATCCGGAAACGACGGTCATATCGCTTGCTCGCGACGGTCCTCGATCGCCGGGTCGATTTCGACGTTCAAGTCGAGCGCCATCGCCGCGGGAGATGGCCGCCCGCCCGACACGCGTGGCCGCCAGCGGGCAGATACCAGTGGCTACGAACATTCAGCCCGGGCGGCGGGCCGGGTCCCCGCCGTAGCTGTCGCGGCGCAGAATCTGGCCGTTCTCGCCTTTGACGACGAGTTCGGCGTGCCAACGCTTCGCCTGGGCTCGGGCGGCCGCCTCGGCCTCGGCTTGTGTGTCGTGGAGCGACGCGGCGCGCTTGGTCCCGTTGCGTTGACGCGCCCAGCGGCCGTCAGGTCGTGGCTCGACGACGATGTGATCCACGTTCGTATCCATGCATCGGGGCATTACCCGGTCGCCGCCTCGCCAAGCGTGCCGAGGCGTCGCGAGCGGAGCCGTGTCAGCGGGGCCAGGTCGTGTCGCCGGGACGCAGGTCGGGTCGGGGCCGGATGAACGTGGTGACGTGACGCCATCGTCCATGCTCGAAGGCGGTATCGGCGGCGACCTCGACGACGACGTCGGGTTGAACGCGGACGATGTCGATCTCCTTGCCGCCCCAGTAGCCGACGTGGCCGCCGCCGATGACCGCCGGCCACGGGTGATCGTCGCCCGCCGGGACGAGCAGCGGTGCCAGCTGCGACTGCTGAACGGCGGTGAGCGCCGAGGTGCCGCCGACCATCTGCAGCACGCCGTCGCGGTAGAGGCCGAGGACGAGCCGATCGGGGTGGGCGAGGGAGCCGGTGACGGCACCGACGATGACGTCCACCGTGTCGCGGTAGCGGTACTTGAGCCAGTCGCGGGCGCCACCTCGGTACGGCTGGCCGAGGCCCTTGGCGACGATGCCTTCGATGCCGACGTGCGCCGCTGCGTACGTGTCCAGCCATCCCTGCGCGACCTGTCGGTCCGTCGTTGCCGGCGACAGCACCAGCGACGGGTCGGCGTCGGCGAGAACCTCTTCGAGCTGGCGGCGACGGACTCGCAGCGGGTCCCGTCGAAGGTCCCGGCCGTCGAGGGCGAGGAGGTCGAACACGACGTAGTTGGCCGGGCGGGCGGCGGCGAGCTGGCGGGCCCGGGCGCCCTTCGATGCCATGCGTTGCAGCAGCGCCGGGAAGTCCAGGGCGCCGTCACCCCAGATGACGAGTTCGCCGTCCACGACGACGTCGGGCAGGCTGGCGACGGCCTCGGCAATCTCGGGGAAGCCGACGGTGAGATCGGCGGCTCGACGGGACTGCAGGTAGGGCCGGGGCGACGTGAACGCGACGAGTCGGTAGCCGTCCCACTTCTGCTCGTAGTGGACGCCGCCGGGCAGCGCCAACGCCGGCGGCAGGGCCTGGACGGCACGGGCCAACATCACGTCGACGGGCGGCCGCACAGGAGACATACCCCCGACTGTGCCTCGCCGGCGCCGGCGCGCAACGCCGGTGTCGCGAGACGGCTGCCCGGTCGAGGTCGCACGTCCGACGCACGCGAGCCGGCTGGCATGGATGTGACCAGGATCGAGCCCGATGACCCATCAACCAGTGCAGTCGAAGTGAGCCGTACGGGCCCACTCCTCGACGTCAGTCCGGCGCCACAACCGAGCACGCGGCTTGTCGATCACCGGCGCAGGAAAGGACCCGCGCCGCCACAACGTCGCCGCCGTGGCCCGAGTCTCGCCAGCCCAGCTCCGCCGCGATCTCCCCGGACGACATCAGCTCGTCACCGTCGGTCTGATCCATCCGGGCCACATCGCTCGCCAGCGCCGAAGTGGGGAGCAAGCGATGGTCCGATGCGGGCGGCTCTCTCGTCGGCGCACGATCGGGGAGAGGTGACCAACGAGCCGCTCAGTGTCCCTGTAGGGGATGAGGCCAGCGTGTCGCTGGTTGATCCGAGTTGGGAGATTCCAATGGTTCAGCGCACAGTCGAAACTCGCCTTCGAGCTGTCGGGGCGGAGAGAATCACCGGCAAGAGATTCCACGAGCCGGACCAGGAGTCGGACCGAGCCACGGTCGACCGAGGAGAGTCGGATGGCAGGCGCGCCACACGGCCGGCTACTCCTCACCTTCGACGAGGCAGCCGAGATGCTCGGCATCGGCCGCACTTCGCTCTACAGGCTGGTCTGGGCCGGGAGGCTCACGCCGGTGCGGCTCGGCAGGTCGGTGCGCTTCAGCTGTGCTCAGCTCGAGGTGTTCGTCTCGTCCCTCGAGAGCGGGGCTTGTTGACGCCCTTGGAAGGTTCTGCGTCTGCGCTGGGTCGAGCTGCGTCGGTCATCGGGGTGTCGAGCAGTTGGGCCGCCAGCCGAGCGGTCTTCAGGGGGCGTTCGCCGAGACTGGCGACGTAGCGGGAGGTCGTTGCTGGGCTGGCATGGCCGACGTGGCGGGCGATGTCACCGATGTCGGTGCCCGCCGTGTACAGCGCGGTGACCACGGTCCGGCGACCGACGTGGGTGCCGAGCCGGGTGGCGTCGATCCCGACCTTCTCGGCAGCACGACGCAGCAGCTTGTCGATCTGCTGGCGGGCGACGAGCCCGCCATCTGCCTTCGTGAAGACCGGATCGAGCGGCTGCGACTCGTAGGTGTGGGTTCGCCACAGCGGTCCGGCCAGCAAACGCTCCTCCGCCTGCCGCGCCTTCCAGGCGCGCAAGCGCTCGACGGTTCCCTCCGCAAGGTGATGCACGCCGGTGGCGCCCTCGGTCTTGGTGGGCCCGAACCTGCGACCACCTTCGCCGGCAACGACCGCCCGGCGGACGTGGGCAGTGCCTGCGTCCAGGTCGATGTCGCACCAGGCAAGTCCGAGAACCTCACTGACTCTCAGCCCGACCGTGAACATGATGGCGACCACGGCGGCGTAACGGTGCTGGTCGACCTCGGCGATCAGGCGGACCAGTTCGTCGCGCGTGAGCACCCGTCCCGGCGAGCGATTCACCTTGGGCGGCTTCACACGGTCGACGGGGTTGGTGCGAACCACCTCGAGATCGACTGCCGAGGCGAACATCTGACGGATCGTGGAGCGGGTGTCGGCCACCGTCTTCGGAGCGAGGGGGCGACCGTTCGATCGTGGCGTGGTCAACAGCAAGGTCTGCCAGTCGGCGACCTGCGCCGGGGTCACATCTCCGATCGGAACATCGGCCAGCGGGCCGAGTCGGCCAAGGCGCTGGCGGTACTTGTCAACGGAGCCGAACCGCAAACGAGGGGCGTAGGTCGTCATCCACCAGTCGGCGAAGGCGGCCGTGGTGCTCCGGCCGCCAACTCGCATCGAGCGCGGCGAGCCGTCGGCGAGCGCCTGTTCCCGGCGGCGTGTGACCTCGTCGCGGGTCGGCGCGTAGACCATGCGCTGCTGCCCGGACACGGGATCCCGATAGGTCGCCCGCCAGTGCGCTCGCTTGACGCGGACACGCCCGTCCGGCAGGGTCGTGCGCCGCTCGGGGACATGGAAGACACGCTGCCCGCCCGGTTGGCGGCCTTGTTGACGACGACGAAGGTGCCGTCGTCTCGCGAGCACCCGTTTGCCAGTTGGTCTGCGCGGCATCGACACACCTCCTGGCCCCGAGTGTGGCACAGCTACCGGCCCCGTGGCACAGTAACGAGCACAGTAACGCTCCAGGAACGCCGACGAACGCCGGGGAACGATCAGGGCCACTAGCAGGACCTTTGCGAACGTCGGCGAACAGCCGGGAATCGCAAAAGCCCTGAAGGCGGAAGGAGTGGGATTCGAACCCACGGAGGCCCGAAGGACCTCAACGGCTTTCGAGGCCGTCCCATTCGTCCGCTCTGGCATCCTTCCGGGGCGGCAGGTTAGCGCCGGGAGGCGAAGAACGACCGGAGCAGGTCGCCGCACTCGGCGGCCAGCACGCCGCCGGTCACCGGCGGGCGGTGGTTCAGGCGCCGGTCGCCGGGGACGTCGTAGAGGCTGCCGACGGCGCCGGCCTTGGGATCGTCGGCCCCGAACACCAGCCGCCCGACGCGCCCGTTGACGACGGCACCGGCGCACATGAAGCACGGCTCGAGCGTCACGACCAGTGTGCAGTCGTCGAGGCGCCAGGAACCGATCGCGGTGGCGGCGTCGCGCAGGGCGAGGATCTCGGCGTGGGCCGTCGGGTCGCCGGTGAGCTGGCGTTCGTTGTGGCGGGCGGCGAGGACGGTGCCGTGACGCACGACCACGGCGCCGATCGGCACGTCGTCGTGGTCGAGCGCCCGACGGGCCTCGGCCAGCGCCAGGGCCATCGCCGCCTCGTCGGCTGCGTCGCCGGTCTGGTCGACCATGGCGGAGGGAGTGGGATTCGAACCCACGGTGGGTTGCCCCACACACGCTTTCCAAGCGTGCCGATTCGGCCGCTCTCGCACCCCTCCGGGTGGCAGCAGGATAATGCCGGACTAACCTGACCCCACCTCGATCCGTGCGTGACGAGGTGACGGCCGGGTCCTGTGCAACGGGTGCCCGTGAACCAGGTCAGGACCGGGAGGTAGCAGCCTTCAGCGGTACCACTCGTGTGCCGCAGATCGCCTGGCCGTCGCCTCGATGCGCACGGATCGTCGTCGTTCCGGTCCGGATCATGGTCGCATGGTCGACCGATATCCGGACCAAAAACGGCTACCGGCGCGACGCCGCCAGCGTCGCGGCCCGTTCGGCGAGGCGGGGCTCGCCGACGGCGACGGCCCAGTCGTCGAAGGCGTCGGTCGGCCCTCGCCACGCCCAATCGTCGACGCTGCCGACGTCGAGATCGGTCTCCACGGTGGCGATGCGGCGGAACAGCAGGGCCAGCTCGAAGTCCTGGCGGAGGGCGACGGAGAGCTTGGCCGCGCCGCGTAAGCCGGGAACGTCCCACTGACCCGCCGAGTCGGGGATCTGCTCCAGGTGCTCGTAGCGGGCCAGCACGGCCGCCGCGCTCTTCGCCCCCCACCCCGCGATGCCGGGGAAGCCGTCACTGGAGTCACCGACGAGCCCGAGGTAGTCGGGGATCGACGCCGGCGGTACGCCGAACTTGGCGATGACCGCCGACTCGTCGATCAGCTCCCGCTTGCGCCGGTCGAACTGGACCACCCGGGTGCCCCGCACGCACTGCCCGAGGTCCTTGTCGGGCGTGACGATGACGACCTGCTCGACCCGCCGGTCGGCGTCGGCGACGGCTGCGGCCGCCGCCATGGCGTCGTCGGCCTCGTGGGTGACCATTGCCCACGTCGTCACGCCCATCGCCACCAGCGCTTCCTCGATCATCGGGATCTGCTCGAGCAGCTCCGGGGGCATCCCGGCGCTCGTCTTGTAGCCGGGCCACAACTCGTTCCGGAAGCTCTCGATGATGTGGTCGCTGGCGACGCCGATGTGCGTCGCGCCGTCGGCCAGCAACTGCAGTGTCGACATCAGCACGCCGGCGGTGGCGGCGTACGGTCCGGCGTCGGGTTCACGCGCCGCCCGCCCGAAGTTCTGGCGGAACAGCTCGTACGTGCCGTCGACGAGGTGCACCTTCATCGGCTCATCCTGACGTCGTGGGCGGCGGTGCGAGCTGGGCGGCGACGGTGTCGACGGCCGACCAGACGGCCTCGTCCTCGTAACCGAAGGCGAAGAGTGAGACGCCGCCGAAGCCGGCGTCGACGGCCCGCTGCATGCGGGCCTGGGCGCCGTCGGCGTTGACATAGTGCACCTGGCGCTGTTGCGTACACGACGTCGTGCCGTCGTCGACCACGAGCGGATACTGGAAGGACCACTCGTACGTCACCGGGTCGAAGACCGGTGTGGCGCCACGCCGGGCGGCGAGGTCGTCGACCGAGCGGTTGGTCACGGAGGTCACGCCCTCGGCGGTGGTCGGGCATGTGCCCGTCGTCGACACCGGCCAGTTGTAGCCGTACATCGGGATGCCCAGCACGAGCTTGGACGGGTCACCGCTCGCCGCACTCGTGCCGGCGATGACCCGGTCGACCCACTCGATCGGGGCGATCGGTCCGGCGCCGCCCGAGGGCACCGAGTAGTCGTAGGCCATCACGCGGATGTTGTCGACGAGCGGCGTGATGGCCTCGTAGTCGTACACCCAGTAACCGCTGTCGTCGCTGCGCCCGGCGTCGTACACCGGCGGGATGCTGATCGTCAGCGTGCGCCCGTCGGCATGCAGCTCGTCGGCCAGCTCGCCGACGAACGCCACCCAGTTCGGCCGTGTCGTCTCCCACGTGTCCTTGCCATCGGCGAAGGCGAACTGCTCGTAGTCGATGTCGAGCCCGGCGAAGTCACCGTCGGCGGCGAAGGCGGCGAGGGCGTCGACGTGCCGGGACCGCTCGTCGGGGTCGGCCAGGATGCTGGCCATCGCGCCCGGCTCGGTGCCGTCGAGGATCGAGGCGACCAACGGCACGTCGCGGTCGCGGGCGACGTCGAGGAACTGCTCGGCGGCATCCGTCGGCGTGTTCGGCTCGACCTCGATCGTCTCCACGCCGGTCGCCCGGAACCAGAACGGCGAGAGCTCGTGCAGCGTGTCGGCGCGTGCGTCCAGCTCGGGCAGGGCCTCGTCGAGCGCCCAGTACGGCGCCCAGGCGTGGAGGTTGAGGGCGCCTGGCTGGCGCGGCGGGGCCTCCTCGCCGCCGCGTGTCGCCACCCCGATCGCCACCACCGCGGCGACGATGGCCACGCCGCCGATGATCGCTCCACGGCGACGCGCCTGGCGACGCGTCAGATCGGTCCGCGCGCAGCTGCTCCGGCGGAGGCGTGGTGGCAACGAAGCTGCCGAGGTCGTCGGTGCGCAGGTCCTTCAGGGTCGGCACGATGATCCGTCCGGGGGCCGCCGGGATGGCCACGATGTTCGGGACGGCGACGACCACGCAGCCGGCCGCCGTCGCCGACTCGACACCGGTCGGGGAGTCCTCGATGGCGACGCACTGCACCGGGTCGACGCCGAGCCGCGACGCGGCGCGGAGGTACGGCTCGGGGTGCGGCTTGCCGTGGAGCACGGCATCGCCGGTGATCACCGCCTGGAACGTGATCGGGGCGAGTGCTTCGACCACGGCGTCGGTCAGCCGACTCCAGGACATCGTGACGAGCGCGCACGGCACGCCTCTGGCGTTGAGGTCGGCCAGCAGCCGTCGGGCGCCGGGCCGCCATGGGATGCGCTGGCGGACCCGGGCGATGACGCCGTCGAGCAGGCGCTCGACGATCTCCGTCGGCTCGAGGGCCACACCGCCCCGCTCGCGCAGCACCGCCGCGGCGTCGAGGAGGTCGAAGCCGATGATCGACCGGGCGTCCTCGTCGGTCCACGTTCCCCCGAACGTGGCGACGAGCTCGTGCTCGCACTCCATCCAGTAGGGCTCGGTGTCGACGAGTGTGCCGTCCATGTCCCACAGGACCGCCGCCGGAGGTGCCGCGGCGGGAGCCACGGTCGGCGCGGTCACGCGGTCCGCCCGCCCGGCGCTGGCGTGCTCACTCTTGGACGAGCTCGATCAGCGTCCCGAAGCTGCCCTTGGGATGGACGAACGCCACGGTCGTGCCGCGGCTGCCCGGGCGTGGGGCGTCGTCGATGGCGACCGCCCCGGCCGCCTTCATCGACGCCAGCGCCGCAGCGCAGTCCTCGACGCGGTAGCCGACGTGATGGAGGCCCTCGCCGCGCCGGGCGATGAACTTGGCGATCGGAGAGTCCTCCCGGGTGCCCCGCGTCAGCTGGATGTAGCTGTGGCCGACCGCCAGCAGGGCCTCCTCGACACCGTCGGACTCGACCACCTCGCGGTGGGTGACGGTGGCGCCGAAGGCTTGGCGGTAGTACTCGATCGCCGCCTCGAGGTCGTTGACGGCGATGGCCACGTGGTCGATCTCGGTCAACAGCATCGCCTCATCCTGGCACGTCGACTGCCGGATCGGGCGGCTACACGAAGGTGACGGCGGCCGTCCGTGTGCGGCAGTCGTTTTCAGCCGCCGTGACGCGTTGATCTGGCTTGTCACGGCGGCAGTCCGCGTGCGGCAGTCGTTTTCTCAGCCGCCGTGACGCCGGAACAGCGTGATGCGCTCCTCGCCGATGCGCTCGCGCTTGGCCGGGTCGTCGATGCCGAGGCCCTCCTGCGGAGCGAGGCACAGCACGCCGATCTTGCCCTCGTGCTCGTTGCGATGGATCGACCGGGCCGCCGCCCCGACCTCCGGCAGCGGGAACACGGCCGAGAGCAGCGGCTGGATCCGGCCCTGGTCGACCAGGCGGTTGGCGGCGTAGGCCTCGGCGTAGTTGGCGAAGTGGCTGGCGACCAGCCGCTTCAGCTTCATCCAGAAGTGGCGGTTGTCGAACTCGACCATGTACCCGGACGTCGCCGCGCAGGTGACGACCGTGCCGCCACGGGCGCAGGCGAAGACGGAGGCGCCCATCGTCTGGCGGCCGGGGTGCTCGAACACGATGTCCGGGTCGACGCCGGCGAGCTCGCGGACCCGCTTGCCGAAGCGCCGCCACTCCGACTCGTCTTGTGTCGTGGCGTCGGACCAGAACCGGTAGTCCTCGGCCCGCCGATCGATGACCGCCGCGACGCCGAGCTCGTGCAGCAGCTCGGCCTTCGCTGCCGACGACACGACGCACACCGGCGTGCCGCCGCCGTTGAGCACGTACTGCGTGGCGTAGCCGCCGATGCCGCCGGTGGCGCCCCAGATCAGGACGGTGTCGCCCTGCTTCATGCGGGCCCCATTGCGGCCGACGAGCATGCGGTAGCTGGTCGAGTTGCACAGCGCGTTGACCGCTGCCTCCTCCCACGTCAGGTGGGTGGGCTTGGGCATCAGCTGGTTGGCCTTGACGATGGACAGGTCGGCGAGGCCGCCGAAGTTGGTCTCGAAGCCCCAGATCCGCTGGTTGGCGGCGAGCATCGAGTCGTCGTGGGCCGAGGGGTCCTGGTCGTCGACCGAGTTGCAGTGCACCGTGACCCGGTCGCCGGGCTTCCAGTTGCGCACGGCCGAGCCGACGCGCAGGACGACGCCGGCGGCGTCGGATCCGACGACGTGGTACGGCAGGGCGTGGCGGGCGGCCCACGTGGACTCGCGGCCATAGCGGTCGAGGAAGCCGAACGTCGGCAGGGGCTCGAAGATCGACGTCCACACCGTGTTGAAGTTGATGCTCGAGGCCATCACGGCCACGTACGCCTCGTCGGGCGCCAGCTCGGGCGTCGCCACGTCGCCGATGTGCAGGCTCTTGGCGGGGTCCTTCTCCGCCGACTCGATCCCGGCGAACATGTCGGCGTCCTCGCGGCGCACGAAGGCGGCGCGGTAGTGGTCGGGCAAGGGGAGGTTGGAGAGCTCGTCGCCGCTCGCCCCCGCCTCGATGGCCTCCAGGATCTTCTGCATCCCGCGACGTTACCGACGGGTAGCCGACGCGCGGCAAGCGCGCACTAGCCTCGCGCCATGCCAGGTTCTCTCATCGTCGCCGGCGCTCGGACCCCGATCGGGAAGTTGTCCGGCGCCCTCGCCCCGCTCAGTGCCGCCGACCTCGGTGGTGTCGCCGTCAAGGCGGCGCTCGATCGAGCCGGGGTGGCCCCGGACGAGGTCGATCACGTCATCATCGGCCAGGTGCTGATGGCCGGTCAGGGTCAGGTGCCCAGCCGCCAAGCTGCGGTCAAGGCGGGCATCCCGATGTCGGTGCCCTCGGTCAACGTCAACAAGGTGTGCCTCTCCGGGCTCAACGCCATCTACCTCGCCGACCAGATGATCGCCGCCGGCGATGCCGACATCGTCGTCGCCGGGGGGATGGAGTCGATGACCAACGCCCCGTACCTCGCCGACGGTGCCCGCGGCGGGTTCCGTTATGGCCACACCGAGCTGCGCGACGCGATCATCGCCGATGGCTTGTGGTGCGCCTTCGACGCCTGCCTGATGGGGCTCGGCACGGAGCGCTACAGCGGCGGGTCGATCAGCCGGGCGGCGCAGGACGAGATGGCCGCGGCCTCTCACGAGCGGGCCGCCAACGCCATCAAGGACGGCCGCTTCGTCGACGAGATCGTGCCGGTGGAGATCCCCCAGCGCAAGGGCGACCCCCTGGTCTTCGAGCACGACGAGGGCGTCCGCCCCGGTACGACAGCGGAGAGCCTCGGCGGGCTGCGTCCGGCGTTCGATCCCAACGGCACCGTCACCGCCGGCAACGCCAGCCAGCTCAGCGATGGGGCCAGCGCCGTCGTGCTGATGTCCAGGCGCGCCGCCGAGCAACGTGGTGTGCAGCCGCTGGGCGAGTTCCTGTCCTACGGGATGGTTGCCGGACCCGACTCGGCCTCACTGCTGCAGCAGCCGAGCGGGGCCATCCGCGCGGCCCTCGACCGTGGTGGCCTGGCACTCGGCGAGGTCGACCTGTTCGAGATCAACGAGGCGTTCGCCGCCGTCGGGCTGGCCTCGATGGCCGATCTCGGCATCCCGGCCGACGTGGTCAACGTCAACGGCGGCGCCATCGCCCTCGGCCACCCGATCGGCATGAGCGGCAACCGCCTCGCACTCACCCTCCTCCACGAGCTGCGACGGCGCGGCGGCGGCACGGGAGCGGCCGCGCTGTGCGGCGGCGGTGGACAGGGAGATGCCCTGCTCATGCGCACCGTGTGAGTTGCGACGAACTCTTGTCGAAGATCTTTACGCGTTTGATGTTTGACTGCAGGGTGATCTGAGGTAGAACAAATTCAGCGATTGCGTCGCGACGAAGCTTGACTTGTTCAAGCTGCTTGTTGTAACGTGATCGTCACATACGGAATCGGAAGTCGGACTCCCTCCCGCAGCCGGTTCCCAGCACTGGGGCATCATCATCTGAGTCGGCCCGTCCGCCCGCTACCGACTCGGGGGTGGTGCCCCAGGCGTTTTTCCGCCCGGTCAGGCGTCGACGTTGACGTCGCGCCGACCCTCGAGGGCCCGACCGAGCGTCAGCTCGTCGGCGTACTCGAGGTCGCCGCCGACCGGCAGCCCACTGGCGAGCCGGGTGACGCGAAGACCCAGGGGACGCAGCTGGCGGGCGAGGTACATCGCCGTCACCTCCCCCTCGGTGTTGGGGTTGGTGCAGATGATCACCTCCTCGATTCCCTCCGGCTCGATGCGCGCCAGCAGCTCGCGGATCTTCAGTTGCTCCGGGCCGATGCCCTCGAGGGGGCTCATCGCCCCGAGCAGGACGTGGTAGCGACCGCGGAACTCTCCGGTGCGCTCGACGGCGACGATGTCCCGGGATTCCTCGACGACGCAGACGACGCGGTGATCGCGCCGGTCGTCGGTGCAGAACGCGCACAGCTCGCTGTCGGTGACGTTGAAGCAGCGCTGGCAGAAGCGCACCTTGGCCTTGGCCTCGGTGATCGCCCCGGCGAGCCGGGCCACATCGTCGGCGGGGATCTTGAGCAGGTGGAAGGCGATCCGCTGGGCCGACTTCGGGCCGATGCCGGGAAGCCGCCCGAGCTCATCGATGAGCGCCTGCACCGGCGGTGAGTAGACGCTCGTCACGCGTCGTTCTCCTCGATCAGCTCGGCGCCCGGGAACGCCTGGGCGAGGCGATCGAGGGTCGTCGTGACGGTGCCGGGCGGGGCGTCGACGAGGTCGTCGAGGTCGATGTCGGCGTGGGCATCGGCGGGGGTCGGGGCTGCGGCCGGGGTGGCCGAAGCGGGGCGCATTGCGCCCGCCGGCGTCTGGGCATCGCTCGCCCCATCGGCGAGGACGACGTCGACGGTGACGGCATGGCCAGTCGCCGCCTGCCAGGCCTGCTCGACCGTTCCCCGGTGCTGGACGCACTTGTCCCGATGGGTGGCGTTCGGTGCGGCCAGGGTGACCACGCCGGGCGCCGCGCCGACCACCTCGAGCGGGGTGAACAGGGCCCGCACGATGCCCCGCAGCGAGGGCTTGACCTGGTCCCACTCGGCGGTGTCGGGCACGGGCGCGGCGCCGGCCGCCGGGACGCTCGCCGGCGCGGCAGGTTCGGGATCCCGGTCCGGTGCCGGGCGCGCAGCCGCGTGGACGGGCGGACGGGCACGCCCGCCCACCGCCGTGCGACCGGTACCCGGATCGAGCGGTGCCGCCGGGCGCGCCGGACCCTCGGCGGCGGCCTGTTCGAGCTTCGTGACGCGTGCCGCCAGCGCCCCGATGTCGTCGGCCGCCGGCGGCGGCGGGGTGGTCAGCTGGACCAAGGCGACCTCGACCAGCACACGGGGATCGGGGGCGTGGCGCAGTTCGACGAGGATCTCCCCGAGCCGCTCGATGGCCCGAACCAGGGCCGCCGGACCGAGGCGCTGGGCTTGCGCCGCCAACTCGTCGACCTGCGGTGTCGCCAGCTGCACGAGCTCGGGTGCCAGCAGTGACAGGAACCCGTCGCGGAGGTGACGCACGAGCGCCTCGGCGAGCGTCCGCGGGTCGTAGCCGGCGTTGACGGCGTGGGCCATCGCCGTCAACGCCCGACCCGGATCGTGCTCGATGAGGGCCTCGACGACCTCGCTGAACGACAGCGTGTCCCCGGCGTCACCACCGGCGTTGGCGATCAGCTCCAGTGCCGACAGCGCGTCGCGGACCGAGCCGGCGCCCTGGGCCACTGCTGCGTCGATGGCCGCGTCGTCGACGCCGAGCCCGGCATCGCTGGCCACCCAGCGCACGTGCTCGGTCAGCTCGTCGGCCGGCAACAGATGGAAGCGGAGGTGCTGGGTGCGGCTGCGGATCGTGTCGCGCACCCGCTGGGGATCGGTGGTGGCCAACACGAACACGACGTGGGGCGGCGGTTCCTCCAGCGTCTTGAGCAGCGCCGCCTCGGCCGCCGGCGTCAGCATGTGGACCTCGTCGAGGATGTACACGCGATGGCGGCCCGGCGTCCCGAGGGACGCCTTCTCGATGAGGTCGCGCATGTTCTCGACCTTGTTGTTGCTCGCCGCATCCAGCTCGTGGACGTCGTAGCTGGTGCCCCGCTCGACGGCGAGGCAGGAGTCGCACTCGCAGCACGGCTCGCCGTTGACGGGTGACTCGCAGTTGAGGACCTTGGCGAGGATCCGGGCCGAGGTGGTCTTGCCGGTGCCACGGGGTCCGGAGAAGAGGTACGCCTGGCCCTCCCGGCCACCGGCGACGGCGTCGCGCAGCGCCCGTACGACGTGGTCCTGGCCCCTCAGCTCGGCGAACCGGCGCGGTCGGTAGCGGCGATAGAGCGAGGGCGTGGCCACCGGGTCGAGCCTACCGAGGGGGTGTGAGGCGCTCGGAGGTGCCGCCGGGGGCGGGTCCCCGAGCCGCACGGCCATCATCGTGGCGTGACCGCGCGCCCAACTACCGTGGTCCGGTGGTGCCCGCCCGAACCGGTGTTCCCTGCCGCACGCTGCGGCTCGTCGTCGCCGCGCTGGCGGCCGTCCTCGGCGCCCTGCTGCTCGGTCCGGCGTCCGTCGGTGCCCAGGACGCCCAGCTCGAGGAGAGCGAACCGGCCGACGGGGAGGACCTCACCGCGCCGCCGGACCAGATCGTGCTGCGCTTCGATGGCGAGGTCGGCACGGCCAACCAGGTCTCGGTCTCGTGCAACAGCAATCCGTTCACGGAGATCAGCCAGCCGGTCCGCAGCGACGACAGTCTCACCCTGACCGTCGACGTCCTCGAGCCGATGCCGGCGGGGTCGTGCAACGTCGCCTGGGCGGTGTCCGAGCCGACCGGTGAGGTCGGGGCGTCCGGGACCTTCTCCTTCCAGATCGAGGCCTCGCCGATCGCCACGGCGTCGACCGTGCCGGGCACGACGGCCGGCGCGGCGGACACGGAGGACGGCGCGGACACCGGCGACGACGAGGTCCTCGACGCCTCGGAGGTCTCCGACGGGGCAACGTGGCTCGGGCGGGTCCTGTCGACGCTCGGCCTGGCCGTGCTGTTCGGATCCCTCGTCCTCATCGTCGCCGCGTGGCCCGAAGGGCCCGAGTACATCCTCGCCGTGCGCTTCTTGCGGTCGGTGTGGCTCCTCACGCTCGTTGGCACCGTGCTCTACGTCGTCGCCCTCAGCGCGGCGGTTCAGGGCGAGTCGCTCGGCAACGGCCTGAACCCGTCGACGTGGCTCGACCTGCTCGACGCCGGGTGGGCGGGGCGCGCCGCCGTCGCCCGGCTGATCCTCGTCATCGCCTGTGTGTGGGTGGTCCTGCGGCCGGAACGGGTCATCGACCCGACGACGCAGCTCCCGGCGCTGGCCCTGCCCACCCTCGCCGTGGTCACCCTCGGGCTCGCCAGGACCGGCGGTGAGCTGGCCATCCTCGGCGTCATCGCCGGCATCGCCCACTCCCTGGCGATGGCGGTCTGGGTCGGCGGTGTCGTCCTGCTCGCCCGCGTCGTGCTCGCCGGGCCAGGCGAGGAGGACCTCGTGCACGCCGTGCGCGGCTTCAACCGCATCTCCGGTCCGGCGATCGTCGTCACCGTCGTCAGCGGGCTCGTCCAGCTGTACCGCCTCGACGGCGGCTCGCTGTTCAGCGAGTCCCACGGCCGCGTGCTGCTGCTGAAGACCGTGCTCGTGGCGGTGATGCTGTTCGTCGGATTGACCGCCCGCCAGGTGGCGCAGGCCAGGCTCGCCCGGGCCAACGACCTCTCGCCCCCGACGGCCGATCGGCTGCGGCGGGCGTTCGGCACCGAGGCCGCCTTCGGTGTCGTCGTCATCGGGCTCAGTGGCTGGCTGATGTCGTTCACGCCGGGCAAGGTGGACGACAGCGAGGACGTCGACTACGCCATCGAGGAGACGATCGTCGACCCGGAGGCCGACATCGACCTGACGGTGTCCCTCGCCCCCGGGGAGGTCGGTCTCAACAAGCTGCGCGTGGAGGTTCGCCGTCCGGCGACCGGCCTGACGGGATTGACGATCACGTTCCTCCCGCCGGAGGGGTCGGAGCTCGGGTCGGTCGTCCAGGCGGTGCCGCTGACCGGCGCCGGGATCGCCGTCTCGCCCGACGACTACCTGCCCCTCGACGTGTCCGGCGCCTGGACGATGCAGGTCACAGCGACGACCCCGACGGGCAACCTCCCTGGGGCGACGACGACGTTCATCGTCCGCAACGCCGATGGGTCCCTGCCGTCCTCCGACATCGGCTCGCTGCCCAGCGCCCCGGCCGTGACCGCGGCGACGACCACGACCACCGCGCCCGCAGCCACCGTCCCCGGCTGAGGCACTCGCCGTGGATCGGCTGACGGGTCAGGCGGGCGCGACGAGGTCCTCGAAGGGGACGGGGTCGGCGACCTCCAGCTGCTCGTAGCGACAGCTCTCCGGCAGGCGGTCAGGGCGCCAGCGGACGAATGAGACGCCGTGGCGGAAGCGCCGCTTCTCCAGCTGACCGAACGTGACCTCGGCCACCAGCTCGATGCGGATCGGCACCCACGACAGGTCCTTGCCGGCGTTCCAGCGGCTCGTCGCCCCCGGCTTGCGGGCTTCGTCGGTGTGCTGCCATTCCGCCCAGTCGCGCCACGGGTGGTCGTCGACGGCCTCGCGGGTGAGCGGCTCCAGTTCGGCCAGCAGCTGGGCACGGAACTTCACGCTGAACGCCGCTGCCACCCCGACGTGCTGCAGCTGGTCCTTGTCGTCATACAGGCCGAGCAGCAGCGAGCCGACGCCGTTGCCGTCCTTGTGGATGCGGTACCCGGCGACGACGCACTCCGCCGTGCGTTCGTGCTTGACCTTGACCAGCGCCCGCTTGTCGGGCTGGTAGGGGTCGGCGAGGCGCTTGGCGACCACGCCGTCGAGGCCGGCGCCCTCGAACCGCCCGAACCAGTCGGCCGCCGTCTCGCGATCGGTGCTCGCCGGCGTGAGGTGGACCGGTCCACCGGGCCGGATCGCCGCGAGCAGCTGCTCGCGGCGCTCGGCCAGGGGTCGTTCGAGCAGGACGTCGTCGTCGAGCGCCAGGAGGTCGAAGGCGATGTACGACGCCGGGGTCTCGGCCGCCAGGCGGCGGACCCGGGACTCGGCCGGGTGGATGCGCTGGAGGAGGGCGTCGAAGTCGAGCCCGCGGCCGTCGCGATCGGCGACGACGATCTCCCCGTCGACGACGCAGCGCGCCGGCAGCGCCTCCCGCAGCGGGTCGAGGAGCTCGGGGAAGTAGCGGGTGAACGGGCGCTCGTTGCGGCTGGCGAGCTCGATGTCGTCGCCGTCGCGGAACACCACGCATCGGAAGCCATCCCACTTCGGCTCGAACAGCCACCCGTCGCCGTCGGGGATGGTCCGGGTGAGCTTGGCGAGCATCGGCTTGAAGGGCGGGGACAGCGGGAGGGCCACGACAGGATTCTGGCCCGGCGCGGGAACTGCGTCGCGCCGCGCCACGTCGAAGGTGCAGGCCGTGTGGGTCGGGCGCCGACCGCACGAACAGCAAGGAGCCGCGATGACGTCACGCTGGAAGATCGCCCTGGCCTCGGCCAGCGGGGCGGCGGTCGCCGCCGTCGCCGTGATCGCCCTGTCGGGCAAGGCGTTCGACGACGTCGGTGCCACGGTGCCCGACGACTCACTGCCGGCGGCCGCGCCCGACGACGAGGCGAGCACGCGCTCGATCACCGTCACCGGTCACGGCACGGTGGAGGTCGTGCCGGACATCGCCACCGTGTCGACCGGCGTGCAGGCCAACGCCGATTCGGCCGTCGAGGTGATGGACACGATCGGCACCAGCTCGCAGGCCCTCGTCGACACGTTGCGCGGTGTCGGCATCGCCGAGGAGGACATCCAGACGTCGGGCCTCAGCCTCTTCCCGACGTTCGGCACCGACGGGCAGACCGTGACGGGCTACCAGGGGTCGACGAACGTCACCGTGACCGTGCGCGACGTCGATCAGGTCGGTGTCGTGCTCGACGCGCTGAAGGGCTTCGTCGGCGAGGAGTTGACGCTCGGCGGGATCTCGTTCTCGTACGACGATCCCGAGGCCGTGCTCGGCGACGCCCGCACAGCGGCGATCGAGAACGCCAGGACGCGCGCCGAGCAGTACGCCACGGCAGCCGGCACCGAGGTCGGCCCGATCCTGCGGATCATCGAGTCGACGGTGCCCACGCCCGTCTTCGCCCGCGAAGCCGCGGTGCCGGCGGCCGACGCCGCCGCGTCGATCGCCATCGAGCCCGGCTCGCAGGAGCTGACCGTCGACGTCAGCGTCGTCTTCGCCATGGGCTGATTCCTCCATCTGACTCCTCCACCTGTCCTGCCGGATCGGCCCGTTCCCGCTGATTGGGAAGGACAGGTCGATGGATTACGGTCGGTCCGTGGCTGCCCAACCGGAGACGCCGTCCTGGCGGCAGGGATTCGATTCCGTCGAACGCCAGCTCTCCCCGGTCCTCGAGGGGCTGGTCCAGAGCGAACAGTTCGCCGTGGCCGTGGGCCTCGCCGCCCGGGTGCAGCGGGCGATGCAGGACCAGGCGTCGCGTTCGACGCGCCGGGTGCTGCACGCCCTGAACCTTCCCGCCGGTACCGACGTCACGCGGATCCTCAACGAGCTCGGCCAGCTCAAGCGCCAGGTGCGCGACCTCTCCGCGCAGCTCGACGAGGCCCAGGCCGAGCTGCAGCGGGCGCGGGCGACCGCGCCGCGCAAGCGGGCGGCAGGGGGACGCTGAGATGGCCGTCACCCTCGACCCCGGCGAGCTCGCCACGCGCGTCCGGCGGGACGCCGAGCGCAACGTCCTGCGCGTCCGCAACGGTCTCAAGCACCTCGCCGGGGTGGGCCGCCCGGAGCTGACGCAGACCCCGAAGGAGACGGTCTGGGCGTCGGAGAAGGTCGAGCTGTGGCGGTACCCCTCCGACCGGCGCACGATCCGCACGCCGCTGCTGTTCGTCCACAGCCTCGTGTCGCGCAGCTACGTCTTCGACCTCGTCCCCGGCAACAGCGTCGTGGAGGCGATGGTCGACCGCGGTTTCGACGTGTTCCTGGTCGATTGGGGCGTGCCGGACGAGCTCGAGGCCGGCAACACGCTGGAGACGTACAGCGACGGCTACCTGCCGACGATCACCCGCGAGGTGGCGGCGATCTCCGGCAGTCCGGACGTCAACGTGTTCGGCTACTGCTTCGGGGGGTTGCTGTCGTTGCTGGCGGTCGCCGGCAACCGGAAGATGCCCGTGCGCAGCCTCGCCGTCATGGCCACGCCGGTCGACTTCCGCTACATGGGACCGATGACGGGAATGATGCAGGAGGGCCGCGTCGAGCCCGCCGATCTCCTCGACGCCACGGGCAACGTCCCGGCCGACGTGATGCTCAACTCGTTCCGCGTCCTCCAGCCGCTCGCCGACGTCACCGGTTACGTCAACCTGTGGCAGCACCTCTGGAACGACGACTTCGTCGCTGCCCACCAGGTCATGACGCAGTGGTCACGGGACCACATCCCGTTCCCGGGCGCGGCGTTCGTCCAGACGGGTGAACTGTTCGGCCGCCAGAACCTGCTGGCCACCGGCCGCGTGCCGCTCGGCCGGCGCACGGTCGACCTCGCCGACATCTCCGTTCCGTTCCTCAACATCATCGGGGAGAAGGACCACATCGTGCCGCCGGAGGCGACCGATGTGCTCACCAGCCTCGTCGGTTCCACCGACGTCGAGGAACTGCGCCTGCCGGCTGGGCACGTCGGTCTCGTCGTCGGGCGCACCGCCCATCGCCGCAACATCCCGGCGATGGCCGACTGGCTGGAACGCCACGCGGAGCCGCTCTAGATGGCCGGCGCACGACCCCGTACGGAGGTCGAGCTCCGGGCCATCGAGGCAGGCGACGCCGACGCCGTGCGGCGCTTCTTCGCCCGCATCCCCGAGGGCGACCGCACGTTCTTCCGGGAGGACGTCCTCGAGCCGGGCGTCGTCGAACGGTGGGTGGCCGACCCCGATCAGGAGCGCCTGATCGCCATCGTCGATGGCGAGGTGGCGGGGCACGTGGCGGTCATCCGCGGCGTGGCGTGGAGCAGTCACGTCGGCGAGCTGCGACTGGTCATCGACCCGGCGTACCGGCGGCGCGGTCTCGGTCGCCTCCTCGCCCAGCGGGCCGTCGTCGCCGCCGTCGAACTGGGCATGACCAAGCTCGTCGTCGAGGTCGTCGCCGAGCAGGAGCCGACCGTGGCGATGTTCACCGCCCTCGGCTTCGAGGCCGAGGGCCTGCTCAAGGACCACGTCCGCAGCCGCACCGGGGAGGTCCACGACCTCCTCGTCCTGTCCCACTTCGTCGAGGCGCTCTCGGCGACGATGGCGACGACCGGGATCGACGACCTCGTCCTCGACGAGGGCGCGGACGGCGACTGATGGACACGCCGCGACGGGCTGTCGCCGCGGCGTCCGCCCTCGCCCGCGCCGCGCTGCGGCCGGAGCGGCCGGACCGCCTGCCACGAGCGATGCTCGCCATGGCGACGTGGGGCCCCACGATGGCCGGAGCCGTCGCCGCGGCGACGGCCAGGTACCCGACGGCGGCGGCCCTGATCGACGACGATGGGTCGCTCAGCTACGGCGAGCTGTGGATCTCGACCGACGGCGTGGCGCGCGGGCTGCGAGCGCGCGGCGTCGGGCCGCGCAGCACCGTGGGCATCCTGGCCCGCAACCATCGCGGCTTCGTGTCCAGTGTCGTCGCCTCGGCCAAGTTGGGCACCGACATCGTCTACCTCAACACCGGCTTCGCCGGTCCCCAGCTGGCCGACGTCGTCGTCCACGAGGGCATCGACACGGTCCTCCACGACGACGAGTTCGCGCCGATCGTCGAGGAGGCGGGTGCCCGGGTCACGATCAGCGGGCACGAGCTCGCCGCCCTCGGTGCCGAGCGCTCCTACGTCCCGCTCGTGCCGACGCGGCGGGCGGGGCGAATGGTGATCCTCACGTCAGGGACGACCGGCCGCCCCAAGGGTGCGGCGCGGACGGGGAGCGGCGGTGCCGACGGGCTGACACCGCTGCTGTCGACGGTGCCGATCCGGGCGCGCGACACCGTCGTCATCGCCGCCCCGCTGTTCCACGCCTGGGGACTGGCGCACCTCGGCATCGGGCTCGGCATGTCGTCGACCGCCGTGCTGCAGACGCACTTCGACCCCGAGGCCGTGCTGGCGGCCATCGCCGAGCACCACCCAGCCGGACTCGTCGTCGTGCCGGTCATGCTGCAGCGGATCCTCGCCCTCGGCGGCGAGGTCATCGCCCGCTATGACACGTCGTCGCTGCGCTACATCGCGTCCAGCGGCTCGGCGCTGGGGGCCCCGCTGGCGACGGCGGTGATCCGCCACTTCGGTCCGATCCTCTACAACATCTACGGCTCGACGGAGGTGTCGCTGGCGACGGTCGCCGGGCCGGCCGACCTCCAGGACGCCCCGTCGACGGCCGGCCGCCCGGTGCGCGGGAGCATGGTGCGGATCCTCGACAAGGCCGGGCACGAGCTCGGTCCGGACCAGGTCGGACGGGTGTTCGTCGGCAGCGCGTCGCGGTTCGAGGGCTACACCGGGGGTGGCGGCAAGGAGAGCATCGGCGGGCTGCTCTCGAGTGGCGACCTCGGGCACTTCGACCGCCGCGGCAGGCTGTTCATCGACGGCCGCGACGACGACATGATCGTCTCCGGCGGCGAGAACGTCTTCCCCGCCGAGGTCGAGGACCTCCTCGCGACCCATCCGGCGATCGTCGAGGCTGCCGTGATCGGCGTCGCCGACGAGGAGTTCGGGCAGCGCCTCCAGGCGTTCGTCGTTCGCCAGCCCGGGGCCCGGCTGACGGAGCGGCAGGTGAAGGACCACGTTCGCGGCCAGCTCGCCCGCTACAAGGTGCCGAAGTCGGTCGTCTTCGTCGACAGCCTGCCGCGGACGACGACGGGCAAGCTGCGCCGCCTCGACCTGCGGGGAGGCGGGTGAGAGCGCGCTGGCGCTCGTCGGATGGTGAGCCTCGCAGAACGCAGCGAACGCTCGCGGGAGCGTCTCGCGGAGCGGCTGTGCGCCGCGTCCTATGGAACGGTCCTCGTGCTGGCCGCGCTGCCATTGATCGACGCCGAGGAGGTGGCATCGGGATGGGGCTGGGAAATCGTCACCGGCGTGGGCGTCGCGACATGGGTGGCCCACTTCTACGCGGAGGCGCTCGGGGACTATGTCCGTCACCGCGCCGAGCTCGACCGCTCGGAGATCACCAGAGTCGTCGTCGACGGTCTGCCGATCTTGCTGGCGACGGTGCTGCCGGCGTTCTTGCTGTTCCTGGGGCGTGCGAACGTGCTCGACGAGCGTCTCGCCCTCTGGCTCGCCGTGGCGGGAGCCATCGGACAGCTCGTCGGCCTCGGGGCGTTCGTCGGGGGCGTGTTGTCGACATCGGAGCGGACCGTCTGGCGGTACGCGGTGGCGACTGCCGCCTACGGCGTCGCCGTCGTCGTGCTCAAGCTGACCCTCGGCCATTGAACGGATGACCATGGTCACGGACTCGCAACGATGAGCCGCGTCCCGCACGAACCGCTGACCGAGGGCCACGTCTCGACCGGCCAGCTCCCCGAGGACGAGCTCGTCCGGGGCCTGCTCGTCGCCGCCTACCAGCGATACCGTCCCGTCGCCGAGGGGCGCGTCGCCGACTACATCCCGGCGCTGGCGCGCGTGCCACCGGATCTGTTCGGCGCCTGCATCGTGGGTGCCCACGGCCGCACGGTCAGCGCTGGTGATGCCGATCACCGGTTCTCGATCCAGAGCGTGTCCAAGCCCTTCGTGTTCGCCCTCGTGTGTGACGCCATCGGGCCCGAGGCGGCCCGGCAGAGGCTCGGCGTGAACAGCACGGGGCTGGCGTTCAACTCCGTCATGGCCATCGAGCTGAACGCCGACCGGACGATGAACCCGATGGTCAACGCCGGGGCGATCGCCACGACGAGCCTGGTGCCGGGGACGACGGCCGAGGACAAGTGGCGAGCGATCCGCGACGGCCTGTCCCGCTTCGCAGGGCGGCGCCTCGAGCTCGACGAGGAGATCTACGAATCCGAGACGGCGACGAACTTGCGCAACCAAGGCATCGCCCACCTCCTCGACAGCTACGACCGTCTGTACTTCGATCCCGACGAGGCGACCGACGTCTACACCCGGCAGTGCTCGCTGCTGGTGAGCGCCGAGGACCTGGCCGTGATGGGGGCGACGCTGGCCGACGGGGGCGTGAACCCGCGAACCGGTCAGCGGGTCGTCGAACCGACCGTCTGCAAGCGGGTGCTCGCCGTGATGGCCACCGCCGGGTTGTACGAGCGGTCCGGCGAGTGGATGTACGACATCGGTCTCCCGGGCAAGAGTGGCGTCAGCGGGGGCATCGTGACGGTCTCGCCGGGCAAGGGCGGCCTCGGGACGTTCTCGCCGCGGCTCGACTCCGCAGGCAACAGCGTGCGGGGCAAGCTGCTCACCACCGACCTGTCCGAGCGCCTGGGCCTGAACATCTACACGTCCGCACCGATCGTCACGCCGAGCTCGACGGCCGGGACGCCACCGTGATCGCCGGCTCCCGCCACGCCGGCTGGCGGACAGATCGCGGCCCCTGGCCGCGCCACTAGCGTCGTCGCCGATGACCAGTGCCAACCCGATGCAGGACAAGCTCGACGACCTGCAGAAGCGCCGCGAGCAGGCATACCACGCCGGCTCGCCGCGATCCGTCGAGCGTCAGCACGCCAAGGGCAAGATGCTGGCCCGCGAGCGGATCGAGTACCTGCTCGACGAGGGATCCTTCAACGAGCTCGACCTCTTGGCCCGCCACCGGGCGCACTCCTCGGGCCTCGAGGAGCGCCCGTACACCGATGGCGTGATCACCGGCTGGGGCACCGTCGACGGGCGCAAGGTGTTCGTGTTCTCCCAGGACTTCACCGTCTTCGGCGGGGCCCTCGGTGAGGTCTTCGCCGAGAAGATCCACAAGCTGATGGACCTCTCCCTGAAGGTCGGGGCGCCTGTTGTCGGCCTCAACGACGGTGCCGGTGCCCGGATCCAGGAGGGCGTCGTCAGCCTGGCGAGCTACGGCGGGATCTTCTATCGCAACGTGCTGTCGTCGGGTGTGGTGCCGCAGATCTCGGTGATCCTCGGCCCGTGCGCCGGCGGCGCCGTGTACTCGCCGGCGATGACGGACTTCATCTTCATGGTGCGCGAGTCGTCGCACATGTTCATCACCGGCCCCGACGTCGTGAAGACGGTCACCGGCGAAGACGTCACGCTGGAGGAGCTCGGCGGGGCGATGAGCCACGCCTCGAAGTCCGGCGTGGCGACGTTCGTCGCCGCCGACGAGAAGTCATGCCTCGACGACGTGCGCTACCTGCTCTCCTTCCTCCCGCAGAACAACATGGAGGAGGCCCCGCCCGTCGAGACCGACGACGACCCCGAGCGGCTGTGTCCCGAGCTGCGCGATCTCCTGCCGGCCAGCCCGAACCTGCCCTACGACATGCACAAGGTCGTGCAGGCGGTCGTCGACGACGGCGACTTCATGGAGTACTTCCCGCACTGGGCGCGCTCGATCATCTGCGGGTTCGCCCGGGTGGACGGCCGCACCGTCGGGATCGTCGGCAACCAGCCGATGGTGCTGGCCGGCGTGCTGGACATCGAGTCGGCCGAGAAGGCGGCCCGCTTCGTGCGCACGTGCGACGCCTTCAACATCCCGCTGCTCACGTTCGTCGACGTCCCCGGCTTCCTGCCCGGCGTGGACCAGGAGTACGGCGGCATCATCCGCCACGGCGCCAAGCTGCTGTACGCCTACTGCGAGGCGACGGTGCCGCGCATCCAGATCATCACGCGCAAGGCGTACGGCGGGGCGTACGTCGTGATGGACTCCAAGTCGATCGGCTCCGACCTGTCGTACGCCTGGCCCACCGCTGAGCTGGCGGTGATGGGGCCGCAGGGGGCGGTGGAGATCGTCTACCGCCGTGAGCTGCAGCAGGCCGCCGACCCGGCGGCCCGCCGTGCCGAGCTCGTGTCGGAGTACACGGAGCGTTACGCCAACCCGTACGCCGCTGCCGAACGGGGCTACGTCGACGACGTGATCGACCCCGCCGAGACCCGCCAGAAGCTCGTCGCCGGCCTGGCCATGCTGCGCACCAAGCGCGAGGAGCTGCCGCGCCGCAAGCACGGCAACATGCCGTTGTAAGTGGCCTCGGTCGCTCGAAACTCGCTCCCTCGGCTGTCTCGCTGGCCCTGGCGGGCCCGGCCCTCGGGGCCGACGCTCGACCTGACAACACGTCCGCTGATCGGCTCCGGCACGCGGGCCGACGCTTCTGACGCTTCTCGCTCCCGCTCAGCGCGACGAGGTCTCCGGAGAACCGCCTGCGGCCGTCTGGCTTTACCCGATGGGTCATCGCTTGGCGGTGGGTGGTGGCGCAGAGTGGCGTCATGAGTGCTGATACCGAAACCACCACCTCCGTCGAGACGACCGTCGACACCTACCTCGCCACGTGGAACGAGACCGACCCGGCGAAGCGGGCGGCGCTGATCGAGGCGTCGCTCGGCGCCGACCTGTGGTACCGCGATCCCATGCTGGAGGCCGACGGGCTCGAGGCCTACGACGGCATGATCGCCGCCGTGCAGGGCCAGTTCCCCGGTCTGGTCATGCGTCGCACGAGCGCCATCGACTCCCATCGCGACCTCGTCCGCTTCAACTGGGCGCTCGGCGAGCCCGGCAGCGATCCGGCGTTCGCCGGCCTCGACGTCGCCAAGTGCGACGCCGATGGCAGGCTGCACCGCATCATCGGCTTCGCCGGCGAGACGATCGCCGCCGGTTGATGGTCCCAGGCCCGTGCCGCCGGCCAGTCGTGGCCGGCGGCGGGCGGCGGAGGCGTAGGTTCGAGCCGTGACGACGAACGTCGGAGGCATGTTGCGGGACTGGCGCGAGGACCGCAGGCGCAGCCAGCTGGACCTCGCCCTCGACGTCGGGGTGTCCACCCGGCACCTCAGCTTCGTGGAGACGGGCAAGTCCAAGCCCTCCCCCGAGCTCGTCCTGGCCCTCGCCGAGCACCTCGACGTGCCGCTGCGCGAGCGCAACACGATGCTCCTCGCCGCGGGCTACGCGCCGCGCTACCCGCAGACACCGCTCGACGACGACGTCCTGGCCACCGTGCGTGGCGCGCTCAGCGAGCTGATCCGGGCTCACGACCCGTACCCGGCCGTCGTCGTCGATCGTCAATGGAACGTCGTCATGTCGAACACCGGCACGCAGGTGTTCCTCGACGGGGTGGCCGAGCACCTCCTCGCGCCGGCCAACTCCTACCGCATCACGTTGCACCCGGAGGGGATGGCGTCGCGCATCGAGAACTTCGCCGAGTGGGCCCACCACCTCCTCGCCACGCTCCACCGCCAGGTCGCCGTCACACGCGACCCTGGTCTGCGAGACCTCCTCGAAGAGGTCTCGGCATATCCGAACGTCGCCGGTCTCGACGGCACGTGGCGCACGCGCGACGGCATCCCCGCCGTGGTCATCCCGCTGCGCTACCGCGTCCGTGACACCGTGCAGTCGTGGTTCTCGACGAACACGTCGATCGGAACACCCGTCGACATCACCCTCGACGAGTTGCACGTCGAGCTGTTCCACCCGGCCGACGAGGCGACCGCAGCGATGGTCGGCGGCCGGACGGCGTAGGGCCGCGGCGCTGCGGATAGCGTCGGTGGCGATGGACGTCTCGATCACGCCGGCCGCGACGGACGAGGAAGCGGCGGCGATCGTCGCGGCGATGAACGTCTTGTGGCCGGCGCCGGCGGCCGACGCCGCCGACGACGGCCGGCGGGCGCCGGTGTGGCGCTTCAGCGGCCGCTGGTGGACGCAGCCGATCCCCCTGCGACGGGCGCGGCCCTGGGTCTGAGGGGCCGGCGTGGGAAGGGCGTGACCGCACCATGGTCGTCGAGCTGACCACCGTCGCCGACGACGCGGCCACGTTCCACGACGGCACCGACGTCGACCATGTCGAGGGACTCGAGCCAGGTACCACCTACGAGCGTCACGGCGTGAGGTTCCGCACGCTCGACCGTCCCGTCGGCCAGCTGCGGTGCCGCTTCGCGACGGTCAACGACGTCCACTTCGGCGAGGTCGAGGCCGGTCGCGTCGGTGACCACCCGGACGGGCCGATCCTCACTGCCCCGGCGGGCGCAGAGCCGTATCCGGAGACGATGAACCGGGCGGCCGTCGCCGAGATGTCCGCCGCCGATCTCGCCGCCGTCATCGTCAAGGGCGATCTCACGTCCGACGGCGCCCCGGAGGAGTTCGCCGCCTTCGAGGCGTGCTACCGCCCGGTCTTCGGCGATCGTCTGCACGCCGTGCGCGGCAACCACGACGCCTATCGGGGCCAGCACGAGTACGCCGGTGATCTCTGGCTCGAGCTTCCCGGCGTGGCGATCGCCCTGCTCGACACGGCGATCCCGACTGCCACGAGCGGGCGCCTCTCGCCGGCCCAGCTCGACTGGCTCGACGCCGGGGCCGCGGCCTCGACCGTCCCGGTGCTGGCCATGGGTCACCACCAGCAATGGGTGGCAGGGGAGCGCAACCCGGAGTACTTCGGCATCGATCCCGACTCCAGCGACGCGCTGACCGACGTCCTCGTCCGGCGGTCGGCGCTCGTCGGCTACACCGCCGGCCACACCCACCGGCATCGGGTGCGGCGGGTCGGACCGGCGATCCCGTCGATCGAGGTCGGCTGCGTCAAGGACTTCCCCGGGACGTGGGCCGAGTACCGCGTGTACGACGGGGGCATCCAGCAGATCGTCCACCGCGTGTCGTCACCCGCAGCGCTGGCGTGGAGCGAGCGCTGCCGGAGGCTGTACTCGGACTTCGGCGTCGACTACGTCTCCTACGCCCTCGGCTCGCTCGACGACCGTTGTTTCACGATCTCGCTGCGCTGAACGTTGCTGAGCAGGTCCACCTAGGGTCGCGGGGATGACCGAGTTCGATGCCGCAGCAGCGGCGGTCCAGGCGGCGTTGGACGCCGGGGCCCGCTATGCGGACGCCAGGGTGATGCGCCGCCGGCACGAGTCGATGACGGCTCGCAACGGCGACGTCGAGGAGCTCATGCAGCACGAGGACGAGGGGATCGGCGTGCGCGCGCTCGTCGGGTCCGGATGGGGGTTCTTCGCAGTGCCCGACCTCGCCGACGACGCGGTGCGCGCCGCCGGTGCACAGGCGACGGCGATCGCCACGGCCAGTGCCACGGTCTCGCGCGGGGCCTCGGAGCTCGTCCCCGGTGAGGTGGCGTCCGGGTCGTGGGCCAACGAGTGCGAGATCGATCCACTCGGCGTCGCACTGTCGGACAAGGGCGACCTCCTGGTGGGGGCGACGGCGACGATGCGTGAGCACGGTGCCGATCTCGCCGAGGGGCTGTACCACGTCTGGGACACGGCCAAGTGGTTCGTCTCCAGTGAGGGCCACCGCATCGATCAACGGGTGCGCGAGTGCGGTGCCGGGATCATGGCCACGTCGATCGGTGACGGCGAGACCCAGCGACGCTCGTATCCGGCGGCGCGGGGCCAGTACGGCACGCGCGGATGGGAGCTCGTCGAGGAGCTGGACCTCCAGGCTCACGCGGCCCGAATCGCCGAGGAGTCGCAGGAGCTGTTGTCGGCGCCGCTGTGCCCGAGCGGGGAGACGACGCTCATCCTCGGCGCCGAGCAGCTGGCGCTGCAGATCCACGAGTCAGTCGGCCACGCCATCGAGCTCGACCGCATCCTCGGTTGGGAGGCCGCCTACGCAGGCACATCGTGGCTGGACCTGGCCCAGCTCGGATCGCTGCAGTACGGCTCCGAGCTGATGAACATCACGATCGACCCGACCATCCCCGGCGCCCTCGGGTCGTTCGGGTTCGACGACGAAGGGACACCGGCGGCGCCCCGGGACGCCGTCCGCGAGGGCCGCTGGGTCGGCGTGCTCGCCGGCCGCGACTCGGCCGCCGTCGCTGGACTGGACTACGCCGGCAGCGTGCGCGCCGACGGGTGGAACCGCCTGCCGATGGTGCGGATGACCAACGTCGGCCTGGAACCGGGCCCGCACACGCTGGAGGAGATCATCGCCGCCACGGACGACGGCATCTTCATGGAGACCAACCGTTCGTGGTCGATCGACGACAAGCGGCTGAACTTCCAGTTCGGGTGTGAGGTCGGGTACGAGGTTCGCAATGGAGAGGTGGGGCGGCTGCTGCGCAACCCGACCTACACCGGCATCGGCCCGCAGTTCTGGCGGTCGATGGACATGCTCTCCTCGGAGACGGTGGCGTGGGGCACCCCCAACTGCGGGAAGGGCCAGCCCGGCCAGACCGGCCACACCGGCCACCCCGCCGCACCGGCCCGCTTCCGCAACGTGCGCGTCGGAGTGAGGGCGTGAGCGTCGGCGAGCTTGCGAGCCCGGTAGGCCGGAGGCCGAAGCTGAACGGAGTGAGGGCGTGAGCGTCGGCGAGCTTGCGAGCCCGGTAGGCCGGAGGCCGAAGCTGAACGGAGTGAGGGCGTGAGCGTGCGAGCTTGCGACCGGACCAAGCGCTGGCGACGCGGGTCCTCGACCTCGTCGGTGTCGCCGAACCCGCCGCCGAGGTGGAGGTGTCGATCAGCCGCAACCGCCTGGCGCTGACCCGCTTCGCCAACTCGGTCATCCACCAGAACGTCGCCGAGGACACGCTGAGCGTCCACGTGACGATCCATCGCGACGGCCGCACGGTGAGCGGTTCGTCGACGCTCGCCGACGAGTCGGGGTTGCGGGTGCTCGTCGACCGCACCGTCGCTGCGGCGCGTGTCGCCCCGCTGGACCCCGGCTGGCCCGGGCTGGCGCCACCTGCGCCCGTCGATCCGGTGGCCCCGCTCGATCCGGCGACGGCGGGCGCCACGCCGGACGATCGCGCCGCCATCGTCAAGGCGTTCATCGACGCCGCGGGAGGGCTGGAGACCGCCGGCTACTGCCGGACCAACCACTGGTCGGGTGCGTTCGCCAACTCCGTCGGACAGGCCGTCGCGGGGGAGAGCGCCGACGTCGGCCTGGCGGGCATCGCCAGGCGGCCGGGGAGCGACGGCGTCGCCCGGGCGGCGTCGGGACGGCTGGCCGACATCGATGGTGCCGTGCTCGGTGCCCGCGCCGCGGCGAAGGCCAACGCAGGGGTCGACCCGGTCGAGTTGCCGCCCGACCGGTACGAGGTCGTGCTCGAGCCGACGGCTGTCGCCGACATCCTCGAGGCCTTCTCGGTGTACGGCTTCAACGCCAAGGCCGTCGCCGAACGCCGTTCGTTCGTGCGTCCGGGTGACGAGCAGTTCGATGGAGCCGTCGAGCTCGTGGACGATGCGCCCGGCGCCGGGCTCGGTTACGACGCCGAAGGGACACCGCGCCGGCGGCTGGCGCTGGTCGAGGGCGGCACGACGGTCGCCCTCACCCATGATCGCCGCACCGCTGCGAGCGGCGGGCGCGACGTCCACCGGGCACGGCGTGGGATCAGCGGCGTTCGGCGCCATCGCTCGGCACCTCGTCCTGCACGGCGCCGACGCGCCGGGTGCGGTCGCCGCCGAGGTCGATGGCCCCGTGGTCGACTCGGCGACCGCCGAGCTGGTCGCCGGCGTCGAGCGAGGTGTGCTCGTGACCGACTTCTGGTACACCCGCGTGCTCGATCCTCGTTCGCTGGCGATCACCGGGCTGACCCGTAACGGGGTGTGGCTGATCGAGAACGGCGAGGTGCGCACACCGCTGCGCAACTTCCGGTTCACGCAGTCCTACGCCCAGGCCCTGATGCCGGGCGCGGTGCGAGCCGTCGGTCGCGTGGCCTCGGCGCTGCCCGGCGACACGTACTCAGCGAGCATGCCGCGCTGGACCGCGCCCGGACTGCACCTGTCGTCGTGGAACTTCACGGGCGGGGCGAGCGGCTGATCCGGCGCTCGGCGCTTCGCCGGCGGCGCTCGGATGGAGCGTCGGCCGATAGCCCGCAGCCAGCGCCGCGACCGACGTCGGGGGGGTCAGCACCGCCACGGCGCCACCTCTGGGCCGCGGCTCCGGCGCGGCCCAGCCGTCGAACGTGAACGATTGCATCGACGCGCCGACCAGGAGGCTCGGTCGTCGTTCGGCGTCGAGCACGACGGTGCCGTCGGGGAGCGTGTCGACGTCGGCCGTCCACAGCAGGCGGTCGGCGGCACGGGAGAGCCCTCGCCCGCGCCGCAGCCGCTCGCCGGCGAGCCGGCGATCGAGCTCGGCGGCCAGCGGTGGCCGGCCACCCGCGGCCACCGCCTGCCGGTAGGACCGGTAGTCGTCGCGCCGGCAGAAGGCACACGGGCGGTGCCCCGCGGCGAGGGCGACGGCCTCGTCGAGGAAGAACAGCGGCGTCCACACGTGCGGCGCCTCGAGCGGGTGGCGCCAGCCGCGGAACGATGTCACGCACGTGATCCACAGCGTCGTGCTGCGGTGGTGGCGCACGATGCGGCCGGTGTCGTCGACCAGACAGCCGCGGTTGCCGGTGAACAGCCCGCGTCCGCCGGCGGCGTGCAGGTCGCCCCATGGGTCGACCCGGTTGCGGCGGGTCACACCCGGCGACCCTCCAGGGCAGTGATCGCCGCCGGGACAGCGACTCCGCGGCCGAGGTCCTGAGCCCCGACCGGCTCCTCCCAGACAGCCCGAATCGGCACGTGGCCTCCCCAGTGCGGACCGTCGACGTCGGCCGCCTCGTCGATCGGATCGCCCGTGCGGATCTTCGCCGACATCTCGGCGAGCGGTACGGCGATGACCATCGTCTGACGGATCTCCTCCGCCGACGGTGCCCGGCCGGTCTCCCACGTCGCCACGACGTGGTCGCTCACGAGTCGCAGGGCGGCCACATGCTCCTCGGGGTCTTCGACCCGCCGCGCCGTGCCGCGCACGACGACCCCCCGGTAGTTCATCGAGTTGTGGAACGGCGAGCGTCCCACGACGATGCCGTCGACCACCGTCACCGTGATGCACACGTCCTGGCCGACCGCGGCGCGCAGGGCCGCGTTGGCGACCGAACCGTGGACGTAGAGCCAGTCGTCGGTGCGCCCGTAGGCCATCGGCAGCACGATCGGGCCGTCGTCGGTGACGACGCCGACATGGGCGATGAGCCCGGCGTCGAGCACTCCGAAGATCGCCGAGCGGTCGTACTCCGCCGCGGATCGCGCCTCGCCGCACGCGGACGCGGTCGGTGGCCGGTGCGGACGACGTCGAGCCCTGCATCGACCCATCATCGCGGGCAGCACAGGACTGCGCCGGGCGCGATTCCGGGACCTCGTCTCGTCGGCCATCCGCGCTGGGTGTGACACCCACCACGCATCATGGCGGCATGGTCGTGATCGCCGTGATCCTCGCCGCCGCGATGGCGGTGGTGGCCGCCGGGGCAGCCGGCGCCACCTACGTGGTGCTGCGACGGCGCGCCGCGGCCAGCGACCAGGCGGTGAGCGGGCTCGGCGACGTCGTCTACGACGCCATCGACGCGGCCCTCGCCGAGATCGCGGCGCAGGCGTCCACCGAGCGCGATGCGGCCGTGCGCGCCGCACTGGAGCAATCAGCCGTGCTCACCCGCGAGCAGCTCGGCACGGCGGCCAGCACCGTCACCAGCACGGTCCAGGCCGACCTGGCGGCGAAGAAGGACGTCATCGACACGCGCCTCGACGAGGTTCGGGTCGAGATGCGCGTCGAGCTGCAGCGCCTCGGCACGCTGGTCTCCGAGCTCGGCACGGCGAGCGCCCAGCGTTTCGGGCAGGTCGACGCGTCGCTCCGCAGTCACGCCGAGGTCGCCAGCGCCCTCGCCGACTCGACGCGTGTGCTGCGCGAAGCGCTGGCCAACCCGCAGGCACGGGGCCAATGGGGCGAGCGGATGGCCGAGGACGTGCTGCGCCTCGCCGGGTTCACCGAGCACGTCAACTACCGCAAGCAGACCCAGGTCGACGGTGGCACCGGCCGGCCCGACTTCACGTTCGATCTGCCCAAGGGCCATGTCCTGTACATGGACGTCAAGTTTCCGCTGGCCTCGTACCTGCGCTACCTGGAGGTCGGCACCGATGCCGAGCGTCAGGCGCACCTGAAGCGCTTCCTCAGCGACGTGCGGCTGAGGGTCAAGGAGCTGGCCAAGCGGGACTACGCCCGTGAGGGTGACCAGCCGGCGGTCGACTACGTGCTGCTGTTCCTGCCCAACGAGCAGCTCGCCGGCTTCATCCACGAGCACGACCCTGGCCTGCTCGACGAGGCGATGGGCCAACGGGTCGTGATGTGCTCGCCACTGACGCTGTTCGCCTTCCTCGGTGTGATCCGCCAGGCGTTCGACAACTTCATGATCGAGCAGACCAGCGACGAGATCCTGTCCTTGATCGGCAAGTTCAGCCAGCAGTGGCAGAAGTACACGGAGTCGGCCGAGAAGGTCAAGCGCCACGTCGACGCCGTGCAGCGGGAGATCGATCAGCTCACGGGCACGCGCCGGCGGGCCCTCGAACGGCCCCTCCAGCAACTCGAGGAGCTGCGTGTCCGGCGCAACCTCCCGGTCGACGGCGAGCTGTTCCCGGACGCCGACCTCGACAACGTGCGCGAGCTCGGCGCCTGACGGCGCCGCGGATCCGCTGCCAGGATGGTGTCGTCATGATGACCCAACCGGCCTTCGACTTCGGCGACGAGCCACTCGACGACGAGGCCAACCCGACCTTCACCGTCAGCGAACTGGCCGACGCCGTGAACAGCACGTTGCGCCGCGGCTTCTCCGACGGCGTGTGGGTGCGCGGCGAGATCCAGGGTTGGAACGAGCGTGGCGGGCACGCCTACTTCTCGCTCGCCGACGATGCGCCGGGCCGGCAGGCGGTGGTCCGGGTGCAGTTCTTCGCCAACGCCCGGATGCGGCTGCGACCGCTCCTCGCCAAGCACCGCTTGCGCCTCGCCGACGGGATGAAGGTCCGCATCTTCGGGCATCTCGACTTCTACGCACCGAGTGGCCAGCTCGGCTTGAAGATGTCCGATCTCGACCCGCGCTTCACCCTCGGCGACCTGGCGCAGCAGCGCGACCAGGTCCTGCGCCGCCTGGCCGCCGACGGTGCGCTCGATGTCAACGGCCGCCGGCCGCTGAGCCGGGTGCCGTTGCGCATCGGCGTCGTGTCCAGCGCCGGCACCGCCGCCTGGCACGACTTCCACGACGAGCTCCAGCGCAGCCGCTTCGGGTTCCACGTCGTCCTGGCCGACACCACGGTCCAGGGTCCCGACGCGCCGCGCCGGGTCACCAGGGCGCTCCAGGCACTGTCGCGGCACGCCGAGCGGCGGGGGCTCGACGTGATCGTCGTCATCCGCGGCGGCGGCGCCCGCAACGAGCTGGCGACGTTCGATGCCGAACCGATCGCCAGGGCGATCGCCGCGGCGCCGGTGCCGGTGCTGACCGGGCTCGGCCACGAGATCGACCGCAGCGTGGCCGACGAGGTGGCCCACACCTCGTTGAAGACCCCGACGGCGTGCGCCCAGTCACTCGTCCAGGCGGTCGGCCAGTACCTGACGGCCGCTGAGGGCCGGTACGCCGCCGTCATCGACATCACTCGATCGCGACTGGCGACGGTCGAGCGGGCCCTCGGCGACCGCACCCACCGCATCGCCCGGCGCACGCATGCCGCCGTCGAGCGAGCCGACGAACGTCTCGGGGTCCGCGTCCAACGGCTGCGCGCCGGTGCTCATCGCCCACTTGTCGACGGCCAACGTCGAGTCGATGGCGCTGGTCAGCGGCTGGTGTCGCGGGCACCGCAGCTGCTCGCCGCCGAGGAGCGCCACCTCGGCTCGATCGAGGCGCGCGTACGGTCACTCGACCCGGTCAACGTCCTCGCCCGCGGCTGGAGCATCACACGCGCCGCCGACGGGCGGGTCCTCCGTTCGCCCGCCGACGTCGCCGCCGGCGAGATCCTCGTCACGCAGCTGGCGACGGGTTCGCTGCGCAGCCGCGCCGAGCCCGACGACGGGGGCAGCCCGTGAACACAACCCCCGCCTCGCCTCCACCCGACCAACCGGGATACGCCCAGGCCCTCGACGAGCTCGACGCCATCCTCCGCGAGCTCGAGGGCGGCGACGTCGACGTCGACCGCCTCGCCGACCGGGTCGCCCGGGCCACCGAACTGATCGCCGTCTGCCGCCAGCGGATCAGCGCCGCCCGCCTGCGCATCGACGAGGTGGTCGCCGACCTCGACGCCGCCGACGACGATCGGTGACGGCGAGCAGGCGTCGACGGGCCCGACCGGTTCGGCGGTGCGCCGCCTAGTCTCAGCGGGTGTCGCCCGTCGCCCCGCTCAGCCTGGCGCCGATCGCCGCCCGCGTGGACGCCTGTCTCGAGGAGTTGATCCGGGTCGAGCGGGCCCGGTGGTGCGCCTTCGATGCCGACCTCGCCGGCCCGTTCGACGAGATCGGGCGGATGGTCCGCTCCGGTGGAAAGCGCCTCCGGCCGGCGTTCTGCCACTGGGGCTTCGTCGGCGCCGGTGGTGACCCCGGCGACGAGCGCATCGTGCGCACCGGCGCGGCGTTCGAGCTGATGCACGCCTTTGCCCTCTTCCACGACGACGTGATGGACGACTCGGCGAGCCGGCGCGGCGCGCCGACCACCCACGCCATGTACGCCGACGAGCACGGCCGGGCGACGTGGGCCGGCGAGTCGCGGCGCTTCGGCGAGGGCGTGGCGATCCTCGTCGGTGACCTCGCCTTCGTGCTGTCCGACCAGCTGCTGACGGGAATGCCGAGTGATGTCTGGACGCTGTGGAACGAGCTGCGCCTCGAGCTCAACATCGGGCAGTTCCTCGACCTGCTCGGCTCGGTGCAGGCTGATCGGCGCCTCGTCAAGGCCGAGCGCATCGCCCGCTACAAGAGTGGCAAGTACACGATCGAGCGACCGCTCCACGTCGGCGCCGTGCTGGCGGCGCCGGACCGGCGCGACGAGCTGGTGCCCGCGCTCAGCGCCTACGGGCTGCCGCTCGGCGATGCCTTCCAGATGCGCGACGACGTGATCGGCACCTTCGGGGACAGTGCCGTGACCGGCAAGCCGGTCGGCGACGACCTGCGCGAGGGGAAGCCGACGCCGTTGCTGGCGCGGGCGGTGGCGGCCGCCGACGCCAGCCAGAGGGCGGTGCTCGACCGCGTCGGCGTCGGCGGGCTCGACGATGCCGAGGTCGAAAGGATCCAGCACATCATCGTCGAGACGGGCGCCCTCGAGGCGCTCGAGCAGCACATCGCGACCCTCACCGACGAGGCCATCGCGGCCCTCGATCGCGTCGACCTCACCGCCGATGCCAAGGACGAGTTGGCGGCGCTGGCCTCGTTCGTCGCCGGGCGAGTCGTCTGATGCGGGTCCTCGTCGTCGGGGCCGGCCTCGGCGGGCTGGCCGCCAGCGCCCACCTCGTCGGTGACGGCCACGAGGTGACGGTCCTCGAGCGCGACTGGCGCCCCGGCGGCCGAGCCGGGCTGATCGAGCGGGAGGGGTTCCGACTGGACAACGGTCCGACCGTGCTGACGATGCCAGGGCTGCTGGCCGACGTGTTCGCCGCCGCCGGGGCCGACATGGACGACCACCTCCGACTCCGACCGGTCGATCCGATGTACCGGGCGACGTTCCACGACGGCTCCGTGCTCCATGTGCGCCACGGGCGCGAGGCGATGTCCGCCGAGATCCGGGCGTTCGCCGGCGCCAAGGAGGCGGCGGCGTTCGGCCGCTTCGCCGACTGGCTGGCTCACCTCTACCGCGTCGAGATGCCGAGCTTCATCGACGCCGACTTCGACTCGGCGCTCGACCTCGTGCGCCGCTGGCGCGCCGGTGCCAGCCTGGTCCGACTGGGCGGGTTCGGCCGCCTCGGGCGCCGAGTGGCCTCGTTCTTCGAAGACGAGCGGTTGCAGCGGATGTTCAGCTTCCAGGCGATGTACGCCGGCGTCGCCCCTTACGAGGCCCTCGCGCTGTATGCCGTGATCACCTACATGGACTCGATCGAGGGCGTCTTCGTGCCGGAGGGTGGGATGCACGCCATGGCCACCGGCCTGGCCGAGGCCGTGGTCAAGGCGGGGGCCGACGTGCGCTACGACGCGGCAATCGTCAGGATCCTGCGCGCCGGTGACGGCGCCGTCCGCGGCGTCGAGCTCGCCGGCGGTGAACGGATCGCCGCCGACGCCGTCGTCTGCAACGCCGATCTCCCCGTCGCCTACCGCACACTGCTCGGCGGCGTCGAGGCGCCGCGCGCCGCCCGCCGCGGTCGCTACTCACCGTCGTGTCTGCTGTGGGTCGCCGGTGTGCGTGGTGCGCCGCCGCCTGCCGCGGCACACCACAACATCCACTTCGGCGCCCAGTGGGACGACTCGTTCCGGGCTCTCATCCACGACGGCGACGTGATGCCGGACCCGTCGATCCTCGTGACGCTGCACTCCGTCGACGACGCGTCGCTGGCCCCGCCCGGCTGCTCGACCCTGTACGCCCTCGAGCCGGTGCCCAACCTCGACGGCCGCGTCGACTGGACGAGCCACCGCCCGCGGGCCGTCGAGCGCCTGCGCCGTCGTGTCGCCGCGGCCGGCTACCCGACCGATGTGGTCACCGAGGAGATCTACGACCCTCTCGACTGGGAGGCGTTGGGCATGGAGCGGGGCACACCGTTCGCCCTGGCTCACACGTTCCGCCAGACCGGCCCGTTCCGTCCGCGCAACGTCGATCCTCGGGTGCCCGGGTTGGTGTTCGTCGGGTCGTCGACGGTGCCGGGGGTCGGCGTGCCGATGGTCCTCATCTCGGGGAAGTTGGCCGCGGCCCGGGTGCGCGACCTCGCTCGATGAGGCCTGCCGTCTGCTGGCTCCCGGCTACGGCGACGGCGGCGGCGATGGTCGCCTTCCCGCTCGCCCGCCGGGGCGGTGGCGGCCGCCGAGCGCTCTCCTACGCCGTCGTCGGTTCACTGTTCACGACGACGACCGTCGCCACAGCCCGCCGCTGGGGGTGGGCGCGGGCCGGCACGGCCGCGCTGGCGGTGACATTGGCGACGGCCACGGTGGAGCGTGTGGGCACGGCGACGGGCGTCCCGTTCGGCCGGTACCGCTACACCGGGAGGTTGCGGGCCGTCGTGGCCGGGGTGCCGGTCGTCGTGCCGCTGGCGTGGTGGGGGATGGCGGTGCCGGCGCGGGAGGCGGCGTCGGCGGCGCTGGGCGGCCGCTCGCGACCTGCCGGGCGCATCGCTCTCGGGGCCGTGGCGTTGACGGCGTGGGATCTGTTCCTCGACCCGCAGATGACCGCCGAGGACTACTGGCGATGGCAGCAGCCTGGCGCCTATCGCGGCATCCCGCTGAGCAACTACGCCGGCTGGCTGCTCACGAGCGCCGCCGTGATGGCGATGCTGGAGGCGCTGCTCCCGACCCGCCGCGCCGACGGCGTCCTGGTCGGGGAGTACGCCGGCATGGCCGTCATGGAGACGCTCGGCTTCGCGGCCTTCTTCCGGGACCGACTCGTCGCCGCCGTCGGTGGGGCAGCCATGCTGCCGATCGCGGCCCTGGCCGCCGCCCGCTGGGGCGATGGCTGAGCGGCGGCCGATCGTCGTCATCGGCGCGGGCGTCGGTGGGCTGGCGGCGGCGATCCGCCTCGCCGCGGTCGGTCATCGGGTCGTCGTGCTCGAGCGCCACGGCACCGTGGGGGGCAAGCTGGCGGCCCGCCGCCACGACAGCTTCGCCTTCGACGTCGGTCCGTCGCTGCTGATCCTCCCGCAGATCTTCGACGAGCTGCTGGCGACGGCCGGGACGACGCTGGCCGCCGAGCTCGACGTGGTCCGCCTCGATCCGCAGTTCCACTACCGCTGGCCCGATGGTGGCGAGCTCGTCGTGCCCGACGGCGGCGAGGAGACGGCGGCGACGTTCGAGCGCTTCTCGCCCGGTGCCGGTGCGGCGTGGCGCCGCTTCGACGAACACGGCCGGCGGATCTGGGAGATCAGCGCCCGCACGTTCTTCGCCGGGCCGATGGGCCCACCATGGCAACTGCTGCGGCGGATGCGCTCGCCCGCCGATCTCGTCGGCATCGATCCGCTGCGCACGCTGCACCGCTGCGCCGCGGACCACTTCGCCGATCCGCGGCTCGTCCAGTGGGTCGGGCGCTACGCCACGTATTCCGGATCGTCGCCGTTCCGGGCACCGGCCACGCTGGCGTGCATCCCGCACCTCGAGTCGCGCTTCGGGTGCTGGTACCCGCGGGGCGGGCTGGACGCGTTGCGGGCGGCGCTGCTCGGCGTCGCCGCTCGCCTCGGCGTCGAGATCCGCGTGGGCACCGACGTGGTGCGGATCGCCTCGGCCGGCGGTGCCGTCAGTGGGGTCGAGCTCGCCGATGGCAGCGCGTTGGCGACCGGGGTGGTGGTCGCCAACGCCGACGCCGAGCACGTCTACCGAGATCTGTTGCCCGATGATCGGGCGCTGCGGCGGGTGCGGCGCGCCGAGCCATCGACGAGCGGGCTGGTGCTGATCGCCGCCGTCAGCGGGCGGACACCCGGCATCGGGCACCACAACGTGTGGTTCGCCGGCGACGACCGCGCCGAGTTCGACGACCTCGCCGCCGGACGCATGGCTGCCGACCCGACGATCTACGCCTGCGTCTCGAGCGTGACCGATCCGTCGCAGGCGCCGCAGGACGGTGAGAACTGGTTCCTCCTCGTCACCACACCGCCGGGCATGCGCCTCGACGGCGCCGCCGAGACCCGCCTGCTGCTCGACCGGCTGGCGGCGCGCGGCGTCGACCTGCGCCGGCGCGTCGCCTGGTCGGAAACGATCACTCCCGCCGACTTCGCGGCCCGCTACCGCTCGGCCGGCGGGGCGATCTACGGGACGTCGTCGAACGGCCGGCGGGCGGCGTTCGTCCGGCCCGGCAACCGGGGCGCCGTGCGTGGGTTGTATCTCGTCGGCGGATCGAGCCACCCCGGCGGTGGGCTGCCGCTGGTGGCGATGAGCGCCCGCATCGTGGCGTCGATGATCGCCGCCGACGAGGTCGCCACGTGAGAGCCACGACCGCCGCACGGTCGCTTGCCGCAGTGGTGGCGGTGCGCTCGCTCGCCCGCGCCGCCGGCCGCCGCGCGCCGGTGCGGCCGTCGAGCAACGTCGGGGCGCGGATCAGCGTCGTCGTCCCGGCGCGGGACGAGGCGACGCGGATCGGCCCGCTGCTGGCGGCCGTCGTCGGGGCGCCGGGCGTCGCCGAGGTGATCGTCGTCGACGACGAGTCGAGCGACGGTACGGCGGCGCTGGCCCGCCGTAGTGGTGCGACCGTGCTGGCCGGGCGCCCGCTGCCCGCCGGATGGGTCGGCAAGGCGTGGGCGCTGCAGCAGGGGCTCGAGGCGGCCAGCGGGGAGTGGGTCGTCTTGCTCGATGCCGACACCCGGCCGGCGCCGGCGTTGCCGGGCGCCCTGGTCGCCAGGGCCGTCGCCGACGGGCTCGACGTGCTCACCGTCTCCGGCCGCTTCGAGTGCCCCACCGCGCTGTCCCGATGGCTGCACCCGGCGCTGCTGACGACGCTCGTCTACCGCGGCGCCATGCCCGGCGCGGCCCGCCCCGGACCGGTCGGTCGGCTGCATGGCCAACGGCCAGTGCATGGCTGTCCACCGCCACACGTTGCTCGACGCCGGGGGTTTCCGGCCGGTCGCCCACCACACCGTCGAGGATGTCGCCCTCGTCCGGACGCTGGCGACGGCCGGGTTCGCCGTGGCGTTCCTCGACGCGTCCGCGCTGCTGACCGTGCGGATGTACGAGTCGGCGGGTGAGGCGTGGCGGGGTTGGGGGCGGTCGTTGTCGTTGCCGGGGGTCGATCCGCTGCCGCGTCGCCTCAGCCAGCTGGCGGTCGTGGCGCTGGCCCAGGCGCTGCCGCTCGTCCGCCTGGTGGCGCGGCGCGGCGACGTGCTCGATGTGGTCCTCCTGGCGGCGCGCCTCGGCACGCTCGTCGGGACAGCGCCGTCCTACCGACCACGGGGGGTGGCGTACTGGCTCTCGCCGACGGCCGATGTCGTCGCCGTCGCCGCCCTGGCCGGTGGCGTCCTGACCCGCCGCCACCACTGGCGCGGCCGCACCTACCGCTAGCCCATCCGAGTGTTTGCTGCTGTCGGAGTGTGTGCTGCGGGGACGCCCCGCAGCACACACTCCGGTGCAGCAAACACTCGGATGAGTCAACGGTGATCGGCGGCCTGCCAGAAGCGGAAGCCGATGAACGTCATCAGCGCGCCGGTGGCGGCAGTGCGGCGGGTGCCGTCGACGGCCAACTGGGCGAGCGGGTAGGCGACGAACGCAATGCGCACGCCGGTCGCGCCGGACGAGCGCACGCGCCACCCGACGACGCCGGTGGCGGCGGCCACGACCGCCGTCAACGGGGACATCACCGCCGCGCCGCCGCCGAACGTGGCCACGGCCCGTCCACCCCGGAAGCGGGCGAACAGCGGCCAGGCGTGACCGACCATCGCCGCGCCGGTTCCGACGACGGGTGGCCACCACTGACCAGGTCCGGCGACGGTCCGCCCGATCGTCGCCGCCACGGCGCCCTTGGCGACGTCGCCGACGAGGATCGGCCGAGCCGCCGATCGGCCGATCGTCTCCCGGGCGTTCCAGTAGCCGGGGTTGCGATCGCCGACTCGGCGGAGCTCGACGCCTCGCCGGCCGCTCACGAGGTCGGCGACCGGGATCGAACCGAGCAGGTAGCCCGCCGCGGCCGGCACGGCGATGCGGATCAGGCCACGCACAATGCCAGCATGTCCGACCGATGCCTCGCGTCGGGTCGTTCCACCTCGTGCGCGCCCACCGCGCCGTGACGGCGATGACCCACCTCGCAACCGACCGCCGGCACCTGCGGCACGTCGAGGGCCTCGACGTCTGGCGCCTGCTCGGCACCGGCCGCGGCATGGACACCGGGCCGTCCGCCGATCCGCGCCGGACGGCACTGTTCGCCGTGTGGCGCGACGAGGCCGACCTCGACGCGTTCCTCACCCGCTCGCCGGTCGCCCAGGCGTGGCGCGCCGCCGAGGAGTCGTGGCACGTGCGCCTGCGGCTGATCGGGGGCCACGGGTCGTGGCGCGGCGCCGACGTGCTCGGCGGCCTGGCGCCCGGCGTGGACGACGGACCGATCGCCGTGGTGACCCGCGCCGACGTGCGCGTCCGTGCCTGGCGGGCGTTCCGTTCCGCCGGTCCGGCGGTCAGCGCCGAGCTGTCGCGCGCTCCGGGGTTGCTGGCGGCGGCCGGGATCGGCGAGCTCCCGATCGGCCGGTTGGGGACGTTCAGCCTGTGGTCGGGTGTCGAGGCGGTGACGGCCTTCGCCACCCAGCCCTGCCACCGCGCCGTCGTGCGCCGCACCCGCACCGAGCGCTGGTACGGCGAGGAGCTGTTCGCCCGCTTCGAGCCCTACGGCAGCTCAGGCACCTGGGACGGTCGCGACCCGCTCGCCGCCTGACGCCCTGGCCCGGACGTGCCGGGGAACGACCGGCACGAGCATCCCGTAGGGCGCGCCGCCGAAGCGGTGGTGCAGGGCATGGGCGTCGGCGAGGCGGTCCATCCAGCGGACGGTCCGGTCGTCGAACCACCGCAGCCGCCGGTGGATGTAGACGTCATGCACGGCCGCGTAGGCGACGCCGTACACCGTGACCCCGACGCCGAGCGGGACGAGCTCGGACCACCGGGGTTCGTGGAACCCGACCCACAGCCCGAGGCACACGACGGCGGCGAACAGCAGCGGATAGACGTCGTTGAGCTCGAGGCCGACGTGGGCGCGGCGGTGGTGGCTGCGGTGGAGGCGGATCCCGACGCCGTGCATGACGAACCGGTGCGTCGCCGCGGTGATCGGCTCCATCGCCACGAACGCCACGAGCGCCAGCACGATCACCATCACGACGCTACGTGATCCTCGCCCGGAGACGATCCCGCGCCAGATGGGGGAGGATGTCTAGGCGGCGGCGTAGCGGGCCAGGGCCTCGGGGATCGTCGTCACGCTGACGCCCGGCTCGGCGGCCACGGCCTCCAGCCACGGCGGGTGGAAGACGGCGGCCACGCTGATCGGTTCGTCGAGTGGTGACCCGGCCAGCGCCAGGCGCACGAACGCCGCGGTGTAGTCGGGCGGTCGGAGGTCGCGGCTCATCTCGGCGAGGGCGTAGGGGTCGGGCGGACCACCGGCGGGCGGCAGGACGAAGAAGCTCTGCGACGTGGCGAACGTCGCCCCCCCGGCCAACCCCGGCCCGTCGGCGAGGATCGCCCCGATGACATCGGCCGGCCGCGACCCGGCGAGTTGCAGGGCGATGTAGGCACCGAGGCCGCGCCCGAGGATGGTCGCCTGCCCGAGCTCGGCCAGCGCCGTGTCGGCGTCGGCGAGGAGCACCTCGGCCGTGTACCCGCCGCCCACGGGGATCGTCGAGCGCCCGTGGCCGGTGAAGTCGAGGGCGGCGACCGGCCCCGCCCAGCCGTCGATCCACGCCGGCACCTCCGCCGGCGCCGCTTCGCCGAGACCGTGCAGCAGGAGCAGCGCCCGCCCCTCGCCGTCCCGCAGGTGGTGCAGGGCCAGCGAGACCCGGTTGTGCGTCAGCATCGTGACCGAGCCGTGACGCCGATTCGTTCGAAGCGCAGTCATGCGTTGCGCCCCACCAGGTCGAGGACCATGCCGGCGACCTTCTCCGGCGCCTCGATGTGCACGAAGTGACCGACGTCGTCGAGGATCTCGCAGCGCCCGCCGGGCGGGAGGTACGGCAGCACCCGCTCGGGCGCCGTGCCCCAGCCCATCGCCTCGGGCGCGCGGCCGAGCACGGCGAGGAACGGCATCGGCAGCCCCGGCAGTCGCAACAGCGACCACTCCGGGCGCCACGGGCCGAACCCGCCGAAGCGCATCGACGGATCGATCTTCCAGCGCCAGCCGTCGGCGTCCCGGCGGGCGCCGACCGAGGCCAGGTAGCGCAGCCAGGCGGGCGACAGGCGGGGGTTCATCCGGCCCCGCCGCTCGGCCAGCTCGTCGAGCGTGCCGGGCTTGCGCTCGGCGCTCGACGTGCGACGGCGGTGCTCGAGCCAGCCGGCGACCTCGTTGGCCATCATCTTCGTCCGGGTGTGCTCGGCGACATCGGGGATCCGGCTCTGGTACGGGATGCCGTCGAGGTTGACGAAGCTGGCGATGCGGTACGGCTGGGCATCGGCGAGCTGGATCATCATGCCGCCGCCTTTGGAGTGCCCGACGACCGGCACCGGCCGGCCGGGGCTGACCTCGTCGAAGACGGCGATGGCGTCGCGCAGGTCGGCGTCCCATGAGTACAGCGCCGCCCGGTCGCTGTCGCCGTGGCCGCGCTGGTCCCAACTGACGACGCGCCAGCCACCGGCGGCGAGCAGCGGCGCGAACGCGTCGTAGGTGCGGGCGAAGTCGAAGCCGCCGTGGACGCAGAGCAGTGGCGGGGCATCCGGATCGCCCCACTCGTAGGCAGCGAGGGAGATGCCGCCGGCATCGATCCGCCACTGGCGGTCCGGTGCCTGGGCGCCCGGATAGGTCACGTCGTCGTCGGCCACGGGACGACCATAACGACGACGCCGCCGCCGACGCAGCGTGGTGGCATCTGCCACACCGCTACGCTGCGGCGGTGCGATCGCGATCGTTGGGCGCGATGTGTGCCGTCGTCGGGTTGGTCATCGCCGCCGCTGCGGCGTGCTCCGACGACGAGGATCCGGCGGCCAACGCGACCTTGGCACCGATCCAGACGACCACCACGACGTCGACCGTCGCGGCCCCGACGACGACCCAACCGCGGTTCTACGAGGTCCAGCGCGGAGACACGCTGACCGAGATCGCCGACGCCTTCGGCCTGCCGATCCCGGCGATCATGGAGGCCAACGGCATCGTCGACCCCAATGCCATCCAGGCCGGCCAGATCCTCGAGCTGCCACTGGCGTCGGAGATCGTGGCGACGACGCTGCCCACCACGGTGCCCGGACCGACCGCATTGCCTGCCGTCACGACCGTCGCTCCGTAGGCTGTGGCGATGACCGAGTTCTGGCCGACCTCCGCGCACTGGAGCGTCAAGATCCCCCTCGACACCCCCCACCCGCGCCTGCCGCAGCTCGCCGAGCGCGGGTTCGTCGTCCTGGCCGATGCCGACTTCGAGGTGCCGGTGAGCGAGTACGGGGCGCTCGAGTACATGGACTGGAAGAGCGGTGGCGACACCAACTTCGCCCCGATCGCCTCCGCCGACGGCGAGCTCGATTGCCGCGGCTTCTGGGACAAGGGCAAGACCGACAAAGACGCCCTGTGGACGTCGAACGCCGAGGTCGCCCCGTCCGTTCGGCGCTACGTCGCCTCGATCGGCGCCAACTTCGGGCGGGTGCGGGTGATCAAGCTCGAGCCGCAGTCGCGTGACGAGGCGATTCGCTCCCTCCACCGTGACGACAACAACCGCTTCAACCCCGACGACGAGGGCTGGGTGGTGCGCTCCTGGCTGGAGCTGACCGACAACCCCGACAGCTACATGGTGCTGATGGACAGCGGCCCCGACGGCCTGCCCGACCCCGAGACCGAGGTTCGCTTGCCGCTGCACAAAGGTGCCCGCTTCGTCGTCGACACCCAGCGCCTGTGGCACGTCGTGGTCCATCCCGGCGCGGCTCCCCGTTACGCGCTGATCACCAGCTTCGAGTCCGGGCCGGTGCTCGGCGACTGGATCGACGCCGAGCGGGCGCCGGTCTCGGTGTAGTCGGCGGCTACAGAGGCAGGTTCTTCAGCGGCCGCGGTGGGTGATGGCGAGGTCGGTGATCTCGCCCATGATCCGTGCCAGATCGAAGTCCTTGGGCGTGTACACGGCGGCGACACCCGCCGCCGCCAGCCTCGGACGGTCCTCTTCGGGGATGATGCCGCCGACGACCACCGGCGCATCGACGCCCATCCGCTGCAGCTCTCCGAGCAGCTCCGGCACCAGTTCGAGATGCGAGCCCGGAGAGGATCGACAGGCCGATCACGTCGGGATCCTCGTCGCGCGCCGACGCCGCGATCTGCTCGGTCGTCAGCCGAATGCCCGAGTAGACGACCTCCATCCCGGCGTCACGGGCGGCGACGGCGATCTGCTCCGCACCGTTGGAGTGGCCGTCGAGACCGGGCTTGGCGACGAGCAGCTTGGGCGGCCCGCCGGCCATCGTCTTGACCCGCTCGATGACCTCGGCGAAGCGGGCGACAGAACCGACGGCACCGGCGACGCCGGTCGGGGCGCGGAACTCCCCGAACACCTCGCGCATCGCCGCGCCCCACTCGCCGGTCGTGCCGCCGACCTTGGCCAAGGCGATCGACGGGGGCATCACATTGTCGCCGTCGCGCGCCGCCCGCTGCAGTTCGTCGAGCGCCGCGGCAACGGCAGCCTCGTCGCGGCCGGCCCGCCATCGCTCGACATCGGCGACGGCCTCTGCCTCGACGCCGGGGTCGACGCGCAGGATGGCGCCCTCGCCGCCCAGCGGCGACGGCTCGGTCTCGGTGAAGCGGTTGACGCCGACCACGACGAGGTCCCCCGACTCGATGCGGCGGGTCCGCTCGGCCATCGAGGACACCAGGCGGGCCTTCAGCGCGTCGACCGCCTCGAACGCCCCGCCGAGCGCCAGCACGTCGTCGAGCTCCTCCTGCGCCGCATCGCGCAGCTCGGTCGTGCGCGCTTCGATGACGTTCGACCCGTCGAAGATGTCCTCGTACTCCAGGAGATCGGATTCGAACGCCAGCACCTGTTGCATCCGCAATGACCACTGCTGGTCCCAGGGTCGGGGGAGGCCGAGCGCCTCGTTCCACGCCGGCAGCTGGATGCTGCGGGCCCTGGCCCGCTTGGACATCGTGACGGCGAGCATCTCCAGCACGATGCGCTGGACGTTGTTCTCCGGCTGGGCCTCGGTCAGCCCGAGGCTGTTGACCTGGACGCCGTAACGGAAGCGCCGCGCCTTCGGGTCCTCGACGCCGTAGCGCTCGAGCCCGATGCGATCCCACATCTCGGTGAACGCCCGCAGCTTGCAGACCTCCTCGATGAAGCGGATGCCGGCGTTGACGAAGAAGGAGATCGAGGCGAACACCCGCGGGAACCGCTCGGGCGGCACCTGGCCCGAGTCGCGCACGGCGTCGAGCACGGCGATCGCCGTGGCCAAGGCGTAGGCGAGCTCCTGCACCGGCGTGGCTCCGGCCTCCTGGAGGTGGTACGAGCACACGTTCATCGGGTTCCACGCCGGGGCGTGCTCGGCGCACCAGGCGACCATGTCGACGATCAGCCGCCGTGACGGCGCGGGCGGGAAGATGTACGTGCCGCGGGACAGGTACTCCTTGACGATGTCGTTCTGCGTCGTGCCGCGCAGCTCCGTCGACGGCGTGCCCTGTTCCTCGGCGTTGGCCACGTACAGAGCGAGCAGCCAGGCGGCGGTGGCGTTGATCGTCATCGACGTGTTCATCTGCCCGGGCGGGATGCCGTCGAGGAGGGTGCGCATGTGACCGAGGTGGGCCACCGGCACGCCCACCTTGCCGACCTCGCCGCGAGCGAGCGGGGAGTCCGGGTCGTAGCCGGTCTGCGTCGGGAGGTCGAAGGCGATCGACAGCCCGGTCTGGCCCTTGGCGAGGTTGGTGCGGTACAGGCGGTTGGACGCCGCGGCGGTCGAGTGCCCGGAGTACGTCCGCATCAACCACGGCGCATCGCGTCCGGTCATCGCTCGGCCATGTCCCTGATGGCGATGAGCGGCCGGCCGCGGCCCCGATGACCCGGCGACGCGGTGAACCTCATGTCGGCAGTGTGCTCGCCGTGCGGTCCCCGCGGCCAGTGTGGACCGCCGTCAGCGAGTCGCTCGAGGTACTCGTTCCGAGGGATCTCGACGGCCCCGAGCGACCGGAGGTGGCTCGTCATCCACTGCACGTCGAGCAGTGTCGCGCCGGTCGTGTCGAGCCAGTCGACGAGGGCGACGAGGGCCACCTTGGACGCGTCGGTGGCGGTGCGGAACATCGACTCGCCGGCGAAGAAGTCGCCGATGTGCACGCCGTAGAGGCCGCCGACCAGCGCGCCGGTGTCGTCGTAGCACTCCACGGAGTTGGCCCATCCGAGCCGGTGCAGGCGCATGTAGGCCTTGACGAAGTTCGGCGTGATCCACCCGCCGGGCCGCCGCAGGTCGGCGCAGCGGACCATCACCTCGCCGAACTGTGTGTCCCGGCGGACCTCGAAGCGCCGCATGCTCCGGCGCAGCGAGCGGCTGACGCGGAGCCCGTCGAGAGGCAGGATGGCCCGCGGGTCGGGGGAGAACCAGGCGATGCTGCGGCGCCCGAGCGGCATCGGGAACAGGCCACTGCGGTAGCCCGCGAGCAGCGTGCCCGGCTCGAGGTCGGCGCCGATGCCGGCGATGCCGTCGTCGTCGGCGAGCTCGGGCGGCGGAAGCCGCCAGCGACACGGCGGTGGCTCGATCGGCATCGACGCCATCTCAGCGAACACCCATCACGTCGCCCAGCCGGCCGTGACGCGACCAGTCGACTCGAGCTCGCCACGCCGATCGAGCGAGCGTCGAGCGGTCGCGGGAGTCCCGACCGCTTCGGCCCCCGTCCGCAGCGAGCGTGATGGGGCAGGTCGAGCGTCGGCCCCGAGGGCCGGCGCCGCCAGGCGCAGCGAGACAGCCGAGCGAGCGAGTTTCGAGCGAGCTCGGCCACTAGTACGCGTAGAAGCCCTGCTTGGTCTTGCGGCCGAGCTGGCCGGCGGCGACCATCCGCCGCAGGGTCGGGACCGCGGCGTAGTTCGGGTCGCGGAACTCGGCGTAGAGGGCGTCGAGGATCGACAGCGACGTGTCGAGCCCGACCAGGTCGAGCAGCGCCAGCGGACCCATCGGGAAGTTGCAGCCGCCCTGCATGGCCGTGTCGATGTCCTCCCGCGAGGCGGTGCCGTTCTCCAGCATCCGCACGGCGTTGTTGAGGTAGGGGAACAGCAGGGCGTTGACGACGAAGCCGGCCCGGTCGGTGACCTCGATCGCCTCCTTGCCGCACGCCGTGGCGAAGCCCATCGCCGCCTTGATCGTGTCGTCGCTCGCCGTCAGCGGTCGCACCACCTCGACCAGCTTCATCAGCGGAGCCGGGTTGAAGAAGTGGATGCCGCACACGCGGTCAGGGCGCTGGGTGGCGACGGCCAGCTCGACGACGGGGAGCGTGGAGGTGTTGGTGGCGAGGATGCCGTCCTGCTTGACGATCTGCTCCAGCTCGGCGAACAGCTCGCGCTTGGTGGCGAGATCCTCGACGATGCTCTCGAGGACGAGATCGCACGGAGCGAGGTGACCGAGGTGGTCGGTCGGCCGGATGCGCTCGATCACGCTGTCGCGCTCGGACGCCTCCAGCTTGCCCTTGGTCACCTGGCGGTCGAGGTTGGCGGTCACGCTGGCGAGCACCGCGTCGGCACCGCGCCGGGTGCGCGAGCGGATGACGACGTCGAAGCCGGCCCGGGCGGCGACCTCCGCCAGGCCCGAGCCCATGATGCCGGAGCCGACGATGCCAACAGTGTTGATCTCACCCATGACGGGAGAGCCTAGTTACCGAACGGTAACCGTTCCACTCGGCGGACGTGCCTACCATCGGCCGCCATGACGCCGACTGCGATGACGGGGACGATCGCCCTCCTGGGCGGAGGCGCGTTCCGAGCCAACGACGACCTCGACCGGCGGCTGGTGGGCGATGCCGGAGCGCAGAGCGTCGTGGTGCTCCCGACCGCCGACGCCTTCGAGCAACCGGCAGCCCTGATCGCCGCGGCGATGTCCTGGGGCGAGCGGCTCGACATCGTCGTCGAGGCGCTGATGGTGCTGCAACGCCACGACGCCGAGGACGAGGGCGCGGCCGGCGTCGTGCGGGCGGCGCGGGCGGTGTACCTGGTCGGTGACTCCTCCATGCACCTGCGCAGCGCGCTCAAGGACACGCCCGTCCTCGCCGCCCTCGGCGAGGTGCTCGCCGCCGGAGGGCTCGTGGCCGCCGTCGGCGAGAGCGCGGCGGCGCTGTGCGACCCGATGTTCGACCAGCGTGGCGGGGCGTTCACGCTGGGACTCGGGATCGTCAAGGGCCTGTCGATCGTCCCCGACGCCGAATCGTGGAGCGAGGACCGGCGCAAGCGGACGCTCTCCCTGGCCGACACCCCGTTCGTCGAGCTGCCCACCGGGTCGGCGCTGGTCCACGGCCCGGACGGATGGGAGCTGGTGGGCGCGCCCACGGTCCACGGTGAGCTGCCCTGACGGGCAGGCCAGCTCTCAGCTGGCCGACGTCTCGGTGATCTCGACCCGTTCGAGGACGATCTCCTCGGTCGGTGTGTCGCCCTCGGGCGGCGCCAGGGCGAGCATCGCTTCGGCGACGTCGAGGCCCTCGGTGATCTCGCCGAACACGACGTAGGTGCCCTGGGCGTCGAGAGCCGCCGACGCATCGGTGACGGTGAAGAACCACTGGCCGCCGGCCGAGTTCGGCTCGCCGGTGCGGGCCATGGCGAGCAGTCCGGGCCGGTAGGTGTAGCCCGACCCCTCGTCGGGGATCTCGTAGCCCGGGTCTTCGGTGTTGGAGAACCCGCCGCCCTGGAGGATCCCGATGCTCTGGTCCGTCCGGAAGATCCGAGTGTCGTCGTAGTACCCGTAGCGGGCCAGGGTGACGAAGTTGTTCACCGTGCCCGGCACGTCGGCCGCGTCGAGGTCGACGACGATGTCGCCGAGGTTGGTCACGAAGCGGGCGCTGTAGGTGGCGGCCGGATCGATGCACAGCTGCGGCGCGTCGTCGAACTGCTTGACCGGTTCGCTCACCTGCTCAGGTGGGCAGGCGCCGGACCCGTAGGCGAACGGCTGCGGGCCCGCCGTGCTGCCGGCCGTGGTGGTGTCCGAGGCGACGGTCTGCTCGCTGGCGACGGTCGTCGTGGCCGGGTCGTCGTCATCGTCGCCGGAGCCGAACGCCCACGCCAGGAACAGCACGAGCGCCAGCGCCCCGGCGACGGCGAGCACGCCGATGACGATCCGCCGGGTCAGCTTGCGGCGCCCGGCCTCCTTCGCCTCCTGCTGGTACTTCAGCTGCCGGTTGGCTCGCTGCCGGTCGCGCTTCTCGGTTCCCACGAGGGCCGAAGGCTACCGGCGGGTCACCGCCGGCGATCGTCGTCGGTGCGGGCGTCCGGTGGACAGAGTCCGCTGGCGGTCCGGACGGTCGCTGACGGTGGCCGAAGGGGATCGGTGAGCGCCTGGGTACGCTCGCCTGCGTGGCGATCGTGCGCATGTTCGCGTCGGCCCGCGAGGCCGCCGGGACGGGGCGTGACGACGTGCCCGGCACGACGGTCGGCGACGTGCTGAGCGCCGCCCGCCAGCGCTACGGGCAGCAGTTCGCCGACGTGCTCGAGACGTGCCGCATCTGGGTCAACGGGGATCCGGCAGCCGACACGACGACGGTGGGACCGAGCGACGAGATCGCCGTGCTTCCACCGGTGTCAGGAGGTGCTCGATGACCGAGCGGACGTGAGCACCCTCGATCTCGACGAGCTGAAGGCCCGCCGGCGAGCCCTCCAGGCCCTCGACGACGCCGTGTCCTACGTCAGGCGGGTGGCCCAGGGCCGCGCCGACCTGGCCCGTGCCGAGCTGGCCCGGCGCGGCGCGTCCGACGCGGCGGACCTGACCGACGACCTCCCCAACGTGCTCGGCGACCGGCTGCTCGGCGAGTCGGGACGGCCGCCGCGACCGGCGGACGACTTCAGCGAACACCCCCGTTCGGCCGAGCTCGACCAACTGTGTGCCGACCACGGCTTCGGCCGGCTCGCCGAGCTCGACGACCCGGCCCTCACCGAGCTCGCCTCGGCGCTGGAGGCCTTCGAGAGCCGCGTGTCGAGTGAGCGCCGTGAAGTGTTCGCCGAGCTCGACGACCTCACCGATGAGCTCGTCCGTCGCTACCGCGAGCAGAACGCAGGTGGCGACGACGGTGACGACGGGCCCGAGCCATGACCACCACCCCACCGACCCCCGACGCCCTCCGCAAGGAGTTCGAGGAGCGTCTCGCCGAGCTCGGCGAGTTCATCCGCGCCCAGCGCGAGATCGCCAGCATGTCGGTGCGCCGCCTGGCCGAACTCGCCGGGGTGTCCAACCCGTACCTCTCGCAGATCGAGCGCGGGCTGCGCCGCCCGTCGGCGGACATCCTGCAGCAGCTCGCCAAGGCCCTGAAGATCAGCGTCGAGGCGTTGTACGTCCGCGCCGGCCTGCTCTCGGAGGAGGACGCCGCGGCGCCGAGCGTGCGTGAGGCCATCGGACGTGACCCGTTCCTCACGGCTGACCAGAAGCAGGTCCTGCTCAACGTGTACGAGAGCTACCTCCGCAGCTGACCGGGCGCTCGGTGCGGGCGCCGGGAATACCCGACCCGCTGGGTAGGGTTCAGGGCGCCGTGAAGAGGGTGGCGATGATCTCCGTGCACACGTCGCCGCTGCTCCAGCCGGGGTCCGGCGACAGTGGCGGGATGAACGTCTACGTCCGCGAGGTCGCCTCGGCGCTGGCCCAGGCCGGCATCGAGTGCACGACGTACACCCGGGCCGACCGCGCCGGCCTGCCACGCGAGGTGGCCGTCGAACCGGGACACCGCGTCATCCACGTGCCCGCCGGTCCCTTCGAACTGCCGAAGGAAGCCCTGGCGGACGAGCTCGACGAGTTCACGGCCGGCGTCCTCGACGACATCCGGTCCGGGCCGGGTGTCGACGTCGTCCACGGCAACTACTGGTTGAGCGGTGTGGTCGGGCACCGCCTCAAGCACCAGCTCGGGGTCCCGCTCGTGTCGACGTTCCACACCCTCGCCCGGGTCAAGGCCGAGGGTGGTGACCTCGAGCCGGCGTGGCGCGATCGGGCCGAGGCCGAGGTGATCGGCTGCAGTGACGCCATCTGCGTCAGCTGCCCCGAGGAGGAGCGACAGTTCCGGCGGCTCTACGGCGACCCCGCCGGACGCATCGAGATCGTGCCGCCGGCCGTCGAGCACGCCTTCTTCGCTCCCGGCGACCGGGGCGGCGCCCGGCGTGCCGTGGGGTTGCCCACGGATCGTGCGGTGCTGCTGTTCGTCGGGCGCATCCAACCGCTCAAGGCGCCCGACGTGGCCATCCGGGCCCTCGCCCTCCTCGCCGACAGCACGGCCGTCCTGGTGATCGTCGGTGGCGCCAGCGGCGCGGCCGGCGACAGCGAGGAGGCCAAGGCTCGACAGCTGGCGGCCGACCTGGGTGTCGCCGATCGGGTCCAGTTCGTGGCGCCCCGGCCGCACCACATCCTGTCGAGCTACTACCGGGCGGCCGATCTCGTCATCGTCCCCAGCCGCAGCGAGAGCTTCGGCCTCGTCGCCCTGGAGGCAGCGGCGTGTGGCATCCCCGTCGTCGCCAGCGCCGTCGGCGGTCTGCTGAACATCGTCCACGACGGCGTGACCGGGTTGCTCGTGGACGGCCGCGATCCGGCCCGCTACGCCCGCGGCATCAGCCAGCTGCTCGACGACCCGGCCGGCGCGGCGGCCATGGGCGCAGCGGCGGCGGTCCGGGCGCGGCGGTTCACGTGGAGCTTCACGGCGGCCCGGCTGCGCCGGCTGTACACGGACCTGGCGGCCACGCCGGCACCCGAGCTCGTCGTGTGCTCCTGAGGACTGAGCCGAGCCACGTAACGTCGCACGCGTGACAGACGTCTACGACGACAGCGCGCTCGACGCCCTCGAGGGCGAGATCGACGACTGGCTGGCGTCGATCGCCGCCACGTCGCTGCCGGTGGAGGCGATCGAGCGGGGCGAGGGGGACGAGCGCCGGTGGTACGTGCGGCTGCGCGGCGAGGACAAGGACTTCACGACGGTGTGGCTGACGCTCGGCCAGCGCACCCTGCGCTACGAGACCTACGTGATGCCGGCGCCGGAGGAGAACGCCGCCGAGCTCTACGAGCACCTGCTGCGGCGCAACGAGCGCCTCGTCGGGGCGCACTTCTCGATCGGCATCGAGGACGCCGTGTTCCTGCGTGGCGAGGTCGGCGTGGCGGCCCTCAACGAGGCCGAGCTGGACCGCGTCATCGGCACGCTGTACGCCACCGTCGAGCAGACGTTCCAGGCCCTGTTGCGGATCGGCTTCGCCAGCCGCTTCTCCTGACCCGGTTGGGCGTCCGGGCCGGCGGCAGCGGTCTTCCGACATCCCCGAGGCGCACCGACCCGGACACTGCCCCTGGGGGTGCCGACGCGGCCGAAGGGGAAACCAACATCTCGGGACGGGGATCTCCGCCCAGTTCGTGGAGCTCACTACCGTGACCGCATGATCCAGCTCGTCATCGTCGGTGGGGGCAACATGGGCGCCGCCCTGGTCGGCGGGCTGCTCGCCGCCGACGGCGCCGATCCGTCGACGCTGGCCGTGTCCGAGGCCCTGCCGGAGCGCCGACGACAGCTCACCGAGCAATTCGCCCACGTCAGCGTCACCGAGGCCGTGCCCCCGTGCGCCGCGGCCGTCATCGCCGTCAAGCCCCAGGACGTGCCCGCCGCGGTGACCGCGGCCGTCGCCGCCGGTGCCAGTCGCATCCTGTCGATCGCCGCCGGCGTGTCGATCGCCTCGATCGAGGATGCGGCCGGGCCGTCCGTCGCCGTCGTGCGGGCGATGCCGAACACGCCGGCGCTCGTCGGCCTAGGGGCCTCGGCGATCGCCGGCGGCACGACGGCCGAGGAGGACGATCTGGCGTGGGCCGAGCGCATCCTCGGTGCCGTCGGCATCGTCGAGCGCGTCGCCGAACGCCACCTCGACGCCGTCACCGCCCTCACCGGGTCCGGTCCGGCCTACCTGTTCCTCGTCGCCGAGGCCTTGATCGACGCCGGGGTGGCCGCCGGCCTGCCCCGGCCGCTGGCGTCGTCGTTCACGACCCAGCTGTTCGTCGGCTCGTCGGCGCTGCTCGCCGAGCGCGGCGATCCGGCCGCGCTGCGGGCGATGGTGACGTCGCCGGCCGGCACGACGGCAGCCGGGCTGCAGGTGCTGGAGGCCCACGCCGTGCGCTCGGCGCTGGCCGAAGCTGTCGCCGCGGCGGCGGCGCGCAGCGCCGAATTGGGCTCGTGAGAACGGTGATCCGGAGCGGACTGACGTTCGAAATGTGAATTACGCCACTGTTTTTCCGGCGTGACCCTTTTCTCACGTCGAGTGACGGCCTAGTCTGACGCCGTTGAGACGCGCTGGGACGCATTGTCCTGGCAGCGCCGACGGGGCTGGTGCCATCGGGGGGTTGGCACCGGCCCTCGTCGCGTCCGGGGTTAGGTTGCCCGCCGATGGCTCGGACCTACGACACGGTGACCCTGCTCACCGATTACGGCCACGACGACGAGTTCGTCGGCGTGCTCAAGTCCGTGCTCCGGGACCTGTCACCGCGGGCCACGGCGATCGACCTCACCCACGGCATCCGTCCCTTCGACGTGCGCGGTGGTTCGTTGGCGCTCGCCAGGGCCATCCCCTACGTGCCGGAGGGTGTCGTGCTGGCCGTCGTCGACCCTGGGGTGGGGACGGCCCGGCGGGCCATCGCCGTCGAGGTGGCCGGCGGCGCCGGTGTGCTGGTCGGCCCCGACAACGGCCTCCTGGCGCCGGCGGTGGCGATCATCGGCGGCGCCGAACGCGTGGTCGAGCTCACCAACGCCGACTACCACCTCGCGGCGCCGGGGGCGACGTTCGCCGGTCGGGACATCTTCGCCCCCGTTGCCGCCCACCTCTGCAACGGCGTCGACCTCGCCGAGTTCGGACCGCTCGTCGATGCCGACCTGCTGATGCCGGGCATGGTCCCGCTGCCGCGGGAGGAACCCGACGGCATCCATGCCGAGGTGCTGTGGGTCGACCGTTTCGGCAACTGCCAGCTGAACGTCGGCCCCGACGAGCTCGACCAAGACGTCGCGGTGTGGGGCGTGACGATCGGCGACGAGCGGCGCATCGCCCGCCCGGCCATCACGTTCGCCGATCTCGGACCGGGCTCGATCGGCCTGGTGCTCGACTCCCAGGGGATGTACGCGTTGGCGCTCGACCAGCGCTCCGCCGCCCGCGAGCTGCACCTCGACACCGGCGATGCCGTCGTCATCGCGCCCATCGAGGACGACAACCCAGCGGGCCGGCCGCCGCCGGCGATCCCCGTCGAGCTGCGACGCGACCGGTAGCCTCGCCGCAGTGCGTCCGGCCACGACCCTCGTCATCGGGCTGCTGCTGGTCGCCATCCTGCTCGCCGGCGTGATCGCGCTCCTGCGCATCTGACTACGATCGGCGCCGCATGGGGGACTCCGAGAACGGCGGACCGGTGACCGCCGAGCCCGTCAACGTGGCGCGGATCATCGATGGACACGACGGCAGCCGGGCCGCGCTCATCAGCCGGAACCGCACCTTCACCTACGACGAGCTCGCCGAGCAGTCCAGTCGCCTGCGCGGCGGCCTGGCCGGCCTCGGTGTGGGCGACGGCGACCGCGTCGCCGTCATCTGCGGCAACGGGCACCCGTTCGTGATCGCCTACCTGGCCATCGTCGGGCTCGGTGCCGTGATCGTGCCCCTCAACCCGACCAGCCCGGCACCGGAGCTGCAGGGCCAACTGGCCGCTGTCGACCCCGTCGCCGTGATCGTCGACCGCACCGCGGCGGGAGCCTGGCGTGACGTCGACGATCGGGCAGCTGGGTTCGATCCGCCACGTCATCACCGTCGACGGGGACGACATCGAGGGTGCGCTCGCCTTCGACGACCTGCTGACGAGCGAGCCACTGCCCGTCGCCGGCGTCGACCCCGACCACCTGGCGGCGTTGATGTTCACCAGCGGCACTGCCGGCTCGCCGCGGGCTGCGATGCTGACGCACGGCAACCTGCTGTCGAACATCACCCAGGCGCAGTCGGTGCCCGACCGGGTGAGCGCGACGGACGTCGTCTACGGGGTCATCCCGGCGTACCACATCTTCGGGCTCAACGTGGTGCTCGGGCTGAGCCTGTCGGTCGGGTCGACGGTGCTCCTCGTCCAGCGCTTCGACCCGGCGACCGCCCTGGAGTCGATCCGCGCCCGCCGTGTGACGGCGATCCCCGGCACGCCGTCGATGTGGGTGGCCTTCGCCCACTTCGACGAAGCGCCGTCCGACGCCTTCGCCACGGTGCGCGTCGCCCTGTCCGGCGCGGCGAAGCTGCCGATCGGCGTGTCCGAGCGGCTGCGCGAACGCTTCGGCCTCGAGGTCGCCGAGGGCTACGGCCTGACCGAGGCATCACCGATCGTCACCTCGTCGGTCGGCCTGCCGCCGCGGTTCGGCTCCATCGGCCGCGTCCTCGACGGGATCGAGCTGCGCGTCGTCGACGATGACGGCGACGACGCGCTGGTCGGCGACGCCGGCGAGATCTGGGTGCGCGGCCCGAACGTCTTCGCCGGGTACCTCGACGACCCCGAAGCCACGGCGCGGGTGCTCACCGACGACGGCTGGCTGCGCACCGGCGACATCGCCCTGATCGACGACGAAGGCCGTTTGTACCTCGTCGACCGGGCGAAGGACCTGATCATCGTGTCCGGGTTCAACGTCTTCCCGGCCGAGGTGGAGGACGTCCTGGCGTCCCATCCGGAGATCGCCGACGTCGGCGTCATCGGGGTGCCGCACCCGCACACCGGTGAGGCGGTCAAGGCCTTCGTCATCCTGGAGCCAGGCGCCCGGCTGGACGAGGAAGCTGTCATCGAGTACGCCCGCGACCACCTCGCCCGGTACAAGTGCCCGAGCAAGGTGCTGTTCGTCGACGAACTCCCCAGATCCGCCAACGGCAAGCTCGTCCGTCGCCAGCTCGTGCCGGAGGCGTGACCCCGGATTGGCGGCGGCGTCCGGCCGGACGCACGAGTCGCCCCGCTTCTTTGTGAACGAGCGCACGAGGGGCCTAGGGTGATCGCCGATGGCAACGACGAGTCGCGGGAGGCGGATCCCCGAAGCGACCGTCGCTCGCCTGCCCGTCTACCTGCGGATCCTGCTCGAGCAGGCGGAGAGCGGGACCCTGAACGTCTCCTCGGAGGAGCTCGCCGACCTTGCCGGCGTCAACGCGGCGAAGGTCCGCAAGGACCTCAGCTACCTCGGCACCTACGGAACCCGCGGCGTTGGTTACGAGGTGGAATATCTCATCTATCAGGTCCGGCGTGAGCTCGGGCTGACCCACGACTGGCCGGTCGTCATCGTCGGCGCCGGCAACCTGGGCCAGGCGCTCGCCGGCTACGGCGGGTTCGGGCAGCGCGGCTTCCCGGTTGCCGGCATCGTCGACATCGACGACGAGAAGATCGACACTGTCATCGGCGGCGTGCGGGTCCGCCGCCTCGACGAACTGGCCGCCATCGTCAGCGCCCACCACGTGTCGATCGGGGTCGTCGCCACGCCGGGGTCGGCCGCCCAGGAGGCCGCCGACCGGCTCGTCAAGGCCGGCGTGACGAGCATCTTGAACTTCGCTCCGATCGTGCTCTCGGTGCCGCCCGGCATCAACGTCCGCAAGGTCGACCTGGCCGTGGAGCTGCAGATCCTCAGCTACTACGAGCAGCGCCGAGCCGCCGGGGCGGGTCCGCTGCCGTCGCTGACGACCGGATCGCACCGAGGCGCCAGCGCCTGACAACGCAATTCGCCGCCTCTCCGTGCACCTCGTAAACTGAAATCGCCTATGTCCATCGTCGTCATCGGTGTCAACCACCGCACGGGCCCGCTGTCGGTCCTCGAGCGGCTGACGATCGCGCCCGACGACGTCGCCAAGTCCGTGGTCAGGCTTGCGGCTCGCGACGACCTGCGCGAGGTCGCCGTGCTCAGCACGTGCAACCGCATCGAGATCTACGCCGTCGCCGAGCGCTTCCACGGCGCCTACGCCGACATCCGCGACTTCCTCTGCGAGGTCGGCGACGTCCCGGCCGACGAGCTCCATCCGTACCTCTACAGCCAGCACGACGACGCCGCCGCCCGGCACCTCTTCGAGGTCGCCGCCGGCCTCGACTCGGCGGTGCTCGGCGAGAGTGAGATCCTCGGCCAGGTTCGTGGGGCCTGGCAGACCGCGCGCAGCAACGGCGGCGTCCGGTCCACCCTCGACCTGCTGTTCCGCCACGCTCTGCGCACCGGCAAGCGGGCCCGGAGCGAGACGGCGATCGGCCGCGGGACGACGTCGATCAGCCACGCCGCCGTGGAGATGGTGACCGACCGCCTGGGCTCGCTGGCGGGTCGTCACGTGCTCGTCGTCGGCGCTGGGGAAATGGGTGTCGGCGTCGCCACCGCGCTGCACCACGCCGGCGCCGCCGGGATCACGGTGTGCAACCGGACGCCCGAGCGAGGGACCCGACTGGCCGAGAGCGTCGGCGGCCGGGCCCTCGGCCTCGATCGTGTCGGCGACACCGTGGCGCGCTGCGACGTCGTCGTCGCCTGCACGGCGTCAGGGCAGAGCCTCGTGACGCGCGACGACGTCGCCGACAACCACCACCCGGAGCGCCCGCTGCTGATCGTTGACATCGCCGTGCCGCGCTCTGTCGAACGCACGGTCGCCGGGCTCCCCGGGGTGACACTGCTCGACATCGACGACGTGCGCGACTGGGCCGACCGCGGCGTGGCCAAGCGTGCCGCCGAGGCGGAGCTCGTCCGGGCGATCGTCGGCGAGGAGGTCGAGCGCTTCACCGTCGAGATGACGGCGCGCCAGGCGGCGCCGCTGGTCGCCCAACTGCACGACCGGGCCGAACACCTGCGCACCCGCGAGCTGGCCCGGTTCGCCGGCCGCCTGGCCGATCTCGACGACGCCGAACGGCAGGCCGTCGATGCGCTGACGCGGACCATCGTGGCCAAGTTGCTGCACGGACCGTCAGTGCGCCTGCGCCACGACGCCGGCACACCGCAGGGCGAGCGCAACGCCGCCGCGGTGAGCGACCTGTTCGACCTCCACTGAGTCCGCCGTGCCCCGCGTGCGCCTGGCCACCCGTGGCAGCCCGCAGGCTCGAACGCAGGCTCAGGCGGTGGCCGACCAGCTCCGTCAGGCGACCGGGTGCGACGTCGAGTTGGTGCTCGTCGAGACGACCGGCGACCGTCGCCAGGACGTCCCGTTGCACACCATCGGCGGCCAGGGCGTCTTCGTCAAGGAGGTCCAGCAGGCCGTGCTCGACGGCCGGGCCGACGCCGGCGTGCACTCGGCGAAGGACCTCCCGTCGGTCTCTCACGAGCAGCTGCGCATCGCCGCCTTCCTGCGCCGGCGCGATGCTGCGGACGCCGTCATCGGGCGGACCCTGAGCGAGCTGGTGCCGGGCGCGACCGTGGCCACGGGCTCCGTGCGCCGGCGGGCGCAGCTGACGGCGGTCCGTCCGGACCTGCACTTCGTCGAACTGCGCGGCAACATCGCCACCCGCCTGGCAAAGGTGCCCGACGAGGGGGCGATCGTGATGGCCGTGGCCGCGCTGCAGGTGCTCGGGCTGACGGACCGCATCGCCGAGCGCCTTCCGCCGGCGATGTTCGTGCCGGCCGTCGGTCAGGGCTGCGTGGCCGTCGAGGCCCGCGCCGACGACCGGACGACCAACGAGTTGGTGAGCGCCGTCGATCACGCCCCGACGCGCCACGCCGTGGAGGTCGAGCGGGCCTTCCTCGCCGAGCTCGGTTCGGGGTGCACGCTGCCGGTCGGCGGCCACGTCGACGAGGCAGCGCTGCACGTGTTCCTGGCATCCGACACGACGGTCGCCCGCGACGTCGTCGCCCTGCGCTTCGACGCCGGTGACGTCGAGCTGGCCAGGACGGCGGCGCGGGCGGCCAAGCAGGCCGTCGGATGGCGATGACCCCGCTGGCCGGTGTGCAGGTCGGCCTCACCCGGCCCGAGGCGGGCGAGCTGGCCGAGCGGCTGACCGCCCTCGGGGCCACGGTCGTCCACGTGCCGCTCATCGAGATCGCTGAGCCTGCTGACGGCGGTCTCGCCCTGCGCCGTGCGCTGGCCCGGCTCGACGCCTTCGACTGGCTCGTCGTGACATCGGCGAACGGCGCCCGCCGCGTCGGTGGCGCGGCGCTTCGGCATCCCGGCCTCCGCCTGGCCGCGGTGGGCCCGGCGACCGCCGCGGCGTTGGAGGCGGAGGCCGGCCGACCGGCCGACCTGGTTCCGGTGCTCGCCCAAGCCGAGGGCCTGCTCGGCGAGTTCCCGGCGGCACGGGCGCGCGTCCTGCTGGCCCAGGCCGACCGGGCGCGGCCGGTCCTCGCCGACGGGTTGGCCACGGCGGGACACCTCGTCGAGACCGTCGTCGCGTACCGGACCGTCAGCCGGCGGCCGACCGCCGCGGAGGCCGCTCGGCTGAGCGCCGTCGATGCCGTCGTGTTCGCCAGCGGGTCGGCGGTCGCCGGATGGATCGAGGGTCTCGGGACGGCCACGCCGCCGGTCGCGGTAGCGATCGGGCCTGTCACCGCGGACGCGGCCCGGACCCGCGGCCTGACGGTCACCGACGTCGCCCCGTCTCCGGACCCCGGCACGATCGTCGAACTCGTCGCCCGGGCCCTCGCCCGCGTCCACCCATCTGGGCGGGATCCGTCTCTGGGCGGGATTCGTCTCGGAGATCGACACGAATCCCGCCCCGATGGGTGAGCGGCCCGGCGCGGATACCGTGACGGGAATGGCAGGCGCCCCGTTCCCCGTCGACCGGCCGCGGCGGCTGCGGCGCACCCCCGCCCTGCGGGAGCTCGTCGCCGAGACGACCGTGCGCACGAGCGACCTGATCGCCCCGCTCTTCGTCCGTGAGGGGATCACCGAGCCGCAGCCCATCGCGTCGCTGCCCGGTGTCGTCCAGCACAGCCGCGAGAGCCTGCGCAAGGAGGTCACCGAGCTCGCCGCCCTCGGCGTGCGAGCCGTCGTGCTGTTCGGCGTCCCGGCGGTCAAGGACGCCGTCGGCTCCGGCGCCTTCGATCCCCACGGCATCGTCCAGCTGGCCCTCGCCGACCTGCGCGGCGACGTCGGCGACGACATCGTGCTGATCGCCGACCTCTGCGTCGACGAGTACACCGACCACGGCCACTGTGGCGTGCTCGATGCGCACGGCGACGTCGACAACGACGCCACGCTGGAGATCTACGCCAAGGCCGCCGTCGCCCAGGCCCGCGCGGGCGCCCACGTCGTCGCCCCGAGCGGGATGATGGACGGGCAGGTCGGGCGCATCCGCCGGGCCCTCGACGACGACGGGCACCCGGCGGCCTCGATCCTCGCCTACTCGGCGAAGTACGCCTCCGCGCTGTACGGGCCGTTCCGCGATGCCGTCGACGTGACGATCGCCGGCGGTGGCGATCGCAAGGCCTACCAGCAGGACTGGCGCAACGCCCGCGAGGCGCTCCGCGAGATCGATGCCGACATCGCCCAGGGCGCCGACATGGTGATGGTCAAGCCGGCGCTCGCCTACCTCGACGTGATCCAGGCCGCCCGGGCTCGCGTCGACGTCCCGATCGCGGCGTACCACGTCAGCGGGGAGTACGCGATGATCAAGGCCGCCGCTGCCAACGGGTGGATCGACGGTGACATCGTCGCCCTCGAGCACCTGACGGCGATCAAGCGGGCTGGCGCCGACGTCATCCTGACGTACCTCACCCGGTGGTTCGCCGAGGGGCCCGGGCGCGCGTCGCGGTGATCCCCTTCTGCGACGCCACCGCCTGTGCCGCCGCGGGGTGCGACCCGGTGGTGTGCGTCGGGCGCGGCGTTCCGTCCAACGACAGCCTGTTCGAACGGTCGATGGCGGCCATCCCCGGCGGGGTGAACTCCTCGATCCGGGCGTTCAAGGCCGTCGGCGGTCGCCCGTACGTCGTCGCTCGCGCTGAGGGTCCCTACGTGTGGGACGTCGAGGGCACCCGCTACATCGACCTCGTGCAGAGCTACGGGGCGGTGATCCTCGGTCACGCCCATCCCGCGGTGACCGCCGCCGTGACTGCCGCGGCGGCCGACGGCACCTCCTACGGCGCGCCGACTCCGAGGGAGATGAAGCTCGCCGAGGCGATCAGGGCCCGTGTGCCGAGCTGCGAGCGGGTGCGGCTGATGAACTCGGGCACCGAGGCGACCAGCACCGCGGTGCGTCTCGCGCGGGGCTACACCGGACGAGATCGCATCATGACGTTCCACGGCAACTTCCACGGTGCCACCGACGCCCTGCTCGCCGCTGGCGGCAGCGGCGTGGCGACGCTCGGGTTGCCGGGTACGGCGGGCGTGCCGGCCGGGGCCGTCGCCGAGACGATGGTCGTGCCGTACAACGCCGTGCCGTCGCTCGGCGAGGATGTCGCCGCCGTGATCCTCGAACCCGTCGCCGCCAACATGGGGGTGATCGCCCCGCAGCCCGGGTTCCTCGAGGGCGTGCGGGCGGAGTGCGACCGCGTCGGGGCGCTGTTGATCTTCGACGAGGTGATCACCGGGTTCCGCCTGGACCGCGGCGGCGCCCAGGCCAAGTACGACGTGACGCCCGACCTGACGACGTTCGGCAAGGTGATCGGCGGAGGCCTGCCGATCGGTGCCGTCGGTGGTCGGCGGGAGGTGATGGAGACGCTGTCACCACTGGGGCCGGTGTTCCATGCCGGGACGCTGTCGGGCAACCCGCTGGCCACGGCGGCCGGCCTGGCGGCGCTCGATCAACTCGAGCCCGACGTGTACATCGAGTTGCTGGCGCGGGCCCGCCACCTCGCCGCGGTGCTGCGCGAGGCGTGCGCGGCGGCCGACTTCCCGGCGCAGTTCCCGGTCGTCGGCACGCTCGTCGGGATCGTGTGCGGCGAGGTCCCCCCGCCGGTCGACTTCGACGGTGCCCGGCGCACCGACGAAGCCGCCTATGCGGCCTTCTTCCGGGCCATGCTGGCGGAGGGCGTGGCCATGGCCCCTGGCGCCTACGAGGCGATCTTCGTCGGCCTCGGCCACGACGACGCCGTGCTCGACGACGTCGCCGAGCGCGCCAGCCGCGCCGCCCGCGTCGCCGCCACGGCAACCGTCCCGCCCGATCCCGTCTCGGCGCCGGTCCGCCGGGGCTGCCCAGTGGGTCGGCGTGGTGTGCCAGTAGCGTCGGGGTGATGCGGCAGGTGCTCTCGTGGCGATTCGTCGCGAGCATCGGCGCGCTCGTGGCCCTGACCCTGTTCGTCTACGTGGCGTTCGTCGATCGGGACACGATCGCCGAGGTCGTCGAGCCGTCCGACCCGCCGGCGCGGCGCGCCGATCTCGTCGCCATCGTCCTCGAGAACCGCCGCGAGGCGTTCGCCCTCAACGCCGTCGGGGTGACCGAGGGTGATCTGCAGATGAGCCTGGTGCCGGAGGGGCGCACGGCGCGAGTCTTCGCCGGCACGCCCGGGAGAGATCACCTGCCCCGACCTCGACAAGCCGTGCGTGCTGCTGGCCGAGACGCTCGGCGATTCGATCACGTGGTTCGCCCTCGTGCCCCTCCTGCCGAACTTCCAGTTCGAGCTCCCGGCGATCGAGTCGCTCGACGGCGGTTACGCCAACCTCGTCAACGGATGGCAGCTCCCGTACGCCCCGATCATCGATCGCAGCAGGTGCGAGGAGAAGTACCCGGCGGAGTCGTTCTCCGAGTTCCTCCGCCTCGCCGGCGGGGACCACCGGGCGATCTACAGCTTCGGGCGGAGCGAGATCACGCACGTCGCCTGCTGATGCGGCTCACCGCCGTGGGCGGGCCATCCGTTCCGCCATGTCGTCGGGCAGCCCGTAGGGCAGCGACCGTTCGTGGAGCAGCGCGGCGTCGCGTGTCGTCACCAGCCGGTCGCGCAGCAGCTTCTTGACGATGCGGTTGGTGCCCGGCGAGTTGGCGGCGATCTCCGCCGCCAGCGCGTCGACGGTGGCGTCGAGCTCGTCGTCGGGGACCGCCCGGTCGACGAGACCGATGTCCGACGCCATGGCCGCGTCGATCCGCCGGCTGGTGAACATCAGCTCCTTGGCCGCCGCCAGGCCGACCCGCTCGGGTAGGCGGATCGACATCCCCCACACGGGGACCAGGCCCCACTGCCCGTGGGTGTCGCCGAGTGTCGTCGACGATGCGGCGACGAGGAGGTCGCAGGCCAACGCCAGCTCGAGGCCGCCGGTGAAGCAGTGCCCGCGCAGCTTGGCGATCGTCGGCTGCGGCAGCTGCTCGAGGGCGTCGACGGTCTCGGGGGCGAAGTGCGGCGACTCGTGGCGCTCGCCCTCGGCGATCGAGCCGAGGTCGTGGCCGGCGCAGAACGAGCGCCCGGCACCGGTGAGCACGACACAGCGGACCGCCGCGTCGGCCGCCACGGCGTCGAGCTCGGCGCGCAGGGCGGCGAACATCGCCGGGTTGAGGGCGTTGAGCTTCTCCGGGCGGTTGAGCGTGAGGGTGGCCACGCCATCGGCGTCGGCTCGCAGGACCAGCGTCATGGCCGCAGGCTGGCACGCCGGCGCGGCCGGCGGCGACCCAGGAGCCGAGCCGAGACGGCGAGGCCGAGCCGTGGCGGCAGCGAGGTCGCGGAGCTGCCGCCACGTCCTCAGCCGGGCGGCAGTGTCGTGGTGGTGGTCGTCGTCGTCGTGGTCGTCGTCGTCGGCGCCGGCGTCGTCGGCGGATCGGTCGGTGCCACGCGGACGGTGGTGGTCGGCGCGACGGTCGTCGACGAGGTCGTCGTGGTGTAGTCCGGGTCGTCCCAGTCCCACCGCCCGGACTGGGGGCCGTAGACCTCCGGCTCCTCCACGCCGTCCCACACGAACACCGGTTCGCCGATGGCGACGAGGCTCTGGAAGTGCTCGGAGAACGAGTTGTCGATGCGGATGCAACCGTGGGAAGCCGGTTCCTTGGGCACCTGGAAGGCGCCGTGCACGGCGATGCCGTAGTTGAAGTAGACCGGGTTGCGCATCCCCCCGAGGCGGCTCTCCCGGACACCGGACACCATCCGGTAGTACTCGTACACCCCGCCCGGCGTCCACGAGTTGCCGCACACGCCCTTCTTCAGCGGCTCGGTGCCGGTCTCGTTGCCGTTCTCACCCGGATCGATGGTCACCTCCTCACACCACTCCTTGCCCTGGGTGAAATCGCTTCCGGGCGGCTCGAGCTCGCCCGAGGAGATGTGGCTGATGAACACCGGGGCGGCGCCGTCGAAGACGACGATCACCTGCTCGGGGAGGTAGATCTCGGTGTGCTTGCCGGCGTCCGGGCGACGGGCGACGACGGGCAGCGGGTCCTGCATGGCGAGCCACCGCTCGGGCGTCACGACGCCGGTCGTGTCGAGGTAGAAGGTGCCCTCGACGACGCTCTCGTAGGCCCAGACGGCGGCCCGGGTGAGCCCGCCGAAGACGCCATCGATCGGACCGGGCTGGAAGCCCATCGCGGCCAGCCGCTGCTGCAGGCGCACGACCTCGCCGCCCGACATGCCGGTGCTCAGCGGCGCGGCGATCGTCGACTTCGGCTCGGTCGTCGTCGTCGCCGCGGCTGTCGTCGTCGGCGCCAGCGTGGTCGTCGTCGCGGCCTCGTCGCGGCCCTCGCCGCCGATGCTGACGGCACCGGCGACGACCGCCGTGGCGACGAGCGCGATCGCGGCGACGGCGGGAAGGACCCCGACCCGGTGCCCGCCGGCGGTCGCAGCGCTCACTGACCCCAAACTAGGCGTTCGCCGGCCGCGGCGGGACGGGCATCCCCCGCTCGAGCCGTCCGGCTGGCCTGCGGGCGCGCCAGGATCTTCACCGAACGGCATCGGATCAAGGAGCGGAGCCGAGAGGCGTTCGCCGACCTCTCCGCTCGACGAAGGGAGCACATGTGGACACGCTGACGGGCAAGGGGGCGGTCATCACCGGCGGGGCGAGCGGGATCGGGTTGGCCACCGCCCGCCAACTCGGCGCTCGCGGGGCACGCCTCGTCCTCGCCGACGTCGAAGCACCGGCGCTCGACCGCGCCGTTGACGAGTTGCGCGCCGACGGGATCGAGGTTCACGGCGTGATGTGCGACGTGCGGTCGTTGGAGCAGGTCACGGCGCTCGCCGACGCCGCGTTCGACGCCCTCGGCGCCGTGCACGTCGTGTTCAACAACGCCGGCGTGGCCGTCGGCGGGCCCATCCTGGAGATGACCCACGATGACTGGCGATGGGTGCTCGACGTCGACCTGTGGGGACCGATCCACGGCGTCGAGGCGTTCCTGCCGCGCCTCGTCGCCCAAGGGCAGGGCGGCCATGTCCTGTTCACCGCGTCGTTCGCCGGGCTCGTCCCGAACCTTGGGTTGGGCCCGTACTGCGTCGCCAAGTACGGCGTCGTGGCCCTCGCCGAGGTCCTGTGGCGGGAGCTGCGGGAGCACGGCATCGGCGTCTCGGTGCTGTGCCCGATGCGGGTCGGGACGCAGATCGGGCACTCCGAGCGCAACCGCAGCACCGACTACGGCGGGCCGGCCGCCGCGGCGCTCGTGCCCGAGCAGGACGCCGGCAACGACGAGCTGGCCGGGCGGGTGCTCGACGTCGACGACGTGGCCGCCCTCACGGTCGAGGCCATCGTCGCCAACCGCCTCTACGTCCTGCCCCACGAGGAGAGCCGGGCCTCCATCCGCCGCCGCTTCCAGCGCATCGACCGGACGTTCGACGAGCAGGCGGCGGCCGGCGCCGGCGGTTCTTCGGAGCCGATGTCGCTCTGAGCGGGAGCGAGAAGCGTCAGAAACCGGTGGTCGCGGCGGCGGGTGTCGCCGCGGCGGGGGCGGCCGCGGCTGCGACTCGGGTCTGGTAGGCGGTCTCGGCGCGCCGGAGGAAGTCCATGAGCACGCGGTTGAACGTCGAAGCATGCTCGATCATCAGGCCGTGGGCGGCGCCGCTGATGACGACCAGTTCGGCCGTGGGGATCAGGTCGGCGAGTTCCTCGCTGTCGCCGCGCGGCGTGAGGATGTCCTGGTTGCCGACGACGACGAGCGTCGGGACCTCGATCGTGCCGAGCTGTTCCGTCAGCGTCTCGTCAGCGGCGAGGATCGCCTCGACCTGCGCGGCGAAGGCGTGCGTGGGTCGCCCGAAGGCGAGGGGGCCGAGCCAGCCGATGGCTGGCATCAGGCGCCGGAACGAGCGGGGCCCGATCACCCAACGCGCCGCCTCATGGGTCATCGACCCCATCCCGCGCGCCCGTGCGGCGGTGCCCCAACTGGCCAACAGCTGCCGTCGCCACTCGTGGTTGCGGCACGACGTGCAGGCCAGCGTCAACGAGCGCACCCGCTCGGGGTAGGCGAGGCCCAGTACCTGGCTGATCGCACCCCCCATCGAGGCGCCGACGACATGGGCGGTGTCCACCCCGGCGTGGTCGAGCACGGCGATGGCGTCGGCCGCCATCTGCTCGAGGCTGTAGCTGCCGTGCGGCTTGTCGCTGCGCCCCGCCCCGCGGTTGTCGAAGGCGATGGCCTGGTAGTTGCAGCTCAGCGCCAGCCGCTGCATCGTCCAGCCGTGCTTGTCGGCGCCGAGGCCCTGGATCAGCAGCACCGGCGGTGCGCCGCGCCGGCCGGTGACGCTGTAGTGCAGCCGGGTCCCGTCGGCGGCGGTGGCGTACGTCATCGGCGCACCCGCGCCCCGTCCGTGGCGATGAGCACGTCAGCCCCCGCCCATCCCGCTGAACGGCAGCCAGTCGAGCGGCGTGCCGGTCTGCGCCCCACCGAACTCCTCGAGGAGGTGCTGGATGCGCTGCTCGAGCTGGTCGGCCATCTCCAGCTCGATCAGCGGGCCGCGGCGACGGCGGCTCGGACGAACCGCCGGGCCGATCTCGATGCGCGCCGAGCGGCCCCAGGGCGAGCTCACCGTCGCCGCCGGGAACACGGCGGAGCGCGACTCGACGGCGGCGCCGACCAGGCGGTGATCGACGCGCCCGACACGGCGGGGGTGGAACGGTCGGCTGGGCGCCGAGCACGAGCAGCTGGCCGGCGCGCAGGGCGCCGGCGACCTCGTCGGGCCGCGCCAGCAGGCCGCCGAGGCGGCGGGCCAGCGCACCGATCGGAGCGGCATCGGGACGTCCGACGAAGCGCACCGGCCGGCCGGTCGAGGCGGTCAGCGCGAGGGCGGTGAAGACCGACGCCAAGGCGTAGCGGCGGGCGTTGACGACGATCAGCGCACCGGCGCGGGCCGGCAGCCGGTCCGTGCCGCCGATGACCGTGTCCCAGCGCATCCGGCCCAGGCGGATCGTCGCCTCGACCAGCGTCGGGTCGCGGCCCCAGTCGTCGACGTACCAGGCGCCGACACCGGCCACCTGGCGGGCCGCCGCCGTGGCCGCTCGCTGGCGGGCGGCCGTGATCGTGCGCTCGACCGGCAGCGTGATGACCCGAGCCTCGTACTCCGTGTCGCTCACTCGTAGCCCGCGTCGCTCACGGGCACCATCATCGTGCGCGCTGACGCACCAGTGAGCGCTTCGCCGCTGCGCGGCGAAGAAGGCGCCGTGTCGCTGGAGCTCGCTTCGCTCGCTCATCAGGCCACCGCCTTCCGGGCCGGGGTGCGCACGACCGTGGGCCACTTGTACAGCTTGTCGATGACCTCCATCGTGGTGGCCGCCGGCGTGAACCCGAGCAGCTCACCCATCCGGCCGTTGTCGGCGAGGCGACCGCGGTGCAGGGTCTCGAGGACATGGTCGGGGATCGGAGCACCGAGCAGGCCGCTGACGATGCGGGCGATGCGCCAGTCGGGACCGACCAGCGGGACGGGGATGCGGCGCCCGAGGCGGGCGCACTGCAGGGCGGTGATGGCACCGTTGGCGACGACGTTCACGGGCTCGGCGAGCCGGCGCTGGGCGGCGGCGACGAACGCTCTGGCGACCTCGGTGTCCTCGACGACGGCGAACGGCGGGTCGGCGAGCACGCTGAAGGGCACCGCCGGCATCCGCAGCACCCGCCCGAGCGGGCTGGGCACGTGCGGCCCGAGCACCGTGCCCATCCGGATCGCCCCCACGGTGACGCCGATGCGCCGGCCGATCGCCGTCGCCGTCCGCTCGATGCCGGCGAGCATGTCGCCGTAGTCGCACGTCGGCGCGATGTCCGCGGATTCGTCGGGACGGGTCGGGGCGCCACGGGCCCGCCCGTAGATCTCCGTGCCGCTGCGCACGATCACCGACTCCAGGGCGCGGCATTCAGCGGCGGCGCCGAGGATCGAGGTTGCCGCGTCGTCGGTGAGCTGGCGGGCCGTCGCCGGGTTGGCCCGGCTCGACGGCTCCCACACCGCGATGTGCACGACGATGTGCGGGTTGAACGCCGTGATCGTCTCGACGATGCGGTCGTGATCCATCGGCGACACGAGATGGAACGTCGCCCGATGCATGCGCCGGCGCGGCGGATCGACGTCGAGACCGACGAGCTCACCCACCCAGGCCTCGTCCTCGAGACGGGCCGCGACGCGTGACCCAAGATCACCGCCCATGCCGCTCACCAGCACGCGTCGTCCCGCCGCCATGAGAGAAACCTACCCGCCGGTAGGTCTGTCCCCCGTTCAAGGGAACATGCCGATCGCGTGACAGCGGTGCGGCGTGGTCAGCGCAGCTTGGGCGCCGTCAGGATGATGTTGCGGGCGAACGGGTCGAGCTGCCGGCCGGCGAGGCGTTCGGTCACGGTGATCGCCTGGGTGTCGTCGTCGACGAGTCCCGCCCAGCGGATGTAGCCGCCCATGATGCCGACGAGGCGGTCACCGACCTCCTCGCCGTGGACGACGACCTTGACGCCGGCCTTCAGGAGCTCGTGCAGCTCCCGGTACAACGCCTTGAGCCACGGCTCCAACTCCTCGACGTTGAACGGGCGGTGCCGCCAGGTCACGCCGAGCTCGTCGTAGTTGTGCAAGTTGTGCGGCGCCGGGATGATCGAGATCACGCACCCGAACCCGTTCTCGCGGATCCAGATGATCTCCTCCTGGCGACGGACACGGCGGTGGTTCTCGCCGTAGCCGCCCGGTCGCTCGCAGATCGCCAGCTTGTCCTTGAGGATCCAGGTGAAATTGCGCGGCGTGATTCCCAGTGCCCACCGGCCGCGGAGTCGGGTGGCCATCAGTCTCGACCCGGCTCGCCGCGTGCTGGAGTGCTGTTCATCCGTCGTGCGACACTAGTGGTCCGCCGCTGACGATGCGTAGCCGCTGAGCGTGACGTTCGACCCGGCGGCCACCGGCGATCTCGCAGGCCCGGTGCTCGCCGGTGGCGACCCGCAGCACCCGCGTCACCGTCGCCGCGTCCGGTGGGTACCCGCCCGACGCCAGCCAGCGACGCACGGCGCGCCGGGCCCGGGCCGGGGCGGCCGCGGTGAGGGCGCGGGCGTCGGTCGGATCGAGGTCGTCGGCGTGGGCCTCGGCGAGCGCCAGGTCGTCGGCGGCGACCTCGGCTGTGCGCACGAGCAGCGGGACGACGTCTCGCCCGGCGATGGCGTCCATCAGCGGCAGCAGCTCGTGGCGAACGCGGTTGCGGACGAACCGTCGATCGTCGTTGGTGGGGTCCTCGACGGGGGTCAGCCCGAGGTGTCGGCACAGCTCGCGGGTCTCGTAGCGGCGCAGGCCGAGCAGCGGGCGCCGCGGCTCCGGCCCGAGTGCGGTCAGGCCATCGAGGCCGGTGCCGCGCAGCAGGTTGATGAGCATCGTCTCGGCGCGGTCGTCGGCGGTGTGACCCGTGAGCACGCCGGCAGGCAGGGCCCCCACCCGGGCTTCGCGCGCCCTCGCCTCCAGGTTCGGCCCCTCGGCCACCTCGACGCGCGCCAGCCGGAATCCCACGCCGAGCGTCGTCGCGAGGCGCTCGGCGTGCTTGGCCTCATCGGCGGACGAGGCCCGCAGCCCGTGATCGACGTGGATCGCCGTGACGCGACACCCGGCGGCGGCCGCCAGCGCGACGAGCGCGGTGGAGTCGGCGCCACCGGAGAAGGCGCAGTCGACAGCGGTCGTCGGGGGCGGGAACACGCAGCGGGCCAGCAGCGCGTCGATCGCGGCGTCCGGCTGCCGGCCGGCCACGGTCAGCTGTCTTGGCGCTGCCGCCGACTCGGATACTGCTTGGCCGTGACGTTCTTGAGGTATTGCGCCCCGAGGCCGATCACGGTGACGATGGCCACGACGACCAGGATGACGCCGATCCACCAGTGCCAGATCTCGGCGGCGAGCAAGGCTGGCATGGCCGTGAGGTTAGCGACCGGCTGTCCCGTCGCTCGAAACGCTGTTCGAGCGGGCGGTCGGACGGAGCGGCGATCAGCCGATCCGGCCGTCGTCGTCGAGGTCGGCCTCGAGGCACTGCTCGATGCGGCTGAGCAGACCCGGTGGCATCTCGTCGTGACGGCACTTGACGGCGATCACGGCCTTCAGCTCGGCCTGGAAGTCGAACGCCTGGTAGCAGTCCGGGCAGCCCTCGAGGTGGGCCCGGATCGACGTCACCGCATCGTCGGTGAGCTCGCCATCGAGGAAGGTCTCCAGCTCTCGCAGTGTCTCGTTGCAGTCAGCCATTGTCGTTCCCGTCAGTCCTCGTCGCCGTACCTGCGGCTTGCCCCGCGAGCCCCCGCGTGTGGGCGAACTCGAACAACGCCTTCTGCATCGCCTTTCTTCCCCGATGCAGCCTCGACATCACGGTGCCGATCGGGATGTCCAGCATCTCGGCGATCTCCTTGTACGAGAACCCCTCGACGTCGGCCAGCAGGACCGGCAGGCGGAAGTTCTCCGGCAGGTCCTCGAGGGCCTGCTTGACCTCGTCGTCGGTGAGCATGTCGAACAGCTGGTCCTCGGCCGAGCGGCTGGCCGTGACCGCCTCGAGGGCGCCGAGCCGGCGGTACAGGTAGAGGTCCTCGACGTCGGCGAGATCGCTCTCAGCGGGGCGGCGTTGCCGGGAGCGGTAGGTGTTGATGAAGGCGTTGGTCAGGATCCGGAACAGCCAGGCCCGCAGGTTGGTACCTTCGGTGAAGCCGCCGAAGCCGCGATAAGCCCGCAGGTAAGTGTCCTGCACGAGGTCCTCGGCATCCGCCTGGTTGCGAGTCATGCGCAGCGCCGCGGAGTACAGCTGGGGCGCGTACTGCATCGCCTGCTCGGCGAACGTCGCGGGGTCAGCCACGACGAACGACGCTATCCCGAGACCTCGGTGCGCTCGCGTTCGACCCTGTCGGCGTAGTCCTCCACGGACCTGACGAAGCGTTCGACGAGGGCAAGCAGCTGATCGCGCTCCTCGGGACTGAAGGCGGCGAGGATCTCCCAGGCCATCGTGGTGCGGCGGTCGGCGACGGCGCGTTGCAACCGCCGTCCCTCTTCGGTCAGCTGGACCGTCACGACGCGCCCATCGGCGGCCGCCGGGCCGCGCCTGGCGAGTCCCGCGGCCTCCATCCGCTGCAGTGTGCGGGTGACCGTCGAGGGGTCGACACGCAGCGCGGCGGCGAGATCGCTCATCCGCCGCCGGTCGCCGCTCGCCAGCAGGTCGAGGACGTCGAGCTGGGCGGGCTCGACGGCGTCCGGTTCGCCCGGCTTGCCGAACAACCGCTCGGCGAGGATCCCCGTGGAGGTGCCCCGTCGCAGCTCACGAAACGCCCGACCGATGCGCGCCGGCGGGTCGCTCGTCACCGGGTCGGCATCGGCTGCCATCCGCCGAGCATACGCCGGGGCCCTCGGCACCTCAGGGTCAGCCCGTCAGCCAGCGGTTCGCTTGTAGCTGAGGCGCAGCTTCGTGCGGTAGGCGATGACGGCGCCGTTCTCGATGAGCACGTCCATCTCCACCACCTCGGCGACCCGCAGGTCCTCGTATGCCTTGGCGGCTTCGCGCACGGCGTTCTGGGCGGCGAGCTCCCACGAGTCGCTGCTCGACCCGATCAGCTCGACCACGTGGTACGTCGTGTTGCTCAAGAATCGGCCCTCCATGGATCAGCGCGAGCGGTGGGTTGGAACTTCACCGAGACGTCGACCTCGGTGGCGAACCGGATGGCGCCGTCGGGCATCACGCGGCACCCGAGCTTGCGCACGGTGGCCACTCGACCGTCGGCGAACTCCCGGCACACGCCGCCCACGGCGAACCGGGCAGCCTGCGCCCACGACGCGCCCACGGCGCCGACGGCGTGGATCTGGTACACGCTCTCGGTGCCGCCCCGCACGAGCGGCGGCTCGGGACTGGCGAAGTCGTCGCTGACGGCCTGGCCGCTCAGCCGGCGGATGGCCTCCATCAGGTCGTCGGTCAGCAGCTGCCGGCGTCGTCGCGCCGAGCCACCGTAGGCGGTTGGGTCGAGTGGCCTGCCGAAGCGCACGGTGGCCTGGCGGAACGGCCGTGGCACCCGGGCACCGATCGGCTGGATGCGGTCCGTACCGACGATGCCGACGGGCACGACCGGCGAGCCCGACATCAGGGCCAGCTGGGCGACACCGGTATGGCCCTTGTGCAGCAGTCCATCCCGTGACCTGGTGCCCTCCGGGTAGATGCCGAGCGCGGCGCCTTGGCGCAGCACGTCGGCGGCGACCTCCAGCGCGGCCACCGCCTTGCGGGCCTGCTCGCGCTCGATCGGGATCAGGCCCATCGCCGGGAACAGCCGGCGCGTCGTCCACGAGCTCATGTACTCGGCCTTGCCGATGAAGAACGCGCGGCGCGGGATCGACTGCAGCAGGGCCACCGAGTCGAAGAACGAGATGTGGTTGGCGGCGACGATCACGCCTCCCTGCCGGGGAACGTTGTCCTTGCCGACGACGCGCACTCGGGTCAGCCCGCGATACAGCGGCGTCGTGATCGCCTTGATCACGCCATACGTCCGCTCCGACTCCTGCCCCCAGGTCACCGCGCAGAACCTAGTGCGACCCGGCCGGCCACGATCCGCACGGCGGTGGCCGCACTACGGTCACGACTCGGTGCCAGACACTGCCGCCTCCACCTTCGACGGCGTGGTCGACGCCCTGACCGAGGTCGTCGGGCGCTGTGCCGCCACCGAGGACCGCATCGGCTACTTCGCCGCCATGTACCTGGCCGTCACCCACGTGGTGCGCCAGCGCGCCGACGAGGGTCGCTTCGCCGATCGGGCCCGCATGGAGCGGTTCGTCGCCGGCTTCGCCGGTCGCTACCTCGCCGCCGAGCGCGCCTGGCGCGACGGGCAGCCGTGCCCGGCCGCCTGGCAGGCGGCGTTCGCAGCTGCCCGGCGATGGCGGCCGATCATCCTCCAGCACCTGTTGTTGGGCATGAACGCGCACATCAACCTCGACCTCGGCGTCACGGCCTCCGAGCTCGGCGGCGGTGGCTCGATCGAGGCGGTGCGGGCGGACTTCGACGCCGTCAACGACGTCCTCGGCGAGCTGGTCGACGGTTGCCAGGCGGCGCTCGGGACCGTCTCGCCGTGGCTCGGACTCGCCGACCGGGTCGGCGGTGGCGGTGACGAGACGGTGATCCGCTTCAGCCTCGTCGCGGCTCGCCGGCAGGCGTGGTCGGTCGCCGTGCGGTTGAGCCCGCTGGCGGGCGCTGAACGCGAGCGAGCGATCGCCGCCGTCGACGCGGCGACGGTCGGCGTGGCCCGGGTGGTCGAGCATCCCGGCGTGCCGGCCAGTGCTGTGCTGCTCGTCGTGCGGGTCCGCGAACGCACCGACCCCGCCGACGTGATGCGCTTGCTGGCGGCGGTGCGTCCGGGCGGCTGACCGGTCCGGCCCTCACGCCTTCCGGCGGCGGGTCGGGCAGGAGCGGCATCTCCATGTCGTCGCCGCGATGCAGGAGGACGGCACGGGTGATCGCCTTCGTTCCGAAGCGCACCCACACGTCGTCGAGCGCGGCGTCGAGGGCACCGGCGCCGCCGCGATCGAACGGCAGCGTGAGCTGGACAGCACTGTCGTCGTCGAGGTTGGCGACGGCGAGCCCGATCAGGGTCAGGCCACGTTCCTCGACGAGCTCCGAGGCTGCGGTGAGCAGCGCTCGGACGGTCGCCAGGATCGCCGCGGTCTCGGCGGTCGGCTGGGCCAGGGTGTGCGATCGGGTGGCCCTGGTGTAGTCGGCGAAGCGCAGCCGCAACACGACCGTGCGGCCGATCCGCCGGCCCTTGCGCAAGCGCCTGGCCACCCGGTCGGCGAGGGCGACGAGCGAGGCGTCGATGTCCTCGGCGGAGTGCGGCCCGCGGCCGATGGCCCGTTGCGATCCGACCGATCGGCGGCGCCTGCCGACCTCCACGGGGCGCGGATCGCGGTTGTGCGCCAGGGCGTGCAGCTGACGCCCGGCGGCGGGTCCGAGCATGGCGACCAGCGGCCCCTCGCCGAGGACGGCGACCTCGCCGACCGTCGCGATGCCCCGATCGTGGAGCTTGGCGGCGGTCTTCTGCCCGACACCCCACAGCCGCTCGACGGGTAGCGGGTGGAGGAACGCCAGTTCGCGGTCCGGCCGCACCTCCAGCAGCCCATCGGGCTTGGCGACCCCGCTGGCGACCTTGGCCAGGAACTTGGTCCGCGCCACCCCGACGGTGATCGGCAGGCCCACCGCCGCCAGGACGTCGCGGCGCAGCCCGGCGGCGATCTCGACGGGGGAGCCGGCGACGCGCCGCAGGCCGCCGACGTCGAGGAACGCCTCGTCGATGGACAGGCCCTCGACCAGCGGCGTGGTGTCCTCGAACACCTTGAACACCGCGGCGCTGGCGTCGACGTAGGCCGAGAATCGCGGCCGCACGACGACGGCGTTGGGGCACAGGCGCCGGGCCTGGTGCCCACCCATCGCCGTGCGCACGCCGAACGCCTTGGCCTCGTAGCTGGCGGCCAGCACGACGCCGCCACCCACGATCACCGGTCGGCCCCGCAGGCGGGCGTCGTCGCGCTGCTCGACGGACGCGTAGAAGGCGTCCAGATCGGCGTGCAGGATCGTCGCCTCCGTGCCCACGAACACATGTTCGCACTCTTGTCAAGACGGACCCGGGCGGGGCGGAGAAGTCAGCCCGGTTCGGGCACGACCCCGATGCCGTGGGCGATGCCGTTCGACGCACGGATGTCCGGCGCCACGATGGGCGCACCCTGGACGGTGATCTCGTCGGGTTCGACGACGATCTCCACAGAGAAGCCGCCGAACGACGGGAGCGTTCCGGTGACGAGCTCGGCGGAGGGGATCGCACCCTCCACGGCCAGGTTGCGCAGGAGCTCGTTGGCCGCCGCCGGATCGGACGTCAGGCGGTCGAGCGTCGCCTCGTCGATGGAGTCGAACGCCGCGTTGGTCGGGGCGAAGAACGTCAGGGGCCCCGGATGGGCGAGGTCGGCGGCGTAACCCGCCGTGTCGAGCACCTCGACCAGCGTCGAGAACTGCGGATCGGCCGACAGGACCGCATAGAGGTCGTCGCCCTCAGCTGTTGGTGGCTCGCTGGTTGCCGGCGCGTCGGTGTCCGGCGGGTCCGGAGGTCGCGGCGCGGCCGTCGTCCCCGGCGGCCCCGTCGTCTCGGGCGGTGGGGTCGTCGCAGGGGGCGCCGTCGCCGTCGGCACGCTGGCCACCCCGGAGGAGATGCCGCGGGCGTAGATCGCCTGCAGCGTGGCCACGTCGATCACCCCGGTGTCGGGCACGCCGAGCGCACGCTGGAACGCCCGCACGGCCTCGATCGTGGCGGCCGAGTACCGGCCGTCGATGGGACCGCTGTAGAAACCGAGGTCGGTGAGGGCCTGCTGGAGTTGGGCCACGCTGGTCCCGAAGGCCTCGATGCGCACGCCGAGGCGCTCGCGAAGGGCGGCATCCGTGGCCTCGTCGTACTGCCCGGTGTCGGGCAGGCCGAGGTCCCGCTGCAGGGCGGCGACGGCAGCCGTCGTCGCCTCGTCGTAGACGCCGGTGATGTCGCCCTCGTAGTAGCCGAGCGCCTTGAGGGCCTGCTGCAGCTGGGTCACGAACACGGCCGAGGCGAAGATCTCCTGCTGGCGCCGAGCGACGAGGTCGAGGTCCTGGGACGCGGTCGGCTGCAGCTGGCCATCGAGGACCGTCGACGTCGTGATCCGCGCCGAGGAGATGTCGCCGGCGCCGTCGAACCCGATGTTCCCGGTCGTCCCGTCGTAGTCGATGTCTTCGCCGGCGCTCAGCAACTCGGCGCAGTGGGCGAACGTCGAGCAGCTACGGCCGCCAGCGGTGACGGCCGGCAGCGCCTGGCCGATCGTCGCCGGCTCGGTCGAGCCGGTGGCCATCGCCGCCAGCGCCAGGGAGACCACGCAGTCGTACATCTGCCCGCCGTAGGACGTCTGGTCCTGCGGCGCCGGGACCGCGCCGAGGCGAGCCATGAGCGCCCGATCGCCCGTCGTGCCGATGACGGTCAGCCCGTCCGCCTGCCTCGGATCCGCGGGGAACGTCTGCTCGGCGAGGCGGGGGACGAGGAGGCCGTCGAGACCGACGATCTGCTCGACCGGGTACCCGGCGTCGACCGTCTGGGCGATCAGGTTCGGTGCCTCCGTGTACGAGACGAGGATGACCCGGTCGGCCGCCGCGGCGACGATCTCGGCGGACTCCTCGGAGAACGACACCCGCCGGGCCGGGTAGGTGATGGTGTCGACGCCGGCGCCGCGAGCGATCAGCTCGGCCGACAAGGCGCCGATCAGCTCGTTGCCGTAGACGTCATCGCGGCCGACGACCATCACGCTCGCCGGGGCCGCTGACCCGTCGACCGGGAACATCACGTGATCGGCGACGACGCCAGCCAGGTAGTCGTCGCGCAGCGCCGTGCGGACGAACGTGGCCGGCGTGGTCGCGGCGGTCAGCGACGTCGCCGTCGCCGACGCCGAGCAGGCCAGCAGTGCGCGTTCCTCGAGGATCGGTAGGAGGGCCACGGTGCTCGAGGAGCCGACCGGCCCGACCAGCACGTCGGCACCCTGCTCGACGAGCTGGTCGACGACGCCGTCGATCGGGTCGGGAGCGACCTCGTCGACGCGCACGGCCGCCACCGGGGCACCGAGCACCCCTCCGGCCGCGTTGATGTCGTCGATCGCCAGCTGCAGTCCGCGATCCTGCCCGATCGCCAACTCGTCGAGCAGGCCGACGCCGGGACCGATGAACCCGAACGTCAGCTCCGGCTCGCCGCTGACGGTCTCGCCCGACGTCGTCGGTGAGGTGGTCCCCGTCTCCGACGGCGCCACGCTCTCGTCGGTCGGTGTCGGCGGCGCGGTCGACGACGGCGAGTCCGCGCCGTCGTCCGAGCACGTCGGTGAGCAGGACTGCGAGGGCGACGGCCGCGGCCACGCGTCGACTTCGGTGGTCGCGGCATCGTGTCCTCCCTCTCGCCCTCCGGCGGGCAGCATTGCCTCCGGCCGCCCGGCGAATGTAGCCGGGACGTCGCACTGGCGCAGCCTCTACGCTGCCGCCGTGGTGTCGACCGGACACGAGAGGGGGCTGTCCACCGGTCCGGCGATCACGTGGCTCGGCCACGCCAGCGCGCTCATCGATCTGGCGGGCGTGACGGTGCTCACCGATCCGGCCCTCACCGATCGTGTCGCCCACCTGCGGCGCCACCACCACGTCGAGATCGCGGCGCTCGGCGTCCCGGACGTGATCCTCATCTCTCACGTCCACATGGACCACCTCCACGTGCCGTCGCTGCGGCTGTTCCCGGCGGACGTCCCGATCATCGTGCCCTCCGGCGCCGGCGGGTTGTTGCGCCGCAAGGGCTTCCGCGACGTGCGGGAGACGGTCGCCGGCCGCACGACGTCCGTGGGGCCGCTCACGATCGAGACCGTGCAGGCCGTCCACGGGTCGCGGCGCGGTCCGCACACCCGCATTGCCGCCGATGCCGTCGGCTACGTGCTGCGCGCCGGGGGAGTCGCGGTCTACTTCCCCGGCGACACCGACCTGTTCCCCGAGATGGGCATGCTGGCGCCGATCGACGTCGCGCTGCTGCCGATCTGGGGATGGGGACCGACGATCGGCGAGGGTCACCTCGATCCCGATCGCGCCGTGCAGGCGACGGAGCTCATCGGGCCGGGGCTGGTCGTACCGATCCACTGGGGCACGTTCAGCCCGCTGGGCGTCCGCCGGGGTCGGCCGCAGTGGATCGACGAACCCGTCCACCGCTTCCGTGAGGCGCTCGAGCGGGCCGGCGCCGGCGACCGCTTGCGGGCACTGGATCCGGGTGGGCACCTCGTGCTCGATCCGCCGACGATCCCCGAGCGATGAGCGAGCGAAACGAGCTCCAGCGACACGGCGCCTTCTTCGCCGCGCAGCGGCGAAGCGCTCACTGGTGCCCGGTGAGCTGCGAGGCAGCCGGCCTGTCGTGTGACGAGATGGTGCACCAGTGAGCACGCCGGCGTTCGTCCGCCACCCGGAGCAGCGCCCGGCATGGACCCAGGTCCTCGGTCGCGGGCTCGTGGTGGTCGTCATCGCCGCGGCCACGCTGTATCTGCTGGCCTGGCTCCTCGACGGCTTCGACATCGACCGCCCGCAGGACGCTCTCCTCGCCGGTCTCGTGGTCGGCGTCGTCAACGCTGTCGTCTGGCCGGCGCTGGCCGTCATCGTCGTGCCACTGTCGGTCCTGACGCTGGGCATCGGCGCCATCGTCCTCGACGCGCTGTTCGTCGCGGCGGTGCTGGACCTCCTGCCCGGCATCACCCTCACCGGGTTCTGGACGGCGATGGCCGTGGCCCTCGGGCTGGCGGGGGTGACCACGCTCGTCTCCTCCACCCTCGCCCTCGACGATGACCTGTGGCTCGACGAGATGGTCGCCCGTCGCACCCGGCGGCGGGCCGGGCGGGCGACGGCAACGGACGTGCCGGGTTTCGTGTTCGTGCAGATCGACGGCCTGGCCCGGGTGGTGCTCGAGCGCGCCCGCCGCTCGGGTGATGTCCCGACGCTGGACCGCTGGATCCGCGATGGCACCCACCGGCTGACGCCGTGGGAGACCGGGTGGTCGTCACAAACCGGTGTCAGCCAGTGCGGCATCCTCCACGGGTCGGTGATCGACATGCCGGCGTTCCGCTGGGTCGACAAGTCGACGGGACGGGTCGTCGTCTCCAACCGGCCGGAGTCGGCCGCCGCCATCGAGCGCGCCCACAGCGACGGCCACGGGTTGCTGGCCCATCACGGGTCGAGCTACGGCAACCTCTTCTCCGGCGACGCCGAGCGCGCCGTGCTGACGATGAGCGGCGCCGGGCGACGCAAGGAGGGCCGCATCGGCGCCGGCTACGCCGGCTACTTCTCCCGGCCGCAGCAGGCGGCCCGCACACTGATCGCCGTCGTCGCCGAGATCGCCAGAGAGCGCAGGGCGGCGCGCCTGCAGCGCCGGCGCGACGTGGAACCGCGAGTCGAGCGCGGTTGGGTCTACGCCCTGCTGCGGGCGTTCACCACGGTCGTCAGTCGCGACGTCTGCGTGAAGGGCGTGATCAACGACGTCGCCGAGGGGCGGGCGGCGATCTACGTCGATCTGCTCGGCTATGACGAGGTCTCCCACCACTCCGGACCGGAGCGGGCCGACGCCCTCGCCGTGCTCCGCGACCTCGACCGCCAGATCGGCCGCATCGCCAGGTCGTTCACCTGGGCGCCACGGCCGTACCACGTCGTCGTGCTGTCGGACCACGGCCAGACGCAGGGAGCGACGTTCCGGCAGCGCAACGGCGAGCACCTGGCGGACGTTGTCGCCAGGCTTTGCGGGGGTGCCGCGTCGGGCGATGACGATGCCGAGCGCGGGCGCACCGAGTCGACGGCGTGGCTGCGGCACGCCCGCCACGAAGAAGGTGAGGCGGAGGCACCGGCACCGCAGCAACCGACCGTGCTGGGGTCCGGCAGCCTCGGCCTCGTGTCGCTGCCGGGACCCGCGCGCCTGACCCGCGAGGAGGTCGACGCCCGCTATCCGGCCCTGATCCCCGGGCTCGTCGACCATCCGGACATCGGCTTCGTGCTCGTCGGCGCGGCGCAGGGCTCGCTGGTGATCGGCGCCACCGGCGTCCGCAACCTGGTGACGGGCGAGGTCGATGGCGAGGACCCGCTCACTCCGTACGGGCCGCGCGCCGTCGCCCACGTGGCCGAGGTCGACGCCTACCGGACCACCGCCGATCTGATGATCAACGCCCGCTACGACCCCGAGACCGACGAGGTCTACGCCTTCGAGGAGCAGGTCGGCTCGCACGGTGGGCTCGGCGGGCCACAGACCCACCCCTTCGTGCTCCACCCGGCGGTGCTGTCGCCGCCCGACGCACCGATCGTCACATCCGTCGGGTTGCACCGCGTGCTCAAGACATGGCTCGCCGAAGTCGGTCAGCCGGTGCGCTGCCCGTGGCTCGAGGATCGGCTCGAGGAGCCGAGCCTGTAGGCGAGGCGAGGCAGGCCGTGGGCCTCGTCGGACGGGCGCCCCGGATGGGACAATGGCCGGATGCGTTCCCGCCCGCTCGTCATCCGCAACGGTCTGGTCATCGACGGTACCGGCGCGCCGGCGGTGCGCGCCGACGTCGCTGTCCGCGACGGCGTGATCACCGAGGTCGGTCGCCACGTCGATGCCACGGCCGCCGACGTGATCGACGCCGACGGCCTGGTGGTCACGCCGGGGTTCGTGGACATCCACACGCACTACGACGGCCAGGCGACCTGGGACCCCGTGCTGGCCCCGTCGAGCGTGCACGGCGTGACCTCGCTGGTCATGGGCAACTGCGGCGTCGGCTTCGCCCCGGCGCACCCGACCCCGGAGCAGCACGACTGGCTGATCGGGATGCTCGAAGGGGTCGAGGACATCCCCGGGACCGCCCTCGCCGAGGGTCTGGCGTGGGACTGGGAGACGTTCCCCGACTACCTCGACGCCCTCGACCGGCGCCGCTTCGCCCTCGACGTCGGCACGCACGTCACGCACGCCCCGCTGCGGGCCTACGTGATGGGCGAGCGGGGCGCCGACCCGATGGAGTCGCCGACCGCCGACGAGCTGGTGGCGATGGCCGCCGTCGTGCGCGACGGTGTGCGCGCCGGCGCCCTCGGGTTCACGACCAGCCGCACCTACGCCCACCGGACCCGCGACGGCGCCCCCCTGGGTACCCGGTTCTCCAGCGAGGACGAGCTGCGGGCGCTGATCGGCGCGATGGGCGAGACCGGGGCGGGCGTCGTGCAGATGATCTCCGACGCTTACCTGAGCACCGACGACGACGTTCGCCCGCGAGGAGATGGCCCTGATGCGCTCGCTGGTCGAGCACTCCGGGCGACCCTTGTCGATGACGGTGCAGCAGGTCGTGCAGGTGCCCGACCGCTGGCGGGAGATGGCCGAGTGGGTGGCGGCCGCGGTCGCCGACGGCCTGCCGATGCGCACCCAGGTCGCGCCGCGCCCAGTCGGTGTCCTGCAAGGGTTGCAAGCGTCCGTGAACCCCGTTGTCGTCTGTCCGTCGTACCAGGAGATCGCCCGGGGCTCGCTGGCGGAGCGCGTCGCCGCGCTGCGTGATCCGGAGCGCCGGCAGCGGATCGTCGACGAGCACGCCACGGCGACCGCCCACCTGGACGGGCTGGCGGCCACGATCTTCACCGGCTTCGACAAGCTCTTCCCGATGACCGACCCGGTCGACTACGAGCCGCGCCCGGAGGCCAGCATCGCCGCCCTCGCCGCGGCCCGTGGGGTGTCCCCCGTGGAGGAGGTCCTCGACCGGATGATCGAGGACGACGGTCGGCAGTTGCTGTACATGACGCTGTTCAACTACGCCCACGGCAACCTGGACGACGTGCGCGACATGCTGCTGTCGCCGAACTCGGTGATCGGGCTGAGCGACGCCGGGGCCCACTGCGGAGCGATCTGTGACGGCAGCTTCCCGACCACAGCCGTGTCCCTGTGGACCCGCCGGTCCGAGGGCCTGCCGATCGAGCTGATGGTCCACCATCTGACGCAGCGCACGGCGCGCCAGGTCGAGTGGCTCGACCGCGGCGTCGTCGCCCCCGGCTATCGCGGCGACCTCAACGTGATCGACGTCGATCGGCTCGCCGCCCATCGGCCGCACATCGTCCACGACCTGCCGGCCGGCGGTCGGCGCCTCGTGCAGTCGGCGTCGGGCTACGTGCGCACGATCAAGGGCGGGGTGGTGACGTTCGTCGACGGTGAGCACACCGGTGAGCTGCCCGGGACGCTGGTCCGGGGCGCCCAACCGGCACCGGTCTGAGCAACCCGTTCTGTCCGTCGGGATCGGCCCGATCGGGCCGATCCCGACGGACGGAAGCGTGGGCGGGCTATTGCTATCGGGTCGGCGTGCCGATGAAGGTGTCATGCCGTCCGCTGCCGTCCAGCGCGAGCTCACCGCCATCTTCCGTCGCCTCGCGCAGCTGGATGGTCCGGACCCGACGGCCCGGTCGCCCCGGCCCGATCCGGTGTGGTCGCCCGGACCGCTCGGCGCCCGCGCCGCACCGGGCGTCGTCAGCCGTCGCCGGATTCGCTGCCGGCGTCACCGTCGTGGACTGAGGTGACGCCCGCGGCGCGGTGTGGCGGTGACGCCGTCACGCCCTCTCACCGCGGGCGTCGCACGGAAGGGTCAGCGTCGTCCCCGTCACCTCGGCCATCTCGTCGATGATGTTGAGCGTGCGTTCCATCGCCGCTGGCTGGATGCCTCCCACGCCGTCGTGGAACGGGTCGTCGAGGAACCACAGGAGCAGCAGCAGTGTGGTCATCACGGCGACCACCGAGCCCATCAGCGCGCCTTGCACGAGGGCCCGCTCACCGCTGTCGGCGAACAGCAGCATGAACCCGAAGACCACCGCCGAGGTGAGGAACAGCGCTGCCCACAGCGGAACGGGCATGATGCCGGCGTCGCCGTGGATCCTCGCACTGCGGGCGTCCTCTCGATCGGCTGTCTGGTCGAGCCACTCGTCGTAGGCCGACTGCCGGGAATCCGTGTCCGGCTCGATCGTCCGCATCGTCCGGTAGAGCTCGACGCCCCATCCATTGAGGCGATCGCCCTGCGTACCGGCGGTCATCCGGTCCCATTCGATGGCAACGACCGAACGGGCGTAGCAGACCAGCTCACCGGTCAATTCGGCGGCGAGGGGCGGTTCGAAGAACTGCGCAGTCTCGACCTGATGGCGCACCGTCGAGGCCTCCTCCTCGGCACCCGTGCGGGAGTTGTCGTAGCTGGTGAAGGCGAGGAAGATGAGGAACCCGACGAGGACGGAGAAGCCGGTCGCCAGCACGCCGAACACTCCCGCGGCGCGGTCTCCGTCGTTGAAGTAGCCACCGTCCGGCGCGCGTCGACGAACCAGCAGCATCGACGCGACCGCCACGGCCGCGGCGACGACGACGACGCCGAACCCGACGAGGAGGTTCACATCGAGACCACGTCGTCAGTCGACGCCTTCGCCGGCGAGCAGCAACCGCTGGTCGGGCACGCACGACAGCATGAAGCCGGGCAGCACGATGAACACCGCACCCACGGTTGCGACGAGCAGGGTCAGCTCGACGTGCCGGTCGTGCCAGTCCCCTCTGAACCGACTGCCGCCGCGCCCCATGCGGCATTCTCGCGCGGCGCCACGACTTCCGTTCCGGCTGGCGTCTGACATTCAGCGCTGCGGGCTCCGCCCGCCCCGACGGGCAAGTGGGCGAGAGCACTACGGGCGAGGGCGGCGCGCCCGTGGCCGGTGAGTTGGGGCGCTTCCCGGTTTGGGCCGCTCCCGGTTTGGCTACCGATTCCGCCCGGCGTTGGACCCACATCCCAGCGCCACGCCCCCGCCCGCCCGGCCCACGTCCGCCCACGGGCGGGGGCACTCACGCGCCAGGGCGCGCCGCTCGGCCAGCCCACCGGGCCGACTTCTCAGGTGACCTGACACGTGGGTAGTCTGGAGGAAGGACGGACGGGCAGTGGTGGTGGTGGTGAGGTCGGTCCCGTCCCCGTCACCACCACCCGCGACTCCACCCCAGTCGACTCGACGACAGCCCGAGTCGTTTCGACCACCCCATCCACGGGACGACCTCCGCCACCTTTTCTCGCCGCCGGCCAGGACGACGTCGCCGGCCGTTGATCGCCAACCGCTCGATACTTCGGTCAAGACCATCGAAGGCTCGATCGCCACGATCTTCGCCAAGCTCGGCCTTGAACCCGACCCAGACGACAACCGCCGAGTCCTCGCTGTCCTCGTCTACCTCGACCCAGGAGGTGCGCCGTGACCGATGAGTTCGGGTGCCGGGTGCCGTCGGATGGGCATGGACAGCGGATACGCCGACATCAACGGCCTGCACCTCTACTACGAGATCCACAGTGACGGGGGGACGCCACTGGTGCTGTTGCACGGCGGTGTGATGACCATCGAGCTCACCTACGCCTCGTTGCTGCCGGTGCTGACGCAGCGCCACCGGGTGATCGGCGTCGACTTCCAGGCCCATGGGCGCACCGCCGACATCGACCGCGACCTCACCTACGCCAACCTGGCGAGCGACGTCGTCGGCCTGCTCGACGAGCTCGGCATCGAGCGCGCCCACGTCATCGGTCACAGCATGGGCGGTGGCACGGCGCTGGAGCTGGCCGTGAACCACCCCGAGCGGCTGCTGTCGGTGGTGCCGATCTCGGCCAGCGTGCGCCCCGAGGGCATGCACCCGGACCTGGCCGACCCGAGCACGTACGCCACCTCCACCCGGATGCCGACCGAGCAGGACTTCGCCGACATGGCCGCCGCCTACGCCAAGGTGGCCCCGCACCCGGAGCGGTTCGATGACCTGCCGGCGCGGTCGATGACCTCGTTGAACGGGTGGAGTGGCTGGACCGACGAGCAGCTCGCCGGCATCACCGCGCCGACGCTCATCGTGGTCGGCGACCACGACTTCACCACCACCGCCCACGCTGCAGTCATGCAGGACCTGATCCCGGGCTCGCAGCTGGCGATCCTGCCGGGCACGACCCACATGCAGGCACCACGTCGCGCCGACCTGCTGCTCCCGATGCTCGCCGCGTTCCTCGACTGACTGGCGGTCACTGTCTCCCGCTGGGTCGGGGCGACAGCGAACGGCGGCCAGCGATCCGGACTCCGCCGACTCTCCGGTCGTCCACGACGCGGGCGTCGCGCCTCGCGTCAAACGGCGGCGATCGCCGCGGCGAACCGTCGCTGTAGATCAGGAATCTCGAGGTCTCCCCACTGGGCGCATATTGCATCCGATGAGGAGCGGCGACCGCGATCGACGCCACGCCCCGAACGCTGGGCGAGCAATTGTCCGAACACGTGCACAGGTGCCGACCGAGCGGTCGGCCGGGCCCACGGGAGAAGCGCGCGAGACGTAGGGTCGCGGCTTGCACGGAAGGGGGCCATCGTGGGTGTGCTCGACGGCATTCGGGTGATCGACTTCGGGCGGTACATCGCCGGCCCGTATTGCGGCGCCTTGCTCGGCGATCTGGGCGCTGAGGTCATCCGAGTGGAACGGGTTGAGGGCGGCGAGGATCGCTGGATCACGCCGGTCACCTCCGACGGCGTTGGCGCCATGTACCTGCAGTGCAATCGGGGCAAACGCGGCATGACGCTGGACGTCGGGAAGCCCGAGGGACAGGAAGTGGTGGCAAGGCTGGTCCGATCGGCCGACGTGGTGATCGCCAATCTGCCCGGAGCGACACTGCGCGGCATGGGGCTCGACTACGAGACCCTGCGAGCGGTGAAGCCCGACATCATCCTGACCACGGTGAACGCGTGGGCGTCGGGCGGCGAGTGGAGCCACAAGGTCGGGTTTGACGGCCTGGCCCAAGCAGCCTCGGGCAATTTGTACCTGTCGGGGCCGCCCGGTCAGCCGTCGCGTGCGGCGGTGCCGTACGTCGACTTCTCCACGGCAACGATCGCCGCGCTGTCGACGCTGGCGGCGCTGCTCCACCGCCTCTCGACCGGCGAGGGCCAGCTGATCGAAGCGGCGCTGCTGCGTACCGCGGTGACGTGGAACAGCCCGACGCTCATCGAGCAAGCGATGTTGGGCGCTGATCGGGTCTCGACACACAACAGGGGCCAGACGGCCAGCCCCGCCGACGTCTATCGCACCAGGGACGGCTGGCTGATGTGCCTCGTCCTCGGGTCCTACCAGTTCGACCGTTGGGCCCGGATGATCGGGCGGCCCGATCTGCTCGACGACGAACGGTTCAAGGACGACCTCAGTCGAGGTGACCACGGCGAGGCGCTCTCGGCCTACATGGCGGCGTGGTGCGCCGATCGCACCACGCAGCAGTGCCTGGCCGAGATGGACTCGAACAAGGTGCCCGGGGGGCCGGTCCTCTCACCCCAGGAGCTACTCGACCTGCCCCATGTACGGCAGGTCGGGATCCTCCACGATGTCGCGTACCCGACAGCGGATACGCCGGCGCCGCTCGCCGAGTTCCCGGCCGTGTTGTCGGCGTCGCCGGGGACGATTCGCGGCCGGGCGCCGCAACTCGGAGAGCACACCGAGGACATCTTGCGTGAGTTGGGCTACGACACCCCTACCATCGAGCGGCTGCGCCGCGACTACGTCGTGTAGATCACGGAGCCTCCACCTCGCGGCGCCGCGGGCTCGCCCCCGCGGAGCCGGCTGACTCCAGTGCGTACGCGTCGAGCGACGCGCCGGGTGCGGCTTGTCGATGCTCACGTCGACCAGCTCGATCTCCTTCATGGTCACACCGTTCGCCACGGGTGGCGCTGCCGCTAGGCCCAGCGAAGTGCGTTGGCGTCGGTGAGCCGATCGGCGCGGTCGGGGATGACGCAGAACGGCAGCCCCGCAGGGTCTTGCAGGATCCACCAGTCATTGACCTGCCGGATCCGCGTGGCGCCGAGCTGCTCGAGGCGGGCGACCTCGGCATCGACATCGGTGGCGTGGATGTCGAGGTGCACACGACTGGGGCCGTCGTCGAGACGTTGGACGAGGATCCCGACGTCCTGTCCGGGAATCTCACCCCAGTGGTACTCGGGGTAGCGCCCGCTTTGGGTCAGTGGGCGGCCGGTAGCTCCCGACCAGAATGCGAGTTCCTTGTCGTGGTCAGCGGGAGCCACGTCGATGACGATCTTGTCGAGCCTGCTGTAATGAGCCATCGCCACAGTCTCACCGGCCCATCACACCGAGCCCACTCCTTGATCTCGACGACGGACGAACGGGTGTCGCCGAGGGCGCCGACGAGGCGGCACTACCCCTCCGGTTGGGCGGTCGAGGAGGACGCGCGGCGCGCTTTGGTGTCGCGGCGCCGGACAGCCGGCACCGCGAGTCAGCGGCGCGCGCTCGCCGTTCAGGTGGCGGGTTCGGCGCGGACGGTCATCGAGACGAGTGCGGCGGAGCCGAACGTGGTCGTCATGGCGACGTCGGCGGCGTCTCGACCGCGGGCGATGACGGTGCGACCGGCACGGCGTTGGCCGTGGTTGCGGGGATCGAACGTGTACCAGCGGTCGCCGACGTACAACTCGGTCCAGGCGCAGAAGTCCATCGGCGTGCCCGGATCCGGCACCGCGATGTCGGGGAGGTAGCCCACCACGTAGCGGGCCGGGATGTTGAGGGCGCGGGCGAACGCAACGAGCAGGTGGGCGAAGTCGCGACACACGCCGCGGCCGTCGGCGAGCACGTCGGCGGCGGTCTTCGTCGGCGACGACGAGCCGTAGGCGAACGTGACGTGGTCGTGTACCCACTCGGCGATCTCCGCGGCCCGTCCCCAGCCCGGCGCGACCGACCCGAAGCGTTCGAGCGCCGCGGCCGCCAACTCGTCGGACGGGCAGAACCGGCTCGGCAGCAGGAACACCAACACGTCGTCGGGCAGCTCCGCGGGCGGTCGCTGCCCGGCGTCAGCGCCGACGACGTCGAAGCCGTCGTCGTTGGCGACGAGCGCGTCGAAGCCGAACTCGCTGCGACCGGCCGGCAGCGTGACTCGCCGGCACTGGTTGCCGAACTGATCGCGGTACGTCGACGTCGACCCGGGCGCCGTGAACCGCTCGCTGATCACCCGGCGGGCCTCGCTCTCATGCGGCTCGACGATGACGACGGCGTGGGTGTCCACCGGGGCGTCGAAGCAGAAGTGGCACCCGATCCGCAACCGCGGCGGCAGCTCCCCGGTCGGGACCGTGGCCGGGCGGTTGAGGTTGATCGCGGTCATGACCGTGCCGGGGATCCTTCCAATTCGGCGGACCGCCCGTGCGATCACGAGCGGGCATCCTCCACTACCCCGACCGCGGCATTCCCACCCACCTCACCGCCACACTCGCCACCGGACCCGCCCGTCCCGTTGACCTCCGGCTGCCACAGCGCCGTGGACCACTCCGTCGGCAGTTCGGCCGAGCGCGACACGTAGCTGCAAGTGCCAGAAGTCGTGGACCTCGGCGAGCTCAGCAGCCTCGAAGCGCTGCTCGCGCAGCTGACCGTCGACCCACACGACGACGTCGATGGGGAACTCCACGTCAACGACGCTGGCCCGCGTCGCATCGAACGCCAGGTAGGCCAACGCCACCGCGTGCGGCAGCGGGGTGTCGGCATCCAACAGGCGATCGAGGATCGGCTTGCCGTAGGACGTGCGCCCGATGATGAACGACGGTGAGTCATCGGTCGCCGTCACCCAGTTGCCCTCCGGGTACACCATGAACAGCGTCGGCTCGTCGTCGTCGGCGAGCTGTCCACCGATGATGGCGTGGAGGTTGAACCGCAGCCCGCCCGCCTCGAGCGACGGTCCGTCCTCCGCTCGCACGGACTTGAGCTCGTCACCGAACGACGTCACGACATGATGCAGCCGCCGGAACGGCTGGGCTCGCGCCGCCAACTCGTCCTCGAGACGCAGCACGACCTTGTCCCGCACGGAGCGCAACCCCGACGTCATCACGAACAACGGGCGACCGTCGTGCTCGTGCAACGACAGCTTGGCCTTGCTCGACACCTCGCCACCCTTGACGATCTGGGTGTCGGCGAGCGCAACAAGTCCCTCGCGCACCCGCACCCCGATGCAGAACGTCACGCCACCAACCCGACAACCGCCGCCGAGGGCGTCGATGATCCCAACCGCCCGGCCCCCGGAAGAGCAGCGACACGCAGCGGCCACGAGAAATGGCGCCGATCCCGCACCAACAAGGCGGGTCCGCGGTGGGAAAGGGTTCGGACCGCGTCGCGCAGGTCCTCGTCGTCGATGTCGGCCGCTCCGTCCGGCCCGTTCACGATGGCGCCCATGGTGCGCGGGTTCCCTCGCCCCGAACGCCCGAAACATCAGAGTCGGGCCGGGCCGGCGATCAACGCCGGCTCGACCAGCGACATGAGCCCAAGCGCTCGATGACGCCCAGTACGCCGCCGGTGAAGGGTCTTACTGAGGCGGGCGGAATCGCGGGCAGTTCGGACGCTCTGACGGAGCGCCCCCGGTGGCGGACCGGGGGCACTCAGCGTCAAGCAAGATCACCTTCCCGAGCGAGTGTCAGGTGACCCATCGACCCGGGCACGGGCGGGGCCAGGACGAGGACCAGAGTGTGCCCGCAGGACTGCTCGGGGCACTTCATCAACCTTGGTGAAATGCGAGGCGGCGAGACGCTTGCCGCTTTGTGACGACCGAAGTGCGAGTCGAGCGGCTGGGCAGCGCGTGGGTCGTTGTGCTCGTCCGCGACGACGGAATCGCCACCCGCGTGGGCACCACCCCCTACCGCGACCGTCGGCGGTGATGTAACGAAGCCTGTGATCATGGAGCCGGGACCATGGAGGTTTGTTTCGCGGTCAGTTCCTGATGAAAGGCGATGCACCGTGCGACCGCGAGAACGACGACGCCTGCGCCCGGAAAGATCCACGGCGGAAAGACCACGCTGACGACGGCAGCCCAGATGGCCACACGGCGGCTGACGTACCGGTATCGCCACAGTGTCACCGTCAGGACGAGTGCCGCGATGACGGCGTACCACGGCGAGATGTTGGCAAGACCGTGCGCCGATTCGATGGCGTCGTCGACCACCAGTGCCGACGTCGGTGTGTCTCCCAAGCCAGCGCGCGTCAGGGCGTCCACCACTCTGACGTTGCCGATGAGGACGAGCACGGTCGCCGCCAGCCACGCCGCCAGGGCGACGAGCACGATGGGCCGCCGGCGCGCGCTGGGCGTCGCAAGCAGGATGACTGCAGCCACCACCATCGCGCCAAATGGCGCCGATGCGCCCGACAGGTGTTCGGCGGCGTGTCCAGAGACGTCGTAGCGGTTCTCGAGCAAGACCTTCTGCGCGACCACCGAGCCGAGGACCAGTAGTGGCACGGGCCACCAGACGCGTAATAGGCGCACGACGAACCTCCGCGCGTCATCTTGGCGCGTCAACTGCACACGCCGATCCACCGCCAAGGGGACACGAACTGACTGACAGCAGCGTGGCCTCCCGGCACGCGGCGACGGCTCCCCCGAACCGGCGAAGTCGGCAGCTGGGCTTGCGCGCCACATGCGTCCTTCGTCCTCGGAGTTGTCGGCGCCCTGGACGATGCGATCGGCCGTGTCGTCGCCGACCAGCCGCTGGTGGAAGTCAGGATCTCTGCGCACCATCTCCCGTGGTGGAGTGTCCGCACGCGAGGGAAAACGTGACCATCCTGGCGTCGCGCGCCGGCTCTCGACGACCTCCGGCGGCCTTTGGTGGCCGTCCCGAGTGCTTGACACTCAGGCCGGAAAAGGCGGCGCTGAGCGCGGTCTTGTGGAGCCCAGAGAGAGAATCGAACTCTCGACCTACGCATTACGAGTGCGTTGCTCTACCGACTGAGCTATCTGGGCGACTCGGGTGTCGCAGTGTAGCGACGACCGCTCCTCAGTCCTTGCGCCGTCGAACGGCCCGTTTGAGGCGGTCGAGCAGCCCCTCATCAGACTCCGACTCGCGGTTGGTCTGGCCCCTGGCTTCCATGTAGATGGCCTTGGCCGCGCCGACCAGTGGCGTCGCCACCAGGGCGCCGGGGACGCCGAGCACCGAAGCACCGATGAAGGCCGCGACCATCGTCGTCGGCGGCGTCAGATCAACCGACCGGCCGACGATGGCCGGCTGGATGACATGGTTCTCGAGGTTCATGTACAGCACGAAGGCGCCGCCGGCGACGAGCGCCGTGGTTGCGCCCTGCGTGGACGCCAGCAGCACGAGGAACGACCCACCGAGGAACCCGCCGACCTGGGGGATGAGGTCGGTGAGCATCGCCCACACCGCGGCCAACGGGACGAGGGGGATTCCCAGCAACAAGCCGAGCGCCAGCACGTACAGGCCCATCAGCACGGCGACGGTGATCGATCCGCCGAAGTAGCGCCCGATCGTGCGGTACATCACGCCGCCGACGACGTCGGCCTGGGCGCGTCGCGGCGGGGGGAGCAGCCGGCGCAGGCGTCCGAGGAGGTTCGGTCCGTCGACGAGCACGGCGATGGTCAGGATGGCCACGATCGCGACGCTGACGACGCCGCTGACCAGCGCGCCGGCGAGCTCGGTGATGCGCTCGTCGGTGAACTGCTCGGGCAGCTGGCGCACCCACTCCTGGACCCGCTCGCCGACCTGGTTCTGGCGGATGTACGGCCCGAGCACCGGCAGTGACTCGAGCTGATCGATCGTCTCGGGAAGTTGCTGCGAGAAGCTGCGGGCCTGGTCGACGGCCTGTGGCCCGAGCACGCCGACGAGCAAGGCGGCGAGAACGCCGACGGCTACGGCGACGATGGTGACGGCGAAGCCCCGCCGGACGTGCCAACGCCGCTCGATCGAACCAACGATGGGGTCCAGCGCCAAGGCGATCAGCACGCCCAGCCCGACCCGCGTGAGCATCGTCGAGGTGTTGCGGATCAGGGCGATCAGCGCCAGGGCAGTCAGAACGGCGAGCACGAGGCCGGCGAACGTCCGCCAGTCGAGGCGCAGTCGGACGCGGGCGCCGGCCACTGTCTCGGGATCGATGCGCAGCGCCGACGAGTCCTCGTCCACGCCGCCGATGATGGCATGCCGGCGCCCGCGAGCGATCGGAGTCGCCGGAAACCGCCGCGTGGCCGACGGCTACGGTGACTGCCGTGGCCGACTCCGGTGTCGACGCTCGCCCACGGCGGGCGCACATCTGGCGGGCGGGACTCACGTTGGGATCGGCGTTCCTGGTCGTCGGCGCCGTCGTGACGGCCTTCGTCCTACGCGACGGGTTCGTCGCCGCGCATCGCACGGTCGGGTGGGTGGTCGCCAGCGCTGTCGTCGCCATGCTCATCGACCCGCTCGTCGACGTCGTCGACCGGCTGCTGCCGCGCTGGATCTCGATCATCCTGGTGCTCCTCGTCGTGCTCGGGATCATCGCCTCGGTCGTCATCGGCCTGGCCACCGAGCTGCTCGACTCGATCGATCAGCTGCAGGCGAGCGCCCCCGAGGCGGCGGCCGAGTTGGAGGAGCGCTACGACTTGCTGTCCAGCATCGACCTCACGGCGCGGGTGGAGGCGTTCATCGACGACATCGACGAGCGGGTCCGGGAGGACGCCGTGTCGCGGGCGGCGCAGACAGTCCCGACGTACATCGTGACCGGGGTCTTGATGTTGTTCCTCCTCGGGTACGGCCGGCGCTACTTCGAGGGGTTCGTCAACCAGTTCCCCGATGAGCGCCGCGACGACATCCGCGACGTCGGCAGCCGGGCGGTCCTGCGCGGGCGGCTGTACCTGCTCGTGGCGCTCGGTCAGGCGATCCTCTACGGGTTGCTCATCGGATGGCTGTGCTGGGCGCTCGACGTCCCGGCGGCGATCAGCCTCGGCTTCGTCGTCGCCGTGTTCACCCCACTCCCGCTGATCGGTGTGCTCGTCGGAGGGGTTCCGGCGTTGCTCCTGGCGTTCGGCTCGGCCGGGTGGTCGAAGGGGGCCATCGTCGTTGTCGCCCTGCTGATCCTGCAGACCATCGAGGCGGCGGTCGTCCGCCCGTTCGTCGATCCCCGAACGGTCCGTCTGGGGCCGACGATCCCGATCGTCGTGGCCGTGCTGGGGTTCGAGCTGTACGGCATCGGTGGAGCGATCTACAGCTTCGCCCTGGCGGTGCTCGCGCTCGCCGCGCTCGACGCCGTGGGTCGGATCCGCGGCGACGATCCCGTCGCCGACGACGCCGCGGCTACGGAGCCGAGCCGATAGGCGAGGCGACCAATCGGTACGGCCGACGAATCACCGGCCTGACGTGGCCGGGAGCGACCAGAGCAGGGATTGCAGCAGCAGCGGTTCGTTGGGGTTGTGCTCGCCGAGCGCCTCGATGGCCCGGTGGATCCGCCCGACGGCGTCTATCAGCGCCTCTCGGCGGTGGCCACCGCCGTTGGCCAAGACGTCGCGGTACGTGCCGGCGAGGACGGCCAGCCCGCTGCGCAACTCGTCGGTGCGATGTCGGCGAAGCTCCCGGCGGTGACGTTCCTCGAGCAGCTTGCGGCCGCTGCCTCGTTCGCCGAACTGGGCAATGCGGGCGTCGAGCTCGGCGGCCTCGGCGGCGTGCCGCTCGACGAGCGGGGCGGCCGCGCTGTCGATCTGCGCCAGCAGGTCCTCGACGAGCTGCATGACGGTCGCCCCCGTGCCGTCGAGGCGCCGTGGCAGGTCGGCGAACGAGCGCCGGCGGTCGGCGAGCGCCGGGTCCCCCGTGAGCAGGCGAGCCCGAGTGATGTTGCCGCCCGCCGCGGCGACGACGGTCCCGGCGGTCTCGGCGTCGATCCCTTCGGCCAGCAGCTGCGCCGTGAGCACGTCGTCGGGGATCGTGCGGAAGTCGATGCGCACGCAGCGCGAGGCGATCGTGATCAACGGCGGGGGTACGAAGTCGGCGAGTACGAGGAACGTCGTCGAGGCGGGCGGTTCCTCGATCGTCTTGAGCAGGGCGGCGGCCGCGTCGTCCTGGACGAGGTGGAACTCGTGCAGGACGAGAACCTTGCGGTCCCCCTCGACCGGCGCCAGCGCGGCCCACCGGACGATGTCCTCGGCCTGCGGCTTCGTGATGTAGGGACCCGTGCGCTCGACTTCGCGCACGTCGGGGTGCTCGCCGGCGCGGGCCAGTCGGGCGCCACGCCCGCCGGGGTCGTCGTCGCCCGACAGCACAGCGGCGGCGAACGCCCGGGCCGCCTCGTGCTTCGTCGATCCGGGCGGACCGACGAACAGGTAGGCGTGGACCGGATCGGTGGCTGCCCTCCGCAACTGGACGACCGCCCCGGGCTGCCCGACGACGTCGTCCCACACGCTCGCTGTCGCGGAGATGTCGTCCGCCACGGCGCGCCGATCGGTCATCGCGCCACAGGCTCAGCGGCCGCGGCGCGGACGCGGGCGAAGACGGTGTCGACGTCGCCGGATGCGTCGACGACGATCCAGTGCTCGGGGTCGGCGGCCGCCATGGCGCGGAAGCCGGCGATGACGCGCTGGTGGAACTCGTCGCCGGCCTGCTCGAAGCGGTCGGGGTCGCGACCCTGCAGTCGCCGCGCCAGTTCGTCGGCCGGCGCGTCGAGGAGGATCACTCGGCTCGGCCACACGCCGGCGACGGCCCAGTCGTTGAGCCGACGGAGGTCGTCACGGTCCAGGCCCCGTCCGTAGCCCTGGTAGGCGAGCGTCGAATAGACGCTGCGGTCGCTGACGACGGGTCGCCCGGCGGCCAGTGCCGGGCGCACGACCCGGGCGATGTGCTGGGCCCGGTCGGCGGCTGCGATCAGCGCCTCGGCGCGGTCGTCGAGGTCGGTCAGGGTCGGGTCGTGGAGGATCTGGCGGAGCCGCTTGCCGACGGTCGTGCCCCCCGTCTCCTGCGTGAGGACGGCGCCCAGGGCGTCAGCAAGCCGCGCTGCGTGGGTGCTCTTGCCGCAGCCCTCGGCCCCTTCGAGAGCGATGTACGGCGGTCGGCTCATCGGCGCCCGACGCTACCCCGGGCTCCCTCGATCCGAGTGTTTGCCGCCGTCCGAGTGCTTGCCGCCGGGCCCTCCCCCGGCAAGCACTCCGATGGCCGTACTGCTTGGTCCCTCGCCTCGCCTCTCGGCTCGGCTCCTCAGCGCTTCCTGGCGGCGGACTTCTTGGCGGCCGACTTCTTGGCGGCCGACTTCTTCGCCGGGGCCTTCTTGGCCGGCGCCTTGCGGGCCGCGCGCGTCGTGGTCCCGCCCTTGGCGGCGACCTGCTCGCGGCGGATCGCCAGCAGCTCGTAGGCCCGCTCGGGCAGCATGTCCTCGATGCGGTCGCCCTTGCCGATCGAGGCGTTGGTCTCCCCGTCGGTCACGTACACGCCGAACTTGCCGTCGCGGGCGAGGACGGGACGCTCACTGACCGGATCGGTGCCGAACTCCCGGAGCGGGCCCTTGGCGGCCATGTTCTGCCCACCCCGCCGGAAGACCTTGGGTTGGGCGAAGATGTGCAGCGCGTCCTCGAGCGTCACGGTGAACAGCTGGTCCTCGCGCTGCAGGTTCCGGAAGTCGCGATCCTTCTGGACGTACGGGCCGTAGCGCCCGTTGTTGGCGATCACCGTCGCCCCGTCGGCCGGATCGATGCCGAGCGTGCGCGGAAGCGTCAACAGCGCCGCAGCCTCCTCCATCGTCATCCGCTCGAGGATCATCGTCTTGAACAGGCTGGCCATCTTCGGTTTGTCCATGCCCGGCGGCGGCTCTTCCGCTGTGCCCCATTGGACATACGGCCCGTAACGCCCGGTCTTGGCGAACACCGGCAGGCCCTCGAGCTCGCCGATCGGCTCGTCGGATTTCGGTGCGGCGAGCAGCTCGAGGGCCTTGGTCAGGGTCAGCTCATCCGGCGTCAGGTCGTCGGGCACGCTGGCGGTCTCCTCGCCGCGCTTGACGTACGGCCCGTACTTCCCGGGCTTGACGACGACCTCGGTGCCCTCGGCGTCGAGACCGAGAGAGAACGTGTTGATCGCCGCGGCGTCGATCTCGTCGAGGTTCTCCTCGACCAGCCGCTTGAGGCCGGGAAGTGTGTCGTCGCCGAAGTAGAACGACCGCAGCCAGTGCTCCTTCTGCCGCTCGCCGGCGGCGATGAGGTCGAGGTCGTCATCGATCTTCGCCGTGAAGTCGTAATCGACGAGCTCCTCGAAGTGCTGCTCCATCAGGTTGACGACGGCGAAGGCGGTCCACGTCGGCACGAGCGCCTGGCCCTTCTTCCACACGTAGCCGCGGTCCTGCACCGTCTGCAGGATCGAGGCCCACGTCGAGGGCCGCCCGATCTCCAGCTCCTCGAGCCGCTTGACGAGCGAGGCCTCGGTGTAGCGCGCCGGCGGCGACGTCGTGTGGCCCTGCGGTTCGAGCGCAGCGACGGCGATGGGATCACCCTCGGCGAGTGGTGGTAGCAGGGCCTCGCGCTCGTCGCCGGCGTCGTCGTCGTCATGCGACTCGACGTAGACCTGGCGATAGCCGGGAAACGTGATCGTCGTCCCGGCAGCCTGGAAGGTGGCGTCGGATCCGTCGGCGGCGATGGCACCGAGGCGCACAGTGACCGTCGTGCCGGTGGCGTCGGCCATCTGCGATGCCAGCGTCCGCTGCCAGATCAGCCGGTACAGCGCGAGTTCCTGGCTGTTCAGCTCGCGCTGGACGGCGCGCGGCGGGCGCAGCGGTGTCGTCGGGCGGACGGCCTCATGGGCCTCCTGGGCGTTCTTGACCTTCGAGTCGTACTGCTTGGGCTGCGGCGACAGGAACTGGCTGCCGTACTCGCTGGTGATCGCCGCCCGCACCGCGCCGAGTGCCTCGTCGGAGAGGGTCACGCTGTCCGTGCGCATGTAGGTGATGTAGCCGCGCTCGTACAGGCCTTGGGCGACACGCATCACCTGCGACGACGACAGGCGCAGCTTGCGCCCGCCCTCCTGCTGCAGGGTGCTCGTGCGGAACGGCGCCTGCGGCCGCGAGCGGTACGGCTTCTCCTCGACGCTGCGCACGGCGAAGTCGGCATCGGCCAGCCCGTCGGCCAGCGCCCTGGCCCGCTCCTCCATGACGACGACGACGTCGGGCCGGGCCGTCCCGCTGGCGTCGAAGTCCTTGCCGGTGGCGACGCGCGTACCGTCGAGAGCGACGAGGTCAGCGGTGAACGAGGGCGTCGTCGCCGTGGTCAGCTCGATGTCCCAGTAGCCGGCCGAGACGAAGGCGATGCGCTCGCGCTCGCGCTCGACGATCAGGCGGATCGACGGGCTCTGGACGCGCCCGGCGGAGAGGCCCCGGTTGACCCGGCGCCACAGCACCGGTGACACCTCGTAGCCGTAGAGGCGGTCGAGGATCCGGCGCGTCTCGGCCGCGTCGACGAGGCCGTAGTCGATGCCTCGGGGGTTGTTCACGGCGTGGTCGATGGCCGACTTGGTGATCTCGTGGAAGACCATCCGCTTGACGGGCACCTTCGGCTTGAGCTGCTCGAGGAGGTGCCAGCTGATGGCCTCGCCCTCGCGGTCCTCGTCCGTCGCCAGGTACAGCTCGCTGGCACCCTTGAGGGCTGCCCGGAGGTCCTTGACGACCTGCTTGCCGCGCTCGGTCAGTTCGTAGGTGGGCTTGAACCCGTTGTCGACGTCGACCGCCAAGCCCTTCGAGGGCAGGTCCGCGACGTGACCCACCGAGGCGCGCACGTCGTAGTCATCACCCAGGAACTTGGAGATCGTCTTCGCCTTCGCCGGGGACTCGACGACGACCAGCGGCTTGGCCATAGGTCCCTTTCGCTACGGGATCGGGGTACCCCGTGTCAAGGCATCATGGCGGCACGCAGCGGAGATCCCTCGTCCTGTCCTTCAAGATCGGCCCGGACGGACCGATCTCGAAGGACAGAACCGGGGGGTGGGGGGATGGCGTCAGACGAGCTCGGGTTCGCGTTCCTCGCCCTCGCCCTCCAGCTCGGAGGTGGGGACGGGAGCGATGTGGTGCTTGCCCTCGATCTCGATGTTCGGCAGGATCCGGTCGAGCCACCGCGGGATCCACCAGTTGCGGTCACCGAGCAGCTCCATCGTCGCCGGCACGAGCACCATGCGGACGATCGTGGCGTCGATCAGGACGGCGATGCCGAGGCCCAGACCGAACAGCTTGAGCGCCCGGTCGTCGCCGAGGGCGAAGGCGCCGAACACGCAGAACATGATCAGCGCGGCGGCGGTGATCACACGCGCCGTGGCGGCCAGGCCGTCGGCGACGGCGGTGGCGTTGTTCTTCGTCCGGTCGTACTCCTCCTTGATCCGGCTGAGCAGGAACACCTCGTAGTCCATCGACAGGCCGAAGACGATGGCGAAGAGGAACATCGGGATCCAGGCGTCGATCGGACCGCTGCGGTCGAGGCCGAAGATGTCCTTGGCCCAGCCCCACTGGAAGATGGCCACGATGATGCCGTAGGCGGCGCCGATCGACAGCAGGTTCATCACCACCGCCTTGAGCGGGACGAGCACGCTGCGGAACACGGCCATCAGGAGGATGAAGCTCAGCAGCAGTACGACGCCGATCAGCAGGGGCATGCGCTCGCCGAGGTAGGCGGAGAAGTCGGTCGAGGCGGCGGTGAAGCCCCCGACCTGGGCGTCGAGACCGCTGGCCGGGATGACGTCGTCGCGCAGGGTGTTGACGAGCGTCGACGTCTCGGCGTCCTGCGGAGCGCTCTCCGGGTTGACGATGACGAGCGCCAGGCCGTCGCCGATCGGTGTCGGGAACGCCGTGGCGACGTTCTCCGTCTGCTGCACGGCGCCGACGAAGGCCCCGAGGGCGGCCTCGTCGTTGGCCGCCTCGCCTTCCACGGTGATGAACAGCGGACCGTTGGTGCCCTCGCCGAACCCCTCGGCGAGCATGTCGTAGGCCCGGCGGACGGTGGTGTCCTCGGGGTAGTTGCCGTAGTCGCCGAAGCCGAGGCGGATCGAGAACAGGGGGATCGCCAGCAGAATCAGCAGCGACGCCGCACCGATGGCGCTGGGCCACGGGCGGTGCTGGATGAAGCGGCTCCAGCGGTACCAGACGCGCTGGGTCTTCTCCGGCTCGGCGCGGTGGGGGATCAGCTTGCGCAGCGGCTTGACGAAGAAGCTGACGACGAACAGGCCGATCGCCGCGAGCATGCCGAGGATGAAGATCCCGGCCTGCCCGGTGATCACGCCGAACAGGGCACCGGCGACGCCGAGGGTGACGGCGATGAGGGCGGCCCGCGTGGTGTTGTCGATCCGCCGGCCGACCCAGCCGAGCAACGCCGGCACGAGGGTCAGCGAACCGAGGATCATCATCAACACGCCCACCGACGAGGCGACGGCGATGCCCTGCACGAAGCTGAGGCCCATCAGGAACAGCCCCATCAGCGAGATGATCACCGTGATGCCGGCGAACAGCACCGCTCGGCCGCTGGTGTCGATCGACTCGACGATCGCCTCCTCGACGCTCAACCCGAGTCGCAACCCCTCTCGATAGCGCGTCACGATGAACAGCGCGTAGTCGATGCCGACGCCGAGGCCGATCATCGCCACCATCTGCACCGTGAAGTCGGGCATCGAGATGAAGTTGCTGAGCAGCGAGACGAGGGCGGTGCCGATGCCGAGCCCGAACAGGGCCGTGCCGATCGGCAGGCCCATCGCCAGCACCGAACCGAAGGCCAGGATGAGGATGATGACGGCGGCGATGATGCCGTAGATCTCGCTCTCCGGGAGCTCGAACTCGCTGAAGGGGTCACCGCCGTACTCGATCGTCAGCCCCTGGACGCTGGTGTTCTCCTCGCCGTAGTCCTCGATCTCCGTGCCGAGGTCGATGACCTCCTGGAAACCTTGGTCGGCGATGTCGAGCTGGGCGTAGGCGATGTCACCTTGGGGGCTGATCTGCTGCGGGTTGTCGTACGGGCTCGTGACCGTCACGCCGTCCTGCGACGCGGCGAAGGCGAACAGGTCCTCGAGCTCCGCCGTCACCTCGGGGTCGTTGATGCCTTGCTCGGCCTTGGCCACGATCTGGGCCGTGAACCCGGCGCGGTTGGGGTCGTTGGCCTCGAGCAGCTCCTGGACGTCCTTGGACTCGCTGGAGGGCAACGTGAAATCGGTGCGGTAATCCGGGCCGACCGCGCCGGCCACGGCGTTGACGCCGATGAGGAGGGCCACCCAGGCCCCGATCACGATCCAGCGGTGGCGGACGCAGGTGCGCGCGAGGGATGCCAACATGGCTGGAAACGCTACGCCAGCGTTGCGACAACAGTCACGGGGGTTATCCCCCGAACGGGTTAGACATCCGTCACAGCGCGACACCTGCTGTTCATCTTCGCCAGTCGTCCGAGGACGACGGCGGTGTCGCGACCGAGCGGCGCCGCCAGTCCGGCCGGCCGCCGCGCCCTGGGTGGGGCGACCGAGCCGGTCCAGGGTCCGGGTGACGGCGGCAGGCGGGCGCACCAGGCGGCGACCCGGGCCATCGCCACGTCGACGAGCCAGCTGCCACCCGCCATGTGGCACGCCAGCGCCGCCGCTGCCGCGGTCAACCCGGCCAGTGGGTCGGCGACGGCGTCGGCGCAGAACACCGGATCGGTGCGGTCGCCGCCGATGAGCCCGCCGGCCACCGCCGCGTCGTCGCCGAACGCCACCCGCTGCGCCGCCGGCCCGTCGCGCCCGTAGCCGGTGATCGAGATCCACACCCCCGAGCCCGCCGCGGCGCATTCGGCGGCATCGATGCCGAGTTGCGCCAGGGCCCGTGGCCGCGACGCCTCGATGACGATGTCAGCGGCGGCGAGCAGGGTGCGCAACCGGTCGACGTCACGGTGGTCGCGGAAGTCGAGGGCCACCGAGTCCTGTCCGGCGTGCAGGAGGTCGTAGAACGGAGCCGGGCCGCGGCGGGCACCGTCGGGGCGGCTGGTGCTCTCGACCTTGACCGTCCGCGCCCCGGCGGAGGTCAACAGCTGGGCGCACAGCGGACCGGCCCACAGCGACGACAGGTCGACGACGAGCGCGCCGGCGACCGAGGGCCGGGGAGGGCCGGCCGCCAGCGGCCGCGCCACGAACGCCGGCGCCGAGGCGTCGATCTCGCCGAGCCGGGAGCACGGGATGCCGAGCTCGACCCCGGCCGCCACGACCTCGGCCGCGCGGCGCCCGGCCACGCCGGTCGCCGCGTCGTCGGTGCCGAGCCAGGCGGGCAGCAGGTCGACGTCGTCGGGGCGGGCGAGCGACACGGCCACCCACCCGTCGGCGCAGCGGTGCAGTTCGGTGGCCCCGCCGCAACTGCGCCGTCCATGGCGGGTCAAGCCGGCGATCGCCGCCCGCTCACCGAGCAGCGCCGGCGGATCGACGGTCACGCCAGCGTCGGCGAGGACCGCGCCGACAGCGCGCAGGAACGGCACGAGCGACCGCGGCGCCAGCTGCGGTGGGCCGTCCTCGTGACCGGTCAGCGCCATCGCCCCCGAGGCGGCCCAGCGGGCATCGTCGCCGGGTTCTGCAGGGGCGGTGAACAGGCGGTCGTGGAGCGACATCCGCGCCCCGACGATACGGACCAGTCACCGCCCCGATCGCTTCTGACGCAGAGTCACGGCCAGAAGTGGCCGCGAAATCCACACAGAACCGACGGTGTTGGGGCCGGTCGTAGGTTGGTGGCATCGTGCACCCCGTCCACCCCGGCGAGCTCGTCGAGCTGTTCTCGGTGATCGGCGGCGACCCAGCGGCGGCGATCGATGGCGCCCCGCTGGTGGTCGTCGACGCCGGCGTCGGCGCGCCACCCGCCGGATGGTCGCCCGGTTCCGTGCCCGTCGTCGTCGTCGGGCTCGTCGACGACGACCGCGGCGGCGATGTCGACCCCGGTCCCTACGACGTGCTGCTCAGCAGCAGCGATCCGATGGTCGACCCGCTGCTGGACGCCGTCGCCGGCCGGCCGATCGCCGCCGCTGCGCTCGTCGTCCTGTTGCGGGCCAGCGAGCATCGCTCGGTCGAAGACGGGCTGGCCGCGGAGTCCGCCGTCTACTCGACGCTGCAATCGGGGCCCGAGTTCACCGCCTGGCGTCTGGATCGCGGCGATCCGCGCCTTCCGGCGGACTCCGAGCCGCCCGTCCTGACCGACCGTGTCGACGCCGACCTGCGGATCGTGCTCAACCGGCCGCGTCGCCACAACGCCGTCACTGCGGGCCTGCGCGACGGGCTGGCCGAGGCCCTCACGCTCGCCGCCGTCGACGACACCATCACGGCGGTGCGGTTGTCCGGCAACGGCCCGTCGTTCTGCAGCGGCGGCGACCTTGGTGAGTTCGGGTCCTTCCCGGACCCGGCGACGGCACACATCACCCGCCTCACCCGCAGTCCGGCGCGCCTCGCTCACCTCCTCGCCGACCGCCTGCACGTCCGCCTGCACGGCGCATGCATGGGGGCGGGGATCGAGGTGCCGGCGTTCGCCCGTCATGTCACCGCGGCGCCCGACACCCGCATCGCCCTCCCTGAGGTGGCCCTGGGCCTGGTGCCCGGCGCGGGCGGGACGGTGAGCATCCCGCGTCGCATCGGACGCCACCGGACGGCCGCCCTGGCCCTGAGCGGATCGGTGATCGACGCCGCCACGGCGCTCGAGTGGGGCCTCATCGACGAGGTCCGTTGACGCCGTGGCAGGCTGACGCGGTGGTCGACACCGCCGTGCTCCGCCCACTGGGCTGGGATGATGCCTTCGACGCGGCGTGGCGCGAGCTCGGCGCGCCGGGCGTGCCCGGACGGGTCGCCCGTCTCGACCGCGGCTGGAGCACGGTCCTCGGTGACGCCGATCCGACCGCCGCCGACCGTGTGCGACGGGTGCGCAACATCGGCGCCGACGTGGCCGTCGGTGACTGGGTCGTGCCGTCCGACGACGGTGAGCGAGTCGACCATGTCCTGCCGCGGCGGTCGGCGTTCGTCCGCCGAGCGTCGTTCGAGGGCGCCCGCGCCGAGTCGGACACCCTCGCTGCCAACATCGACGTCGTCTTCATCACCCACTCCTTCGGCAACGCCCCGAACCAGCGCCGGCTCGAGCGGGAGCTGGTCCTGGCATTCGACAGCGGCGCCGAGCCCGTCGTCGTGCTGACCAAGTCCGATCTCGTCGACGACCCCGAGCCGAGCCGCCGAGAGCTCGTCGAGGTCGCCTTCGGCGTGCCCGTCCTCGTCACCAGCGGGCGGTCCGGGGCCGGCATCGAAGTCGTGCGGGCGTACGCCGCAGGCGGGCGGACGCTGGCGTTCCTCGGGGCGAGCGGTGTCGGCAAGTCGACGCTCATCAATGCGCTGCTCGGCGAGGCGGTGCAGGCGACCACCGAGGTGCGCAACGATCAGCGCGGCCGTCACACCACGGTCGCCGCCGAGCTGCTCTCGCTGCCGACCGGCGGGTGGCTGATCGACACGCCGGGTATCCGGGCACTGAGCCTGTGGCTCTCGGGCGAGGGCATCGAGCGGGCGTTTGCCGACGTCTTCGAGCTGATGGACCGGTGCCGGTTCCGGGACTGCAAGCACGACCGTGAACCGGGGTGCGCCGTGCGCGAGGCCATCGAGGACGGCTCGCTCGATCCCGACCGTTGGGCCAGCCTCGAGCGCCTCGTCGCCGAGGAGGTGGTGCTGGAGGCCGAGCAGCGGGCCAGGCTGAAGACCGCCGACCGCCGCCGCGGTGGCCGGCCGGCACCCGACGCGGTGGAGTCGCGGGAGTCCGAAGACCGGTGAGTGCTTGGCGAGCCGGATGTCAGCAGCGGATGTCGGCCGGTGCGGACGGGGTCGCCGACACGACAGCGGCGAGATCGATTGGTCCGTAGACGTGGGGGAACGCCTCGCCACTGCCGGCGAGATCCTCGGAGACGACGGCGCTCGACAGCCGGTCGGGATCGATCTTCAGCAGGACGACCTTCTCGACGTCACCGTAGAAGCGGGTGGCCGTCGCCGTGACTTGTTCGGCGAAGGAGCAGTGGATGTAGCCCTCTTCAGCGAGCGTGCGGCCACGGGTGCTCGCCGTGTACTGCCCCGTCCGCTGGGCCGTAGCCCAGTCATCGGGCATGGCGATGTGGTAGAGCACAGGCCCACGGTAGAGCCGAGCCGATAGGCGAGGCGACCAATCGTCACGGGCCTGAATCGTCCGGCGGGGCGGTGACGCGCCAAGCTGGGTACTTCGCGTTCGCCGAGCCGCCGATCACAAGGAGTGCCGCCATGCCCGCCCCCGGAATGCACTCGGGAGTCGCCACCGACGAGGCCCTCAACCTGTCGATGTCCGAACACGCCGTGCCGCTCTACGAAGCCGTCAAGGCGTTCATCGAGAACGAGGTCGAGCCGATCACGGCCGAGTTCTACCGGCTCGGCCAGGGCCGGGCCGAGCACTGGGGGTACGGCGAAGGCCAACTCGAACTGCTCGACAGCGTGAAGTCGAAGGCCAAGGCCAACGGCTTGTGGAACTTCTTCCTTCCCAACGCCGAGACGGGCGAGGGTCTGTCCAATCTCGATTACGCGTACATCGCCCAGGAGCTGGGCAAGAGTCCGCTGGCGTCGGAGTGCCTGAACTGCAGCGCGCCGGACACCGGCAACATGGAGGTCCTCGAGCGTGTCGGCACGGAGGAACAGAAGGAACGCTGGCTGAAGCCGCTGCTGGCCGGCGAGATCCGCTCGGCGTTCGCCATGACCGAGCCCGACGTCGCCTCCTCGGACGCCAAGAACATCGAGTGCAAGGCCGTGCTCGACGGCGACGAGTGGGTGATCACCGGCGAGAAGTACTACATCTCCGGTGCCGGCGACCCCCGCTGCAAGATCATGATCGCCATGGTCCAGACGAGCCCCGACGGACCGCCGCACCAGCGCCAGTCGCAGATCCTCGTGCCGATCGACACGCCCGGCGTGGAGATCCTCGGGCCGATGCACGTCTTCGGTGACGACGACGCCCCGCACGGCCACATGCACCTGCGCTTCAACGACGTCCGCGTGCCGAAGGAGAACATGCTCCTCGGCGAGGGCCGCGGTTTCGAGATCTCGCAGATCCGCCTCGGACCGGGCCGCATCCACCACTGCATGCGCTCGATCGGCGCCGCCGAGAAGGCGCTCGAGCTGATGGTGCGGCGCGGCCTCAACCGAGAGGCGTTCGGCCGCCCGATCGCCCGCCTCGGCAAGAACACCGAGGTGATCGCCAAGGCCCGCATCGAGATCGAGGCGATGCGGCTGATGGTGTTGCGGGCGGCCAAGGCGATGGACGTGATGGGCAACGCCGAGGCCCGAGTGTGGGTCAGCGCGGTCAAGGCAATGGTGCCCGAGCGGGTCTGCCAGATCATCGACGAGGCCATCCAGATCCACGGCGCCACGGGAGTGTCGCAGTGGACGCCGCTGGCCCGCATGTACACGTCGCAGCGCACGCTCCGCCTCGCCGACGGGCCCGACGAGGTGCACTGGCAGGTCGTCGGCCGCGCCGAGTTGGCTCGCTATGCCGAGGACAGCGCGCCGGCCGTCGGCAAGGGGACCGCGACCGAGCTCGGCGGTCAGTTCTCCGGTCCCGCCTGATCGGCCCGAGTGCCCCTCAGCGCTGAGCGGTCACGCCGTCAGCAATTCGGCGATGCCGCCGGCGATGCTGACGGCGCGATCGAGCCCGGTGACGGCGAAGCGTGCCCGCAGCCGCTCGCTCGCGCACACGATGACGAGGTCGCCGCCGGCCTGCCGGCCCCGCCCGGCGGCGCCGAGCAGCACGCCGAGAGCCGTGTCGTCGATGGCGTCGACGCCGTCGAGGTCGACGGCCACGCGGGCACCGGGGTGGTCGGCCAGGAGGCGGACCAACCCGTCCTGGAGGATCGGCACCGTCGCCAGGTCGACCGTGCCGGACAGCGCCAGCACGGGCAGTCCGTCGACGACATCGAGCGACAGCCGCAGGTCCACCGGGGCAACGGTACCGGCGGCTGTCATGGCGGCTCCAGCACCATCGTCGCCGTCGCCCGCACGACGACGTCGTCGATGAGGTGACCGATGAGGGCCACGTCCGTCGCGCTGGGGTGGCTGACGGTGACCGTCACCGTGGTCCCGCCGAGGCTCACGGCGACCGCCAGCGGTCGCAGCGCAGTGACCCGGTCGGCGGCGAGGCGGGCGGCCCTCGTCGGATCGGCGGAGACCGCAGCCGCCCGGGCGGCCTCGCGAGCCGCGAGCTCGACGGCCAGCTGGTCACGGCCGACGAGCGCCACCTGGAGCATCCCGAGCAGGAGCACCACCACCACCGGCAGCGCCAGAGCCAGCTCCACGGCCGCCTGTCCGGCGTCCCGGCGTCCACGGGTCGGCACCCGCTAGACCTTGTCGATGACCGAGTCGATGACGCGGTCGAACAGTCGGCCGACCTTTGCCGCGCCACCGCCAGCGGTCGCCCAGCCGACGACGAGGAGGGCGACGAGGGCTGCCGCGAGCAGCACGAGGGCGTACTCGGTGGTGGCTTGGCCGCGGTCGTCGCGCCACCGTCGCGTCGGGTCGGTGAGCAGCAACACGGCGACGTGCAGGCGGGCGAGCAGGGCGTTCATGGCGGGTCTCCTCGGAGGTGTTGGGTCGGGGGACGCTGTGGACTGGCGCGGCCGTTATGGCGCGGTGGCCCGCAGCGTCGAGAGGGCGCCGAGCACCGCCGGCGCGATGGCGAGCAGAACGAACGAGGGCAGCGTGCAGCTCACGAGGGGGAACGTCAGGCGCACCGGCAGGCGGCGCGCCTCGGCCTCGCCGTGTCGGCGCCGGGCGGCGCGGGCGTCGATCGCCAGCCGGTCGAGCACCGGAGCGAGCGGCAGTCCGTCGCGATCGGCGCTGGCGATCGAGGCCGCGAGGTCGTGTCCGGCCGGTCCGAGCGTGGCCGTGAGCTCCGTCAGTGCGGCGGCGAAGGACCGTCCCCGGTGCAGCTGGAGGTCGACAGCGACGAAGGCACCGCGGATCGCCGGCGGGGCACGCGCGGCCAGCTCGGCGATCGCCTGGTGTGGCGAGCGCCCGGCGTGCACGCACAACACCAGCAGCTCGACGGCGTCCGGCATCGCCTCGTCCACCGTGCGCCGCATGCGCTGCTCGCTGCCGCGCCGGTGGCGGACCGCGACGGCGGCGACGGCAGCGGCAGCAAGGCCGACGGGGAGCGGGCCGACCGTGAGGACGATCGGTGGGGCGAGGACGACGGCGAGCGCAGCGGCGACAACGCGCCGAGTTGGCCGGCGACGGCGTGCTGTCGACCCGCGAGGCGCCGGTCGTCGTGGCAGTGGCGGCCGGTGGGCGGCGGCGATCAGGAACAGCGCAGCGAACGTGGCCGCTCCGGTGATCGTCGCCACACCCGTCGCTGTGCCGTTCATGCCACACCGCCGATCAGCGTGCGCATCCACCACCAGCCGAGCCCGTTCAGTCGCACAGCCGGCGACGGTGCACGCCGTCCCCGCCGGTGTGGCGAGGACGTCACGGATCGAGGGCTCGCTGATCACGAGGACGCTGAGGACACCGAACGGCATCAACGTCAGCACCCGCGCCGACAGCCGGGCCTGGGCGCTGCTCGTCCGGCGCTCGGCCCGTTCGGCGGCGCGGGCCAGCAAGGTCTCGGCGACCCGGTCCAGCGCGCTCGCGGCCGGCCCGCCGAGCTCGGCGGCGGCCACGATGACCGGTGTCAGCAGTCCGACGGCGCTGCCGGGCCCGTCAGGACCCGGACCGAGCGCCTCCGCCAGCCGGCGACCGCGGGTGAGCGCCAGCGCGGCGCCGGGGAAGGGGCGCCGGCCCGGCACGGTCGCCGTGTCGGCTTCGACGACGGCCGAGGTCAGGGAGCTGCCGGCCCGCACGAGTGCCGCGACCCGCGCGCACCACGCGGCCACCTCGATCTCCCCGAGGACGTGCGAACGGCGGCGCCGGGTCAGCCGTTGCCAGGCCGTGCGCCGAGGCACCGGCTGCAAGCGCCGCGGCGCGATCGTCAACGCCCGCAGCCGCCCGCCGACGATGACGAGCACCAGCGCGCCGACGATCCCGGCGCAGACGGTCGCGTTCACGTCCGCACCCGTGTGATCCGCCCGACGACGGTGTCGCCGTGGACGATCGGGACGAGGGCCAGGGCGTCGCCGGCAACCACCTCGGCGATCTCGACGACCCGCCGCGAACCGTCGTCGCCGCGGCCGAGGTGGACGACGACGTCGATCGACCGGGTGAGGTGCTGGCGCACGGCGACCAGCGGCCAGGCGGGCGCGGCCTGGATGACGAGCGTTTCCAGCCGGTGCAGGGCGTCGAGCGCGCTGTTGGCGTGGCACGTCGACCAGGAGCCGTCGTGGCCGGTGTTCAGCGCCTGGACGAGCGCCAGCACCTCCGGTCCGCGAACCTCGCCGACGACCAGGCGGTCGGGCCGTAGCCGCAGCGCCGTGCGGACGAGGTGCTCGAGGGTCACGGCGTGCGGGCCGTCCGGCGTCGGCGGCCTGGCCTCCAGCCGGACCAGGTGATCGGCGGCCGGGAGCAGCTCGGCCGTGTCCTCGATGGTGACGATCCGTTCCCCCGGCGCGGTCCGCCCGAGCACGGTGTTGAGGAGCGAGGTCTTGCCCGACGAGGTGGCTCCGCTCACGACGATGTTGCACCGTCCGGCGATGGCGGCATCGAGCACGGCGCCGACCGCCTCACCACCGAACGCATCGAGTGGCAGCGACCGGTCGCGGAAGCGTCGCACGCAGAGGCAGGCGCCGTCGGGGGCGATCGGGGGGATCACGGCGCACACCCGCGACCCATCCGGGAGCCGGGCGTCGACGACCGGCGACGTGCGGTCGAGGCGGCGTCCGAGTGGAGCGAGGATCCGTTCCACGACGACGGCGAGGTCCGACGCCGCCAGGTGACCGCTGCGATCGAGGTGACCGTCGCGCTCGACCCAGATGTCGCCGTGGGGGTTGACGAGGACCTCGTCGACCGTCTCGTCGGCGAGTAGGGCGTCGAGCGCGCCGAGGCCGTCGAGGCGGGCGACCGCGGCGCGGACGAGACGTTCGCCGTCCGTGGTGCTGACGAGGGGAGCGACGCGGCGGAGGTGGGAGCGCACGACGGCGTCGGCGTCGCCGTGGTCAGCCTCGGCGGCGCGGCACAGCTCGGCCACGAGCTGCTCGTCGATGTGCATGGCGACGCTCACTGGTGCACCATCGCTTTGTGCGACGCGTCCAACTCTGCAGTGGTGCACCAGTGAGCCAAGGCGCCGTAACGCTGATTCGCTCGCACTTCGCGCTCGTTCATGCCGCACCTCGCAGTTCCCGGGACAGGAGCCGGGGGAGCCGGGCGGCGAGCAGTCCGCTGTCGACGGCGCGGGCGATGGCCGGGTCGTGGCTGACCGCGGCCACGACCGGCGCGCCGACCGCGGTGGCGACGTCGGACGTGCGCAGGGACCGCCCCGGCTCGACGATCAGCACGACGCCGTCGGGCCGGCATGGGACGGCCACAGCTCGACGCAGGGCCAAGTAGCAGGCGCGAGTGACGAGCAGGTTGCGGACGTCGTCGACCAGCAGCGCACCGGGAGGTGGGAAGCTGCCGGCGTCGACCACCGGTGCGGGGCGCGTGGTGAGCCAGGCGCCGAGCTCGGCCCACCGACCGGCCTGCCGATCGGGCGTCGCGGACCCTCGGGGGATCAGCCGGGTCGTGCGGTCGACGGGGATTGCCAGGTCGTCGAGGGCGCCGGGCGGAGCATCGGAGGACAGCCAGTCGGCGACACCCTGGCCGGCGGGCTCGGACAGGCCGAGGACGGCGGGGAGCTCACCGTCGAGGTCGATGAGCAACGAGTCGGTGGGACAGCTGAGGGCGATGGTGGCGGCCACGACGGTGGTACCGCTGCCGCCCTTCGCCGCCCAGCACACGGTGACGGGCACGGGAGACCTCCCGGAGACTGGCCCGCTGCGGGGCCGAAGCGATCCAGGGGGACGTCGGAGGCAGGCGAACGTAACGGGTCCGGCGGCGCGGACCAACACCACCCCGTTCTGTCCTCTCCGATCGGCCCGATCGGGCCGATCGGCAAGGACAGGACGGGGTCAGCGCTCGTTGAGGAGCGGGCCGCCGCGCACGTAGGCGGCGAGGTTGGTGAGGAAGATCTCCGTCGCCCCGTCGCCGGTGGCGGCGGTCCAGGCCGAGCTGTGCGGTGTGACGATCACGTTCGGCAGGTCCCAGATGGGGCTGTCGTGCGGCAATGGCTCGGTGGCGAAGACGTCCAGGCCGGCACCGCCGAGGTGCCCGTTGGCCAGCGCGGCGACGAGCGCCGGTTCGTCGACGAGCTCGCCGCGACCGACGTTGACGAACACCGCGCCCGGACGCATCGTCGCGATCACCTCCGCGGAGACGATGCCCCGCGTGTCGTCGGTGAGCGGGAGGGCGACCGCCAGGACGTCGACGGCCGCCGCCAGCTCGGCGAGGCGGCCGATCGTCCACGTCTCGCACGGCTCGTCGCCGATCACGGCGCGGCGCATCCCGATCGCCCGCATGCCCATCGCCTCGGCGAGGCGGATGACCTCGAGGCCGATCGGGCCCATGCCCAGCACGCCGATCGTCCGGCCCTCGATGTCGTCGTAGCGGCGCGGGTCCCAGTGGTGGGCGAGCTGGTCGCGGAGCAGGCCGGGCAGGTCCCGGCTGAGGGCCAACAGGTACATCATCACCGTGCGGGCGATCGGTGCCGCCGAGGCGCCCGATGAGGACGTGACCCGCACACCGCGCTCGCGCAGGGCGCCGAACACGGGGTGATCGGTGCCCGCCGAGAACGTGTGCAGCCAGCGCAGGTGCGGCGCCCGCACCGTCGCCCCCATGAAGTGGGCGGCGCGCTCGGGGAAGGCGTCGGCGGAGAAGAACGCCAGCTCGACTCGGTCGAGATCGTCATCGGCAACCGGATCGTCGCCGTCGAGGGCGACGACCTCCAGGTCCGGCGCGGTGGCGGCGATGCGGTCGCCGACGCGCGTGACGATGGTGTCAGTGCAGAGGAGCGCCGGGGCGCGGCGCGTCACGAGCTCTTCAGCTGGCGGATGGCGAGCGTGGCGACGCCGACGAAGGCGAGCAACAGGAGGAGGCGCTTCATGGGCCGGACCCTAGTGACCCCGCGGCGATGTCCGGTTCGCGCTGGCTGAGCGGAGGTGGACGGGAATCCGACGACCGCCGCGAAGGGCCTGCTCAGCCGAGTAGAGACGCCGATCGAGCTCGCACCCGCTGTCCGGGCGCATCTCCCCTCGTCGCGGCTGTGGCCGCGGCGGCTCCACCGGCCGCCCCGCTGCCCACCACCACGAGGTCGGCGACGTCATCCCACTCGTCGCCCCACACCGCGTCGTCGCCAACCTCTGGTGTCGTCACGATCGGAACCCGGTCGAAACGGGCGTCACGTCGGCGCTTCGGTCGATGACCGTGGCGAGCGCCCAGGCCTGACGGGTGGCGAAAACCACTCGCCGCGGGGCGTAGGCGTCACCGAGGAGGTGGACGTCCGGGTGGCGATGCTTGAGGGCGAGGAAGAGTCCATCGGCGGGGATCGAGCCGCAGGCCAGCACCACGTGGTCGACGCCCTCGATCGACCAGCGGCGCTCGCCATAGCTGGACGCCAGCCGCAGTCCATCTGCGTTCACTTCGATCAGGCGGGTCAGCGGTACGAGCGTCACATCGCCGTTGACCAGGCGGGCGTACATCGCGCCTGATGAGTATTTCCCGACCAGTGGAGCGAGGCCAGAGGTTTGGTAGATGAGCGTGACGTGGTGGCCGAGGCCGGCGAGGTGGTCGGCCACCGACAGAGGAGCAGGTCCGTCGTCCTCCGCCACCACAACGACGTCCGATCCGAGTTCCACCGTGCCGGTCAGCGCCTCGGTGATCGTGACGACGTGCGGGAGCTCGACACCGGCCACGTCGGGTCGGCGCGATGACGGCGCCGGTGGCCACGGCCACCACGTCGACATCGGCGGCGAGGACGTCGTCGGGGGTGGCTTCCCGGCCGAGGACGACGCGGACGCCGGTCGCGTCCAGGCGACGGGCCTGGTACTCGATCCAGACCTGGTAGCGGCGGTTGGCCCTGGCCATGGCGGCGACGGCCAGCGCCCCGCCAAGGTAACCATTCCGTTCCCACAGTGTGACGTCGTGGCCTCGCTCGGCGCACAGCGCGGCGAGCTCGGTGCCGGCCGGCCCTCCTCCGACGACCAGCAGCGAGCGCGTCGCGTTCGGTGGTGGCGGTTCCGGCTCGGCTTCGCGGCCGAAACGAGGGCTGACCCCGCAGGCGTAGACGAGGCCCTCCACCAGCTTGCGGTGGATGCACTCGTTGAGCCCGATGCATGGCCGCACCTGAGCCTCGCCGCCGGTGCGCGTCTTGGCCACGATGTCGGGATCGGCCATCGTGGCGCGCGCCATGGCCACGATGTCGGCATGACCGGCGCCGAGCACTGCCTCGGCCTGGGCGACGTCGAGTACTCGCCCGGCGTAGACGACGGGGCGGTCAGTGGCCGCTTTCACCTGCCCGCACATCGGCGCCCATTGGTAGTCGTCGTACCAGGGGTTGGGAACGTAGCTCGGGTCGCCCCAGTTGTTGCCGACGTCGAGACTGAAGTAGTCGACGGTGCCCTCAGCCGTGAACGCGGCCACCGTCGCCGCGCACTCCTCGACGCCGAAGCCGCCGTCGATCATCTCGTCGAGGCAGAGTCGCAACCCGAGTGTGATGGGACGCGAGGCGTGGCCGCGGATCGCTTCGACGATCTCGCGCAGGAACCGGCGCCGCTGCTCGGCGGTGCCGCCGTACTCGTCGTCGCGGCGGTTGGTCAGCGGCGAGAGGAACCACTGCACCACGTCGTCGTGGTTGGCGTGGATCTCGATGGCGTCGACGCCTGCGTCGATGGCGATGGCGGCCGATTCGCCGTACTCTCCGACCAGCCAGTGCACCTCATCGAGGTCGAGGGCGTGGGGGATGCGGTGGTCGGCGTAGCTCGACAGCGTGGCCGACGGCGCGATCGGCATGCCGCCCTGCAGCACCATCTGCACCGAGATCAGCCCGCCCCCAGCATGCACTCGGGCGGCGAGCTCGCCGATGCGGTCCGGGTACCGCGGATCGCGGAAGAAGCCCGGGCCGTGTGCCCCTACGCCGGTCGGCTCGAACCCGGGCGGCAGCGGGTTGCGCACGTAGTTGGGCCCGCCGCCGAGCCAGCGCATGCCACCGGCCAGCTTGGCCAGCCACATTGCGGCGTGCTGCTCGAAGTCATCCTCGGAACCCATCAGGCCGCCGTTGCCGCCGCCGTGGGGTGGCACCACCAGGCGATGGTCGAGGCTGAGGGTGCCGACCTGGATCGGTCGGAACACGTGTGGGTATCGACCCTCGGTGCTGTCGTGCTGCGGGGGGTCGGTCACCATCGCGATCTCCTACGACGGGTGCTCACGGGTGCTCGACCCAGTCGGCGAGCAGATCGGGCACCCGTAGGTGCTCCGGGATCCGCTCGGCGCCGATCACCTTGTCGATCCAGGCCTGGACGTGCCAGATTCGCCGCTCCTGGTAGTTGATCGCTTGCCCGCCGTGGGCGGCGGACGCCATCGAGCGTTGGATCGGTGCAAGGTTCTCGTAGTCCTCATCCATCACCGCGTCGAACCGGGCCAGCCGCTGCTTCCAGATGTCGGCCTGTTCCGGGGGCATGTCACCCTCACCCCAATCGGCCGCGAACCAGGTGATGTCGAGGCGGGTGCGGTCGATGGTCAGGGGCCAGAACACCAGGAACGGGAAGCCACGCCCGTCGAGCGGGGTGATGAGGTTCGGGAAGATGCCGTGGGCCGGCTGGACGTCTCCGGTGCGGAACACCTCGGTCGCCCCTTCGAATACCGGCAGCAGTTCCCGGCTGTCGCCCCGAGTCCCGCGGTTCACCGGTGACACCATCGACTGGTGGCCGTGGTCGTACAGCGTGATCACCGTGCCGCGGGTGTCCAGGCTCGGCCCGACGGTCTTCGGGTGGATGGTGCGGGCGTGGTACACCTCCAAGAAGGCTTCGGCGAGGATCTTCCAGTTGCAGCCGAGCTCGACCTGCTTGACATCGATCACCCGGAACGGTGCCGCCGCCACCTCGGGCAGGAGTCGCGGGAGCGGGTCGAGCCAGTCGAGCAGTGCCCCTGCGCTGGGGTCGAGGTTGACGAACTGCCAGCCGCCCCAGGCCTCGGTACGTACCGGTGGTAGGCCTCGCTCGCTCTTGTCGAGATCGACGAAGTCGCGCTCGTCGGGCACCCGCACGAGCTGCCCGGCCAGGTCGTAGCTCCACGAATGGAACTGGCAGGTCAGCATGCGAGCGGTGCCGCAGTTGTCTCGCACAACCGGCGCGCCCCGATGGCGACAAGCGTTGTAGAACCCCCGTACGACGCCATCCTCGCCGCGAACGAGCAGGATTGGAGCGCCCGCAATCTCGCACAGCTTGTAGCTCCCAGGGTCCGGCAGCTCCGAGTCGTGAGCGGCATACAGCCACACGCGCCTGAACAGGTGCTCGTGCTCCAAAGCCTGAAAGTCGGGGTCGGTGTAACGACCAAGCGGTAGATCGCGCAGCCGGGGGAATCCTTCAGGCGGATCGGTCCGGGCCGCCTCGTACGCCGAACGCTCACGAAACCGAGCCAGATAGGTGCTGTCCACACGTTCACCATCTCCTCACTCGCCCTCTGGATGCGTCTCAGCAGGCGACACCACAAGCATTTCAGGATCCACAGGAGGCCCCGGCACAGCGGCCACCAGCTACTCACGTGACGGTGGCGACGGCGGCCGAACGGACAGCGACCCACGCCGGTCGGACGGGCGACACGGCGACAGGCGCTCAACCGGTTCCGGCGCGGAACGCCGAGTCCGCGGCGCGATCAGCTCGACGTCGAGCAGCCAAACGAGGAGCGCCGAGCGCCAGTTCGGCGCTTGCCGCGGTGCTCGGTCGGGATGAGACTCGCCGGGTGCGTTGGATCAAGATCACAAACAACGGGCGCGGAGGTTCGAAGTTCGAGGTGGTCGAGATGTCACAGGCCAGCACGACATACGCCGAGAACGTGCCTCCGCTGCTCGTTTCCGCAGCAGTCGCAGCGACGGGCGTCATATTCGTGACGACACCTCCAGAGGTCCGAGAGACCAAGCCTCACCCCGCGCCCCGACGCCAGTTCGCGCTTGTACTCGAAGGCCAAGCCGAGATCGTGACAACCGACGGAGACAAACGGACCTTCACGCCCGGCATGTTTGCGCTCTTCGAAGACGTGGACGGACTGGGTCATATTACGAACGTCGTCAGCCCGACCCCGCTCACCATCATGGTTGTTTCGATCGCGGACTGTGCCGAACGGGTCGACCGATGGGCGCGTGATTACCGCTGTTGTTAGACACCACCACGCGCCGATTGCCCGCTCGGGAGCACGGCGCTACACGCGCCGCGACGCACCGAACGCTCAGCGCTCGCCAGTCCGATGTCCGCGGGGAGTAAGCCGGCCCCGCCTTAACCGGGAACGCCGGTTCGCCCTCAGAGGTGCGTGGTGAACCACTCGGTCGCAGCATCGCTGGCGGCGATGTGGTGGCTGCCGCCCGGATACACGTCGAAGTGGCCGCAGTCGAGTTCCACCAACTTCTTTGGGTCGCCGGCACGGCTGAAGGCCTCGCGAACCAAGTCGATCGGCACCAGGCTGTCACCCACAGCAGCCACGACAGCAGCGGCTTGGGTGCGACGAGCTCGATGAACACGCTCGCCTTGTACTCGGCGGCGCGAGCGACGCTCTCCAGTGTCGTCTGGTTCAGCCAGTTCGGCGCGTACGACCGTGAAGCGATGAACCAGTCGTATGAGTCCGGTGTCGCCAGCACCGACGGTTCCCCTGCGGGGGCGACCACCGGGATCGGGGCGCTCGGCTCCCCAGCGTTGCGGCGAGCGTGATCGTCGGCCAGCGCCCCGAGGTAGCCGACGAAGCCCTCGCGGCCGGCGATCGCGATCAAGGTGCCGACGACGTCCAGGCCGGGGACCTGTGACACGACGACCTTCACACGAGGATCGAAGGCGCCCAGGAAGACCGCGTGAGCACCCGAATACGACGAGCCCCACAAGCCCATCCTCTCCCCGTCGACGCCCGGTTGCTGCTCCAACCATCCCAATGCGGCGCGAGTGTCGTCGTGTTGCTCGAAGTACACGATGCGGCCACGCTCATCACCGTCGCTGTCACCGAGATGCCGATGGTCGAACGCCAACACGACCAGCCCGGCGGCGGTGAATCGCTCGGCGAACCCATCCAGGCCCTGTTCCTTCACCGCCGAGAAACCGTGGCTCATCACGACAGCGGGCCGGTCCCGGTCACCCCATCGGGCCGATACAGCCAACCCCGCAACGTCAAACCGGCGCTCGTGAACTCAACGTCTTGTCGCATCAACGCCCCCTCGACCCGCAGGCGCGAACCGTCCGAACGGTAATACAAGCCCGACGCAGCCGTGACCAGACCACATGAACGCTCCTCGATGCCCCGCCAGGGCGTCGCCGAGAGCATGGGTCCGGCAACAAAGCTGCTCCACGGCGATCCGCCGTGGACGACAACGATGACGCGTCCGGTCGCGGATGGGCGCTCCTCGGGACGGACGACTCGCTCGTCGTTCATATCTACATCCATCGTGGCGACGATTCGGGCTTCCGGGCGGCTGCCCGGTGGGCGTCCAAGTCAGCGCCGCCCGATCCGCGGCGGCACCATCCGGTATCGCCAGTGAGATGTCGCGCACCCGAATCCGTCGGGCGCTTGCGCCATTGCGAGCAGCCGCCCAACGGCACCAAACGTGCGACCCGGTCGTCACGGCAGGGCCGAACGGCAGAGACGACGCGTGCTCAGGGCAGGCTGAGGCCGGCTGGACGCTAGGAAAGGAAGGGGCCGACGAGCGCCCGGAGCTCGTCGGTGCGCTGCATGACCTCGGTGTGGCGGGTGGCGGGCAGGACGGCGAGCCGGCAGTCGGGGAAGAGGTCGAGCATCTCGGCGGCATGGTCGAGGCGGACGAAGTCGCGGTCGCCGATCACGAGGAACGTCGGGGCGGTGATCGACCGGATCTCGTCGGCGGTCCAGCCGGCGAAGTCGTGCACGACCGGTTGCATGCGCTCGAGGAACGGGAAGAAGTCCGCCGGGTTCGGCGCCACCGCCTCGTAGTCGGCCTGCCAGGTGGCGAACTCCTCCTCGGTCGGCAGGCGCGGGTCGTCTTGCTCGGGCGCCGTGATCTCGGGGTGGTAGCCGTCGGGGCGGATGTTCGAGGCCGCGAGCACGAGGCGGCGGACCTTGGCCGGGTGGCGGAGGGCGAGGCTCGTGGCGGTGAGGGCGCCGAGGCTGAAGCCCCACACGTCGACGGGCCCGCCGCCCGCGACCCGGTCGATCAGCTCGGCGACGTCGTCGGCGAACCGCTCGATCGACATGGCGCGGCCGGTGTCGGGTGTGTGGCCGTGGCCCTGGAGCTCGACGCCGATCACCCTGCGGCCCTCGGTGAGCCAGGGGAGGACGTCGCCGAAGCTGCCGTGGAAGGTGACGATGCCGCCGTGCAGGGCGACGAGCGGCGGTCCTGTGGGGTCGCCGTGCTCCTCGTACCAGATGGGGACGCCGTCGATCTCCTCGTGGGGCATGCCGTTCTGACGGTAGACGCCGGGCGGACTCATCGGCCACCGCGCAATCGTGTCTCCGACCGTGGCGGCCAGGATGCTGTCGAGATGCGCGGCCTCCGACCCGAGCCGGCCGCAGGACGTAATCCCCTGACGTTGCAGCCCAGCGGCTCGCACCACAGAACGATCAGGCAGCTCAAGCTCAGCTACCACGGGCCCCGCGCTGCCCGCGTCACCGACGCTTTTAGCGGTACCTGATCTCCTACCAGAACAGCGGATCGGGGCTCCCACCGGCGCAGGCGGGCCGCTACCGGCCCTCACGTCCTCGCGGCATCTCGCTCGACCGCCGTCCGTCGAAACCGGCACTGTGTTAGTCACGGGCCGATGCCGTAGAGCCGCAGCACGCTCACCTCGAGCAAGGTCGCAGCTCTGCTGAGGTCCAACTCGCCGCGGGCCACCAGTTCGGCGGCGGAGTGGCCGAGTCCGAAGGTAGCTTCGGCGAGCCAGCCGGCGGGGAGGGTGCGGTCGAAGTCGCCGGACCGTTGACCTCGTCGGATGATCCGTTCGAGCACGACCGCCACGGGACGGTGGGGGTCGTCGCCGTCGGGATCCGGGGTACGGGCCAGGGCGGGATCGAGCAGCGGCGGGAAGCGGTCGACAAGCTGCCAGCCGACGTCGAGGAACCCACGGACAGCATCGACGGGCGGCAGACGATCGAGGCGAGCATCAACCAGCACGGCCAGCTGAGCGGCTCGCTGCGTGCTGATCACGGTGGCAATCAGCACCTCGCGGGACGAGAAGTGGGCGTAGACGGTCTGGCGGCTCACACCAGCCGCGTCGGCGATCTCCTCCATGCTGGCCTCGGGCCGCGCAATGAGCAGGGTGCGGGCCGCCTCGACGATCGCCTCGATGCTGCGCTGGGCGTCGGCACGCCGTCGGCGAGCCCGGGGGGTGACCTCGGCTGGGGCGGCCATCACACAGAACCTACGCCCCGTCCGAAACCTTGACAAGCTGTCAGTGTTCGATAACTCTTACATGATGTCAGAGAATGTCGCACGTGCGCTTGGTCCAGCTGCTGTCCGCACAGCGTCCCCGGCCGGGCGATCGGCACCGCTCGAGCGACCCCGGTACGGAGTCGACGCCCCTCCGGTCCCCGCGGTGCTGGCCGCGTCCGGAGCGATCTGCTGTCTGGCGGCAGCCCGATGGCGGACCGGACGAATCGCAACAGTGACCATCGGGACGTTGCTGCTCGCCCAATCCGGCTGCTTCCTGCACACGACACTGCGAGGCAAGCACCGCATCTGGAAGCACGAGCTCGACCGGCTCGGTCTCGCAGGCAACGAGCAGCTCCTCGATCTTGGCTGCGGCCGCGGCGCGATGCTGATCGAAGCCGCCCGCCGGCTGCCACAGGGTCGCGCCGTCGGGGCGGACCTGTGGACCAACGACCAGAGTGGCAACAGTGTCGACGCCACGCTCGCCAACGCCGCAGCAGCCGGGGTCGCCGATCGGGTAGAGGTCCACACGGCCGACATGACGTCGTTGCCGTTCG
>CAVZPA010000007.1:0-29640 GCA_963776995.1 uncultured Acidimicrobiia bacterium
AGGTGATGCTCTACCAGCTGAGCCACGTCCGGGTGGGAGCCACAGGGTAGCAGGACGGCGCCGATTCCGACATCCGCGACGACCGGCTGCGGTGAGTCTTGGTCCGGATTGTGGTCGCACCGTCGACCAGGATCCGGACAGAAACGGCGTTTCACGCGGTCGTGGCAGGCTGCCCGTGTGAGCGAGCGAAGCGAGCTCCAGCGATACGGCGCCTTCTTCGCCGCGCAGCGGCGAACGGCTCACTGGCGCCCATTTGGGGCCGAGGCAACAAGCCCGTCGGATGACTGGAGGGTCCACCAGTGAGCCAGGTCGAGGCGGAGTCGTCCGTGCGGATGGTCGGCGAGGGGCACTACGTGGCCCGGCTCGACTCGGCGTGGAACATCGGGAACAACGCCAATGGCGGCTACGCCGTTCTGCCCGCACTGCGGGCGATGCTCGACCTGACCGCCCAGCCCGATCCGTTGTCGATCACCGTGCACTTCGTGCGTCCCGCCGAAGGCGACGGTGATGCCGACGTCATCGCCGGGATCGTGCGCGCCGGGCGCTCGACGACGAACGCCACGGCGACGCTCGCCCAGGACGGCACGGTGCGGCTCGTCGCTCATGCCGTGCTCGGCAACCTGGCCGAGGCGGCGCACGGCGCCGCACCCGATCCCGGCCTGACACCGGTGCCGCCCGATCTGCCGCCGCCGGACCGGTGCGTCGATCGCCGCCAACTCGGCCAGGGCGTCGACCTGCCGATCCTCACCCGGCTGGACGTGCGCATCCGACCCGAGCAGGTCACGCCGGATGCGTCGAGCCCGGCCGTCGTGGAGGGCTGGATCCGCTTTGCCGACGGCGCGCCGCCCGAGACACGATGGCTCCCGCTCCTGGCCGACGCCTTTCCGCCGGCGCTGCGCACGCGGATGGGAGCCGTGGGATGGGTGCCGACGATCGAGCTGACCGTGCACGTACGTCGTCGCCCGGCCAGCGGCTGGCTGCTCGCCCGGTTCGAGTGCGACGACGTCGAGGGCGGGCGGATGATCGAGACCGGAACACTGTGGGACAGCACCGGTGCCGTCGTCGCCAGGTCGCGCCAACTCGGGCTGGTACTGGCCAGGTGATCGGCCGACCGTGATGGGTGTCTGTCAGACTGCGCGGGTGACGACGACCATCCTGTGCACCGACGGCTCGGAGCTTGCGCTGCGCGCCGTCGAGGCCGGCTTGCGGTTGCTCGCACCGGCCGATCGCACGCTGGTCGTCACCGTGCTCGAGCCACTGGACGCATCACTGGTCACGGGCGTGTCGGGCTTCGGCACCGGTGTCCTCTCGCCGGAGCAGTTCGACGAGGCCGCCGACTCCCGGCGCACCGCCGCCGGAGAGATCCTGGAGCAGACCGTCACGGCGCTCTCCCTGACGGGCGTCGAGGCGCGGATCATCGAAGGTGATCCGGGGCGGGCACTGTGCGACTTGGCGAGCGAGGTCGAAGCGACGGCGATCGTCCTCGGCACGCGTGGCCGTGGCGGCTTGCGGCGGGCCGTGCTCGGCTCGGTCTCCGATCACGTCGTGCGCAACGCGCCGTGCTCGGTGCTGATCACGACCTGAGCGCCGACCGGCTGCGGCCGATGAGTTCTCCCGACGCCCAGTGTCAAAGCGGCATGGGTCGTCACCGGCGAGCGCGCTGATGGACGGCGACAGGGGAGCCGGTTCGTTCCTCGGGCGCCGCGTGCCGCCCTGCTTCGTCCGCGTGTGGTGACGGTCCCGGTCGGCTCGGCCGTGGCCTACGTCGAGGACGACTGGCGCGGCGCCATCGTCGTCATCGAGCAGGGCGAGGTCGAGTTGGAGGCGCTGGGCGGCGAGCGTCATCGCTTCGGCGCCGGCAACCTGATCTGGTTGGACGGCGTCCGTCTGCGAGTGCTGCGCAACGCCGGCCGGCAGCCGCTCCTGCTGAAGGCGATCTCCCGGCTGCCGGTTCAGTCCCAGACTCAGCGCGAGCCTTGACCGTCGTCGACCTTGATCGTCGTGCCGGTGACCGCCTCCGAGGCCGGGGACACGAGGTACAGCAACGTGGAGTCGAGCTGCGCCGGGTCGCCGAGGCGGTGACGGGGGAAGCCCTTCGTGATGTCGCCGATCCGCGACAGCATCCCATCCATCATCTCCGAGGCGAACGCCCCCGGGGCGATGCAGTTGACGTTGATGTGGAACCGCGACCACTCGACGGCGAGCACCTCGGTCATGCGGTGGATGGCCGCCTTGGAGATCGAGTACAGCGCGGCGCCCATGCCGTTGTACGAGAACGCGCCCATCGAGGAGATGTTGACGATGCGCCCTGGTGCGTCCGTGGCGATCAGTCGTCTGGCAACCTCGTTGGCCAGCAGCCACGGCCCGCGCACGTTGGTGTCGAGCACGGCGTCGGTGAGCTCGAGCGACATCTTGTGGGCCCGCTGGGCATCGGGGATGCCGGCGTTGTTGACGAGGATGTCGACCGTGCCCAGCGTCTCCGTGGCCTCGGCGACGACCGCCGCGATCTGCTCGGCATCGGTGACGTCGAGGGCGATCGGTTGACACACGCCCCCGCTGGCTTCGATCTCCTCGGCGAGCTCGGCGAGGCGGTCAGCTCGGCGGGCCGTCACGGCCACCGCCGCCCCAGCGGCGGCGAGCGTCTGGGCGAAGCGGCGTCCGAGACCCGAGCTGGCGCCGGTCACGAGGGCGACGCGCCCGGCGAGGTCGTTCGACGTGTAGGGGAGCGGGAAGTCCGATGTCACGCCCGCAGACGTAGCAGTTCGTCGCCGCGCCGACGCAGTCGGCCGCCGGTCAGCTGCTGAGCCCGAGCCAGGACCGAGCGTTGTCGTGGAAGAAGGCGCCGGCGATCGACGGGCTGCTGGCGGCCAGCGAGCGCTCGAAGCGTCCGAGCGGGTCACGCCCGCCCTCGGCGTGCGGGTAGTCCGACGAGAACAGGTACAACGCTGGATCGGACTCCGCGGCGAGCCGGCCGACATCCTCGAACGGGTACGGCGTGAAGCGCAGCTGGGCAGCGGCCTGCTCGGACGGCAGGCGGTCGAACTCGGCGAGCCGCGGTTCCGAGCGCTGCCAGATCGACACGGCATGGTCGAGACGCCGCAGCATCGCCGGCACCCAGCCGGCGCCCATCTCGATGACCCCGCCCCGCAGGCCGGGGTGACGCTCGAGCACCCCATCGAGGACGAGTACGGACATGAACCGCTCGGCCGGCTGGTAGACGACCATGAAGTCCTTCGAGCCGATCACCTCGGCGCCCGACACCTGCTCGGCGGGCGGGCGACCGTCGTCCATCCACTCGGCGCCGATCGGCAGCGGCCCGCTGCCGACATGGAGGACGAACGGCACGCCGTGCTCCGCCAGGCGGGTCCAGAACGGGTCGTTGTCGGGATGGCCCGGTGACCGCCCGCCGGGAGCGCGAGCCGGGATCCACACCTCGCGCAGCCCCAACGCAAGAGCGGCGTCGACCTCGGCAAGCGACCTCGTCGGGTCGTCGAGGTCGGCGATGGCCACGCCGAGAAGGCGCTGGTCGTCGTGGCAGAAGGCAGCCATCGCCCGGTTGTGGGCCCGGTAGGCGCCGTAGCGGACCACGGGGTCGGCGATGCCGAACAGCGGGGCGCACAACGACGAGTAGACGACTTGGCGCTCGAAGCCGAGGAGATCGAGTGCCTGCGAGCGCTCGTCCGGGTCGACGGCTCCGAGGGCGGCGTGCCACTTGGGACCGCGACGGAGGAGCTCGTCGCCGAGGGCGGCGAGCTCGGCACGCTGCTCCGTGGAGTGCGCCGCCGCATCGACATCGAGCCGCAACCCGCCCCCGCCGATGTCCGGCAGCCGATCACGGACCTCGGCGTCGGCGTGGTCGAGGAGGAACCGGCGCGTCTCCATCACATGGCTGTCGGCGTCGATGACCCTGCGGGCTCCCACGTAGACCACGCGGCGAGCCTACGGACGGCCTCCGCGCTCGCGCGAGCCGGGAACTACGCTCCGTCGCCGTGCGCGTCGGCATGCTCACCCGGGAGTACCCGCCGGACGTGTACGGCGGCGCCGGGGTCCACGTCGACTTCCTGACCCGCGAGCTCTCGCGATTGATCGACGTCGACGTGCACTGCCTCGGCGCGCCGCGACCGGGCGCGACCGCCCACTCGGAGGACGATCCGCGACTCGCCGGCGCCAATCCCGTTCTGCGGATCTTCGCCGCCGACCTGGAGGTCGCAGCAGCCGTCGAGGCGTGCGATCTCGTCCACTCGCACACCTGGTACGTCAACTTCGCCGGGCATCTCGCCAAGCTGCTCCACGACGTGCCGCACATCGTCACCTCGCACTCCCTCGAGCCGCGGCGGCCGTGGAAGGCCGAGCAGCTCGGCGGGGGGTACCGCCTCTCGTCGTGGGCCGAGCAGACCGCCTACGAGGCCGCTGACGCGGTGATCGCCGTCAGTGCGGCGTCGAAGGTCGACGTCCTGCAGAGCTACCCGGCGCTGGATCCGGCGCGCGTCCACGTCGTCCACAACGGCATCGACGTCGCCTTGTACCTCCCCGACCCGGCGACCGACGTCGTCGAACGGCTCGGTATCGACCTGCGTCGACCCTCGGTCGCCTTCGTCGGCCGGATCACCCGCCAGAAGGGCGTGCCGCACCTGTTGCGCGCCGCCCTGCAGTTCGACGAGCGGGCCCAGATCGTGCTCCTGGCCGGCGCCGCCGACACCCCGGAGCTGGCCGCCGAGACCGACGCCGCGGTCGCCCGCCTGCGTGATCGGCGGGACGCCGTCGTGTGGGTCAGCGACATGCTGCCGCGGTCCGACGTCATCCAGGTCCTCAGCCACGCCACGGTGTTCGTGTGCCCGTCGATCTACGAGCCGTTGGGCATCGTCAACCTCGAGGCGATGGCCTGCGGCACGGCGGTCGTCGCCAGCGACGTCGGCGGCATCCCCGAGGTCGTCGTCGACGGCGTGACCGGCCATCTCGTGCACTACGACGAGACCGAACCGGCGACGTTCGAGTCGGCGCTGGCCAAGGCCGTCAATCGGATCGTCACCGACGAGGACCTCGCCGCGGCGATGGGTGCGGCCGGGCGGGCCCGCGCCGTCGAGGTCTTCGGCTGGGACGTTGCCGCCGAGCGCACGCTCGACATCTACCGATCGGTGCTCGGTTCATGAGGCTGGCGACGGTGCGCGTGGACGGTGCTCACCGGGCGGTCCGCGTCGACGACGACGCGGCGATGCTCCTCGACGCCGCCGACGTCGGCGAGCTGCTGGCCGACCCACGGTGGCGCGACCGGGCCACACAGCAGGGTCAGCAGGTCGCGCTCGACGGCCTCGACTACGCACCGCTCGTGCCGCGGCCGGACAAGATCATCTGCGTCGGGCTCAACTACCGCGCGCACCTCGCCGAGATGGGCCGTGAGGCGCCGTCGTACCCGACGGTGTTCGCCAAGTACCGCGCCGCGTTGATCGGGGCGCACGACGACATCGTGCTGCCGGCCGTGTCGGACATGGTCGATTGGGAGGCCGAGCTGGCGGTCATCATCGGGACGCCGGTGCGCCACGCCGACCAGGACAGGGCGCTGGCGGCGATCGCCGGCTACTCCGTCCTCAACGACGTCTCGGTCCGCGACTGGCAGAACCGCACGATCCAGTTCCTGCAGGGCAAGACGTTCGAGTCCTCGACGCCGCTCGGACCGTGGCTGGTGACGACCGACGAGCCCGGCGCCGTTCCCGGCCCGGGCCAGCGCATCGCGTGCGCCGTCGACGGCGAGCTGATGCAGGATGCCAACACCGGTGACCTGCTCTTCGACGCGCCGACACTCGTGTCGTATCTGTCGACGATCCTCACCCTGCTGCCCGGTGACGTCATCGCCACCGGCACGCCGGGCGGGGTCGGCGCCGGGCGAAGGCCGCCGCGCTTCCTCGCCGACGGGCAGTTGGTCGTGACGACGATCGCCGGCATCGGCGAGCTGCGCAATCGATGCCGCCGCGAGGTCCTCCCCGGCTGATGGACGCGGCGGACCCGTTCAGGACGTGCCGATCGTCGTCAGCTCCTCGTACGCCGCGTGGAGGTGATCACGAAGGCCCGCCGGGTCGTCCACGGCGACGGGGTCGATGAACAGGCCCATCCCGAGCTGCCCGGCGTACGACATCGTCGTCAAGTTGAACGCCGTGCCGGCGAGGGGCCCGAACGGGTAGTTCGCCTGAACCTCGGCGCCGGAGATGTACAGCGGGACCCTGGCGCCCCGCAGGTTGGACGTGGCGAAGTCCATGCGGGCGGCCTGGGATCGAGCGACGCCCGTGACCATCGACGTCGGCAGCAGGTTGGCGACGCCGGCCAGCCCGGCCATCAGGCCTTGGCCGGAGACCTGGCTGCGGTTGACGCGCATCTTGTCGCTGATCTCGGTGAAACGCTGGCGGGCGTCCATGGGGCCCGCCGGGACCGACAGCCGGGACGGCGTGAAGGAGTTGCCGCCGATCGCCCTGTCGGTGCGCGTGCTGACGACGAAGCTCGTGTTCAGTGTCCTCAGCGGCACGCCGCGCTCGTCGTGGTAGGCGATCGCCCCGTTCACCACGCCGGTGACGAACCAGTCGTTCAGCGAGCCGCCGAGACCCTTCGCCGCCGCCAGCGCCTGGTCCAGCGGGAGGGAGAGGACCTCGAGATGGCGCCGGCGCGAGCGCTGTCGCCACAGGGGTGAGCCGCTGCCTTCGGGCGCTGCCCCGCCGCCGACCTGCCCGCGCACCTGGCGCACCGTGCGGGCGACGCCTTCCGCGGCGTCTCGCACGCGCAGCGGGTCGGCGCCGAGCATCGCCATCTCGCCGAGGGCCCGCCGGGCGATGCCCGCTTGGCGTCGAGCGGTGTGGGTGATCGTGCCGAGCACCGCCTCGGGGAACGACGGCGAGCCGTGTTCCTCGGCGTCCTCGGCGACGGCGTCGGCGATGATCGTCTCGAGGTCGACATCCGGGGGCGTCGGTGGCTTGCGGGTCGGCTGGAGGTAGGACTCGGCGAGGCGGCCGGCGCCGATGCCGTCGGCGACGGCGTGGTGGATCTTCCAGACCAGGGCGGCCCGCCCGCCCTTCAGCCCGGTGAAGATGTGGAACATCCACAGCGGGCGGGTGCGGTCGTAGGGGTCCTGGTAGATCGCCCCCACGAGGTCGAGCAGTTGGCGCTCCGAGCCCGGCCCCGGGAGCGCGACTTCGCGGATGTGGTAGTCGAGGTCGAACTCCGGGTCGGGGCGCCACACAGGTGGGCTCAAGCGGCCCACGCCGGCAACGACCCGCTCGCGCAGTCGCGGCACCGTGGCCACCGTGGCGGCGAGCTGGGCGCGGAAGTGGTCGAGGTCCGGAGGCCGATCGAGCAGGACCAGCGTGCCACCGTTGGGATTGAGCCAGGGGTCCTTCTCGACGTTCCACATCAATGCCTCGGCGTCGGTCATCCGACGCTCGAAGCGCTGCTCACGCTGGCGGCGCTCCTCGGCCATGGCGCCTCCTCTCCTTGCTCAGGTATCGGTGCCGGGGCGGCGCTCGACCTCGCGCGTCGGGTCGCCGCGGTAGCCGGCGGGGTACGTGGCGGCGAGCTCCTCGGCTGTCGGCGTGTGGGCGACACGGGCCTCGTCGGGCAGCTGGTCGACCAGCGCCGCCATGATCCGCTTGGTGTCGGCGTCGAGGCTGCGGTGTTTGAGGTCGACGGGATCGCCGACGCGCACGCGGATCTCCGGCCGCTCGGTGAAGTCGAAGCGGGGCAGCCGGCGGTTGCGCGGCCACACCTTTTCGGTGCCCCACAGGCCGACGGGGATGACCGGGGCGTGGCTCGCCTGGGCCAGGCGAGCCGCGCCCCACCGGCCCTTGAGCACGGGGTCGAAGAACGCCGGCCCACGGGGGATCGTCCCCTCCGGCGCGAGCGAAACCGCCTCGCCGGCCCGCAGCGCCCGGATGGCGTGCTCCAGCGGCTCGCTCGACCCCGACGAGCGGTTGACACGGATGCCGCCGGCCATCTTCGACAGGAACCCGATGATCGGGGCGTCGAACACCTCCTTCTTGCCGAGGAAGCGGAACGACCGGCCGGTCTGGCCGAGGACGGCCCCGACGACCGTGGCGTCGAAGTAGCTGCGATGGTTGAACACAGCGATCACCGGCCCGCTCTGCGGGATCTTCTCCACACCGGCGATGTCGAGGCGGACATTGGCGAGCATCTCGGGACGCTGCAGGAACCGGGTCCACTCCTGGAGCTCGCGCCCGGCGATCTTGAGCACGCCGTCGGGGAGGTCGAAGTGGCGCAGCGGCCATCCCTTCAGGCGGGCCAGGGCGACGAGCCGTACATCGGCGTTGACGGCAACCGGGTTGCCGACAGCCGCCAGCAGCGGGGCGTCGTAGTAGCTGTCGCTGTAGGCCCACGAGCCGCGCAGGTCGATCCCGGCGTCGGTGGCCCACGCCCGCACCGCCTCCAGCTTGCCCCGGCCCCAGACGAGTGGGCCCTCGACCTCGCCCGTATAGGCCCCGTTGGCCGATGCCCACTGCGTCGCCACGACGGCATCGAACCCGAGCCGTTCGGCAAACGGCGTGACGAGCGGCGCGGGGCTGGTCGTCGCCATCACCAGCACACGGCCGGCTTCGCGGTGCTCTTCCATCACGCCTGGGGCGTAGGGCTGGACCCTTTCGACGAGCTCGTCGGCAGCGGCCTCGGCCGCCGCGCGCACCGCGTCCACCGGCCAGCCGGCCGTGGCCCTGGCTGCCAGCCTGGCCGTCGGGGCGGTGATCGCCGTCTCGCCGAGCACCTGGTACGTCGCCGCCACCAGGTCGGCCCCGGGGAGCGAGCGCTGGTTGATCCCGGCCGCGCCGAGGTGACTGGAGAACGCCGGCCCCGATGGTCCGGCGATCAACGTGCGATCGAGGTCGAAGATTGCTGCGGCCTGCGGTCTGCGACGGTTCATGCGCACGCCTCCTCGTTGTCGTCGCGCGGAGCGTAGGTCACCGTGCCGCCCGCTGGAAGCGGTCGCCGCCGGTATCTCAGACGATGCTCAAGGTGACATCGACGTTGCCGCGCGTGGCGTTCGAGTACGGGCACACCTCGTGGGCCTTGGCGACGATCGCCTCGGCGGTGTTCCGGTCGAGGGCGGGGGCGTGCACGTCGAGCTCGACGGCGAGGCCGAACCCTCCGTTGTCGAGTGTGCCGATGCCGACCGATGCCGAGACCTCGGTGCCTGTGACGTCCAGACCCTCCCGACCGGCGACCACCTTCAACGCCGAGTGGAAGCAGGCGGCGTATCCAGCGGCGAACAGCTGCTCGGGGTTCGTCGCCCCGCCGGCGCCGCCCATCTCCTTGGGGATGCGCACGTCAGTTTCGAGAATGCCGTCGTCGCTGACGACGTGGCCGTTGCGCCCGTCGCCCGTGGCGGTGGCCGTGGCGGTGTAGAGGATGTTCATCGTCCGGTCCTTTCTTGCAATCCCTCCGGCCCGCCCGACCGTAATCCTGACGACGCCGGTCCGGCGCTGCGGCTCGCGCCGCGCATCAAAATGGGAGGACAGCATGGGGATGCGACGAGGGAAGAGACTGTTGGCGGGGGCCGCGGTGGCCGCGGGGATGATCGCGGTCGGTGGCTTCGCCTTGGCGAGCGACGACGTGGATCTCGACGCTGATTTGTCGGGCGCCAACGAGGTTCCGCCGGCCGATCCGGACGGTGACGGCAAGGCGGACGTGGAGTGGGAGATCAACGGCAGCGAGATCTGCTTCGACATCAAGTTCGACGACATCGGCACGCCCAACCGAGGGCACATCCACACTGGTGTCGCCGGCGTCAACGGCGGCATCGTGGTCCCATTCTTCGAGCTGATCGGGCTGCCGGGGGACGAGCGCAACGACGAGTTGGAGCAGGGTCGGATCCAGGATTGTGTGGCAGCCGACCCGGCGGTGCTGGAGATGATCAGGGCGAACCCGTCGGCGTTCTACGTCAACCTGCACAACGCCCGGTTCCCGGGTGGGGCCGCCCGCGGCCAGCTCGAGGACTGAGCACTCCGTCCGTCGGGATCGGACCGGGCGGACCGATCCCGACGGATCGCACCCGGGCGGAGCTAGCGCGTCGAGCGCTCCGACTCGTGAAGCCGCAACTCCGCTGAGCGAAGCAGCTTGGCGAGACCGATGAGCAGCTTGCGGGCCAGGGACTGGGAGTCGAAGACGAGCACGGCGAACTCCCGCTGCTCGATCACGTAGGCGACGACGTCCGTGCTGGCGACCACCGTCGCCGTACGCACCCCGCCGTCGAGCAGGGCCACCTCGCCGAAGCTGTCTTCGGGCCCGAGCTGGTTGACGACCGCACCGCCGATCACGACATCGGCCGTGCCGTCGTCGATGACCATGAACTCCCGTCCGACGTCACCCTCGCGTGCCAGAACCGTGCCGGCCGGGAAGGTCAGCGTGCTGGCGGCCGCCGCGATCTGCTGGAGCTCATCCTTGGAGCACGCTGCGAACAGAGGGATCTTCCGCAGCCGCTCGACGAGCTGGCGATCTGTCCTCACGCGTCCTCCCTCTCACGTGCTGGGGCGACCAAGGATAGGCGCCCCGTCGCCAGCGCTCGGACCGCGGTGGCGCCGTGACAGCATCGGGGTATGGCCGATGAGCTCGATGAGTACGAGGACGACGTCGAACGGGAGGAGGACAGGATCGACGACTTCGCCGACGATCAGGAGCTGGCCGATTCTGACGAGCTGTACAACGGGAGCGCCGAACCCGACGAGACGCCGTTCGACGAAACCCGCCACCAGTACTCCGGCGTCCTCGAGGGTGACGCCGACGTGGACGTCGAGGAGCTCGAGGAGGCCGGCGTCCTGTTCGACGACCCGGAGAAGACGGTGCTGCTGGAGGGTGGCATGGACGATCCGGACGGCAGCGAAGGCTGGCGCTGAGCCCGCCGCCTCCCTCAGGGGTTCGGGACGACCAGGATCTTGCAGTGCTCGTCTGGGTGGGCGAGGCGAGCGAAGGCATCGGGGATGTCGGCGATGCCGACCTCGCCCGTGATCATCGGCGTGACGTCGATGTGCCCTTCGGCGATCGCCCGCAGGCTGGTCTCGAACTCGAGCGGGTCGTAGCCGAGCACGAACTGCAGGTTGAGCTCCTTGCCGATGCCGTAGAAGGGCGTGATCGCGTCGGGCTGCATGCAGACACCCACGATCACCACGCGACTCTGGGTCGGGGCCAGCCGCAGCACCTCGTCGATGATGCCGGGCACGCCGATCGCCTCGAAGACGACGAGCGGGCGGCCGCCGCCGCGGCGGGCCCAGGCCGCGAACGACGGCTCCTCGGCCGGGTCGACGACCTCCTGAGCGCCCATCCTCGCCGCCAACGCACGGCGGGTGGCCGAGAAGTCGCTGGCGACGATGGGCTCGACCCCGCGCAGGCGGAGGGCGGCGATGACGGCGATGCCCACCGGTCCGCAGCCGAGCACGAGGGCGCCGTCGCCCGGCCCGATCGCCGACTTGTTGACGGCGTGCAGGCCGACGGCCATCGGCTCGGTGAGCGCGGCGTGTCGTGGGTCGAGGCCGTTGGGGACCTCCAGCACCAGCAGCGACGACAGCAGCATCCGTTCGCTGTACCCGCACGGGAAGAGGTTGGTGTAGGCGAGGTCCTGGATGCCGGTCGGCGTGACCATCACCGGCACCGACGTGACGATGGTGCCGATGGCGGGACCGGTGGTGTCCGGTCCGAGCTCGACCACCTCGCCGGAGAACTCGTGGCCCATGAAGATGTCGCCGGCCAGATCCGGGGGTGTTCGGCCGAGGTCCGGTTGACCCTCCATCCTCGACCCCAGCTCGAGCATCGTCGCCCCGTGGACGACGAAGTGCAGGTCGGATCCGCAGATCCCGCACGCCTTGACGTCGACGAGCACCTGGCCGGCGCTGGGTCGCGGCTCGGGAACGTCGTCGCGGACGTGCATCCGGCCGTCGCGCAGGACCGCCGAACGCATCAGCGAACCGTCTCGGCGTCGAGGCCGTTGGTCGTCATCGCACCCCCACTGCCACCGGGCTGTGGCAACGATCGTTGCCAGATCTCGACCATAGGGTACGGTGAGTCGCCTTGCCAACTCCCGCTGATCCGCCTGGTCGGGGCCGATGGGCCGGCATCCCCGCCGACGACCGGCGGGCCGAGCGGCGTCGCCTCCTCCTCGACGCCGGCTTCGAGCTGCTCGGGACCGAGGGCGCCGCCGGCACCACGGTACGCGCCGTCTGCCAGCACGCCCGCCTCAACCCGCGCTACTTCTACGAGAGCTTCGGCGACCTCGACGAGCTGGTCGTGGCCGTGTACGAGCGGGTCGTCGACGAGCTGCGTGACGCGCTCTCCCTGGCCATGGATGGCGCCCCGGCGGATTTGCCTGCCCAGATGCGGGCCGCCGTCGGCGCCGCCGTCGGCTTCGTCGACGACGACCGCCGGCGGGCCCGGGTCCTGTACGTCGAGGCGCTGGGCAACGAGGCGCTCAACCGGCGACGGATCCGCGCCGGCTACGACATCACGGCGTTCATCGAGACCGACGCCGTGGCCCGCCGAGGGCCCGCGGCTGACGGCGAGCGCATCGGCGCCCTGACCGCCACGCTGCTCGTCGGCGGGATCAGCGAGGTGCTCGTCGCCTGGCTCGACGGACGCCTCGACGTCTCGCGCCAGGACCTGATCGACGACACCACCGAGCTGTTCCTCGGACTGACCGAGACCGCGGCCCGCGTCGCGGCGCGGCGCAGACGGCCCGCCAGCCAGTCGGCGTCCGTGCGCCGGTCGTAGCGGTGCTGTCCGTCAGGAACGGCCGAATGCGGCCGATCGTGAAGGACAGATCCGGGTCGTCTACCGTCGGCGGGCGGGAACACGTCCACAGGGGGTCTCCATGCGCGTCGACCATCCGATCATCTCCGCGGACTCGCACATCACCGAGGCACCGAACACCTACATCGACTACATCGACCCGGCCTACCGCGATGTCGCCCCCCGGGTGGTGTCGACCGAGGACAAGGGCGACATCTATGTGATCGACGGGATGCGGCGCTCGATCCCGATGGGCCTCGTCGCCGCCGCCGGCAAGCCGGCCGAGGAGCTGGCCGCCCGGGTCCGCTATGAGGATCTCCACCGCAGCGGCTACGACTCCAGCTACCGCCTCGCGGATCAGCGCGTCGACGGGATCAGCTGCGAGCTGATCTACCCGTCGGTCGGGATGGTTCTGTGCAACCACCCGGACTTCGACTACAAGCGGGCCGCCATGCAGGCGTACAACCGGTGGATCGCCGAGTACTGCGCGATCGACCCCGACCGCCTCCTGCCGCTGGGTCAGACGGCGATGCGCACGCCGGAAGAGGGCATGCGGGACCTCGAGGAGATGAAGGCGCTGGGCATGCGCGGCGTGATGATGCCGGGCAATCCGGCCGTCGAGGACTACGACTCGCTGATCTACGACGAGTTCTGGCAGGCATGCGTGGACCTGCAGATGGTGCCCTCGTTTCACATCCTGACGAGCAGCGCCGACTCCCTCGCCGGCCACCGCGGCCCGAAGATGGCCAACTTCCTGGCGATCATCCGCGGCTGCCAGGACATCATCGCCATGCTCGTGCTGGGCGCCGTCTTCGAGCGCCACCCGAACCTCAAGGTGGTGTGCGTCGAGGCCGACGCCGGCTGGGCGCCGCACTTCATGTACCGGATGGATCACGCCTACAAGCGCCACCGCGCCTGGCTCACCGCCGAGGTCGACCGCCTGCCGTCGCACTACTTCCGGGAGAACGTGTACATGACGTTCCAGGACGACTTCGTCGCCTTCCAGAACGTCGAGCAGATGAACTGGCATCGCTTGATGTGGGCGAATGACTTCCCGCACTCCGACTCGACGTGGCCGTGGAGCCAGGACGTCCTGGACGAGCAGGCCGCCCACCTCACACCCGAGCAGCGACGGGCGATCCTGTGCGACAACGTCGCCGAGCTGTACGGGATCGACACCTCGGTGCTCCCGATCGGCGGCGACGCCCTCATCGCCACGGCCTGACCCCGGGTCACGTCAGCAGCTGATCGACGGGCGCGTGCTCGTCGGTCAGCACCTGGGCACCGTCGGTGAAGGCGTCGAGGGCGGCCGGGTCGCCGACGACGACGTCGTCGTCGCCGCGCGCCTTGGTTGGCGGCGGCGATCGCCGCCAGTGGGAGGGGCCGATCGCTGGCCACGACGATCGTGTTGCCGCCCTCGCTGCCGTCGAAGCGGCCGGCCGGTCCGACCACCGCCACGTGCTCGAACACCTCCCGCAGCGTCGCCACCTCGGCCCGGAGGAACCCGAGCGGCGGCTGATCGATGACGTTCTGGGCGTACACACCGTCATCGCGCACGACCCGGCGGATGTCCTCGACGAACTCGGTCGTCGTGAGGTGCCACGGCACGGCCCGTCCGCCGAAGGCGTCGCCGACGACGAGGTCGGCGGAGTCGTCGGGCACGTCGCGCAGGTTGACGCGGGCATCACCGGTGACGGTCCGCAGCGTCGGCCCGAGCCGGAGCCCGAGCTCGTCCTCGGCGACGTCGATGACACCGGGGTCGAGCTCGAGCACGAGGCTGTCGGACCCGGGACGGGTGGCCGCGAGGTAGCGGGGGATCGTGAAGCCCCCGCCGCCGAGGTGCACGGCGTCGATCGGCTGCCCCGCGGGGCGGACGACGTCGGCGACGTCGCCGAGCAGCTGGGTGTAGCTGAACTCGAGGTACGTCGGGTCGTCGAGGTCGACGTAGGCGTGGCGGAGGTCATCGAGCACGAGCAGCCGGCCCGACGGCCGATCGAGGTCGGCTCGCACCGAGGCGCAGTAGTAGGCGGTCTCGACATCGCACGGCGGCGCGGCGGCCACGGCGACACCCGACGCCAGCACGCCGACGGCCACACCGGCCGCGACGGCCTGGGCGGGCCGGCGCCGGCCGAGATGGAACCACAGGCCGACGCCGGCGACGATCAGCAGGAGGCCGAGGGTGATGACCACGGGGCTGGTGGGGAACTCGGCGACGAGGATGAAGCCGGTCGCGAACACGCCGACGAGTGAGCCGGCGGTGCCGAGGGCCGAGAACCGCCCGACCACGCGGCCGGTCTCGGCGAGCGTGCCGAGCTGGACCTTGACGGCGAGCGGGGTCACCGCGCTGAGCAACGCCGAGGGCACGAAGAACCCTGCTGCCGCCAGCACGACGATCACCGGCGGGTCCGGCGGCTGGGCCGAGGGTCCGAGTGCCCGGATGATCGGGATCGAGGCGATCGCCGCGGCCCCCCCGAGGGCCAGCGCGCCGGGGAGCAGGGTGCGGGGATCGGCCCGGTCGGCGAGCCACCCGCCGAGCCACGCGCCGCAGGCGATGCCCGCCAGCACGACGCCGATGATGCCGGTGAACGTCTCCAGGGAGACCCCGACGTAGGGCGCCAGGAGCCGCCCGGCGAGGATCTCCAGGACGAGGACCGCGCCGGAGGCGACGAACACGACGGCACCAGCGAGGCGGCTGTCCATCGGCGGGACGGTACCCGGCGTGCCCTGTTCTGTCCTCGGGAAGCGGCCCGGACGGGCCGATCTCGAAGGACAGAACGTGATGAATGACACAGCCGCGCGGCCGCAGGGTTCGGCAACCGCCCGTTAGACAGGATGCATGAGCCGCGAGCTCGCGCTGCACGCCGGACGAGAGATGACGCTCCCGGCCGTGTCCGAGCTGGCGCTGTTCGCCGGTTGCCGACGTTCCCAGCTGGCCCGGATCGAGCGCCTGCTGACCCTCATCCGCCTGCCGATCGGGTGCGAGTTGATGACCGCCGGCGACGTGGCGCGGGAGTTCGCCATCCTCGGCGAGGGCGAGGTCGCCGTCGTCGACGCACGGGGCCGCGAGGTCGCCGTGCTCGGCCCCGGTGAGATCGTCGGCGAGCTGGGCTTGCTGCGTGACGAGCCGATCGGCGCCACGGTGACGACGCTGACACCCGTCATCGCCTTCGTCGGCAACCGCCGCGAGTTCTTCAGCCTGCTCGACGTCGCCCCGGTGGTCCAGCTCCGGGTGTTGTCCGCCGCCGTGCAGCGTCTCACGGCGAGCTGAGCGGTCGCCCGCTCAACGCGAGCGGCGGGGGATGGTGCGGGCGCCGATGGCGATGACGGCGGCGGCCCCGGCGATCCCCACGACGATCGTCAGCCACACGTCGACGTGCGCGGCGAGCTCGAGGGCGAAGAAGTCCCGGATGAACGGAACCGCGAGGGCCAGCACGAAACCGGCCGCCATCGCCGCCACGAGCCCCACCTTCCACGCTGTGAGTGGCCGCGCTACGGCGACGAGCGTGCCGAGACCGACGATGAACAGGGCAATCGTGGCCGTCGTGCGGTCCTGTTCGAGCGTCGTCGCCGTGTCGATGCGCGCCACGAGGTAGCTGCCGAGCGAGCAGATCCATGCCACCACACCCGCCGGGATGCTGAAGCGCAGGACGCGGGCGACCATGTTGGGGGCCACGAGGTCGCGGTTCGGTGCCAGCGCCAGCACGAAGGCCGGGGCGCCGATCGTCAGCGCCGTCACCAGCGTGAGGTGGCGGGGGAGGAAGGGGAACGGCAGCCGGACGATGCCGACGGTGACCGCCATCAACGCCCCGTACACGGTCTTGGTGAGGAACAGCTTGGCGACCCGCTCGATGTTGCCGATCACCTTGCGCCCCTCGGCGACGACCTCGGGCAGGACGGCGAAGCGGTTGTCCAGCAGCACCAGCTGGGCGACCGAGCGGGTGGCGTCCGATCCGGAGCCCATGGCGACGCCCACGTCGGCGTCCTTGAGCGCCAGCACGTCGTTGACACCGTCGCCGGTCATGGCCACGGTGCGCCCGGCATCCTGCAGGGCGCCGACCATCGCCCGCTTCTGGTGCGGCGTGACGCGGCCGAACACCGAGTTGGCGGTGACGATCGCGGCGAACCCGTCGTCCGCTGCCGGCAACGTGCGGGCATCCACGGGGTGCTCGGCCTGCTCGAGCCCGAGCCGGGCGGCGATGGCGCCGACGGTGCGGGGGTCGTCGCCGGAGATGACCTTCACCGCCACGCCCTGCTGGCGAAAGTAGGCCAGCGTCGATGCGCTGTCGGGGCGGACGGCTTGGGCGAGGACGACGAGGGCGACGGGCTGCACTGGCGTCGGCCCCCCTGGGGCGTCGACCGGGTCCCCGCTGCGACCCAGGAGCAGCACGCGCAGTCCCCGCTCGGCTCGGAGGCCGGCCTGGTCGAGCGTGGCGTCACTGGCCGGAAGGAGCATCTCGGGCGCGCCGAGGACCCAGTTGCCATCGGAGCCGAAGGAGACACCGCTCCACTTGCGCGCTGACGAGAACGCCGCCCACGCTGTCGGCGTCCAGCCGGGGTCGTCGGAGTACGCCGCGCCGATGGCGAGCATCGAGGCGTTCGGCGACTCATCGGCGGACGCCAGTGCGGCGAGGGCCGGTGCGGCCGCCGCGCCGTGGCCGTCGAGGGTGACGAGCTCGACGACCTCCATGCGGTCCTCGGTGAGCGTGCCCGTCTTGTCCGCGCACACGACGTCGACCCGGGCCAGGCCCTCGACCGCGCCGAGCTCCTGCACGAGGCAGCCCTGGCGCCCCAGGCGCACGACGCCGACGGCGAAGGCGATGCTCGTCAGAAGTACCAGGCCCTCGGGGATCATGGCGATCACTCCGGCGACCGTCCCGCTGATGGCGTCGGCCGTCGACTCATTGTCGAGCAGCTGGGTGACGGCGAGGAGGATCGAGATCGGGATGATGGCGAACGTGACGAGGCGCAGGACACGGTTGATGTCGGCCCGGATCTGGGAGTGGACCATCGTGAAGCGGCTGGCCTCCTGGGCCAGCGTGGCGGCGTAGGCGTCGCCTCCGACCTTGGTCACCCGCATCGTGCCGTGGCCGGCGACGGCGAAGCTGCCCGAGAGGACCTCGTCACCCGGTTGCTTGGCCACCGGGTCGGACTCGCCCGTCAGCAGGGACTCGTCGACCTCCAGCGCCTGGGCGTCGAGCATCGTCCCGTCGACGACGAGCTGGGTCCCGCTCGTGAGGCGGATGACGTCGTCGACGACGACCTCCTCCGGGTCGATCTCCTGATCACGTCCGTCGCGCACAACGTCGACGCGCGGCCGCCCGACCAGCGCCAGACGGTCGAGGGAGCGCTTGGCCCGGACCTCCTGGACGATGCCGATGAGCGTGTTGGCGATGGCGACGAGGCCGAACAGGGCGTCTTGGATCGGTCCGACCACGACCATGACGGCGAACAGCGTGCCGACGATGAGGTTGAAGAACGTGAAGACGTTGGCCCGGACGATCTCCGTGACGGTCCGGCTCGAGCCTCGCGCCACTCGATTCACCCGGCCCTGCGCCACACGCTCGCTGACCGCGGCGGAGGTCAGCCCGCCCGCGGTGACGGCGGGCGAGTCGGTGCCGGTCACCCGGCGAGCGTATTCAACGGCGCCGAACGAGGCGCGGTATGTCCTCAGTTGACGTGGCGCGTCCGGTCGCCCCAGTAGCGCGCCCGGAGGACCTTCTTGTCGGCTTTGCCGACGGGGGTCAGCGGGAGCTCGTCGACGACCTCGACCGTCTTCGGCGCGTACACCGCTCCCTTGCGGTCGCGGACCAGTTGACGCAAGGCTTCCGGGTCGCAGGTCGCGCCGGGGCGGGCGACCACCAGGGCGGTGACGGCCTCGCCCCACTTGTCATCGGGCACGCCGATCACCGCGGCCACGGAGACGTTGGGGTCGCTCGTGAGTACGTCCTCGATCTCCCTCGGGAACACGTTGAAGCCGCCCGAGACGATCATGTCCTTCTTCCGATCGACGATGTACAGCAGGCCCTCACCGTCGCGAACGGCGACGTCGCCCGTGCGCAGCCAGCCCCCGCCGATCGTCTCTGCCGTCAGTTCCGGCTGCTTGAAGTAGCCCTGCATGACAGAGGCGCCCTGCACGCAGATCTCGCCCGGTTCGCCCTCGGGCACGTCGTTGCCGTCGTCGTCGAGCACGCTCACGCGGGCGCCCGGCATCGGGAAGCCGCACGCCGTGAGCCGGTGCAGGTCGTCGGTGCGATGGTCGGCGCGGCTCATCGACGTGGCGATCCCGGCGCACTCGGTCTGACCGTAGAGCTGGGCGAAGACCGGGCCGATCCGCTCGATGCCCTCGACCAGCCGGCTCGGCGACATCGGTGAGGCGCCGTACATCACCGTCTGCAGCGCCGTGAGGTCGGTGCGGTCGAGGTCGGGGTGGTCGAGGACGGCGTAGATCATCGTCGGCACGAGCAGCCCGAGGGTGATCCGCTCGGCGGCGGCCAGGTGCAGCCACTGCGCCGGATCGAAGGCCCGCATCAACACCACCGTGCCGCCGGACAGCAGCACCGGCGTGACGAGCATCCCGGCGGCGTGGGAGATCGGCGCGCACGCCAGGTAGCGCCGGTCGGCGGGGAGGTCCCAACCGATCGACACGGACTGGGCCATCTGGGCGACCGCCCGCTCGGGCAGCATCGCGGCCTTCGGCACGCCGGTCGTGCCGCCCGTGTACAGCAACCACGAGATCTCCTCCGGCTCGCGCATCCCCCAGCGCAGCGTCGCCGCCGTGGTCGCCTCGAGGACGGCAGCGAGGTCCTCGCCGGCGTCGGCAGTCCCGAACGTGAACACCGTCTGGACCGTCGGGCAGCGCACCAGCAGATCGGCGGCGCGCGCCGCGTAGACCGGATCCACCAGCAGGATCCGCAGCTCGGCCTCATCGCACGCGTAGCAGTGGTCGTCGAGCGAGCCGAGCGGGTGCAGGGCCGTGTACCGGCCGCCGGCGAACGCCGCGGCCGCCTGCCCGACGTAGACCTCCGGGCGGTTCGGGGAGAGGATCCCGACGCCGCCGCCGGGGCCGAGGCCACGGGCGACCAGCGTCGCCGCCAGCCGGGCGATGAGGTCCTCGACCTGGCGGTACGTCACATCGTGGCCGTCCTGGCTGAAGGCGATGCGGTCGGGGTAACGCCGGAGCGCGGTCAGGACGAGGTCGGTGTACGTCGCGGTGTCGTGCAGTGCAGCCACTCGAGCCCCCTGTGCCTCTGGCGAACCGTAACAAGCGGCGCCGGCTGCGCTTACCAGGAGCCGGAGCTGCCGCCGCCACCCCCGCCTCCGACACTGCCGCCGGAGAACCCGCCGCTGCCGCCCGCGCCGGAGCTCGACGGCGGCGTGTGGCTGCCGGCGAACGACGAGCCCATGCTGTACACGAGCAGCGGTCCCGTGGACAGCTCCGTCGGCGGGACGCTCGACGCGGCCATCGCCCGCTCCCACGTCGACGCGGCACCGAGGGCGACCGCCCACGCCGAGTACTCGCGCAGGAGGCCGTGGGTCCACGCCCACTCGACGTGGCGGCCCTCGCTCGCGGCGAGGAAACGTCGGAACGACTCCGCCCGCAGTGCCAGCGCGCTCCCCGTCGCGCTGCGCGCCGGGAGGAGCGACCGGTACATGGCGAAGGCGGCGAGCGCCGGCACGACGAGCCCGAACGCCAAGGCCCCGAGCGGCCCGGAGATCCAGCCGAGCAGCGCTGTCGCCAGCGAGCCCGCGCCGATGAACAACCACGCGCCGGCGACGAGGACGAGCGGCACGGTGAGCCGGGCCGAGCGGCTGCCGCCGGACGGCGGGAGCCGCGTCCAGAACCCCGAGCTGTAGATCGACCGCTCGGCCTCGGCACGCACCGCCCGCCACGCCCTGGCGAAGTCCTTGTCGTAGCCGTCGAGCGTGATCGTGGCTGCGCCGGCGAACAGCCGGCGCAGGATCGGCCCGTCCTCGCCGCCGGCCGCGGCGAACCGTGGACCGACACCCAGCACGACGTGGTCGTCGCCATCCTTGGTGATCGTGATGACGTCGCGGGCGGCCTGTCCGGAGAACCACGCGCTCACCGTGTCGTCGTCGATGCGCTCGCGCAGCAGTACCGACCCCTGCCACGGCTCGATGCCCTTCGGCGGGACGAACTCCGTTGTCGCCAGTTCACCCATGTCCTGGTCGGCGACGAGGCGCACCGCGGGCCGCGGCGAGCCGGGCGGCGGCAGCGGTCCGCCGGGACCGTAGGCGGCATCGGCCGCGCCGCCTGCGTAGACCTCGTTGCGACCGCGGCGCCGGGCCCACGCGTACACGCCGCCGGCAGCGGCCGCACCGACGGGCAGCATCGCCGCGGCCAACGGCACCGTGTTGTCGGACTGCCGGGCGGGGATCGCCGGATCAGCCACCTCGACTGCCGCCGTCCGGCCGAGGATCGCGCCGCCGATCGTCACGCCGTCGCCCCGGTCCAGCGGGCTGATCACGGCGCGGTACGTCTCACCATCGGGCGCCAGCGTGCACCCGCCGGTCGCACCGACGGCGCCGACGTTGCAGGTCGGATCGGCGAGGCTCAGGCCGGACACGATGATCTCGAACTGCTCCGTCGGCATCGTCTCCTCCGTCCCGATGACGTCCAGCGCCAACTCGCCCGTCGACAGTCGGGCGGCCGGCAGCGTGTAGGTCAGGACGTACCGGTGCTGCCCGGAGATCGTTGTGGCGGGGTCGCCGACTCGGATCCGCGTCTCGTCGCCGGGCAGCGAGTCGATGGTGACATCGGCGGGAGCGTCCGGCGACGAGGCCTCGACGTCCGTCGGCACGCCGAAATCGTTGGGGACGACGCGCTGGTAGCCATGCCGATCTGCCTGCCGGAAGTCGACGTCGACGACCTCGCGGATGCGCACGCCGTCGTCACCCGCCGGCTGGACGGTGACCTGCTTGTGCTCGAACACCTCGTCGCGTTCGCCGCCGATGAAGCCCGTCAGCACCAGCGCGCTACCGCCGAGCACGGTCGCGGCGACGACGCCATGACGCCACATCCCGAACGATCCCAGCCCGGCCATCGCCTGTGAGTCTGCCCCGACCGGCGTCGGAACCGGCGGCGCGGTCAGCTGTGGCTACCGTCGCAGCCGGACGAGAGGAGAACGGTGGCGCGCTGGTGGCAGGTCGACACCGACGAGGGCGTGGAACCCGACTACCGCTTCACGCTGGCCAACGAGCGGACGTTCCTGGCGTACATCCGCACCGCCCTCGGCCTGCTCGCCGGTGGGGTGGCGGTCCGCCAGCTCGTGCAACCGTTCGATATTGCCGTGGCCCGCACGGTGCTGGCCCTCATGGCCATCGCCGGCAGCGCCGTGCTCGCCGTCGGCGGCTACCTGCGGTGGGTTGGCATCCAGCGGGCGGTGCGCCGCGGCGAGCCGCTGCCACCCGCCGGCCTGGTCCCGGTCGTGGCGGCGGGGCTGCTGCTGGTCGCTGTGGTCGCCTTCGTGCTCGTGGCCCTCGAATGACGGCGCCAAATCCCGACGGCGGGCTGCAGTACGAGCGCACGGCCATGGCCCACTGGCGCACGATGCTGGCCGCCGCCATCGCCGGACTGCTCATCGTGCGCCAGTCCGACCCCGGTGCCGAACGAGCGATCGCCGTGATCGGTGTCGCTGCGGCGTTGCTCATGCTGGGCACGGTCGGCTTCCGACGGCAGGCCGCCCTGCACCGCGCCGAGGCGCCGGCGCGGCATCGCGAGATGGCCGGCGTCGTCATCGGCCTCCTCGTCATGCAGACGATCGCCCTGTTCGTGGTGCTGTAGCGAGATCAGCGAGAGGCGGCGGCGCGGCTGGCCGGACTGCTCACACCGGGGGCCAGCTCACGGTGACGTCCTCACCGACCGGCGTGGTGATGCCGAGCGACCGGGTCCACAGCAGCCCGAGCGTGCGCGCCGCCTCCTCGAACTCGAACGGCTCGTCGAGGACGAGCCATACGTAGGCGAAGCGGTCGACCATCGATCCCAGGGCGCTCGCCGCGTAGCGGGCGTCGACGTCACCCAGGGCCAGACCTTCCGCCTGCATCCTTTCGATCGACCGCTGGGCCCGATCGACGAACGCCCGCCGGACCTCACGACGGATGTCCCGCAGCTCGTCGTTGAACGTGGCGACCTGCTCGACGACCGCGAACAGGGCGGCGTGCTGGCGGTACGCGTCGAGGTAGCGGCGGTTGGCGCGGGTGATGCGCCAGAGCATCTCCTCCTCGCGCGTCTCGAACGCCGGCGCCAGGTGGTCGGGTGACGCCGCCTCCCTGCCGGAGGCCGCGAGCATCGCCCGCTGCAGCTCGAGGGCCACCTCCCGGAAGATCTCCTCCTTGGAGTTGAAGTAGCGGTAGAAGGTCCCGTGCGCCGTGCCGGCGCGCTGCACGATGTCGGAGACGTTGGTGTCGAGGTAGCGCTTCTCGGCGAACACCTCGGACGCGGCCTGCACGAGCTGGGCCCGCGTGCGCCGTCCTCGCGGCGTGCTCGGGCTGCCGACCGTCGAGCTCACCGCGCCACCGCGCGCGGTCGGCCGATCTGCCGCCAGAGCTCAGTCATCGGCGGTCATTGTTGCCGGTCGTCAGCCCCGGCGACGATGCGTCCGGCCCGGCCGTGATCCGGCCGTGGCGGTGCCGGGTCCAGGAGACGGCCTGCTCACGGAGCCAGCACGGCAGCTCGACGCGGCCGTGGTGGGTGACCGGCGTGGTGTCGACGGCGATGCCGGCGTCGTGGCAGGCGACGAGGACCTCCTCCCCGACGGGGACCAGGAGACGCAGCCGCTCGGCCCCGCTGCGGACGATTCGAGCCGCCAGGCTGGCATCGTCCTCCACGACGTCGGCCAGCTCGCCGGCCGGCGCCGACACGACCAACGGCACGCCGGCGACGCCGGCAGCGGCCCGCAGCGAGCGGACGTCGTCGGCAGGCGTCTCCGGTCCGCTGCGCACGACGACACCTGACACCGGGCGGTAGCGCAGTTCGTTCGACTCGCTGCGCAGCCCGCTGCGGTCGAGGGCTACCCCGAACTGCTCGGCCCACCACCGCCGGTACGACGCGTCGGCGTGACTGGCCGTCGCCGTCCGGCAACGGAACGTGGCGAAGCGCAGGATGTCGTCCGGACCCCCGGTCTTGGCGCCCCGGCCGACGGACGAGCGCTTCCACCCGCCGAACGGCTGTCGCCGCACGATCGCCCCGGTGGTGTGGCGGTTGACGTAGGCGTTGCCGACCTCGACCCGGTCGAGCCAGCGGATGATCTCCCGCTCGTCGAGGCTGTGCAGGCCACCGGTGAGGCCGTACGCCACGCCGTTCTGGAGATCGACGGCGTGATCCAGATCGTCGGCTCGCATCACCCCCAGCACCGGCCCGAAGCACTCGGTCTGGTGGAACCACGAACCGGCACGCACGCCGAAGCGGACGCCCGGTGCCCACAGCCGGCCGGTGTCGTCGAGGGGCCGCGGGGAGACGAGCCAGAACTCACCCGGATCGAGCTCGCGCAGAGCCCGAGCGAGCGCGCCCGACGGGGGAGCGATCAGCGGGCCGACCATCGAGGCGACCTCCGTCGCCGGGCCGACGCGCAGGCTGCGCACGGCGTCGGCGAGGCGGGCCCGGAAGCCGGCGTCGTCGTACAGCGGCGCTTCGACGATTGCCAGGCTGGCCGCCGAGCACTTCTGCCCGGCGTGGCCGAACGCCGAGCGGACGAGATCGCGCAGGGCGAGGTCGACGTCTGCCGTCTGGCTGATCACGAGGGCGTTCTTGCCGCTCGTCTCGGCGAGCAGCCGGAGGTCGGGACGCCACCCGAGGAACAGGCGCGCCGTGTCGTAGGAGCCGGTGAGCACGACGCCGTCCACGCCCGGATGGGTGACCAGGTGGCGGCCGGTGTCGTCGTCGGGGCAGCGCACGAGCTGCACGACGTCCTCGGGCACGCCACCCTCGTGGAGGTGACGGACGAGCTCGACGGCCGTGGCGATGACCTCGGGTGCCGGCTTGAGGAGCACGGCGTTGCCCGCCGCCAACGCGCCGACCGCGCCGTTGGCCGGGATGGCCGTCGGGAAGTTCCACGGCCCGGCGACGAGGACGACGCCGAGCGGCTCGGCGTCGACGCCGTCGGCGGCCAGCTCGTCGAGCGTGTGGGTGCTCGCCGAGGCCCAGTTGGCGAAGTCGACCGCCTCGGAGACCTCCGGATCGCCCTCACGGACGGTCTTGGCCGCTTCGTGGGCCATCACGGCCAGCGTGCGCCCACGCGCCGCGGCCATCACCTCGGCGACACGGCTGAGCACGCGCCGCCGTTCGGCGGTCGATGTCGCCCGCCATCGCTCGGCGCCGCGCCGCGCCCGGGCCACGACGGCGTCGATCCCCGCGGCGGTGTCGATGAGCTCCGGGAGCGGAGCCGGCCGGTCGCCGGCGAGATGGGTGGCGATCCAGGCCCGATTGGCGGCCTGGGTGAAGTCGGTGTCCGGCTCGTTGGCGAACGGGGCGTCAGGATCGAAGCGACACACCTCGCATCGCCGGTCCTGGCATCGCCGCGGGGACCGGCTGACCGACGACCGCGCGGCGACGGCGTGCTCGAAGCGGCGCCGCTCGGCCTCCCACACCGGTGAGCCGGGCGTGATCGTGAACAGCGAGCGGAGGAAGTTCTCCGGCCCGGCGTTCTCGTCGAGACGCCGCGAGAGGTAGGCGATGCTGGCGGCGAAGTCCTCGTCGGTGACCACCGGTGTGTACAGCAGCACGCCGCCGGCGTCGGCCCGTGTGGCCCGCGCCTGCGGCGGGGCCATGCCCTCGAGCATCTCGATGCCGACGGCGTCGCGCCCGAGCCCGCGACGTTCGCGCTCGTTCAGCGCCCAGGCCACGTCGAACAGGTTGTGGCTGGCCACACCGACGTGCAGGCCACCCGCCTCGACGGCGTCGAGCAGCCGCTCGAGCAGTGCCTTGTAGCTGGCGTCGACGTCGGCCTTGGTGGCATACGGCGCCGATCGCCAGCCCCCGAGCTCGGCGTCGACGTGCTCCATCGCCAGGTTGGCACCCTTGACGAGGCGCACCTTGACGACCGCACCTCCGGCGCGATGGCGTTCCGCGATCCAGGGCAGCAGGGTGTCGAGCACGCCGTGGGTGTCGGGGAGGTACGCCTGCAGCACGATCCCCGCGGCGAGGGAGCGGAACGCCGGCTCGTCGAGCAGGCGGCGGAACGCTGTCACGGTCAGGTGCAGGTCGCGGTACTCCTCCATGTCGAGGTTGACGAAAACTGGCGTGTCCTGCTGCATGCCGACGCGGTACACGACCGCGAGGCGGTCGGCGATGCGATCGACCTCGTGGTCGAAGGCGAGCACGTCGAGGTTGGCGCACAGCGCCGAGATCTTCACCGAGACGTAGTCGACGTCGGGGCGGCGCATCCGCTCGGCGAGCGCATCGAGGCGAGCCGCCGCCTCGTCGTCGCCGAGGATCGCCTCGCCGAGGAGGTTGATGTTGAGAGCGAAGCCGTCGCCAGTCCGGCGCGCGACGTGGCGGGCGAACGCCGGGTCGGCCGCCGGGATGATCACGCCCCGCGTCTCGGCACGGATCCGCCGGCGAACGATCGCCGCCACCGGCGCCGGAGCGAGCGCTGATCCGGCGGCCGCCAGTCGCAGCGCCACAGCATCCAGCGTCGGCAGCGATGCCGGGATCCCGGTGTCGACCAGATCGCGGAGCTGAGCCATCGAGCGGCCGGCGCTCGGTGTGCGTAGTACTTCGTCGGTGAGGGCGAACAGCAGCTCGCGGCCGGCGTCGTCGCCGAGCAGCCGGCCGAGCCGGCGGGCCCGACGCCGCTCGCGCCACGACGCCGTCCGCTCGGCCTCGACGAGCAGCCGCGCCGCCCGCTGCGTAGCCGTCGTGACGGCGGGATCGTCGACCACGGTTCCATTGAAGTCGACTTGGGACTTGCGCGGTTGGGTCGGCGAACTCGCTGCGTCACGGTTTGCTTCGGCCGCTCCGCAGCCGAAGAAGACGGCCGTACTGATTGGTCGCCCCGCCTATCGGCTCGGCTCCTCACGGGGGTGCGGCACGACCGTCGCCCGACGATCGTGCCACCCCACGTGTCCGCCCGGGTGCATGCTGCCGGGGAACGAGAGCTGCGGGCGGTCGCCCTGATACATCGAGATGCGGCTCTGCTACAAGGGGGCGCGTGCTGTGCGTGATCGGCGACCTCGTCGAGGACGTCGTCGTCCACCTGACGGCTCCGCCGGCGGTCGGCACCGACACGCCGGCGCGCATCGAGCGGACCCGCGGCGGCAGCGCGGCCAACGTCGCCGCAGCGGCGGCCGCCGCCGGCTGCTCGACACGGTTCGTCGGCCGGGTCGGCCACGACCGCGTCGGAGAGGCGCTCGTCGGCGAGCTCGCCGCCGGCGGGGTCGACGCCCGGGTGCAGCGGGGCGGGCGCACCGGCGCGGTCGTCGTGCTGGTCGACGCCTACGGGGAGCGGACGATGCTGCCCGACCGCGCCGCGGCAGCAGAGCTGGCGGCGGTCGAGCCGGCCTGGCTCGACGGCGTCACGTGGGTGCATGTGCCGGCCTACTCGCTGTGCGCCGAGCCGGTCGGCACGGCGACGCTCGAGGCGGTCCGCCGCATCCAGCAAGCCGGTGGCCAGGTGAGCATCGACGTGTCGTCGGTCGCCGTCGTCGAGCGGTACGGGGTGGAGCGGTTCGTCGCCCTGCTCGGCGAACTCGCCCCGGCGGTCGTGTTCGCCAACGCGGTCGAGGCACCCCTCGTGGTCGAAGTGCGGTCCGGCCTCCTGGTCGTCAAGGACGGCCCCGGCCCGATCCTGCTGCACGGCGCCGATGGCCACGTCGAGACCGTCGCCGTGACGCCCGTCGCGCTGGTCGTGGACTCGACCGGGGCCGGCGATGCCTTTGCCGGCGGCTTCCTCGCCGCGACGCTGGCCGGCGCCTCGCCACGAGAAGCGGCCCGTGCCGGCGCCGCCCTGGCGGCGCGCACACTGCGGGTCGCCGGGGCCGCGCTCGCACCGGCTGCGGAATGATGCAGACGGCGGCGCGGTTCGACTGGACATGGATCTCGCCAGCGCCATCGAGTTCGTGTCCGCTCGCCACCACGGCGTGCTGGTGACGGTGAAGGCCGACGGCCGGCCGCAGCTGTCGAACATCTCCTACGCAGTCGGCGCCGACGGGGCGATCCGCATCTCGGTCACCGATGGAAGGGCGAAGACGGCCAACCTGCGCCGCGACCCGCGAGCGTCGCTGCACGTCACGCGAGACGACTTCTACGCCTATGTCGTCGTCGAGGCGAGCGCCGAGCTCACCCCGGTCGCCGCCGAGCCCGACGACGCCACGGTCGAAGAGCTCGTGGAGTACTACCGAGCGCTCTCCGGCGAGCACCCCGACTGGGACGACTACCGCCGGACGATGGTCACCGACGGCCGCCTGATCGTGCGGCTCCGCCCTGAGCGCGCCTACGGCATGCTGCCCTGACCGCTGCCCACACATCTGGGCGGGATTCGTCCCCGCCCGGTTCGCGATCAGGCGGCGACGCGGAGTGCTGACCCCATCAGGTCGACGAAGTTGTCGTGGTAGAAGGCCTGCCGTGCTGCGTCGGACACGCCGTCGAGGGATCTCTCGAAGCGCTCGATCGGGCGCCGACCGCCCTCGACGTGGGGGTAGTCCGAGGAGAACAGGCACACCTCTGTCCCGGCCTGGTCGATGATCCACCCGACGTCCTCGGTGGGGTAGGGCGTGAAGCGGACCTGGCGGCGGACGTACTCACTCGGGCGCAGCGACAGCGCCTGCAAGCGCTCCTCGTGGCGGGCGAAGGCGTCGAAGGCGGACTCCATCTGGCGCATCCACGACGGCACCCAGACGGCGCCCTGCTCGATGACCCCGATGCGTAGCTCGGGGAACCGGTCGAGCACGCCGTCGAAGATCATCGTCGCCAGCGTCTGAGCCGGCGGACCGGGGATCGCCATGTAGTCGACCGAGCGGAAGTTCTCCTCGCCGCCGTGGAAGTCGGGCGGGACGGGCAGGCCGTTGCGGAAGTAGTTGGGATCGATGAGGTCGCCGGTGCCCCCGACGTGGAACACGATCGGGATCCGCGCCTCGCTGGCGGCCGCCCACACCGGATCCAGGCCGACGTGGCTGGGGGAGTGGGTCGGCGGACACCCCGAGGCGACGAGCAGCGCCGCGGCGCCCATGGTGATGGCCTCGGCGGCCAGCGGCCCGGCCAGCTCGAGGTCGGCGAGCGGCACGTAGCACGACGGCAGGAGGCGCTCGTCGACCGAACAGAACTCCACCATGGCCCGGTTGTGAGCCCGGGCGGCGCCGATGGCCAGGTCCCGGTCGTCGCCGTGCTCCCAGTCCCGCAAGCGCCGGTTGTGGAACGTGTTGAACACCAGCTGGCTGGCGAACCCGAGCAGATCGAGCGCCCGCGGGCGGTCCTCGGCGACGAACGAGCCGGTGGCGGCGAAGTTCTTGCGGTTCATGATTTCCGCTGCCTCGACCTCGCGGTACTCCTCGCTGGCGTGCCGCTGGCGGAGGCGGGCGAAGGAATCGTCGAGGTCGGCGAGCTGCTCATCGGGATCGCCCGTCTGGCGAAGCTCGTTGCCTCCCGGGTAGCGCAGCGGCGCGATGCGCTCGCGGACGGCCGGATCGGCGTGCTCGCGCAACCAGCCCGGCGGCTCCATGATGTGGGCGTCGGCGTCGTGGACCACCAGCCCGGTGGAGTTGTACATGGCTCGATTGTGCCACCGGGCCGAGAGCAGCGGGTCTCGTCGAGCGGCCGCTATCGTGCCGAGTCCAGTGACGGCTCCGGCCGCCACGGGGCGACGTGGCCGAGTGGCTGAGGCAAGGGCCTGCAAAGCCCTGTACCCGGGTTCGATTCCCGGCGTCGCCTCC
>CAVZPA010000008.1:0-33008 GCA_963776995.1 uncultured Acidimicrobiia bacterium
TCCCGTCGACGACGACGGCACATTCGGCGCGCGGCGGGCGGCGGCCCTCGGTGGCGATGCCGACGAGGCGTCGGGCAACGCCGGCGTCCCGCTCGGCCTCCAGCGCGGCCTTGCCGCGGAACGTCGGCTTGCCCCACGCCACCACCCAGCCGAGGCCGGCCTGCAGCGGTGTGATCCCCGGGCCGAGCTCATGGCCGTGCAACGGCAGCCCGGCCTCCAGGCGCAGCGTGTCGCGCGCCGAGGCCGGCCGGCGACGATGCCGGCGCCGGTGATGGCCGTCCAGAGGTCGGCGGCGGCGATGGCCGGCACCGCGATCTCCACCCCCCGCTCGCCGGTGTAGCCGGTGCCGGCGACGACACACGGCACACCGGACCAGCGCGTGGGCGACGCGGAAGCGGCCGACGGCCGCAGCGTCGGGGAACACCGCCGCCAGGCGTTCCAGGGCGGCCGGTCCCTGCACGGCCAGCACGGCGCGCTCGTGCGTCGTCTCACGCCCACCGATGGCGGCCCGCACCCGTTCGGTGTTCGACGCGTTCGGCATCACGTCGAAGACATCGCCGGCGTCACCCGGGTGCCACCACACGATGATGTCGTCGAGCACCGAGCCGTCGGCGTCGTCGAGCAGGTGGGTGTACTGGGCCCGGCCGGGACCGATCTTGCCGAGATCGTTGGAGAGCACCTCCTGCAGCGTGTCGAGGGCGTCGGCGCCGGCGACCTGCACGGTGCCGAGGTGCGAGACGTCGAACACGACGGCCTCGGTGCGACAGGCCATGTGCTCGGCGAGCGTGCCGGTCGGGTACTCGAGGGGCATCTCCCACCCACCGAAGGGCACCATCCGGGCCCCGAGCTGGCGATGGACGGCGTCGAGCGGTGAGTGAGCCGAGCGAGTCCTCGAGCGAGCGAACGAGGTGTCTGAGTGCTCGGCCACGTCAGATGGCGCGGCGCGGCCCCGCCGCCACGGCGTCGTCGTCGAGGGGCACCAGCTGCGGCGTCGATGTCATCCTTGACCCCCGCCAGCGGCAACACGTTGAGCACGCCCTGGCCCCGGCGCAGGACATCGACGAGCTGGTCGCCGTCGCACAGCATCACCTGGGTGCCGCTGATCACGATGTGGGCGGCTGCGATGTCCGACGTCACGTGGCGGCGGAGGTAGGTGAAGACCTCGCGCACCGACTCCAGGCGGATGCCGGCGTCGAGCAGCGTCTTGATCACCCGCAGCTCGAGCAGGTCGCGGTACGAGTAGCGGCGCCGGCTGCCCGAGCCGGTGGCCTCGGCGAGCGACGGGCGGATGAGGTCGGTCCGGGCCCAGTAGTCCAGCTGGCGATAGGTGATGCCGACGATCTTGGCGGCCTGCGTCCCGCTGTATCCGGCATCGTCCCGTTCGACCATGGCCCAACACCCTTCGACGGCGACACCGACGTAGTTACGTCGATGTGAGAAAGGGCACGCTACGTCCGTGGCGGACGGCCGTCAAGGGCTCATCCAGGGGGACGTCGGGTACACCGAGGGCGATGAGCACTTCCCCCCTGGTCGCCGAGGTCGCGCTTCCCGAGGAGGCCCACGGGCCGTACGGCATCGCCACCGCCGGGGATGGCACCATCTGGTTCACGCTCGTCCACGCAGCCAAGGTCGGCCGTCTCGACCCCGGCGGGGGAGGTGACGCTCGTCGACGTGGACGGCACCGACGCCCAGCCGATGGTGATCACCCGCGGGCCCGACGGGGCGATGTGGTTCACCGAGCACCACGGCGGCCGCATCGGTCGCGTGACCACGAGGGTGAGGTCGCCACGTTCCCGACCGGCGACGCGAACTCCCGGCCGTTCGGCATCGTGGCCGGCCCCGACGGCGGCGTCTGGTACACGGCCACCGGGACCGACCGCATCGGACGGGTCGATCCGTCGAGCGGGGCGATCGAGGAGTTCGAGATCCCGCTGGCCGGTGGGTTCCCGGCCGCGATCACCGCCACCGACGACGGCGCGCTGTGGTTCGCTCTCAACCAGGCCGACGCCATCGGCCACATGACGCGGACCGGGGAGTGCGAGATCGTCGCCCTCCCCTACGCCGGGACCGCCCCGGTCGGTGTCACCTCGACGCCCGACGGGAGCGTCTGGTTCGTCGGCATCGGCCGCGACGTCATCGGGCGCATCGATCCCGGTGGCGCGCGTGGCGGAGTTCGCCCTGCCGGCGGGCGCCAAGCCCCACGGCATCGCCGCCGGGGCCGACCGGGCCGTGTGGTTCAGCGAGTGGGGCCTCCACCGCGTCGGGCGGCTGGACGCCGAACTCCGCCTCGACGAGTTCGAGCTGCCGGGGACGGCGGCCGAACCGCACGGCATCACCGTCGCCCCCGACGGTCGCGTCTGGGCGGCGCTGGAGGCGGGTCAGCTGGTCGCGATCACCCCGACATGACACGACGTAGTGCGGCGGCCTCGGCCCGCAGGCGCTCGGCGTGGTCGCCACGGCCGGCGAACTCGTAGCCGTGGGCGGCGTCCTCACGGTCGGTCACCTCGGCCCACACGAGGGCGCGCGAGGGCGTCGTCGTCGAGGGCCCGCCGCTCCGCCTCAGCGGCACCGAGCCCGCGCGCCGCACCGGCGATCGGGCCGTCGGACACCGGCGCCGGGCCCGTCGCCGGTGCGACCGCACCGGCGTTGTCGATGGCTGCCAGCGCGGCGCGCAACGCCGTCACCGACACCGTGTCGCGGGCCTTCATCGCCGTCGTCAGGGCGGCGCGCAGTCGCACCGGGAGGTCGTCCACCGGGGTCCGGCTCAGGCGAAGTCGTCGGGGTTGACGCGCTCGATGAAGTCGCGGAACTCGTCGATGATCTCCTCGGCCTCTTCCTCCGGCTCCGGCGTCGGCTCCTGGCCGACCTCGTCGAGGAGCTCCTCGGAGGCGAACAGCGGCGCCTGGCAGCGCACGGCGAGGGCGATGGCGTCGGACGGCCGGCTCGACATCACGGTGACGTCGCCGCCGTTGCGGCGCAGGTGCAGCTCGGCGAAGTACGTGTGGTCCCGCATCTCGGTGACGACGATCTGCTCCAGCTGCACGCCGAGCTGCGTCAGCGTCTGGATGAACAGGTCGTGGGTCAGCGGGCGGGGCGGGGTCACGCCTTCGAGGGCGTAGTGGATCGACGTCGCCTCGGGCGTGCCGATGTAGATCGGCAGCAGGCGGTGGCGGCCGGTCTGCTCTCGTAGGAGGACCATGGGCGTGTTCGCAGGAACCTCCACCCGGACCCCGACGAGCTCCAGCGGCACCACGTCGCCGACTGTACCCGCGGTGCCCGTCGACCCGACGGGATGCGAGGGTGAGCCGAGGAGTCCTCGAGCGGCGAACGATGCGGCTCGGTGTCACTCGAGGTACTGACGTAGGGCGGCACGCATCATCGCCGTCCGCAGTTGCGCCCCGAGGGCATCGAGCTCGCCGAGGTGCCGGGCCGCCTCGACGCGCGCCTGCGGGTTGCGCTGGCGCAGCGTCGGCAGGATCAGCTGCTCGTACAGCCCGGCCTCGCGGTCGGCCGACGTGCGCCACGCCCGGAGGTGGCGAGCGTCGACCCCGGACCGCAGGAACCCGCCGGCGGCGGCGGCGATCTCGACCGACTCGTCGCCGTAGAGGTCGCCGGCGTTGGTGCGCTTGGGCACGACGCCGAACTCCTCGAGCTGGGCCAGCTGCTCGCGCGTGATGGACGCCATCGCGCACAGCTCGTCTCGGTTCACGAGCACGCCCGGCAGCAGCCTGGCGGCCGGCTGCGACTCGACCGGCGCCGCTCGCTCCGGCACCGGTCGCGCCGGCGGGCCGCGGTCGGCGGGCTCGGCGGGCTCGGCGCCGGCCGGCGTGGTCGGTGCGCTGGGGGTCGTCGGGATGGTCGCCGACGACGGCATGGGGCCACTGGGCGCGCTCGGCGTCGCCCCTGCCGATGGGTGGGTGGCGACCTGCGCCGTCGTCGGCTGCTGTTCGGCGCCGCGGGGCGGTGTGGGGTCGCGGGTGTCGATCTCGCCGGAGTCGATGCGGTCCTTGATGACCCGCAGCGGCAGGAAGCGCTCCCGCTGCTCGCGCAGGATCACCCGCAACAGCTCGACGTCGCCGTCGAAGAACTTGCGGTACCCCGACGGCGTGCGCTCCGGTTCGATCAGGCCCTGGCTCTCCAGGAACCGGATCTTGGAGATCGTCACGTCGGGGAACTCCTCGAGCAGCAGCCCGAGCACCTCGCCGATCGACAGGTGCGCGGCGCCCCGGGCTCAGCCATCGGCCCGCTCGAACAGCACGAGGCGGAACTTGCCGACCTGCAGCTCGTCGCCGTGGTGGAGGACGGCCCGTTCGATGCGCTCCTGGTTGACGTACGTGCCGTTGAGCGAGCCGGCGTCGGTGACGACGTAGCCCTCTGGCGTGTTCTCGATGGCGGCGTGGCGCCGCGACACCGTGATGTCGTCGAGCATGATCTCGCTGTCGGGGTGGCGGCCGAGCCGCGTCTCGCCGGCCGACAGGGCGAAGCGGTCCCCCGCCTGCGGACCGCTGCGGACGATCAGCACGGCGACGCCGCGCGGCAGGTCTCCGACTGTGACCACGATGTCGTCCTCCGTCCCCGGGGCGTCCTGCAACGGATCGACCGCCGTGAGCGTCACCGTGCGGTCGCCCTTGAGGTCGAGCGGGGAACCGCAACTGGAGCAGAAGGCGCTCTCGGGTGGGTTGCGGTGACCGCAATGGTTGCAGAAGACGTACGCCACGCTCAGCCCTCGATGAGCGCCCCGTAGGCCGCCGCGTCGAGGAGGGTGTCGTACTCGGCCGGGTCGCTCATGCGGATGGTGCAGATCCAGCCGTCGCCGTAGGGGTCCTCGTTGAGGGCCTGCGGTCCGTCGGCCAGGGCCTCGTTGACCTCGAGGATCGTGCCGCCGACCGGGGCATAGACGTCCGACACCGACTTCGTGCTCTCGACCTCGCCGAACGAGTCGCCGGCCTTGACCGTGTCGCCGACGGCCGGGACCTGGACGAAGACCACGTCGCCGAGGGCGTCCTGGGCGTAGTCGGTGATGCCGACCCGCACGACGTCCCCGTCCCGACTGACCCACTCGTGATCGCTCGAGTACCGGAGTTGGTCGGGAACGTTCATGGGCCGCAACCGTATCGAAACGTGGGGCCCGACTCCGCCGTCACCGGGCCGCCCGAGCGGCCCGCCCGACCGCCACACCCTGGCGGATCTGGGGGATGTAGCGGATCGCCGTGTACCACGAGAGGACGAGACCGGGGATGCCGACCAACCAGCCGAGCACGTTGAAGGCGACGTGGGCCGGGAAGTCGCTCGAGCCGATGACGAAGGCCGGGATCGCGCCGAGGAGCAGGAACGTCGCCAACTTGCCGAGGAACGTGACGTCGAAGCGGGCCATCGAGAAGAACACCGTGGCGATGGCGATCGTCGACGCCGACGAGGAGCTCGCGAGCGAGGACGGCGATGCAGAACCGCGCGGCGCGGCGTCGTCGTAGATGATCGCCAGCAGCGCCACGATGAACAGCAGCCGGTCGACGGTCGGGTCGAACTTCCTTCCGAACTCGCTGACCTGCCCGAGCCGTCGGGCGAGGTAGCCGTCGACCCAGTCGGTGCAGCCGAGCACGAACAGCAGCCAGCCGGCGGCGGCCCGGTTTTCCCGTCCGAGCAGCAGGTACAGGAACAGCGGCAGGCACAGCAACCGCAGCAGGGTGAAGAGGTTGGGCACGGTGAGCAACGTGTCGACCTCGCCGGCGGCCGGTCGCTCGGTCGTCGGCGGTCCGGTCACGGCGCGATCGTACGTGGGTGCCCCGCCGCAGCGGCGCGTAGGGTCCGCCGTCATGCCCACCGTGTTCACCCGGATCATCGACGGCGAGATCCCCGGCACGTTCGTCTGGCGCGACGATCGGTGCGTCGTGTTCATGTCGATCAACCCGCTCGCTCGGGGCCACGCCCTGGTCGTACCGATCGAGGAGCTGGACCACTGGGTGGACGGCGATCCGGCGCTGCTCGCCCACCTGTTCGAGGTCACCCGCGTCGTCGGCTGCGCCCAGCAGGCGGCGTTCTCGCCGGAGCGGATCGGGGTGATCATCGCCGGCTACGAGGTGCCGCACACGCACGTCCACGCCATCCCGACGACGAACATGTCGCAGCTGTCGTTCGCCAACGCGGCCGCGTCCGTGGACCGCGACGACCTCGAGGCGGCGGCCGAGGCGATCCGCGCCGAGCTGCGGGCGATGGGCCGCGGCGAGGTCGTCTGAGGCTCCGGCCACGGGATGATGCGCCGTGGTCGCCGAGCCCCCGGTCCTCTGGGACGCCGAAGCGTTCGACATGTCGGCGGCGACGGTCGGCGACGACGTCCGCATCTTCGTGGCCCGCTGCCACGCACCTGACGACGAGGGTGTGCCCGTGCTCTACCTGACCGACGCCAACGGCCTGTTCGGGATGACCGTCGACATCGTCCGCTACCTGCAGCTCGGGCGGTTGCTGCCGGGCCTGCTCGTCGTCGGGATCGGGTACCCCGTCGACGGCTTCCGTGCCGCTCAGCGCCTGCGCTCCCGCGACCTCACGCCGACCGTCCGTGACGAGATGCACGACGGCGAGGGCAACCCGCTGCCGAGCGGTGGCGCCGAGCCGTTCCTCGCGTTCGTCGCCGATGAGCTGCTGCCGACGATCGCCCGTCGCTACCCGATCGGCGACGACACGACGTACGTCGGGCACTCCTACGGTGGCCTGTTCGGTGCCCACACCCTGCTCGAGCGTCCGGCGACGTTCGACCGCTACCTCTTGGCGAGCCCGTCGATCTGGTGGGACGACCGGGTCGTGCTGGGTCGCACCCGTGCTGTGGCACCGACCGGTGACGGTCGGACGACGAGCGTCGCGATCCTCGTCGGCGAGGAGGAGACGCCCGAGGGTCGCCGCGCCGCCGCGCTGGCGGCCGGCGCGTCCACGCCCCGACCATCGGCGCCCACGACATGTGGGCCGACGCCCACGACTACGCCGCGGCCCTCGCCGCCTGGCCGTGGCCGAGCTCGAGGTCCGCTACCGGTCACTCCCCGACGAGCACCACACGTCGGTGCCGTCGTTCGCCATCTCGCTCGGCCTGCGCGCCCTGTTCGGCGTGCCCGGTGCCGACCGGCTCGTGCCGCCGTTCGCCGGCTGACGATCTACGCTCGAGGTCCCAACGAGCGACCGGGAGGTGTGAGATGGCCGGACGGGTGGTGCACTTCGAGGTGCCGTTCGACGACGTCGAGCGGGCGACGGGTTTCTGATCGGGACGTCTTCGGCTTGGCAGATCCAGTCGGTGCCCGAGCTCGACTACCACATGGTGATGAGCGGACCCGTCGGGGACGAGGGCATGCCGACCGAGCCCGGGTTCATCAACGGCGGCATGTTCGCCCGCACGCCGCAGTTCCCGGCGAACCCGGTGGTCACGATCGACGTCGACGACATCGATGCCACGCTGGCCCAGATCGAGGCGAGTGGCGGGTCCACCGTCGAGAAGAAGATCCCCGTCGGTGAGATGGGCTTCGCTGGCGTACTTCAAGGATCCGGAGGGCAACGCGATGGGCCTCTGGCAAGTCGGCGCCGGGCTGACCCTCAGTTCGAGCGCTGAGTGATCGTGGGAGTGCGCGAGCCGACGATCTCGGCCGCTGAGCGCTTGGGCTATGAGTCCGTGCCGCTCTGGGTGACGGGCTCGATCAGCTCGGCGCCCCTTGTTGCGGACGTTGTTGACGTCGGTGCTGACGGCGTGGACGTCGAGCAGCGTGTCGGGCGCCGGGACGAGCAGGCCCGACAGCGTCTCGATGTCCTCGTTGTCCGGGTCCAGCCACGTCGCCCACGGCCGACTGCGGGAGGATCACCGGCATGCGGTCGTGGATCGGCGCCATCGTCCCGTTGGCCGACGTCGTGACGACCGTGGCGCTGTGCAGCCAGTCGGCGTCCGGGCCCGGCCGCCTTGTCCCGCCACGCCGACCACAGCCCGGCGACGGCCAGCGGCTCGCCGTCGAGGCGATGGATGAACATCGGCTGCTTGGCCGGCTTGCCGGCCTTCGTCAGCGGCCCGCCGGGCTCGCCGGCCTTCCACTCGTAGAACCCGTCCATCGGGATGAGGCAGCGGTGCTTCTTGAACACGCCCTTGTACGCCGGCTTGCTGGCCAGCGTCTCGGAGCGGGCGTTGATCATCTTGGCGCCGATCTTGCGCTCCTTGGCCCACACCGGGATCAGGCCCCAGTGGAAGACCTCGAGGCGCGGCGTGCCGTCGGGCCCGGCGACGACGGCGTAGATGTCGTTGGTCGGCGCGACGTTGTAGTTCTCGCCGAGCGTCTCACCGTCGAACGTGGCGCCGAAGTACTCGGCGATCTTGTCGGGCGTGCTGGAGGAGACGAAGCGACCACACATGACCGCGGACGCTACGGGACCGCCGACGGAACGAGCTGCGCGTAGGCGACCTGCTCGACGCCAACGGCGGTGGCGACGCATCGCTCGTCGAAGAACGGCAGGACCTGGGTGAGGAACGCACCACCGACCCCGCTGGCCCGATCGATCCAGTAGTAGCAGTTGAAGATGCCCGCCCAGTCGCCGGTCCCGGCCCGCCGCAGGCCCGGGGAGGTCCTCGAGCGTGAGATGGAAGCCGAGGCCCCAGGACTGCTCGACCGGCAGGTTCACGACGTGGTTGCTGAACTCGGGGGCGGCGCTCTCGATCACGGCGGGGTAGGGCAGGCCACCGAGCTGGTCGGTAAAGGCTTCGTCGACCATCGCCTGACCGAGCACGCGGGTGCCATCGGGCGCCGTTCCCCCCGCAACAACATCGTGATGAACCGGCCGTAGTCCTCGGCCGTCGCCATCGCACCGTGTCCGCCGGCCATCCACTCCGGCTCTCCTGCCAGATCGATGTCCGTCGCGACGAGACCTTCCGGCGTGCGCGGCGTGCACTGGCATCATCGACGCCCGTTGCTCGGCGTCGGGCAGGAACGTCACGCCCGTCATCCCCAGCGGGTCGAAGACGTGCTCGGTGAGGTACTCGTCGAGACGCTGCCCGGACGCCGCCTCGACGACGAGGCCCAGCCAGTCCGTGTTGATGCCGTACTCCCAGCGGGTGCCCGGATCAGACATCAACGGCGCACCGAGCGCCGCCCGCTGGCCGCTGAGCACGCTCGGCAATCCGGTGGCGTCGTGGTAGCGCCCGAGCTCGGAGCTGAGGAAGAAGTAGCCGTGGCCGGCCGTGTGGCACAGCAGCTGACGGATGGTGGCCGCCGACGCGGGTGGCCGCAACCGCGGCTGGTCGCCGTCCCAGCCGTCCAGCACCCGCAGGTCGTCCCAGGCGGGGACGATCGTGCGCGACCTCGTCGTCGAGCCCGATCACTCCCCGCTCGACGAGCTGCAGCGCAGCGACGCTGGCGAGGGCTTTGGTCATCGACGCCAGACGGAACGTGGCGTCCGGCGTCAGCGGACCGCCCGCCCCGTCGACGCGGGTCGTGCCGGCCGCCGCGACGACCCTGCACGCCGTCCCTGCCGACGACGATCGCCACCGCCCCCGGCACGCTGCCCTCCGCCACCGCGCTCTCCAGAACCCCTCGCAGCGCCGAGCTCAACGACTCTTGCATCGGTCCTCCCCTCGTGGACCGCGGCGATCGTAGTCCTCGAGCTCCCGCGCCCTGCTCAGGATGGTTCAGGTGCCGCCGGTGTCGCCGACCGACGACCGGATGTCCAGCACCTGCACCTCGGTCGGCAACTCGACGAGGAGCTCCGGATCGCGGTCGAGGTGATGGATCCGCCTCGGGTCGTCACCGGCGAAGCGCGACATGGCCGCGACGTCCTCCCAGTACGAGATGGTCACGAACTCCACCTCGTCGCCGCGCTGCTCGCGGAGGGTGTGCACCCCGAGGGCGGCACGGATCAGTTGCGGGCAGGGCATCCATGTAGTAGGCCTCGTACTCGTCAGCCCGCTCGGCGCGCACCCTTCCTCGCCAGATGCGGGCGATCGTCGGTCGGACCTTCGGCCGGTCGTCGTCACTCATGGCAGACGTCTCAAATGACCGCTCGTAGCTGCGGCCGCGCCTCGACGCGCAGGCGGTCGAGCGCGTCGGCGGTGCGGTCGTCGGCGGGGAGGAGCGCGACGAGCTGCTGGGCGTCATCGGCCGGGAGCTCCATGACCTCACGATCGAGCGCGAGCTCGCCGACGACGGGGTGCGTCCACCGCAGCGCGACGCGGGGCGGGAGGGCGTGCTGGTTGAGCCGCGCCACGAACTCGTCGCCGGCGATCGGCGTGAGCTCGGCGATGAACTGCGCCGAGCGGGCGGCGGACGGGCCGAGCCACAGGTCGAAGGCCCGTTCGTCGGCGACGCGGTCCCAGTCGGGGAACACCTCCCGAGCTCGCTCGTCGGTGAAGACGAACCGCGTCAGGTTCGGTGGTTCGGCATCGAGGAGACCCGTCGGGCGAGCGAGCAGGTCGAAGCCGCTGGTGTACGCGAGGATGTCGCCCAATCGGTTGGTGACCAGCGCGATGCCGGGTTCGAACTGGGCCAGCAGCGTGCGCACCGTCGGTCGGACATCCTGGACCGGCTCGGCCTGCGATCCGGCGCACGTGCCGGCCGTGATCTTGGCCAGGTAGCGCAGGTGCTGGCGCTCGGCGACGTCCATGTCCAGTGCATCGGCGAGTGCGTTGAGGACCGAGATCGAGGGGTTGCGGTCGCGTCCCTGCTCGAGCCGGACGAGGTACTCCACGCTGATCCCCGCCCGTGATGCGAGCTCCGAGCGACGCAGCCCGGGGGCGCGACGACGGGAGCCCGGCGGCAGGCCGAGCGACTCCGGACGGGTCGCGTCGCGCCGTGTGCGAACGAAATCACCGACGGGTGAGCTCATGCTCGGAACGCTAACGGCGCGTCGGCCCGAGCGCAGTCGCATGGTGGCCCCACGAGGACCACCCTCCGCCCGGTCTTGCTGCCGCGATCGTCAGCCCCGCATGTGGGAGGCATGAGCGAGAACAACCTCGTCATCATGGTCGTGCCGTATGCGATCTGACCGTTCCCAGACCACGATGAGCGACTCGATCTTCGTCTACGGCGCCTACGGGCACACCGGCCGCTTCGTCGTCGCCGAGCTGCTGCGGCGGGGATGGACCCCGATCGCGGCGGGCCGGGACCCCGACGCCCTCGCCGAGCTCGGTCGTCTCGGCGTGACGACCCGCCGCGTCACGCTCGATCAACCCGACGACCTCGCCGACGCCCTCGGCGACGCCCGGGCGATCCTCAACTGCGCCGGGCCGTTCGCGGCGACCGCCGAGCCACTCATCGCCGCCGCGCTGCGCGCCGGCGTTCCCTACCTCGACGTCACCGGCGAACCGGACGTCGTGGCCCGCACGTTCGAGCGGTTCGGATCGGCCGCGGCGGAGCGCGGCGTCGTCGTGATGCCCGCCGCCAGCTTCTTCGGCGCCCTCGGCGACCTCCTGGCCTCAGCCGCCCTCGACGGTCTGGCCTCGAGCGGACGCCGTCGCGATCTCCTACGCCCTCGACGAGTGGAAGCCCACCACCGGCACCCGGCTCGCCGTGCAACGGATGGGTGCCGGGCGTCTCGTCTTCCGCGACGGGCAGCTGACCGTCCGCACGACACCCCCTCCGGTCGTCGAGCGGGTGTTCCCGTCCCCGGTGGGACGCCGATCCACGGTCGGCGAGTACCCGAGCCCGGAGAGCGTGCTGATCCCCCAGCACATCGCGACACCGGACGTCGAGGTCTTCATGGCGGTCGAGGCGATCCGCGACCTGCGCGACCCCGCGGCCGGCTCCCCGATCGCCGTCGACGACCACGGGCGCTCGGCGCAGACGTTCATGGTCCAGGCCGAGGTGGTCGGCGGCGGCGAGACGCGTCGCGCCGTCGCCGAGGGTCGCGACATCTACGCCACGACAGCTCCCATCCTCGTCGAGAGCATGGAACGCGTGCTCCCGGCGGATGATCAGCCCGGTGGCGTGCTCACTGCCGGCGGCCACTTCGATGCCCGCGACTTCCTGGAGCACCTCGCTCGACACGACGTGCGGATCGCAGTCGGGACGCGCTGACGGGCTCGGACGGCTCCGAGGCGAATCACTCGGGCGGTGCCGCTCCGAGCGCGGCCCGCAGCAGCTGCTCCAGCGCCACTCGGAGATCGGCCGGCGACGAGGTCCGCGCCGCGCTCGATGATCGACGCTCGATCTCCAGGCGCAACGTCACACCGGGCGTCTGCTCGACGACGACGACGGGCTCCGGCGCCGGCTCGACGGCGTGCCCGGAACGGGCCAGGTAGAGCTGGTAGGTGTCGCCACGCGTGCGGTACTCCCCCGGGCGCAGGCCGGCCGCGAAGGCGCCCATGTGGGAGCGCACGAGCGGGAGCGCCTCCCAACGGTGGCGGGGCAGGGCCGGCCTCGTCGAAGGCGGGGGTATCGGAGGATCTTGTGACATGGGGGCGCTCCCGGCTCGGGCTCGGGTGACGGGAGCGGCGAGGTGACAGAGAGAGTACGGGAGCCACTCCGTCCCGGTTCGTGGGACAGCGGTCACCCCGGCGATCGGCGGAGTCGGGTCACGTCGATGACCGCCCGCTGGTGGGTGCCCTCACCGAGCAGACGGTCCCCGACGTGCGCCGAGACGTCGAACGTCAAGAAGCGGTCGCGCTCGATCGTGCGCAGCACGGTGCGCACCGTCACGTCCTCGCCGACGAACGACCCGGCGACGTGGGAGACGCAGACGTGGACGCCGACCGACGACTCGTGACCATCGAGGTGGCCCTGCACGAGACCGGCGCTGACGTCCTCCATCAGCTGGATCATCGCCGGCGTGGAGAACACGGCGGTCCCGGTGTGGGCCGTCGTCATGGCGTCGGTGATCGTGAACGTCTCCTCGTCCTGGAGACCGGGTGCAACGGTCGGGTGCATGGTCGACCATGCTGGCCCAGGTCAGGTGCGCAGGTACGACGAGAGCGCGCCGGCGATGGTCTCGAGGACCTCGAGGTGACGTTCGACCGGTCCGAGGCCGGCGTTCATCGTGTTGATCGACAGGTGGGTGGCACCCACGTCGCGCCACCGGCCCACCTGGTCGACGAGCTTCTCGATGCCCGCCTCGGTCCAGCTGACGCGACCCTCCATGCCGATCGTCGCCGGGTCTCGCCCGGCCTCGGTGGCCGCCTCGTCGACGATCGCGAGTGCCTCGTCGAGGCGCGGCCCGGGCGCCACCTGCGGGAACCAGCCGTCGGCCAGCCGGCCGACCCGCCGATAGGCCGGCGGTGACTGGCCACCGACCCAGATCGGGATCGGCCGTTGCACGGGCAGCGGCGCCAGCCCGGCAGCCGTGACGCGGTCGAACGCGCCGTCGTGGGTGACCGACGGCTCCGTCAACAGCCGCCGCAGCAGCGGGATCTGCTCGTCCAGCCCGCTGGCCGCGAGTCGTCGAACGACTTGCCGAGCGCCTCGTACTCGACCGCGTTCCACCCGACGCCGACCCCGAGCCGGAAGCGGCCGGCGGTGAGCAGATCGACCTCCGCCGCCTGCTTGGCGACCAGCGCGGTCTGCCGCTGCGGCAGGATGATCACGCCGGTGACCATCTCGAGCGACGTCATCGCGGCGAGGTAGCCGAAGAGCACGAACGGCTCGTGGAACGTGGTGTGCACGTCGTAGGGGCCGGTCCACGGCGCGTGCGCCTCCGGATCGGCGCCGAGCACGTGGTCGTACGCGAGCACGTGGGCGAAGCCGAGCTCCTCGACGCCGCGTCGCGTAGGCCGCACCCCCTCCACGGCGGCGCCGATCTCGGTCTGTGGGAAGACGACTCCGATCTGCATGCCGTCGTTCTAGCAGGACGCCGAAATTGGGGTCTCAGCTCGCAGCAGTCGGTACAGAGGTGTACGCAAGCTGGCGCGTCCGTGTGCGGTCGGCGACCAGCAGGCACCGTCGCCGAGCGCTCAGATCCGGCACCGCGCCGAGGGCGGCGAGGGCGTCCGCCTCGTCCTCGAAGATGTGGCTGTTGCGGAGGTACACGAGGTGGGCCTTGCGGCGCAGCTGGCAGAGCTGGTCGGCGTCGATCGGTCGCGCCCGTGATCTCGTCGATCCACAGGCTGGCGCGACCACTCACGGCGGGCTGGACGTGGATCTCGTCGATCATGGTGGGCTCCCGGTGGTCGGTGGTGGGATCCATCGTCCGCCCGCCCGCCCTCGCGGACAGCGTCAGGTGACGCACTCGGCCCGATGAGGAGAACTGCGGCGCGGACGGCGACGTATCAGTCGACGTTCGGGGTGATCGACACGGGTGGGCGGGTTCCTCCCGTCCCGACAGAGGAGGGCGGATCGTCATGAGTGGAAAGATCGCGACCAACGGGACGGGGGCGCGGGTCTTCCCGCCGGCTCCCGCGGGGTTCGACGCGGACGTCGCATCGAAGAAGGAGCTCGTACGCCACGGGATCCCGCTGCGTCCGGACGCCACCCGCCAACCCGGCCAGGCGGCGTTGTGGGACCGCCACGTCCGGCGCTACCGCGACTTCGAGCACCTCCCGGCCGTCCTGATCCCGCCCGACGTGGCGGTCGAGGCGCCGCCCGTGGCGGCCGGCCTCGGCCTGTTCCCGGGTGAGGCGTGCGGGTACGAGCTGACCAGCTTCGGCGCGCCGATCGCGATGCTGTCGGGCAGCTGGACGGTGCCGAACCTGAACCACAGCCCGACGCCGATCGATCCGGTCTTCTTCCGCACGTTCTTCGGGCTCGGCTTCCTCGACGTGCACGTGGAGATGACCGTCAACGCTGCGCAGCAGGTCACCGCCGAGATCCGGATCCAGACCGGTGCCCAGGTGGCCCTCCCGGTCGGCCCTGGCGACACGATCAACGCCACGCTGTGCCTGCAGACCAACGCCGCCGGCACGGCGTTCTTCTTCCTCGCCAACGAGACGACGCGCCAGACCGTCAACTTCAACTTCGACACCGGGTTCCCGCCCGCCGTCACGATCAGCGCCGGCATCAGTCGGGGCCGGCTCGGTGCGCCGTTCAACCCGCTGGCCCAGTTCGGCACGGTCTACTTCGACGAGATCGTGGCCTTCTCGACCAACGGGAACAAGTTCATCACCGATGGCGCCCCGACGACGATGGTCGACGCCAACGGGGCGACGCTGGCGCAGCCGTTCCGGCTCAACGAGAACGCCTTCAAGATCGTCCACCGCTGACGCTCGTCGGGCGGCGCCGGTCCGGTGAGCCGGTCCGCTACGGGAGCTGCCAGAACGGTCCGGCGAGGCCGAGCGAGTCGAGGATGGCCTGGTTCTGCTCGCGGGTGTGCGGGCGCCAACCGGGATCGAGCCGGTCCCCCCACCAGGCGTGGGCGAGCGCGCAGAGCCGATCGACCGGGACGGTGGCGCCCGGCGGTCGGCCGGCGAGCCATCGGTCGATGTGCTCTTCCGACCGGAAGAGGTTCATCGTGCTTCAGGTGAAGACGATGTCGTCCCACCACGCGGCGGCCGGGACGAGGCAATGGAACAGCAACGTCGGAATCGTCGGGGCGCGGTCGTGCACCGCGCACTCGATGGCGTCGCCGCAGTGGGGACACGAGGTGGCGATGAGGCCGTCGCGACCGAGCGCGGCGCAGATGCCGAACGCGTCCCATGCGCAGTTGGCGTACCAGTCACGGTCAGCGGCACGGACGCGGTAGGGCGTCGGCACCGCGGAGAACGGGTGAGCCATGCGGATCTCCCCGGTCGCCGCGTCGACGACCAGCGCGTGGGCGTCGTGCAGCCGTCGCCACGCCGCCCGCACGTCCCCGACGGCCGTGCCCAACTCGGCCGCGACGTCGGCGCTCGACGGCACCCGACCCAGCGCGGGGATCTGGCCGTAGGTGACGTTGCGGACCTCGACGTCGTCCGGCGCCATGCCCCGACGGTAGCCAGCGCCCCGACGACCCGCCCGGCCCCATCGGCCTACCGTGGCGACCATGACGGAGTTCGTCGACCAGGACCTGCGCCGGGCCCGCTTCGAGCGGGTGGACCTCCGCGACGCCACGATGCGTGACGTCGATCTCCGCGGCGCGGCCATCCGGGGCGCCCGACTCGAGGGCGTGCGGGTGATCGGCAGCGAGCTCTGCGACGTCGAGATCTCCGCCGAGCTGCGCAACGTCGTCGTCAACGGGGTCGACATCGTCCCCCTCGTCGAGCGGGAGCTGAACCGCCGAGATCCGGAGCGGGCCACGATGCGACCCGCCGACGCGGCCGGGTTCCGAGACGCGTGGGCGATCCTCGAGCGGCGATGGGAGGAGACCATCGCCCGCGCCCGGGCGCTGCCTGCGGACGCCCTGCACGTCCGGGTGGACGACGAGTGGTCCTTCATCGAGACGCTGCGCCACCTCAACTTCGCGACTGCGGCCTGGGTCTGTCGGATGGTCGTCGGCGATCCTTCACCGTGGCACCCGCTGGACCTCCCGTGGGACGAGGCGCCCGGCTGGGACGGCATCCCGTGGGACCGCGACGCGCGGCCGACCCTCGAGACCGTGCTCGCCGTGCGCCGGGAGCGTCAGGCGACGGTCAGCGGCGTGATCGACTCGCTGACGGACGCCCAGCTCGCCTCGGTCGTGTCGCGGCCCGAGCCGGGGTGGCCCCAGCTCGAGGACTTCTCCTTCCGGCAGTGCCTGTTGATCGTGCTCAACGAGGAGTGGGAGCACCGTGGCTTCGCCGAGCGCGATCTCGCGGCACTCGAGGCGACCGGCGGCACCTGATCCGGCGCACGGCGGCGCCGGCGCTCACTGCTGCTCGCGGGACGCCAGCCAGGCCGCCGTCGCGACGCGCATCTTGGCGCCGTCGTAGCCGATGCGCTGCGTCGGCTCGACCTCGAAGATGACTCGTCGCGGTGAGTCGAGGAACGACTGGAAGGTCGCCGCCCGCGCCGGGTCGTCGGGGTTCAGCGCCGAGGCGAGCTCGGGGTAGAACCAATCCTTGACCTCGCGGCTGTCGTGGACGGTGCAGGTCCCCTTCCACGTGATCGCCTTGTTCCTCGGCAGCGGCGATCCGGTCGACGTCACGACGACGCACACCCGCGGGTCGCGGCGCACGGCGGCGACGCGTGCTCGCTGCCCGGACGCCGTGAGCCAGAACCGGCCCTCGCGCCAGACGTACGACATGATCACGCCGACCGGCCAGCCCTCCTTGTTCGACCAGATGAACGTGCACTCGTTGTGCGCCAGCAGCAGCTGCTCCTCGACGTCGGGGTCGAGGGTGTACATGGTGACGTCCTCGTAGTCCTCGGCTGCGTCGTCGGTCATGGTGATTGCTTACCAGGGAGCTGGAGCCGGCCGAGCCCCGCCTCTGTGTCACAACACAAGTCCCCGGGGACTTCTGCGGTGACACAGAGCGACGGTCAGGCGGTCCCGTCGAGCTCGAGCCCGGCCATGTCGCCCTCCGCGCGGTAGGCCTCGAGGAGCTCGTTGAAGGCGTTGGTCCCCGGGGTGTAGGCACCGAAGAAGCGAGCTGCCGGCCTTCGTGTGGCCTTCGTTGTTGTAGTAGCCGGGCGTGCAGCTCTCGAGGAAGCTCATGCCGCCGACGCGGAAGCCGTTGATGATCTCGAGCCACCCGTCGACGCCCTCGTCGGTGGGCTCGACCGTGGTCGCGCCCACGCCGGCGGGTCTCAGCGATGAGGTACGCGATGTGGCGGGCCTGGTCGTCGAACATCGAGGTCATGTTGACGCTGAAGGCGTTCTGCGAGACGCCGATGTAGAACCAGTTCGGGAAGCCGCGAGTGGTGAAGCCGTGCAGCGTCTTCAGCCCGTCGGCCCAGTGGTCGAACAGCGACAGGCCGTCACGGCCGTTGACCTCGATGCCGAGCCGACGCCGGAAGTCGCTCGAGATCTCGAACCCCGTGGCGTAGATGATGCAGTCGACCTCGTACTCCTGGCCGTTGGCGACGACGCCGGTCGGGGTGATCCGCTCGACGCCCTTGGAGTCGCTGACATCGACGAGGGTGACGTTGTCGCGGTTGAAGCACGGCAAGGAACTCGTCGTTGAACGTCGGCCGCTTGCACATCTGCCGGTAGTACGGCTTGAGCGACTCTGCGGTGGCCGGATCCTCGACCGTGTCGTCGACGCGCTGGCGCAGCCGGTTCATCTGCCGGAAGTCGGCGAGCTCGACGACCCGGTTGCGCTCTTCCTTGGTCTTGGGCCGGTTGGCGCCCTTCGGCGAGCTGACGACGTTCCGGAAGATGTGCGTCCACCCGTCGTCGATCAGATCGACCTCGACGGGATGGCCGGCCGCCATCGACGCCGAAGTTCTCTCGCCGCTCGCGCTGCCAGCCCGGCTCCAGCGACGCCAACCACTCCGGATCGGTCGGCTTGTTGCCGCGCCAGTCGACCGACGACGGCGTGCGCTGGAACACGTACAGATGCCCGGCGTCCTGGGCCACGCGCGGCACGCACTGGATCGCCGTGGCGCCGGTGCCGATGACCGCCACCCGCTTGTCGGCGAGGCCCGACCATCCCGCCGGTCGTGTCGCCCCCGGTGTAGGCGTAGTCCCAGCGGTTGGTGTGGAACGAGTGGCCCTCGAAGTCGTCGATGCCCGGGATGCCCGGGCAGCTTCGCTCGGGTGGTCGTGCCGAGCGCCATCACGACGAACCGGGCCTTCATGTCGTCGTCGCGGTTGGTCGTGATGTGCCAGCGCTGCAGATCGTCGTCCCAATCGATGGAGCGCACGCGGGTCTGGAAGCACGTCTTGTCGTAGAGGCCGTAGCGCTCGCCGATGCGCTGGGAGTGCTCGAAGATCTCGGTGACGAACGAGTACTTCTCCTGCGGCATGTACCCGAGCTCTTCGAGCAGCGGGAGGTAGCAGTAGGACTCGGTGTCGCACTGCGCGCCGGGGTACCGGTTCCAGTACCACGTGCCGCCGAAGTCACCGCCCGCCTCGATGATCCGGATGTCGGTGATCCCCTGCTCGGTCAGGCGGGCCGCGGCGAGCAGGCCGCTGAACCCGCCCCCGATGATGGCGATCTCGACGTCGTCGGTCGAGCGGGCCCGGGCGAAGACGGGTCGCCGTGCGGGTCCTCCTCGGCGTAGTGGGCGAACTTCCCGGCCATCTCGATGTACTGGTCGGCGCCGTCGTCGCGGAGCCGCTTGAGGCGTTCGCGCTCGGTAGCGCTCCCGCAGCTCGTCGGGATCGAAGCCGAGGTCCTGGACCTCCTCCACAGCCATCGGGTCACGGTGCCACCTGGAACGCCGCCCCGGCGAATCGGCGGCGGCTCGTCGGCCGGCCGGCCTCGGCGAGCGTGTCGCCAGCGGCCGCGAGCCCTTACTGCCTGGAGGCGAACAACAGGGCCCGATCGAGGAGCACGGCCTTGTGGTCGGCGAGGCCGTCGGTCGTCCATTGCACGCTGTGCTCGCCGTGCAGTTCGGTAGCGCCCAGCGTGCCAGCGGTGTCGAGCAGTGGATGACGGCGGTCGAGATCGAGGCTCGTGGGCCACAGCTCGAGCACGCCTGGTGGCGGACCGACTCCGACAGCTGGGCGGCTGTCGCGTACGGCTCGGGGCAGGCGGTGAACACGACGGACCGGTCGTCGACAGTGTCGGCTGGTCAGCCGGTCGAACGCACCCGCGCTCTGCTCGCTCAGCTGGGCGTAGGCAGCGACGGTCGTCGCGGTCGGTGCGTGCCGGGGCGCGTCCAGGAACTGGGCCGCGGCGCGCTCGCGCCGCGGGTTCCAACACGATGTCGCTCATGCCGCTAGGACCGGACAGCCGAGCCGAACTGTGACAGCGGTCCGACGTGTCACATCGCGGCGGGCTGGCCGGTCTCTGTACTCGACCGGAGCGCGACGCTCCGGCACCGCACGGAGGTGGTCAACCCATGAAGATCGTCGTCATCGGCGGCACCGGACGCATCGGGTCGAAGATCGTGGACCGGTTGCGCGAGCACGGTCACGAGGCCCTGGCTGCGGCGCCCAACACCGGCGTCGACACGCATCACGGGCGACGGTCTCGCCGCTGCCCTGGAGGGCGCGTCGGTCGTCGTCGACGTGTCGAACTCGCCGTCGTTCGAGGACGCCGCCGTCCTCGAGTTCTTCACGACCTCGACGCGCAACCTGCTCGCCGCCGAGGCGGCCGCCGGCGTCGGTCATCACGTCGCGATGTCCATCGTCGGCGCCGATCGCCTGCCCGACAGCGGGTACCTGCGGGCCAAGGTGGCCCAGGAGCAGCTGATCACGACGTCGTCGATGCCGTACTCGATCGTTCGGGCGACGCAGTTCTTCGAGTTCGTCGAGAGCATCGGCGACGCCGCCACCGAGGGCGACACGGTGCGAGTGTCCCCGATGCTCATCCAGCCGATGGCCGCCGACGACGTGGCCAGCGGCGGTCGGCAAGGTCGCGGTCGGCGCTCCGCTGAACGGGATGATCGAGATCGGAGGTCCCGAGGCGTTCCCGATGGACGAGCTCGTGCGCCGTGACCTCACCGCTCGTCGTGATCCCCGCCGCGTCGTCGCCGATCCGCATGCCCGCTACTTCGGTGCCGAGCTCGCCGAGCGCAGCCTCGTCCCGGGTCCCGAGGCCCAGCTCGGCGCCACCCGCTTCGACGACTGGCTCGCCCAGACGCTGGCCGCGAGATAGACGGGCCGCGAGGTAGACGGGCCACGCGCCTCCTCGAACCCCCGGAGAGAGGCGCGCGACGATGCGTGGGAAGAACGGAGGAACGATGGACGAGCGCTTCGATCAGCCCGAGAAGGCCACCACGCCGAGCGGCGACGCGGGCCGGCCGACCCGCAGCTGGTGTTCCTCGAGGAATTGGTGGAGGAGCACGCCACGATCGCCGGTGACGTCATCGAGATCGACGCCCACACCTGGGCGATCCACGGCTTCATCGCGGTGGACGGCGACGTGATCATGGCCGAGTACGACACCGAGGAGCACGCCCGGATCGCCCTCGACGAGCTCAGGTGACGCCGCCCTGTCTGCCGCCAACGTCACCGCCTGACGCGACCAGACTGGGCGGTGAGCGAACAGGCCGACCGGGGACGCGAGGCCTTCGCCCGCCAGGCGTGGGGTGAGGCGTACGACCTGCTCCTCGCAGCCGGAGATCTGCCGGGCGACGACCTGGAGCTCGTGGCCGTGTCCGCCCACCTGCTCGGTCGGGACGACGAGAGCGGGCGGGCGTGGGAGGAGGCGTACCGCCAGCACGTGGCCGTCGGCGACGCCGGCAAGGCCGCCCGGTGCGGGGCGTGGCTGGGTATCGGGTGCTTGCTCCGTGGCGACATCGCCCACGCCAGCGGATGGCTGGCACGGGCCGGCCGGCTCCTCGATGACGCCGGCCATCGACTGCGCCGCGCGTGGGTACCTCGGCATCCCCGACTTCCTGCATGCGCTCGGCCGTGGCGACGTCGACGAAGCGAGGCGCCTCGCCGACGAGTGCGTGGCGATCGGTGACCGGTTCGCCGACGCCGATCTGATCGCGCTGGGCATCCTGAGCCAGGGTCAGGTCGCCGTGGCGCTCGGCGAGATCGCCGCCGGCATGCGCTTCCTCGACGAGGCGATGGTCGCCGTCACGGCTGGTGAGGTGTCGCCCATCCCGGCCGGGATCGTCTACTGCGCGGTCGTTGCCGAGTGCATGGAGGCGTTCGATCTCCGCCGGGCCGCGGAGTGGACCGAGGCGTTGAGCCAGTGGTGCGCCGCGCAACCCGGGTTGGTGCCGTACCGGGGCCAGTGCCTCGTCCATCGATCGCAGGTGCTGCAGGCGCACGGCGCGTGGCCCGAGGCGGTGATCGAGGCCGACCGCGCGAGGCGCACCTCTCGCAGCCGGCGCATCCAGCGCTCGGGATGGCGCTGTACCAGTGGGGTGAGCTCCACCGCCTCCGCGGCCGTCACGCCGAAGCCGAGCAGGCGTATCGGGCCGCGCACGACGGTGGGTACGAGCCGGCGCCGGGTCTCGCTCTGCTGCGTCTGGCCGAGGGCCACGCCGACCCTCGCCGCGGCGACCGTCCGCCGGATGCTCGACGAGCGACGCGAGCCGCTGCGTCGGGCGCCGGTGCTCGCCGCGGCGGTGGAGATCATGGTGGCGGCGCAGGATCGGGTCACGGCCGACGCCGCGGCCGGCGAGCTCGAGCGCATCGCCGCCACGATCGGCGCCCCGCTGCTCGACGCGATCGCCGCTGACGCGCCGCGGGACGATCCTGCTCGCCGAGGGGCACCCGTCGCCGGCCCTCGACGTGCTCCGCGCGGGCCCACGGCATCTGGCACCTCGCCGAGATGCCGTTCGAGGCGGCCCGGACCCGCGTCGCCATCGGGCGTGCTGTCGCGCCCTCGGCGACGAGGACACCGCGCGCCTCGAGCTGGGTGCGGCCCTCGCCACGTTCGAGCGGTTGGGTGCTCGGACGGAGCGGCGCCGGGTCGAGCTCGCTGGTCGGGGCCGAGCTGCCGGCCGGGCCGTCCTCACCGACCGCGAGCGCGAGGTGCTGCGTCTCGTCGCCGTGGCAAGAGCGACCGCCAGATCGCGGCCGCGCTGGTCATCAGCGAGCACACCGTCGGACGTCACCTGCAGAACATCTTCCGCAAGCTGGAGGTGACGTCGCGGGCGGCGGCGACGGCGTACGCCTACCAGCACGGGCTGACCTGAACGCCGACGGGGCCGTGGTGCGTACGCACCACGTCCCGGACGGGCAGATGGTGGTTCCGGTCGATGCGGGGACGCCCGGATGGATCCGTACCGTCGACGCCACGGGCGATCAGCCCCCGCAGGACAGGGAGGTCAGACCATGCGGACGACGGAATCCGACGAGATGCTCGACATGGCCGAGGTGGAGCGGCTGGGAACGGCCTTCAACCGGTGCTTCGAGACCCTGGAAGCTGACCGCGAGGTCATCGCTCCCGACGTGTTCTGCGACCTGTTGCCCCCGATGTGGCGCTTCCAGCTGCAGGGTGCGGACGCGTTCACGGCCCAGCTCCGCGCCATCGGCTGCGAGGGCCAGCGAGCCACGCTGCTGCGGCTGGTCCCGACGGCAACCGGGTTCGTCATGGAACACGAGGAGGAAGCCCCTGGACGCTCCTCGTGAGCGGGCCCGCCGGCTCTGGCTGTGCGAGGTGCGCGATGGGCGCATCACCGAGGTCGTCGGCTACTGCAACGGCGGGTGGGACGACGAGCTGCGCGCCAGGCACGCCGCCGAGGCGCCGATGCTGCGTCCGTGGGGCGGGCCGGAGGCATGAGCATCGTCCAGAGCGAGGCGGCGACGCTCCGTGACGTGGCCGACGCGGTCGCCGGCCTCGTGCCGACGATCGCGGCTCGCGCCGACGAGATCGAGGAGGGGCGACGGATCCCCGTCGATCTCGTGGACGAGTTGGTGGCGGCCGGTTGCTTCCGGGCGCTGCTGCCGCGCAGCCACGGTGGGCTCGACGCCGAGCTCACCGACGCGATGGCCGTCCTCGAGCAGCTGGCCGGCGCCGACGCGTCGGTCGGCCTGGACGGTCATGATCGGCGCCGGCGCGTGGCTGGATCTGGCGGAGCTCCCCCGAGCCACGTTCGACGAGATGTTCGCCCCCGGCACGACACGATCGTGGCCGGTGTGTTCAGCCCGAACGGCTCGCTGACCGAGGCCGGTGACGGCTTCCGCGTCACCGGACGGTGGCCGTTCGCCAGCGGATGCCTCCACGCGACCACGTTCTTCGGCAACTGCCTGGTCGGCGTCGAGGACGGCGTGCCGCAGTTCCGCATGGCCGTGTTCCGTCCCGAGCAGGTCGTGATCGAGGACACCTGGCACGTGTCCGGCCTGTGTGGGACGGGCAGCCACCACGTTCCGCGCCGACGACGTCCTCGTCGACCGCCAGTGGACGTTCCGTCCGATGGTCGACGCCCCGGCCGTCGACAGCCCGTACGTACGAGTGCCACCGCCACCGCTGATCGGCATGATCATCGGCAGCGTCGCGCTCGGCATCGCGCGCGCCGCCATCGACGACATCGTTGCCATCGCCGAGCCCAAGGTCCCGCTGCTGAGCGACGGGCCACTGGCCGCCAACGCGCTGTTCCAGTTCGACCTGGCGACTGCCGACACCACCGTGCGGGCCGCTCGAGCCCTGCTCTACGAAGCGGCCGCCGAGCTGTGGCAGGCGGCGCTCGCCGGTGACGAGCTCACCTCGGACCAGCGGGCGCGGTTCCGCGCCGCGAGCGCATGGGCCGTCGACCGCGCGGTCGAGGTGACGCGCGCCGCCTTCCGTGCCGGCGGCGGCTCCTCCGTGTATCTGACGTGCCCGTTGCAGCGCCGGTTCCGCGACATCGACGTGCTGGCACAGCACTTCATCGTCAAGCGCGACACCCTGACCACCGTCGGGGCGGTCCTGGCCGGGCAAGGGATCAGCACGCCGATCTTCTGACGACGCGAGCCCCTCGCGAACCCGGTGCCCCCTGCGGGCAAGGATGCAGTGTGGCGTGGCGTACGGATGCCGAGGTGATCACCGCGTCGCTCGTCGATCCGGCCGCCTTCGCTGAGATCTACGACCGCCACGCCGGTGCGATCGTGCGCTTCCTCGTGCGGCGCGTCGGCCAGGACGGCGACGAGCTGATGAGCGAGGCGTTCCGGATCGCGTTCGAGCGTCGCGATGCGTTCGACACCGGACCGCGCCGACGCGGCGCCCTGGCTGTACGGCATCGCCTCCAACCTCGTCGCCAAGCACCGTCGCGGGGTGGCCCGCCGCGCCCGCGCCTTCGCCCGCCTCGGGCGCGATCAACCAGGCGACGAGGCGGAGCGGGTCGTCGCGATGATCGACGCCGACCGTCGCTGGCCCGAGGTCGCCGCGCTGGTGGCCACGCTCCCATCGGGCGAGCGCGACGTCGTGCTGCTGTACGCGTGGGAGCGCCTCTCGTACGAGCAGATCGCGGCGGCGCTCAGCGTCCCCGTCGGGACCGTCCGGTCGCGGCTGAACCGGGCCCGTCGGCGGCTGCGCGAACCCACGGTCGCCAGCGGGGAAGGACCGATGACAACACCGCGTGGCGACACCGTTGCGGTGTCGAGGAGGATGGCCCGGTGAGCGACTCGCACGACCCCGTCGAGCGCGTCGGCGAGCTGCGTCCCGATCGGCAACCCGGCGACGAGCCCAACGATCCGTGGATCCTCAGAGCAGGAAGGGACCGCCTCATGTCGATCATCGAGCAGCACCCCGTCGAGCCGGACACCTCGTGGCGACCGCCGGCGATCTATCCCCGTCTCGGCTACCTGGACGAGCGGGCGGCGATCGACTTCCTCGTCACCGCGTTCGGCTTCGTGGAGCGCCGCGAGGCCCGGCGGGAGCACGACGGGCACGTCCTGGCCTGGCTCGAGCACGGTGACGGCGTCGTCATGGTCGGCCACGTGCAGCACGACGTGCACGGCATCCACAGCCCGCAGGAGGCGGGCGCGACGACGTGCATGCTCAACGTGATGGTCGACGACGTCGACGCCCACTGCGCTCGTGCCGTGGCGGCCGGTGCGATCGTGACGCTGGCGCTCAGCGACGCCTTCTTCGGCGAGCGGCGTTACGAGTGCGCCGATCCCGAGGGGAACCGCTGGCACTTCGGCGAGCCACTCGAGCAGGCCCGGGCGCGGCGCGGCGAGCTGAACCTCGATCGCGGCCGTCAGGTCCCGAGCCGGGCGACGACCCCCCGCAGCACCTCGCGACGAGCCTTCAACGCCTCGCGGTACTCGAAGTTGTCCGTCCCAGCGATCTCGGGGCTGAGATCGCTGATCGCCGAGGTCAGGACGTCACGCACGACGTCCAGCTCATCCGGCTCCAGGTCGAGGTTCGTCGCCATCGCGCCCATCCAACACGGGCGAGCGGCTGCCGGTCCAACCGATCCGACAGAGCGCGGGCTGGTCAGTGATCGCCGAGCGTGTTCTCGAGTGGTGTGCAGACCGGGAGCGCGCCTGGTTCGATGCGCACCTTCAGCGCATCGGTGCGGGGTCGCGCCCCGCCGTCGAGCTCGTACGGGAGGGGATGTCCGAGCTCGATGTTGATCTTGGTGCCGGTCGTGCGCTGCACGAGGGGCGACTTCTCCGGCTGCTTGGTGATCACGCGTGCCCAGACGCGTGACCACTGGCCGATGCCGCGGGCGGTGACCACGCCGACGTCGAGGTGGCCGTCGTCCGGGCGTGCCGATTCGAACGCGGTGACGCCGCCGATGATCGTGCCGACGTTGCCGATGAGGACGCAGGTGGCGTCGTCGTGGAACCAGGTCGTGCCGTCGACGATGATGCGGGTGCGGACCCGCGGCTCGCGCAGATGCCGGGCGGCCGTCAAGACGTAGGCACCTCGCCCGGCGCGAGCCTTCAACTTGCGGTCGGCATCTCGGATCATCAGCGCGTCGAAGCCGATGCCGGCCATCACGACGAACCGCTCACCGTTCACCCGTCCGACGTCGAGATCTCGGCGGTGCCCGGCGAGCCCGACTCGCACGGCCCGATCGAGGTCGGCAGGGATGCCGAGGTTGGTGGCGAGCAGGTTGGCGGTCCCGGCCGGCAGGATCGCCATCGCCGCGCCGGTGCCGGCGAGGACGTCGGCGCAGCGCTGCACCATGCCGTCCCCGCCCCACACGAACACGAGGTCGGCGCCGGCGTCCAGCGCCTTGCGGGCCTGCTTCGGGGCCTTCTTGCTCTTCTCCACCTCGTACCACAACGGTTCGTCGACCCCGTGGACCGCAAGGACCTCGCGCAGCTCGCTCAAGCCGCCGCCGAGGTGCTTGCGGGTGTGGGCGATGACCGCCACGGTGGCCATCAGGACACCGCCCGGAGCGCGCCAGGCTGGAGCGGCGCGTCATCGGTCTCGTCGAACTCGTCGTGGCGGGCCTCACGCCGCGATGCGGCGATCCTCACTGCGAGCGCGGCAATGGTGAGCGCGGCGGCGCCCATCAGCGCTCCGGCGATGACGTCGCTGGGATGGTGCATGCCTCGGTAGACGCGCGACATCCCGACGGCGAACGTGACGGCGACGACGAGGACCCAGCCCACGACCCGCCAACCGCGGCGGGATGCCGGCACGAACAGCAGCACCACCGCGCCCCACACGACGAGCGTCGCCGCGGTGTGGCCGGACGGGAAGCTGGACGTGCTCGGCTCGGATCCGAGGCGGGCGACGTCCGGGCGGTCCCGCCCGACGAAGCTGTTGACGGTCAGGAACGTCCCGAACTCGAGCGCCAGCCCGATCGGCACGAGGAGCATCGCCCACCACCGTCGACAGATCGCCAGGATCACCTCGATGAGCACCGCCAGCCCGACGACTCCCAGGGTGTCGGCAACTCGCGAGAAGACGGCCGTCACGGAGTTGAGCCCGTCGTTGCGATGATCGACCAACCAGGTGGCGACGCTGTCGTCCCATCGCCGCAACCCATCGAGCCAGCCGGCGTGCACGACGAGCTCCCCGATGCCCGTCAGCACGGCGGCCATCGCGACGTACCCGCCGACGACGACGAGGACGGCGACCAGGATCGGTCGCCGCGTCGCCGCGCGATCCACGGGCACGTCGAGGTCCGAGCGGCCGGCGTCACGCCGACCGGCGCCCGATGGCACGGTCGCGGCGGAGGGATCGGTCACGTGCGTCATGTCACGGGGCTTCCAGTCGTCGACGGGTGAACGTCGCGAGGCAGAAGATCCCGTAGGCGACGAAGCCGATGGCGATCACGGCGACGATCACCGCCCCCCACGTCTCGGCCACGAGTCGGCGCAGCGCACCGTCGAGGCCCGTCGCTTCGTTCGGGTCGACGTCGATCGCCGCCCGGAGCAGGAAGACGCCGATCACCGTGATCGCAACTCCGCGACCGACCTCACCGATGGCCCCGAGGCGTTGCGTCCACCGGACCCGCGCCGGCGACATGCCGGAGAGATCGAGCTCGTCGTCGACGTCCTGCCGGAACCCCTTCACGAGGCGGTAGATGCCGGCGCCGATCGCGATCACGCCCACGGCTCCGATCAGGATCCGACCACCGCCGTTGCCCATCAGGCGAGCCGTCAGGTTGGTCACCTTGGCGTTGCCGTCCTGGGCGTTCGGATCGGCGGTTGCCGAGTCCGATGTGGCGAGCGCGATGGCCGTGATGGCGAAGGTGGTGTAGATCACCGCGCTGACGAGGTAGCCGGCCCGCTTGGCGGTCGACTCGGCGTCGTGATGGCCAGGGATGAAAGCGGACACGACCCGCCATGCCGCGTACAGCAGCAGCGCGATCGCCAGCAGCCACAGCACCAACACGCCGCCCGGTGATCCTGCGATCGTCTTGATCGCCCCGGTCGGGCTGGCCTCTTGCGACGCCGTGGGGGTCGACCAACCGAACGACGCGAGGACGACGGCGGCCGCCAGCACCCCGGCGACGAGGTACACCGCGCCTTTCGCGGCCCAGCCGGCCCGTCCGAGCCGTACGGCGTTCGGGTGCTCGGCGACCAGCCGCCCGGTGGGATTGGACAAGGTTCGAGTTGTCATGTGGTGCCCTTTCTCCCCCGTCGCAGCATCCCCGCACACGGTCCGCGCAAACACCATGACGACGTAGCGGGCGACGTGGTGCAGGGGCGATCTGGTTTGCTGAGCAAGCAAGTTTGGTAGGCCCTCGGTCACCCTTTCGACGTACTCCGGGAGTCGAGACGGACACCATGCTGATCCTCACCGCCGTGCTCTGCGCCGGTGTCCTCGCCGGTGTCGTGGTCGGCTGCGCCGTTCGCCGGTGGCCGCTGCTCGGCTCGCCGCACCTCGGCCCGGCCGGGATCGCGCGGCGACTGGCCAGGCACCCCCGACTCGCCCGGCTGGCCCGGACCCCGGCCGACGCCGAGCGGACGACGGCGATGATCCTCGTGACCGTGGCGACCGCCGTCGTGATCGGGGCGACGGCGGTGGGTGTGCTGCTGCTGATGATCCGCACCAACGCCGGGTTCGCCCGGCTCGACGTGCGGTTCGCTACGTTCGGCGCTCGCCACGCAACCGACGCGTCGACCGAGCTGCTCCGGACGATCAGCCTGCTCGGCGGCACCACGGGCGTGGTCGCGGTCGCGGCCGTCATCGGTGCCGTCGAGTACCTGCGCATCCGCTCCCGCGCGGTGTTCGGCTTCCTGACCGTCGTCGTGCTCGGCCAGTTCGCCATCTCCAACCTCGTCAAGTGGTTGGTCGACCGCGCCCGGCCGACGATCGACCAGCTCACCGGCTTCGCCGGCACGTCGTTCCCGTCCGGGCACGCCACCGCTGCCGCGGCGACGTTCGCCGCGCTCGCGTTGGTGATGGGCCGCGGCCGATCCGAGCGGGTGAAGGCCGCACTGGTCGGCGCCGCCGCGGCGATCGCGGCGGCGGTCGCCGCGACGCGCGTGCTGCTCGGCGTGCACTGGTTCACCGATGTCCTCGCTGGACTCGTCATCGGCTGGAGCTGGTTCGCGATCTGCTCGATCCTGTTCGGTGGTCGTTGGCTCCACTTCGGGGCTCCGGTCGAGACCGCCGAGCGCGTCGCCGAGGCGATCACGACACCGCAACCGTCACGCAGCCCGAACGGCCGTTGACCTCGTTCGTGGCTACGGTCGGCGCCGATGGCAGGGCCGACCAGCACGCTCGGAGCCGATCGAGCGGCGCTGCTCGTCGGCCCGCTCCTTCGCTACGCCGACGCGTCGAGGGCGACCGTCTGGGTGGAGGCCGACCGGGCCTGCTCGGTCGCGGTGGTCATCGGCGATCACGTGTCCACCGCCGACACGTGGAGCGTCCACGGCCACCACTTCGCCCTGCTCCGGCTCGACGACCTGGGGCCGTGCACCGCGCACGCCTACGAGGTGACGCTGGACGGCCACACCGTGTGGCCGCTGCCGGACTCCGGGTTCCCGCCGAGCGTGATCCGGACGATCGACCCGGGTGATCCGTTCCGCCTCGCGTTCGGCAGTTGCCGCCGATCGGACCCGCTCGACGAGCGAGCACCTCGCCGAGTTCGGCGCCGACGCCCTCATCGCCCTCGCCGCGCCAGATGGCGGACAGCTCCGCACGACGAGTGGCCCGACACGCTGTTGCTGATCGGCGATCAGATCTACGCCGACGAGCCCTCCGACGACATCGTCGCCCGCCTGCGCGCCGCCCGCACCGATCCCGAGAGCCGAGGTGGCCGACGAGATCCAGAACTTCGAGGAGTACACCTGGCTGTACCACGAGGCGTGGTCGGACCCGGCGGTGCGTTGGATCCTGTCCACCGTCCCGACCGCGATGCTGCTCGACGACCACGACCTGCGCGACGACTGGAACACGTCGCTGTCGTGGCGCCGCCAGGTCACCGTCGCAGCCGTGGTGGCACGACCGGGTCGATCGGCGGCTACGCCTCGTACTGGGTCTACCAGCACCTCGGCAACCTCAGCCCCGAGCAGCTCGACGCCGACGAGGTGTACGCCCGGATGCTGGAGATCACCGACGACGACGAACGCAGCCGCTACCTCGACGACGTCGCCTGGCGGGCCGACATCGATGCACATCGATCCGGTGGAGCTACTACCGCGACCTCGGCGACGCCGGCCGCGGCGTGCGCCTCGTGGCCATCGACAGCCGTTGCTCGCGGCAGCTCGACCCCGACGACCGGCGGATGGTCGATGCCCCCGAGTGGACGTGGGTCCGCGAGCACGTCATCGGCGACGCCCGTCCGTTCGACCACCTCGTGCTCGCGTCGACGCTGCCGTTCCTGATGCTGCCCGGGGTCCACCACCTGGAGGGCTGGGACGAGGCGATCTCCGAAGGGCGCCTGGGGCCGGCCCGGCAAGTGGATCGGCGAGCGGGTCCGCCAGATCCTCGACCTCGAGCACTGGGCCGCGTTCCGCGAGTCGTTCGACGAGACGCCGACCTGCTCGCCGAGGTGGTCGCGGCGGGCCGTCGCCGCCGGCCACCGTGCTCCTGCTCGCCGGCGACGTCCATTGCAACTACTCCGCCGCCGCCGAGCTCACCGCCGTCGACCACGCCGACACCGCCATCCACCAGCTGACGATGTCGCCGTTCCGCAACAACATCCCGCTCGTCGGCAAGCTCGCCAACCGGATCCTCAACCGCAAGGGGCCGACCGGCCGTCGTGCACCGCATGGCCCGTTGGGCCAGGGTCGACGACGTCGGCCATGACTGGCGGTCGAGCACGGTCCGTGGTTCGACAACGGCGTGATGACCGTCGAGTTCGCCGGCCGTTCCGCTCGTCTCGAGCTGCAACACGCCCAGCTCCACGACGGCCGGCACGTCCTCGTCCCGACGGTCGACGTCGAGCTCCAGAGCGAGCGGCCGTCGACGCGCTCCGACGACGGCGCGACGGCGACCGCAGCCGATTGAGGGCGCCGATGAGGCGGATCGGCTGGACGTCGTCGCGCCCTGTTGTTGCGATCATTGAGCCCGTCGGACGTCGGGGTCCCTGCTAGAGAGGATAGTGGTTCGCGCCAAGGTCCTCCGCCAGGGAGGGCCGCGGGGTCGCCCCGTTCCGCTACCGGGGGTACACGATCCTGTGGATCGGCGCCCTGGTGTCGAACATCGGCACGTGGATGGAGACCGTGGCGCTGAGCTACTACGTGGCCGAGACGACGGGCCAGGCGTCGTGGGCCGCGGTGGTCGGTGCGGCCGGGTTCCTCCCGTCGGCCGTCCTGGGGCCGATCGGGTCGGCGATGTCGGACCGACTGCACCGCGGGCGGGTGTTGGTCGTGACGAACGCGCTGTCCGCGGTGCTGGCAGGCACGCTGGCGATCGTCGTCGGCACGGGCCACGCCACGCCCGCGATCATCGCCGTCCTGACGCTGTGCACGGGCTCCATCGGCGCGTTCGGCTTCCCGGCCTTCCAGAACACGCTGCCCCGCCTGGTACCGCGTGAGCACCTCGTCGCCGCGGTCGGGTTGTCCAACGCGCAGTGGAACCTCGGACGCATCATCGGCCCGACGCTCGCCGGCGTGGCGATCGCCGTCGGCGGGATCGCGACCACGCTGTGGTGCAACGCGGTCAGCTTCCTCGCCGTCATCGTCTGCGTGCTGGCGGTGCGGCTCGGTCCTTCGACCGGGCAACGGCGGCCGGTGTGGGGCGCGCTCGCCGACGGAACTGGTCGCACGGGCCAACGCCGACATGCGCGGGATCATCCCGCTCATGATCGTCACCATGCTGATCGGCGCCCCGTTCGTCGCGTTCGTCTCGCAGATGGCGACCGTCGTCTTCGATGGCGACGAACGATCGACGTCCGTGCTCGTCGCCTGCCAGGGCGTGGGTGCGGTGATCGGCGGTTCACACTCGGCTGGGCGACCTACCGGTTCGGCCTGTGGCGGGTCATGACCGGGTCGATCGGCCTGTTCGCAGCGGCGCTGGTGCTCAGGGTCGGCGCCCACGCTGTGGGTGGCCACGATCGGCGTCGCCGGATGCGGGTTCGGCTACGGGGTGTCCTTCACGACGTTCGCCGGGCTCAGCCAGCAAGCCGCCAGCGATGACATGCGTGGCCGCGCGCTCGCCGTCAACACCTTCATCCTCGGCGCGCTGTACCCGCTCGGCGCCCTCGTCCAAGGATGGCTGGCCGACCGTGTCGGACTCCAGTGGGTGACGGCGGCATCGGGCATCGCGCTCGCGATCGGCCTCGCCTGGCGTCTGGTGGTGATCAGGGCCCGCGGCCGTTCGACGACCGCGACAAGCAGCTCCCGCGCGATCGCCACCTGATCGCTGTCGACCAGCTCGTACGCTGCCAGCGATGTGCTTGTTGATCGTGATCAGCGCGGTCGTCCCGGGATGCCGCTGATCGTGGCGGCCAACCGCGACGAACGCCGTGCCCGTCCGACGGTCGCGATGACCTGCCTCGAGGGCGCCGATGGTGGGCTGGCGATCCTCGGTGGGCGCGACGAGGTCGGCGGCGGCACGTGGCTGGCGACCAACGAGGCCGGTGTCATCGCCGGGCTCACCAATCGGCCGCTGCGGGAGGGTCCCGACACGGCCAAGCGCTCCCACGGTGAGCTCCCCCTCACGCTCGCCCGGCATCCGACCACGGTAGAGGCCGTCGAAGCGTTCGGCACCGCCATCGATCCGAGCACGCGTACAACCCGTCGTGGCTCCTGGTCGCCGACCGCCACGACGTGTTCTTCGTCGACGTCACGGGCACCGACCGGGTCGTCGTCGAGCACCTGCCTCC
>CAVZPA010000009.1:0-36307 GCA_963776995.1 uncultured Acidimicrobiia bacterium
ACGCGAAACGACCGCGCCGCCGGAGCCGTCCGCGGGCGTACGGTGGTCGGATGACCGACGTGGCGAGCATGGGGGCCCGAGACGCCGACGGGTCCGAGGACCTCGAACACCAGCTGGAGCGCCACCGCCGGGAGCTCACGGGGTACTGCTACCGGATGATGGGCTCGTCGTTCGAGGCCGAGGACGCTGTCCAGGAGACGATGATCCGGGCGTGGAAGGGGTACGACCGCTTCGAGGGGCGAGCCGCCCTGCGCTCGTGGTTGTACCGCATCGCGACCAACGTCTGCCTGGACATGCTCGGTGGTCGCCAGCGCCGGGCGCGCCCGATGGACCTCGGCGCCGAACCGGTGAGCAGGGCGAGCGGTCCCGGTCCCATGCGGCCGGAGGCGACGTGGATCGAGCCGATCCCGACCGGGCGGGTCGTCCCCGATGACGGCGACCCCGGTGACGTCGCCGTCGCTCGCGAGAGCGTCAAGCTGGCGTTCATCGGTGCCCTCCAGCACCTGCCGCCCCGCCAGCGGGCGGTGTTGATCCTTCGGGAGGTGCTGCGCTGGAAGGCTGACGAGGTCGCCCGGTTGCTCGGCACGACCGTCGCTTCGGTCAACAGCGCCCTGCAGCGCGCCAGGGCGACGATCGAGTCGAGCGACCTGTCATCGACCGACGGGCCCGAGCAGGTCGGCGACGACCAGGAGCCGCTGCTGTCGCGGTACCTCGACGCCTTCCAGCGCTACGACATGGACGCGCTCACGGCTCTGATCCACGAGGACGCGACGCAGTCCATGCCGCCGTACGAGATGTGGCTCAAGGGCCGCGAGGACGTGCTCGACTTCTGGGTCGGACCGGGCGCCCAGTGCCGAGGCTCCCGGCTCGTCCCGACCACGGCGAACGGTCAGCCGGCGTTCGGCCAGTACCGGCCGAGCCCCGACGGCGGGTTCGAGCCGTGGGCACTGCAGGTGGTGGAGATCACCGACGGGCGGATCACCGACATGATGTTCTTCCTCGACACGCAGCGGGTGTTCCCACTGTTCGGCCTCCCGCTGCACCTCGACGGGTGACGCCCCGATCAGCGGTGCTCGGGGTTCGGGAAGTCGAACCGGCAGCCGGCGTCCCACTGTGATCGCTGGTTGCCGTGCGCCGGCATGCCGCCGGCGTCGGTCAGCATGCGGGCGACGTGCAGCAGGTTCCACGTCATGAACGTCGTGTTGCGGTTGGTGAAGTCGTTCTCCGGTCCGCCCGAGCCGGCGTCGAGGTACGACGGCCCCGGTCCGGCTTCGCCGATCCAACCGGCATCGGCCTGCGGCGGGATCACGAACCCGAGGTGCTGCAGGGAGTAGAGGATGTTCATCGCGCAGTGCTTGATGCCGTCTTCGTTGCCGGTCACCAGGCAGCCGCCGACGCGGCCGTAGTAGGCGTACTGGCCGGCGGCGTTGAGCTGGCTGGAGTTGCCGTACAGGCGCTCGATCAGGCGCGTGCACACCGACGACTTCTCGCCGAGCCAGATCGGGGTGGCCACGACGAGGATCTGCGCGCCGAGGACCTGCTCGAAGATCGCCGGCCACTCGTCGCGGTCCCAGCCGTGCTCGGTCATGTCCGGCCAGACACCCGTGGCGACGTCATGGTCAGCCAAGCGCATCTCGGTCACGGAGACGCCCTGGCGGCGCATGATCTCGGCGGAGATGTCGACGAGGCCCTGTGTGTTGGAGACCTCCGGCGACCGCTTGAGGGTGCAGTTGACGAACACCGCAGCGAGGTCGGAGAAGTCCCATCGATCCTGCTCGCAGAGCTGCTCCTGCATCGCTGTGAGCTGGGTCGACATCGGCGCCGACCGTAGCGCTCGGCCGCGACGCACCCGACGCGGTACACAGTGCGGATGGACCGCCCGTACCTGGATCTGACCGACAAGGTCGCCGTGATCACCGGTGGCAGCCGAGGGATCGGCCGCGCCATCGCCACGGCGTACGCCGAGCATGGCGCCGACGTGGTGATCGCCAGTCGCAAGCTCGACAACTGTGAGGCTGTGGCGACGGAGATCGCCGAGAAGACGGGACGCCGGACGCTGGCCGTCGGCACGCACGTCGGGAAGTGGGACGAGTGCGACCGCCTCGCCGACCGCGTGCTCGAGGAGTTCGGCCGCTGCGACATCCTCGTCAACAACGCCGGCATGTCGCCGCTGTACCCCAACGTGTCGGCGATCACCGAGGAGTACTACGACAAGGTCTCGGCGGTGAACCTCAAGGGTCCGTTCCGGCTCGCCGTGCGCTTCGGCTCACACATGGTCGAACACGACGGCGGGGTGATCCTGAACATCTCCACCGTCGGGTCGATCCGCCCGTCGCAGAACGAGGTCGTCTACGGCATGGCCAAGTCGGGGCTCAACGCGATGACCGTCGCCCTGGCCGATGCGTTCGGCCCGAAGGTGCGCGTCAACTGCATCCTGCCGGGCGCGATCCTCACGGACATCGCCGACGCGTGGAGCGAGGAGACCAGGGCCAACACGGCGAAGACGCCGATGGGCCGGGCTGGCTACGCCGAGGACTTCCCGGGTGCTGCGTTGTTCTTCGCCAGCGAGGCGTCGGCGTGGATCACCGGCACGTGCCTGCGCGTCGATGGCGGGGTGGCCCGCCAGCTGGGCCTCTGATCGTGACGCGTGCATCGCGTCGCCGCGCCAAGCGAGCGAGCGGCCAGCAACGGCCTGCGTGGCCGGGGAACGCAATGAACGTCCCGTACGACGAGTTCGGCCTCTTCGCCGACAACGCCGCGGAGTTCGGCCTGCCCTACGACGGACCACCGACGGTCCGCCGGGAGTTCGTCGCCGTCGACGCCGACCGCCGGCTGAGCGCCCTGGTCTGGGGGGAAGGCCCGCCGCAGCTCGTGCTGGTGCACGGCGGCGCCCAGAACGCGCACACGTGGGACACCGTGGCGATGGCCCTCGGTCGCCCGTTGGTGGCCGTCGACCTGCCCGGCCACGGGCACTCCGACGGCGGCCGCAACGGGTCGCTCGACGCCGCCAGCAACGCCGCCGACGTGGCCGAGCTGATCCGCCGGCTGGCGCCGGATGCACGCGCCGTCGTGGGGATGTCACTCGGCGGGCTGACGACGCTGGCCCTCGCGCAGCAGGCTCCGGAGGTCGTGCGCGCCGTGGTGCTCGTGGACATCACGCCTGGTGTCACGGCGGAGAAGGCCAAGGCGATCACGGCGTTCGTGAACGGACCGCGCTCGTTCGCCAGCTTCGACGAGCTGCTGGCGCGCACGATGGAGCACAACCCGACCCGCAGCGAGGCGTCGCTGCGGCGCGGCATCCTGCACAACGCCGTCCAGCAGGACGACGGGACGTGGGTCTGGCGCTACGCCCGCTGGCGCCCCGAGGCCGGCGAGGGCGAGGAACGGCGGCTCGACAACAGCGCGCTGTGGGAAGCCGTGTCGGGGTTGACGGTGCCATTGATGCTCGTGCGGGGGATGCGCCCGCAGTCGGTGGTGGACGACAGCGACGAGGCGGAGTTGCTGCGCCGCCAGCCGGCGGCACGCATCGAGCGGATCGAGGAGGCCGGCCACAGCGTGCAGGGCGACACGCCGGTGGAGCTGGCCCGCCTGCTCGAAGACTTCGTCGGCTGAAGCCCCGTTCTGTCCTTTGAGACCGACCTGTTCCGGCCGACTTCAAAGGACAGAAGCGGGGGTACCGTGGCTGGCATGCCGGACATCGAACGGACCGAGGCGGAATGGCGCGAGCGACTCTCGCCGGAGCGCTACCAGGTGCTGCGCGAAGCGGGCACCGAGCGACCGTGGAGCGGCGACCTCGTGCACAGCCACGCCGACGGCACATACACCTGCGCCGGGTGCGGCGCCGAGCTGTTCGACTCGTCGACGAAGTTCGAGTCGGGAAGTGGGTGGCCGAGCTTCTTCGAGCCGAAAGTGGCCGACGCCGTCGAGCTGATCGAGGACCGCGGCCACGGCATGGTGCGCACCGAGGTCCGCTGCCGGTGCTGCGGCTCGCACCTCGGCCACGTGTTCCCCGACGGCCCGGAGCCGACGGGCATGCGCTATTGCATGAACAGCCTGGCGCTGGAGCTGGTCGAGTCTGGCGACGGCGCGGACGCCCAGGAGCCGAGCCGATAGGCGAGGCGACCAATCATGACGGCCGTCTTCTTCGGCTGCGAAGCAGCCGAAGAACCGTGACGCATTGGTTCGGGAACCTACCGTGCAGACGCTATGAGCTGAGGTCCTCAGCCAGGCCGAGCAGTCGCTCGAGCCGCTCGACGCGCAGCCACAGCTCGGCGACGTCACGTGCCAGGTCGGCGTTCGCGGCCGCCGGTGCCAACTCCGCCTGATCCTCCGCCGCCGGCGCGTCGAGGTCGATGCCATCCGGGGCGGTGATGTCCCCGACGCTGAGGTCAGGGGCGCCGGACAGGGCGTGCGCCCAGCGGCCCTCGCGCTCGCCGGGGCGGCGCTCGACGCGCACAACGAAGGCCTCCGGGCTGCGGGCCGCAAGGGTGTCGAGGATCTCCTCGACGGTGCCGGTCGACCCGTCGCCGAGATGGCGCTCGGCGCGGGCGCGCACCTCCCCGACGGTCTGCGGTCCACGCAGCACGAGCACAGCCAACACCCCCAGCTCGGCCGGCGACAACCGCCACCGTTCGTCGGCGACGTGTCGGTAGCGGATCGTGCGACCCCCGTGCGACGGGTGCACGAAGCGCAACAGCCCCATCGATTTCAGCGACAGCAGGGCTGTCTCCACCGTGCGGTCGTCGTAGGCCACGATCGGGTCACGATTGGTCGACTGGTTGCACGCCAGGCGAAGGGTGTTCAGCGTCAGCGGATAGCTGTCCGGGACCGTCGTCTCCTTCTCGATGAGGCAAGCGAGGACCCGAGCTTCTTCGGCACTCAACACCATCGTCCGAGTCTCGCGTCCGGCGACCGGCGATCCGAGTGTTTGCTGCGGGACAGTCCCGCAGCAGGCACTCGGCCGGCAGGAAACACTCGGATGGTCAGACGACGACGTTGACCATCCGGCCGGGCACGACGATGACCTTCTTCGGGACAGCACCGTCGATCGCCGCGACGACCTTGGGGTCGGCCAGGGCGGTGGCCTCGACGGCATCGGTCGAGGCGTCCGCCGGCACCGTGATGTGGCTACGCACCTTGCCGTTGACCTGGACCGGGTACTCGACGGTCTGGTCGACGAGCAGCGCCGGGTCGGCGACAGGGAAGGGGGCGTAGGCGAGCGTCTCCTCGTGGCCGAGCCGGCGCCACAGCTCTTCGCCGATGTGCGGGGCGAACGGCGAGACCATCAGCACCAGCGCCTCGGCGACGTCGCGGGGGAGCGGCCTGCCGCGCTTGGTCAGGTGGTTGTTCAGCTCGATCAGTTTGGCGATCGCCGTGTTGAAGCGCAGGGCTTCGATCTCCGTGCGGACGACGTGGATCGTGCGGTGCAGCCGGCGGTGCGTGTCGTCGTCGGCCGGAACGTCGGCGACGACTGCGGCGCCGGTGTGCTCGTCGATGATGTTGCGCCACACCCGCTGCAGGAAGCGGTACATACCGACGATGTCGGTGGTCTCCCACGGCCGCGATGCGTCGAGCGGACCGGTGGCCATCAGGTGCAGGCGCAGCGTGTCAACGCCGTAGGCCTCGTAGATCTCCTCCACGGGGACGGCGTTCTTCAGGCTCTTGCCCATCTTGCCGGCGCGCCGGTGCACCGGCCGGCCCTCGTAGGTGAACGTGCCGTCCGGCTCGGCCACCACCGATCGGGCGTCGACGTAGATCTCCCGCTCGTCGAGGTAGGCGTCGGCCAGCACGTATCCCTGGTTGAAGAGCCGGGTGTACGGCTCGTGCGACGACACGTGGCCCAGGTCGAACAGCACCTTGTGCCAGAAGCGGGAGTACAGCAGATGCAGCACGCCGTGCTCGACCCCGCCCACGTACAGGTCGACGCCGCCGGGGTGGTCGGGACGGACGTCCACTTGCGGGCCCATCCAGTAGCGCTCGACCTCGGGATCGACGAAGGTCAGCTCGTTGGTCGGGTCGCAGTAGCGGAGCTCGTACCAACACGAGCCGGCCCACTGCGGCATGACGTTGGTGTCGCGGCAATAGACCTGCTCGCCGTCTCCGATGTCCATCCGCACCTCGACCCACTCGGCCAGCCGGTCGAGCGGGCTCTCCGGGTCGGAGTGCTCGTCGTCGGGATCGAACGTCCGCGGGGCGAAGCTGTCCGTCTCCGGCAGCAGCAGGGGCAGCATGTCGTCGGGCAAGGCATGGGGATGCCCGTCGACGTCGTAGACGATCGGGAACGGCTCGCCCCAGTAGCGCTGGCGGCTGAACAGCCAGTCGCGCAGCTTGTAGGTGACGGTGGCCTCGCCGACGCCGTTGGCCTCCAGCCAGGCGTTGGTCGCCGCCACGCCCTCGCCGACGGAGGTCAGGTCGTTGAGGTCGAGGTCGCCGTTGGAGGAGTTGACGTACGGCGCGTCACCGATGAAGGCCTCCGGCCAGCGGTTCGTGTCGAGTGTCGGCTCGATGCCGCGCACCGCGAACCACTCGTCGGGCGGGCGCTGGATGGCCGGGATGTCGAGACCGAACACCCGGGCGAACTCGAAGTCCCGCTGGTCGCCCGACGGCACGGCCATGATCGCCCCGGTGCCGTACCCCATCAACACGTAGTCGGCGATCCAGATCGGGATGTCCTGCCCGGTGACCGGGTTGGTGGCGTAACTGCCGGTGAACACGCCCGTCTTGAGGCGGTTGTCCTCTTGGCGCTCGACGTCCTGGCGGGCCGCCGCCTGCCGGCGGTAGTCGAGCACTGCCGGCGCCTCCTCGGACGTCGTCAGATCGGGGACCAACGGGTGTTCCGGAGCCAGCACCATGAACGTGGCGCCGAACAGCGTGTCGGGTCGCGTCGTGAACACGGTGATCGGGCCGGCCGGCGACGCGAACTCGACGTTGGCGCCCGTCGAGCGGCCGATCCAGTTGCGCTGCATGGTCTTCAGCGAGTCGGTCCACTCCAGCGTGTCGAGGTCGTCGATCAGCCGGTCGGCGTAGGCGGTGATGCGCATCATCCACTGGCGCATGTTGCGCTTGAAGACGGGGAAGTTGCCCCGGTCGCTGCGCCCGTCGGCGGTGACCTCCTCGTTGGCGACGACCGTGCCCAGGCCGGGGCACCAGTTGACGGGCGCCTCGGAGACGTAGGCCAGGCGGTGGTCGTCGATCACCGCAGCCTGCTCGGACGGCGTCAGCCGCGACCACCGGCGGCCGTCGTCGAGCTGGCGGGTGCCGTCGGCGAACTCGGCGCGCAGCTCGGCGATCGGCCGGGCCTTGCCCAGGCCGCCCGTGGCGTTCGGGGCGTCGGGGTCGTACCACGACTCGAAGATCTGGGTGAAGATCCACTGCGTCCAGCGGTAGTAACCGGGGTCGGTCGTGTCGATCGAGCGCCGCTGGTCGTGGCTCAGACCGAGGCGCAGGATCTGGCGCCGGTAGGTCGCCACGTTCTGCGCGGTGGTGATCGCCGGATGCGTGCCGGTCTGCACGGCGAACTGCTCGGCGGGGAGCCCGAAGGCGTCGAAGCCCATCGTGTAGAGCACGTTGCGGCCGGTCATCCGCTGGTAACGGCTGTACACGTCGGTGCCGGTGAAGCCCAACGGATGTCCGACGTGGAGCCCCGTGCCCGAGGGGTACGGGAACATGTCGAGCACGAACAGCTTGGGACCACGGGCAGCGACGGCCTCGGGGTCGGCGAGGGGTCCCGCCGGGTTCGGGGTCTCGAACGTGCGGTTGGCGTCCCAGTGCTCCTGCCAGCGCAGCTCGATCTCGTCGGCGAGCGTCGGCGGTGTAGCGATGGGGCGGCGCGTCGTCGTCGGTGGTCGGGGCGGGCACATCGGTCGACATAGCGACTGCCCAGCCTACGAGCTGCGCCCCGACGCCCCATCCGAGTGTTTGCGGTCGACCGAGTGCCTCCCGCCGGGCCTCCCCGCGTGAAGCACTCGAATGACGAGGGCCCCCAGCTAGCCTGATCGACCGTATGGGACGTCCGCAGTCGACGATCGAGCGACTCGAACAGGCGGCGGACTCGGGGACCGGCGTGCGCTTCGTCGGTGCGTCGGTGATGCCCGACGGCGAGCCGCAGTTCGTGTCGTGGCGCCAGCTCCACGACGAGGCGCGCGCCGTGGGTGCCGCCCTGCAAGCCAGGGGGCTCGGCCCCGGCGACCACGCGGCGATCCTCGGGCCAACGAGCCGTGGCTTGATGACGATCATCCGCGGGTGCTGGATGGCGGGGATCGCCTCGATGGTGCTCCCGCTGCCGATGCGCATGGGGTCGCTGGAGACGTTCGTCGAGTCGACGCGGACCCGCATCCGCCACGGCGACGCCAAGTTGGTGCTGATCGACGACCTGCTGGCGCCCTTCTACGAGGCCGCGCCGGGAGACCCGCCGATCGCCTCGATGAGCTCGGTGCTGCCCGGGGCGGCGGGCGTCCCGTCGGGCGAGCGGCTGGAGATCCCGGCGCCCGATCCCGACCGCCTGGTGATCCTGCAGTACACGAGCGGCTCGACGAGCGAGCCGAAGGGCGTGATGATCCCCGACCGGGTGCTCACCGCCAACGTCGACGCCTGCTGCGAGGGTGGTGACATCGTCCCCGAGCGGGAAGTCCTCGTGTCGTGGTTGCCGCTGTACCACGACATGGGCCTCGTCGGGTGCCTGGCGATCCCGATGACCCGCGGCGCCCACTTGGTGCAGGCCGCCCCGCAGGACTTCCTCGCCCACCCGGGCAACTGGATGCAGTGGATCTCCGACTGGCGGGGCACCACCACGGCCGGTCCGAACTTCTCGTGGGTGCTGGCGACGCGGGCCCTCAAGCGCATGCACGGGCTCGACCTCTCGCCGCTGACGCTGGCCCTGTCGGGTGCCGAGCCCGTCGACCCGGCCGCCGTCGAGGCGTTCGTCGCCGCCGCGGAGCCGTTCGGGTTCACCGCCGGCGGCGTGTTCCCGGCGTTCGGGATGGCCGAGGTGGCCATCGGCGGCTCGTTCCCGCGGCGGGGTCGGGGCCTCGTGTGCGACACCGTCGACCGCGTCGTGCTCGAGCGCGACCGGGTCGCCAAGCCGGTCGAGGTCGAGGATCCCGACGACCTCGCCCTGGCCATCCGTCGCCTCCCGCTGCTCGGCCGGCCGCTGCCCGGGCTGGAGATGCGCATCGTCGACCCGGACACCTTCGAAGAACGCCCCGAGCGCCATGTCGGCGAGCTGCTGATCCGTGGGACCTCGGTCACGCCGGGGTACTACAAGCGTCCCGACGCCACGGCCGAGCTGTTCCACGACGGCTGGCTGTGCACCGGCGACCTCGGCTACCTGCTCGACGGGGAGCTCGTCCTGTGCGGACGGATCAAGGACGTGATCATCGTCGGCGGGCGCAACGTGTTCCCGGAGGACATCGAGCGGGCCATCGGCTCGGTCGAGGGTGTGCGTGCCGGCAACGTGATCGCCTTCGGGATGGACGGCTACAAGGGCAAGGAGAGCGTGGTGGTCGTGGCCGAGACCCGCGGCGGCGATCTCGACGCCATCCGCGCCGCGATCCACCACCGCACCCTCGAGGTCTGCGGGTTGCCGCCACGCGATGTGTTGCTCGTGCAGCCGAGCACGCTGCCGAAGACCTCGTCGGGCAAGCTGCAGCGCGCCCGGTGTCGCGAGCTGTACCTCGACGAGACGCTCGAGCTCGTCTCGCCCTGATGCACGTCTACGCCTCGGATCGGCATCGCCTGCACGATCCGGAGCAGGAGATCGAGTCGTCCGGGTTCCAGCCGCCGTTCGAGCACCCGGGGCGGGCCGAGATCATCCGGGCCGCCCTCGCCGCCGACGACGCGTTCACGATCAGCGAGCCGCCGCCTGCCGGTACGGCGCCGATCGAGGCGGTCCACGACCCTGGCCTCGTGTGCTTCCTGGCGACAGCGTGGGAGGAGTACCAGCGGCACGTGCGGCCGGTGCACGACGTCGTGCCCGACGTGTTCGCGCTGCCGGGTCTGCGCGCCGGGATGGGGGCGATGGCCGAGCCGGCGACGGTCAACGCCCGCCTCGGCTGGTGGTGCTTCGAGACGACGACGCCGTTGACGGCCGGCACCTACGAAGCCGCCCGCTCGGCGGTCGACTGCGCGCTCGCCGCCACCGCAGCCGTGCTCGGCGGGGAGCCCGTCGCCTACGGGCTGTGCCGGCCGCCGGGTCACCACGCCACGACGTCGCTGTACGGCGGGTATTGCTTCTTCAACAACGCGGCCATCGCCGCGGCGCACATCACGGCGACGACCGGCACGCGGGTCGCCGTGCTCGACGTCGACTACCACCACGGCAACGGGACCCAGCAGATCTTCTACGAGCGCGACGACGTGACGTTCGTGTCGCTGCACGGTGATCCGGTCCGCGCCTACCCGTACCACACCGGACACGCCGACGAGACGGGCGCCGGCCGGGGGAGCGGCGCCACCCGCAACGTGCCCCTGCCCGCCGGCACCGACGACGACGCGTACCTCGCCGCCCTCGACGCCGCGCTGGCGGTGGTCGACGCCGCCGATCCGGCCGTCGTCGTCGTCTCGCTCGGTGTCGACACCTACGCCGGCGACCCGATGTGCGACCTGGCGCTCAGCACGGACGGTTTCGGTCGCTGCGGCGCGGCGGTCGCCGCGCTCGGCCGCCCGCTCGTCGTGCTGCAGGAGGGCGGCTACGCCGACGACGCCCTCGGCGCCAACGTGCGCGCCTGGCTGCGCGGCACCCTCACCACGCCCGCTCGTTGACCGTTTTCCTCAACTCTTCACGCCGGCGGTCACATTCTGACCGCCGGCGTGAAGAGTTCGGGATTGCGGCCAGGGACGTCAGGCGGACTTGATGTCGTCGAGGACCTTGGACCAGCGGGCCGGGTCGCTCTTGTAGGGGGCGTAGAAGGAGATGCGGTCGACGACGTCGCCGTAGCGGCGGTGCAGTTCGGGGGCGACCTGTTCGGGCGGGCCGACGACGGCGAAGGTGTTGAGGATCTCGTCGTCGATCAGCTTGCCCATCTGCACCCACTCACCCTGCTTGGACAACCCGTTGAGCTCCTCCTGCAACCCGCCCCAGCCGTGGATGTCGAGCACCGGCCGGTACGCCGGCGTCGAGCCGTAGAAGGCGATCTGCTGGCGCGTGCCCGCGGCCGCGGCGTCGAGCTCCTCGGCGTTGGTGCCGGTGACGACGAAGCTCGGGCCGACGATCTGGAACCCCTCCATCGTCTTGCCGGCCTTGGCGCGGCCCCGCTCGAGCGCCGGGATGGTCACCTCGCGCAGGTACTTCTCGGTCGTGAATCCATGGCACAAGAAGCCGTCGCACACCTCGCCGGCGACCTCCGTCATCATCCCGCCCACGCCGGCGAGGAAGATCTTCGGCACCCCGAACCCGTCGAGGTCGGCCTTGTCGGGCGTGAAGAACGGCGTCATCAGGGTGTGCGTGTAGAAGTCGCCGCGGAACTGCAGCGGTGTGCCGTTCAGCCAGTTGTCCCAGATCGCCCGGATCGCCAGCACCAGCTCGCGCATGCGCGGCGCGGGGTGGCTCCACTCCATCGAGAAGCGCTTCGTGATGTGCGGCTTGATCTGGCTGCCCAGGCCGAGGATGAAGCGCCCCTTGGAGAAGGACTGCAGGTCCCACGCCAGGTTGGCCAACGTCATCGGGTTGCGGGCGAAGGCCACGGCGATCGACGTGCCGAGCTCGATCTCCGACGTGTGCTCGGCCGCCAGCAGCAGCGGCAGGAACGGATCGTGACTGGTCTCGGCCGTCCAGGCGCCCGAGTACCCGGCGCTCTCGAGGTCGGCGGCCTGGGCGCCGGCCTTGTCCAACTGGTTTCCGATGCCACCATCAACCTTCATGGTGAACGACCGTAGATCGTCGCGGCCCGCCAGCCGTCGTCGGGCGACGCGGTCAGCTCTTGCCCTGGTCGCGCAGGAACCGCTCGACCTCGGCCGCCAGCTCGTCGCCGGAGCGCAGCTCGATCGCGCCGGTCTGGGCGCCGCTGTCGGGCGTGGCTCCCGCGAGCCCTGCCGCCGCCTCACTCTCGGCCTCCTCGGCGGCGTCGTAGAGCCGCTCGAACTGGCTGACCATCGCCCGGTGCTCGTCGTTGCCGTCGACGAGCTGGTCGAGCCGCTCCCGCTGGAGGATCGACTCGCGGCGCAGCTCGCGGGCGCTGATCGTGATCCCCGTCGCCGTGGTCAGGCCTTCGAGGAGGGCGACCGAGGCAGCCGGGTACGACATCGACGAGACGTAGTGCGGGACCTGGGCCCAGATGCCGAGCGTGGGGATGCCCCGTTCCTGCACGGCCAGCTCGAGGGCCGCCGCCATGCCCGCCGGGACGTCGACGGAGCTGGTGCGGAACGGCAGCTCGGCGAGCACCTCCGCCGACGGAGACGTCGCCGAGAGGTGCGGCGGTCTGGTGTGCGGGGTGGCGAACGGGTAGGCGCCGAGGGCTGCCATGCGGGCGACACCGAGCTGCTGGGCGAGATCGGCGACGGTCCCCGAGAAGCGGTGCCACGACATGTCCGGCTCGGGCCCGCTGAGCAGCAGCACGTCGTGGCCCTGCGTGTCGTGGCCGACGTGCATTCGGGGGACGGACCAGACGAGCCCGGTGTTGACCCCGTCGCGCAGCTCGAGGATGGGCCGGCGGGCGCGGTAGTCGATGTAGGTGTCGTCGTCGAAGGCCACCAGGACGGTCGCCGCGCACTCCTTCTCCAACGCCGCCATCGCCGCCGCGGCCGCCCCGCTGGCGTCGATCCAACCGGTGAGCATGACGACCAACACCGGCTCGTCCAGGGTCGGGACCTCGGTCATGAAGGAGTGGTCGCTCACCGCAGGCGCTCCACGTGCTCGCCTGCGCTGCGCGCCGCGCCGTCGACCTGGGTGCGGAACGGCTCCAGCTCGGCCGGGTCGCGCTCGCCGAGGGCTCCGCCGAGGTAGCGGGCGTAGACGCCTTCGAGGATGCAGGCCAGCTTCCAGTAGCCGAACGCCACGTAGAAGTCGAGTCGGCTGATGTCGCGACCGGACACCTCGGCGTAGCGGGCAGCCACCTCGGCGCGATCCCAGAACCCCGGCGCGGTCGTCGACTGGCCTCCCCACGCCGTCGCCACGTCGCCCGGGCCGGTCCAGTACACCTGCAGCATCCCGACGTCGGCGAGGGGATCGCCGAGGGTGCAGATCTCCCAGTCGAGCACGGCGACGACGTCGCCGGCGGGGGAGACGATCGTGTTGTCGAGGCGGTAGTCCCCGTGGACGATGCTGGCCGGGCCTTGCTCGGGGACGAGCGCCGCCAGCGCGTCGTGGACCTCGTCGACCACTGGCAGATCGCGCGTCTTCTGCTGGTTCCATTGCCCGTACCAGCGCTTCAGCTGGCGGGCGATGTAGCCGTCGTGACGGGCCAGATCGGCCAGCCCGGCGGCCTCGAGGTCGACAGCGTGCAGCGCGGCCATCGTGTCGACGATCGACCGGCTGGCCGTGGCCCGGGCATCCGGCGTCAGCGCGCTCTCGGCGATGTGCCGGTCGCGCACCACGTGACCGTCGACATAGCCCATCACGTAGAACGGGGCACCGTTGACGGTGCGGTCCTCGCACAGGCCGAGCGCCGGTGGCACGGGCACCGCACTGTCCTGGAGACCGGAGATGATGCGGAACTCCCGGCCCACGTCATGGGCGCTGGCGAGCACGTGGCCGAGCGGCGGCCGGCGCAACACGAAGCACGAACCGTCACCGGCGACGACGCGGTAGGTGAGGTTGGAGTGACCGCCGGCGATGATGTCGAAGCGGAACGGGGCCTCGGCTCCCTCGACGTTGTCGAGCAGCCACGACGTCACGCTGTCGCGGTTGATGCCGGCGACGTCGTCTTCGGCGATCACCCACCCGACGGTAGCAAGGAGGTGCTCGATAGCGTGGGGCCATGGCCGCTATCGATGTGACCGACGCGACCTTCGAGTCGGACGTCGTGGAGAAGTCCAAGACGGTGCCCGTGGTCGTCGACCTGTGGGCGCCGTGGTGCGGCCCGTGCCGCACGCTCGGGCCGACCATCGAGAAGGTGGTCGACGCCACCGACGGCCAGGTGGCCCTCGTCAAGGTCAACGTGGACGAGAACCCGGCGATCAGCCAAGCGTTCCGCGTGCAGTCGATCCCGGCCGTCTACGCCCTGCGCGACGGCCAAGTGGTCGACGGCTTCGTCGGCGCCTACCCGGAGCACGAGGTCCAGCGCTTCGTCGACTCGCTCCTGCCGACCTCCGTCGAGAGCGAGGTCGCCCAGCTGGTCGACCTCGGCGACGAGGACAGCCTGCGCCAGGCGCTGGCGATCGAACCGGGCAACGAGGACGCCATCGTCGCCCTCGGTGAGCTGCTCGTCGACCGCGGTGACGGCGACGAGGCGCTGGCCCTACTGGAGCGGATCCCGGAGTCCGAGCGCACCCGCCGCGTCGCCGCCGCCGCCCGTCTCGGCGACGCCCCGAGCGACGACTACGACGCCAAACTGGACGAGCTGCTCGAGCGGGTCAAGATCGACGACGACGCCCGCCAGGCGTACGTCGACATCCTCGAGCTGATGGGTCCCGACGATCCGCGCACGGCCGACTACCGCCGCCGCCTCACCGCCCAGCTGTACTGATCTCGCCGACGACCGGCGCGTCCGGACCGTCGAGCGGTTAGCGTCTCGAAGACCGACATCCCCCGCTTTCGAGCGTGCCGTGGGCGCGCCGTTGCGAGGAGGACGTCGTGTCGCTCACTCCCGAAGATCCTCACCTGCCCGACGCGGTCCCGCGCCCGCTGCCTGGCTCACCACTCGCCAGCCGCCTGCGGCCGTGGATCGAGTGGTTCGGGCTCGGGCGGGTCGTCGCCACGACGGTCACGATCGTCGTCGTCGTCGCCGGAGGGTGGTGGTTGCTGCGCACGCCGGCGCCACCGACGGAGGCCGGACTACCGCTGGCCTCGACGACAACGATGTCGACGACAGGCCCAACGTCCATGACGAGCGGTCCGACGTCCACCGCGCCGCCGGTCCTCGTCATCCATGTCGCCGGCGCCGTGGTCCGGCCCGGCGTCTACGAGCTGCCGGGCGGGGCCAGGGTCCACGCCGCCCTCGACGCCGCCGGCGGAGCCCTGCCCGACGCCGCGCCGGGCGCCCTCAACCTCGCCGCGCCGCTCGCCGACGGCGCCCGCGTCTACGTGCCCGTCACCGGTGAGGAGGTCCCGGCAGCCGCGGTGCCGCCTGCCGTGGCGCCGTCCGCGGTCCCTGCCGGACCGCTCGACCTCAACGGGGCCACGGCCGGGGAGCTCGCCGACCTCCCGGGCATCGGTCCCGCCACGGCGCAGGCGATCGTCGACCACCGCACGGCGAACGGCCCGTTCGCCTCGGTCGACGAGCTCGAAGCCGTCCGGGGCATCGGCCCGGCCAAGCTGGAGGCGATCCGTTCGTTGGTGAGCGTGTGATGGACGGCGCGCCGTCAGACCAGGGCATCACCGACGACGAAGCGGGCGACGGCCAGGGCGGCCAGGGCGCCGACCCAGATCCCGCCGGCGAGCCACCAGTACGTCCGCCAGTAGTCCGACCACGTGGCCATCGGGTCGCGGGTCGTGCGATGGGCGGCGATGGCCCCGACGATCAGCCAGAACAGCACGCTCAGCGAGATGCCGATCGGGATCACCGACGTGCTGGAGAACGGCACGCCGACGGCCAGCAGGGCCGGGGCGGCGAAGACCCCGAGCAGCAGGCCGGCGTAACCGCTGGCTTGGCTATCCCCCGCCTCGAGGAACGCCACGGCGAGGAGGCCGAGCACGGCCGGTGGGAGGAGGGCCAAGAACGGGCCCCGGCTCCGGATCCGCGTGCGGTACCAGCGCGGTCCTTCGTAGACGTATCTGGGCATGGTTGAGACACCGATCCGGAGAGGCTACGAGCAGTCCGCGGCGACGGGGCGGCATCCTACGATCTGGCCTGCGCCGACACGGGGCACCGTCGTCGCGGTCACCGTGGCCGCCGCGGTGGCGGTCGGCGTCGCCACCCGCTCGCCGTTGGCCGTCGCGATCGCGACGGCGGTGACGGCGACGATTGCCCGGCGGCCCGGCCCGGCGCTGCTGGCCGCGCTCCTCGCCGGCGGCGGTGCGGTCCGGGCCGGCGCGTCGTGGGACGGCCTGGCGCCGGACCGGCTCGGCCCGTACCACGGCTGGTCGCAGGTGATCGACGAGGCCCAGCGCTACCCCGGGGCGAGCCGGGTGATCCTGGAGATCGAGGGCGAGCGCCATGAGCTCTGGGTGCGCGGGCGGGCTCGGCGTGGGCGGGTCGACACCTGGCGGGCGGGCGAGCAGGTGCTGGTCAGCGGCGAGCGCGTTGCCCTCGACGCCGACCGGCGACAGCGCGTGGCCTGGCAGCACGTCGTCGGGTCGTTCGAGGCCACATGGCTCGGCGACGTCGGCCCCGGCGACCCGATCGACCGTGGCGTCGAATCGCGTCCGCAGCCTCGTCGAACGCGGCATGGCCGTGCTCCCGGCCGACCGCGCCGCGCTGGCCCGGGGCCTCGTGATCGGCGACGACCGCGACCAGCCGCCGGAGATGGTGCAGCGGTTCCGCGACAGCGGACTGGCTCACTTGTCGGCGGTGTCCGGCCAGAACGTGGCACTGCTCCTGGCTGCCGCCGGGCCGCTCCTGACCCGGGCCCGGCCGTTCGGGCGGTGGGCGCTGTCCCTGGCGCTCGTCGGCTGGTTCGTCGTGCTGACGCGCGCCGAGCCGTCGGTCCTGCGGGCCGGGATGATGGCCGCTCTGGGAGCCACCGCCTACGCCCTCGGCCGCGAGCGCGAGGCGGTGCGTTCGCTGGCCGTGGCTGTCGCCGTGCTGCTCCTCATCGACCCGTTGCTCGCCTGGTCTGTCGGGTTCTGGTTGTCCGTCGGGGCGACGGCCGGCGTCACCGGCGTCGGCCCGTGGCTCGCCGGGCGCCTGCACCGGCTGGGTCCGCTGGCGATGCCGGTGGCCGTGACGATCGGTGCCCAGGCCGGCGTCGCCATCCCGAGCATCCTCGTCTTCGGCCGGCTCTCGCTCGTCGGCACCGTCGCCAACCTCGTCGCCGTGCCGATCGCCGGGTTGGTCATGCTCTACGGCCTCCCGGCGTCGTTGCTCGCCGGCGCCGTGCCGGTGGTGGCCGCGTTCGTCATGGCGCCGGTCGGCTGGGGCGCCCGGTGGGTCGACGCGGTGGCCACCGTCGCCGCGGCCGTCGAGCCGCCCCCGCCGTGGTCATGGGTCGGCTGGATCCTCGTGGCAGCCGGCCTCGCCGGGATGGTCCGCACCGGCTCGCGGCACGCAGCGCCCTCCGCCGCCATCGCGGCGGGGCGCACGCTCTACGCTCTGGCATCCATCGGGGGTATGGAGGCACCATGGCCGACGAGCGCGAGAAGAGTCCCGGGATGTGGTATCTGCTCGCCGAGGCGCGGGCGCCGCTCGAAGCGGCGACGCTCGTCCCGGCGATGCCGATGCTGATGCGCGCGCCGCGAGGCGACGGCCACCACGTGGTGGCCATCCCCCCGTTCGGCGCCGGTGACGCCTTCACGACGGTCCTGCGCGCCTACCTCGGCCGGCTCGGCTATCACGTGCACAAGTGGGGGCGGCAGGAGATCCTCGCCCTGCACCGCCTCTCGACGGTGGCGGTCCGCCGCCTCGACGAGTTGGTCGCCGAGGCCGGCGGCACCGTCAGCATCATCGGCCACAGCCTCGGCGGCATCTACGCCCGGGAGGTCGCCCGAGCCGCCCCGGACCGCGTGCGCCGCGTGATCACCGTCGGCAGTCCGTTCGCCGGCGACCTCAAGGCGAACGTCGTGTGGCCGATGTACGAGGCGGTCACCGGGACGCGCATCAACAGCATCCCCAAAGAGGTGATGGCCCGCATCAACGAGCCGCTTCCCGGTCCCGTCGACGGCCATCTACAGCCGCAGCGACGGCGTGGTGGCGTGGCGTTCGTGCATCGATGCCGACGCCGCGATGGCCGAGAACGTCGAGGTCCAGGGAAGCCACATCGGGCTGCTGCACAACCCGGCGGTGCTCTACGTCATCGCCGACCGCCTGGCCCAGCCGGAGGGTGATCACCGACCGTTCGAGCCGTCGGGCTGGAAGCGCCTCCTCGCCCAGCACGGTGCCCCCCGGGACGGAGTGAGTTGATGGCCCGCATGAGCCGGATGGACGCCGCGTTCCTGGCGATGGAGCGGCCCAACGAGCCGCGGCACCTCGGCTCGTTGGTCATCTTCGGGCCGGGACGCGACGGTCCGCTGACCTACGACGTGGTCCGCGACGCCGTCGCCGCCCGCCTGCCGGCCGTGCCGTCGGCCCGGCGAGTCGTCGCCGAGGTGCCGCTCGGCCTGGGTCGCCCGTCGTGGGCGACCGACCGGGCGTTCGATCTCGAGTACCACGTACGACAGTCGGCGATCCCGCCCGATGGCGGCGACGAAGCGCTGGCCCGCTTCGTCGGCAACGCCCACGCCCTGCCGCTGGACCGGTCACGACCGCTGTGGGAGCTGTGGGTGATCGAGGGTCTCGAAGGTGGTCGCGTGGCCCTGTACGCCAAGGTCCACGTGGCGGCGATCGACGACACGACGGGCGCCGAGCTGATGACCTCGCTGCTCGACAGCGACGGCGCGGCAGGGCGGGCCGTCGCCGTCGCCGAACCCGACGACGTGGGCAGCGCCGCTGACCCCGGACCGCTCGACGTGCTGGCCCGGCTGGTCGGGCCGCTGCCCGACCAGTTGCGCTGGGCCGCCGGCTTCCCCGGCCGCCTCGCCGAGCGAAGCGCACGCGCGGCTGAGCAGCAGTGGCCGGGGCTGCGGGAGACGATGGTCGAGATGGCCCTGCGCACACCGGGGCTCACCGCCATGGCCCGGCTGCTGCCGACGAGCCGAGCGGGGGAGGTCCTCGACGAGCACCCCACCGGCCGGGCGCCCCGGTTGTCGTTCAACGCTCCGCTGACGCCTCACCGCCAGTTCGCCCTCACCCGCCTGCCGATCGACGACGTGCTGACCGTCAAGCGGGCTTCCGAGACCACGTTCAACGACGTCGTCGTCGCCGTCTGCACCGGCGCCCTGCGCCGCTGGCTGCTGGCCCACGACGAGCTCCCGACGTCACCCGTGGTCGCCATGGTGCCGGTCCTCGTGGCCGGCGCCAGTGGACGGCGCGACGACTCCCACATCGCGGGTCTCCTCGCCGCCCTGCCGACGAACGTCGCCGACCCCGCCGAGCGCCTCGCCCGCACGCACGAGGCCCTGCGCGTGGCCAAGGAAGGGCACGCCGCTGTGCCTGCGTCGCTGCTCCAGGACATGTCGATGTTCGCGCCGCCGGCCGTCGCGGCGATGGCCGGCAGGTTGATCGATGCCCTCCCGTACCGGTCGTTCATCAGTCCGACCGTCAACCTGGCGATCACCAACGTTCCCGGACCCCGGCAGCGGGTGCACCTCGCCGGTCGCCCGTTGGAGTCGAGTCACCCGGTGATGTCGGTCAACTACCTGACGCCCCTGCACATCGGGCTGCAATCGGGACCCGACGGGGTCGGGGTCGGTGCCGTGGCATGTCGCGAGACGCTCGACGACCTCGATTCCCTGGTGGCCGGCGCCTCAGTCGAGCTGGCCGAGCTCGTCGCCACCGTCGGTCCGGCTCGGCGCTCGCGGCGACGGACCCGCCAGCCGTCCTGAGGGCGTCCGCGAGGTGGCAGGGGACCGCCCGGTCGGCCCTGCGATGATGTCGCCCCGATGACCGTGCACCTGCTCACCGGCGACGACGAGTCGATCCTGCGCGCCGCCGTCAGCGAGCTCGTGCACGAGCTGGTCGGCGACGGTGACCGGTCGCTGATGGTCGACGAGTTCGACGGCGACGACGTCGAGGTGCGCAGCGTCGTCGACGCCGCCCAGACCCCGCCGTTCCTCACCGACCGGCGTGTCGTGGTGGTCCGCGACATCGGCGGGTTCACCACCGAGGAGCTGGCGCCGCTCGTCGGCTACCTCGCCGACCCGCTGCCGACGACCGAGCTGGTCATGGTCGGCGGCGGCGGCCGGTTGGCGAAGACACTGACCGACGCGGCCAAGGCGGCCGGCGCGGTGGTGCGCAACACCACGCCACCGTCACGGTCGCGCGATCGCCAGGCCTGGATCGCCGCCGAGGCCGCGGCCAGCGGGGTCAAGCTCGCCCCGGCCGCGGCGAGCGCCATCGCCGACCGTCTCGGTGAGCAGGTCGGCCGCCTCGACGGCATCCTCCAGACCCTCGCCGCCACGTATGGCGGCGGTGCCCGTCAGCTGGGGCCGGACGAGGTCGAACCGTTCCTCGGCGAGGGCGGCGGAGTGCCACCGTGGGAGCTCACCGACGCCATCGACGCCGGGAGCACGGCGACCGCCCTGGCGCTGCTCGCCAGGATGTCCGGTCCCGGCGGTCGCCATCCGTTGCAGCTGATGGCGATCCTGCACGCCCACTACGGGCGATTGGCCCGCCTCGACGGGGTCGACGCGACCTCGGAGGCGCAGGCGGCCGAGGCGCTCGGCATCAAGCCAGGTTTCCCGGCGAGAAAGGCGCTCACGCAGTACCGGCGGCTCGGCGGCGGTGGCGTGCAGCGGGCGATCGATCTCCTGGCGGCCGCCGACCTCGATCTGCGCGGGGCCAAGGACCTACCCGACGACGTCATCATGGACGTCCTCGTGGCCAGGTTGTCGCGCCTCCGGCGCTAGCAGCGATGGCTCGAACGTCGGCGCTCAGGCCTGCGAGGTGGCGGCGACCTTCTTCATCAGGCGGCTCTTGCGGCGGGCGGCCTGGTTGGCGTGGATGACGCCCTTGGCGGCGGCCATGTCGAGGCGCTTGACGGCGAGGCGGATGGCTTCCTCGTTGGACTCGTCACCGACCGTGGTGGTGGCCCTGCGGACGCGCGTCTTCAGCTCGCTCTTGATCGCCTTGTTGCGCTCGGCCCGCTTGGCGTTGGTGATGTTGCGCTTCTTCTGGCTCTTGATGTTGGCCACTGACGTCCTCGTCCTTCGATCGAACAGCCCGCAAAGGGTACCGGTCGCCCCCGGCCCCTCCCAACCGGCCGCCGGTAGCATCGAACGACGGCCCCTTCGCCACCCACTCACCATCCCATGGAACTCTCGCGGATCCGCAACTTCTCGATCATCGCCCACATCGACCACGGCAAGTCCACCTTGTCGGACCGCATCCTGGAGGTCACGGGCGCCGTGGACGCGAGGGAGATGCGCGAGCAGTACCTCGACTCGATGGACCTGGAGCGCGAGCGGGGGATCACGATCAAGGCGCAGAACGTGCGCGTGCCGTGGAAGGGTCACGAGTTCCACCTCATCGACACGCCCGGCCACGTCGACTTCGGCTACGAGGTGAGCCGCTCCCTCGCAGCATGCGAGGGGGTCGTGCTCGTCGTCGATGCAGCCCAGGGCATCGAGGCCCAGACCCTGGCGAACTGCTACCTGGCGTTGGAGAACGACCTGGAGATCGTCGCCGCACTGAACAAGATCGATCTCCCGGCGGCCGACCCCGACCGCTACGCGATGGAGATCGAGAACGTCCTCGGCATCGCGGCCGAGGACATCCTGCGCATCTCGGCGAAGACGGGGGAGGGCGTACCGGAGCTGCTCGACGCCGTCGTCGAGCGCATCCCACCGCCGGTCGGCGACGCCGACGCCCCGCTGCAGGCGCTCATCTTCGACAGCCAGTTCGACCAATACCGCGGTGTGGTCTCCAGCATCCGCGTCTTCAACGGCCGCCTCGGCGCCGGCTCGAGGCTGCGCTTCATGCAGACCGGGGCGCACCACGAGGCGATCGAGATCGGCGTGCGCCGGCCCGTCCCGACGCCGGTGCCCGAGCTCGGTCCCGGCGAGGTCGGCTACCTCATCGCCGGCATCAAGGCTGTCGGCGAAGCCCGCTCCGGCGAGACCGTGACGACGGCCACCCACGGCGCCGACTCTGCACTCCCGGGCTACCGCGACCCGAAGCCGATGGTCTTCTCCGGGCTGTTCCCGGTCGACGGCGACGACTTCGAGGACCTGCGCGACTCGCTGGAGAAGCTCAAGCTCAACGACGCCTCGATCACCTACACGCCGGAGACGTCGGGGGCCCTCGGCTTCGGGTTCCGCTGCGGGTTCCTCGGGCTGCTGCACATGGAGATCGTCAAGGAGCGCCTGGAGCGCGAGTTCGACCTCAACCTGATCGCCACCGCGCCCAGCGTGGAGTACCGGGTGCAGCGCACCGACGGCACGCTCGACATCGTCGACAACCCGGCCGACCTGCCCGACCCCCAGCGCATCGACTTCGTCGAGGAGCCCTACTTCAAGGTCGGCGTCATCACCCCCACCGACTACACGGGCACCCTGATGGAGCTGTGCCAGCAACGGCGCGGCGAGCTCGACAAGCTCGAGTACCTGAGCCCCGAGCGGGTCGAGTTGCACTACCTGATGCCGCTGGCCGAGGTGGTCGTCGACTTCTTCGACCAGCTGAAGAGCCGCAGCCAGGGCTACGCCAGCCTCGACTACGAGCCAGCCGGGTACCGTCGGTCGAACCTGGTCAAGGTCGACCTGCTGCTCAACGGGGTCACCGCCGACGCCTTCTCGACGATCGTCCACCGCGACAAGGCCTACGACTACGGCAAGCAGATGACCGAGAAGCTGCAGAAGCTGATCCCCCGGCAGCTCTTCGACGTGCCGATCCAGGCGGCCATCGGCGGCAAGGTGATCGCCCGCGAAACCGTCCGGGCCAAGCGCAAGGACGTCCTGGCAAAGTGTTACGGCGGCGACATCACCCGCAAGCGCAAGTTGCTGGAGAAGCAGAAGGAGGGCAAGAAGAAGATGAAGTCGATCGGCCGGGTCGAGGTCCCGGGCGACGTGTTCATCTCCGCCCTCAAGCTCGACGACTGATGCCGGCCCGATGACGGCCGCCCCATCACCGGCCGCGGCCGAACGACCCTCGACATTCCGCAGCCTGCGCCACCGCAACGCCCGCATCTTCTTCAGCGGACTGCTCGTGTCCACCATCGGCACGTGGCTGCAGATCACGGCGATGTCCCTGCTCGTCTACGACCTGACGGGACGGGCGACCGATCTCGGCATCACGGTCGCCCTGCAGTTCCTCCCGATGCTCCTGCTCGGCGCCTGGGCCGGAGCAATCGCCGATCGGCGGGACAAGCGCACGCTGGCGATGGTCCTCCAGAGCGGACTCGCCCTGCAGGCCCTGCTGCTCGGTGTCCTCGACCTCGCCGGCCTGGCCACGGTGCACGTCGTGTGGGCGCTCACACTGGCGATGGGTGTGCTCAACGCCTTCGAGAACCCGGCGCGACGGGGCCTCGTCACCGAGCTCGTGGAGCCGCAGGAGATCAACAACGCCGTCGGGCTGAACACGGCTGTGATGACGGGGTCGCGCATCTTCGGGCCGGCGCTGGCCGCGGTGCTCGTCGAGACCGTCGGCACGGCGTGGTGCTTCCTGCTCAACGCCGCGTCGTACGTGGCCGTGCTCGGATCGCTCCTCCTGCTGCGCCGCGAGGAGCTCCACGCCCCGCCGATGGCGGCGCGCGGCGGGCGCCCGGTCCGGGAGGCGTTGACGTTCATCCGCAGCCGCCGCGACCTGCTGATCACGTTCGTCGTGATGGCCATCGTCTCCACGTTCGCCTTCAACTACGGCGTGTCGCTGCCCAAGCTGGCCGACGTGCGCTGGGGCGGCGAAGGCAACTTCGGGTTGGTGCTGTCGGTGACCAGCATCGGCTCGCTGGTCGGATCGCTGCTCACCGCCAGGAAGTCGCGGGTCTCGATGCGCTGGTACCTCGGCAACACCGTGCTCCTCGGTCTCGCCGGGCTCGGCATGGCCTGGGCGCCGAACCTGCTCAGCGCGCTCGCCTGGGGGATCCCCGTCGGCATCGGCGGCGCGGCGTTCATCAGCGGGGCCAACGGCATCACCCAGCAGCACAGTCCGCCGGACATGCGCGGCCGGCTGCTGGCGTTCACCGCCGTCGCGTTCCTCGGTTCGACACCGATCGGCGGACCGATCACCGGTCTCGTCGGCGACCGCGTCGGCGCCGAGTGGGCCCTGGCGTACGGCAGCCTCATCGCTTTGGCGACGGCGTCGACGGCCGCCGTCATCCTCGCCCGCGGCCCCGACCGCACCGAACGCACCGGCGTCGCCGACCTGCAGCCATCGGCGAGCGGTTAGCGCTCGGTAGCCTGGACTGCCAGCATGCTCGACGACCGCAAGACCGCGATCCTGAGCGCCGTCGTCCAGGAATACATCGCCACGGCGCTCCCAGTGGGTTCGACCCACATCGCCGACGCGCCCGGGGTCAAGGTGTCGTCGGCCACGGTCCGCAACGAGATGGCGGTGCTCGAGCAGGAGGGCTTCCTCGTCCAGCCGCACACGTCGGCCGGGCGCATCCCCACCGACAAGGGGTACCGCTTCTTCGTCGACCACCTGGCCACTCCCGGCCGTCTCGACACCGCGACGCGCAGCGAGGTCGGCGAGTTCTTCCGCACAGCCCACGGACGCCTCGAGGAGATGCTGCACCGCACGTCGGACCTCCTCGCCCATCTGACCAACTACGCCGCCGTCGTGGTCGGTCCGCGTGCTGAGGCGGTCGCCGTGCGGAGCGTGCAGATCGTCGGTCTGTCGTCGACCGCGGCGACCGTCGTGGTCGTGCTCGGCAACGGCACCGTGGAGAGCCAGCAGATCGATCTGGACCCCGACGTCACCGCGGCCCACCTGGCTGCGGCGTCGACGCACCTGGCCGGCCAGATCGTCGGCTCCTCGCTGGCCGATGCGGCGGTGCTCGTGCCGACGGGCGACGAGATCGTCGACCGCCTGTGCGCCCACTCGCTGCAGGCCGTGCGCGACCACTCGGCCACGTCGCACGCCTACGTCGGCGGGACGTCGGCCATGGCCTCGGCGTTCGACGCCGTGGAGATCGTCCGCGACGTGCTGCGCACGCTGGAGCAGCAGTTCGTCGTCGTCTCCCTCGTCGGTGATCTCGTGCAGCGCGGCATGTCTGTGGCCATCGGGATCGAGCACGGCGTCGAGCCCCTCGCGGCGTGCTCCGTCGTCGTGGCCCCGATCGTGATCGACGGCGAGCAACGTGGCTCCGTCGGTGTGCTCGGGCCGACGCGCATGAACTATCCGCAGGCACTGGCGACGGTCGAGGTGGTCAGCGACCAGCTCGGCCGGCGCCTCGAAGACAACTGACGACGGGGATCGATGGCTGACTACTACGAGTTGCTGGGCGTGCCCCGCACGGCGAGCGGCGAGGAGATCAAACGGGCGTATCGGCGCAAGGCCCGCGAGCTGCACCCTGACGCCAACCCGGACGACACGGCGACCACCGAGCGCTTCAAGGAGATGGCCCGGGCCTACCAGGTGCTCTCCGACCCCGATCAACGGGCCCGCTACGACCGCTTCGGCGAGGCCGGCGTCGGTGCCGGTGCCGGGCCACGGATGGAAGATGTGTTCGGCGGGGGCGGCCTCAACGACATCTTCGACGCCTTCTTCGGCGGCCAGAGCCCGTTCGGCGGCGGCGGCCGACGTGGCCCCTCCGGCCCGCCGCGTGGCCAGGACCTCGAGGTGGTCGCCGACATCTCGTTCGAGCAGGCGGTGTTCGGGGCGACCGTGCCGGTGACGCTGCGGCTGCCGCAGCGCTGTGAGGAGTGTGGCGGCAGCGGCGCGGGTGCCGGCACCCGGCCGGTGACGTGCGCCGACTGCAACGGCGCGGGCCAGGTGCAGCGGGTGCGCCAGAGCCTCCTCGGACAGATGGTGACGAGCGCCCCATGTCCACGCTGCGGCGGTCTGGGGCAGGTCGTGGTCACGCCGTGCGCGAGGTGCCGCGGCGAGGGCCGCGTCACGGCTGAGCACACCTACCAGGTGGATGTCCCGGCGGGCGTCGACAGCGGGTCGACGCTGCGCCTCAGCGCACGGGGCGCGGCCGGTCCGCGCGGAGGCTCGGCCGGCGACCTGTACGTCCACCTGCGCGTCGCGCCGCACGAGCGCTATCGCCGAGACGGCAACGACCTCGTCACGGATGTCCCGATCTCGATCGCCCAGGCGGCGCTGGGCACGACGGTCACGTTGCCGACCCTCGACGGCGACGAGGAGCTGATCGTCCCGGCCGGTACGCAGCCCGGTCGCGAGTTCATCCTCCGCAGCCGCGGGGTGCCCCGGCTGCAGGGGCGCGGGCGCGGCGACCTCCGGGCCCAGCTCGTCGTCGAGGTGCCGACGAAGCTCGACGACGACGAGGCAGCTCTCCTGCGCCAGCTGGCCGAGAAGCGTGGCGAGTTGGTCAACCCGCCGGACAAGGGCCTGTTCTCGCGCATCAAGTCGGCGTTCTCGTAGGCGGCGATGGACGACGTGCTGCGTCGCGCCGCGGCCCACGTACTGGTCGCCGACGTCGCCGCGCCGGTACCCGACGACGCGACGGCCCACCACCTGCGTCGCGTGCTCCGCCTGCGCGACGGCGCGCTGGTCACCGTGACCGACGGCGCCGGTCGCTGGCGCCCGTGCCGGCTCAGCGGCACCACGCTCGAGGCTGATGGCGTCACGGCCTCGGTCGATCCGCCGGTCACGCCCGTGACCATCGCCGTGGCCCCGCCGAAGGGCGAGCGGCTGGAGTGGCTGGTGCAGAAGTGCACCGAGGTCGGCGTCGACCAGCTCGTGCTGCTCGTCGCCGAGCGGTCCGTCGTGCGCTGGGACGCGGACCGGGCGGCGCGGCAGCTGGAACGGCTGCGGCGAATCGCCGCCGAGGCGGCGATGCAGAGCCGCCGGGTGTGGCTGCCGACCGTGACGGGTCCCGTGGCGGCGGCGGAGGTGCTGCCGACGGCGGTCGCCGCCGAGCCGGGTGGCCGACCGGTGGGACCGGGCGATGCGGTGGTGGCGATCGGCCCGGAAGGCGGCTGGTCGCCGGGCGAGCTGGCCGCCGCCGCCGACCGCGTCTCGCTCGGCGACACCGTGCTGCGCGTCGAGACGGCCGCCGTCGTCGCCACCACCCTCCTGCGCGCCACCCGGACGGCGCTGCGATGACCGATTCGTCGTCGTCCCCCCATCTGGGCGGGATCCGTATCAGGGCGGGATCCGTCCCGGAATCCGGGACGAGTCCCGCCCAGATCGCGGAAGTCCCGCCGTTCGGCGTCTACGTCCACGTGCCGTTCTGCTCGTCCCGCTGCGACTACTGCGCGTTCGCCACGTGGACCGATCGGCCGCACCTCATCGGGGCCTACCTCGACGCCGTGCGGACCGAGGTCGAGCGCGCCGTCACCGCCGGGATGGCGCCGGCCACGAGCGTCTTCGTCGGCGGCGGCACACCGTCGCTGGTGCCGGCCGACGAACTGGCGGCGGTGCTCCGGGCGATCCCCCTGGCCCCGGGAGCCGAGGTCACGGTGGAGTGCAACCCCGACGACGTGACCGAGGCGCTGTTCGAGACGTACGTCGCCGCCGGCGTCAACCGCGTGTCGATCGGGGTGCAGTCGATGGTGCCGCACGTGCTCGCCGCGCTGGGTCGCACCCACGATCCGGCGAACGTCGAACGGGCCGTCGCCACTGCCCGCGTCGTCGGGCTGCCCACGTTCAACCTGGACATCATCTACGGCGCGGCGGGGGAGACGGTCGCCGACTGGCGGACGACGCTCGAGCGGGTCGTTGCCCTCGAGCCGCCGCACATCTCGGCCTACGCCCTCACCGTCGAGGCCGGCACACCGCTGGCCGGGGATCCCGCTCGGCACCCCGACGATGACGTCCAGGCCGACGAGTACGAGCTGGCCGACGACGTGCTGACGGGCGCCGGGCTGACCAACTACGAGGTGTCCAACTGGGCTCGGCCGGGCCACGAGTGCCGCCACAACCTCCTCTACTGGGGCCAGCACGACTACCTCGGTGTCGGCTGTGCCGCCCACTCGCACCGGGCCGGGCGGCGGTGGTGGAACCTCCGCACGCCGGAGCGCTACATCGCCGCGGTCGGGGCCGGTCGCTCGACGGAGGCTGCGGGGGAGACGCTCGATGGCGACGTCCGGCGCGTCGAGGGGTTGCAACTGGCGTTGCGCACGACGGCCGGCGTGCCGCTGGCCGCCCTCGACGGCGACGCCCTGCCCGGTCTCGTCGAGCAGGCGGGCGACCGCTGGGTGCTCACGCGGCGGGGCCGGTTGATGGCCAACGAGGTCGCCGTCCGCCTGCGCTGAGCGACCGGCTTCTGTCCTTCGAGATCGGCCCGTTCGGGCCGATCTCAGCGGACAGAACGGAGGATCTCCGTCCACCGGGGGAGCAGCAGGGCATGGCCGGCGCCGTCGATCACCTCCAGCGAGGCGTCCGGGAGGTGGCGGGCGTACCACGCGCCGAACGACGGCGGCGCGACGTGGTCCGCCGTGCCGTACCACAGCTGCACCGGGCAGCCGACACCGGCGAGGTCGATATCGGGATCGAGGACCTGCAGCTCGATGTCGCGCCGCACACCGTCGAGGCCCCCGACCACGGCGTCGACCACGCCGGCCGCCATCGCCTCGATCGCGCCCGGCACGGCCGCCAGCTCCGCCCGCCGGACCTCGTCGGCGCCTTCCAGCAGGAACTCGCGGGCCAGCTCGAGGTCGCACGGCCACGGGGCGACGATCGGGGCGAGCACCTCGGCGAGCCCGGCGGCGCCGAGCTCGGCGCCGAGCTCGGCGATCGTCCGGCGATCGGGGCCGGCGCCGTCGAGCACCCCGGGCTCGGCGTAGGCGGGGAACGGCGGGAGGCCGGCGACGATGCCGACGCGTCGAACCAGCAACGGGTGGCGGGCCGCGACGGCGAGGGCGAACAGCGCCCCGGCCGACCAGGCGAGCACACCCCAACGGGTGATCCCCAGGTGGGACGGCGAGCGCCGCGGCATCGTCGGCGAACGACCCGACGGTGCCCGCCGGGTGCGGGTCGCTGCCCCCGGCGCCGGGACGGTCGACGGCGATCAGCCGGACCCCGAGCGCCGCAGCCGCGGTGTCGTCGGGGTGGCGGGCACGCCGCGAGTCGGGAGTGCCATGGACGTACAGCACGGGACGGCCGTCCGGGTCGCCAACGTCGTCGAAGCACACGCGCCGGCCGTCCTCGAGCGTCATCGACTCGGCCAGCACGGAGGCGCAGCGTAGGGCCATCGGCGTGGCCGCGAGCCGGCCGGTCGCTGGTAGCTTTGGCGGTCGCGAGGGCGCGTAGCTCAGTTGGTTAGAGCGCCACCATGACACGGTGGAGGTCCCGGGTTCGAGTCCCGTCGTGCCCACGAAGTGCCTGGTCACAGGCACTTCTCACGTTCAGCGTGACCGTGTGCGCCGGGTCTCGGCACCTAGGGTGACACGGGATTCCCCCGATGCGAAATCCTCCGATGCCCCGAGACTCTGTGCCCATGACCCGACTCCGCCGAACCTTGCTCGCGCTCGGCGTGCTCGTCTCGCTTGCAGGCTGCACCGACGACGCCGACGAGGGCAGCGCCGACACCGGCAGCACGCCAGCCGACCCAGCTGCCGATCAAGCCTTCCGCGAGTGGTACAGCGATCCCGACACCGTTGCGATTCAGGAGCGGGTGAACCGGGACTCGGAGGCGGCGGACAGCGCGCTCGGGGCGCAGGACCTCTCGGGCCTCGCCAGCGCAACCTCGGCGGCGGCGGACGGATACGACGAACTCGCCACGGGCGGCACGCCGTTCTCGGGTCAGTTGGCGACGATCGCCAAGGCTGCCTGGGCGGCGTGTTCCTCGGCGTACCGGTCGTTCTCGGCAGAGGCCGAAGAAGGCGACCTCCAGGCGATGCTGGAACTCGAACAGCCGCTGCGGGCGTGCAAGAGCGACGTCGCACAATTCGTGGCCGCACTGCGTGTCTACGACGCCACTCACGACGAAGGGTGAGCGGCTGTCGATCCGAGGGTCTGCTGCGGGGAGGCCCCGCAGCAGACCCTCGGTCGGCAGCAAACACTCGGATGGGGAGGCGTCAGATCGGGCGGAGGGCGACGGCGGGGTCGAGGCGGGCGGCGCGCACGGCGGGGGAGACCCCGGCGATCAGGCCGACCCCGAGGGCCACGGCGGCGCCGGCGGCGAGAGCCGACACGGGCACCTCGACGAGCCAGTCCTGACTGCGGGCATAGATGGCCGTGACGACCGATCCGACCAGCACCCCACCGACGCCGCCGAGGGCGGCCAGCACGGCGGCCTCGGCGAGGAACTGACCGCCGATGTGCGCCCGGCGCGCACCGAGCGCCCGGCGTACGCCGATCTCGCCGCGCCGCTCGAGCACCGAGATCACCATCACGTTGGTGATGCCGACGCCGCCGACCACGAGGGCCACGGCGCCGAGGCCGAGGAGCAGGTTGCGCAGGGCCTCATCGGTCGCCGCCCTGGCTTCGAGGGCGTCCGACGGCCGGGAGACGTCCACCTCATCGGGTGACTCCGGATCGACGGAGCGGGCCAGCACGCTGCGCACGCTCTCCACCTGCTCGGGAACAGTGCGCACGTACAGCGTCGAGGGCGACCGGGTCGTGTCGAAGAGCTCGGCGGCGACCGGATAACCGATCAGCGCCGAGGAGTCGATGTCCGGGGCCAGCGGCGCCGGCTCGAGGATGCCGATCACGGCGAACCACTCACCGCCGAGCCATACCCGCACGCCGGCGTCGGCGTCTGTGATCCCGAGGCGGGCGGCCGCATCAGCGCCGAGCACGACGGTCGGTAGCTGCGCCGACGCCTCGTCGAGGAACCGCCCGTCGGCCAGCTCGCCGCTGATGGCCTCGAGCACCTCGAGGTCGGCGGCGGCCACGAAGATCCCGCCGGTGACGGCTTCGTCGATCAGGTCCGTGCGCCGCACCGTCGTCGAGACGCCGCTGATCCCCGCCGCCTCGGTGACGGGGCCGATGCGCTCGGCGGTGTCGCGTGCCGACTCGGGCAGGGTCGTCGACTCGCCGAACCGGGTCTGGCCGGGAGCCACCCGCAGCATGTCCGTGCCCAGGGCGTCGAGCTCGGCGAGCAGGTCGGCGCGGCTGGAGGCCGAGATCCCGACGACGGCCACCATCGCGGCGATGCCGATGGCGATCCCGAGCGCGGTCAACGCGGTCCGCAGCGGCCGCGACCGCAACCCGATCGTGCCCACCCGCAGCAGATCGCCTCCCTTCATCCGGCTCGACGCGAGCCGGGCGGCGCGCCTGGCGCTCACGCCGTCGCCTCGTCGTCGACGACCCGGCCGTCGAGCAGGGCGACCCGCCGGGGGGCGCGGGCCGCGATCTCTCGGTCGTGGGTGATCAGGACGATCGTCCGCCCGAGCGCGTGGAGGTCGGCGAGCAACCCGACGATGGCCTCGCCCGTCCGGCTGTCGAGGTTCCCGGTCGGTTCGTCGGCGAGCACGATCGCCGGATCACCGACCAGCGCCCGGGCGATGGCGACGCGCTGGCGCTCGCCACCGGACAGCGCGCCGGGGCGGTGGCCGGCGCGTTCGGAGAGCCCGACGGCGGCCAGCGCCTCGCGGGCGCGCACCAGGCGCCGCCGCCTGGGCACGCCCGCGTACAGCAGCCCGTCGGCGACGTTCTCCAGCGCCGACAACCCCTCGACGAGGTGGAACTGCTGGAAGACGAATCCGATCCGCCGGCCGCGCACCGCGGCGAGACGGGAATCGCGCAGGGCGCTCACGTCGTGACCGTCGATGCGCACCGTGCCCGTCGAGGGTCGTTGCAGGGCGCCGACGACGTTGATGAGGGTCGACTTGCCGGATCCGGAGGGCCCGACGATGACGACGAACTCGCCGGCCATGACCGTCAGGTCGATGCCGTCGAGGGCGTGCACCGGCGGGCTCCCGGGGTAGTGCTTGGTGACCCCCTCGAGCTCGAGCACCGGTCGTGGCTCGTCGACGACAGCACTCATTGCACTCGCACTCACTGCACTCATGGCACGACCACCTCGGCGCCGGCCGCGACATCGCCGGTGATCTCGACCATCCCGTCAGCGAACACGCCGAGCGTGACACCGACCAGCCGGGTCGTCGCCCCATCGGCGAGCTCGACGGCGTAGCCGCCCTCGGCCAGCGCCAGCACGGCCTCCACGGGAACCGCCAGTACACCGTCGGCGGCGGCGACCTCCACGTGGACCTCGACGGGCGTGCCGTCGGGCAGCGCCGGCGCGTCGGCGAGCGCCAACGTGACCGGCAGTGTCGTCGTGCCGGCCTGGTCGTCGGTCTCGGCGGCGTCGATCGTCGTCACCGTGCCCGCGACGACGTCGCCGGTGGGCAGCTCGACGTCGACCGTGTCGCCGACGGTCAGCAACTCGGCGTCGTCGACGTCGAGATCGACGTGCACCGCCTGCTCGGTGCCGGTGATCGTGATCCCGGCCTCGGCGGCCTGCTGACCGACGACGCCCTCGACGCCGTCGACGCGCACCGGCCCGTCGATGAAGATCACCTCGCCGACGCTGATCTCGCCGTCGTCGTCCTGGCCATGGTCCTCCTGGAAGTCCTCGACGGCCTCGGTGGTGGCTGCCGTCCAGTCGTCGTCGACCGTCACGTCGTGCGCCTCGGTGTAGCCAAGGCTGGCCAGGACGTACTCCAGCTGCAGCACGTCGGCACCGTCCTCGACGCCCGGCCCGAGCGGCCGCCACAGTGGCATTTGGCCCGGCAAGGCGACGATCGGCTGCCCGTCGACCTCGGCGACCACGCCGCCCGGCTCGATCACGTCGCCGGCTGCCGGCAAGCCCGTCAGCGTCCCGTCGGCGGTGAGCACGAGCGGACGCGACTCCCCGTGACCGATCGAGCCGTCGAGCTCCTCGGTGCGGGCGAGATCGGTGCGCGTCACCTCGACGAGGGTGCGCTCGACGGTGGTCTCCGGTGCGTCCGTGTCGTTCCCCTCGTCGCCGCTCGAACCGGAGACGACGACGCCGGCGATTCCGGCGGCGCCGACCAGCACCGCCGCTCCGCCGAGCATCGGCCACACCCTCACTGGTGCACCATCGCGGTGTGGAGGAGGTGGCTCACCTTATGTGCCTGGTGCACCAGTGAGCCTTCGGCGCCGTCACGCTGATTCGCTCGCTCGAAGACTCGCTCGCTCATGGCTCGCCGTCCCCGCCGTCCTCGCCCGCCTCGCCGGCCCGGCTCGGCGGCGCCATGAACATGTCGTCACCGGCGCACGCCTCGTTGGCCCCGTCCATCTCCTCGGCTTCGATCTCGCTGCCGTCGCCGCCCACGCCGATCTCCACGCGGCCGTCGTCGCTGAACGTCGGATCGGGCATGTCGATGCCGTGGTCGCGCATGCACTGGGCGTACTCGAGCATCTGCTCGCGCATCTCCGCCTCGCGCTCGGGATCGCGCTCGATCTCGCCCACCACCTCTTCCATCAGCGGTTCGCACGCCTCCTGCGCCTCCTCGAAGCGCTCCCGGTCCATCTCCTCGCCCTCCATCGTGATCACCCGGCCTTCGCCGTCGCCGGCGGGCTGGGGGTCGGGCATGTCGACGCCGTGGTCGCGCATGCACTCGGTGAAGGCGAGCATCGCTTCGTCCGGATCGAGCGGGGGTGTGGATCCCTCGACCGACGTGTCGGTCGACGACGATGCGTCAGCATCGAGGCTGGCGACCCCATCGCCACTGTTGTCGCCATGCCGCCGCCGCCCCCGCAGGCCGCCAGGACTCCGGCGGCGAGCAGCACGCCGGCGACAGCGTGGAAGGAGTGAAGTCTCGTGCTCATCGACCCGCACGCTGCTCGCCGGGCGCTGAGCGTTCGATGAGACTGCCTGAGAGGACGCTGAGGGCGCCTTCCCGGCGGGGCGACTTCCCGGCACAATCGTGCGGTGCGTCTGCTGGTCATCGAGGACGAGGTGCGCCTCGCCGACGCCCTCGCCCGCGGCCTGCGGACCGAGGGGTTCGAGGTCGACATCGCCCACACCGGACCGGACGGCCTGTGGCGTGCTCAGGAGGGCTCGTACGCGGCGATCGTCCTCGACATCCTGCTGCCGGGCCTGAACGGCTACGCCGTGTGCCGCGAGCTGCGCGCCGGCGGAAATCGCACGCCGGTCCTGATGCTCACGGCGAAACAGGGCGAGCACGACGAGGCCGAGGGATTGGAGCTCGGCGCCGACGACTTCCTGCGCAAGCCGTTCAGCTTCCTCGTCCTCGTGGCCCGGTTGCGGGCCCTGATCCGCCGGGCCACGAACGCCGTCGACGGCGTGCTGGCGATCGGTGATCTGCGCATCGATCCGGACAAGCGCCGCTGCTGGCGTGGCCCCAGCGAGCTCGTCCTCACGGCCCGCGAGCTGGAGCTGCTCGTCGCCCTCGCCCGGCGTGACGGTGGCACGGCGACGAAGCCCGAGCTGCTGGCCGAGGTGTGGGGGTTCGACTTCGACGGCGACGACAACATCGTCGAGGTGTACGTCCGCTACCTGCGGACGAAGATCGACCGGCCCTTCGCCCGCAACAGCCTGCAGACGGTGCGGACGATCGGCTACCGCCTCGTCGACGACCTGCAGTCGGCGCCGTCATGAACGTCGTGCGATGGTTCCGGCGCGGCCGAGGCTCGGTGCGCCTGCGGGTCACCCTGCTCGCCGCCGGGCTGTTCGCCGTGACCCTCGCCGTCGCCTCCTTCGGCCTGCTGCGGGCGCTCGAGCGGACCCTCGTCGATGACCTCCGCAGCGAGGACCGGGAGGCGCTGCGCGAGCGGGCCGCCGAGCTGTTCACCCGGGGCATCCCGGCCGACGCCATCCCCGTCGCCGCGGAGACGGGGGCGGCGTTCGAGCTGCCCGCAGCGGGGGCCCGGCGGGTCGTGGTGCTGGCGCCGAGCTTCGACGTCCTCACCAGCCGCAGCACCATTGCGACCGACGAGCTGGGGCGACAACAGGTCGTGTACTCCGGGTCGGTGCCGATGGCCAGCGCCGAGCTGCTCGGCATCGAGGGAGACCCGGATGCGTTCGACGTCTCGGCCTTGTCCGTCGGCGGCGTCACCCTGGCCACGGCGTCGCCGCTCGACGCCGTCCGCGACACGATCGACGCCACGCGGCGCCTGTTGTGGCTGATCGGACCGGTCCTCGTCGCACTCGTCGCCGGGCTGGCGTGGCTGCTGGCCGGCCGCGCGTTGCGACCGGTCCATGCCGTGACGTCACGGGTCGCCGAGATCGGCTCCCACTCGCTGCACGAGCGCGTGCCGGTGCCGGCCTCCGACGATGAGATCGCCGAGTTGGCGCGGACGATGAACGGCATGCTCGGCCGGCTGGAGACGGCCACGTCGACGAGCCGGCGCCTCGTCTCCGATGCCTCCCACGAGCTGCGCACGCCCGTCGCCGTGATGCGTGCCGAGCTGGAGGTCGCCCGGATGGCCGAGCGACCGGACTGGCAGCTGTCGAGCACCGTGCTCCTCGACGAGCTCGACCGCCTGCAGGGCCTCGTCGACGACCTCCTGCTGCTCGCCCGTGGCGACGAGCGGGCGTTCACGAGTGCCTCGTTCTCGCTGGCCGATGTCGTGCACGAGGTCGCCGCCCGGACGCGTCGGGTGCCGGTGGAGGCCGCGGTGTCCGATGACGTCGATCCTGTCGTCGGCGACGCCGAGGCCATCCGTCGGGCCGTCGACCACGTCGTCGCCAACGCGGCCCGGCACGCCACGTCGGTCGTGCGCATCGAGGCCGAGGCCGACGGGCAGGAGATCACCGTGCACGTCGACGACGACGGCCCGGGCATCCCCGCCGACCGGCGCGCCGACGTCGTGAGGCGCTTCGTCCGCATCGACGAGGGCCGCGGCCGCGCAGGAGGCGGAGCCGGCCTCGGGCTGGCCGTGACGTCCGACGTCGTCGCGGCCCACGGCGGCCGCCTCGACATCGGCCAGTCGTCGCTCGGCGGGGCCCGCCTCAGCCTGGTCTTCGTCCGCGGCGCGTCTGCCTGACGCCCAGTCACCCGCCGCGAGGCCGCGGCGGCCTGGATCGCCGCGGCGAGGGTCTCGACCAGCAGTTCGATCTGGGCCTCCGTGATGGTGAAGGGGCAGCCGATCATCACGGCGTCCGGCACCGGCGCCGAGCCGGCCGGGTAGATCCACATGTCCCGGGCCAGGCACTCCCTCACGACGGCGGCGGCCAGCCGCCCGCCGCTCGGTGTCAGCTCGACGCCGCGGAACAGCCCGCGGCCGCGGATCTCGACGACATCGGGATGTCCGCCGAGCGCGCTGGACAGGCCGGCCTCGAGAACTTGACCCATCGCGGCACTGCGGGCGACGAGGTCCTCGGCTTCGATGATCTCGAGCACCGCGGCGGCTCCCGCGCACATCGCATCACTGCCGGTGAACGTGAAGAACATGAAGCCAGTCCGGCAAGGGTGTTGGACGACCTCGTCGGTGGCGGCGGCCAACCCGATCAGCACGTACCGCCGCCG
>CAVZPA010000010.1:0-181120 GCA_963776995.1 uncultured Acidimicrobiia bacterium
CTCCGTCGACGAGGTGGACTTCCTCCTGTCGCTCGAGGGGCTCGTCGACTTCGGGCGCACGCTCACCCTCGGCCGGCAGTCGCTGGACTCTCCCGCGCTGCGCTCGAACTGCGGGTGCACGGCGACGTGTGGGGTGACGGCTTCGGCGACGGCTTGATGCGTCACCTCGGTGCCGACGTCGTGGACTCGCTCGACGCCTCGGACTTCGAGGGTGCGACGGTCGTCCACGATCTGAACCTGCCTGCCCCGACGACGCTCGTCGGCCGCTACACGGCGGTCATCGATGCCGGAACGATGGAGCATGTCTTCAACGTTCCCGAGGCGTTGCGCACGGCGATGTCGCTCGTGGCGCAAGGTGGGCACCTCGTGTTGATGGCCCCGTGCAACAACAACCCTGGCCACGGCTTCTATCAGTTCACCCCCGAGCTCGTTTACCGGTCGCTGTCGACGTCGAACGGGTTCGTCGTCGTTCGCTGTCTCCTCAAGGAGGTCCGCGGGCGCTGGTACGACGTCGCCGATCCCGCGTCGCTCGGACGGCGGCGCGAGTTCAGAACGCGTCGGTCCACCTACCTGTTCGTCGTCGCCGAACGAGTCGCGGACGTGCCGATCTTCGCCGAATGGCCGCAGCAGCGGGACTACGAGTTGCAGTGGGCGGGAACGACCAGTTCTCCTGCGCCACACGGCACAACGCAGTTGCTGGCCCGTCGTGGGCCGATTTGGCGCATCGCGCGAGCTGCGCGAGCACGTATGTACCCTCCCAACTACCGGCTGTGCCGGGATCAGTTCACGGTGGTCGTCTCGCCGCCCGGCGCGGTCAGCGAGCGCCATGCTCGGCGAGGGCGGTGATCGTCGCCGGCCGGGTGCGACGCACGGCCAGGCACGCTGGCCCCCGCCAGTTCTCCAGCTCGTGGCGACAAGGATGGAAGTCGACACCATTCGGGTGGACCTTTCCGATCGCGTAGCCGAGTGGTCGAGCAGGTCGTAGAAGTCGGCGAGGAAGTGCCGGCCGATGAACGTCCACGCGTTGTACTCGAACTGCACCACGTCGACGACGCCGGCTTCGAGCGCGCCGGGAAGCCGAGCAGGACCTCGAGGTCGTATCCCTCGACGTCGACCTTCAGGACGTCCACGTGCTCGATGCCCCTGCGGGCGAGGTAGTCGTCGCCACGCACGACGTCGACCTCGACCGGATGCCGGTGCGCCGTGGACAGCGGGTCGACGACGAGCGAGCTCACCGAGGTGTTCTCGGGCGTCGACGTGGAGCACGGCCCGGCCAGGCTCGGCGCCCAACGCGAACGGGTTCACGACCACCCGGCCGCCGTCGCCGGGGTAGCGGTCGAGGAGGCGGGCCGCCATCGTGGCGAGGGCTCGAAGCCGTGCACGACAGCGCCCGGGTGGGCGTCGAGCAACGTGTCGGTCCAGGTTCCCTCGTGCATGCCGACGTCGAGCGCCGTCCGGATCGGCGGTGGCAACCGCCGCAGCGCTGCGGCCTCACCGTTGGTCGCGAGGTTGTGGTTGACGTTGTCGTAGGCCCGCAAGTAGGCGTGGCAGAGCCGTGCGGCGTACTGCGCAGCCCGAGAGCGTCGCCGCGCCGCGACTGTCGCGAGCAGGCGGCTCTTCAACCGCGTCCACGGCACCGGCGCCGCCGAGCATCTGTTCCTCCACCTGTCATGTGCGACGGCCGATGATCAAGCGCGGGCGACCGTGAGCCCGGCTGCCATCGGTACGGCGACGGCGAGCGCCGAAGCGGCGTCGACGCGCAGTCCGGCGTGGCGGCCCACAGCAACGGCGTACACGGTCTGCACCGCGAGCAGGGCGGGCGCGGCCAGCACCGTCGGGAGCCCACGGCCGGGACCGGGTAATCGCACGGCGACCGGCTCCAGCACCGCCAGGCCGAGCGCGGCGAAACCGCCGACCAGCGCGCTCGTCCCGGAACACCCCTCCGTCGTAGGCGGCCCACAGCACCAACGCCGCCGCAGCGACGACCACCGGCCAGCTCGCGCGCAGCTGACCGGTCAACTCGCCGACAACCAGGACGGCGACGATCAGTGCGGTTGCGCCGACGCGTTGCGTCTCCGGCACGCACGCGTAGATGCCGAGAAGGGCGGCGAGGCAGGAGCCAGTCGCGACGGCGCGGCCGAGGCCAGCGCCGAACCATCCCGACGGCGCCCGCGGCGACCGCCGCGAGCAGCACCGCGACCGCCGGACGCGCCCATCCTCCGCGGGTTCGGAGGAACCGACGTCGACCAGCAGCCAACCGACCGCGGCGCCGGCGGCGGCACGTTGCGGCAGCGGCCACACAGCCGTCAGGGAGCGACGACCTCGGGGCGCCGAGCGAACGGATCGGGTCTCTCGACCGGCTCAGGCCGCCGAGCCTGGACCATCGGCAGGGCGAGCAGCAGCAGGACGAACGGCCACACCTGCACGCGCTGGCGAGCCAGCGCGCCGAGGTTGGTGAACGACGACCAGGCGAAGGCGAAGATGCCGGTGTAGACGATGCAGAACAGGACGTAGGGCCGTCGGAATGCCATCGTCGGCAGGTTGCGCAGGCGCTTCCACGACACGACGCAGAGCGCCAGGACGAGCGTGGTCTCCAGCGGCGGCGACGACGTTGCCGGCCGTGTCCGCCTCGAGGACGGTCGGCCGGAACAGCACCGAGAACACGGCGACCGGGGTACTCGAGCGGTGTGTTGGGGGACGGCCGGTCGATCTCCGAGCCGCCCTCGTCGAGTACCCGTCTCGGCACGGTCGAGCAGCTCGCCGACGGCCTCGGTCGTGGTCGCCGCCTCCGACTGCGGAGGAGGCGATCGACGGCGCCTGGCCGAGCACGAACGCCATCGCCGCCATCAGCACGACGACCGTGACGCAGCCGTCCGGCCGGGCCGAGAACCGGCGGCTCGGCTGCGACGGCGGCGGAACACCACAGCGACGGCGAGGGCGGCGAGCACGACGACGGGGACGTGGGGCCGGACCATGTAGCCCAGCCCGACACCCGCGCCAGGCAGATCCACCCCCAGCCCTGACGCTCGAGGATCCGCGCCGCTCCGTAGCGCGCAGAGGCCCAGCGACAGCATCATCACGGCCTCCTTGCCGATGCTCGACGGCCAGAAGACCAGCGACGGCAGGAAGAACACGAGCAGGGCGTAGCGGCGCTGGCTGCCCTCCGGCAGTCCGATGCGGGCGGCGCGGTGGAACAGGAACAGTCCCCAGAAACCGATGAACGAGTAGACGAGGAAGCCACCGAGCCGGCTCGGGCCCGTCAGCGCGTAGATCAACGCCGGTGAGGTCGTCGATGAATCGGGTGCCCTGCCGCAGCGCGAGCACGTCGCTCAGCGGCAGGTCCCCGCGGTGGAACGAGTCGGCGATCTCCGTGCCGGTGCTGTCGTACAGCTTGGCGTCACCGCTGCCGTACAGCGAGAACGCGACGAAGTACCGGACGAACGATGCGGCGAGCTTCACCACCAACGCGACGACGATCAGCGTCGTGAGCGGCTCGATCGTCGTGGCGGGTGACAGAGATGATGATCGTCGGTGCCGATGGCGAGCAGGGCCGGTGCGAGGATCAGCACCATCCACTGGTCGTACGGCCACGCCTCGACGGCGTGCATGAGCACCGCGAAGTACACGGCGATGGCCGCCAGACCCGCCCAGGCGACGGCGTTCGCCCGGTTGAGCCGGTAGACGGCGCTCGCCGAGGTCATCGCGGCGGCGAGTGCTCGCTGGCGGAGACGTCATCGTCAGGAACGGTGTCTGGCGCAGTGTCAGCACGCTCCACGAGCTCGTCGATCTCGTGCCACTCGTTGTCTCCGTTGGCTCCGGCGTCAGACTCGGCAGGAACGCCGGCAGTCTCTGGCGTCGGCGTCGCCGCGGGTGTCTCGTCGCGACGGCCGCGCCGGCCGCCGTAGTAGTCGTAGTAGGTGGTCCGTCGCAGGCGCATCGACCCGGTGTCGTTGAGCGCCACCGCGACCTGCTCGGCGCCGCCGAAGCGAGCCAGTTCGCCCGCCCGCTGGGCGGCGGTGGTCGCCGTGCGACCGATCCGACCGACGAGCACGACGACCTTCGCCACGGGGACGAACTCGAGCGCCTCCGTGGTGACGACGAGTGGCGGGGTGTCGACCACGAGAACGTCGACCCGTTCGACGAGCGCGGTGACCAGGCGAACCGTCGCCCGGGTGAGATCGCCGGGCGTCCCGCCGAGCGGGGAGAGGTCGAGCAATTGGACGCCCGGCACCTTCGTCGGTGCGAGGAACGCCGACGGGTCGAGCCGATCGATGCCGTCGAGGGCCGCCGGCAGCGGCGGCCGCTCGTCGGTGAGGATCTTCGACGCCAGCGGCCGCCGGAAGTCGGCGTTGACGACGACGACGCTGCGACCCGTCTCGGCGAAGGCGGCGGCGAGGTTGACGGCGATCGTCGTCTTGCCCTCGGCCGGGCTCGGTGAGGTGACGAGGATCGCACCCACCCGATCGTCGTCGGCGAGTGGTTGCCCACCGGCGGCCATGAACGTGATCGACGTCCGCAGGGAGCGGAAGGCTTCTGCTGCGGCGTTGTGCTCCTCCGGGCCAACGACCAGCCGGGCCGCCCGCTGCTTGCGTGTCAGCGTCGGCAACTCGGCGACGACGGAGGCACCGAACGCCTCTTCCGCCTTGCGACGATCGCGGATCTTGGCGTCGAGCCGCTCGACCAGCAGCGCGACGGCGGCACCGAGGAGCGCCCCGATGCCGGCGGCGATGGGCACGCGGCTCGCCCGGGTGCGTGGCGGCGTGAACCCACCGGACTGCACCTGCACTGGCTGCGCCCGCTCGAGCGTGGTGAGGTTGAGGGCGCCGGCGCCCTCGGCGACGAGCGAACGGTACGCCTCATACGCCGTCGAGTACTCGCGAACGGCGGCGTCTCGGCGGGCCCGCGTGATGGAGTCGGCCTCGGCGAATGGAGCGCCGGCCGGACGGTTGGCGTTCAGCACGGCCAGCTGATCGGCGATCTGCTGGTCGAGATCGCGGATCTCCGCCTCCAGCTGCTGGACGTCCTCCAGCACGTTGGTCTGCCGAGCCTGGTGCAGCTCCTCCTGTCGCAGGGAGAGGTAGCGGACGGTTTGATCGGCGAAGGCGTCGGCGATGCGCACCGCGTCCTCGGCGTTCTCCTGCTCGGTCGTGAAGCGCAGGGTGCCCGTCTCGAAGTCGTCCTCGACGGTGAGCTGGGCGGCCAGCGACGCCGGCGCGCCCTCGTAACCGAGCTCCTCGGCGACGAGCCGGGGGACCTCACCGGTCGTCGCGAAGACGGGGACCTGGGCGAACGTGACGGTGCCGACCAGCGTCTGGCCCCCGAACTGAGGCTGTCCCTCGGTCACGAGCAGGGTGTGCGTGGCGGTGTAGGTGCTCCGGATCGGCTCGGGCTTGGGATCGGTACCGACGAAGGCGAACGCCGCGCCGATGAGCGCGCCGATGGCGATGATCGGCCATCGCCGGATCAGCACTCGGACGTATTCGATCGGCTCCACCACAACTCCGTCTGTCGGACCAGGAGATTACTGACTGGTCACGTGCCGGCCGGTCCGAGCACGACCAGCACGGCGAGGCCGTCGCCGAACGCCCTCCAGTTCGGGTCGTCGACAGTGGCCGGAACGACGTTCTCCGGGCGGGCCTTCACGACGTCGTTGACGGTCGCGGCGTCCAGCTCTCGGCCCGGGGGCGAAGAGGACCCGGGTCGCCGCCACGAGCCGCGTCGCGTCGGCAGACCCCCCCGGGGCGAACCCCGCACTGCGCAGCACCTCCGACATCCTCGTGGCTGCAAGGGCCGGTGCACCGCCGTTGAGCACCCGAACGGCGATCCCGGCGCGCTGCTCGGGCGGGATCAAGGCCAGCGTCGGTGCCACGGTCGTCGGCGGTGTCGTCGTCGTGGATGCGGCAGTCGTGGGCGCTGTCGAGGCGGTCGACCCTGTCGACTCGACGGATGGCGTCGTCGGCGTGGTTGCCGTGGTCGAGGCAGCAGTTGACGACGTCGAGGCGGCGAACACGAATGGGGAGGTGTCCGCCGTGAGGGTCTCGGGAGTGCCGTCGTCGGTGAGCGCGATGAGGAGGAGCACGGCCACGCCGACGAGGGCGACGCCTCCGACGACCTCACCGATGCGCATCCGCGGCGAGTGTAGGAGTCAGCGACCATCCGGGAGGCTCACTACCGTGGCAAGTCGTGCTCACCCGACGCGTCATCGGTGCGCTCAGCCGCCCCGTGGACGCTGCGGTGCGGGCCCGGCAGCGGACCGGCGGTCGTGGTGCTGCTGTACCACCGGGTGGGCGGTCGTTCGGTGTCGCCGGTCGACCTGCCGCTCGCCACGTTCGAGCACCAGCTCGACCGGCTGGTCGAGGAGGACCGCGTGATCGACCTCGACACGGCGGTGGACCTCCTGACGACAGGACTTCGAACGCGCCGACGCTGCGCCGAAGGTCGTCCTCTCCTTCGACGATGGCACCGCCGACTGGCCCGACGTCGTGCTGCCGGCGCTCGTCGAGCGACGCCTGCCGGCGACCTTCTATCGTCGCCACCGACTTCATCGACGTCGGTTCACCGTTCCCCGACGGCGGCCGGCCGGTCAGCTGGGCCGGCCTGGCGGAGATGGCGGCGACGGGCTTCGCCGCCATCGGCTCCCACACGCACACCCACCGCGTGCTCGCCGGCGCCTCCGCTGCCGTCACCGCCGACGAGATCGCCCGCTCCGTCGGGTTGATCGAGGAACGCCTCGGTCGACCGTGCCACCACTTCGCCTACCCGAAGGCCATCGCCCCATCTCCCGCTGCCGAGGTCGTCGTGCGCCGGCACTTCACGACCGCCGCGCTCGCCGGCAACATCGTCAACCGTGCCGGCGCGACCGACCTCCACCGGCTCGGGCGCCACGCCGTGACCGTCGCCGACGACGATGACTCCTTCCGCCGCAAGGCGGCCGGCGGGATGCGCCTCGAGGGGTGGCTGCGCGCTCGTCGGGACGCCTGGCAGGCCCGACGCCGCTCCGGCTCACTCGTCTCGGACGACGGCGTCCCGGACGAGCAGGGCGATGGTGTCGACCTGGTCGTCGGCCAGCACTGAGCCGCTCGGGAGGCAGAGGCCGCACCGGAAGAGGTCCTCGCTCACGCCGCTCGTGAACGCCGGACGCTCGTGGAACACCGGCTGCAGGTGCATCGGCTTCCACAGCGGCCGGCTCTCGATGTCGTGAGCGGCGAGCCGGGCGATGACGGCATCGCGTCGCGCCGGCCCGTCGAGCACGACACACGTCAGCCATCCGTTCCAGCGTCCCCATGGGGCGATCGGCATCAGGGCGATCCCGGGCACGTCGGCCAGATGCGACCGGTATCGGTCGTGGATCGCCAACCGGCGCTCGATCATCTGCGGCAGGCGGGCGATCTGGGCCCGGCCGATCGCCGCCAGCAGGTTGCTCAGCCGGTAGTTGAACCCCACCTCGGCGTGCTGGAAGTGGGGGGCCGGCTCCCTCGCCTGGGTCGCCAGGTGGCGGACGCGGTCGGCGACAGCCGGGTCCGGCGCCACGACCATCCCCCCGCCACTCGTGGTGGCGACCTTGTTGCCGTTGAACGAGAACACGCCGATGTCGCCGAGCGTCCCGGCTGCACGCTCCCCGTGGGAGGCTCCGAGCGCCTCGGCGGCGTCCTCCACCAGCGCGACACCGCGTCTCGCGGCACAGCGTCGCGATCGCGTCGTAGTCGGCGCACTGACCGTAGAGGTCCACCACGACCGCGGCAGTCGGCAGCCGACCGCGGTCGCCGGCGGCCGTCAGCGCCTCGGCGAGCAGCGCCGGGTCCATGTTCCAACTCGACCGCTCACTGTCGACGAACACGGGGTTCGCGCCGCAGTGGACGACGGCGTTGGCGCTGGCGGCGAACGTGAGGCTCGACACCAGCACGTCGTCGCCGGGCCGCACGCCGCTCACCAGCAGGGCGAGGTGCAGGGCGGCGGTGCCACTGGAGAGCGCGACCGCGCCGGGCCAGCCGGTGAGGGCTGCCACGTCGCGCTCGAAGCCGTCGAGCTCGGGTCCGGCGGGTGCCACCCATCCGCTCTCCAGCGCGCTCAGGAGGTAGTCGCGTTCGAGCGGTCCGACGTCCGGCGAGCTGAGGTGGATGCGCGGCATCAGAGCAGCTCGACGTGCTCACCCCGCATGCGGTTGCGAGCGTCGAAGATGTAGCCGGCGTGCCGAGTGACGAGGTCGTAGTCCGTGTCGTCGTGGTCCGTCACCAACACGACGGCGTCGCAGCTGCCGAGCAGCTCGGCGGTCAGGGCCACCCGGTCGGCGATCACGTCGAGCTCGTGTGGGCCGACATGATCGTCATGGATGACGACCTCCGCCCCGAGCTCCATGAGTCCGCGCACGACGCCCACGGCCGGCGTCTCGCGGGCATCGTTGGTGTTCTTCTTGTAGGCGATCCCGAGGACGAGGATCCGGGCGCCATTGACCGCCTTGCGGCGTACGTTCAAGCCCTGCTGCACGCGCCGCACGACGTACCCGGGCATGCTCTGGTTGACATCGTTGGCGGTGACGACGAACCGCGAGGTCACGCCGAGCTGCCGCTCGATCCGCCACGACAGGTACGAAGGATCGATCGGGAGGCAGTGTCCGCCCACTCCGGGGCCGGGACGGAAGGCCGCGTAGCCGAACGGCTTGGTGCTGGTGGCGTCGATCGCCTCCCAGATGTCGATGCCCAGCGCGCGGGCGTGGACGGCCAACTCGTTGACGAGGGCGATGTTGACGTGGCGGAACGTGTTCTCGAGCAGCTTGGTCAGTTCCGCCACCCTCGTCGAGCTCACCGGCACGGTGCGCTCGACCAGGCGTCGGTAGAACGCGTCGACCGCCTCCAGGCATCCCGGAGTCAGTCCGGAGACGACCTTCGGGATGCGAACCAGCGTCCACTCGTTGTTACCAGGATCGATGCGTTCTGGCGAGTACCCGACGTGGAAGTCGACCCCCGCCTTCAGACCCGATGCTCCTTCGAGTGCCGGCGCCAGCAGCTCGTCGGTGGTGCCGGGGTAGGTCGTCGACTCCAACACGACGAGGCACCCCGGCCGCACCAGGGGGCCGACTCGTTCGGCTGCGCTCCTGATCGGCCTGAGATCGGGCACCCCATCGGCGAGCGGCGTCGGGACCGTGATGAGGGCGACATCGAACTCGCCGAGTCCCGCAGCATCGGCAACCGGGCGATACCGACCCGAGGCCAGGGCCCGTTCCAGCTCGACGTCGGCGACGTCGCTCACGTGCGACCGTCCCCCCCGCAACCGCTGCACCTTGCCAGCGTCGATGTCGTAGGCCGTGACATCGTCGCCGACCTCGACGGCTCGCAGCGCGAGCTGCAACCCGACGTACCCCTGGCCCACGACCAGGACCCGCACCGGTTCGGTCGAGACCTCGGACCCAGCCATCGACTCACGGTAGTTCGATGGAGGACCGTCGAGCCTCGCACTCGAGTTCCGACCACGGAGGCGGTGGCCGCGGTCGCTCCTCGGGCCGTGGGTGCAATACGGTGGGATCGCCGAGGGGAATCGAGAAAGGGGCTGTTCATGAAACGTCGTTGGACCGTTGCTGTCGCGGCTGCCGTACTGGCGTCGACCGCGGGTGCCGTGCTCGTCGCGCCGGCGTCCGCCGCCCAGCTACCGGAGACGATCGAGCTTCCCGAGGGCTTCCAGGGTGAGGGCGTGGCGACGGCGCAAGATGGCACGTTCTACGCCGGTTCCCGCGTCGATGGGCGCATCGCGAGCGGCGTCCTCCGCGAGGGGACCAGCGAGGTCTTCATCGACGATCCGGCGGTGCCGGCGGCCACCGGCCTCAAGGCCGACGAGCGGCACGGCCTGCTGTGGGTGTCGGGTGCGGGCACCGGCGCAGGCTGCGGTGTACGACCTGGAGACGGGCGAGGAGGTCGCGACCCTCGACGCTGGCCGACGCGGCGCCGACGTTCATCAACGACGTCGTGGTCACGCGCGACGCCGCCTACTTCACGGACAGCTTCAACCCGGTGATCTACCGGGTGCCCGTCTCCCAGGACGGCGTGGTCGGCGACCCCGAGACGATCGTGCTCGAACGGCCCGGCCGCCGACTTCGTTGCGGGGTTCAACATCAACGGCATCGAGGCGACCAACGACGGGGGCACGCTGATCGTCGTCAACAGCAGCCACGGGCATGCTGTTCACGGTCGACGCCGAGACCGGCGACAGCGCGGTCATCGACCTCGGTGGTGCCACGGTGATGACCGGTGACGGCATCCTGCTCGACGGGGGCCGGCTGCTCGTGCTGCAGAACGGGGGCGGGGTCAGTCCCCAGCCAGGTCGCCGTCGTGCAGCTGCGCCAGGCGATGCGCTCCGGCGAGATCGTCGACATCGTCACGAACCCGGACTTCCAGGTGGCGACGACATTGGCCCGCAGCGGCGGCACGCTCGTCGCCGTGAACGCCCAGTTCGGTGCGCCGCCCGACGACCCCGCCGAGGTGGTCCTCTTCCGGCTGCACGGGTCCTGATCCCAACCGGTCCGCCGTCGGTTCAGGCGCCCGTCAGGGCGCCTGAACCACGCTGCGGGCATGACATCGATGCATCGCCGGCTCGTGCCGGCGGCCCTCGCCGTCGTGATTGTCGCCGCGTGCGGCACCGACGACGGCGGGGCGGCTGTGATCGATCCCGGTGACGGTGGTGAGTACGCGCCGGCCGTCGACCCGGCGAACTTCGTCGACACCATCGACAACCCGTACCTGCCGTACGGCCCCGGCGCCCGGTGGGTGTACGAGGGCGTCTCCGACGGCGAGCACGAGCGCGTCGAGGTGGTCGTCACCGACGAGCCGAAGACGGTCATGGGGATCCGGGCAACGGTGGTGCGCGACACCGTGCACGTCGACGGGCAACTCGTCGAGGACACCCACGACTGGTTCGCCCAGGACGACGACGGCAACGTGTGGTACCTCGGCGAAGACGTCGAGAACTATGCCGACGGGACGCTGGTCGACCGGGACGGCTCGTGGGAGGCGGGTGTCGGTGGCGCGCTGCCGGGCATCGTGATGCCGGCCGATCCCACCGTCGGTGACGCCTACCGCCAGGAGTTCCTGCGCGGCGAAGCCGAGGACATGGCCGAGGTCATCGGCATCGATGGGCGCCAGCGCGTGCCCGCCGGTTCGTTCGACGACGTCGTCACGACCCGGGACTGGACACCGCTCGAGCCCGACGTGGTCGAGGAGAAGCAGTACGCGCCCGGCGTCGGCATGATCCGAGAAACCACGGTTGGGGAAGAGGGAGCGGTCGAGCTGGTCGAGTTCACGCCGCCGGGCTGATCTAAGTTGCGGGCGTGAGCGTTGCTGCCGAAGCCGTGCTCGATCACATCGGCCCGGGCGCCGACATCATCCTGCCGATCGCCAACGGCGAGCCGGTCTCCGTGCTCGATGCCATCGAGGCCAACGCCGACCGCCTGCAGGGGGTGGTCGTCCACCAGATGCACGCGCTCCACGATCGCCCGTACCTGCACGGCGCGTTCGGGGACCGGCTGCGGCACCGCTCGTACTTCCTGTCGCACGTCACACGGCCGTGCTACCGGGCCGGGACGATCGACCTCGTGCCGAACAACTTCAGCGAGATGCACCAGCTCTTGCGTTCCAGCACGACGGACCCGCTCGTGCTCGCCGCGGCGTCGCCGCTGGACCGCCACGGGTACTTCAGCCTCGGCGTCAACGCCGACTACATCACCTCGTTCATCGGCCGGGCCCGGTTCTTCCTCGAAGCCAACGCCCAGATGCCACGCACGTTCGGGCGCAACCAGATCCACGTCAGCCAGGTGCTCGGCTGGGTCGACGTCGACCGCCCGCTGGTCGAGGTCGGCGCGCCGCCGCGGACAGAGCTCGACGAGCAAATCGCCGCGCACGTCGCCGAGCGGATCCCTCACCGGGCGACGCTGCAGACCGGCATCGGCGCCATCCCCAACGCCATCCTCTCGGCGCTCGGCGACCATCGGGACCTCGGTGTGCACACCGAGCTGATCTCCGACGGCGTGATGGAGCTCATGGAGGCCGGCGTCGTCACCGGCGTGGCGAAGCAGCTCAACCGCACCAAGACCGTCGGCACGTTCGCCCTGGGCACTGAGCGCCTGTACCGCTTCCTCGACGACAACGCGGCGTTCGAGCTGTGGCCGGTGCGCTACGTCAACGACCCGCGGGTGATCGCCCAGGAGTCCGACTTCGTGTCGATCAACGCCACGGTGTCCGTCGATCTGATGGGCCAGTGCGCCTCGGAGACCGTCAACGGCGCGTACTACTCCTCGAGCGGCGGGCAGGCCGACTTCGCCCGCGGGGCGATGTACTCGGCCCGCGGCCAGGGGTTCGTCGTGCTCCACTCGACCGCCAGGGGATCGTCGATCTCCAAGATCGTCAGCCAACTCGCCCCTGGCGACGTCGTCACGACGCTCAAGAACACCGTCGACAAGGTGGTCACCGAGTGGGGCGTCGCCGAGCTGCGCGGCCACTCGATCCGCGAACGGGCCACGGCGCTGATCGCCATCGCCCATCCCGACCACCGCGACCGCCTGCACTCCGAGGCCCGTCGCGCCGGCTACCTCTGACGGCAGCATGACCCGCCTGGCGCCGGCCGGTGTGGGGACGGCGCCTGCTCGGCTGCGCTTGGCGTTCGCGATCGTGGCGGCGGTCATGGTGGCCGGGACGGTCGGCTACTGGTTGCTCGGCTTCTCCCTCCTCGATGCCACGTACCAGACCGTCACGACGATCACGACGGTCGGGTTCCGCGAGGTCGACGAGTTCGGCACCGCCGAGAAGCTGTTCACGATCGGCGTCATCATCGCCGGCGTCGGGGCGGTGCTGTATACCTTCACGCTGAGCGTGCAGCTGGTCGCCGAGGGGTGGCTGTCCGATCTCGTCGGTAGGAGGCGAATGGACCGCAAGATCGCTGACCTCCGGGGCCACGTCGTGGTGTGCGGATGGGGCCGGGTCGGTCGAACCGTCGCCGACCACCTCCGCCACGGCGGTGAGGAGGTCGTCGTGGTCGACCTCGATCGGGAGCGGCTCGCCGGCATCGCCCACCCGTCGGTCGTCGGGGACGCCACGCTCGACGAGACGCTGCGCGCCGCCGGGATCGAGCGTGCCCGGTCCCTCGTGGCCGCCCTCGCCGGTGACGCCGAGAACCTCTTCGTCACGCTGTCCGGCCGGGCGATCAACCCGGCGCTGTTCATCGTCGCCCGCGCCCGGCAGGAGGACAGCGTCTCGAAGCTGTCGCAGGCCGGCGCCGACCGCGTCGTCAACCCGCAGGAGCTCGGCGGCGCCCGCATGGCCTCGTTCGTCGTCCAGCCCAACGTGGCCGAGTTCGTCGACGTCGTGATGCACGAACGATCGATGGAGTTCCGCATGCAGGAGGTCGAGCTCCCCGACGACTCACCGCTCGTCGGGCACTCCCTGCGCGAGCTGCACCTGCGCGAGCGGGCCAACGTGCTCGTCCTCGCCGTCCGCCTCGCCGACGGCACGTTCGTGACCAACCCCGATCCGGCCAGCACGCTGCAGCCGCACCAGGTGATCATCGCCGTCGGGACCGCCGACGATCTTCAGCGTCTCGAGCGCCTGTGCCGATGACCACGGGCCGGTCGAACCGTCGGCAGTAGCGTCCGCCTGATGAAGCTGTTGCGTCGGGCTCTCTTCGCGTTGTCGCTCGCTGCGGCGATCGCCGGCGTGCTGCGGGTCCGTGGACGCGGCGGCACACCCCCGCAGCACGGCGGCTGGCAGCCGATCGATCTCCCCGAACGATGACGCCCGGCACCACGGTGGGCGTCATCGGTGGCGGTGTCGTCGGCGAGCGGGTGCGCCGCGTGATCGGCGATCGCCATCAGATCGTCGAGCCGGACGTCGAGGCGCCGATCATGGTCCTGGCGACCGGCGAGCCGCATGCCCCGATCGCCGCCGAGCTCGTCGCCGCCGGCGTCCACGTCGTGTCGACGGCCGGCTCGATCGACGACGTCCGGGCGATGCTCGATCTCGACGACGAGGCCCGGGCCGGGGGCGCCACGCTCGTCGTCGGCGCGGCGGCCTCGCCGGGGCTCACCGGGCTGCTCGCCCGGCACCTCGCCGGGCGGCTGGCCGGCTGCGACGAGCTGCACGTCGCCGCGCACGGCACGGCCGGGCCGGCGTGCGCCAGGGAGCACCACCGCTCGCTGCGGGGCTGGGCGATCGGGTGGCACGACGACCACTGGATCGAGCGGCCGGCGGGGAGCGGTCGCGAGCTGTGCTGGTTCCCGGAGCCGGTCGGGGCGCGCGACTGCTACCGCGCCGAGATGCCCGATCCGTGGTTGCTGCACCGCAGCTTCCGCGACGTCGCCCGCATCAGCGGCCGCATGTCCGCCACCCGGCGGGACCGCTTCACCGCCCGCCTGCCGATGCTCAGCCCGCCGCACCGCGAGGGAGGCGTCGGGGCGCTGCGGGTCGAGGCCCGCGGCCACGACGAGACCGGCGCCCGGGCGACGCTGATCATCGGCATCGCCGAGCTGATCGGCACGGCCGCCGCGGCGGTCGCCGTGGCCTTCGTCGACCACATCGCCAACGGTGACGCGCCGACCGGCGTGGTGACGTCGTCCGATGCCGCCCTGCCCACCGACGACCTGCTCGTCGCCGTCACCCGTGGCGGCGTCCGGTTGCAGGCGTTCACGGGGATCCCCTCGACGGGCTGAGCGACCGTCGACCGCCGCCCGCATGGCGGTCACGAACCGTCGCTACGCTCGCCCCGTGCCCGAGTTGCGACTCCCGTGGCTCCCTGAGGGCCGGCTCGTACGCATCGAGGGCCGCGGCGAGCTGTTCGTGCGCCACCACCGCCACGAGGACCCGGCGGCACCCGTCGTCCTCCTGCTACACGGCTGGACCGCGTCCAGCGACCTCCAGTTCTTCACGGCCTACGAGGCGCTCGCCGCCCGTTACTCGTTCATCGGCATCGACCACCGGGGCCACGGTCGGGGCCTGCGCTCGCCAGACGCCTTCACCCTCGAGGACGCCGCCGATGATGCGGCGGCACTCGTGCGCCACCTCGGTGTGGGCCCGGTCATCGCCGTCGGCTACTCGATGGGCGGTCCCATCGCCCTGCACCTGACCCGCCGCCATCCTGACGTCGTCGCCGGACTCGTCGTCCAGGCGACGGGCCTGGAGTGGAGCGGGACTCGTTTCGAGCGGACGGTGTGGCGCTTCCTTCCCGTGCTCGGCTCGTTCCTGCGCACCCGCGGCTACCGCCGCTACCTCAACCGGGCCGTGCCCAAGCTGCTCGGCGCCGGTCACGACATCGAGCCCTACGTGCCGTGGGTGCTCAGCGAGATCTCGCGCAACGATGCCTTCGCCATGGTCGACGCCGGGCGGGCGTTGTCGCGCTACGACGCCCGCCCGTGGGCGTCCACATTGCGGGTCCCGGCGGCCAGCCTGATCACCACGCAGGACAAGCACGTGCGGCCGTCCAAGCAACGCGCCCTGGCAGCGGCGCTCGATGCGTCGCGCCGTGAGCTGGAGGCCGACCACTTCGTCACCCTGTCGCAACCCGCCGAGTTCGCCGCCGTGACCGTCGAGCTGGTCGAGCTCGTCGCCCGTCAGCGGGCGTCGACGACCGGTGTGTCGTCGCCGTCGCCGGACGTGGCCTGACGGTCTTCGAGCTGACGACCGAGGAGCTCGATCGCCTCCCGCAGGTCACCGAGCTGGTCCTTGAGCTCCTCCCCGCTGACCACATCCGACAGCATCACGCGCACACCGGCGATCTCCCTGGCGAGGAACTCGGTGTCCGACTGTGTCCGTTCGGAGACGGTGCGGTCGAGCTCGGACTGCACCCGGTCACGCGCCTCCTGCCGGTTCTGGGCCAGCAGGATCAGCGGCGCCGCGTACGAGGCCTGCAACGACAGCACCAGTGTCAGCAGCACGAGGCCGCGGTCCCACGGGTCGAACTGCAGCGGATCCGGCGCCACCAGGTTCCACACGATCCAGATGACGATGAGGACGGTCTGGAAGACGAGGAACCGGGCGGTCCCGAGGAACCGGGCGATCGACTCGGCGAACCGCCCGAAGGCGTCGGAGTCGTACTCGACGGCGATGCGCCGGCTGGCGCGCGGCGACGTGAGGTCCTCGCGTCGCTTCACCATCTCACGCCGTCCTGGTCCGGTTGGTCACCTCCTGCTGACGCCAACCCACCCCCAGCTGACGGTCGAGGACGTCGTCGACAGTCACCGCGCCGAGCAGGCGGTGGGCATCGTCGCAGACGGCCACGGCGAGCATGTCGTAGCTGGCGAGCAGCGCGGCGACGGTGCGGTCCGACGCGTCGGGTGCCACGACAGGGTCCTCGCTGACGCACCGGCGCAGCTCGACGCTCGGCGGTTCGCGCAGCAGGCGCTGGAAGTGTGCCGTACCGAGGAGCTTGCCGGTGGGGGCCTTGAACGGCGGTTGGCAGACGAACACCTGGGCGGCGATGCTGACGACCCAGTCCGGCTGGCGGATCTGGGCGAGCGCCTCGGCGACGGTCGATGTCGGCCCGAGCACGATCAGCTCGGGCGTCATCATGCCGCCGGCCGTGGCCTGCTCGTAGCTGAGCAGCCGGCGCACGACGTCGGCATCCTCGGCGTCCATGGCGTCGAGGATGCGCAACCGCTGCTCGCCGCTCATCTCGCCGAGCAGGTCGACGAGGTCGTCGTACTCCATCTCGTCGAGCACACCGACGAGGCGGTCGAGATCGAGGCCCTCGATCAGCCGGACCTGTTCCTCCTCGGGCAACTCCTCGAGGAGGTCGGCGAGGCGGTCGTCGTCCATCGCCGCGGCGAGCTGGCGGCGCTGGATCAGCGGTAGGGCGCGCACCGCGGCGGCGACTTCGGACGGGTGCATGTCGCGCAGGCGCGCGGCCTCGGCAGCCATGCCGCTGGGGGCCGGGAACAGCTCCGGCACCTCGTCGACGTCGACGAGGCGGTAACTGGGCTTGCGGCGGATCGTGTTGCGCCGGACGAGGCGGACCTTGGCGATCTCCCAGTGCGGGCCGCGACCGTCGTCGATCTGGGTCAGCCCGACGTCGCTGACGGCCTCGTCGCCGATGCGGCGGTCGATCACCGACTCCCCGATGAGCACCTCACCCGACCGCGGCTTGAACGGGTTGAGATCGACGTCCCAGCTGCGCAGGCGCAACCCGTCGCCGCCCAGCTCGGCCAGCCGGTTGGCGTTGACGAAGATGCGCCGGCGCTGGCTCTCGGCGACGAAGCCGACGACTCGCGGCGGCTGCCCCGGGCGCCCGGAGACGGCGACGATGTCCTGGACCCGCCCGATCTGGGCGCCGGCCGCGTCGAGCAGCGGCAACCGCATGACTCGAAAGGCGTAGATCAGCTCGCCGGCCATGCTGCGGAGCCTACCGCCGGGCCGTTTTCGGCTAGCGGTGCGCGGCGGCGGCGATCTCGACGAGGGTGTCGCTGTAGGCCACGCCGCCGCCCCACTCGGTCAGCGTGTCGTTGGTCAGGGCGTTGGCCGACTTGCCGTCGGGGTGCTGCGAAGCCCACCACCCCCACGGGATGACGACGACGCCGCGCCGCAGGCGCGAGGTGATGCGCGCCGGGAGCTCGACACTCGCCCGGTCGTTCCACACGCGGACCATCGTGCCGTCGACGATGCCCCGGTGCTCCGCGTCCTCCGCGTCGAGCTCGAGGAACGGCGCCCCCTCGACGGGGCCGTGCTTGGGCAGGTGCGAGTAGCCGGAGTTGAGGAAGCGGGAGTGGTGCTTCGGCGTCAGCAGTTGCAGCGGGTAGCGGGCGTGCAGATCGGCGTCGCCGTGCGGTCCTTCGCGTGGGGCGACGAACGTCGGCAGCACCGGCTGCCCGAGGCGGCCGAGCGTCTCGCTGATCAGCTCGACCTTGCCCGACGGCGTCGGGAACACGCCCGAGCCCCACGGGCGGCCGTCGTCGGCGTAGGGCACGCGCACCCAGCCGACGGCGCGCAGCTCGGCGAGGTCGACCTTCTGGCCGAGGGCCTGCGCCAGCAGCGTCTCGTCGTCGTCGAACAGGGCGGGTTCGTCGAAGCCCATGGCGCGGGACAGCCGGCGGAACAGCTCGGTGTTGCTGCACGCCTCGCCACGGGGGGCGATCGCCGCCTCGTTCCAGCCCATCCACAGGTGCCCCCACGCCGGGACCACGTCGGTGCTCTCGAGCTGGGTGGTGGCCGGCAGCACGATGTCGGCGTAGCGCGCCGTGTCGGTGAGGAACTGCTCGTGGACCACCGTGAACAGGTCGTCGCGGGCGAGGCCGCGGCGGACCAGTTCGGCGTTGGGCACGGTGACCAACGGGTTGGCGTTCCACACGATCATCGCCGCCACCGGCGGGTCGAGGGCGGGGTCGGTGAGGGCCTCGCCGAGGCGGCTCATGTTGAGCTGCCGCGGCATCGAACCGCGCAGCAGATCGGGCCGGGTCAGGGCGGCCTCGTCGACGAGGGCGTCGTGGTACGAGCCGACACTGCGGGAGAGCCCGCCGCCGCGATCGTCCCAGGCACCGACGAGGGCCGGGAGGACCGCCAGCGTGCGATAGAACATCGCCCCGTTCTCGTGGTGCTCGGCGCCGATCAGGGTGCGGATGGCCGCCGGTCGGATCGTGCCGTACTCGACGGCCAGCTGCTCGATCACCGCCGGGTCGAGACCGCAGATCGCCGCGGCCCGCGCCGGCGTCCAGTCGGCGACATGGGCGGCGAGCTCGGGGAAGCCGAGGGTGTGGGCCTCGACCCACGGCGTGTCGACGAGCCCGTCACGGACCAGCACGTGGATCATCGCCAGCATCAGGGCGATGTCGGTGCCGGGCAGCGGTTGCACGAACTCGTCAGCCGCCTCGGCGGTGATCGTGCGGATCGGGTCGATGACGACGACCTTGGCGCCGTCGGCCCGGGCGGCCTCGATCGTCGGCCACAGGTGGCGGTTGGTCAGGCGGGTGTTCGTGCCCCACAGCAGGATCAGCCGGCTGTGGCGCAGCTCGAGAGGGTCGAGGCCGAGCCCGTTGCCGTTCGTCATGCGCACCCCGTGGCCCACCGTCGGGCCGCAGATCGCCCGCAGCAGCCGGCTCGCCCCGAGGTGGTGGAAGAACCGGCCGTCGAGACCCATCACCGACAGCAGGCTCTGGTTGCCGGCGTCGCTGAACGGCATGATCGCCTCGCCACCATGGCGGGCGACCACGTCGTGGAGCCGCGCGCCGATCTCGGCGAGGGCGTCGTCCCAGGAGACCGGCGCGAACCGGCCCTCGCCCTTGGGCCCGACCCGGCGCAGCGGGTGCAGCAGGCGCTCCGGGCTGTAGACGCGATCGAGGAAGCGGTTGACCTTGGGGCACAGCTCGCCCTTGCTGAACGGGTGGTCGGCCCGCCCGCGCAGCTTGACGGCGACACCTGCCTCGACCGTGACCGACCAGCCGCAGGAGTCCGGGCAGTCGTGGTGGCACGTGCCGTGGACGACGCGTGACTCATCGAGCATGCGGGCCACGCTACGCCGCCGGCTTCCGTCGGCGGCCGTACGATCCGGGATCGTGACGACGACCGCATCGAACTGGGCGGGGAACCAGCGGTGGCTCGTGGCCGAGCGGGCGGCACCGCGCTCGACGGAGGAGGTCGCGGCCATCGTCCGCCGCGCCGACGGGCGGCGGGTCAAGGCGATCGGCGCCGGGCACTCGTTCACCGCGGCGGCGACCACCGATGGCGTGCAGATCTCCCTCGACGCGATGTCGCGCGTCCTCGACGTCGACCCGGACCGTGGCCGGGTGCGGGTCGAAGCGGGCATCCGGCTGCGGGCTCTCAACGACGAGCTCGCCGGCGTCGGCCTGGCCATGCCCAACCTCGGCGACATCGACCGCCAGTCGATCGCCGGGGCGATCGCCACGGCCACCCACGGCACCGGTCTCGGCCTCGGCAACCTGGCGACGACGGTCGTGGCGATGGAGATCGTCACCGGCACCGGTGACGTCGTGCGCCTCGACGAGCACAGCGATCCGGAACTGCTGCGCGTCGCACGCGTCGGGATCGGCGCCCTCGGCATCGTGACCGAGGTGACGTTGCAGTGCGTGCCGGCGTTCAACCTCCATGCCATGGAGACGATCGAGGTCCTCGACGACATCCTCGACGGGTTCGCCGAGCAGGCGGCGGCGGTCGACCACTTCGAGCTGTACTGGATGCCTGGCGGCGGCAAGCGCTGCCAGGTCAAGCGCAACAGGCGCACCGACGAGCCGGTGCGGCCGCAGCCCCGGCTCGCCTACGCGCGCGACAAGTGGCTCGGTGAGAACCTCGGCTTCGGCTTGGTGTGCCGGGTCGGTCGGCGCTTCCCCACCGCCGCGCCACGCATCGCCAGGCTCGTCACATCGGCGGCCGGCGAGCGCGACCTCATCGACCGCAGCGACCGGGTCTTCTGCAGCCCGCGGCGGGTCCGCTTCGTCGAGATGGAGTACGGCATCCCCGTCGAGCACCTGCCCGACGCCGTGCGCCGGCTGCGCGCCTTCGCCCGCGACCTGCCGACACCGATCCTGTTCCCGGTGGAGGTGCGCGTCTCGGCAGGCGACGACATCCCCCTGTCGACGGGGTTCGGCCGGACGTCCGGGTGGATCGCCGTGCACCAGTACCGCGGGGCGCCCTACGACGAGTACTTCGCCGGCGTCGAGCGGATCATGGACGACTACGGCGGGCGGCCCCACTGGGGCAAGCTGCACGGCCAGCGGGCCGCCACGCTGGCCCCGCGGTACGAGCAGTGGGCCGACTTCCAGGCCGCGCGGGACAAGCTCGACCCCGACCGCACGTTCGCCAACGCCTACCTCGACCGGGTCCTCGGCTGACGTCGCCGCACCACCCGCTGGCGGCGATCCTGGACGCCGCGGCAGGGGGGACGTTCCCGCCGTTCGACGGCGGCGTCGATGTGCTGCCGCCCGATCCCGCGGGGTTCCACGCGGTCGTGTCGTTCACCGGCCACGCCTACGTGCTGGCCGACATCGATCGGGCCGAACTGGTGCGACTGGGCGCCGACGGCTTCGGCGGCGCCAACCACCCGGAGGTGCTGCGCCGGCTCGCCGGCCCGGCCGGGCACGTCGGCAGCCTCGACGTCGTGCTCGTCGCCGACGCCCGGCCGGGCCCGTCCGTGGATCGCCGCGCCGATCTCGGCGACCACCCGCGCGTCCGGCGAGCGATCGCCCACCGGCGCGACGTCGAGGTCTACGGCGACGACGCCGGGCTCGTGGTGCTCGGCCATGGCCTGGTCGGGCGCCGCGAGCTGTCCGTCGAGCTGTTCGACCCCGCCGGCGGTGGCGGTCACGGTCGGCGGTTGATCGCCGCCGGGCTGGGCCGTCTCGATCCGGGCGAGCGCTGCTGGGCTCAGGTGGCCCCGGGCAACGCGGCGTCGCTGCGGGCGTTCCTCGCCTGCGGGTTCGCGCCCGTCGGCTCGGAGGTGCTGATCGGGCCGAGCACCGAGTCGCTAGCTTCGCCGGGATGAACATCGTCTGCCCTCGCTGCGGCCGTGACTGCGACGAGCGGTTCTACGGGCCGTGCTCGTCGTGCCGCGAGGAGCTGCGGGCGGCGTTCACCGGCGAGGGGCGCATCGTCGAGGTGGCCGAGTACGAGCCGAAGATGAACGTCACCCCGAACGCCGTCGCCCTCAAGGACGACTGACGCCTGGCGGGCGGGATGTGGATCCTGCACGTCGACCTCGACCAGTTCCTCGCCGCCGTGGAGATCCTCCGCCGGCCCGAGCTGCGCGGACGGCCCGTGATCGTCGGCGGCGACGGCAACCCCGACCGGCCCCGGCAGGTCGTGGCCACGGCCTCCTACGAGGCGCGGGCGTTCGGGGTGACGTCGGGGATGCCGTTGCAGCTGGCGGCCCGCCGCTGCCCCGACGCCGTGTTCCTGCCCTCGGACAAGCCCGCCTACGAGGCGGCGTCCGCTGCCGTGATGGCAGCGCTGCGGTCCCTCCCCGTGGTGGTCGAGGAGTGGGGGTGGGACGAAGCGTTCGTCGCCGTCGACACCGATGATCCGGAGCAGTTCGCCCGTCGTCTCCAGGCACGCGTGTTGGAGGCCACCCGGCTGACGTGCGCGGTGGGGATCGGCGAGACCAAGTTGCAGGCGAAGACGGCGACGGGGTTCGCCAAGCCGGGAGGCGTGGCGATGCTGACGCGCGCCTCGTGGATCGAGACGATGGGCGATCGTCCGGTGACGGCGGTGTGGGGGATCGGCGACCGCACGGCTCGGCGGCTGGCCGACGCCGGCGTCCACACCGTCGTCGAGCTCGCCCGGGCCGATCATGCCGAGCTGGCCCGGCGCTTCGGACCACGGATCGGTCCGCACCTGCGGGTGCTCGCCCTCGGCGGCGACGATGCCCCGGTCACCGCCGCGCCGCACGTGGCCCGCTCGCGGAGCCGGGAGGTGACGTTCGAGCACGACCTCGCCGACCCCGACGAGATCGCCGAGCACGTGCGGCGCCTGGCCGTGGAGGTCACCGAACTGGTCGTCGCCGACGGGCGGCGCGTCACGCACGTCGCCGTCAAACTGCGCACGTCGGCGTTCTTCACGCGCAGCAAGATCAGCAAGCTGGCGGCGCCGACGACCGACCCTGACGAGGTGGCCACGATGGCCGCCGTGGTGCTCGACCGCTTCGCCAACACCCGGGCGGTGCGCCTGCTCGGTGTCCGCGTCATGCTGGAGATCCCCGACGGGTGACGTCGCAGGCGCCCGGTAGCGTGGTTGTGCCCGGGGACGTGGCGCAACTGGTAGCGCACCGCCTTTGCAAGGCGGGGGTTGAGGGTTCGAGTCCCTTCGTCTCCACGTGTGGCTCGACTGAGGGGCGGGGGCGTGGTGGTCCTATCGTCCGACGATGGCTCGTCTGCGCTTCGGCTCGTTCCTCGCTCCCCACCACCCGACGGGTGAGCACCCGACGTTGATGTTCCAGCGCGACCTGGACCTCGCCACGCACCTCGATCGCCTCGGGTTCGACGAGTTCTGGTGCGGCGAGCACCACTCCTCGGGCTGGGAGACGATCGCCTCCCCGGAGATGTTCCTGGCCGCGGCCGGTCAGACGACGCACACCATCCGTCTCGGTACCGGGGTCGTCAGCCTCCCGTACCACCATCCCTTCAACGTCGCCCAGCGGATGGTCCAGCTCGACCACATGACCCGCGGCCGGGCCATGTTCGGGTCGGGGCCGGGCGCGCTGCCGTCCGACGCCCGCACCCACGGCATCGATCCGGTGCTGTTGCGCGATCGCCAGGACGAGGCGCTCGGCATCATCATCCGCCTGCTGCGGGGCGAGGACCGCTTCACCTACGAGTCGGACTGGTTCGAGCTGCACGACGCCCAGCTGCAGCTCCTCCCGCTGCAGGAGGACATGCCGATGGCGACGGCGTCGTCGATCTCCCCGTCGGGGATGCAGCTGGCCGGCAAGTACGGCATCGGCGTGCTGTCGATCGCCTCCAACTCGACCGACGGGCATCCAGGCGCTGCCGACGCAGTGGGCGTTCGCCGAGGAGGCCGCGGTCATCCACGGCTCGACCGTCGACCGACGGGACTGGCGCGTGCTGATGGCGTTCCACCTCGCCGAGACGCGGGAGCAGGCGCGGGCCGAAGCTGTCCACGGCCTGCACCGCTGGCACAACGAGTACAACGTGTGGACGCTCGGGCGCCCGGGCGCGGAGCACGTCGAAGACGCCTGGGATCTGCTCGAGCGCACGACCCAGGGCGGCGCCGAGGGCGCCGGGGCAGCGGTCGTCGGCACGCCCGACGACCTCGTGGCGGCGATCCGCCACCTCCAGGAGCTCACCGGCGGGTTCGGTGTGGTGCTCGGCTTCGCCCACGACTGGGCCAACCGCGAGGCGACGATGCGCTCGTGGGAGCTCGTCGCCCGCTACGTCGTGCCCGAGCTCAACGGCTACACCGCCAACCTGCGCGGCTCCCAGGAGTACCTGCACCAGAACCAGGCCGAGCTGATGGGTGGGGCCAGCCGGGCCGTGATGAGCAAGATCATGGCCCACGACGGGGCGGCCAAGGCGATGGCCACGACGATGGAGCAGATGGCCGCCCGACGCGACGCCGAGCAGGACGACGCCGCGTTCCGTCCGGGCGCCGGCGTCCCCCGCTGACCGGTCCGCGCAACCCCTCAGCCCGGCCGGCCGATGGCCGCGAAGGCGACCGCCGCGGCGTGGCCGACGTTGAGCGAGTCGACGCCGGCGTGGATCGGGATGCGCACCCGGCGGTCAGCGGCGGCGAGCGAGGCCGGTGACAGCCCCGGACCCTCGGCACCGAGCATGACGGCAACCCTGTCCGGCACCGCCAGCGACCAGATCGGTTCGGCCCGCGCATCCGGCGTCAGCGCCCATGTCTGGAACCCCGCGGCGCGCACCGTGCCGAGGTCGTCCGGCCACCGCGCGGCACGGGCGACCGGGAGCAGCAGGACCTCCCCCTGGCTGACCCGCACGGTGCGCCGGTAATAGGGGTCGATGCACGTCGGGTCGAGGACGATGGCCTCGATGCCGAGGGCGCGTGCCGAGCGGGCGATCGCCCCGAGGTTCTCCGGATCGTTGAGCCCCTCGAGCACGGCGATGCGTCGAGTGCCGGCGATCGCCTCGGCGATCGAGGGCAGTGGCCGGCGATCGGCAGCGGCGACCGCGCCACGGTGGAGGTCGAAGCCGACGGTCGCCGCCAGCACCGACCGCGGCGCCACGTACACCGGGGCGTCGAGGGCCTCGAGACGTCCAGCGAGGCGGGCCAGGATCCGCGGCGTGACGAGCACCGAGCGGACCCGATGCCCGGATTCGAGGAGCCGCTCGATCGCCGTGACGCCCTCGGCGACGAACACCTCGTGGCGCTCGTGGCGGCGCTGCGCGGCGGGATCGGGTAGCTCGAGGTAGTCGACGAGGCGGGGATCGGCGGGATCGTCGACGGACTCGGGCACGGCCGCAGTCTGACCGGCTTGACCGCCGGCTGATGGCGGCGCGAACATCGAACACATGTCTGCGAACGCACGTTCCCTGCACCTGCAGGGGTCGTTGCTCGGCCTCGACGACCCGGCCGTCGACCCGACGTTCGCCGGCGTGCGGCGCATCCGGCTGGACGACCGGACGTGGCTGGAGCACCTGCCCAACTGGCTCGCCGGCGACGAGCAGGTCTTCGACCACCTCTTCCACCACCTCGACTGGCAGCAGCGGACCGTCACCATGTACCAGCGCCGCCTGCCCGAGCCCCGCCTGACGGCGTGGTGGGTGCCGAGCACGGGACCCGAGGCGCTGCCCGTGCTGGCCGAGATCCGCCGGCTGCTGAGCATCCGCTACGGCGAGACGTTCGATTCGATCGGCTACAACTGCTACCGCGACGGCACCGACTCGGTGGCCTGGCACGGCGACCGCCACCGCGAGACGGTCGACGACCCGATCGTCGCCATCGTCAGCGTCGGCGCGCCGCGCCCGCTGCGGTTGCGCCCACGCGGCGGAGGCAGGGCGCTGTCGTTCGACCTCGGCCGCGGCGACCTGTTCGTGATGGGTGGGGCGTGCCAGCACGACTGGGAGCACACCATCCCCAAGGTCCGCCACGCCGAGCCGCGGATCTCGATCACCTTCCGCCACGGCGCTCGCTAGCTGCGTCTTGGTCCGGATCCTGGTCACCCCTGCGACCAGGATCCGGACCGAAACGGGGATCGCCGAGGGGAGTCGTCCCCGGGGACAGCGTCGGCGGCCATCGGTACGGTCGGATCGATGGAGCTGCGGGTCGAGGTCGCCCATGGTGCCGGCCGCTCCACCGATGTCGTGCTCGACGTCGAGCCGGGGGCGACGTTCGGTGATGTGGTCGACGCCCTCGCGTTCCTCGACCACCGCGGCGGCACGCTGTCGATCGCCCGCACCGCTCAGACGCCGCGACGCGACGACCGCGTGGCCGACATCGACGTGCGGTCCGGCGACCATTTGACGCTCGTCGACTCGGTCAATGCCGTCTTCTCGGCGACGCCCGAAGCGTTCGGCGCCACGCTCGTCGTGACCGCGCCGAGCGGCACGGAGACCGAGTACCCGCTGCGCTACGGCGACAACCGCCTGGGTCGCGACTCCGACAACGACGTCGTCATCAAGGACCAGCAGGCCTCCCGCCGCCACGCCCGCATCACGGTCACCGACGTCGTCACGATCGCCGACCTCGGCTCGAAGAACGGCGTCGTCATCGGTGGCACGGCGATCACCACGCCGACCGTGCTGCGACCCGGGCAGTCGGCCGAGATCGGCGACCTGACGCTGTCGATCCGCGACCACGTCCGCGCCGTCGAAGCCCTGGCGTCGAAGAACCGCATCGAGTTCAACCGCCCACCGCGGGTCACCCGGCCGTACGGCGGGGTCGAGGTCGAGCTGCCGGCGCCGCCCGACCGACCGCGCCGCCAGCGCCTGCCGATGATCAGCGCCGTCCTGCCGGTGATCCTCGGCATCGTCATGTACTTCCTCATCGGCCCGATCGGGGCGATCTTCATGCTGCTGTCGCCGATCCTCCTCATCGGCAGCGTGATCGAGGCCCGGCGGACCGGGCAGTACGAGTTCAAGGAGGCTCTCGCCGAGCACGGCGTCGTCGTCGCCGAGCAGGTCCACCACCTCGAGCAGCAGCGGGTCGAGGAGGTGCGGGGACGCTTCCGCGAGCTGCCCGGGCCGGCCGAGCTCGGCGGCATCGTGCGCGGTCTGTCCGACCGGCTGTGGGAGCGGGCGCCGGGCGACGGGGACTTCCTGCGCCTGCGGGTGGGCACGGCCGAGCTGCCGTCGCGGACGACGGTCAAGGTGGCCAGCGGTGGGCCCCGGGACCTGCGCCGCGAGCTGGAGGCGATCCCCGGCCGCTTCCGCCTCCTCGACGACGTGCCGCTCTCCGTCGACCTGCTCGACATCGGCGGTGTCGGCCTCGCCGGCCCGATGGCGTCGACGCGCGCCCTCGCCCGCTCGATGGTCGTGCAGGCGACCACGATGCACAGCCCCACCGACCTGGCTGTCGTCGCCCTCGTCGGCGAGGGCGGCCTCACCGACTGGACGTTCCTCAAGTGGCTGCCCCACAGCCGTTCGCTCGGCGGCTCCCAGCTGGCCTCGACGTCGCACCACGCCTTGGTCCTGGTCGACGCGCTGCTGCAGGCCAGGACCGGCAACGCCGCCGGGTCGACCCTGCCGGCCGTGCTCGTCGTGATCGACGAGACCTGCCCGGTCGAGCGCCGCCGCTTGATGCCGCTGATCGAGGCCGGCCGCGACAGCGGCATCACCTTCCTCTGGGTCACCTCGGCGCGTCACCGCCTGCCCAAGGCGTGCGGGACGGTCGTCGAGATCGACCCCGACCACGTCACGGCCCGTACCGGGTTCACCGGCACCGGGCTGACCGTCGCCCCGACCCGCTGGGAGGGGATGTCGCTGGATGACGCCGTGGCGGTCGCCCGCGGCATCACGCCGATCATCGACATCACCGGGCGCGTCAACGACGACAGTGAGATCCCCAGCGCCGTCACCTTCGCCGAGCTGTACGGCGGCGGGCCCATCCTCGACGACCCGACGTCGATCCTCGAGCTGTGGCAGCAGCACGAGGGCGGTCACGCCGACCACGGGTTGCGCGTCGTCGTCGGGATGCAGGCCGGCGCCCCGTTCGTGCTCGACATCCGCCAGGACGGCCCGCACGCCCTCGTCGCCGGCACCACCGGCGCCGGCAAGTCGGAGTTCCTGCAGGCGTTCATCGTCGGCCTGGCCACGATGCACAGCCCCGAGCGGGTCACGTTCCTCCTCGTCGACTACAAGGGCGGGGCAGCGTTCAAGGAGTGCGTCGCCCTGCCGCACACCGTCGGCATGGTCACCGACCTCGATCGCAACGAGGTGCGGCGGGCCCTCACCTCCCTCAACGCCGAGCTGCACCACCGCGAGCTGCTGCTGCAGGCCGCCGACGCCAAGGACCTCCTGGAGATGGAGCGCAAGGGCCACCCGCAGACGCCGCCGAGCCTGCTGATCGTCGTCGACGAATTCGCCGCCCTGGCCAAGGAGGTGCCCGAGTTCGTCGACGGCGTCGTCGACGTCGCCCTCCGCGGCCGCAGCCTCGGACTCCACCTGGTGCTGGCCACCCAGCGCCCAGCCGGCGTCATCACCGGGCAGATCCGGGCGAACACCAACCTGCGCATCGCCTTGCGCATGGCCGCCGACGACGAGTCGGCCGACGTCATCGGCTCGCCCGTCGCCGCGGCCATCGAGCGCCGGCTGCCCGGTCGGGCCGTGGCCCGCATCGGTCCCCAGGAGCTGGTGCCGTTCCAGAGCGCCTACGTCGGCGGGCACACCGTCGCCGACGTCCAGGAGCCGCTGGTCGCCGCCCGCCTGTTCGGGTTCGACCACGACACGGGGATCGCCGAGGAGCGGCGGGTGATCGTGCCGCCGGACCACCCGAGCGATCTCCAGCGACTCGTCCACGCCCACCGCGCCGCCTTCGACCTGCTCGGCGCCGGAGCACCCCGCCGGCCGTGGCTGCCGCCGCTGGCCCCGAGCTACGAGCTGGGGCGGCTGCCCGGCTCGACCGACGATGGATCGATCGTCTTCGGGGTCAGCGATCGTCCCAGCCGCCAGCTGCAGGCGATCGCCGAGTTCCGGCCCGACACCGATGGCGGGTTGCTGGTCCTCGGCACCAGTGGATCCGGCAAGACGGTGGCCCTGCGCAGTCTGGCGATCAGTGCCGGCCTCGCCGCGGAGGCGACCGGGCGGCCGGTGGAGGTCCACGCCCTCGACTTCGCCGGCCGCGGCCTCGACATCATCGAGGAGCTGCCGCACGTCGGCTCGGTGATCGCCGGTGACGACATCGAGCGGGTCACCCGTTTGCTGCGCACGCTGCGCGAGCGCATCGACCAGCGGGCGATCGACTTCGCCGCCGTGCGAGCCGGCTCGCTGCCGGAGTACCGCCGCAACGCGCCCGATGGCGCATCGGCCGCCCGGGTGTTCGTGCTCCTCGACAGCTACGCCGGGTTCCAGGCGATCCACGAACGCATCGACGCGGGGCGCTGGCTCGACCTGTTCACCCGCCTCGTCGCCGACGGGCGCCAGGTCGGCGTGCACTTCGTGATCACGGCCGACCGCCGGTCGTCGGTCCCGATGTCGCTCGTCAGCTCGCTGCCCCGCCGGCTCGTGCTGCGCCTGGCCAACGACGACGAGTACGCCAGCGCCGGTGAGCCGGTCGGGATCCTGTCTCCGACCAGTCCGCCGGGGCGGGCCGTCATGGACGGCATGGAGGTCCAGGTCGCCGTGCTCGGCGGCTCGTCCAACGGGGAGCGCCAGGCCGACGAGATCGCCCGGCTCGCGGCGCGGCTGCGTGACGCCGGCGTGGCCGAGGCGCCGGGGGTCGGCGTGCTCCCGGAGGAGTTGCGCCGAGCCGCGCTGGAAGCGCCGGTGTCGACCGAGCGCCTGGCGTTCGCTCTCGGTGACGATGACCTGCGGTGGCGAGGGATCCCGCTCGATCAGGGCCACGTGCTCGTCACCGGGCCGCCGCGCAGCGGCAAGACGACGGCGCTGGCGAGCATCGCCCAGTCCGCCGCGCTCGCCGGCATCCCGCTGTTCCACGTCCACGTGCGCCCGACACCGCTGGCCCATGCCCCGTTCTGGGGCAAGATCGCCCAGGGCCCCACGGACGGTGCCCGCCTGCTGGAGCGCATCGCCGGCGTCGCCGACCGCTTCGGGCGGCGCGCGCTCGTGGTCGTCGACGACCTCGGCGAGCTGTGCGACTCCGAAGCCGACACGGCCCTCATGGAGGTCCTCCGCCTCGCCAGGGAGCACCCGCTCACCGTGATCGGCGCCGTCGACAACACCGTCGCCCGGCGCCAGTACTCCGGCGCCATCCCGGAGATGCGCAAGGACGGGTTGGCGGTGCTGCTGCAGCCGGACACCGACAACGACGGCGACGTCGCCGGGGTGACCCTGCCGCGCCGCACACGGGTCGCCTGGCCGGAAGGTCGGGGGTTCCTCGCCGAGCGCGGCGCCGCCGAGCTCGTCCACGTCGCCCTGCCCGATCCGTGGTGACGGAGCGGCCCGTGTCCGAACCACCGTCGATCGAGGAGCTGTTCGAGGCCGACCCCGTTGCTGCCGGTCCTTCTGACGACGGCATCGCGACGGCGGACGACCCGGCCGAGATCGGCGACGACGGTGAGGACCTCGTCGCCGTCGCCGACGCGGCAGCGGCGAGGTTCGCCGAGGACGCCGCGGCGCAGGCCGCGGAGGCGGCGGCGGTCGCGCGCCGGCGCGGCCGCTTGTACGCCGAAGACGACCGCGACGAACCCGGCGTGGTGCTGCAGTACCCGTCGGCGTTGTTCCCGCCGCCGCCCGTCCTCCGTCTGCGCGTGCCGGCGGGCTGGGTCGCCGTGCCCGTCCCGGATGCCGAGATGGCCGTCCGGCACCCGGAGGTGATCGAGGGGTTCATCCCCAACGTCGTCGTCCGGGTGCGCCGGACGGCGGCCACGGCGGCCGTCCACGACGACGTCCGGTCCGTCGTCGGGCTCGATGCCCCGCCCGATGACGTGGAGGTGCTCAGCGACGAGGTGGCCGCCGACGTGACGACGCCGGTGCGGCGCGTCGCCATGCGCTTCCCGGGTCCTGGCGGGCTGGCGCTCGTGGCGCGCCAGCTGCTCGTCTACGTGCCGGCGACCGAGCAGGTGGCCAACATCGTCTCCGTCGTCGGCACGTGGCCCGAGGCGGCGCCCGCCGGCGTGGCCGAGGAGGTCGCGACGGTCGTCTCGTCGCTGCGCCTCTTCACGCCGCGCTGACCAGGGGAGTCCTCCCGATGTCGAGATCCGGCGACGGTCGTCAGGATTGGAGATGACCGCGAGGTCGCGATGCGCAGTGGTTGCGTATGCAGCAAGTCGAAGGAGAACAGTCATGGCGCAGCTCGGTGCCGACGTTGAACAACTGGATCAGCTGTCGAGGAAGTTCGATCAGGAGGCGCAGCAGATCGCCCAGGCGACGCAGCAGATCTCCAGCCAGGTCAACAGCACGTGGTGGAAGGGTCCCGACGCCGACCGCTTCAAGAACGAGTGGGAGGGGACGTACGCCTCGCAGTTGAAGAAGATCGCCGAGGCCCTGCGCCAGGTCGGTCAGGTCGTGCGCAAGCAGGCCCAGCAGCAGCGGCAGACCAGCGCAGCCTGAGGTCCGGCGGGTCAGCCACGACGCGTCAGACGGGAAGCACTCGCCCCGGCCTCTCCCTCGGCCGGGGCGAGTTGCGCGTCAGGGTTCGGCAGGTGCTGCCGATCCGGCTTGGCCGGTCGGCGGATCCCGAGAGTCTCAGTCCGGTTCGGCAGGGAGCAGTGACAGCTGGGAGCGGGCGATGAGGCCGGACTCGACGGCGTGCTCGACGAGCCGCCGCCGCCGGTCGGTGGCCAGCTGGTCGATCGAGCCCCGCAGGCCGCCGACGCCGAGCTTGCTGAAGCGGTTGCAGAGGTTGTCGAGCTTGCGGTTGAACTTGGTGATCGACCAGCCGAGCCGGCGGGCGACGGCCCGGTTGGTCGGCAGCTCGTCGTTGCTGTGCGGGTCGCGCAGCGTGCCCTCGGCGAGCGCCAGCAGCAGCAGCCGTTGCTCGTCGGTGAGCATCAGGTCGCCGAGGGCGATGGTGTCGAGATCGGAGTCGTCGGCCTCCAGTGGGTCGTCCTCGGCGTCGCCGTCCTCGGCGTCGCGATCGGGCACCCGGACGATCACCTCGTAGTCGGTGATCCCGGCGCGGAAGCGAAGGATCGAGTTGGGGAACGACAGGGCGATCTCGCTCCCGGGGGCGAGCATCACGTTGGATCGGGAGTCGGCGTCGGCGATCTGGATGGTGATGGCGCGGCCTTCGTTGGTCAACCACCAGGCGTCGCCACGCGACCAGAACCGTCCGAGCACCCGGTGGAGGTGGCGGTTGTCGTCGATGTGCAGGTCGGCCTGCCGACCGAACGTCAGCTCCCGGCCGGGCTCGATCTCGGCGACCTCGCCGATGAAGTCGACGCGCAGCCGGAGGTCGGTCACGCTCGCCGTCCGAGCACGGTGAACGACCGTGAGCCGAAGTAGACGGTGGCACCCGGTTCGACGATCTGGGGACGTCCGGGCTCGAGTGCCACCACCTGCCCGCCGGGATGGGGGACGACGAACGTGCCATTCGTCGACGCGCAGTCGGCGACGAGCACCTCCCAGCCCTGGAAGCGGACCTCCAGGTGGCTCCGCGAGACCTTGTCGCCCGTGAGCGTCACCGGCCGCAGACCCTGGCGGGCCGGGTCACTGTCGCGCTCGGGACGGCGGCCGATGAGCAGCTCCTGGTCGAGCTCGACCACCTGGCCGTCGTCGACCTGCAGGCGGCCGAGGCTCGGCCGCGGGACGTGCAGCACCGACGACGAACCGGGCGCCAGGAACTCGCCGCACACACCGCACGTGGCGGCGGCGGGCGGGTTGGGATGGCCGTTGCCGCACATCTTGGCGTCGACCAGCGTTCCCCGGCTGTCGGCCGGCTCGAGGTCGGGTACGACGTCGAGGATCTCCGAGATCGGCGGCGGCAACGTGATGTCGGGATCGTCGGCGTCGGCGACGCCAGCGGGCTCCGGCTCGGCTGCTGGGACGGGGGCGGCCGCCCCCGTTTGCTGCAGGGGCTCCCCGTCGGCGCCGACGGCGGCCGCTTGGATGGCGGCCAGGGCCGCTACCGGATCGTCGCGGTCGACGGCCTGCGTCGGGCGAGCGGCGGGCGGCCCAGACGGCTGGACCGGTGCCGCCGCGGCGAGCTCGGGCACCGCCTCCGTGGCGGGCGCGGCGGGCGCCTCGGGCACGGCGGCCGGCTCGGGTGCCGGCGGCGCAGGAGCCTGGGCCGGCGCGGCGGCGGCGAGCTCGAGCCGGAAGCCGCCGGCCAGGACCACGCCCCCGGTGAGATCGGTCGAGGCGTCGACGTCGCCGGCGCCGCCGACCTCGATCACGGCGTCACCGTTCAGTGGCAGCGAGTGCTCGACCCATGTGCGCGAGCCGGCGCCACTGAGCATCGGCAGCGTCGGCTGATCGGTCTCCACGGCGATGTCACCGAACGCCATCACCTGGACCCCGGATCCCCACGCCAGGCAGATGTACGGCCCGACCGTGAAGCCGGCAGCGACCGTCGTCGACGCCACCGCCTGCAGCTCGGCACCGGGTGGGCTGGTGGTGAAGGCCTCGATCAGCGCGGCGTCGCGGTCGGGGACGTACAGCAGGGCGGTCGGGCGCCGGGCCACGAGGCCCGCGCCGGCGGCGAGGCGCACCGTGGCGGCGGACGGGACGCTCACGGTGCCTCCGGCGCGTCGGGGCCGACACCGAGCTGGAGGACCACGGCGGTGGCGTTGTCCCGCCCGCCGGCGAGGTCGGCGAGCTCGACGAGCCGCTCGGCGGACCCGCGACACGTCGCTGACGCGAGGGCGACACGGATCTGATCGTCGTCGAGCTGGCGGTGCACGCCGTCGGTGCACAGCAGCAGGCGGTCACCGGCGCGCATCGGGACGGCCAGCACATCGATCCGCAGGACGTCACGCTCGAGACCGATGAACGAGGTGAGGCCGTGCAGCGCCACGCCGCGGTCACGGTACTCGCGGACGTCGAGCCCGGCGGCGAGCAGCTCCGAGCGCACGTTGTGGTCGCGGGTGAGCACGTCGAGCCGGTCGCGGTCGTCGTCGGTGAGGCGGGTCAGGCGGTAGGCACGAGAGTCGCCGAGGTGGACGAGCGTGACGAGCGGCCCGCCGACGGCGGCAGCCAGCAGCGTCGTGCCGAGCCGCGCGATGCCGCGCGCCGCACCGGCTCGAACCACGTCGTCGTTGACCTGAATGACGACGTCGCGCCAGTCGATCGGGGGCGTCGCCGAGCGGGCGAGGAAGCGGTCGACGGCGCTGCGCGACGCCAGGGAGCCGCCGCCGCGGCCGCCCATCCCGTCGGCGATCACGAAGATCTGGTCGCGGTGACCCCAGGCGTCCTCGTTGACGCCGGCGCCGGATCCCCGGCGACGTCGCCGTCGCCCACTCCGAGACCGTCAGCGGCGACGCGGCGAGCGTCGCCGTCAACTCGTGCAGCATGTCGGTGTTCTCCGTCGGCGTCGTGTCGTCGTCGTCGATCCCGAGCATCGTGGTCAGGGTCCGGGCGGGGCCGGCGGCGGGGCGGCCGGAACGGTCGGTGGAGCCGTCGGGGCGACGGTGGTCGTCGGCGCCACCGTCGTGGTCGGCGCCACCGTGGTGGTCGGGGCGGCGGTGGTCGTCGGCGCCCTCGTCGTCGACGGTCGGGTGTCGGCGACGGTGTCGTTCGTCGCCGACGTGGCCGACGTCGGCACGGTCGAGGGGGCCGGATCCTCGTCGTCGCCACGGAGGGCGAGCAGGGCGAAGACGGCGCCGAGCCCGAGCACCACACCGAACCCGATCATCAGCCACAGGGCGGTCGGGCGCGGGGTCTGCTCCGGCGGTGGTCCCGGCCGCTGGGCCACCGGGAGGCGCCCGGTCGGCTGCCACCGTCCCGGTGCCGCGGGCGCGGCGGGCGTGGTCGGCAACGGCACGGTCGGCGGTTGCGGCGGTGGCGGTGGCGGTAGCGGTTGCCCCGGCACGGTCGGCGCGGCCGCAGTCGGCTCGTTCGGCCCGGTCGCCCGCAGCTCGGCGATGAGGTCGTGGTCGGCGTCGATCGTGACGTCGTCGTCGTCCTCGGGCTGCGGGGCAACGCCGGAGCGGCGCAGCTCGGCGATCAACTCGTGATCACCAGGCACCGTGACGTCGTCCTCATCGTCCTCGGACCCGTCCGGCGGCCCACCCCGGTCGCCGCTCACCACCGGTTTTGAACCGAAGTCAAGGCCGCTTCTGGCCGCGAAATCCACGGAGAACCGCGCGGCGCCGTCATCGCCGGCTGCCGGTCCTCGACTCGTCGCGCAGCAGCGGGCGCGGGTCGAGCATCATCCGTACGCGTCGCGCCGGGCTGCTCTGCCGGCGCAGCTCGGCGGCGACCTCGTCGGTGCAGCGCCAGGCGACGTCGGCGTGCTCGCCGGTGGGCGGCGTCGCGGCGTAGGCCGCGCGGTCGACCTGGTCCGCCAGCGTGCGGAGCGGCGGCGCGACGGACACGAGCTCGCCGTCACCGGTGTACACGCCGACCGTCTCCTGTGGCGTCGTCCCGGTGAGCCGCGGGGCGCCGGACTCGGTGCAGCGATCGACGGCCTCGGCCCACGCACCGGTGACCCGCCCCGTCGTGGACGGTCGGTTGCGCCGACGCTGCCGTCGCACCAGCTTCCACGCCACGACGAGGAGGGCGAACAGGGCGAGCAGGCCGAGCGGCACACCGGCCACGCCGAGGGCGATGACGGCCCACGGCGCGAGCCCGGTGCCCGTGCCGAACTCGTGCTCGACGGGCTGGACCTCCTCCTCGCTGTCGATGGCCTCCTCCTCCTGGCGGGGCGGCTCGATCTGCGGCGGCGGCGGTGGCGGCGGCGGGGGGTTGGGGATGGCGATCTGCTCGGTCGTGCTGCCCTGGGTGTCGGGGTCGGGTGTGCGCGAGCGGTCCGGCGTCACGTCGACCGGGATCCACCCGTGCTCGCCGGCATCGAGCTCCACCCATGCGGCGATGTCGCCGGCGGTGACCTCGGCGCGCCCGTTGCGCCACGACGCCGCCGGCACGCGGTAGCCGACGACGACTCGTACGGGAAGCTCTGCCACCTGGGCCATCACCGCGGCGGCCGCGGCGTACTGCTCCTCGAAGCCGACGATGCGGTCAGGTTCCTCGAGCATCGCCGCGATCCGGCCGTAGGAGTGCCCGGGGGCGGTGTCCTCGGTGACGTCGTAGAAGCCCTGGTTGACGAACTCGTCGCGGATCGCCGCCAGCTGCGGCCAGCCGCGGTCCTCGCCCTCGACGAGGTCGGCGGCGAGGTTGCGCACCGGCGGCGGCAGCAGCTCCAGCTGCTCGGTGCGGTCGACCGGGGTGATCGGCGCCACCGCCAGCGCGTCCTCGGGCACGTCCGGGATGACGGCCGAGCGGATCTGGTACGTCAAGCCGTCGGTGACCCCGCTCGGTAAGGCGACGGTGCCGGTCAGCATGTTCATCCGCGGATCGAGATCACCGGGCAGCGTCAGCTGGCGCGGCGTGCCGGCCGCGGGCAGGAAGGACCCGCCGAGGTCGACGATCTCGACGGTGTGCTCGACGGTCGTCGAGCCGTCCGGGATCGGGTCGTCGAGCACGGGGAGCTGGGTGTCGACGGGCACGAACTCGGCGGCGTCGGGATCGCGCTCGGGATCGGCGACGGTCCACACGACGCCGTCGTAGTCGCTCAGCACGGCGACCGGCCAACGGTCGATCGGCGTGTCGCCGGAGACGACGAACACGACGTCGTCGCGACGCTCGTCCTTCAACGACGCCTTGACCTGGACGAGCGGGCTCGGCACGGCCAGCGGATCGAACGGCGGCACCTGGTAGCGGCGCAGGTCGAAGCGCTCGTTGGCCTCGGCCAGCGGGAGGCGCGGGCCGATGACCGGGGCGGCCAGGACGGCGCCGACGACGACCACCGCCCCGAGCATCAGCCGCCTGCGGTTCGTCGACAGGGCACCGGCGTCGAGCTCGTCGTCGATGGCGGTGACGATCGGGCGGCGGCCGAGCCGCTGGGCCGCGGTGATGAGGGCCAGCGTGCCGGCCAGGATCCCGGCGCCCTGCAGCAGCGCCAGCCAGCGCTCCTCGATCGTGAACAGCAGGCTGAGGGCGAGGGCGAGGATCGGGCCGACGGCGGGCAGGCCGGGCCGGCGGGAGTGCCGGGCGATCTCGCCGCCGACGGCCGCCGCCAACCAGGCGACGGTGAACGGCAGGGCCCGCAGCTGGTCCGTGATGTCGGCGGGCGGAGCACTGGAGAGCAGGTCGGCCCAGCCGTCGACGAGACCGCGGGCGAACGACATGTAAGCGCCGGGCGTCGGGACGCCGTTGACGGCCACGCCTCCGAGCAGGACGAAGGCCAGCGCCGAGATGGCCACGCTCTCACCGAGCAAGAGACGCCGCCACTCGGCGACCAACACGACGGCGGAGGCGCCGATCGTGCCGATCGCCGCGGCGGTGACGAAGCTCCACCCGGACAGCGCGCTGCGGAAGCCGATGGCGGCGATCATCGACATCACGGCGACGATGCCGACGGACACGGCGAGGTAGCGACCGATGCCCCGCCGCGGCCGCTGGTCGACCGCCACGTCCTCGCCGTCGACCTCGCCCGCCCGATGGGCTCGCCGCCGGAACGCGGTCCGCGCCCCCCGACTCACGTCTCCTCCCCGCGCGCCCACCACCGAGCGGCGGAGCCGCAGGCGTCGGTGCCGGGGTGGGTGGGTGCGGCCGTCATGTGGTGACCGTGGCCCAGGCGGCGCGGAAGTGGTCGAGGCTGTCGACGTCGAGGACGCGGGCGCCCGGCAGCACGCCCGGCAGGCGGTCGCCCTTCGGCCACACCCGCACGAGCAGGACGCGGGCCGATCGCCGGGCGACGGTGGCCATCGACAGGAAGCGGTCGGTCGGCACGTTGCCGGTGATGACGACCAGCGCCGACGTGCCGGCCTCGGCCCGCAGCGCGTGCAGCGCGGCATCGGCGGCATCGGTACCGGTGGCGCCGTCGGCAAGCGTCAGCCGGTCGAGGAGGTCGTTGCGCCCGGCCGGACGGTTCTGGCCCATCACGACATCGCGGTCGAGCCAGATCGCCACCGGCTGGCCGTGCAGCAGTGAGGACACGCCCAGTGACGCGGCGATCTCGATGGCCACGTCGAACTCCCGCTCCGATGGATACGAGGCGATCTCCGTGTCGACGACGGCGGTCAGGTTGGGGCGGCGGTTGTCGACGTAGTGGCGGACCATCAGCGTCCCGGTCCGCGCCGTCGACATCCAGTGGATGTGCCGGTGGTCGTCGCCGAGCTCGTACTCGCGCAGGGCGTGGAAGGCGACGTCGCCCGCCGGCGAGGCATCCGACGTCGGTCCCTCGAGGTCCTTGGCGAAGCCGACCGGCAGCGCCTGCACGGCAGTGACACGGGGATGGACCCACAACGTCTGCGTGCCGGTCTGGACGATCTCCCGGCGCATCAGGCCGAGCAGGTCGGACTTGACGATCAACGCCGGCCCGACGGTGACGACGCCGCGCCGGGCGGTCGGCAGCGTGTACACCGCCTCCGTGGCCCGCCCCCCGCCGAGCGGCGGGATGTCGAGTCGCAGCGGCCGCCCGGCGACGTGCTCCTCGATCGTGCGGGAGGCGATCGGCGTGCGCCGGGGGTTGCTGACGCGCACCACGGCGACGGCACGATCGCCGGCCGTGACCCGCTCCGGTTCCAGCGTCCGGGTGACGTCGAGGGCCAAGCGGCCGACGACGAACGGCACGGCGACGAGCAGCACGATGAGGCAGCCGGCGGCGACGACCATCAACTCGACCCAGCCGAGCTGCCAGCCGCCGACGTAGGTGACGGCCGCGAGGACAGCGACCGTCCAGCCGCTCGCCGTCAACGGGATCCTGCGCCGCTTCATCGGAGGTTCAGGCCCGCTGTCGCATCGCCGCCGGCAGCTCGACCTGGTCGAGGACCTGGTCGACCAGCTCGCCGGTGTCGATCTTGCCCAGCTCGGCTTCGGGCGTCAGCAGCATGCGGTGGCCCATCACGGCGGGTGCGACGATGCGCACGTCGTCGGGAGTCACGAACGGCCGGGCCTGGGCCGCGGCCAGGGCCCGGGCGGTGCGGATCAGGGCGATCGCCCCGCGGGTCGAGACGCCGAGCCGCAGCTGGGGGAGCGAGCGCGTCGCCGCGCACAGCCGCACGACGTAGCTGCGGACGGCGTCCTCGACGTGCACCGCTTCGGCGACCTGGATCATGACCCGCACGTCGCTGGTCGACATCACCGGCGACAGTCCTTCCGGCCGCAGCCCGTCGGCGAGCATCCGCAACACGTCGACTTCGTGGTCGTGGTCCGGGTAGCCGAGCGTCGTGCGCATCAGGAAGCGGTCGAGCTGCGCCTCGGGCAGGCGGTACGTGCCCTCCTGCTCGACCGGGTTCTGCGTGGCGAGGACGACGAACGGACGGGGCACGTCGTAGCCGGTGCCGTCGACGGTGACGTGGCGCTCCTCCATCACTTCGAGCAGGGCGGCCTGCGTCTTCGGCGACGCCCGGTTGATCTCGTCGGCGAGGACGACGTTGGCGAACACCGCGCCACGGCGGAAGTCGAAGCTGCCCTGGGACTGGTTGTAGACGAGGCCGCCGGTGACGTCGGACGGCAGCAGGTCCGGCGTGAACTGGATGCGGCTCCAGGTGCCCTTGATGGAATGGGCGATCGCCTTGGCGAGCGACGTCTTGCCCGTGCCCGGCACGTCGTCGACGAGCAGGTGGCCCTCGCTGAACACGCACACGAGCGCCAGGGCGATCTGGTCGCGTTTGCCCTTGATCACCTGCTCGACGTTGTCGAGCAGGGCGTTGAACCAATGGCTGAACCACTCGGCTTGCTGGTCGGTCGCTGGGGTCATGATGGTGTCTCCTGAAGGGGCTCAGTTGCCCCAGAGGCGATGCTCGGACTCGTGAGGGCCGACGGTCATCCAGAACGTCTCGGCCGGGTAGCCGAAGTAGCACGAGCGGTCTGTCAGCCGGCCGCTGCCATCGGCGGTGCGCTGGGTCGCCGAGTAGGCGCCCTGCCCGGAACCGTGGCAGGTGACGGTGTAGGTCTGGCCGGGGTTGAGGCCGGTGGCGGTCGTGAACACCCAGGCGCACGAAGAGTGGCTGCACCCCGGCTGGCCGACGGCGGAGCCGTCCTTGCGCCAATCGACGTCCACCGGCCGCGGGGGCGTGGTCGCCGCGGCCGCACCGCTCCAGGCGCCGCAGCCGACCTCGTTGCAGGCGCGGACCTGGACGGTGTAGCGCGTGTCGTCGGCGAGCCCGGTCCACGTGTGCGAACGGCTGGTCTCGTTGACGACGCCGCCGGGGCTGAGGTTGACCTCGTAGCGCGTGATCGGCTTGCCGTTGTCGTTCGGCGCCGACCACGTCGCCCGGATCTCCCCCCGACCCGGTGACGAGACGTCGAGGCCCCCGACCTGCGCCGGTTCGCCGGGCGTGCGCGCCTGCACCACGTTGCTCCCGGCTCCCGGACCGACGTCGTTGACGGCCCGCACCTGGAACGAGTACGTCGTGCCGTTGGCGAGGCCACAGCGCCGGGTCGAGCCGCCACCGCCGACGTTCTCCCAGCCACCCCCGTTGACCGACAGCTGGTATGTCGTGATCGGGCTGCCGTTGGGGTTCGCCCCACTCCACGCGACCGTGACGCAGCCGGTGTCGGGCGTCGCCGCGGTGATCGTCGGAGCGCCTGGCGGACCGGCCGGGACGACGGCGTTGGACGGCGGGCTCGCCGCGCCCTGACCGACCTCGTTGGTGGCGGCGACGGTGAACGTGTAGGTCGTGCCGTTGGACAGCCCGCCGAACGTCGCCGACGTGGAGCCGCCACCGACGTTCATCGACTGGCCGTGGTTGGTCGTGATCGTGTAGCTGGTGATGGCGCAGCCCTGGTTGCCCGGCGCGCCCCACGAGACGGTCGCTGCACCGTCGGCCCGCTGCGCCGTGACGCTGCCGACGCGGTCAGGGACACCGCACGGCACGACGGGCGCCGAGGCGGCCGACTGCTGACCCCAGCCGGCCCGGTTGCGCGCCCGCACCCGGAACTGCTGGGCCTGCCCGTTGGGCAGGTTGGCCCATTGCAGCGCCGTGCCCGTCGTCGTGTTCACGGCCCCGGTGGAGAGGATCTGCACCTCGTACTCGATGATCGGGTCGCCGCCGTTGCCCGGCGGACTCCAGCGGACGCTGATCGTCTTGTCGCCGCGCTCGCCGACGGGAGCCGACGGGGCGTCGGGCGGCCGCAGCGGGTGCTCCGGCGCTGACGCCGAGCTGAACTGGCCCTCGCCCTTGGCGTTCACGGCGCGGACCATGAACGTGTACTCCTGGCCGTTCGACAGACCCTCCCACCGGAACGTCGTCGTGTTGCCCACCCGCTGGATCGCCGATGCCCCGCCACCGACCTGCAGGTCGTAAGCGGTGATCGCGCTGCCTTCGTTGGCCGGCGGCGACCAGGTGACGATCAGCGCGCTGTCGGCGAACTGCACGGACGGAGCCGCCGGGCGACCCGGCTCGATGTCCGGCGTGACGACCGGGGACGGCCCGCTCCACGGGCCCCACCCGGCGCTGTTGTGGGCGCGCACGCTGAACTGCACGGGCTGGCCGTTGGTCAGGCCGGTCCACGTGAAGCCCGTCTGGTTGCCGACGGACTGCGCCGCGCCCTCGCCGATGCGCAACTCGTAGTCGTCGATCGGCGCGCCGTTCGCCGGCGGAGCCGCCCAGTTGACGGTGGCCTGGGCGTTGCCGGCGACGGCGACGGGCGATCCCGGCGCCGACGGCTGGCCGATGACCGTCACGGTGACCTGGGCCTCGGCCTCGCGGGCGGCGACGTTGGCGCCATCGCGCACGCGGTAGATGAACGACGTCGTGCCGAAGAAGTCGGCGCCCGGGGTGAACGTGACCTGCTGCCCGTCGGTCGCCGTCGACCCGGCTGCCGCCGCTCCGGCCGACGTCACCGTGAGCCCCTGGCCCAACGGGTCGATGTCGTTGCCGAGCACGGACACCGTCACGGCCTGGCCCTGGTTCGTCGTCGCCGAGTCCGGCTGGGCCTGCGGCGGCGGAGCCGACGGCGGGGTGATCGTCAGCGACACCGTGCCGGTGTCCGAGGCGCCAGCGCCGTCGGTGACGGTGAACTGGAAGGAGTCGGTGCGATCGGCCTGGTCGATCCCCGCCGACGCCTGCACCGTGGCCCCGGACAGGCTCAGCTGCGCGGCGCCCTCGGCGGCGCCGGTGATCGTGAACGTCAGCGTGTCGTTGGGGTCGGGATCGGTGACGAGCGCCGCCAGGTCGATGTTCGTCGGGATCCCCGCCTCGACGGTGAGCGTCGTGTCCTCGGCGACGGGCGGGCGGTTGCTCGGCGGCAGCACGTCGATCGTCACGGCCCCGGCGACGGTGTGACCCTGCTGGTCGTCGACGGTGTACGAGAACGTGGCCGGACCGGCGAAGTCGTCGTTCGGGTCGAACGACACGGTGAGCTCGCCGGCTCCGTTGGAGGCGGTCGTGGCGCGGCCTCCCTGTTGGCCGTCGCAGCAGGCGAAGAACAGGGTGTCGCCGTCGGGATCGGTCGCCTGCGCGGCGACGTCGATGGTGATCGGCTCGTTGGCCGGCGTCTCACCGACGTACGGCTCGACGACCGGCGCCCGGTTGGGAACGACGAGCACGGCCAGCTCGGCGGTGTCGGTGAGCCCGGCCGGATCGGTGATCGTGTACACGTGACGGCTGGACGACTGACCGGCGGTGAACGTGACGACACCACCGTCGCGCTCGCCGAGTGCCGGATCGCCGGAGCCGATCACGAGATCGGCCGGGTTGCCGTCGGGATCGAGGTCGTTGAGCAGCAGGTCGACCTCGACCGTCTCCCCGGGCGTCAACGGGCCAACCTGGTCGTCGACGGCGATCGGGGCGATCGGCTGGGACGCCGTGATCACGCGCACGGTGACGGTGGCTGACGCCGTACCGCCTCGGCCGTCGTCGACGGAGTACGTGAACGCCACCTCCGCCGGCGCACCGTCGTTGGCGGTGATCTGCGACGGCGGCGTGAACACGACCGCTCCGCCACCGTCGGCGACCTCGGTCGCACCGCTCGACGGCGCGCCGACCTCGGTGACGAGGATGCGATCACCGTCGGGGTCGGAGTCGTTGTCGAGCACGTCGAAGACGAGTGGGGCACTGCCGGCGACGGCCTCGACCGTGTCGTCGAACGCCTCCGGCGCCCGGTTCGCCCCGGCCAGCGGCATCACCCCGACGAGCACCTCGCCGATGGCGATCTCGCCGCCGGCATCGACGAGGGCGTAGGTGAAGCGGTCGGTCCCGGCGAACGTGTCGCCCGGCGTGTACACGACGACGCCCGCCTCGACCCGGGCCACGCCACCCGTCGGCTGGGTGCGGATGTTCTCGGCGGCGATGATGTCGCCGTCCGGGTCGGAGTCGTTGGCGACGACCTCGATCGCCACCGGCACGCCGCTGCGCGTGCGGGCCACGTCGGTGCGGGCGATCGGCGGTCGGTTGACCTCGTCGGCGGGCACGATGCGCACCTCGAGGAAGGCGCTGGACTGGTTCCCGGCGTCGTCGGCGACGGTGTAGCTGAGCGTGAAGCTGGACACGACGTCCGGCCCGACGCGCACGTCGACGGTCTGGCCGTTCAGCCCGGGCGCCGTGTCGGCGCCCTCGAACGGCGTCACCGAGGCGACCTTCAGCGCTCCCCCTTCGGGGTCGTAGTCGTTGACGATCACGGGCACGGCGACCTTGCCCCCGGCGCGGACCTCGACGACGTCCGCCCGGGCGACCGGTGGCTGGTTGACGACGACGCTGTCGGTCACGGCGACGACGACGACGGCGCTCACCGGGTCGGACGTGCCGTCGGAGATCTGGTACCGGAACGTCGTGCGCACGGGCGCGTCGGCGGCGACGGTGACGAGGTATCCGACGCCGGCCACCTCCTTCACCGTGAGGCCGTCGTCGGCGGTGTGCCCGACGAGGCCGACCACGTCGCCGTCCGGGTCGCCGTCGTTCTCCAGCACGTACACCAGCCGCGTCCCGCCGGCGGGGATGACGACGTCGTCGCGCACGGCGATCGGCGGGCGGTTCTCGACCGGTTCGCCGACCTCGATGCGGATCTGGGCGACGTCGGTCTCCTCGCCGTCGGTCGCCGAGTAGTTGAAGACGTACGAGCCCGCGGCGGTGGGATTGAAGAACAGCTCGCCGTCGGGCGTGAGCGAGAGGTCGAGGGCGGCTGCTGATTGATCGGCCGGGCGCACGAGCGTGGGCAGCTGGGCGATGAACAGCGGGTCGTTGTCCGGATCGGTGTCGTTGGCGAGGACGTTCAGCCGCACCGGCTTGCCGACGACCGTCAGCCCGGCGTCGTTACGGGCGTCGGGCTCGTTGTTGGCGTCCTCCAGGCGCACCGACACGATCACCGTGCCCTCGTCCGTGGCCCCGAAGTCGTCGCTCACGGTGTAGGTCAGCTCGATGCGCTCCGATGTGCTGTTGGGGTCCGGCGTGAACACGACCTGGCCGGACGGGTCGAGGACGAGCACGCCGGTGCCGGCCGTCGGATCGGCGAGGGCGATGTCGTCGAGCACGAGAGCATCGCCGTCGGGGTCGACGTCGTTGGCCAGGACGTCGAAGGTCGTCGGCCGACCACGGCGGGTCGAGGCGATGTCGTTGTGGGCCTCCGGCGGACGGTTGTCGGAGCCGTCGGAGGAACGGACCTCGACGCGGACGGCCGCCGAAGCGCTCTCGTCGCGTCCGTCGGTGATCGTGTAGGTGAACGACACCGGCCCGGCGTATCCGGCCGCCGGCGCGACCTGGACGCCGCGGCCGTCCGGGTTGATGTCGATGACGGCGTCGCCGCCGGTCGGCTCGACGGCCGTCACGATGAGGACGTCCCCGTTCGGATCCGTGTCGTTGGCGAGGACGTCGACGTCGATCGGGCGGTCGACGCGGGTCTGGGTCTCGTCGTCGCGGGCGATCGGCGGGCGGTTCGGGCCGTCCTCGTCGATCTCGTCGGACTGCACGATCTCGGCGTTCGGGTCGTCGGGGTTGACCTCGGTGATGACCGCGCCGCCGTCGTCGTCGGTGTTGTTCTCGTCGCTGTCGTCGTTGAGGTCGGACAGGATGTTGCCCCAGTCCTCGACGCGGTCGAGGCGCTGTCGGGGGCTGGTGACCCAGGCGGCTCCGGAGTCGACGTCGTTCACCCACACCCAGCCGTTGACGAGGCGCAGCCGCAGCTCCGAACCGGCTCCCTCGAGCGGGACGGTCTGGACCTCGTCCCACGCGGCGTCACCCGTCGCGCACCACTGGGCGAACGTGGCCGGCGCGGTGCTCACGGCGAACACGCACCCGCCATGGACGATCGGCGCCGTCGGCGCGGAGCCGGGGAGCTGGGCGATCGGCGTGCTCTCGCCGCCCGCCAGTGGGAGGGCCACGAGATGCCCGTCGGTGGTGGCGGCGACGACGTGGTCGGCCTCGGGCCCCGGCTGCTGGAGGACCAGCTCGGCCGGTTCACCGCTGGCGTCGGTGACCTCGGACCGCACGCGGCGCGGCGTCGTCAGGCGTCGCCACGAAGACGTCACCGTCGGGATCGACCATCACGGCCGTGTCCGTGCCGAGCGACGTGATCGAGACGATGCTGTCGGTCAGCTCGAGCGCCGGGCTGGTCTCGGTCGAGTCGTCGGGTCGCAGGAACACGACCTGGCCGGCGGCCTCGTCGGCGAGGACGGCGTGGCCGTCGGGCGTGGCGGCGGACAGCGTCGGCCCCTCGCCACTCAGCAGTGGCTCGAACTCGTCCGTCGACGCCGCCGAAAGGAGCTCGGCGCGACCGATCTTCCACACCGTCATCGAGTCCCGGTCGACGACGAGAGCGCCCCCGTCGACGGCGTGCACCGTCGTGTTGGCGTCGACGCGGAGGCCGGCCGGGTTGGCGATCCGCTCGATGCTGTCATCGACCACGGTGACGGTGCCGCGCGTCCGGTCGTGGACGAGGATCACGCCCTGCGCCTGGTCGACGTCGTAGTCCGAGCCGGGATCGGACACGCTGACGGCGGCCGTCACCTCGCCGACGAGGCGGTTGACGTGACCCACGTACCCCTCGTCGCGCTTGAGCAGCCAGGCGCCGCCGTCGTTGGTGTCGGCCTTCGAGCGCTCGCGACCTTCGGCCTGCAGGGCGGTGATGACCACGGCGCCGATGACGAGCGCGAGGACCACGAGCACGCTGCCGGCGATGCTGCGCCGCGTGCGTCGGCTCATCGCCGCACTTGTCGCGATGCGCTGTCGTTCACGTGTTCTCCACCATGGTTCGGGACGGCCGTCACACCCCCCGAGCGGTTCCGGAAGGAGACCACTGCCACGCGACGGACCACGGCCTCGTGTCCGTCCGCCGACGAGCCCCCGTCTCGGCATCAACCCGAGGAGCGAGATCGCTCGTAGGCTAACCGCCGCTGGGCGGCCATGCGATGGGGACCAGTCCCCCGGGCCGCCTGCCTCGACCGACAACGGAGCCTCCACCAGCAACGTGCCCCGCAGCGCCGATCCCACCGTGCCGCCCGTCCAGATCGACGGGTTCGATCAGCTCCAGCCCATCGGGCGTGGCGGGTTCAGCTATGTGTTCAGCGCTCGGCAGAGGGACTTCAACCGGCTCGTGGCCCTCAAGGTCCTGACGTTCGGCCTGGCCGACGAGCGGGAGCGGCGCAGCTTCGAGCGGGAGTGCCGGGCGATGGGCCTGGTCTCCCAGCACCCGCACATCGTGACCGTCTTCAACGCCGCCTTCACCTCGACGAAGCAGCCGTGCATCGTGATGGAGCTGTACAGCGGCGGCACGCTCGCCGAGCGCCAGAAGCGCGAGGGCCAGTTGCCCGTCGCCCTCGTGCTCGACGTCGGGGTGAAGATCGCTGGGGCCTTGCAGACGGCGCACGACCGGGGGCTGCTGCACCGCGACATCAAGCCGCAGAACCTCTTCGTGTCGGAGTTCGGCGAGCCGGCGCTCGGCGACTTCGGCATCTCGACGATCGATGACGAGCGCTCGATCTCCGGTGGGGGCGGGCTCACCGTGCACTACGCACCGCCGGAGGTGCTCGAGGGATCGCCGGCGACGACGCTGTCCGACGTCTACTCCTTCGCCGCCACCCTGTACACGTTGCTCGAGGGGGTGCGGCCATTCGCCGCTCCCGGTGGCGGGCGCCAGTCGGTCGGCGAGCTGGCCCGGCGGATCATGATCGAGGAGCCGCCGCGGGCCCGCCGCCCCGACGTGCCCCGATCGCTGGCCGAGTTGCTCGCCCGCACGATGAGCAAGCGGCCCGGCCAGCGGCCTCCGTCGGCGGCCGATCTGGGGCAGGAGCTACAGCGGATCCAGGGTGAGCTCGGCCTGTTCGTGACACCGCTGCCGCTGGCGAGTCCGCTGCCGCCACGCGCTTCCCCCGCCTCGGCGACGCGCCAGGGGGAGGCCGCCGCCGTGTCGCCTGGGGAGGCCGCCCCGGCAGCGGCGTCCCCAGCGCCGCCACCGCCGGGTGTGGCAACGCCCGACGCTCCTGAGGTGCGGCTGCGCGGAGACGGGCACGACGACGACCACGACCTCGGCCACACGGTGACGGTGGGCCGCGCCGCGCCCGCGGGCGAGCGTCCGGCGCCGGAGGGGCCCGCTGAGGCGACGACGCGCCGGGTGGTGCTGGGCACCGCCGCCGGCGTCGTGTGCCTGCTCGCCGTCGCCGTCTCGCTGCTCGTGTTCGGGCGCGGTGGTGACGACGACACGACCACGCCCTCCACCGGGCCGGTGACGACGCAGGTGCTGCAGTTCAAGCCGCCGCCGCCGCAGGGCGTCACCGTCCTCCCGGCCACCGAGCCCGGCACCGTGGTCGTGGCGTGGCAGGCGGTGGGCGAGCCCGGCGACGGGATCCGTTACCAGGTCCGTCCGCAGACCGCCGGCATGCAACCGCAGAACACCGACGAGCTGTCGATCACGTTCACCGGCGTGGCCGCCGGCGCACGACCGTGCTACACGGTGGTCGCCATCACCACCGACGGCCGCAGCTCGGACGAGAGCGCGCTGTCCTGTTTGTCGTAGCTCCGTTTCGGTCCGGATCTTGGTCGCACGTGCGACCACCATCCGGACGAAGAACGTCGGCGGCACCCGTATGGCATCGTTGCGCCGATGGCGCAGCCAGACCTCCGCACCGTGGTCGTGGTCGGCGCGTCGCTGGCCGGGCTACGAGCGTGCGAGGCGCTGCGCACCGACGGCTACGCCGGGCGGATCACGCTCATCGGTGCCGAGCGGCACCTGCCCTACGACCGCCCGCCGTTGTCGAAGAAGGTGTTGGCGGGGGAGTGGGAACCGGACCGCATCACGCTGCGCCCAGCCGGCGAGCTCGAGGCGCTCGGGGTCGACGCTCGCTTCGGCGTGACGGCGGCGTCGCTCGACCTCGACGACCGGGCGGTCACGCTGGCCGACGGCACCGTCGTGCCGTTCGACGGTCTCGTCATCGCCACCGGGTCGGCAACGCGTCGCCTGCCTGGTCAGGACGCCGTGCCGATCGTCCACGAGCTGCGCACGCTCGACGACTCGCTGGCCCTGCGGGCTCGCCTCGCCGAGGGCACTCGCGTGGTGGTCATCGGTGCCGGCTTCATCGGCCTGGAGGTCGCCGCCACCGCCCATGGGCGCGGCTGCGCCGTCACGGTGCTCGAAGGCGCGCCGGCACCGCTGATCCGCGGGCTCGGCGCCGAGATGGGCGAGGCGGCCACGGCCGTGCACGCCGAGCAGGGCATCGACATCCGCTGCGACGTGACGGTCGCCGGGCTGCTCGCCGACGGGGTGCGGCTGGGTGACGGCTCCACCGTGCCGGCCGACGTGATCGTCGTCGGCATCGGTGTGGCGCCGGTCACCGGATGGCTGGAGGGCAGCGGCCTGACGCTGCGCGACGGCGTCGTCTGCGACGAGACGCTGGCCGCCGGCCCGCCCGGCGTCTACGCCGCCGGCGACGTGGCCCGCTGGCCGAACGCCCTGTTCGGTGAGGAGATGCGCGTCGAGCACTGGACCAACGCCGCTGAGCAGGGCGCCGCGGCGGCCCGCAACCTGCTGGCGACGGCGGCGGGCGGCCCCGCGACGGCGTACGCTCCCGTGCCGTTCTTCTGGAGCGACCAGGCCCGCCACCGGATCCAGTTCCTGGGGCGCAGCGCCACCGATGACGGCGACGTCGTCGAGGTGCTCGTCGGCACCACCGCCGAGCATCGCTTCCTCGCCCTGTACGGCCGGCGCGGTCGCCTGTGGGGCGCCCTCGGTGTCAACGTCCCGCGGTTGGTGATGCCGTACAGCAAGCTCCTCGAGAGCCGTGTGAGCTGGGACGACGCGCTGCGCCTGGCGGCCGACCAGCGGGCGGCCCAACAAACCTGAGTCGTCCTGTGTCAAGGTCGCGAAGGATCGATACCCTTCGATCCATGAGTGATCTGAGCACCGCGACGTCCTCGAGCACTCGGCTGCCCCTGGCCGATCTGCCCGCCACCGTCCTCCCTGGGACGGTCATCACCCTCGCCCTCGTGACCGACTCCGCCCGCCGCGCCGTCGAGAGCGCGACGGGCGGCCCCGACCGGCGCGTGCTCCTGCGTGCTGGCGACGACCAGCTCGCCGTCGTCGCCCAGGTGCCCGACATCGGCTCGCTGCCGACGGGCGAGCCCGCGGCCATCGTGCGCGTCGAGGCCCGCGCCCGCATCGCCGCCGTCCACGCCTCTGAGCGCGGGGCCACGTTCGCCGACGCCGAGGTCCTCCGCGACCCTCGCCCGACGCCTCGCGTCGAGGCCCTGGGCCGCGAGCTGCGCGTCGTGCTGGAGGAGATCGCCCAGCTGCGCCGGTCGCGCCGCTTGCCTGAGCTGCTGCGCGCCGGGCTGGACCCCGGGTCCCTGGCCGACGGCGTCGCCACGTGGGCCGAGTTCGAGGAGGGTGCCCGCCGTGACGTGCTGGCCGCCGTCGACGTCGCCGAGCGCGTCCAGCTCGTGCTGACGTGGGCCCGCGAGCCACCTCGCCGAGCTGCAGGTCGCCGAGTCCATCCGCAACGACGTCACCGAGGGCGTCGACAAGCAGCAGCGCGAGTTTCTCCTGCGTCAGCAGCTGGCCGCCATCCGCAAGGAGCTCGGCGAGGGCGACGACGACGTCGTCGGCGAGTACCGCACGAAGCTGCAGTCCCTCGAGGCCGCCGACGCGGCGCGCAACTTCATCGCCAAGGAGATCGACCGCCTGGAGCGCACCAGCGCCCAGTCGCCGGAGCAGGGCTGGATCCGCACGTGGCTGGACCGCGTCTTCGAGCTGCCGTGGGGCGTCCGTAGCGACGACACCATCGACCTCACCGCGGCGCAGGAGATCCTCGACGCCGATCACTACGGCCTGGCCGACGTCAAGTCGCGGATCGTCGAGTTCCTCGCCGTCAAGAAGCTTCGGTCGGACCGCGAGGTCGACGAGGACGCCGAGCGCAGCGGCAGCAAGCGCGGGTCGGGGTCGATCATCACCCTCGTCGGGCCGCCCGGCGTCGGCAAGACGTCGCTCGGCGAGTCGATCGCCCGGGCGATGGGCCGCAAGTTCGTCCGCGTCGCCCTCGGCGGCATCCGCGACGAGGCCGAGATCCGCGGCCACCGCCGCACGTACGTCGGTTCCCAGCCCGGGCGCATCGTCAAGGCGCTCACCGAGGCCGGCACGATGAACCCCGTCCTGCTGCTCGACGAGGTCGACAAGCTCGGCGCCGGCGCCTGGTCGGGCGATCCGACCGCGGCCCTGCTCGAGGTGCTCGACCCGGCGCAGAACCACACCTTCCGCGACCACTACCTCGAGCTCGATCTCGACCTGTCGGAGGTCGTGTTCATCGCCACCGCCAACGTGCTCGACACGGTGCCGGCGCCGCTGCTCGACCGCATGGACGTCATCCGCCTCGACGGCTACACCGACGAGGAGAAGGTCTTCATCGCCCGCCGCTACCTGCTGCCCCGGCAGCTCAAGCGGGCCGGGCTCGGCGACGGCGAGTTGATCGTCGACGACGAGACCGTGCGCGGGGTGATCCGCGGCTACACCCGCGAGGCCGGCGTGCGCTCGCTCGAGCGCGAGCTCGGCCGGCTGGCCCGCAAGGCGGCCGCCAAGATCGCCTCCGGCCACGACCTGCCGGTGCTCGACCGCGAGCACATCGCCGACTGGCTCGGCCGCTCGAAGGTCGTCGACGACGTCCCCGAGCGCACCGAGCTGCCGGGCGTCGCCACCGGCCTGGCGGTCACCGGCCACGGCGGCGACGTGCTGTTCATCGAAACGACGGCGTTCCCGACGGCCGCCGAGGCCGAACCTGGGCTGACGCTGACGGGGCAGCTGGGCGACGTGATGAAGGAGTCGGCGCAGATCGCCCTCAACTACGTGCGCTCGCACGCGGTCGAGCTCGGCGTCGACCCGGAGACGGTGCGCCGCCGGTTCCACGTCCACGTGCCTGCCGGCGCCGTGCCGAAGGACGGACCGTCGGCCGGCGTGACGATGACCACGGCGCTGGTCAGCCTGCTGCGCGACCAGCCGGTCAAGGAGACCGTCGGGATGACCGGTGAGATCACCCTGCAAGGTGCCGTGCTGCCGATCGGCGGCGTCAAGCAGAAGGTCCTCGCCGCCCACCGGGCCGGGTTGACGGAGGTCATCCTCCCGAAGCGCAACGAGGCCGACCTCGAGGACGTCCCCGAGGCCGTCCGCGACGTGATGACGTTCCACCTCGCGGCGACGTACGCCGACGTCCTCGCGGCGGCCTTCGCCACGGCCTGATCCGCTTCTGTCCTTCCGGATCGGCCGGATCCGGCTGATCCCGAAGGACAGTTCGCGGGTTCAATGTCCCCATGGGCCACGACCACGGCCACGCCCACGAGTCGATCTCGGCCGGCGGGCGGCACAAGGGGCGGCTGGCCGCGGCCTTCGTCGTGCTCGCCGTGTTCATGGTCGTCGAGGTCGTCGGCGCGGCGATCAGCGACTCGCTGGCCTTGCTGTCCGACGCCGGGCACATGCTGACCGACGTCATCGGCATCGGCATGGCCCTGGCCGCCATCCACCTCGCCGGCCGCGGCGGGGCGCGCACGCACCGCACGTTCGGGCTGTACCGGCTGGAGATCCTCGCCGCCCTGGCCAACTCGGTCCTCCTGCTGGGCGTCGCCGGGTACGTCCTCGTCGAGGCCATCCGCCGCCTCGACGACCCCGCCGATGTGCTCGGCGGGACGATGCTCGTCGTCGCCGTCGCCGGCCTCGCCGCCAACCTCGTCGCCTTCGGCCTGCTGCGCCAGGGGTCCAAGGAGTCGCTGAACGTCAAGGGGGCCTACCTGGAGGTGGCCGCCGACACCGTGGCCTCGCTCGGCGTGATCGTCGGCGCGGTCGTCATCGAGCTCACCGAGTGGACGTGGGTCGACGCTGTCGTCGGTGTGGTCATCGGGATCTGGATCGTCCCGCGGGCCGTGCGGCTGGCCGGGGAGGCGCTGCGCATCCTCGTCCAGGCCGCTCCACCGGGCACCGACCTCGACGCCCTGCGCGCCGACCTGGCCGCCGTCGACGGCGTCGTCGACGTCCACGACCTCCACGTCTGGACGCTGACGTCGGAAATGGACGTCGCCTCGGTGCACCTGATGGTCCGCACCACCACGGACCACCACCAGGTGCTCGACGAGGCCCGCGACGTCCTGCGCGAGCGCTATGGGATCGGCCACGCCACCCTGCAGGTCGAGCCGGAGGACCACCGCGGCTGCGAGGAGGTGGGCTGGTGACGTCGGACGAGCGGACGAGCGTAGTCTCCATCCATGTCGCACCTGTCCAACGTCTGGTTCAAGGTGACCGACCTGCAGGTGGTCAGCGGGCACGGTTGCCGCGTCACCACGGCCAGTGGTGAGGAGTACCTCGACTTCGCCGCCGGGATCGCGGTCAACTCGACCGGGCACAGCCACCCGCACGTGGTCGAGGCGATCGCCACCCAGGCCGCCCGCTTCATCCACGCCCAGGCGAACGTGTTCACCCACGACCTGCTGGAGCCGCTGGCGTCGCGCCTCGCCGAGCTGACACCCGGGGCCATCGACACGTTCTTCTTCGCCAACTCCGGCGCCGAGATCACCGAGGCGGCCATCAAGCTGGCCAAGCAGGTCACGGGCCGGCCCAACGTCATCGTCTTCGCCGGCTCGTTCCACGGCCGGACCCACCTGACGATGGCGATGACGACGTCGAAGACGATCTACCGCGCCGGCTACGCACCGCTGCCGTCGGGCATCTTCGTCGCCCCGTTCCCCGACCCGCTCGCGGCGGACGAGGACGCCGCCGTGGCCGACGCGTTGGCGGGGCTCGACCGCCTGCTGGCGACGATGACAGCGCCGGCGGAGACGGCGGCGATGATCCTCGAGCCGGTGCTCGGCGAGGGCGGCTACACCCCGGCGCCGGCGGCGTTCCTCCACGGCGTCGTCGAGCGTTGCCGGGCGCACGGCATCTTGTTCGTCGCCGACGAGGTGCAGAGCGGGATCGGGCGCACCGGCGAGTTGTTCGCCGTCGACCACCACGGCGTCGAGCCGGACGTCATCTGCATCGCCAAGGGCATCGCCTCCGGCTTCCCGTTCGCCGCTCTCGGCACTCGCCGCGAGCTCGACGACCGCTGGCCGACCGGCAGTCACGGCGGCACCTACGGCGGCAACCCGATCGGGTGCGCGGCCGCCATGGCCACCCTCGACATCATCACGGCGCCGGGGTTCCTGGACGGCGTGCGCGCCCGCGGCCAGCAGCTCACCGAGGGCCTGCGCGAGCTGCAGTCGCTGGATCTCGGCGTGCGCCAGGTCCGCGGGGTCGGGCTGATGGTCGCCTCGGTGTTCGACGACCCGGCTCGAGTGGCCGCCGTCGCCGGGCACTGCCTGCGCGAGGGGCGCCTGATCCTGATGGGCGCGGGCACCGATGGCACGGTGCTGCGCTGGATGCCGCCGCTGGTGGTCAGCGCCGCGGAGATCGACGAGGCGCTCGCTGCGTTCGCCGTCGCCCTGAAGGTGTGACGTGGCCCGCCTCGACGCCTCGCGTGTGGCGGCGTGGCGTGAACTGCAGTCCGTCGCCGCCGAGCTCGAGCGGACCATCGACGAGGATCTGATGGCCGAGTGGGACGTCCCGCTCGGCTCGTTCGACGTGCTCGCCGGGCTGCAGCGCCTCGGCGGGACGGCCCGGCCGAGCGAGCTGGCGACCGAGCTGCGCCTCGTCCGATCCAGCCTCAGCCGTCGACTGGACCGCCTCGAGGAGGAGGGCTGGGTCGCCCGGCGCCGTCCCGACAGCGACGATCACCGGGCCGTCGCCGTCGAGCTGACCCGCCGTGGCCGAGCCCTGTGGCGGGAGATGAACGTCACCTACCGCCGCGCCGTGCAGGTCCACGTGGCATCGGCGCTGGAGGACCTCCGATGTCGTGGAGCTGCGGCGCATCCTCGACATCCTCGCCCACCGGTGAGCGGGTCGATCGACCATCGACGCCGGGCCGTGACGCTCGGCACGGCGCCGTGCAGGGTTTGGGGAAGTCGCCGCCTTGGCAGCAGACTCGAACCATGCGGCGGAGGGACCGCCGAGGGATTCGAGGAGCAGTGACATGAGTACGGCCGTGATCGTTGAAGCCATCCGCACACCGCTCGGCAAGCGCAACGGCAAGCTCAAGGACTGGCATCCGGTCGATCTGGCCGCCGAGACGCTGAAGGCGCTGGTCGACCGCACCGGCATCGATCCGGCGCTCGTCGATGACGTCGTCATGGGCTGCGTGATGCAGGTCGGCGAGCAGGGCGTGAACATCGCCCGCAACGCCGTGCTCGCCGCCGGGTGGCCGGAGGACGTGCCGGGCACGACCGTCGACCGCCAGTGCGGGTCGAGCCAGCAGGCCGCCCACTTCGCCGCCCAAGGCGTGATCGCCGGCGCCTACGACGTCGTCGTCGCCGCCGGCGTCGAGGTCATGACGCGTGTCCCGATGGGGGCCTCGATGGCCGACGGCAAGTTCGGCTACCCGTTCGGCCCGAAGATCGGCGCCCGCTACGCCGACCAGGGCGGGCTCGTCCCGCAGGGCATCTCCGCCGAGCTGATCGCCGACAAGTGGGGCATCTCCCGCGAGGACATGGACGCCTTCGGCGCCCGGAGCCAGCAGCTGGCGGCCCGGGCCACCGCGGAGGGGCGCTTCGAGCGGGAGATCCTGCCCGTGCTCGGCGCCGACGGGGCGTTGATGAAGGCCGACGAGGGCCTGCGCGAGACGACGATGGAGTCGTTGGCCAAGCTCAAGCCCTCGTTCCGCCCGGAGGAGGAAGGTGGTCGCGTCACGGCCGGCAACTCCTCGCAGATCACCGACGGCGCCGCGGCGCTGCTGATCATGAGCGAGGAGAAGGCCGCCGCTCTGGGGTTGACGCCCCGGGCCCGCTTCGTCGACTTCGCCCTCGCCGGCGCCGATCCCCGGCTGATGCTGACGGCGCCGATCCCGGCGACGGCGAAGGTGCTCGAGCGCTCGGGCCTGTCGTTCGACCAGTTCGACCTGGTCGAGATCAACGAGGCCTTCGCCTCCGTCGTCCTGGCGTGGGAGAAGGAGTTCCACCCGGACATGGACAAGGTCAACGTCAACGGCGGGGCGATCGCCCTCGGCCACCCGCTCGGCTGCTCCGGTGCCCGGCTGATGACCACGCTGCTCAGCGAGCTCGAGCGCACCGGCGGCCGCTTCGGTCTGCAGACCATGTGCGAAGGCGGCGGCATGGCCAACGCGACGATCATCGAGCGACTCGGCTGACGGCTGCGTTTCGGTCCGGATATTGGTCGCCCGTGCGACCTACATCCGGACGAGAAACGCTCAGGCGCAGCGTGCCAGGAAGTTCTTCAGGAGGTCGTGGCCGGCAGCGGTCAGGACGCTCTCGGGGTGGAACTGCACGCCTTCGACCTCGTGGTGGCGATGGCGCACGCCCATGATCGTGCCGTCCACCGTGGTGGCGGTGACCTGCAGCTCGTCGGGGACCGTGGCCGGGTCGATGGTGAGCGAGTGGTAGCGCGTCGCCGTCAACGGTGACGGAAGGCCGGCGAAGACCCCGGCGCCGTCGTGGTCGATCGGCGACGTCTTGCCGTGCATCAGCTCGGTGGCGCCGACGATCGTCGCCCCGTAGACGTGGCCGATCGCCTGGTGGCCGAGGCACACCCCGAGGACCGGCGTGCCGCGATCGGCGAACACCGGCACCGCCTCGCAGATGATCCCGGCGTCCTCCGGGCGGCCCGGGCCAGGGGAGACCAGCACACCGTCGGGTTCGAGCGCCACCGCCGCGGTCACGTCGATGGCGTCGTTGCGGTACACGACCGGCTCGGCACCGAGCTCGCCGAGGTACTGGACGAGGTTGAACACGAAGCTGTCGTAGTTGTCCAGCACGAGGACCCGCATCGGGGCGACGCTACCGAGAAGGAACGCGACGCCGCGAACCACTTCGCCCGTCGGCTCCCTAGACTCCTGCGCCGTGGCACCCCCGAAGCGCAAGACCGGAGGCCGGGTGACTCCGGCGGGCAGTCGCCCCGGCGAGAAGGCCCCGGCCCACACCAAGGCGGTGGCCGCTTCCTCCCGCTACACCCCGCCGGTGCCGCAATCGGCCAAGGAGAGCCCGCCGTGGTTGCCGGCGCTGATGCTCGGCCTGTTCGTGCTCGGCGGCATCGCCATCATGTCCCGCTACCTCCTCTTCCCGGACAGCAACTGGCCGATGCTCGTCGGACTGGCGTGCCTCCTCGGGGGGCTGTTCCTGGCGACCAAGTGGCGGTAGTTGTCCACAGCTGACCTGCAGCGCCCCGGCCGCATGTTGCAGAAGAATGACATCACTGTCGTTTGTCCCCGATGTTGTCCCCACCCTGTGGATAACTCGGCGCTCACTCCATGATCGGGGCGACGACGATCATGTCCTCCAGGCAGTGCTTCGGCGGCGGCGGATCCTCGTCAGGAGCCATCGTCAAGCGCAACTCCACACCGCAGACGTCGCATCGATACCGCACGTTCACGCGGCGCATCTCCCCAGGTGGTGGCGGTGGTGGCAGGGGACGGGTCAGCGAGCGGAGCATGCCGATGCCGGTTTTCCACACCACGTAGCCGAGCAGCAGCCCACCGGCGACCCAGATGACGGTCGCGAAGCTCGGCACACCGCCATGCTACGAACGATTGTCCCCAACCGGATCGCTAGGGCCCGGCAACGGTCGTGGGCGCCGCCGTGGTGGGCGCGGCGGTCGTCGGCGCGGCGGTCGTCGGCGCGGCGGTCGTCGGCGGTGGGGCAGCGGCGGCTCTCCCGATCGTCAGTTGGATCTGCGAACCGATCGGTGCCCGCTGCCCGGCGGCCACGCTCTGGGCGAGCACCCGCCCGTCGTTGCCATCGCCCGCTGGCAGATCCTGGACCACCACGATGACGTCGAAGTCCGACAGCCGGGTGCGCGCGTTGCCCTCGGTCTCCCCGACGATGTTGGGCACCTCGACCGTCGGGGCGCCGCTCGACACGACCAGCGTCACGGCTCCACCGATGTCGACGAGCGTGCCGACCGCCGGCTCGGTGCGGATGACGAGCCCGGCTGCGACGTCGTTGGTCTCCTCGGTCACCGTGGAGACGACGAAGCTGTACGGCGGGTTCTCCAGCAGCTGTCGGGCGTCGGCCTCGGGCCGCCCGATGACGATCTGCGGTACGGCCTGCTGGTCACGACCCGACGAGACGATGAGGTTGATCGTCGTGGCCTGCTCGACCTGCTCGCCGGCCGGCGGATCGGTGCCGATCACCGAGTTCTCGGCGATGTTCTCGCTCTCCTCGTAGGTGGTCTGGCCGATCTGGAACCCGGCTGCGCTGAGGATCCGCTGGGCGTCCTCGAGCGGCTGGCCCTCGACGTTGGGCACCTCCTGGAGCTCCTTGCGGGGGTTGAAGTACAGCGTGATGACCTGGTTGTCGACGACGATCGTGCCGGCCACCGGGTCGGTGCGGTGGATGATGTCCTCGGCGACGGTCGAGTTCTCCTCGGGGATCGACTGAAAGCTGAGGCCGCGGTCCTCGAGATCGGCGATGGCCGCTTCGAGCGTCATCCCGACGTAGTCGGGCAAGGCGTTGGAGCCGGCGGCATCGTCGCCGGACAGGACGTTGAACAACAGCACGGCGCCGATCCCGAGGGCGATCAGGGCGAAGAAGGCGGCGAGGGCGTACCACCCGGTCCGCGACGGCGGCGGCTCGTAGTAGTTGGCCGCCGGCGAGGAGCCGGTCGGGTACCGGCCGGGCGGCGGGATCGGCGCGGCGATCGCCCGCTGGTTCGTCGCGGCCATCGGCACCGTGGCGCCCATCGCCGACCCGACGACGGTCGGCGTGGCAGCCGTGCCGGCGACCCGGGCCGCGCCGGCGGCCGCGGCGAGCGCCAGCACCGGCTCGCCGTTGCGGAACCGGCGCAGGTCGTCGCGCAGGGCGTTGGCCGACGTGTAGCGCACCTTGGGGTCCTTGGCCAGCAGCTTGGCGACGATGGCCTCGTAGGACCGGGGCACGTCGGCGACCAGTTGGTTGAGCGGCTGGGGGTTGTCGTGGACCTGCTTGTAGGCGATGCTCACCGGGTTCTCGCCGGTGAACGGTGGCCGGCCGGCGACCATCTCGTACATCACGATGCCCATCGAGTACAGGTCGCTCCGGGGGTCGGGCTGGGCGCCCTGGGCCTGCTCGGGGGAGAAGTAGGTCGCCGTGCCCATGACCGCGCCGGCCTGGGTGAGGTTCGACTCCGTCGGGGCGTTCATCGCCCGGGCGATGCCGAAGTCGGCGACCTTCACCTGGCCGTTGGAGCCGATCAGGATGTTCGCCGGCTTGATGTCGCGGTGCACGAGTCCGGCCTCGTGGGCGAACCCCAGCGCCGCGGCGACCTCGCTGGCGATCTCCGCGGCCTGCTTGGCGGTGACGTGCCCGTTGGAGCGCAGGATGTCGGCGAGCGTGCGGCCGTCGACGTACTCCATGGCGATGAAGTAGGTGCCGGAGTGCTTGCCCCAGTCGTACACGTTGACGATGTTCGGGTGGCTGAGGTTGGCCGCGGCCTGGGCCTCGCGGCGGAAGCGCTCGACGAAGTTGGGGTCGACGGCGAACTCGGGGAACAGCACCTTGATGGCGACCTGGCGATCGAGCAGACGGTCGCGTCCGAGGAACACGTCGGCCATGCCGCCGCGTCCGATGCGCTTGTTCAGCTCGTAGCGATCGTTGATGATCGCCGGTCGTTCGTTGGTCGTCACTGCTGCTTGCTCGCTGTTCGCCGCACGCTTCCGGGCGCACAACGTCCGACGAGGTTACCGACGCTGTCCCTCGACAGTGGTTCGCGTGCCATCAGCCCGGCCCGCCTGCCAGGGCGGCGTCGAGCACCGTCTTGGCGATCGGTCCGGCGAGACGGCCGCCCGTGCTGGCCGAGATCTCGTCGGTCGTGCCGAGCACCGTCACGGCGACGACGTACTGCGGGTTGTCGGCCGGGGCGAAGGCCACGATCCAGGCGTGCGAGCGCTCCGGTTCGCCCGGGCCGTTGAGCTGTGCCGTGCCCGTCTTGGCGGCGACCGGGATGCCCCCCTCGAGCGCGATGCAGCAGCTCGCCGTGCCGTTCTCGGCGACGCTCACCATCAGGTCGGTCATGATGTCCGCCGTCGCCGGGGAGATCGGGGTCTTCCAGACCTCCGGCTGTGCCTGGTCGAGGACGCGCCCGTCGTGGTCGAGGGTGGCCTCGACGACATACGGCTTCATCATCTGCCCGCCGTTGGCCACGGCCCCGGCGATCATCGCCATGTGCAGCGGCACCATCTGCACCTCGTTCTGGCCGAAGCCACGGATCGCCAGCAGCGGCAGGTTCTGGGCCAGATCGTCGGTCGGCCCGAACGTGCTGGCGGCCGGGCGGGGGAGGTCGATCGGCACGGTCTCGCCGACGCCCCAATCGGCGACGCCTTGGACCATCCGGTCGACACCGACGTCGAGGGCGATCTTGGCGAACGCGATGTTGCAGCTGCGGGTGAACACCTCGGTGAGGTCGCCACCGCACACCGTGCCCTGGAAGTTCTGGATCGGGTCGTTGGTCTGCGGCGGGACGAACTCCTGCTCGTCGGGGAACGTCGTGGTCAGGTCGATGACCCCGTTCTCCAGGGCGATGCCGGTGGTGAGGATCTTGAACGTCGACCCCGGCATGTAGCGCTGCTGGTAGGCGTTGCCGAGCAGCGGGTCGCCCGGCGAGGCCTCGAGGAACGTGATGACGTCGCGAGCGGTGTCGAAGTCCGGATTGGTGATCAGGTTGGGGTCGTAGCTCGGGTAGCTCCACATCGCGCGCACGGCGCCCGTCGCCGGTTCGAGGACCACGACCGAGCCCGGCGTCGCCCCGAGGGCGTCCTTGGCGACCTGCTGCAGGTCACTGCGCAATGCCATCTGCACCGTGCCCGACGTGTCGCTGCCGGTGATGATGCCGGGCAGGTTGCGCAGCTGTTGCTCGGCGGTGCTCCCGGTGAGCACGGCGTTCTGCGTGCGTTCGAGGCCGGTCGAGCCGAAGGCGAAGGTGTAGTAGCCGGTGACGTGGGCGAACAGGTCGCCGGTCGGGTACTGGCGTTGGTACGTGAACTCGCTGCCCGGAGGGTTCTCCACCGACTGGGCGGCGACGACGCCGTCGGTCGTGACGATCGGGCCACGGGGCTGCTCGAACTCGCGGCGGATGGCGCGGGTGTTGTCGAAGCGGGCGTTGAGCTCTTGTTGGCGGCCGACCTGCCAGTAGTTGAGGGCCACGAAGAGCACGACGTAACAGGCCATCAGTCCAACGGCGAGCTGGCGGATCTGACGGTTCACGGCACGAGCTCTGCGTCGTGGTCCGGCGATGCCGGCGCGGCGGCGCAGCCGGTAGGCCGCCCAGCGCTCGGCCGGCGTCGGGTCGTCGGGCAGCTCGTGCAGGCGTCGGGCCCCGGAGTCGCTGAGGCGGATCAGCAGGGCCAGCAGGATGTAGTTGGAGAGCAACGACGATCCGCCATAGCTGACGAACGGCAGGGTGATCCCGGTCAGCGGGACGACCTTGATCACGCCACCGACGATGATGAAGGCCTGCACGCCGATGATCGTCGTGAGGCCGACGGCGAGCAGCTTCTCGAACGTGTTGTCGGTGCGCAGGGCCGTGCGCAACCCGGCGCCGATCAGCAGCAGATAGGCGATCAGCACGGCTGCCGCGCCGAACAGGCCGAGCTCCTCGCCGATCGCCGTGAAGATGAAGTCGTTCTGCGCCTCGGGCACCTGGCCGGGGCTGCCCTTGCCGAGGCCAGTGCCGGCGATGCCACCGTCGGACAGCCCGTAGAGCGCCTGGACGATCTGGTAGCCGGAGTCGAGCGCATCGCTCCACGGGTCGAGCCAGATGTCGACGCGCGTCTGCACGTGGCCGAACAACCGCCACGACACGTATGCCGCGCCGGCGAACAGGACGAGGCCGATCACGAGGTAGCTGACCCGTTCCGTGGCCACCCACATCATCACCACGAAGAGGGCGAAGAACAGCAGCGACGACCCGAGGTCCCGCTGGCCGACCATCACCAAGACGGTGAACCCCCACGCCAGCAGGATCGGCAGGAGGTGGCGCGGTTCGGGGACGTGGAAGGGGCCGATCTTCCAGCTGCTGGCGGCGATCAGCTGGCGATTGTCGGCGAGGTAGCCGGCGAAGAAGATCGCCAGGGCCAACTTGGCGAACTCGCCGGGCTGGAAGTTGATCGGCCCGAGGTTGACCCAGATGCGCGCCCCGCCGACACCGAAGCCGAGTCCCGGGACGAGCGGCAGGAGCAGCAGCACGATGCCGGCGAGGAGGAAGCTCCAGCGGTAGCGGGCGAGGTCTGGCGCCCGCTGCACGACGAGAAGGGTCAGCACGAAGCCGGCGATGGCGACGATGCTCCACGTCGTCTGTAGCCCGGCGAGGCGATCGTCGAGCCGGGTGATCATCACGTAGCCGAGGCCGTGGAGGATCGCCGCCAGGGGCAGCAGCGTCGGGTCGGCGCCGCGGGCGAACCAGCGCACGGCGAGGTGGGCGAAGAGCAGCAGGCCGAGCAGCACGGCGAGGAACGGCACGATGCGCGCCGGGATCACGGCGTACTCGCCGAGCGAGGCGAGCGTGTAGGCACCGGCCGTGATGAGGCCGGCCATGATGACCAGCGACAGCTCGGTGGAGCGGCGCTGTCGGGCGATCGGCGATGCCGTGGCCATCGTCACTCGCGCCCAGCCGGGACGCCAGAAGCTCCCGCCATTACGGCGCGGCGGTCGTCGGCGTGGTCGTGGTGGCCGGGACCGTGGTGGTCGTCGTGGTGGTGGTGGTCGTCGACGTCGTGGTCGTCGTCTCCAGCTGCTCGGCGACGAAGCGTTCCGCGGCGCGGCGGGAGTCGAAGCTCGGCTCGCGCTCGACGCGTTCGATGGAGTCGTCGTCGAGCTGCTGGCGAACGAACACGGTCGGTGCTTCCACGGTCGGATCGAACCACAGGAAGCCACCGTTCTGGCCGCGGTAGATGACCACATCGTCGGCGCCGTCGAAGGCGACGAAGAAGCCGCGCCGGGCCCAGGCGGCGGCGATGACGAACGCCAGCACGAGCACGGCGAGCACGCCGAGCCCGCCGAGGAAGCCGGCAACGCGGCGCTTCCGGCGGCCCGGCGGCGGAGCGGTCGGCGGCGTCTCGGCAGTCGTCGGGCGGACGTCGGCCGGCGGCGTCTCGGTCGTGTCGACGCTCGCCGCAGCCGTCGTCTCCTCGATCGTGGTGGTCGCCCCGAGGTCCTCGCCACTGACCAGCGCGGCGAGGTCGGCGTACTCCGTGGCCTCGGCGTCGGGGTCGTCGACCGCCCACGTGCTCTCGGCGGTGCCGTCGTCCCACGCCGGTTCGAGGTCGAGCTCGCTGTCGGGGTCCGGCGGGTCGGCGCCTTCGACGACGTCGACGACGATCACCGTGATGTTGTCTCGCCCGCCCTGGCGGTTGGCGAGCGCGACGAGCTCGTCGGCGGCCGCTTGGGGGTCGGTGATCGTCGTCAGGACGTCGACGATGTCGCCGTCGCGCACCTCGTCGACGAGACCGTCGCTGCACAGCAGGAAGCGGTCGCCGCGCACGAGCGGCAGGGTCCAGGCGTCGACGCGCACGGCCGGGTCGATGCCGAGGGCCCGGGTGACGATGTTGCGGCGGGGGTGGGTGCGGGCTTCGTCGTCGGTGATGTGGCCGGTGGCGACGAGCTCCTGCACGTAGCTGTGGTCGATGGTGACCCGCCGCAGCCGGCCATGGCGCAGGAGGTAGGTGCGGGAGTCGCCGACGTTGACGAGCGCCAACTGCTCGTGCGCGGCCTCGTCGCCCGTCCCGTCACCTGCCGTGGACGACGACGCGGTTCCGTTGTCGTCGGACGACGGCCCGTCGCCGATCACGACGAGGGCGGTGATCGTCGTGCCCATGCCCTGCTGGTCGGGGTTGGTGTTGGCGGCCCGGTAGATGTCGCCGTTGGCCTCGGCGATCGCTCCGACGACGTCGTCCAGCCCGGCGCCGGCCGCGGCGAGGCGGGCCCGCAGCAGATCGACGGCCAAGGCGCTGGCGACCTCGCCGGCGCGGTGACCGCCCATCCCGTCGGCGACGGCGAACACGCCGGGTTCGGCGAGGAGGTTGTCCTCGTTCTCCGGGCGGATGCGGCCGGCGTCGGTGGCCGCGCCCCAGCGCAGGGTCGCCACTACTGGGCCTCCAGCACGGTGTAGCCGACCTGGACTCGGTCGCCGGGGTGGAGCAGGCGGGCGCCGACGAGGCGGTTGCCGTTGTGGAACGAGCCGTTGGTCGAGCCGAGGTCCTCCACCATCGCCTGCCCTTCGACGTCGTAGATCCGCAGGTGGGTCGAGGACACGAACGTGTCGTCGTCGATGGTGATCGTCGAGGAGGGGTCGCGGCCAACGGTGATCTCGTGCCCGAGCGGGAACGTCGCCCCGCGGCGGGCCTTCGGCTCGACGATCACGAGGCGGGCCACTCGGCCGCCGCGGCCCTTGGCCGCCTTGCGCCGGCGGGGCGTGTCGGCGGCGACCGTCGGCGCTCGCTCGTCGGCGCTGACCGGCATCGCCGTGGCCCGGCTGTTGGCGCTGCGCACCTCGCTCCACACGGCCCACAGGACGCGGGCGAAGAAGAGGTAGAGCAGGCCCAGGAGGACCAACTTGAGGATGTCGAGGGCCTGATCGGTCATGTTCGCGGAGTGTCCGCCCGATGGGCTACGACGCCTCGAAACGTACGTAGGTGGAACCGAAGCTCAAGATGTCGCCGTCGGCGAGTCGCTGCTCGCCGCTGATGCGGGTGCCATTGACCATCGTGCCGTTGGTCGAACCGAGGTCGGCCACCACGTACGTGCCGCGGCCAGGCCGGATCTCGGCGTGGCGACGGCTGACGTTCTGGTCGTTCAAGGGCACCGTGCAGTCGCTGAGCCGGCCCACGGTGACCGGGCGATCGCCGAGCGGGATCCGCTGGCCGGACGGCAGGACCAGCGAGCCGGCACCGACGCCGCCGGCGGCCTGGCGCAGCGTGGCCACGACGTTGAAGCGCCCTGGCCGCACGTCCTCGTCGGGTGACAGGGTGACGTGCACCGGACCCATGAAGTGGTACCCCTCCTCGCGGGCGTACTCCCGGGCGGCCTCGACGAGCTCGGACTGCAGCACGTCGTGGATGTCGTCGAACCCGGCGAGGTCGCGCGGGCTGAGGTGGATGACGAAGTCGTTGGGTACCACCCGCCGTCCCTTGACGTCGACGGAACGCTGATCGTCCATCTCACGCACCACCCGGCGACCGAGCTCGATCGGGCGGATGGCAGAGCGCGAGCCACGGAACACCCCCTCGACCATACGCTCCAGGCGCCGTTCCAACGATTGCAAACCCACGGTGGGCGACGATGCTACCTGTGGGGTGTGCAGGCCCCTTGGGCAGCGTGCCAGGCATCGGAGCACCGACTCGCCCGCCCATCGGAGTAGGTCGGAGCAGGACGGGTTGGTAGCGTTGCGCTGCTACTCGGGCGAGTGGCGGAATGGCAGACGCGCTGGCTTCAGGTGCCAGTGAGGGTAACCTCGTGGGGGTTCAAGTCCCCCCTCGCCCACGGTAACAGCCCTGGTAGAAGTGCAGATGTACAAGCGCTGCGCTTCGGCATCGCCTTCAGCAGCCGGTCGCGTCGCGCAGCCGCTCGCACGCCTGGTTCATCCGTGCCGGGCGGAGCTGCACCACCGGGCGGCGGAACACGTCGCGGGGAATGGTGTGGATGTTGTCGAAGTTCACGACACAGTCGGTCGGTACGCCGTCGTCGCGGGCCGTCAGTTCGAGCTCCGACACGAGCCCGCGGACCGTTCTGGTGAGCGTCGCCACAACCACCGACCCGATGCGATCGGCGGCCGGATCACGCGTGAGCACGAGCACGGGTCGATCTCCTCCCGGAGTCGCCGCAAACCAGATCTCACCTCGCTGCATCGTCCCAGTCCGACCAGTCCTCGGCCGGGCCCCAGTCGGCGACGCTCGCGACGGCTGTCTCGGCGGCGGTGAGCGGCTCGTGTTCCCACGTCACCGCGTCGTGCTCGGAGGCGAGACGGACCAGGTGCCGGTGCAACGCCTGCCGAAGCAGCTCCGACTTGTCGATCCCGAGCGTGTCGGCCCACCGCTGGGCTCGACGCGCTTCGTCGTCGTCCACGCGGAAGCTCAGCATCGTCATACGAAGATGATATCTCGTATGACGATGGTCGGAGTGCAGGTCGACGCGCTCAGGTCTTCCAGTGGAACTGCTGTGGTTTGCGGTCGGCGCTCGCCGCGATCAGCACGTGGACGACAGACGGCTTGCCCGACGAGATCGCCTTGTCGAGCGTCGGGCGCAGGTCGGCGGGGTCCTCGACGTAGTAGCCCTGGCCACCGAACGCCTCGCAGACCTTCTCGTACCGAGCCGTCCGTGACAGCGCAGACGGCGGCAGCGGGCGGTCAGTGGGCCAGTCCTCGAAGCCGCCGCCGATGCCACCGTTGTTGAGCACGATGGTCGTGATCGGCAGGTCGTACCGGCAGATCGTCTCCAGCTCCATGCCCGAGAACCCGAACGCCGAGTCGCCCGAGACCGACACGACGGGTCGGTCGCGTTGGACGACCGCAGCGGCGACGGCGAACCCGAAGCCGACGCCCATCGTGCCGTAGCTCCCCGCGTCGAGGCGCGTGCGCGGCTCGCGGTTGTCGAGTTGCGTGCGGCCGATGTCCATGGTGTTGGCGCCCTCACTGACGATGATCGCGTTGCGCGGCATGGCGTCACGGATGTCGCGGAAGGCGCGGTAGTAGTTCATCGGCACCGTGTCGTCGGCGGCCATCGCCTCGATCGAGCTGCGGTTGTCCTCGATCTTGGTGGCGATCGACTGCCGCCACGGCGTGTCGGCCGGGTACGACCACGGGTCCGCCGCCAGCGCGGCGTTGAGTTGGGCCATCACGGTCCGGCCGTCGCCGACGAGCCCGACCTCGGCGGGGACGTTGGTCGACAGTTGCTCCGCCGAGATGTCGAGCTGGATCACTCGCACGTCGGGGTGAAAGCGTGGCGGCAGGCCGAAGTGCATGATCCAGTTGAGGCGGGCGCCGAGGAGGACGACGAGGTCGGCCTCTCGCAGCGCATGCGAGCGCGCCGCACCGACCGACAAGGGGTGGTCGTCGGGCATGACGCCCTTGCCCATCGGCGAGTTGAGGAACGGCAGCCCGGTGGTCTCGACGAAGGCGCGCACCTCGGCTTCGGCACGAGACCACGCCATCCCCTTGCCGACGATGACGAGTGGGCGCTCGGCCGTGCGCAGGGCGGCGATCGTGGCGGCGATGTCGCTGTCGGCGGCCTGGCTCCGCGGCGGGGGCGGGATCGTCGCCGCGGCGCGGATCTCCTCCTCCTCGACGCGACCAGCGATGACGTCGTCGGGCACGTCGAGGTAGGTCGCGCCGGGGCGGCCGTACCAGGCCGTCCGCACCGCCTGCTCGACGTAGAACGGGATCCGGTCGGTGCGCTCGACGACGTGGCTGTACTTCGTGAACGGCGTCGTCGCGAGCACCTGCCGCTCCTCCTGGAACGCGCCCATGCCGTTCTGGTCGATGCCGCTGGCCCCGCCGATGAGCACCATCGGCCAGTTGTTCTGCTGGGCGTTGGCGAGGCCCGACAGCGCATGGATCACGCCAGGACCGCTGACCACCAGGCACGCCTGGGGACGACCGAGCAGGTAGCCGGCGGCCTGCGTGGCGTACGACGCCGCCTGCTCGTTGCGCATCCCGACGAACGTGATGCCCTCCTTCTGAGCGGCGATGGCGATCGGCACGACCGGGAAGCCGACGATGCCGAACATGTAGTCGACGCCCTGTTGCCTGAGGCTGCGGGCCATCAGGGTCGCCCCGGTGATCGATGTCATGGTCGTCTCCTTCTAGGCGATCACGCCTGCGGTGCGCAGCGTCGTGATCTCGTCGGGGGTCAGTTCGAGCTCGTCCGCGAGGACGGCGTCAGTATCAGCGCCCAGCTCGGGCGCGGCGCGCAACGGGACGTCGGATCGTTGCAGGCGGAACGGCTTGTCCAACAGCAGCACACTGCCGTGGACGGGGTGCTCGACGCGCTGCACGAACCCACGCGCGCCCAGGTGTGGGTCCTGGAAGACGTCGTGGGTGTCCATCACCGCTGACGCGGCGACGCCCGCTCCGGCGAGCAGCGCCATCGCCTCGTGCTTCGTCTTCGTGCGACACCATGCGGCGATCTCGGCGCGCAGCAGGTCCTCGTGCTCGCGGCGGCCAGCCGCATGCGTGAAGCGTTCGTCCGCCAGCAGGTCCGGCCGCTCGATCGCCGTGCACAGCGCCGCCCACATCCGCGGCGTCGCGACCATCACGTAGACGAAGTCGTTGGGCCCGAACGGCGGGCACGCATACATGTCCGTCGGCGCACCTCCCAGGGCGTTGCCGATGCGCGGCGCCGCCGGAGCGTCGGCATCCCACGAGGCCACGCCGGTCGTGCGGATGAACATCGTCATGACCTCGTGCATGCTCACCTCGATCACCTGGCTCTCGCCGGTCCGCTGACGTTGCACATATGCAGCGAGGATGGCCATGGCCGTGTGGGCGCCCGTCGCCGTGTCGGCGAACGTGCCGCCGGGACGGGTCGGTGGACCGTCCGGGGTCCCGGTCAGCGAGAACAACCCTGCGGCAGCCTGGGCGAGCATGTCGAAGCTGCGGTACTCGGCGTACGGACCGGACAGGCCGTACCCCTTGATCCGGGCGTAGATGAGGCCGGGGTGCACGGCGTGGAGCGTGTCCGGCGCGAGACCCAGCTTCTCCATCACTCCTGGGCCTTGGTTCTCGACGAACACGTCGAAACGGGAAGCCAGCCTGCACACCAGCTCCCGCCCGGGCTCCGTGGCGACGTCGACGACGACACTGCGCTTGTTGCCGTTGTAGTTCTGGAAGTACTGGGCGACCTTGTCCGACCGACCTGTGCGCCGGCCCGGCTCACCGCCCGGCGGCTCGATCTTCACCACGTCGGCGCCCAGCCACGCCAGGTACTGGCAGCACGACGGCCCCGCCTCGTACTGCGTGAAGTCGAGCACCCGCATGCCGTCGAGTGCGGGCATCTGGCACCCCCTGTCCTGGCCTGAACAGGACGCTAGCGATCGCCCCAGTCGTGAACATTGTCGGCCGGCGACCGTGCGAGGCTGAGTCGGTGACGAGGGATCAGGTTCTCGAGCTGTGCTCGAGCCTGTCGGGTGCTGTCGAGGACTACCCGTTCGGGGACGAGGTCGCCGTCTTCAAGGTCGGCGGCAAGATGTTCGCGTTGGTCACACTCGCCGGAGAGTTCGGCGACGTGACCCTGAAGTGTGACCCCGAGTGGGCCGAGGAGCTGCGGGCGATCTACTCCGCGGTTCGTCCCGGCTATCACACCAACAAGCGGCACTGGAACACCGTCGACCTCGACGGCACCGTGGACGACCCGGAGCTCCAGGCGATGATCGAACACTCCTACGAGCTCGTCGTCAGTCGATTGCCACGGCGTGAACGAGATCGTCTTCCCGAACGGTGAGCGCCATTCACCGCTGTCTCGACGCGCGGCTGCCGGAGCTCCGCATGTCCGACGGCTACCGGGCCGTCATGCGACGATGATGCGGATGGACGGTGACTACGAGGACGTCACGATGTACACGCTCGACGCAGACGTCGAGGAGCGGCTCCTGCTGGCGCACAACGAGTGCACGTTCATCTGGTCGAACCGCGAGGGCTGGCCGGTCGGCGTCATCATGTCCTACGTGTGGAGGCGGGGCGCCTTCTGGTTGACCGCATCGGGGCAACGGGCGCGCGTGACGGCCGTTCGGCGCGACCCGCGAGTGTGCGTCGTCGTCACGTCCACCGGGTCGCCGCTGCCCCGCAACAAGGCGGTGACGTGGAAGGGGACGTGCACCGTGCACGACGACCGCGCGATCAAGGACTGGTTCTACGGTGAGCTGGCGACCGCGCTGAACCCGGGGCATCCGGCGCAAGCCGCCCGGTTCCGCAGCTTCCTCGACTCCCCCCGCCGTGTGGTGTTCGAGGTCACGCCGACGCAACGCATCGGCTACGACGGCAGCAAGATGCACACCGCGACCGAGGAGTTCCTGTCCCGCGAACCGTGACACCATCGCACGTTCCATCCGACAGGCCACGGCAACTTACAGTCGCCCGGGATGACCGTTGTCTTGCGGGGCACTCGAGGTGCGATGGCACTCGTCGTGAGCCCCGTGGACCAGTTCATCGGCCGGGACCTGCCGACTCCTGAGCGGACGGGGCGACGTGGCTGGCGGTAGCGGCGCCCGTGCCCGGGTGCTGCCGATCCGGCTGCGCCAGGGGTCGGCCGCGCACCGCGCCTACTCGATCGTCCCCTGGGTGCTCGTCGTTGCGGCGCTCGCCTACGTCCCGCTCGCCTACGAGGTCGGCTTCGCTCCGGGATCGATCGACCAGGCGTTGCGGATCAGCCAGCTCAACGACGTGATTGCCTTCGCGGTCGCGATCCTCGGACTCAATCTCGTGACCGGCTACTCCGGCCAGCTGTCCCTCGGCCAGTCGGTGTTCGTCGGCATTGGCGCCTACACGACCGTCATCCTCGTCGGCGACCACGGGTGGAGCTACTTCGCCACGGTGCCGGTGTCGGCCGCGCTGTGCTTCGCCGTCGGGATGCTCGTCGGAGTTCCAGCGATGCGCATCAGCGGCCTGTACCTCGCGATCGTCACGCTCGCCATGGCGTACGTCTTCCCGGCGTTGGTGCTGCGCTACGACTGGTTGACCGGCGGGCCGAACGGCAAGGGGCCCGAGCGCGGTTCGGCCGAGCTGGTCCCGCCGTCGTGGCTGCCGTTTGCCGATGCCGGGCGTCTCGCCGAGCCGCTGTGGGTGTACACCATCCTGATCGTGATGGCCGCCGTGCTCTTCCTGCTCGCCCGCAACTTCGTCCGGAGCCGCCCCGGGCGGGCGCTGATGGCGGTCCGCGACAGTCAGACGAGCGCCTCCGCGAGCGGCGTGAACGTCCCGCTGTACAAGGCGATGGCGTTCGGCGCGAGCGCCGTGTACGGCGGCCTCGCCGGATCGATGCTGATGATGAACCGGCCCTTCGCGTCGGGTGCCCTGTTCGGTACGCAGGTCGCGATCTTCCTCGTCGTCGGGCTCGTGATCGGCGGGGTCGGCACGATCTCAGGTGCCGTGCCCGGTGCCTTCACGTACTTCTTCGTGCCGTACTTCGTCGCCGAGTGGACACTTGACCAGAGCGGGATGCCGCCGGGTCTGCGCCAGGTGGCGGCGCCCCTGTTCGAGTGGCTGCCGGACAGCGGTCCGATCTCCAGCCTCTTCTTCGGCGTCGCCCTTCTGGTGCTCGTGTTCGTGCTCCCCGGCGGCTTCGTCGCCGGCGCGCGTGCCGTGCGCGGGCGCATCGTGTGCGTCGTCCCGAACCCGCCGTGGCTAGCCGAGGTCCGCCCGCTGGCCGGCGCCGTGCGGCCGGGTGCGCACGACGGCACACCGACGTCCGCCGCCCGCGATGTGCGGGACGAGCCGCCGGCCGGGGCGATCATGCCTTGATCGCGGGTGGGAGACCTTCGGCGTCACTTCCACGTCGGGCTGCGCGCGACGCTGTCCGGGACCAGCGAGGCCTCAGTGAGGAAATCCCAATGGAACACCAACCGAAGAAGCCGACCGTCAAGGGACCCGCCGAGTGGTTCACCGGTGATGTCTACCTCGACCCCATCGCTCAGGGCCGGCCGCCGTCGCGGCTCGCGATCGCTGCTGTGCACTTCACGCCCGGCGCCCGGACCGCCTGGCACTCCCATAGCAACGGCCAGACCCTCTACGTCACCGAAGGCGAAGGGCTCGTTCAGACCCGCGGTGAGCAGATCGTCGCCATCCGGTCCGGCGACACCACCTACACGCCGGCGGACGAATGGCACTGGCACGGCGCGACCCCCGACCACTTCATGACGCACCTCTCCATCACCGAAGGCGATGCCAGCTGGGGCGATCACGTCACGGACGATGAATATCCCGGTGACGCGCCGGTGAACCGCGCCTGAGGAGCTACACGACCCCCGACGGCACGCTCGCCGCGCCAGCGCCGGGCACGGTCGGGGCGTGGCGCGCCCACAGGCGAACGTCCCACAGCACGACGAGGAAGCCGACCAGCAGGAGGTTCGTGAGGAGCAGCACGACCCCGCCGTAGGCCACGGCGCGCTCGTGCACGGCGAGCGTCGAGCGTTGCGCTCGGCACAGCGCGTTGCAGCCCTCGTCGGCCGCATGATCGGCATGTTCGGCGGGGTCGTGCACCGAACCGGCGGGGTCTGTCCCGACGTGGCGCGCGTGCACCACGGCCAGCCGCTCCGACTGCAGGTGGTAGTCGTTCACCGCATTGACCGCCATCGCGCCGACGCCCACGAGCGTCGTCGTGACGACGACCAGCAGGGCGACCGCCAGCGGCTCCACGAGGTTCCGCCGGCCCGTCCCGACCCAGCGGCGGGCGATCACCGCCGCGACAACGACGGCGAGCACGTAGAACGGGAGCGTCAGCTCCGAGCTGCGCATCCAGGCTTCGAAGGGCTCCTGGGTCTGTTCGATCGCGCCCACTGCACCGCGCAACGACGTCGTCCAGAAGCCGTCGACGAAAGCGATGAGGACCGCCAGGAGTGCCAGCGTCACCCAGCGCAGGTGCGACCGGCCCGGCTCGTCGCGCAGCGCTCGTGCTGATCGGTGAACGGAGACCATTCGTCGTCCCTGCGTCGTCGCCGTCGCCGGCTACGGCACGATCTCCCAGCCGAACATCATGGCGTGGTCCTCGTGCGCCAGGTTGTGGCAGTGCGCCACGTACGGACCGACGAAGTCGCGGAAGAACCGCCCGACGATCACCGACTCACCGGGGTCCAACGCCACGACGTCTTCCTTCGACACGTCGTCGGGTGTCCGGCGTCGGCAGGAGGCACGACCTTGCCGTCGCGCATCAGCGTGCGGTGCTCCTCCATGTGCAGGTGGAGGGGGTGGACCCACCCGCCGCCGCCGTTGCGGAACTCCCAGAGGTTGTAGCTCCCGATCTTCTGCTGGGCCAGCGGTCGCTTGCCGGCGGGGTTCAGCAGGCTCGCCGCGACCTGCGCCGGGTCGAACGGCTTGCCGTTGATCAGCCACTCGATCTCGCCTCCGAGACTGCCCCGCTTGACCTCGAAGATCGAGCGGTTGGCGAGCAGCGTCTTCCAGTTGCTCGGCACCGCGGGGAGTGGGCGCAGGGCGGTCGGGATCAGGCTGTTGTCGGGAGCGTCGTCGCCGATGACGAACTTGAGGACCGGGACCTTGTAGTTGGGGTCCGGCAGGAACCGCGACGAGTTGAGCCACATGCGCCCATCCGGCATGCGCATCACGTCGGTCAGGAAGATCTCATCGCCCTTGGTGGTCGGCGTGCCGTCCTGGTACTTCGTGAAGTCGACGATGAACTCGCGGCGCTTGGCCGGCCACAGCTCGAACGAGTCCCGCTCGAACGTGAACGGGATCAAACCGCCATCGGTGGCGATCTGCGTGAACTTCATGCACTGCTGCCCGTCGGGGATGCGGTACTGGCCCTGCAGCTCCTTCCCGGTCAGGCCGAGCGACGCCGCCGACTTCGGGCCTTGCGTCGAGCTCATCATTTTGAACTCGTAGATCCGGGCAACCGAGGCGTCGAGGAAGCGGAAACGGTACTTGCGTCGCTTGACCTCCAGCACCGGATTGGCGACGCCGTTGACGGTGAAGATGTCGCCGACGAAGCCGTGGTTGGGGAAGTGCTTGAAGAACGTCTTGCCCCACCACTCGGGGTGCTTTCGGGGGTTCCCGGCGGCCGGGTACTCGCCCATCCCGTCGTGGATGTCCTTGTGGGTCGTCACCCCGTCGTCGAGACTGCAGTCGTAGATCGCCAGCGGGATGTCGTAGTCGACGTCGAACGAGCCGTCGGGGTTGTTCGTCCGCACCCCGGGCAGGCGGAACCCCTGGTTCTCGTCGCCGGTGTCGGCGACCGGGTCGTAGATCGGGTACAGCCCGACCATGCCCTTGTAGACGTTGGCACCGGTGTGGTCCATGCGATGGTCGTGGAACCAGAAGAAGCTCTGCTTCTCGGCGGGGTCCCCGCCGGCCGGCCAGTTCAGGTACAGGTTGTCGACCCACAGCCCAGGCTCATATCCCTCGCTGCGCGGCCCGTACCGCATCGAGTAGTGCGGGTTGCCGTCGCTCTCCGGGGCCGTGTGCCCGTTGTGCAGGTGGGTCAGGAACGACAAGTTCGGTGACCCGAAGTCCTGCCGGTCGAGGTTCTGGGGGTTCTCGTCGAGGTGGTTCTCGAAGCGCACCAGCGCCGGGCGGCCGTACTCGGCATTGATCATCGGCCCCGGAAACGTGCCGTTGAACCCGTAGATCGTGCTCGCCGGCAGCGTCCGCACCACTCCGGCCGGGTACGTCTTGCCGGAGGCGTCGAACGACTTCGTCGGCTGCCCGAGCGAGTTGATCGGCAGCACCTGCGACGACGTGAACGAATGCGTGTTCACCTCCAGCTTGATCAGGTACACGAGGGGATCGGGAGACCCGATGTCGCTGGTCCACTTCTGGTGGCGCTCATTGGGGTCGGCGTTGGTCTGTTGACCGATCCCGGGCCCCGGCGGGGTCGACCAGGACGAGAACTCCGACACCGGGATCGGGGCCATGGCCTTGGGGATCGGCAGGAGGTCTGTGAACGGCGAGAGGATCAGTGGGCTCGTGGGGAAATTCTCGATGTAGATGGCGTTAGCGAACGCCATCGACGCCGCATCGAAGAGGCCGTCGAGGGAGAGAAGGCCCCGGCGACGGAGATCGGGCACGAGCGCCGACCCGGCGGTGCCGAGCGCAACGATCGCGCCCCCGGTCGCACCGAGTTTCAGGAACGTGCGGCGCGGAACGGCATCGTCATCGACGGTCTTGTCACCCATGTGATCGCTCCCTCACTCGTGCCCGTCCCGGGTGGGGACGGTCGCGGGATCACAGGAGCGCTCGTCACACGCTTTCGAACGTCCGCGCGGTGCGCGCGTCTCGTCTGCTCGACGCCCATTCGAGCTCGCCCTTCATAGTCCCGTTAACCAGATGATAAATCCGTTACCTTTGGAAAACCTTTGGAGAAGTGGTCGCCGTCCACGCGACGAGCTCTCCTCCGGATCGGAGGGGTGCGTCGGTGTGCGAGGATGCGGCGTGTTCGGACGGTTCGATCGGACCGACCGTCGGGCAGCGATCGCGGGCGCGGTGGTGCTGGCGGTGCTGGCCCCGGTCTATCCCGTGGTGGCGGACGCGGCTGTCCGGCCGCTCGCCGTCTTCGTCCTGCCCTGCCTGTTGACGGCGGTGCTCGGCGGCTGGCGACCGACCGTGCTCGTCGGGGTGGCCTCGCTCATCACCGCCGTCGTCCTCGGTGTGGCCGGCCCGCTCGACACCGACGCGCTGATCGCCCGGTGGTCGATCATCGTCCTCGGAGTCGTCATGGGCGCGATCGGGGCTGCCGTACGGGAGCACCAGTCGCACCGCCTCGCCGAGCTCGACGAGACGATGGCGCTGCGGGAGGCGTTCGAGCGGGCCCTGGCACCGTCGCCCGTTCCGCCGCCCGGGTTCGTGGCCGTCGCCCGGTACCGGCCCGCCGAGTCACGGATGCAGCTCGGTGGCGACTTCCTGGAGGCGATCGCCCTGGCCGACGGCCGCCTGGCCGTGCTCATCGGCGACGTGTGCGGGCACGGCCCGCGCGAGGCGGCGTTCGGGGCAGCGCTCCGGGCCGGCTGGAAGAGCATCGCCCTGGGCGGCAAGCACGACCCCGCTGATTGGGTGGATGAGCTCAACGCCGCCTTCTTCCAGGACGGCCGCATCGACACGTACGCCACGATGTGCACCGGTTACCTCGACCTGTCGGCCGGCGTGACCCGGCTGGTCAATGTCGGTCACCCGCCGCCGGTGCTGCTCGAACGGCCCGCTCGAGCGCTCGACCTGCCGCCGGCTCCTCCGTTGGGCCTCGGCATGTTCGACCAGTGGGGAGCCACCGAATTGGCCTGGGGTGGGCAGCCCGTGGTGTTCTACACCGACGGGCTCATCGAGAACCCCAGCCAGCGAGGTCAACCGCGGCGGTGGGGTGTGGATGGCTTGCTCGCGTGGTTGAACACTCGTCCGCCGACGAGGACCATCGACGACCTCGCTGACGCCCTGCTCGAGGCGGCCACGACGCAACGGCACATCCGTGATGACATCGCCATGCTGATCATCGCTGCCGACGACGAACGTCAGCCGCGGCGCGCCACGGCATAGGGCGCCTCGCGAGCACACTGGTGACGTGTCATTGACCCCATCGACGATCGTGACGAGCCGCCTGACGCTCAGCCCGCTCGTCGAAGAGGACGCCGAGGCGATGGTCGACGTGCTGGGCGACGTACGGATGTACGAGTTCACCGGCGGCAGCCCGCTCACGCTCGACGAGCTCCGGGCGCGTTACCGCCGGCTGGCCGTCGGTCACTCCTCGGACAACACCGAGGCGTGGTGCAACTGGATCGTGCGCAGAACGGTCGATCGTGAGGCGGTCGGGGCGATGCAGGCAACGGTGGCCGCAGACCGCTCGTCCGCCGACGTGGCATGGGAAGTCGGGGTGGAATGGCAAGGCCATGGTGTCGGGTCCGAGGCGGCCAGTGCCCTGGTGCAGTGGCTCGTCGACCGCGACGTGCCACTGATCCGAGCGATGATCCATCCGCACCACACCGCCTCCACGCGCGTGGCTGCCCGCGCCGGCCTTCACCCGACGACCGAGCTCCTCGACGGTGAAGTGGTGTGGCGACGGTCAGTGCCGTGAGGTCCGCGACGTCGGCGGCATGAAGTGGGCCCGCCGTGGGTACGAGCCGACTCCTGATCCGGACTCCAATCCCCCGAAAGGTGTCGACATGCTCTGGTTCATCATCGTTCTCGTGGTCGTCGGCTTCATCGCTGGCGCCCTCGCCCGTCTCCTCGTGCCGGGGCCCGATCCGATGTCCCTCGCCGGAACGTGGCTCCTCGGCGTCCTGGGCAGCTTCCTCGGTGGGTTCCTCGGCTACGTCCTGTTCGGTGCCGACGTCGAGGACGGCGCGGTGCAAGTCTCGGGAGTCATCGGCTCGGTCATCGGCGCCGTCCTCCTGCTGCTGCTCTACCGCGCCATTCAGCGCCGACGCCTACACCGGGTGTAGCCCCCGCATCAGCACCCGGCGAGGACGCGCGCCTCGTCGGGCGTGCGGGCGCCGACGATCGGGTAGGCCGTCGCTGCCGCCCAGGCCAAGGCGTGCTCGCGCAGCGAGCGCCCCGCCGCTGCCGCCTCGGCCCGCACGACGGCCAGCTGCTCGGCACCCTCCCCGGATGCCCACGGCAGCCGTCGTCGAAGATCGCCAGGAGCGGTCGTCCCCGGGTCGAACCCGTCGACCAAGAAACCTGAGGCGAGTGGCGACCAGGCGAGGAACGCCGCCGCCAATCTCGGCGCACCAGCGACGCACGCCTCGGTCACTGGCGGGTGGTGGAGGATCGACCACTGGTGCTGGACAACCTCGATGGGAGCGACGGCGTGCGCCCGCTGCAGCAGCTCGACAGGGTGGTTGGACAACCCGATGTGCCGGACCTTGCCAGCGGCGACCATCTCGGCCATCGCCGCGACCGTCTCCTCGACGGGCAACGGCGGGATCGGGATCGTGGAGCTGGAGCACATCGACGTGGTCGGTGCCCAGACGCACGAGGCTGGCATCGAGATCGGCACGGAGCGCCGCCGGCGAGCCATCGTCCGACCACGAACCATCGGGATGCCGCACCGTCCCGCACTTGGTGAGCACGACGACCTCGTCGCGTCGTCCGCGGATGGCCTCACCGACGATCTCCTCGGCTCGTCCCCACCCGTAGAACGGCGCCGTGTCGACCCAGCCGATGCCCACCTCGAGTGCCGCCCGGACCGTCGCCACGGCGACCGTCCGGTCCTGGTCACCCCACCACAGCGGGCCGTCCTCGTGCGAGCCGAGCGGCGCCGTTCCGAGCCCGATGCGGCTACCGAGGTGCATGACGGACGCAGCGACGACACGATTCCGCGGAAGGTAGATCCCGCTGAGCGGGAGCGACGCTCCGAAGAACCTGGGTGTCACGGAGCACGCCGAGCTCGTCCGGGCGAAGCGGGCAAACATTGCTGAACGCGCCAGCTACGACGTCGCATGCTCCTCGGGGCGATCGAAGATGACGTCGGCGGTGTCGACGACGGCGGCGGTCCGACCCGGCGCCGACTGCCACTTCCAGTACAGGTTGGTGTGGGCGATCACCAGGTCGGGCGATGGCGCACCCCACTCGGAGAGGTCCTCCGTGGTGTGGGCGTCGCCGACCAGGACGGTGTCGTAGCCGCGGGTGAACGCGCCGTGGAGCGTGGAACGGATGCACGCGTCGGTCTGGGCGCCGGTCACCACGAGGCGGCCGACGGCCCGTTCCGAGAGCTGGGATTCGAGATCCGTGTCCTCGAACGAGTCGCCATACCGCTTGTGCACGAGCGGCTCGGACTCCGATCGCTGGAGCTCGTCGACGTATTGCCATTGATCGCTGCCCTGGGGCATGTCGTCGCCGGAGTGCTGGACCCAGATCACCGGCACCTCCTCGGCGCGAGCCTTGTCGACGAGCGTGCTGATGTTCCCGATCACTTCGTCACGCTGGTGGTTGCCGGCGACGACGCCCTTCTGCACGTCGATCACCAGGAGGGCGGTGTTGGGCCGGTTCGAGACGCTGGTCATGCGGGCCTCCTCAGGTCGGGTCATCCACGATAACGAGACCCTGTCACAGCGCTCCCGGACTCGGCCCCGTCAGGCCAGTCGTCGCAGGGCCTCGTCCCAAGCCGGCCGTCCGTCAGCGCCGCGAGTCGTCCACCGGATGAACCGCGTCGGCCCCATGTCCGGCGACAGCGCGGTCATCAGGTCCCGATGTGGCTCGCTGCCGGCGAACCGCGAGGGCACCCTCGTCGCGCCACATCGACAGCGTGGCGTACTGCTTGCGCCACGGGCGGGCCAGCAGCGCGAAGCCGACCACACCATCGGTGGTGGCCAACTGCTTGCGGACGGCGCGGGCACCGCGGAAGAGGCGCCATGTCGAGCGTCGACTCCGCGGCGGGATGCTCGAGGCCAGCACCAGGTACTCGCGGTCGGGCTCGAGGGTGGCCGACCACTTCCACGGCGACTTCATGTTCGCTTCCTCCGTCCACCAGCACTGTGACGGCGCGGTCGGCGCCCGTCAACGGCGACTGCCGGCGCTCTTCACCAGCCGTCGAACGGCAGCTCGCGACGATCCGACTGGTTCCAGTAGTCGCGGTGATCGACGACCAGGCCGTCGGCATCGAAGCGCAGGATCGTCACGCCGGCCATTGTCAACGCCGAGCCGGCCTCGATCCAGCTCGACCACCACTCGACGGCCGCCCGGTCGCCGCCGACGACCGGCTCCCCGAAGCGGCACTCGATGGCGTCCTCTTCGCCGAAGATCCGTTCGAGGTACGCCCGTACCCCGTCCACATCCCGCTCCGGCTCGCGAAGCACGAGCGCCCGGTAGCGCGTGTCGGCGGCGTAGAGCGCGACGATCGCCTCGACGTCCTTGGTCGGCCACGCCCGCTCCCAAACACCCGCCCACCGGTGGGCCGCTTCCGTGACGTCCATGCGCTGGAATGTACGGCGCCCGGCCGGACGACCCCTACGGTCCGACCAGTGAGCGAGCGCGGTGGCGAGCGACTCGAGGTTCGGGTGATCCCGCGTGCTCGACGCAACGAGGTGGGCGGCGAGCGAGACGGCCGGCTCGTCGTCCGCGTCACCGCAGCACCGGTGGACGATCGAGCCAACGACGCCGTGCGCCGGCTGATCGCTGACCACCTCGGTGTGCGTGTCAGCTGCGTCGAGATCGTCAGCGGCCACCGCACGCGGGACAAGGTGCTGCGCATCAGCGGATCGTGACGGGCCAGGCGGGATCTGGGTGGTCAGACAGAACGGGTGTCCGGCCGGATCGAGGAGGACCCGCCAGCGGTCTGGAGCCGGCTGGACCGGCGCGCTCGTCACCCGCTCGTGGGAGGCCGGCGCACGTCGTCGGCCCACCGTCGTGACCACGCATCGAGGGGCTCGAGGGCCCGACGGAGCGACGCGCCGTGCGCGGTGAGGATGTAGTTGCCGTCAGCGTCCTGGGTGAGCAGACCGGCGGCCGCCAGCTCGTCCAGGCGCTCGTACAGCACGCTCGAGGACATCCCGTCGCACCTGTCACGGAGGGCCCGGGCACCGGTCGCGCCGTCGCGGAGCTCCCACAGGATGCGCAGCGCCCAACGCCGCCCGAGCAGATCCATTGCCGCCATCAACGGGCGACCGGTCGTCGAGCCCCGGACCGGCCGGCCCGGCAACGGTGCGGCCCTCTTCGTCACGGCCCTCCCTTGCGTTTCGGATACCGAAACAGTATCGTCAACGTCGCGTTTCGGATTCAGAAACCGATCGGAGATCACGTGTCCCGCATCACTCCCACCGCGCCACCGTATGCACCCGACGTCGCCGCCCGGCTCGACTCGATGATGCCCCCGGGTGCGCCGCCGATCGCCCTGTTTCGCACGTTCGTCCGCAACATGCCGATGACGGACGCGATGCGCGCATGGGGCGGGTACGAGCTCAGCAAGCAGCTCTCACTGACGATGCGCGATCGGGAGGTGCTCATCGACCGCACGTGCGCCAGGTGCGAATGTGAGTACGAGTGGGGCGTGCACGTCGCGTTCTTCGCCGAGCGGGTCGGACTGACCGCCGCCCAAGTCACGTCGCTCGCTCACGGCGGAGCGCACGATGCATGCTGGACCGACGGGCGCGACCGGCTCCTCATCCGAGCTGCCGACGGCCTCCATGACCGTGCCGACATCGATGACGATCTGTGGGCCGAGCTCGCGGCGGAGCTCAGCGAGATCGAGCTCCTCGACCTGCTGATGCTGTGCGGCTGGTACCACGCCATCAGCTTCACGGCGAACGCCGCCCGTGTGCCTCGGGAACCCGGCGCGCCGCGGTTCGCCGACGTCGCTCCGTGACAGCGTGAGGTTGCGCTGGCCCTCGGACAACGCCGGCCGATGTCGCCAGCGGCTGTCACCGTCCCGCCGTCAGCGGCTCGTCACGGCGCCAGCGGAAGGCGGTCCAAGTCGGCGGACGTCCAGAACCCCGGCTGCGGGCGGTCGGCGCACATGCCACTGGCGTATCGCCGCAACCGGTCGCGATCGTCTGCCGACAAGAGCCCGACGACGTCGAAGCACGTTGTCGGTCCGGCGGACCGCAGAGCCGTGTCGCCGTCGCTCTGGCGGCGGGGCGGCTGGGTGGTCAGGATCACGACTGGCACGTCGGGGAAGCGACCGCGCAAGGCGCTGGCTCGTCCGAGCGACCTCCACACGGCCTCCATGCGCAGCAGACCGCCGCGGTGGCTGGTGAACGGACCGGCGACATCGAACAGCCATCGCCCCCCGGTGGCGTCGGTGGCCACGACATCGATCGTCACGGCGGTACCCGGCATCCGGCGATCCCGGCCAGTGATCGTGAAACCCGCCTCGACAAGTGCCCGTTCGGCGACCTTGCGGGCCGCCGCCCCGTCTTCCACCACGGGCAGCTGGATCTCACCGGCATCGACCGGCGCCAGCAGTGCCTCCTGGACACGCCGGCGGGCGATCTCGACGTAGCCGGCGTCGAGGTCGTAGCCGATGTAGCGCCGCCCGAGGCGAGCCGCCGCGACGAGTGCCGAGCCGCTGCCCATGAAGGGGTCGAGCACGAGATCGCCCTCGAACGTGTACAGACGGATCAACTGCTCGGGCAGCTCCACAGGGAACGGTGCCGGGTGACCGACCCGCCGCGCGCTCTCCGGCGGGATCGACCACACGTCGAGCGTCAGCGCCAGGAAGTCGTCGGCCATCAGCGTGCTGACGTGGGGCAACCCCTCCGTGGCGCGCTGCCTGGCGCTGCGCGCTCGGTCGAAGCGTCCCTTGCTCGCAACGATCACCCGCTCGGTGACGTCACGCAGCACCGGGTTGGCGGCGCTGCGGTACGAGCCCCAGGCGCACGAGCCGTTGGCCCCGTCGGCCTTCTGCCAGATCAGCTCGCCGCGCAACAACAGGCCGAGGTCGTGCTCGAGGATGCGGATGACGTCGGCGGACAGGCTGCGGTACGGCTTGCGACCGAGGTTGGCGACGTTCACGGCGATCCGTCCACCCGGTTCGAGCGTGCGTACGCACTCGGCGAAGACCGCCGTCAGCAGGTCGAGGTACTCGAGGTACGACGACGGTACGCCGTCGCGCTCGAGCTCCTCCTCGTACTGCTTGCCGGCGAAGTAGGGAGGCGACGTGACGACGAGGGCCACCGATCCGTCGGCGATGGCGTCCATGTGCCGGGCATCGCCGCGGATGAAGGGTTCGGACACCGGCTCGGGACGCCGCACCCGATCGTCGGAGGACAGCTCGGGTGCCCGGAAGCGGTCGTAGAACGCTGACGCGTCGTGGCTCTCGCGGGCTCCCACACCGAAGTTCGACGTGGCTGTCGTGCGCCGCACCCTCATCAGCCCTCCAGTCGCGCGCCGAGACCTGCCGCACGTTACCCCTTCGACACGCGACCGGTCGAACACCCGCGCGAGTCATGATCAGCGCACGACGCATCGCCCGTTCGGCTCGTGGGAGGTGCTAGGCAACGACCCGATGGATCGCTCGCGCCTCGTGGTGGTCGTCGCCGCCGCCGTCACCACCATCACCTCGGTGGCCGCTGTCGGTGCGGCCGTGACGTCCGACGACGAGGGGCAGAACAGCCCGGAGGCGGTGCCCGGCGACACGGCGGCCGACCTCACCGACGCCGTCCCGGTCGAGATCCGGGACTTCGCGTTCACGCCGGCCGACGCGACGGTGCAGGCCGGCAGCGCCGTTCGCTGGACCAATGCCGACGGGCTCGCCCACACCGTCGTCGCCGACGACGGGACGTTCGCGTCATCGAACATCGACGAGGGTGAGGCGTACGCCTTCACGTTCACCGATCCCGGCACGTACCCCTACTTCTGCGGCATCCACGAGTCGATGCGCGGCACGGTCACGGTCGAGGGCTAGGCCATGGAACGGGCACTGCGCGTCGCCGCTGCCGGCCTGGTCCTCGCCGGTGGTGTCGTGCACCTCAAGTTGTGGAGCGACGGGTACCGGGACATCCCTGACGTCGGCCCGGCGTTCCTCGCCAACGTGATCGCCTCGGCGATCGTCGCCGCCGCCTTGGTGGTCACGACGCACTGGGCGGCCGTCGTCGCCGGTCTCGCCGTCGTCAACGGGACCCTGGCCGCCTTCGCCCTGAGCCGCACGGACCGGGGCATCTTCGACTTCACCGAGCGGGGCTTCGAACCGTCACCCGAGGCGGTGCTGGCCCTGGTCTTCGAGATCGGTGCCGGCGTCGTGCTCGTCGCCCTCCTCGGGCTCGACCGCTCCCTGAGGTCGTCGAGCTGACTTCCGGGGCGTCGTCCCACCCGTCACCGGATCGAAACGCTCCATAGACTGGGGATTTCTCGGAAGTGAATTGCAGGGGCGCCGGTGTGCGGTTACCCTGCCGACTCGAGACGGGCGGACAATTGAATAGGCGGGCAGCATGACGGGCGGTCTGGCGGCAGCGGATGTAGATCTGCGCTCCTCGGAACCGATGGTTCTCACTCCTTTCGTCGCGCCATCGACGCTGAAGCAGCGGTTGATGGCCGGCGATGTCTTGGTCGTGGCGCTGGGGATCTCCCTCGCCTTTGCCTGGCAGTACCTGCTGCGATCGGACGAGGTGGGGCTCCAGCGTCCCCACCTGGTCCTGGCCTTCCTCACCTTCCCCGTGTGGTCGGTCTCCTTCTCGCTGAACAGGCTGTACCTGGCGCGTGCCGTGGAGCGGCCGATGGAGGAGTTCCGCCGCATCGTCCAGGCCTGCCTGATCAGCGTCGGGGTGATCGTCGCGCTCGCCTTCGCCTTTCAGTTCACGGAGCTGTCCCGACTGTGGACCGTCTCCGTGCTGGTGTTCGTCCCGATGCTGCTCACCGTCGAGCGGATGATCGCCCGGCGAATCTTCGTGCGCATGCGCCGGGAGGGCCAGATCAGCCGGCCGATCCTCATCGTCGGCACTGACGCCGACGCCGTCGGTCTGCTCCACGCGGCGCAGAGCACGCCTGATCTCGGGTACCGGGTCGTGGGGTTCGTGGGCCCCGACGAGATCGGCGTCCGCGGCGTCGACGTGCTCGGCGGGATCGAGTCGACCGAGGAGGTGCTCGAACGGACCGGCGCCACCGGCGTGGTGATCTCGCTCTCGTCCGTCGCGTCGGACCTCGTCAACAGGCTCACCCGTCAGCTGACGGATGCCGGATACCACGTCGCCCTGTCTTCCGGGCTCCGCGACATCGACGTCGCCCGCTTTCGAGCCCAGGACCTCGGTGGGCGGACGCTCGTCTACGTCGAGCAGACCCAGCGCGGCGGGTGGCGCGCGGTCGCCAAGCGGGTCTTCGACATCGCCATTGCGGTCACGGCGCTGGTGCTCACGTCACCGCTGATGCTGATCGCGGCCATCGCCGTGAAGAGGGGGTCCCCTGGCCCCGTGATCTTCGCCCAGGAGCGCGTCGGGCGCGACGGCGTGCCGTTCCGCGTGTTCAAGCTGCGCACGATGGTCGATGGGGCCGACGCCCGCAAGGCCGAGCTCGCCGAGCACAACGAGGCCGACGGTCCGCTGTTCAAGATGGCCAACGACCCGCGGGTGACGGGGGTCGGAGCGATCCTGCGCAAGTACTCGATCGACGAACTGCCGCAGTTCATCAACGTGCTGCGTGGAGAGATGAGCGTCGTCGGTCCCCGCCCGGCACTCGCGTCCGAGGTCGATCAGTGGGACGACGAGGTCCGTGATCGGCTCCGCGTGCTCCCCGGGATCACGGGCATGTGGCAGGTGTCGGGACGCTCGGACACGACCTTCGAGGAGTACAAGCGCCTCGACCTCTACTACGTCGACAACTGGTCGCTCGCTCACGATCTGAAGATCGTGCTGCGCACGTTCTCCGCCGTGTTCGCGGCGCGTGGCGCTTGCTGAGGCAACAGCCCTGAACGGGCGACAGTGACGCGATCGTCGAGACTGGCGGCCCACACGGGCGGGTAGTCATGGTATCTCAACCGGTCCGTGGCGGATCAGGGGGAGGATGAGCATGTACGACTACGACGACGATTACGGCGAAGAAGGCGGCCGATCGCTCGGTCGGACCCTGGCCATCGCCTTCGGTGTGATCGCCGTCGCCGCCCTCGGGTGGTTCGTCGTCAGGCCGCAGCTGAGTGAAGGCGAGGACGCGACCGGCGGCACGATCGTGCCCGCGGTGTCGACCACGACGACCGAGGCAGCAGCCGACACCTCCGAACCGGACACGACCGAGGCGAGCACGACGCGGTCGAGCGAGACCGACACGACTGACCGCGCCTCGGCGGCCAACGAGGGGTCCTCGACGACGACGGCGTCGACGACGACGCCGGCGGCGCCGACGACGACGGTCACACCGACGACCGTTGCGCTGCCCCCGCCGGCTGCGCCGGTGCCCTACGAGACCGTGCCCGACGGCAGCCCGGCCCCGGTCGTGGCTCTCTTCGACGTCGAATCGATCACGCTGACGGGAGCGGTGCCTGACCAGGCCGCCAAGGACCGTTTGCAGGCGCTGGCCATCGCCAACGCCAAGCCGGGGCAGGCCACCAACGTCGCCAACTTCGTGACGATCAACCCGGCCGTGCCGCGCAGCGTTGGCGTGCGGGTCGTCGAGCTGACCTCCGTGCGCTTCCCCGAGGGGAGCGCCGAGGTACTCCCCCCGCATGCACTCGAGCTCGACCGGGCGGTCGGCATCATGAACGCTCTGCCCAACATCACTGCGCTGGTGATCGGTCACGCCGACCAGCGCGGCGACGATCTGGCCAACTATGCCCTCTCCGAGGCGCGGGCGAACGCCGTGAGGAACTACATGGCCGGGCTCGGCATCACCCCGTCCCGCCTGTCCTCACGGGCGGTCGGTGAGGCCGACCTGCTGACGTTGAACAACGACGCCGCGGCGCTGGCCCTCAATCGGCGCACCGAGTTCGTCTTCTATGGCCTGTTGATCGAGTAGGCCGAGCCCGAGGCGCCAACGGCCAGCGCGAGCCAGTTACGCCGAGCCGGCTGGTCAGGGCCGTCCCCCTCGGGGAGTACGGTTGTCGGCGGTGGAAGCGGGAGTCCTGGGGCCGGTGGAGCTTGTCCACGACGGCGTTCGGGTCCCGCTCGGTGGTCCGAAGCAGCGCCTCGTGTTCGGCCTCCTCGCCGCGTGGCGCGGGCGGGTCGTTCCGGTGGATGACCTGATCGACGGGCTGTGGCCGGAGGGACCACAGGCCCGGCCGCGCAAGACCGTCCAGGTGTACGTGACCCGGCTGCGGCGGGCACTCGGCGATGCCGCCGAGGCCATCCGCAGTGAGGCCGCCGGCTATCGGTTGGACTCGACCGTGCTGACCGTCGACGCCGACGCCTTCGAGGCCGGCGTGCGAGCTGCAACGGCGGAGGTCGACGACGAACGCGCCGCGGGTCTGCTGCGGGACGCCCTCGGGCACTGGCGAGGGGATGCCTTCGTCGACCTGCGCGACTGCCGCGCCCTGATTCCCAGCGCGGTGCAGCTCGACGAGCGTCGCCTCGCTGCGATGTACGAGCTGTTCGAGCGGGAGATCCGCCGACGGCCGCGGGAGATCATCGCCGAGCTCGAGCAGGCGGTCGAGGTCAACCCGCTGCACGAGGCCTTCGCCGGTCAGCTGATGACGGCGCAGTACCGCGCCGGACGGCAGGCCGACGCGCTGCACACCTACCAGCAGCTGCGCCGGCGGCTGATCGACGAGCTCGGCCTGGAGCCCGGTCCGGAGATCCGGGAGCTCGAGGGACGCATCCTGCGCCACGAGCTGTCGGTCGCCCCGTCGCCCTTTCCTTCGTGGCCGGAGCGCCAACGCCGACGCGTGACCGTCGTCGCCGTCGAGCTGGCCGTCGCCACCGTGGATGATCACCCGGTTGATCCGGAGGACGAGCTGGCCCTGGCCGCGCCCGTGCGCCAGGCGGCCCGGTCCCGCATCGTCGAGCGCGGCGGCGTCATCCTCGGAGACATCGGTGGCGGGCTCTCGGCATGCTTCGGATATCCCTCGACGGAGCGCTCGATCGAACGGGCGGTCCTCGCTGCGTTGGCGGTGCGCGACCTGGCGGCCGGCGCCGACGGTCGGATCGCCATCCGCATCGGCATCGACACGGGCGTCGTGGTCGTCGAGGGTCGCAGCCAGGACGGCACGGACGAGCTGAGCACGATCGCCGGGGAGCCCCTGCGTGCCGCGACGCGCCTGCGCAGCGCCGCCGCCGACGGAGAGGTGCTCGTCGGCGCGGCCACGGCGGAAGGCGTGCGCGGACTCGTCGAGTTGGCACCCCTCGACCCGGTGGACGGACGGTCAGCAGCGCTCGTCATCGGATCGCCGGCGGCCGAGCGCGTCGGTCTCCCGGCGCGGCGCGCCGGCTTGGTCGATCGTGAGGATGCCCTCACCGAGCTGGTCGCCATCGCCGAGCTCGCCACCACCCGGTTGTGCCCGGTGGTCATCACCGGGCCGACTGGCATCGGCAAGTCGGCGGTGGCCGAGACGTTCCTCGCCGGGCTCGATGACAGCTGGTCCGTCGTCGAGCTGTTCTGCGACCCGCGCCGCAGCGTCACGCCGTTGCACCCGTTCCGCCCCGTGCTCCCGGATCTGTTCGCCGCGGCCGCTGAACCGTCGGCGCGTGCGGTCGTCGCTGCGCTGTGCGAGCTCTGGGGGACGGCCAACCCGGTGCTCCTGGTCGACGACGTCGACGCCGCCGATCCCTCGACCCGCCAACTGCTCGACGAGCTGCCCGAGCACCTCGCCAGCGGGCTGCTCCTCCTCACGAGCAAGTCACCGTCGAGGATGGACCTCAACGACGGTGTGGTCGCCCACATCGCCCTCGGGCCGCTCGACCGCGCCGCATCGCGGCAGGTGGCCGCGGCGATCGCCGGCGAGCGGAAGCTCCGTCTCGACATGCTCAACCAGATCGCCGATCGCGCCGGCGGTGTTCCGCTGCACATCGTCGCGCTCACCGCTGCGCGTGCTGGATTCCCCGGGCGGCGCGGCAAGCGTGCCGAGTTCGCTGTACGACTCCTTGATGGCGGTCCTCGATCACCTCGGGCCGGCGCGGTGTCTCGCCCAACGGCTGTCGGTCCTCGGGCCGTCGTTCGACGAGGCGGACCTCGATCTCGTGACCGCTGGCGACCACCCGGCGGAAGTGCGCGCCCACTTGGCCGCGATCGTCGAGGCCGGCGTGCTGCGGGTCGACGACGGGAACTACCGGTTCACCAACGCGCTGACCGCCGACGCCGCCTACGGGTCAATGCTCAACGCCGACCGCGCAGCCCTGCACGCCGTCATCGCCGACGCCATGCCGGTCTCGGCGGTGCGGGTGGCGCCGGAACGCCTGGCGTTCCACCTCGCGGCAGCCGGCCGCCCGCTCGAGGCGGCCGTCGCCTACCGCCGAGCCAGCGCGGCCGCCATCGCCCGCAACCGCCCACGGGAGGCGCAGGATCAGGCGCGGCGCGCCTTGCGACTGCTCGACGAGCTCGGGCCGGACGGGCAACGCGAAGCCGAGGACACCCGGCGGCGGGCGTTGACCAACCTCGCCCTCGCGCTCCAGGCGACGAGCCACGGCAGCGACGAGATGCTCGCCGTCGTCGCCGAGGCTCGCCGGTGTGGCGTCGGCAGCGACGACATCGCCAAGCGGGTCCTGCTCGACGTGCTGGACATCAGCGCCCTACACGAGCGTGGGGCGATGATGGCGGCGACCGACGTGGCGCACGCATCGGTGGCCGCCACGGAAGCCTCTGGCGACAGGATCTCAGCGGCGTTCGCCCACCAGTTCCTGGGCGCGACGTTGATCTGGCGCGGCGACATTCCGGCGGGGTCGCGCGAGCTCGAGCTCGCTGCCACGGTGTGGCAGGACCAACGCTCGGTACCGATCGCCGGTGCCCGCGCCATCGCTGCGATGTGGTCGATGCTCGGCCTGGCGGCCACGTTCGCCGACCAGGCGGACGAGGCCGTGCGGCGGCTGGCTCGATCTCGGGACGTCGTGCCTGACGGGGACGGCTTCGCCTTGTGCCTCGTCGCCGCCACCGGCGCGATGGCCGACCAGCTCGGCGGGCGGACTGCAGCCGTGCGCGAGGCGGTCGAGCCGGTCTGGTCGTTGGCTGTCGACCTGGGCACCGAGTTCTGGTTCAACTGGGCGCAGGCGCTGCTCGGCTGGGCCGTCGCCGCCGAGGACGCGGCGACGGGGCTGGCACTGATCGCCGAGACCGTCGACGAGAGCCCGACCCGTCAGACCATGCCCTACTTCCTGCACCTGCTCGGCTCACGGCTCTGCGAGCACGGTCGCCTCACGGACGGCCTGGCCCGCCTCGACGACGGCATCGCCTTCGCCGAGGAGACAGGCGAGCTGCTGTGGTCACCGCTGATGCAGCTCACCAAGGCCAAGTGGCTCGACGCCCGCGGCGACCGGGCCGGTGCCACGGCGGCCGGTGCGCTGGCGGCCGGCGCGGCACAGGCGAACGGTCAACACCTGATCTGCCGGTGGCACAGTCAGTGGCAGCGCGCCCGGTCTTGACCTGACGCGGGCGGTGCGGCGGCTCGGCGGCAGCATCCCACGTGTGCTGCCACCGTGCCGCCGACTGCGCGATCACCCACCTGGCAGACCGTCCGTGTCGGACGTCGCCGGGCGTCCCTCGATGAGCCCGCAGCCGTCGCATGAGTCCGTCCCGCCCGGTGACTCGTTCGACGACCCGGCTCAGTGTCCTGCATCGTGGCTGCAAACCGGCTGCAACCGGGTCGGGCCGCGTCATGTCCCCTGAACTGGGCTTCTCGGGCCGACACGTTTGCCTCACCAGGGTCTCGGGCACTTCTGGGTGCAGCGTCACTCCCCGGCGCGCCGAGAAAGGAACGCATCAATGAGTGGTGAAGCCGACAAGGCCAAGGGCCGCATCGAACAGGCGGTCGGTGACCTGACCGACGACAAGGATCTCAAGCGCGACGGCAAGATCGACGAGGCGTCCGGCAAGGTCAAGGACGCGGTGGACGACATCAAGGACAAGCTGACCGGCGACCACCGCTGACGGAACGACCAGAGGGGGCGTGACCGCGGGTCACGCCCCCTCTTCGCGCGAGGGATCAGCGACCGGCGTCGAGCAGGGCCATGACGACGGCGACCAGGGCGAAGAAGCCGACGAGGGCGAAGCCCACGATCGTCACGGCATGCGGTTGGAGGTCGAGCGAGCCCGGGTTCTCGTAGGCCGGTCCGATCGGGCTGGGCGTCTGCTCGGTCGCTGCGGTGGCCAGCATCCAACCGGCGGCCACGGCGCTGCCGACCGCCAGGCCGAGGCCGAAGCGCCGCACGAGCAGGAACCCGATGACTCCGCACAGCGCCAGCAACCCGAGCTGCACAAGGCGTCCGACAAAGAACAGCGTCGGCAGCTCGACACCGAGGGTGTCGGAGTTGTAGTTGCCGGACCAGTCCGCAGTGCCCTCCGGGATCAGCGGGCCGCCGGCGGCGATCAGGAACGAGACGGCACCCAGGGCGGCAATCCACGGATCGAGGCCGGATCGGCCGTCCCGGCCGGCGCGGGCGACGGAGCCCAGGAGCACGAGGACACCAAGGGCCCCGGCCGTCAGCAGCGACCAGTAGCCGACATCACGAGTGATCTCGACAGACGGGGAGGCGGCCTCTGCGGTGGCGATGGCCCACTCGGCGAGCCCGATGAGCAGGGCGACCCAGCCGGCGACTGCCGCGCCGGCGCCGCCGGCCAATCCGGCACCCCAGCGGTAACCGAAGCACCAGGCGAACGAGCCGACCAGCATGGTCGCCGCGGCCAGCAACGCGGCGACGGAGTTGTTCGTGCCGAAATCGTTGACGACGTAGTCGGGCGTGTTGCCGGTCAGCGGCGGGTCGATCCGGATGACGGTGGTGAGCACCGCGACGACCGTGGCTCCGGAGGCGAAGATCGACAGGATGAGCAATGGCCGGAGCCGAAACGACCGACGTGCCCGAGGTGGCTTCCGCTGGAGTTCCCCCGTCGGCGGTGCGGTATCGACCGGGACGCTCATGACCGGTGCGGTCGTCGCCTCGACGACGCGCAGCTCGTTGGTGACGCCGGCCTCGCGGGGCGGTGCTGCGGCTCCCACCACGGCGCCCGTGAGGACCGGCATCGGCGTCGTCTCGTCGCCGGACGGGATGACCGGTCTGGGTGGTGGCGGTGGCGGAACCGTCGACAGCGGGCGAGTCGCCTCGTCGGACGGCGCGGACGTCACGATCGGCACCTCACCGGTGATGTCGGCGACGCCGCGGAGCGAGGCGCCGCACTCCATGCAGAACTTCTGTCCGGGCCGGACGTCGGTGCCGCACGAGTGACACTGCATGCCGCGAGCCTAGGCGCCGAGGCTCGCGGCGGACCGCCGCCCGGTCCGTCTCGCCAGGACCGAGACTGCAGCCCGTGACCGGACGATTCGCTCCGTCGCCGACCGGGCCGCTGCACGTCGGCAACCTCCGCACGGCCCTGCTGGCGTGGCTGGTGGCCCGCTCGTCGGGTGACCGCCGGTTCGTCGTCCGCGTCGAGGACCTCGACCGGGCCAATTCCTCGGCGGACAACGAGGCCCGCCAGCTCGCCGACCTGGCAGCCCTCGGGATCGACTGGGACGGGCCCGTGGTCCGCCAGAGCGAGCGCTTCGAAACCTACGACGCGGCGATCGAGCGGCTCGGCGCGGCCGGTCTGACGTACGAGTGCTACTGCACCCGGCGGGAGATCCGCGACGCGGTCGCCGCCCCGCACGGGCCCGATGGCGCCTATCCGGGGATCTGCCGCGACCTCGGCGACGCCGAGCGCGAGCAGCGCCGCCGGGAGCGTCCGCCGGCGCTGCGGTTGCGGGCGACGGAAGGGTCGATCACGATCGACGACGCCCTCGCCGGTCCATTCACCGGTGCGGTGGACGACGTCGTACTGCGACGCAACGACGGCGTGCCGGCGTACAACCTGGCGAGCGTCGTCGACGACGCCGAGCAGGGGGTGGACCACGTGGTCCGTGGTGACGACCTCCTGCCGTCGACCCCCCGACAGGTGCTCCTGCAACGGCTGCTCGGCCTGCCACCCGTGCGCTATCTCCATGTGCCACTGGTCGTCGGTGCCGACGGTCAGCGCCTGGCGAAGCGCCACGGTGCCGTGACCCTCGTGGACCTCGCGTCACAGGGGCTCGGGACGGTCACCGTGCTCCGTGCCCTCGCTGCGTCACTCGGGCTCCCGCGCACCGTCACCGCGGCGAGCGACCTGCTCCCGGGCTTCGATCTCGAGGCCGTGGCCGCCGTCGGCCGAGCGCCGGTCGCCCTCGCCGAGCTGCAACGATCCTGGTCGTGAGCGCCGAGATCGACGACCTGGAGCGCGTGCTCGGCTACCGCGATGCGGTCGACGACCGCACGGGCGTCGACGAACTGGGCCAGGACCTGCTCGTCGTGCCGTTCTGGACGCCACAGTTCTGTCGGGCGATCGCGCGGGCCGCCGAGATCGTCGGGTTCGCCCCCGACCCCGACGACCCGGTGCCCGGGTGGGAGGTCTCGCTGGCGACGATCAGCCCGGTGCTGTACCGCACCGTCCAGGACGACCTCGGCGCCCGGATCTGGCCGCAACTGCAGGAGGTGTGGCCGCTCATCGACTACCACGGTCTGCGTGACGCCTTCGTCATCCGCTACGCACCGGGCGAGCAGGAGTCGCTGCGCCGACACCACGACGTCGCCCAGGTGTCGGCGTCCGTGAAGCTCGATGCCGATCACGACGGCGCCGAGCTGCGGTTCCCCCGTCAGGGCGTCGACAACTCGACGGTGCCGGTCGGCGCGCTGCTGGCGTGGCCGTCGCTCGTGACCCACCCGCACGAGACGGCCCCGCTGCGGCGTGGCGTCAAACACGGCCTCACGATCTGGTTCGAGCTGCCGTTCGGTGGGCTGGAGCTGTAGCCGAGGCTCCGGCTGGCCGGCGGGAGCCGCTGGTAGCCTCGTCCGGATGGTCGTTCGGGAGGTCGCGGGCCGCGGATCCGCACTGGCCGGGCTGCTGATGGTGCTGGCCCTGTCGGCGTGCTCGGCCTCGCCGACGACGTCCCGCAGCGCCGGCGGAGCGGCTGAGGCGGCCGTCCCCCGAGGAGACCACGGACCCGACCGACCAGCCGGCGACGACGCCCGACACCGCGCCGGCCACGACGGCCGCCGAGACGGTCGCCACCGAACCGCCGACGACGGCCGCTCCGACCACCACGGCGCCGCCCCCGCCGGCCACGGAGGCGCCGACGACCACACTGCCCCCCACGACCGTCCCTCCGCCGCCGACGGTGCCGGCGAGCTACGAGCCGGTGGCGGCCCTCGAGGTGCCCCTCGGCGCGGTCGGAGCCCGTGGCGGTTCGGAGACGGCGCGCGTCCAGCAGCGACTGCTCGATCTCGGTTTCTGGGTCACGGGTGCCGATGGTGACTACGGCCTGACCACCCGCCAGGCCGTGATGGCCTTCCAGAAGTACATCGGCCTGCCGGCGGATGGCGAGGTCGACGGCGACACCGCGGCGTCCCTCTCCAGCGTCACCGAACAGGCCCACGGCCGGGCCGACGCCGGGACCCTGGTCGAGATCGACAAGGCGCGCCAGCTGATCTTCGTGGTCGTCGACGGCCGCACCCAGTGGGTCTTCAACACCTCCACCGGCAACGGGCAGCAGTACGAGGAAGAGGACCAGAACTCACCCGGCGAGCTGGTCAAGGGTGTGTCGCTCACCCCCGACGGGCTGCACCGGGTCAATCGCGAGCGTCCCGAGGGCTGGTGGGAAGGTGATCTCGGGAAGATCTACCGTCCGAAGTACTTCGTCGGCGGCGTCGCCGTGCACGGGTCGAACAGCGTGCCCAACTTCCCGGCCTCGCACGGCTGCGTCCGGGTCACGGTGCAAGCGATGGACTTCATCTGGGAGACCGGCCTGATGCCGATGAACCTCCCGGTCTGGGTGCACGGCGAAGAGCCCGTGTAGCACCGGCAGCCGGCGAGCTCACGTCGAGCCGCGTGGTGCTGAACCGCCAGTGGTTCAGGCCGCCCCGGCGCTGCGTCGCACGCGGATCGGGTGGTCGGCCGACGTGAGGCAGCGCCCGGTCTCCAGGTCGAAGCGCCAGCCGTGCAGGGTGCACGTCAGCGTGCACCCGTCGATCTCGCCGAACACCGCCAGGTCGGCGTTGCGGTGTGGGCAGCGCCGTTGGACGACCCAGCCGTCGAGCTCGATGTCGGGTTCCGTCTCCGTCGGCGGGTCGAGCCGGCGGACCGCCTCGGCCTCGGTGCGCCGCATGCGCTCCGTCGACAGCGACTTGAAGAAGTTGTAGACCCACTCGTTGAACTCGCCGTCGCGCCAGGCGCGGAAGCGGCACGAGAGGAACAGCGAGTTGCTCCAGTCCACCGCCCGCTCGGCGACGACCGCCTCGACCAGCGGGCGGGCGATGTCGAAGCGGAAGTGGTGCTCATCGCCGGCATAGGGCCGCACCTCACCGGCCGGGAAGTCGATCAGCACCTCGACGTCGTCGCCGATGCGTAGGAGGCATGACGCCCCGATGGCGCCACGCACGGTCGGGGCCATCGCCAGCAGCGGCTCCCACCACTCACGCAACGTGGACAGCAGATCCGTGCCGGTGTCGTGCGGCCAGCTCGCCTTCATGGCGGCGAGCCACGGCGACCAATCGGTCTGGTAGCGCCGGAGGTAGGCGTCCTTGTCGGTGAAGATGGCGTCGACGTCGGCCTGGGGGAACGGGTGGCGGACGGCGATGTCCACTGGCCCGATCTCGATCGCCGTGCCCGGAACGGCCAGGATCCCGTGGTGACCCGACCGGGCGAGGCGGTCGAGGAAGGTGCGCTGGTCGCAGAAGATGCTCGGCTCCTCGCCGTCGACGACGTTGAGGTGGAAGAGCTCCGGGTCGAGGAAGCACGGCGGGCCCGCGCTGGGCACGACGGCCCGCGCCCCGACGGACTCGACGTAGCGCATCGCCCGCGCCAGCTGGCTGTCGATCTTCGCTCGGACCAGGGGCTGGAGCTCGCCGGGCGGGAGCTCGTAGACCATCGGGTACCAGATGGCACCGCTGTACTGCAGCCAGTGCAGGTCGACCGGACCGTGGGCCGCGAGAGCCTCGAGGTCGGTCGTGCGGCAGTCGTTCTGGTCGACGATGCGCACGTTGCCGTCGCTGACGACGAGGGCCGAGTCGCCGCCCGGACCGTCGGTGATGCTCGTCTCGACGTGGATGGCCACGCTGAGGCCACCGAGGTCGAGCTCGTCCCCGTCGGTCGTGCGGATCGGGTTGGTGAACCCGAGGGCCCGCATCTTGCGGTCGAGCTCGCGGGTCGGATACCCAGGGAGGAGCACGCCGATGTCCCGGGGGAGGTGCTCGCGCAGCCACGGTTCGTCCCAGTGGTCCCCGTGGAGGTGCGAGACGTACAGGAAGTCGGCGCCTTCGATGCGGGCCAGCAGGTCAGCCGGGAGCTGGTCGTTGCGGGGGAACGGGAACCATGACCCGAAGAACGCCGGCACGAACCACGGGTCGCACAGGATCGAGCCGTGCTCCGACTCGATGAGGATCCCGGCGTGGCCGAGCGACGTGGCGCGCATCATCGCCCGACGACGCTATCGGTGGGGGCGCGAGCCGCCCGGGGGTGACGGCCGTCAGGCGACGGGCGGATCGGTGTACTGCTGACCGGCACGCGACACGTGCTCGGTCCACGCCGAGCCGTCCCAGTAACGCAGCTCGTAGCGGCCGGCTGGGTCGGCGTACCAGCCGGGGGGCACGCTCGGTGTCGACGGCGTCGTCGGCGTGGCCGCTTGCGTCGCGGCCGCCGTGCTCGCCGTCGAGCCCCACCTGCTGCCGTCGTCGTCTGGTGTCGACGAGGCCGTGCCGTACGTGCTCGTCGTGCCCGAATCCGAGCCCCACGAGGACCCCGCCGCGCTCGCCGCGGGGGCTGAGCCCCATCCCGGCCGGCTCCGTCGCCGCAGCGGCCGCTGTCGTGATCGGTGTGTCGGTCTCCGCGGCGCTCGAGGCGCGCTCGCGCTTCAGGAATGCCGTGATGTCGCTCCCCGTCGGCAGGATGGCCACGATGTCCCAGCCCTCGCTGGACCTCTCGGTGAGCTTGTCGGCCAGCGACGACGCCTCATAGGTGGACACGCTGACAGAGTCGAACTCGTGCATGGGCGCAAATGTAACCGATCGACTGTTCGGTGCCCGCTCGTCCTCACCTGGCCACGAGGGCGTCGATGTCCGCATCCGCCGGGCTGCCGTCGAACACGACGGCGCCGTCGCGGAGGGCCACGACACGCTCGGCAGCGCCGACCGTGGTCAGCTCATGGGTGGCGACGAGGAGGGCGGAGCCGCCGGCATGGGCGCGGCGGAACAGCTCGAGCAGCGCGTCGCGGCCGGCGCGGTCGAGGCCGATGAAGGGCTCGTCGACGAGCAGCAGCTCGAACGGCCGGACGAAGGCGATGGCAATGGAGGCCTTCTGGCGCAGGCCACGGCTGAACGTGGACGGCAGGTCGTCGCGGCGATCGGCGAGCCCGAGCAGCTGCAGGACGTCGGTCGCACGCGGTTCCCAGTCGGGCGTGTCGTGCAGGCGGGCGAGGTACTCGAGGTGCTCCCACACGCTGAGGTCGTCGTAGAACACCGGCTGATCACCGAGGTAGGACGTCGCGGCCCTGGCCTCCAGCGACCCGACCGGGTGGCCGACCACCGTGACGCTGCCCGTGGTCGCCTCCAACAGACCCGCCGCAATCCGCAGCAGCGTCGTCTTGCCGCTCCCGTTGTGTCCCAGCAGCACGACCCGTTCGCCGCCCGCCACGGCGAGGTCGACGGGCCCGACGGCCGGCGCGTCGCCGTATGTCTTGGCCAGGCCGGTCACCGTCAGGGCGGCCGTCATGTCGCCGCGCCCGACGCCGTGCGACCGTCCTCCAGGAGCCGCCGCCACCTGACCCGCCACTCGTCACGGCGGCGCACCCACCACACGATCGCCGCGGCGACGATCCCGGCGGCGATGGCCATGCGCACGACCGTACCGGTCGTCGGCAGCTCGCGTGCCCCCAGCACGAGCAGACCGGCGATCGTGCTGATGGCCATCGGCCAGAGCAGCCGGATCGTCGAGGTGAACCCGGCGAACTCCGGCGGCACGGCAGCCGACGAGGCGATGGGCGGGGCCAGCGGATCCGGCGCGTCGCGCACGATGCTGACGACCGCGCCGCCCACGCCGACCCACGTCACCGGCACGCACAAGGCCAGTGCGGCGGCCCACGCAGCGGGCTTGCCGGCGGCGACGGTCGCCGCGCCGAGGAGGGCGAACGGCACCACGGCGACGGCCGGCGCGGCGAGGTGGTGGGCCATCGTCCACCCGCGTGGACGCGGCACCGCGTCGGTGCGGTCGGGGTGGTCGATCTCCTGAGAGAGCGGTTCGACGGCGTCGAGACCGAGCAGGTAGAGGGCGACGCCGACGCCGATGACCGCCGGCGTCGTGCCACCGAGCACGGCGACCACCGCCACGCCGCCGCCGATCGCCAGCACGCCCATCCGCACCAACCGGGCGACGGGGTAGCGCAGCAAGCCGCGCCAACCGCGGCGCCACACGGTCGCGGCCGCCGATGCATGCGGTCGTGCCCCGACGGTGACGTAGGGGCGGTTGCGCGGCCGCTCGCCGCGCAGTTGCCGGCGCAGCAGCACGACGGTGCGCAGGTCTTGCATCGTCACGGCGAAGTGCAGCTGGGACACCAGGTCGGCCCGCCGCACGAGGGCCTCGACGCGGAGGCGACCGGCCACGACGACGGCGACGATCGCCATGACGGCGACGGCTGCGACGCCGACGATCTCGATCGGTTCCTGGCGCATCCCCCAGAGGGCGATGCCGCCGATGGTGTCGAACGGTCCGGGGAACCCGCTCGTCACGGCGGCAGCCTGCGCGGCGAGGACGACAGCGGCGATCGCCGTGGCCGACCATCGCGGCAGGCGAGCAACGTGCACGACGACGGCGACAGCTGCGAACGCCGCGCCGGTCGCCGCGCCGTAGACGGCGCCACTGGCCGCCCAGGCCACCGCCGAACCCGGGAACCGGCCGGCCGCCAGCTGACCGGCGATGGCGCCGACGAGCGCCCCGCCGAAGGCCACCGTCCGCAGGCGCTGGACGACTGGACGCACGAGGACCGCGCGTCGCGGGATGGGGGCCAGCAACAGGTAGCGGACGTCCGGAGCTTCCACGGAGACGGGACCGCCATCGCTGCCGCTGCGCAGACCGAGGGCAACGGCGACGGCGACGACGGCGCCGAGCACGGCCGGGCCACGGTCGAGGACGTCGGCGACCTCGGCCGGTGTCGCCGGGGTGTCGGTGACGAGCCCGCTCAACCAGAGCACGACACCGCCGCCGACGAGGGCGGCGAGATACACGCGATAGGCAACCTCGAACCACTCCAGGTCGCCGAGTCGGCGCACCCGCCTGGCCCGTCGCAGGTCCTGCACGACGCTCGACATGCGGCGACGACGCTACCCCCGGTCGCGCCGTCCATCGGGGCGGCCCGTCGCGAGCGTCAAGAGCCGGTGAGGGCCACTTCGTGTCGCGCCGCGCCCATACTTTCCACCCGTGGACGTCGAGGCGGCGCAGCTGTTCTTCTCCCTGCTCGCCCTCGTGGCCATCGGTGGTGCCGCCGTCGCCGTCGCTGCTCGGCTCCTGGCCGGCCGCTCCGCCGCGGCCGCCCGCCTCGCTGCCGTCATCGACGAGGCGGCGCTGTGGATCGCCTTCCTCGTCGCCGCCGTGGCGACCGCCGGCAGCCTGTACTTCTCCGAGGTCGCCGACTTCGTTCCCTGCCAGCTGTGCTGGTTCCAGCGCATCGCCATGTACCCGCTGGCCGTGGTGCTGTTGGTGGCGGCCATCAGGAACGACCGCGGCGTCCGCTGGTACGCCGGGCCGCTGGCCGCCATCGGTGCCGTGGTGTCGACGTACCACTACCTCATCGAGTGGCGGCCCTCGTTGGAGGGCGGGGCGTGCGGGGTTGGCCCGTCCTGCGCCGACATCTGGTTCCGCGAGCTGGGATTCGTGACCCTCGCCTTCATGGCGCTGTGCGGATTCCTCGCCATCCTGGTCTTCGTCATCCCTCGTCCCCTCGCTCGACAGGAGCCCACGTGACCTCGCGATCCCGTACCCCGCTCGTCCTGGCCATCGTGTTGGCGGTGGTCGCCCTCGTCGCCGTGGCCGCCGTGGTGCTCTCGGGCGGCGGCGATGACGACGACGGCGAGACATCCTCGACGGTGCCCGACGCCACCGGCGGCGACGGCGCCGTGGAGGTCACGGGTTCGGCGCTGGCGCCGCTCGAGGACCCGGCCGCCGACCCGGCGATCGGCGCCGCCGCCCCGGGGCTGTCCGGCGGCGACTACGCCGGCAACGCCGTGACGATCGAGCCCGGCACCGACGGTCCGATGCTGGTCGTCTTCCTGGCGCACTGGTGCCCGCACTGCAACAACGAGATCCCGGTGCTGCAGCAGTGGGAGGAGCAGGGCGGGATCCCCGAGGACCTCCAGGTGGTCGGGGTCAGCACGGCCGCGTCGCCGGACCGACCGAACTATCCGCCGGCCGAGTGGCTCGCCGAGATGGGGTGGGCGTGGCCGGTACTCGCCGACGACGCCGAGTTGACGGCCGCCAACGCCTACGGGGTGACGGCCTTCCCGTTCCTCACGTTCATCGACGCCGACGGCAACGTGACGGCGCGGGCCTCGGGTGAGGTGCCGATCGAGACGCTGCAGGAGCTGGCCGACACAACAGTGGCCTGATCCTCATCCCTCCGAGCGCCACGGGGTCGGCACGGCGAGGTGGTCGGTGACCGAGCAGTCGTCGCCGAACACGACGAAGCGGTCGAAGCCGCGGAGGAACCAGCGGTCGTGGGTGACGGCGATGACCGTGCCCGTGAACTGGGCCAGTCCGGCCTCGAGGGCCTCGGCCGAGACGAGGTCGAGGTTGTCGGTCGGCTCGTCGAGCAGCAGCAGCGTCGCCCCGGACCTTTCGAGGAGGAGGATCTGGAAGCGCGCCTGCTGCCCGCCCGAGAGCGTGTCGAACGGCTGCTCGGCGCAACCCTGCAGCTCGTAGCGGCGCAGCATCCCCATTGCCGGCCCGCGCACGACGTCGTGGTCGTGGAGGATGTCGAGGAGCCGGCGGCCCGTCCACTCCGGATGCTCGTGAGTCTGATGGAACAGTCCGGGGACGACGCCGGCGCCGAGCCGCCACACGCCACCGTGATGGACCGACGTGTCGCCGCCGAGGAGACGGAGGAAGTGACTCTTGCCGGCGCCGTTGCCGCCGAGCACGGCGACACGCTCGCCGAACCAGAGCTCGAGGTCGAACGGATCGGTGAGGCCGTCGAGCTCGCCGCCCTCGATGATGACCGCCCGCTTTCCGGTGCGGGCGCCGCCGAGGCGCATGTCGATGCGCTGGGCGCGCACCGCAGACGGGCGTTCGTTGCGCTCCTCGAACTGCCGCAACCGGCTCTCGGCGGCCTTCAGCTTGGGGGCGAAGGTGTCGGAGATCTTGGCCCGCCGGCTCATCTCGGCGACGAGCTCCTGGAGCCGCTTGCGCTCGTCGTCGTACAGCGACCGATCGCGGTCCAGCTTGTCGAGGTGGCCGCGGCGGGCCTCGGCATAGCCGGTGAAGCCGCCGCCGTGGCTCCACGCGCCATCGGCCTCGACGGTGATGATCTTGGTGGCGGTGGCGGCGAGCAGCTCGCGGTCGTGACTCACGAACAGGACCGTCTTGCGGGTCGTCGCCAGCTCGCGCTCGAGCCAGCGCTTGCCGGGCACGTCGAGGAAGTTGTCCGGTTCGTCGAGCAGCAAGATGTCGTCGTCGCCGCGGAGCAGGACCTCGAGGGCCATCCGCTTCTGCTCGCCGCCGGAGAACGTGCGCAACGGCCGGTCGGCGACGGCCGGGTACGAGAGGCCGACCGAACGGGTCACGCACTCGTCCCAGTGGACCTCGGCGTCGTAACCGCCGTGGTCGCCCCAGTCGGCGAGCGCCGTCGCGTAGCGCATCGGATCGTCGCCGGCCTGCTCCTCGGCGACCGCCAGTCGGGTCGCGGCCGAGCGCACCGCAGGCGGGGCGAGGGAGACGAGCAGCTCGCGCACGGTCGTCGGGGCGCCCTCGGACGGGTCGGCGACGCCGACGAGCTGGCGCATGACACCGACGCGACCGTCGATCGAGATGGTGCCGGAGGTCGCCGTGACGTCGCCGGCGATCAGCCGCATCAGCGTGGACTTGCCGACCCCGTTGGCGCCCACGAGCGCGGCGCGATCTCCGTCGCCGACGGAGAAGCTGACGTCCCGCAGCAGCTCGATGCCGCCAGGGAGCCTCCACCCGAGATGACTGACTTGGATCGAGCCCACCGCTGCTGCCCTCGTTCTGTCCTTCGGGATCGGCGCGATCCGTCCGATCCCGAAGGACAGAAGCTACGACTCCTCGTCGGTGCCGGCGGCCAGGGTTTCCGCGACCCGCAGGACGTCGCGCAGCGGGATGCCGAGCGCCGTCGCCGCGCTGGCGGCGTCGTCGTGTTCGGGCTTGGCACGGCCGTCGCTGCGCTTGACGCGCACCGGGTGACCGTGGACGTCGACGACGATCTCCTCGCGCTGCTGCGGCCAGCGCTCGACGGTGACGGCGCGCACGCCGAGGCTGCCAGTCTCGGTGAGCAGGACGGCGGCCAGCCGCTCGACGTCGGCGGGGTCGGCGAGGGCCGCGACGGTGTGCGCGGGGCGGCCCTTCTTCATCACGATCGGTGTGGCCCAGGCGTCGTGGGCGCCGGCGGCGACGAGGGAGGCGATGGTGTGGGCGAGCACCTCGCCGGTGACGTCGTCGACGTTGACCTCCAGCTGCACGGCCGTACGGCCCGGGCGCGGGGTCCGGCTCGGCGCGGTCGCCGTGCCGAGGAGGACCTGGACGACGTTGGGGCGGCCTGGCGGATCGGCCGCGCCGGCGCCGTAGCCGACGCCCTCGACACTCATCGCCGGCAGGGCGCCGAAGCGCTCGGCGAGGGCGACCAGCACGGCGACGCCCGTCGGGGTGGCCAGCTCCATCGACGTCTCCACGCCGATCACGGGGACCTGCCGTTGGGCGAGCAGCCTGGCCACGGCCGGTGGCGGGTTCGGCAGCTCGCCGTGGGCTGCCCGGACCATGCCGTGGCCCATGGCGATCGGCGAGGCGACGATCTGCTCGATCCCCAGCGAGTGCAGGGCCGCGGCGACGCCCACCACGTCGACGATGGCGTCCAGCGCACCGACCTCGTGCAGCTCGACGTCGGCGGCGTCGATGCCGTGGACCGCACCCTCGGCCTCGGCCAGCACGGCGAAGACCCGGTGGGCCATGTCCCGCACGGCATCAGGCAGGTCGGCGGCGTCGAGCAGGGCGTTGATCGCGCGGACCGGTCGGTGCTCGTGGCCATGCTGATCGACGACGACGTTGGCCCACGTGGCGGCGATCCCGCCGCGCTGCACGCGCTCGAAGGTCAGGGCGTACCCGTCGACCCGGAGACCGCCGAGGGCGCCGGCGATGGCGTCGCGATCGGCGCCGGCATCGACGAAGGCGCCCAGCAACATGTCTCCGGCGACCCCCGCCGACCCGTTGACGTAGGCAACGCGCCCGCCCGTCATCGGTGTCGCCCGTGGCCGCTTTGAGGAATCCGGCCAGTGGTCACGGGAGGATCCGGGCGATTGCGCACGCCGCGCCGTAGCCGTTGTCGATGCCGACGACGGTGACGCCGGCCGCGCACGAGGCGTGCATCGCCAGCAGCGCGGTGATCCCCTCCAGCGAGGCGCCATAACCGACGCTGGTGGGCACGGCGACCACCGGCGCCCCGGTCAGCCCGCCGATGACGCTGGCGAGGGCGCCCTCCATGCCGGCGAGCACGACGACGGCGTCGGCTGCCGTGACCGCGTCGAGGTGGGCCAGCAGGCGGTGCAACCCGGCGACGCCGACGTCGTCGAGGCGATCGGGGGCGAAGCCGTGGGCGCGCAGGGTCAGCAGGCACTCGTCGGCGACCGGACGGTCGGCGGTGCCTGCGGCGACGACGAGCACCCGGCCCGGACGCGTCTCGACCGGCTCCCGGTACAGCAGGCACCGGCTCTGCTGCCGCGCCGGTCCGTGCTCGGCGACGATCGCCTTCGCCTGGTCGTCCGACGCGCGCGTCACCAGCACCGGCGCCGTGCCGTGCTCGAGCAGCTCGGCGACGATCCGCACGCACTGCTCCGGCGTCTTCCCCGGGCCGTACACGGCCTCCGGCAAGCCCTGACGCAACGTGCGGTGGTGATCGACGAGGGCATCGCCGACATCGGCGAACGGCAACCGCTGCAGCCGGCGCACGGCCTCATCGGCGTCGACCCGACCGGCGGCGAGATCGTCGAGCAGCGCCCGCAGCGTCGGTTCGTCCACGGCGACCATGCTGCCAGACCCCTCGCGCGAATCCGCCCGTCCCCGGGTCGGTGGCGCCAATAGCCTGCCCGGGCAATGGACGACCACCACCAGGCCATGCCAGCGACGACCGAGGCGCCCCTGCGGGTGGGATTCTTCGGGCCCTTCGGCACGTTCACCGAGCAGGCGTTGCGCACCCAGGCCGACCTGGCCAGCGGCGAGAGCGTCGACTACCCGACGGTGCCCGACGTCCTCGATGCGGTCGCCGCGGGCGACGTCGACTGCGGCGTGGTACCGATCGAGAACTCCATCGAGGGTGTCGTCAACTTCACGCAGGACGCCCTGGCCTTCGACTACGACCTGCTGATCACGCGGGAGATCGTGCTCGACATCGAGCACTGCATCGTCGGCACCGCCGGGCAGAGCCTCGACGACGTCAAGGTCGTGCTGTCGATCCCCGTGGCCACCGCCCAGTGCCACCGGTTCCTCCGGGAGCGCCTGCGGTCCGTCGAGATCCGCGCCACCAACAGCACGGCCGAAGCCGCCCGTCTGGTCGCCGAGGCCGGCGACGCGGGCACCGTCGCCCTCGCCCCACGCGTCGCCGCGGCGCGGTACGGACTCGACGTGCTCGCCGGCGACATCGCCGACCACCCGGGCAACCAGACCCGGTTCGTGCTCGTCGCCCGCGACGGCATCCCGCCGCCGACGGGCCACGACCGCACGGCCATGGTCGTGTTCCAGCGGGCCGACGAACCGGGCAGCCTGATCTCCATCCTCCAGGAGTTCGCCGCCCGGCGGATCAACTTGTCGAACCTCCTCAGCCGACCGACGAAAGCTGGCGGGCTCGGCGACTACTGCTTCGTCATCTACGCCGAGGCCCATCTCGGAGACGAGCTGATGGCCGACACCCTGCGCGCCCTGCACGCCAAGCAGGCGGCGGTGAAGTTCCTCGGCTCGTACCCCGCGGCCGGCGAGCACGCCACGACGGCACGTGAGCACGCCGACGCCCGGTGGCGGAGCGCCGACGACTGGGTGAACGCGCTGCGCGGCCGCGTGACCGGCTGACCGACCACCGCCGCGGCCCGACGTACTGTCGGACCATGAGCGAGCGAGTCTTCGAGCGAGCGAATCAGCTACGGCGCCTTGGCTCACTGGTGCACCACTGCAGGTTCGGACGCGTCGCACGAAGCGATGGTGCACCAGTGAGCCCCGTCTCCGTCGTCACTGGCGCCAACTCCGGCATCGGCCGGGCGATCGCCATCCACCTCGCCACGCAGGGCCACACCGTCTACGGCACCGTGCGTGCCACGTCGCGCACGGACAAGCTCCTGGCGATGGCCGAGCAGGCCGGCGCCGAGGTCCACCTCGCCGAGCTGGATGTCGCCGAGGACGCGTCGGTGCGCGACGGCTTCGACCGGATCCTCGCCGAGGCCGGTCGCGTCGACGTGCTCGTCAACAACGCCGGCGTCGGTGGCAACGCCGTGGCCGAGGAGGCGACACCGGAGCTGTACCTCGACGTGATGAACGTCAACCTGTGTGGAGCGGTGCGCTGCCTCAAGGCCGTGCTGCCGGGGATGCGCGAGCGGCGCAGCGGCGCCATCGTCAACATCACCTCGATCGCCGGCCGCATGGCCGCCATCGCCCAATCGCCCTACGTGGCGTCGAAGTTCGCCTTCGAGGGGTTCAGCGAGGGCCTCGCCCAGGAGCTGGCGCCGTTCGGCATCCGCGTCGCGATCATCGAGCCGGGCGTCACCAAGTCGGCGATCTTCGCCAAGAGCATCGACGCCCCGAACACCACGGGTGCCTACGACGCGCCGTACCGGCGGATGTTCCAGTTCTACGCAACCGGGATCGCCAACGCCACCGACCCGTTCGAGGTCGCCGAGGTCGTGCACCATGCGATCACGACCGACCAGCCGCAGCTGCGCTACGCGATGAGCTGGGGCGGCAAGGAGCTCGTCGAGGGTCGCGCCGCGCTCGGCGACGACGAGTGGGTCGCTCTCGGCGCGATCGACGACGACGCCGAGTACTACGGCCGCTTCGCCGAGCACTTCGGCCTCGACATCAGCCCGCGTTGACGCTGTTGTCCGCGGAGATCGGCCGGATCGGGCCGGAATCCGCGGACAGAACCGTCTGCAGCGCCCGGCCGACCAGGCGGTCGAACTCGCGGTAGCGCTCGCGCACGTCGTCCGGAGGCCACGGGTCCGGGGCCAGTTCGGCCGGGAGCAACGGCTCGGCGCGCAGGAACCGCACCACCTCCGCAGCAAGGGCGATCGCAGGCGGCACGACGTCGGGCCGCGCGTCACGCAGCGCCGGGATGGCGTCGGCGAGCCGGGTGCTGAGGCGCACGGCCGTCGTGGCCAGCGCCGGGAGCGTCCACAGCCGCGCCGCCAGCTCGGCCGGGTCCTCGCCCGTGAGCTCACCGCGAACGACAGCGAGCGAGCCGTCACCGGTCGGGCCGTCGAGGTTGCCCGGGCGCATCCACGTGTCCGGCCGCAGCTCGCCCATCCGCAGGTTGGCCATGTGTGAGCGGAACGCCCGGCGCTCGCCGATCGAGCGTCGTGGCGCCGTGACGACGGCGACCCACCACGTGCCGTCCCACGACCCAGGCGCCGGGCGCCGGCCGATGTCCTGGGCCGCTTTGCGCTCGAGCAACCGGCCGACGAGCCGGTAGCCGGCGTCGTCGACGGACAGGTCGCCGCCGGCGACCATGCGCGACAGCGCCGTGCGCATCGTGCCGGGGGCGATGTCGAACAGTTCGCCGATGGCGACGAGCGAGCGCACCGGGAGCACCGGCGGGTCGAGGCCGAGGAGGATCGACAGCACCAGCGACCGGGCGTTGAACGGACGGATGCCGGCCACGATGGGAGCGTACTGTGTTACAGATGTTGATCGTGACGATCAAGAGTTGTATGATCGCCTCATGGCCGTGACGATGGTCCCGCCGAGCGACCACCTGCCCGACGTCCTCCCGACGGACCGCCTCAACGATCGGGCGATGCCGGTGCGGCCGCTGCGCGACGAACTGCGCCGCATCCCCACGGCGCGCAACGTGATCACCGTCGTGCTGGCCCTCCTGCAGACGTTCGGCGTGGTCGCGGCCGCGGTCGTCATCGACACGTGGTGGGCGTGGGTGGCGGCGTTCGTGCTGATGGGCCGGGGCCACTGCCTGCTCAACATCCTCGGCCACGAGGCCGCCCACCGCCTGCTGTTCCCGAACCGCCGGGTCAACGACGCGGTCGGCCGGTGGTTCCTCGCCTACCCGACGTTCCAGGCGTTCTTCGCCTACCGACGCGTCCACTTCGCCCACCACCGTGACGAGCTCGGCCCCGACGAGCCGGACCTCGGGCTGTACCGCGGGTACCCGATCCCGGCCGACTCGTGGCACCGCAAGCTGCGCCGCGACGCACTCGGTGAGAGCGCCGCCAAGAACCTCAAGGCCCTGTGGCGCTCGGTCCGCACGGGCCAGCGCGAAGCGCTGCAGATCCTCGGCGTCCAGGTCGTCCTGCTCGGCGCGGCGGTCGCCGTCGGTGAGCCGCTGGCCTACGTCGTGTGGATCGGCTCGTGGAGCACGCTGTGGAAGGTCTCCAATCGCCTGCGGGCGATCGCCGAGCACGGCGGGATGGAACGCTCACCCGACCGCCGGCGCACCACCCATGTCATCCGTCAGGGTCGTCTCGCCCGGTTGTGCATGGTCCCGTACCACACCGGCTGGCACCTCGCCCACCACGTCGACATGGGCGTGCCGTGGCGCAACCTGCCTCGGCTGCACGACGAACTGGTCCGGTCGGGTTGGGTGGTGCCGGACATCGAGTACCCGAGCTACCGGGCGTTCTGGAAGGCCTGCTCGGCCGGTCAGCCGGTCGAGGCGGGCTCGCACGCCATGACGACGAGGTCCTGAAGGGCGCCGTCGCCGTCGCGCACCTGCCGGGTCAGGACCGCCTCGCGGTGGAACCCGTGCCGTTCGAAGAGCTCCAGCGCACCGGCGTTGGTGGCCATGACGTCGACCGTCAGCTTGGACAGCCCGAGTGACCGGCCGAGCTCGAGGCCGAGGTCGAGGAGGGAGTGGCCGACACCGAGCCCGCGGGCGCTCGGCTGGACGACGACGCGGATGTCGCCGACGTGGTCCATCCAGCCGTGCTGCGGTTCGACGGTGACGATGCCGACCACGTCGTCGCCGTCGATGGCGGCGATGCGCCTGGCGGGCGTCGCCCTGGTCCAACCGGCGACCGCGACGTCGTGCAGCAGGAAGCGGTCGATGTAGGCCATGTCGCGCTCGGGGATGCGGGCGGCGAACGCCGCCGCGGCCTCGCGGAGGTCTGCCGTCAGGGGCCGGTACTCCACCGGCCGGAGTGTAGGACGGGCCGCAAATCGGCTTCGCACAGTCGTACCGGCGGGCTTACCGTGCACCCGGCCGCACTCGACTCGCCGGCCGCCGATCCGGCAACCACGGTTTGTTCCGGCGTCCGCGGCCGCCGGTGACGGCAGCCCGGATCGCACCGCTCCGGGGACCGAGCTCGTCCGGTCCTCGGAGCGGCGCACGGGCTGCCTATGGTCGCCGCGATGGAGGACATGCTCACCGATCGGGTCGCTGTCGTCACCGGCGGCGCCAGCGGCATCGGCCGGGCGACCGTGCGGCGCTACCTCGCCGCCGGGGCCCGCGTGGTCGTCGGCGACCTCAACGCCGACAACGGCCGATCGCTCGTCGATGAGATCGGCGACGCCAACCGGCTGCGCTTCCTTCGCACGGACGTCGCCGACGAGGACGCCGTCGAGGAGCTGATCGCCACGGCGGTCGAGGCCTTCGGCGGGCTCGACATCGTCTTCAACAACGCCGGAGTCGGCGGAGCCTTCGGACCGATCACCGAGATCAGCGTCACCGACTGGGACCGCACGTTCGCCGTCCTCACACGCAGCGTGTTCCTCGGCATCAAGCATGGCGCCCGGGTGATGATCGACCAGGCCCGTGGCGGCAGCATCATCAACACGGCGTCGGTGGCCGGGCTCGGTGGAGGCGGTGGCCCGCAGGCCTACTCGGCGGCCAAGGCGGCCGTCGTCAACCTCACGCTCACCGCGGCGGTGGAGCTGGCCGCCCACCGCATCAGGGTCAACGCCATCTGCCCGGGCCTCATCTACACCCCGCTGGCCATTGGCCGGAACGAGGAGCGGCTACGCGAGCAGATGCCGACGTTCCAACCGTGGCCCGACGCCGGGCAGCCCGACGACATCGCCGGCGTCGCCCTGTGGCTGGCCGGTCCCGACAGCGGCTTCGTCACCGGCGAAGCGGTACGTGTCGACGGCGGGGTGCTCGCGGCCGGCCCACGGCTGGTCGGGATGACCGACCCACACGGGGCGTTCCAGCGCTACGCCGGCTTCGCCGACGGCACCACCGGCCGCCCGCCGGAGAAGCGTCGCCTCGCCCCGCGCGACGCCTGACCGTCAGCGGCGCGCTGCGGCCCACGCCTGCACGACCGGTTCGAGGTCGCCCGGCGAGGACCCGTGGAGGATGACGCCGTCGGCGCCGAGGTCGAACTGGTGCTGCACGGCGGCCACGCACTGCTCGGGTGATCCCGTCGCCGCCGTCGCCAGCCACGCCGAGCGGGATCAGCGTGGCGACGTGCTCCAGCTCCTCGGTCGTCGCCGTCTGATCGATCGCCCCGCGGTACCCGGCGACGAAGGGATCGGCACGGAAGCGCTCCAGCGGGGCCGGATCCCATCCGTTCGTGCTGACCAGCAGATCCCCGTACGCCTGGAGGTAGGTGGCCATCCGCCCGACCGTCTTCTTCAGCCGCACGGGTTCGGGCAGGTGGTCGCCGACGGTGGCCAGGCACGACCACACGCGCACCGTTGCCGGGTCCCGGCCCGCCTGCTCGGCGGCGTCCTTGACCGTGCGCACACAGCGCACGAGCGTTTCGTCGTCGAAGAACGTGTGCAGCACCACCTGGTCGAACGCGCGCCCGGCGAGGCGCAGGGTGTTCACCCCGAACGCCGTGATGCCGAGCGGGATGTCTTCGTCGAACGCCGGGTCGAGGCGCAGGAACGGGTACGCGCCGGCGGGACCGTCGTGACCGATGATCGTCTCGCCGTGCCACAGCCGGCGCATCAGGCCGGCGAAGTCCTCGAGCTGCGCGGTCGTCACCGGCGCCAGGCCGAGGGCGGCGGTGAGCGGGCCGATGCCGCGACCCAGTCCGAGCGTGAACCGTCCGCCGGTCAGGCGGTGCATCGTCGTGGCATACGACGCGGTCACGATCGGGTGCCGGGTGTGGTGGTTGGTCGCTGCCGTGGCGATGTGCAGCGTGGTCGAGGCTGCACCGACGGCACCCGAGAGGGTGGCCGCCTCCTTGACGTTGAAGCGCTCCGAGATGAACACCCAGCCGAGGCCGAGGCGCTCGGCGTCGGCGACCTCGGTGAGCAGGTCGCGTGGTGACTGGGCGGCGCCGGCGAGTGTGTAGAAGCCGAGGTTCTCGAATGTCACGGTCGGAGGTTGTCACACCGTTCCTGGGATGATCGCCTCGTGTCCGACCTCCTCGATCCCGCGATCGTCGACCTCGACCGGGTCATCCAGTGGATGGACGACCGCGACCTCGGCGACGGCCCGATCACCGACGTCGAGTTGATCGCCGGTGGGACGCAGAACGTGCTCGTGCGGTTCCGTCGGGGCGACCGCGAGTTCGTGCTGCGCCGGCCGCCGCCGCACAAGCGGGCGAACAGCGACGAGACGATGCGGCGCGAGGCGCGGGTCCTCGCCGCCCTCGCCGGCACCGACGTGCCGCATCCGGCGCTGATCGCCGCCGAACCTGACCTCGACGTGATCGGCGCGGCGTTCTACCTGATGGCACGCGTCGATGGGTTCAACGCCACGCTCGGACTGCCCGAGCCGTACCTCTCGGACACCGCGGCCCAACACCAGATGGGCCTCGCCATGGCCGACGCCATCGCCGCGCTGGCCCGGATCGATCCGGGCGAGCACGACCTGTGGGACCTTGGTCGCGCGGAGCGGTGGGCTGAGCGTCAGGTGCCCCGTTGGCGCAAGCAACTCGACGGGTACGCCGAGTTGCCCGGTTATCCCGGCCCGTCGATCCCCCGCCTCGACGAGGTTGCGACCTGGCTCGACGAGCACCGCCCGAGTGACATCCGGCCGGGACTGATCCACGGCGACTTCCACTTCGCCAACGTGTTGATCGACCGAACAACGCCGCGGGTGGCGGCCATCGTCGACTGGGAGTTGACGACGATCGGGGAGCCGTTGCTGGACCTCGGGCATCTCCTGGCCTCCTGGCCACGACCGGGACGCGAGGCGATCACGCCGGTCGGCGCGGCTCCAGGGCTGCCGACGGGCGACGAGCTGATCGGCCGCTACGCGGGGCAGGTCGACCGCGACCTGTCCGACCTGCGGTGGTTCCGCGTCCTCGCTTGCTACCGGCTCGGGATCATCCTCGAGGGGTCACACGCCAGGGCGTTCTCCGGGCTGACGCCGGTGGAGATCGGCGACCGCCTGCATGCCAGCACCCTCGACCTCTTCGGCCAGGCCGCCGAGCTGATCGACGACCCGACCTGACCCGGCGGGACCGGACGGATCAGCCGGCGCGGGCGGCGAGACCGGCGAACAGGTCCGTGCCCCCGAGGTAGCCCGGTTCGAGCAGCTCGGTCGTCGGCGAGGCGTCGGCGACGGCCGACCGCAGCGGCGCCATGTCGGTCGGTACGGAGAAGCCCGGCAACCAGTCGTCGTGGTGGCTGAAGATCAGCCGCCGCGGACGTACGGCCGCGACCTGGCGACCGACGAAGTCGGCGAGCGAGCCCTGGATCGGTTCGCCGTCGATGTTGCCCCGTCCGGCGGCGGCGAGGATCGCCACGTCCGGGTGCAGACCGTCGAGGATGCCCGACCAGTGGCCCGACGTGTCCTGGAACAGCAGCGATCCCTCCGGTGTGTCGAACAGGTAGAGGAGCGCGCCGCCGTCACCACGGTCGCTCTGGCCGACCGCCGAGGCGACGATGTGTTGCACCGCCTCCGGAGTCAACGCCGTACCGAGGTGGTGACGCAACTCGGCCATCCGCTCCTGCTGCTCCTGCCACGTGACGCCGAGATCACCGATGCAGACGTCGCCACTCTGGGACATCTTCGTGTGCGACCACACGCAGCTGTGCTGGCTGGGCAGCACCGAGACGGTGACCTCGGGGGAGAGGCGCACCCGCTCGCCGCCGGCGACGCAGATCATCCGCTGTACCGGGACGCCAGCGGCTTCCATCAGGCGAACGGTCTCGTAGCTACCGATCAGCGTGGCGTCCGTCCGGGCCATGATCCGCTCGGCACCGGCGAGGTGGTCGAAGTGGGAGTGGCCGATGACGATCCAGTCACACGCGTCGATGTCGTCGGCGGTGAGCCCGGTGCCGGGGGCGCCCGGCGCCCGATCGATGTAGGCGTCGAGGAAGATCGTCAACCCGGCGGTGCGCAAGCGGAACGTCGCGCACCCATACCAGTCGAGCACGGCCATGGGCGGAAACGTACCTGACGGCGGACGCCGGCTCGGGCGGCCAGGAAGCTATCTCCGGGCGTGCAGATCGTCGGTGGCGAGCGTCCGCAGATAGCGCTCGGTCGAGAGTCTGGAGAACGTGCGGTTCAACCGGCGCAGCTCGGAGAGGTGGGACTCGACGGCGTCGAGGTCGCGATCATTGATCGCCACGTCGAGGTCGTGCAACGGCCACCGTCCACCGCCGTCCCATCTCGTCGATCGCCAGCCGCTCGTAGTCCTCGCCGTAGACGCGGCGGAGCTCGCCGACATCGAAGACACCGTGCGAGTCGGCCTCCTCGTACACCATCGCCAGCGCTTCGCGGATGTCGTCGAGGACGGTGATCCCCTCCCTCGTGCGGGCATGCACCGTGCCGCAGAACTCGTCGAAGACCTCGGTCTGGAATCGGGCGTTGATGCGCACGAGGTGCAGCTCGGCACCACCCACGGGCTTCGGCACGGCGAGGGAGTCCAACAGCAGCGTCACCTCCGCGGGCCGGCGACGCCGGCCGAACGGTCCGTGCTCGTGGCACCGGGGGCGGACGCCCACAGGATCCGGTACAGGATCGGCTTGAGGATCCGCTGGCGACGGCGACCCTCGCTCCAGGCTCGGAACGTCCCGGTGATCGGCGTGAACAGCTCCCTGCTCAAGGCGGCGACGAACCGGCGGTCGAGCTGCGTGCGCCATGCCGCCGTGCGGCCGTCCACGGCATCGACCAGTTGACCCCACGTGACGTCGGACGTCATCTCCCCCAGGTTGAACATCGCCAAGGTGTAGTGGGTCGTCGCGCCGGGCCCGATGACGACCTTCGCGGCCTCAGGGATTCCGTCGTCGAGGGAGTCGACGTGGCGCAGGTCGAGGACGACGCGGTGGCACGGATGGTGCGATTCGGGGGCGGCCGCCGGGTCCGGGAAGGCGTCGACGATTCTCGCTGCCGCGTCCGCCAGCTGGTCTTGCCGCACGCGGGGAAGCAGGGCGCCGAGGCGCCAGTCGTCGGACACTCGCCACGTTGCGCGGCAGAGGTCGCCGAGGAAGCGCTCCACGGCGTCGGGGCGTGCCGGGATGCCCTGCAGGTTGGCCAGTGGGCTCGGCGTGGTCTCCGTCGGGTCGAAGAGGCAGACGACCGCGGAGACATCGTCGGTGTCGTGGCGCGTGAACAGACCGGTCTCGAACAGACACCAGTCCCACGTCGCAGTCGGCCGCGTGAACAGCAGGATCAGCAGGTGGCTCTGGGCCAACGAGGACCTGATCTCGTGGTTCCAATCGGCGCCGGCGGCGATGCTGACTCCCGACACGAAGCACTCGATCTTCGGGCTGATCCCTTCGAGCGCCTGCCGCACGGCGTCCGCCAGGGCGTGGTCCTCGTGCTTGTGGCTCACGAAGATGCGGAACCGGTCCTCAGCCAATCGCGCCACGCCCGCTCCTTCCCGCTCCCTCGAGTCGCCCGTCTCGTTCGACGGTCGGTCCGGCATCGTAGACGGCGCCGCGGCGACCGCCCGGCGCCGGCGCAAGCCCCACGGCCACTCAGCAGCCGGAGTGACCGGTCTCACCGTTCGAACCTAGAATCCCTGGGCGTCAACCCGTTGGGCGCACCGACGGAGGCCAACAATGACTGGTGCAGAAGCGCCTCGCGAGCATCCGACCAGAGAGCAGTCCGCGAGCGACAGCGCGCCGGTTGAAGATCCGTTCGACGGAGTGGCCACGGCGAACGCGACTCCGGAGTCCGTCGATGAACCCGTCCGGGGCATCGAGCTCCGCGATCTGGCGTCGATATACGGAGGCGCCGATCGGCGCGATGTCTGGGAATCACGTGCGTACATCAACGAGCGGAACGCCGGGTGGCCCGTCGCTCCCGTTGATCGTTCGAGTCCGGCACTGCAGCCTCGAACACGCCCCGTACCGGCTGCTCGTCGGACACTTCCAAGGACTGCCGCTCAGCGGAGCCGAATCGCGGCTGAACGAGCGGTCCGAGGGCCGGCTCGAACGCCTCCTGCTGATGAACCAGTATCCGCAACGGTTGGGTGAGACGGTCGTGCTCGAACCCGTCGACGAGGCCCCGCCACTGGGGATGGTCATCATCGGTCTCGGACCGAGCGGCGAGCTCTCGGCGGCCGGGCTGCGGTCGGCGGTCACCCGCGCGCTGGTGCGGGTGGCGCTCAACGAGCTCGACCGGCGCCTGGCGACGGACGCCGGGGCCGCCGAGTCGCCGTGGCGTCCGCTGGGCATCTCGACCGTGCTCATCGGATCGTCGGCCGGCGGCGGGCTTCCCGTCGAGGCATCGGTGCGCGCCCTGATCGACGCGGTGACGACGGCGAACGCTCGGCTCGCCCGGTCTGCGGGTCTTCTCGGGAGCCGGTGAGGTCGACGCGACGGACGTGGTCAGGTTCGATGTGCTCGAGCTCACCGAGCGCTACGAGGACCGGGTGGATCTCATCGTCGGCGTGCTGGCGCGCATGCAACAGCTCGAGAACCAGGACGCGGCAGCGAGCGACGGCTCAGTCCCGCGTGTCACCTACGTGCTGGCGGCGGAGCCCGGTGAGGGCGCCTCCAGCGCCAACCCGCCGATCGACGCGGCCGACGAAGTGTGGCGACGGATCGACATCCGCGCCCAGCAGGGCGCGTCTTCGTCCGTCACGCGGCTCGAGTTCACGTCGATCGGCCGCCTCGCCCGCGCCGAACGGTTGCTCGTCGACGTCGAGCGCACCATTGTTGATCCGCTGCTGGCCGAGGCGATCGATCGCCACGCTGACCCACACATCAGCGGCACGCTCTACGAGCTGCTCATCCCGCACGAGCTCAAGGGTGAGCTGGGATCCGCCGAGAACCTGCACCTGCTCGTCGACGAGGCGACAGCTGACTGGCCGTTGGAACTGCTGCGACCCCGCGCTGACGAGGAGGACCGACGGATCCCGATGGCGCTGCGGGTGGGCGTCCTCCGGCAGTTCCGCGAGACCGAAGGCCTCCGATACAACGTTCGCCGGGCGTCGAGCAACAACGCGTTGGTGATCGGGAACCCGCCCACACCGGGAGCCGCCGATCTCCCCGGAGCTGCCGAGGAGTGCATGGCGGCTGCGGAGGTCCTGGCCAAGCACAGCTTCGACGTGGATTCGCTGATCTGGAAGATGAACGGCAGGTTCGTTGGGGATCGTGCACCGGGCTCGACGGGCACGTCACCGCTCGATGCTCTGCACGCCCTGCTGAACGGTGATTGGAGAGTGCTCCACATCGCCGCCCACGGTGCGTTCACGGACGACTCGACCACAACGGGCGTGCTGCTCGGTTCGCTGCGTCTGACGGCCAACACGTTCTCGAAGATGTCCGTGGTCCCCGACCTCGTGCTCCTCAACGCCTGTCACCTCGGCCGGATCGGAGCCTCGCCGTCACTGGCGGGGGCGAACCGGACGGCGGCCAGCATCGGCCGGGCCTTGCTCCAGCTCGGTGTCCGCGCCGTGGCTGTCGCCGGCTGGGCCGTCGACGATGATGCGGCGAAGGAGTTCGCCGCCCGGCTCATCGAGGGGCTTGCTGAGGGCGACGACTTCGGAGCCGCCGTCACCAACGCCCGACAGGAGGCGTGGAAGAAGGCGCCGCACTCGCTGACATGGGGTGCCTACCAGTGCTACGGCGATCCGGGGTTCTCCCTCGCCCCGCGCCCGCGGCGTCCAGGCGGCGACGTTCACACCGTCGGTGAGCTCCGACGCCGCACCCGTCGCCTCGCGTCCACGGCAAGCGACCAGGGCAGGTCGGCGTCGTCGAACACGATCGCCAGGCGCGACGAGATTGGCGAACAGCTCGAGAAGCTCGAACAACGCGCCGGCGAACTTCGTGCGGAGGAGGTCTACGCCGACCTGGCCGAGGTGTGGGCCGACCTCCTCGACTTCGACCACGCCATCCGCCTCTATCGATCGACGCTCGCCCAGGGAGGTTCCAGCACGCCGGTGAAGGCCATCGAGCAGCTGGGCAACCTGCTCAGCCGTCGCGCCCGACACCGTGCCCAGGAGGGGACAAGCCAAGACGTCACCGACGACCAGGAGGAGGCGGCCCGGTGGCTGCAGCTCGCACTCGACCTTGGCCGCAGCGGTGAGCGGCTGGCACTCATGGGCGGGTTCCACAAGCGCACGGCGGCGATGATGACCGGAGATGAGCGTGCGGACCATCTCCGCCAGGCCATTCAGCTCTATTACGAGGCGCACCGAACGACCAACAAGGCGTACCACGAGCTCAACTGGCGACAGCTCGTCGCAATCGCCCGCCTCAACGGCATCACCGTCGTCGACGAACCGGCGATCGAGAGCGTCGACGAACCAGGCGCTCACACGCTCCCGCCGGAGCGAACCACCACCGCCCGGCGGGCCTTCCGTCTCCGAAGCCGAGACAGCGAGCAACTTCTGGCAGCGGGCGGGAGTGGGCGACCGCCTCCTCACAAAGATCCTCACCGACGCCCCACAGGCCGCTCTCACTGGCGTCGATTCCGACCAGCCGGTCTCGTCCTCTCATCTCGCCGACGACTTCGCAGCACTCGAGCGCGCCTACGAGGCGGCGTTCCGGCTGCGGTCGAACCCCCGTGAACGAGCCTCGGTCACGGAGCATCTCCGCGACCTGGTCGACCTGGCGCCGCCAGACGGCCCGCTCGCCGTTGCGCTCACCGATGCGCGCGACCGCCTCGATCGCTGGCAGAGCCAGGAGTCACCGCTTGCCGATCCCGATCACGGCAAAGCCGCGACTCTCGACGCGTAGAGTCCGCTACCGTCGCCGTGCGCGCGGGCTGGGGACGGAACGGGGGAGCGGTCAGTGAGCAAGCGAGCGCTGTTGATCGGGAGCGAGACCTACGGCCTCAGCGGGGTCAACTCGGACGTCGAGTTGATGGCGGCGACGCTGGAGCGTCGCGGTTTCGAGGTGCGCCGCCACATCGACGGTGACGCGACCCGCAGCGGGATCATCGCGGCCTACGAGCGACTGATCGCCGAGACGCCCGTCGGGTCGACGGAACCCGTCGTCGTCTACTACTCGGGGCACGGTGGTCGCAACCAGCTCGACGACGCCGAGGAGCGAGCGCGGCGAGGCGCAGCAACGCACCTCCACTTCATCGTCCCGTTCGACATGGACTCGTCGAGCGAGTCGGACTTCCGCGGCATCCTGGCGCAGGAGCTCTCCGATCTGCAGCGTCGACTGACCGAGCGCACGTCGAACGTCACGACGATCCTCGACTGCTGTCACTCGGGAACGATGTCGCGGGACCCGTCGATCATGCCGAAGGCCGTGTCCCGCGGCTTCTCTGTGCAGGGGGCGCGGTCCTGGCTGGACGAGTTCGAGGCCCGGCAGCGGACCGCGCCGGCGGCGTTCGACACCTCGAACCAGCTCGCCGTGCGCGTGGTTGCCTGCGATCCGTCGCAGTCGGCCTACGAGCGCACGGGCGCCGATGGCCGGCGCCACGGGGCGCTGACCGAGCAGCTTGCGGCCGCCCTCGAGGGGCTGGGTGAACGGCCCGTGAGTTGGAGCGTCATCGGTGAGCGCATCCGGCGGTCCATCGCAACGACGCTCCCCATGCAGCGCCCGGAGATCGAAGGACCGGCGGATCGGGTCGTCTTCTCCCTCCGCTCGCGCACGTGGACGAGGGCGCTGCCCGTGACGGTGAGCGGCGGCACCGCCACGATCGAAGCGGCCCGGTTGCTCGGCGTCTCGCAGGGCGACACGTACTCGCTGGTCGCCGAGGACGAGACGAAGATCGGCGCGGCGACGGTGGCGCGCGTCGAGGGCGATCGAGCGGAGCTCGAGGCGACCGAAGGCTCCGTCGCGACGGCGGTCAGCGCGGTCCCGACGCGCACCCACGACGCCCAGCCGGTCCGTCTCGATGTCGCCGGCGCCGTGGCCGAGCTCGTCGACACCGCCGTGCAGGATTCCTCGTCGCTGCGGCCGGCCGTCGACGAGCCGCCGCTGGTCACCATCTCGGGCGAGGAAGGCCTCGTCGTGCTCGATGCCGACGGACTGGCCGTGAACGCCCAGCCCTACTCGCTCGACGCGACCGGAGTCGGCAGGGCGATCGAGGTGGCCGAGCGCATCGCCAAGGCCACCCGCCTGCGCAACATGACGTCGTCCCTCGCCCAGGGCGCCGGGCTGACCGGCACGGTGACGGTGCGGCTGGCGACCCACCACGATGGTCAGCGCACGGCGCGGGACTCGGCCGGCGAGCGCCTCTACCTCGAGGACCGCGTCAGCGTGACGATCACGAACGCGACCGATCGAACGATGTTCGTCGCCGTCTTCGACGTCACGCCGGGCTACGAGGTGGTCATGCTCAACACCGATGAGCCCTCGGGCTGGAAGCTCGCGCCTCGGGAGGTGCGTACGGTCGGTGGCGACGCCGGCGTGCCGCTGTCGTGGAACAAGAACGTGCCCACGGACGAGTCGCGGTTGGAGTCGATCGTCGTGATCGCCGCGACCGAGCAGCAGGCGTTCGGCCTTCTGCAGACCGCCGGCGCGACGACGCGCGGCAGCGCGCCGTCGGAGCTCGAAGCGATGCTCGACGAGGCCCGCTCCGGGACGCGCGACTTCATGGCCGCCGATGTCCAAGACGCGGCACCCTCGGTGGCGTACCAAGTGAGATCGGTCGACTTCGAGATGGTGCCCAGCGAGCGCCCCGATCTCGACGAACCGGCCTTCACGATCCGCGAGGTTCCCGACGTCTCCGTGCGGCTCCTGCAGCCGCGAGCCCTGGCCGAGCCGCCGAAGCGGGTGGCCCTCCGCTTGACGGCGTTGCGGGTGCAGAAGAACCGGGCCCTGTTCAAGGCCGCCGTGCGCCTGGATGCCATGGTCATCACCAGGCGTGGCGCTGACGTCGTGGCCACACCGTTCACGGCGCGCTTCCCAGGGATCGCCGACGGTGACCTCCTGCCGATGGACAACCTCTTGATGTACCTGGACGACGTGAGCGAGTTCGTGGACATCGCCATCTGGGTCAACCGGGACGACACGAAGGGCGCCGATCTGGCGGCCTTGTTCGAGAAGGCCGCCCACGCCGAGGACACGAAGAAGGCACTCATCGTCGCCGGCGCCCTGATCGTCGCCGCCCCGCAGATGGCCGTCGCCGCGGCGACCGTTGCGTCGGTCGCCACGCTCGTGCGCGTCGGCGCCGGACTGGTGCAGGCCGCGGTCGGCCGGGACATCGGGCTGTACCGGACGAGCTTCCTGGCGTTCGAGCAGTTCGGTCTCGGACGCCAACCGCGTGAGGGCCTCCGCGAGGCCCAGGGCATCGAGTTCGCCTACGAGATCCTGCCGGCCTGAGCGGGGCTCGTTCCACCACGACGGGGCCGCGTCACGCCGAGGGAACGACGAAGAAGTCGACCGTCTCGACGCGGTAGCGCAGGACGTCCGGCCCCGGTTCGGCCTCCGACGGCACGGCCCGCCGCCCAGCGTGCACCTCGGCCGCCAGCCCGGCGAGCGCCTTTCCGCCGCGCTCCCCGCCGCCGGGCGTCGCCAAGGCGGACAGCTCCTGACGGCGGTCGGCGAGGATGATCACCAGCGTCTCGGGCCGCATCGCGTCGGGCGACGACGACGGGCCGACCGGCACATCGGGCGGCCACAGCACAGGGCTGCCGTCGAGGTCCCAGATCCGCCTCGTGTCGTCGGGGTTGCCGCTCGGGGCGAGCGCGATCCCGCTCGGCGCGGCGGCAGTCACGAGCGTGACGCGGCCCGAGATGCCGATGTCGAAGACCCAGGCGTAGAGCGTCGCACCACTCAGGTTCGTCAGCGTCAGGTTGGCCCGCTCGCCGGCGACGAGCCGCTCACCGTGGCGCGACCGTTCGGTGACCGTGCCGTCGCGAGTGGTGGTGAGCTGCACGGCCACGGGTTCGTCGAGCGACGCAGGGCCGGTGCCCGAGTCGAGCTCGCGCAGGTTCCTGGCGGACGCCAGCAGCTCGAGCAGCTCGACGACGCGTCGCATCCCAGGCTCGTCGTCGCCTTCCGATGCGGCGCGAGCGCGGGCGCCGGCGTCATCGAGGACGATCAGCCCGCCTTCGTCGGCAACCGTGGCGAAGACGGGTCCAGCGGCGTCGTCCGTCGTCAGGCCCGCCGCCTCGTCGACGAGACGGCGCACAACGGGACCGGTCGGGTCAGCGACCGCCACGGCGATCCGACGCGTCGCCACGCGTCAGGCGCCGGGCTATCGCCCGCACGTCGGCGGGCAGTTCGGCGACTCCATCGGCGGGCGTGACGTCGAGCGTGGCGTTCCCGCCGTCGATGGATCGGACGGTCGCCTCGGCGACCTCGGTGCCGGTGGGGGCGCGCAGCCCGAACACGTCGCCGACGCCGATGCCGAGCACCGCGGCCGCCTCGATCACGAACGCGCCGTCGTGTCGGGCAACGGGGAACGCGTTGCGCGTGCGATCCCGTTCCGGCGAGAACAGCAGGCGATCCGACGGACCCTCGACGTCCGGGCGCTGATCCGGCACGAGGGCCTGCACCCGCCGCCGGACCGCATCGCCGACGATCGTCCACGACACGGCGCGGTCGCCGAGGCCGTCGAGCACGGTGACGAGGGCGTCGGTGAGCACGCCGTGGCGGCCGCCGCGGGCGCTGCTGCGCTCGAAGGCCGATTGCTCTTCCTGGCAAGCGACGAGCCGGACGGCGTGCGGGTTGGCTTGCAGTCCTTCCGTGCTCGCCAGCTCCGCGGCCCGCGCTCGGATCCCCATCATCCGGAACATCCTCGGTTCGAGGGCGATGGACTTCGGCACGAGATCGGCGTCACGCACGAGGTAGCCCGAGTGGCAGCAATCGAGGATCGTCGTGACATTGGCGCTGGCTCCGTCCCCGCCGAAGGCGTCGGTCAGACGGCGCTGGAGGATCGTCAGCTCCTCGGAGAGCAGGCCCCGGAAGTCGCCCTCCTCGCTCTCATCGATGTCGAACGGGACGATGAACTGCAAGTAGGCCGACGACCCGCTCGCTCGACGGGCGTCACTGTCGGGGCGGGCGACGCGGCCGCCGTGGCCGGAGTAGTACACGACGGCGGCATCACCCGGGCCCGTCGCCCCGATGAGCTGCTCGAAGCCGTCGACGATCCCGGCACGCGTGGCGTCCCCCTGTGTCCGGACGTCGACGGTGTCGAAGCCGCGTCGCTGCAGCGCGTCGCGCATCAGCGTCACGTCGCCTTCGCACCCGGCCAGGCCGTAGGTCTGACTCCCGATGAGCAAGGCTCGACGAGCCATCAGCTCTCCCGCCCCGCGCCGGCGCGCTCAGGCGGCGAGAACGGCCCAGGTCTTCGGGCCCACCACGCCGTCGGCCTTCAGCCCGTTGGCAGACTGGAATGCCTTGACGGCACGGTCGGTCGCCGGGCCGAAGTCGCCGTCGGCCGTGATCCCGAGTCGTTGCTGCATCCACCGCACGGCTTCGCCCTCGCTTCCGAGCCGCAGCGTGGGCCGGTCGGCCGGGGCCGTCGTCGTCACCAGCTTGGCCCAGGTCTGCGTGCCGACGCGCCCGTCGGCGGTGAGGCCGCTGCTCTGCTGGAAGGCGATCACGGCGGCCTCCGTCTGCTTTCCGAACTGGCCGTCCGCAGTGATCCGCAAGCACTGCTGGACAAACGTGACCCGATCGCCGGTGGATCCGACGACGAGCTCACCGGGCGCCGCCGTCGCCACCGACTGGGCGGCCGACGCTGCGGGCGGTGGCGCCGAGCCGGTCGCCGCGATCGGGCCGCGATAGACCCAGTGCCACGGCTCGTCCTTGGGTCGTCCGAGGTGCCAGCCGATGCCCGGACCGTTGTCCTTCAACCAGGTGTAGACGCTCTGGCCGAAGGCCTTCGGTGGCATGCCGATGGACACGTCGACGGCGAAGCCCCATCCGTGCACGCTCTTGCCGGGTGTCGCCGAGAGCCCAGGCTTGCGCTTCTTCAGATCGACCTGCTGGTCGAAGCTGCGATACGAGTCGGTCAACGTCAGGTCGATGCCGGCCCCAGCCGCCATTTCGCGGAAGCGGGCGAACGCCGCGGCCGCCGAACGGTGCAGCCGGTGACCGCCGATGCCGATCCGCTCGAGCGCGCCGTCGGGCAGCCGGCCGTTGCCGTGCTCGAGCAGATCGAACGGGATCTCCACACCCTCCAGCGTCAACCCACCTTTCGACTCGTCACCCTCGACGTCGACCTCGTCGATCGCGTCGATGTCGAACAATGGCGGCTCGTTCGGATCGATTGCACCCATCGCCGTCCCCTCTCCCGGTTGGTGTCGCCGCGCGGAATCGTGCCACACCACCCGACACCCGAATGCCGACCAAGCCTCGATCCAACGAGCTGACGTCGCCGCCTCGTCGACGCCGGCTGGCTCGCCGGCGCCGGCAGACTGCAGCGGGGCGACCCGGCGAGAAGGTGCGACCTACGCTCCGCCGATGCCGTGGGACGAGCCGGGCGGAACGCAGGACGAGTCGAAGCGGGTGCGCGGCCTCGTCGTCGAAGCGGTCGACGCCGCAGCCGCGCTGATCGCGCGCGACGAGGTGGCGGCGCGTTGGGACGAGCCGAGCGCGCTCGATGGCATGACCGTTGGCGCGCTCGCCGCACACCTCGTCCGGGCCGCCGGGGCGACGCTCGCCTACCTCGATCGCACCGATCCGGCGACCCGCCCCGAGACCGCCTTGCTGACACCGGTGACGTACTTCCACGCCGCCATCGACTCCCCGATCCACGAACGGATCAAGGAGGTCTCGGCGTCGGAGGCCAGCGTCGGACCCACGGAGGTCGCCGCCCAGTGCGCGCGGGTCGCGGCGGCGATGCGCGTCCGGTTCGCCGACGAGCCGGAGGACCGGCTCGTCGCCGCCCTCGGCGGCCGCATGCTCTCACTCGACGATTTCTGCCGCACCCGGCTGATCGAGGTGCTGTTCCACCTCGACGACCTCGCCGCCAGCATCGGCATGCCGTGCCCGGAGACCAGCGTCGAGGGTCGGACGATCGTCGTCGACATCCTCCTCGGCATCGCCCGTATGCAACACGGTGACTGGGAAGTGCTCCGCGCCCTGGCCCGCGAGGAGCGCCGCACCGCCGACGTGTTCCCGGTGTTCTAACGCCAACGCTCGGACATATGTAACTTGATTGGTACGTAACTAATATGGTACATATGCAACATGGATGCAGTTCTGCATGCGCTGGCCGATTCGAGCCGGCGCACGATCCTCGGCGTCCTCCGCGCGAGACCGACCACCGCCGGCGACCTCGCCGCGCGTCTGCCGATCGCCCGACCCGGCGTGTCTCGTCACCTGCGGGTCTTGCGTGAGGCCGGACTCGTCGAGGTCGAGCAGGACGCGCAGCGACGCATCTACCGATTGCGGATGGAGCCGCTGCGGGATCTCGACGCGTGGCTCGGCGACTACCGCGCGCTGTGGATGCAGCGGATGGACGCCTTGCACACCGAAATCGAACGCGGCAAGAAGCAGAGGCGAGGATGAAGTCTCCACGGATCATCGGAACGCTGCGGCGGGGCGCTGACGGTCGCGGCGTGGTGCGCGTGGAGGATGTCTACGACACCTCGCCTGGCGACCTGTGGGCCGCCCTCACCGAACCGGCCCGCCTGGCCAGATGGGTGGCCGTCGTCAGCGGGGACCTTCGCCTCGGCGGCCGCTTCGAAGCGCAGTTCACCAGTGGATGGTCGGGGCCCGGTCGTGTCGACGTCTGTGATCCACCCGAGCTGCTCCGGCTGACGATGAATCCGGGTGAACCCGATACCACCGTCATCGAGGCACTGCTGATCCCCGAGGGCGACGGCACCCGACTCGTCGTCGAGGAACGGGGTCTGCCCGTGGCCGAACTCCCGAGCTACGGCGCCGGCTGGCAGGCACACCTCGAAGACCTCGCTCGCCACGTCGGCGGACGAGACGATGTCGCCTGGGACGCCCGCTGGACCGAGCTCACACCCCTCTATCGGATGCGCGGACTCAGCGAATGAGCGGCCTCGATGAACGCGCCACCGTCCTCCACTACCTGAGGGCCCAACGCCGCAGCGTGCTTGCCATCGTCGACGGTCTCGACGACCAGCAGATGAACACGAGCGTGGTCGCCAGCGGCTGGACGCCGGCCGGACTGCTGAGGCACCTGGGTGACGCCGAGCGACACTGGTTCCAGGAGGTGCTCGCCGGGCAGGTCGACCCCCACGACGAGGAGGTGCCCGACGGCGCGGCGAGCGCACCGGCTGTCGGCTACTACCGCCAACAGGTCGAGCACGCCGACCGGATCCTCGCGACACGCAGCCTCGAGGAGCCACCTGCCGGCCGCGTGACGCCCGAGGGCATGACGGCTGAGATCACGTCCGGGCGCGACGTCGTCTTGCACATGATCGAAGAGACCGCGAGGCACGCCGGGCATCTCGACATCGCGAGAGAATTGCTCGACGGACGGACCGGCCTCGGCCCCCGCTGAGCGGACGAGAGCCACGAGGGAGCGGGATGATCTTGGAACCTTCGGGGCCGCGGTGGGGTCGGACGGAACGAGACTGCGAGCGCGATGTACACCGAGTTGGCCCAATGCGACGACGTGACCTTGCTGTTGCGCGCCCGCGGTGCGGATCGCGTTGCGTTCGGTGAGCTGGTGCGGCGGCACCAGGGTTCGGCGTTGCGTGTCGCGGCCGTGATCGCCGGTTCGACTTCGGAGGCCGAGGACATCGTGCAGGACTCGTTCGTCGACGTGCACCGCAACCTCGGGTCGTACCGGGGGAGCGGAACGGTGCGCTCGTGGATGCTGCGCATCGTCGCCAACCACGCCAAGAACCACGTGCGTAGCCGTGTGCGCCGCCTCCGGCGCGACGATCGCCATGCCCGACTCCACCTGCGAACGACGGAGGGCGCCGACCAGGCCGCGGAACGTCAACTCGAGCACGAGGCGCTCGCCACCGCGTTGGGGCGGCTGCCCGAACGTGACCGTGAAGTGCTGGCCTGCCGGTTCGTCGCCGGGCTCACCGAGGCCGAGACGGCCGAGGTCCTCGGTGCCGCCCTCGGAACGGTGAAATCCCGCACGTCTCGCGCTCTCGCCCGGCTACACGAGCAACTCGCCTCGCATGAGCTGACGGAGGATCGAAGATGATCGGCACGCCCGAGATGGACGACCTCTCGAGTCGACTGATCGCGTTCGGCGATGCGCTGGCATTCGACGACGCGCCGCTGGTCGATTCGGTGCTGCGACGCGTCGAGGCAGCGAGGCCGAGGTCCATCCATCGACGCTGGCTGGCCGTGGCGGCGATCATCGTCGCGGTTGCGCTGGCCGGTGTCGCGCTCTATCCCGACAGCCGGCACGCCGTGGCGCGTTGGCTGGGTCTCGAGGGCGTGAGCATCGAGGTGGATCCCGAACTGCCGAGCTCGCTGCCGTCGTCGTTCGAGCTGCCCGGTCCGGGCCGCAGCGAGGTGTTCGACGTGAACGGATCGCAGATCCTCGTCTCGACGCTGCGCGGGCGATTGGGCGAGACCCTGATCTCCAAGGCCGTGGCCTCGTCGGATCAGGTCGCCGAGGTCGAGGTGAACGGCCAGCCCGGCTTGTGGATCTCCGGTGGTGCACACGAGGTGTTGTACGAGTCGCTCGTCGGCGGGATCGTGGTCGAGCGCGTAGCGGGCAACACGTTGCTCTGGCAGCACGACGGAGTGCTGTCGCGCGTCGAAGGGTTCGACGATTTGTCGCAGGCGCTCGCGTTCGCGGAGGGAACCTGAGCTGCACCGATGGTGTCGGACGGAGCATGCGACAACACATCGCCACACTCGCACTGCGGCTGTCCATCGCCACCGTGATCGGGGTCGTTCTCCTTGGTCCGAGTAGCAGCGCGGCGGCCGGGGGCTGGGCCGTGGCATCGCTCGACTCGCTTCCAACGGCGACCGCCGGCGAAGCGGCCCAGATCGGTTTCACCATCCTCCAGCACGGCGTCAGCCCGGCCGAGCTCACCGACGGCGTGGGGGTCGAGATCGTTCACGACGACGGCACCGTCGAATACTTTCCCGCCCAGGGCGATGGCGTCGCGGGCCACTACGTCGCCACGGTGACCTTCCCGACCGGCACCGGCACGTACCAGTGGAGTATTCGCATGGATTGGTTCGGCGAGCACGACCTGGGAACGCTGAGCGTCGGCGGCGCCACCGACGCAACGAGCAGCTCGGCGTGGCAGAGCACACGTTGGGTGATGCTGGCCGCCACCGTCGCACTCGCCGCGACGACGTTGGTCGACCTCGCGTTGACGCGGCGCCATCGGAGCTCGGCGCTGGCGTGAGCCGGATCGGGCGCTGGTGCGCGATCGGCGCCGTCCTGATGGGAGCGATCACCCTCGCTACCTGGAACATCGGTGCCGACCGGTCGGTCGCCGACGGCGCGCCCGAGGGGCGGCAACTCTTCCACGCCAAGGGGTGTTCCGGATGCCATGCCGGGCCGGAGTCGAGTCCTGACCTCATGACCGGGTTTCCCTCACTCGCCGACGCACCGGCGTGGGCCGGCGAGCGACGGCAGGGGATGACGGCCGAGGAGTACCTCCGCGAGTCGATCGCCGCGCCGGGCGTGTACATCTCACCGGCGTTCCAACCTGGCGGGGGACCGACCACAGGTATGCCGCAGTTGCGTCTCGCGGCTGCCGAGATCGACGCGCTCGTCGAGTTCCTGCTCCAGCGCTGAGTCAGATCCATCGACAGCCGCTCCTCTCCCATCGTCTCGGCGAGCCGCCCCGATTCGGCATCGTTCAATTCGCGGGTAGGCGCTGGTACAGGCCGAATCTGGCTCCTGGGATCTGGCGGAGCTCGTTCAAGCGATGGACATCGTCGACGAGAGCCAGCACGTCAGGGGGAGGATCTTCAGCGAGGACGAGGTCGACAAGTGGGGAGTGGAGCAGCGGAACCTTGGCGGACAGGCCGTTGTCCTCGAGGATCTGCGCCAGCTCGTCGGTGAGGATGTCGGCCTCTCGGCGCTCCTCGTCGGAAAGGGGATCGACGATGGTCACCGCCGTCGTTTCGTCGGGCGGTGGCATCGCGATCGGCTCATGGCGAATGATGAGCCGGTCCGAGGGCTCGACCGTGCACACTCGTGAGGATCCGAATTGGTAGGCGCGTTCAGACGGAATGCAGACGTCGTGTCCACCGGCGTCGAGGCGATTGACCACCGCATTGAACATCGTGCCGGCATCCGCTGGATCCCCGCTGAACTCGATGAACAGCGGACCTGTTCCGGCGGTGGCGGCGGCCGCCGAGGTGAGGTCGTCGATGCCATCGCGCGAGTCGTCTCCCAGGTAGCCGGCATCTCGTTCGGAACGCGCGAAGTCTGCCGTCCCGGCGGCCACTGCGATCAGCGCGACAGCAGTGACCGCAATGGGGACCAGGTGCCAGTGTGCTCGCGTCGAGAACGCAGCTTGAATGACCCGCCACGTCACCAGTGCGATCGCCGCGTACGTGATCCAGCCGAGTGGCTGCAACCAGGCGATCAACCATGGTGCGAGCGGCCGAGTGATCGTCATCGCGGCGACAAGGCCTGTGACCCACGCAGCGGCGACCGTGCCGCAGAGCAACTTCTCGTCGCGCCACCCACGCCGTATGGCGACGACGAACGCCGCCACCAGCGCAATCAGCAGAGCGCCCGGCAACACCCCGACCGTCACCGTGTCGATCGAAAGTGGAAAGCCCCCCGGGAACGGCGGGTGGAACGGAAATGAGAGCGACGCGGTTCGCCCGATCAAACGCAGGGCGTTGCCGGCGCCGATCTTCTGCTCGTCGTTGGTCACTGACCACTTCACGATCCGGCCGAGGTTGCCGGGCCAGCGAACGACCATGTCATACAGCACAGGCACGAACAGCAGGACGCATCCGCCGCCAACCAGCGCGACGCGACGCAGCCGGTCACGATCAGGCGACCGCGACGCGTCAATCGCCGCCCACACCAGGGTTGCCAGGAACACCGGGACGACCACCACGCCGAAACCGACGTGAGCCTGGAACACGAACACCGTCGACACCGCCGCGACTGCCAGCCCGAATCGGTCGTCACACAATGTGCACCAGCAACCGACCAACGCCAGCATCATCGGCAAGATGGCAATGGTGACGTTCCAACCGTCGGTCAGCGAGTGAGGATCCATTCCCCACACCAACGCCGCGGTGGCGCCGAGGATGGCGACCGTGGCGGCGCGGCCTCGGCGCCAGACGAGCCAAGCAAGCGCAACCAGGACGAGGACGTTGACCAACAGGGCCGTCATCCGCAGCGCGTCGGCATGGCCACCGAACAGCCGGTACGGGATCGCGTAGACGTAGTACATCAAGGGCCCAGGATGAGACCAGCCGTAACGCGAGTACACGCCGGACAGCGGCGGATCGCGAGACAGGACGTCGCGGGTGCGAAGCTCGATCAGCGCGAGGTCACCGATGCTGCGATCGTCGCGAGCGAGTAGTACGACGAGAGCCGGCGTCACGATGGCGACCAGCGTGACGGCGATCGCGATTGCCCCCAAGTGTTGGCGCGACCAGCCGACCGCACGCAAGGAAGCATTCACGGGTGCCCAGTGGCCGCGGCCATCCGTCGCCCGGTAGTCCACCGTCCAGAAATCGCCACCCCGGTGCGCGTCCGACGACCCACGGTCAACGGCGATCGCGTGCGACCCCGATCTGACACGGCGTCAGCATGCCCGAGTGGGCGCGGACATGGAAAAGTCTGGCCGCCAAGTGCGTCAGCTTTCGCCGCGTTGGGGCCATGACTACCACCGCTTTACCCAGTGGTGACGCGACGGCCCTACCGGTCCGTCGCTCGATCATCATCCTCCGTGGAAGCCCCGGTCTCGGCAGCCTTCTCCTCGAGTTCACTCGTGACACCGGCGGGCGTGCTCACCTTCTCGGGATCGACGTCGTCGGAAGCGGGCTGGTTGGGCTCAGTTGGCATGAACAGGGACTACCCGGCAACGAATCGCTGACACCTGCCTGACGCCAGAGGACGTGCGCTACCCGGCGGACGTCGACCGCCGAGTGACGAACGGCAGCTCGAGCGTCGTCGCTCTCGTCACCGAATCGCGCGGACGGTGGCGCAACACGGTGACCAAGGCGATACTCGCGGTTGTCGAGTACTTTGGTGTGCGTGATGCTCGCGGATGGCAGCGCACGGAAGGTACCTCGGGGGAGGATCGATGCGCGCCAGTGAGGTTCGAGCCGCGGGAGAGATCGCTGGGACCGTGCTGGCTGGGGGTGTTGGGCTGGTGCGCGACGTCCACTTGTCGATCGCCGAGCGAGCGTTCGGCGCCGTTGGGCCTCGTGGTGGGGCGGTGCGGCTGGCTCATGACGGCGTCGCTCGGGCTGTGTATGGCGCGGTGGGTGAGGTGCACCGCTGGACGCCGCGAGTCGCTGCGTCGGTCGGCGCGTTGACTGTCTCGCCTGACGCGGTCGCGTTGGATGCCAGCAAGGTCGGCAACACGACGCTGGGCGCGATCAACGGGCTGTGGGGTGACCGTCTGGCAGCCGAGCGCAGCGCGCTCGCGGTAGACATGGTGGTTCGCCGGGACGGCGCTGACGTGCTGATCGACCGTGCCAGTTTGCGTCGGCTGTTTCCGGAGGCGACCGGTCGTCTGGTGGTGTTCGTCCACGGTCTCTGTGAGACCGAGGACGCGTGGTCGCCCTCGGAGCGCAAGCAGCGAACGCATGGCGCCTTCAGCTTCGGCGCCCGGGTGAGCGACGTCGGGTTCACCCCTGTGTACGTCCGCTACAACAGCGGCCTGCACATCTCTGACAACGGCGCCCGCCTGTCAACGCTGCTCGATGAGCTCATCGCCGCCTGGCCGGTGCCTGCGCACGAGGTCGCCCTCGTCGGCCACTCGATGGGTGGGCTCGTCATTCGCAGCGCCTGTCATCACGCCGACCTCGTCGGGGCCGGCTGGGTGGGACGGTCCCGGCACGTGTTCGGGTTGGGCACGCCGCATCTCGGCGCACCGTTGGAGCGCGGTGTGAACGCGGTTGCCTGGTCACTGCGACAGGTTCCCGAGACTCGCGGACTCGCCAGCCTGCTGAATGCCCGCAGCGTCGGCATCAAGGACCTCCGCTTCGGTTCGCTGCTCGCGGACGACTGGGCGGACGTCGATCTGGACGGGTTCCTCACTGGTCGCGCCACCGAGGTGCCATTCCTCGATCACGTCAACTACTACTTCGTGGCGGCAACGGTGACTCGGAATCGCAACCACCCGCTCGGGTTGATCGCCGGCGACCTGCTCGTGCAGTTCAGGTCGGCCTCGGGCAGCGGCCGTCGGCGACGGCTGCCGTTCCGAATCGACCACGGTCACCACGTCGGAGGCCTCAACCACTTCGATCTCCTCAGTCACCCCGACGTCTACGCCCAGCTTGAACACTGGCTCACCACTCCCGAGATCGGCAGCACCAACCACACGACGGGCACTCTGACCGCTCCCCCACCGTAGACCGCACCCATGTCCTCACAGTCCGATGAGCAGGCCGGAGGTCTCGACACGCACCGGCCGATACCGCCAGCTGTCGCCGTACCGGCGCCACGTTCCGTCCGCCGGCGGTCCTAGTCGGCGAAGACCGCCCGGCTGTGCTCGATGAAGAACGTGTGGTCGTGACCCTTGCCCGAGTCCTCGGGGTTGTACCGCGTCTTCGTCGAGCCGTCAGGCACCTGTTCCTCCGAGTAGATCGCGCCGACCGGGCACACGTCCGGCTGGTAGCAGGCGGTGCACGACGTGCACTCGTCGAGATTCACGTACAGCATGCTGTCGCCGAAGATCGCTACCGCCTCCGAGTTCGGCTGATGCGTGTTCTCGACCCCCTGGCCAGCCTGGACCTCAGAGAAGAGCACCTGCTTGTCGGCGTCGAATTCGTAGATGCACTGCACCGGGCACACGTCGACGCAGGCACGATCCTTCACATCGATGCATGCCTCGGTGATGATCGCGAGTCCTGCCACCGCCGATCGTCTACCCGTTGCGATGCCCGTTCACGCCTGAACGTCCAGCCCTCCAACGCCAAGGTCATGGCACCGGTGGCCGCCACCGTGAGCGAAGGGGCCGGCGGCGGGTCGTGGCCGGCTCTGGGCCAACGGGATCCGGTGGGTGATGCGGCCCATCGCGAACGCGAGCGAACCTCTGTTCGCGGACGTGGGGATCCGCATCGCCGTGCTCGTGGACGCCGACGACGGCCCCGACGACCACGCCCTGCACGACGCCTCGGTCGCCGAAGGTCTCATCGTCAGGTCGCTCCGCCGCTGCAATCGGTTCAGCACACCACCGGGCGGGTTGCGGATCGGCTTCGGATCGGTCGCCAATGACCAGGTCGGGGAGGCTATGGACGCAGTCGACCGGATGCTCGAGCGACTCGGCCAGGCACTGTCGCCACGTCTGCGCTGATCGGATCTGCTCGAAGGCGTACCGCTGCTGCCGGTGATCACGGGAAAGACGACGACGCCGAAGCGGTCCACGAGGCCGGCGTCCAGGAGGGATCGGCAGAGGGTGAGGCTGCCGATGGTTCGCATCGACCTGGAACCCGTTGCCTTCATCTCCCGCACGGCCCCGACAGGGTCTTGGGCCACGAGTTGTGTGTCGCCCCAGGACAGGGGCTCGCTCAGTGTGGTCGAGAAGACCACCTTCGACAGGCTCGCCAGGGCATCAGTGCCTGGCTCGCCGTCGGCGGCGTAGCCCGACATGAGGCGGTAGGTGGTTGCGCCCATCAGGACCATGTAGTCCGCCTCTGGCTGCTCTCCCAGCCACGCGAGGTACTCGGGTCCCTCGAGCTGCAGCACGCAGCGTGACGCCGTCAGCGCGTCTCAGTGATCCGCAACGCCGGCGTACGCACCCGCGTCGTACCGAGCGCGAGGAGCCGGGACGCGATTGCGTCCAGCGCTTGCGCCGCGATTCCGTCTGGATCGCTGACGACGACCGGTTCGCCCCGATCGGCGCCATCGCGCACGGCGGGCACGAGCGGCAGCTGGCCGAGCAGCGGGACCTCCAGCAGCGCCGCCAGCTGCTCACCGCCGCCGGCGCCGAAGAGCTCGTAGCGCACACCGTCGCCGGCGACGAACCAGCTCATGTTCTCGATGACGCCGACGACGCGCAGGTTGACTTGGCGGGCCATGAACGCCGCTCGCTGGGCGACCCGCTGGGCGGCCGGCTGGGGCGTCGTCACGATCACCACCTCGGCGTCGGTGAGCAGCCGGGCCAGGCTGAGGGAGACGTCACCGGTCCCGGGTGGCATGTCGACGACGAGCAGGTCGGGGCGGTCCCAGAAGACGTCGGTGACGAACTGCTCGAGCATCTTGTGCAGCATCGGTCCGCGCCAGATCACCGGGCTGCTCTCCTCGGTCAACAGCCCAACCGAAGCGACCCGCACGCCGTGCGCCGGGACCGGCACCAGGAGGCCGTCGATGATCATCGGTCGCCGGTGGATTCCCATCATCCGCGGGATCGAGAACCCCCACACGTCGGCGTCGAGGAGGGCGACACGCCGCCCGCGCCGGGCGACGGCGACGGAGAGGTTGGCGGCGAGCGAAGACTTGCCGACGCCACCCTTGCCGGAGGCGATGGCGATGACCCGTGACCGTCCATCGACGACCGGCGCGTCGGGGTCGTGGAGTTGCCGGCGCAGCGCGGCGCGGTCGGCGGCGTTCATCGCCGTCAAGTCGACATCGACGTGGGTGACGCCGAGTTCGCGCACCGCGACCTTGACGTCGCGTGACGAGCTGGTCGACCGCCGGGTGGTCAGCGACCGGCAGGGCGAGCGCGACGTCGACGCGCCCATCACGGACGACCACGCCGCGGACCATGCCGAGCTCGGTGATCGGGCGGCCGAGCTCCGGGTCGGTCACCGTCGCCAGCGCGCCGCGGACCTGGTCCTCAGATGGGTTCACCGCGCTGGTCCCACCATCGACGCCGTCACGGGCGCGGGGACTTTCCATGCCCAGCAACCGGGACTAGCCTGGTATCCAGCGGGCTCCGTCTGGGGAGGGCCAAGCTGATGTTGGAGCTCAACCGTCGTCAGTTCCTGCAGGCGACCGGGGGTGGTGCGTTCGGGTTCGCCGCGTTCGGGTTCGACGGCGAAGCCGCGATCCGCGAGGTGCAGTCGACGAAGATCGAGCGGGCGACGGAGACGCGCACGATCTGCCCGTACTGCGCCGTCGGCTGCTCGATGTTGGCGTACACGATCGGTGGCGACGCGCTCAACACCCAGCCGGTGCTGGTTCACATCGAGGGCGACCCCGACAGCCCCGTCAACGGCGGAACGCTGTGCCCGAAAGGGGCATCGACGGTGCAACTGGCAGTCAACGACCGCCGGGCGCAGTACCCGATGTACCGGGCAGCCGGGAGGAACCGAGTGGCAGCGGATCTCCTGGGACGACGCGATGGGCAAGTTCACCCGGTGGACGAAGGACTCGCGTGACAACAGCTTCGTCGAGACCGACGACGACGGCAACACGGTGAACCGCAACACCGGCTTCGCCTTCTTGGGTGGGGCGACGATCAGCAGCGAGGAGGGATACCTCACCGCCAAGCTGATGCGGGCGTTGGGGGTCGTCTACATCGAACAACAAGCGCGAGTTTGACACGGTCCCACGGTGGCCAGTTTGGCCGCCAGCTTCGGCCGTGGGGCGATGACGAACCACTGGCGCGACTTCAAGAACAGCGACTGCATCCTGGTCATCGGGGCCAACCCCGCCGAGAACCACCCGTGCGGGTGGAAGTGGGCCCACGTCGGGCGAGACGAGCGGGGGACGCGGATCATCCACGTCGACCCCCGCTTCACGCGGACGTCGGCGATCGCCGATGTGTTCGTGCCGATCCGCGCCGGGACCGATGTCGCCTTCTTCGGCGGTCTGATCCACCACGTGCTCGAGAACGAGCTGTACCACGAGGACTACGTCAAGCTGCACACCAACGCGTCGTTCATCGTCTCTGAGGACTACGAGTTCGACGACGGCCTGTTCTCCGGCTACGACGAGGCGGAGCGCCGCTACGACTCATCGATGTGGGACTACGAGCGCGAGGAGGAGCCGGCCGAGGGCCAGGACGCCCCCGACCCCGGGTTGGCCCAGGGCACGACACCGGCGGGGCCGTCGTTCGCCCGCGTCGACCCCACGCTGCAGGATCCACGCTGCGTCTTCCAGCAGCTGAAGAACCACTTCAGCCGGTACACGCCGGAGATGGTGTCGCAGATCACCGGGATCCCGGTGGACAAGTTCCTCGCCGTCGCCGACGAGTTCGGGGCCACCGGCACCGCCGACAAGGTCGGCAGTGTGGTGTACGCCGTCGGTCTCACCCAACACACCAGCGGGCTGCAGATCATCCGCGGCATCGGGATCCTGCAGATGCTGCTCGGCAACGTCGGCCGACCCGGCGGCGGCGTCAACGCCGAGCGTGGCCACGCCAACATCCAGGGCAACACGGACAACGCGATCTCCTGGGAGATCCTTCCCGGCTATCTCGCCATCCCCCGTCCGGGGATGGAGACGATGGACGACTACCTCGCAGCCGTTCCCGCCAAGCAGCTCCGCCCCAACTCGGTCAACTACTTCGGGTCGAACTACAAGAAGTTCCTCGTCAGCATCCTCAAGGCGTTCTTCGGCGCGGCAGCAACGGTGGACAACGAGTACGGCTATGCGTGGATCCCCAAGCCGGCCCAGAACTCGTCGTGGCTGACGATCCACGACGAGGCCCGGGCGGGCCGCCTCGACGGGATCATCTACGGCGGCTTCACCGGCGTGAGCGTCGGCCCCGACTCGAACCGGATGGCCGAGTCGATCTCCAACCTCAAGTGGATGGTGATCATCGACCCGCTGCCGACGACGGCCTCGGAGTTCTGGCACGCGCCGGGCGTGGATCCAGCGAGCATCCAGACCGAGGCCCTCTTCCTGCCGGCCACCCACTGGATCGAGAAGTCCGGGTCGTTCGTCAACTCCGGTCGGTGGGTGCAGTGGAAGCACAAGGCCCTGCCGGCAACCGGCGAATCGCGTGACGACAACTGGATCATGGGCCACCTCTACCAGGGCCTACGAGCGCTCTACGAGGAGGAAGGCGGGGCTCTGCCCGACCCGGTCCTCGGCCTCGACTGGTACTACGCCGACCCGGGCGACCCGTCGATGGAGGAGCTGGCCCGGGAGGTCAACGGCAAGGACCTGACCACCGGCGAGCAGCTCTCGTCGTTCGCCGACCTCCGCGACGACGGGACGACGTCCGTCGGGCGACTGGATCTACTGCGGGTCGTGGACCGAAGAGGGCAACCAGATGGACCGCCGGGGCACCGAGGATCCGACCGGCCTCGGCTACTTCCACGACTGGGCGTGGTCGTGGCCGCTCAACCGGCGGGTGATGTACAACCGCGCCTCTGCTGACGCCGACGGCCAGCCGTGGGACCCGACCCGGCCGGGGATCGAGTGGAACGGCTCGGCCTGGGTCGGCGACGTCCCCGACTTTCCCGCCGACTCGGCGCCCGCGGACGGCCAGGGGGCGTTCATCATGACCGGCGAGGGCGTCGGCCGGCTGTACGCGCCGGGAGCGTTGACGATGGACGGGCCGTTCCCCGAGCACTACGAGCAGACCGAGTCGCCGATCGACAACCTCCTCTCCGGTGTCCGGCGCAACCCTGCGGCGTTCCTCTACGAGGGCGCGCCGGCGAGCTTCGCCGAGGACGACACCGAGTTCCCGTACGTGGCCACCACGTACCGGGTGACCGAGCACGAGCACTATGTCACCCAGAACGTGCCGTACCTCGTCGAGACGATGCCCGACTTCTTCGTCGAGCTGCCCGTCGAGTTGGCCGAGGAGAAGGGGATCGACAACGGCGGGCGAGTCAGGGTGCGCTCCAAGCGTGGCGAGGTCGAAGGAGTCGCCCTCGTCACGAAGCGGATGCGTCCGCTGCTCGTCGGCGACGGCAAGGTCGTCTACCAAGTCGGCATCCCGCTCCACTGGCACTACGCCGGCGGCAAGGGCGACAACGCGGAGCGACCGACGATGGCCAACTTGCTGACCCCGTACATCGGCGACGCCAACGTCCGGACACCGGAGTACAAGGGCTTTCTCGTCAACGTCGAGAGGGCGTAGGAGGCGTCTGATGCCAACCCCGATCACCGAACTGAAGGTGCGGCGCAAGTCGGCCACGCCGTCGTCGGGCACGAGCAGCGCCGGGCCGGCGAACGAGGTGTCCAAGCTCGTCGACATCGACCTCTGCATCGGCTGCAAGGCGTGCGAGGTCGCGTGCAAGGAGTGGAACGACCTCGAGGCCGAGGAGACCCACAACTTCGGCAGCTACCAGAGCCACGAGGATCTCACGGCCAACACGTGGGACCTGATGCGCTTCGCCGAGGTCGACCTCGACAACGGTGACCTCGCCTGGCTGATCCGCAAGGACAGCTGCATGCACTGCGACGAGCCCGGATGCCTGCTCGCCTGCCCCGCTCCGGGCGCGATCGTGCAGTACGAGAACGGCATCGTCGACTTCGACCAGACGAAGTGCATCGGCTGCCAGTACTGCATCGCCGGCTGCCCGTTCGACATCCCCCGCTTCGACTCGAGCTCGAAGAAGGTCTACAAGTGCACGATGTGCTCGGACCGCGTCGCCGACGGCATGGAGCCAGCCTGCGTCAAGGCTTGCCCGACGGGCGCAATCCGCTTCGGCACGAAGGAGGAGATGACCGCGTACGGCGAGGTGAAGGTCGCCAAGCTGCAGGGACGCGGGTTCGAGGACGCGATGCTCTACGACCCGAGCGGCGTCGGCGGGCTGCACATGATGTACGTCGTCCCACGCGGGGAGATGCTCGGCGACTACGGCCTGCCTGCGGACCCGGAGGTGAAGGGCAACGTCAGCTTCACCGGGGCGATGAAGAACCTCCGCCGCGTCGGCGCGGTGGCGATCTGGGCCGGCGTGATCGGGGGCTTCCTGTACTGGCTGCGCACCGGGCGCCGGCCCCTGCCGGCCGAAGGTGTCGCCGTCGCCGAGGCCGAGCGGATCGGCGCCGAGCGGGCCGCGGCGCAGCGCGAGGCCGAGGGTGCCGGACCAGCGGCGCCGGGCGAGGCCGCCGACGACGAGACGCGCCGGCGCGTCGGGTCGGTCGGGGACGGACCGCGGCTCGATCCCGCCACCGAAGACGACCTGTTCCGGGCCGGAGGACGAGCGATGAGCACGGTCGCCGCCTCCGAGGTCCACACCCCGGACGCCACCGAACGCGACGAGCGGCATCCAGCGTTACAACCTGTTCGAGCGAATCGTGCACTGGACGGTGGCGATCACCTTCATCGCGCTGATGCTGTCCGGGCTCGCCCTCGCCTACCCGCGGCTGTACTGGCTCTCCGGCCTGTTCGGCGGCGGGCAGACGATGCGCGCCGCCCACCCATGGATCGGTGTCGTGTTCACCGTCGGCGTCCTCGTGATGCTCGTGATGTGGGCGAAGCCGATGCGCACCGACGCCGAGGATCGGCGGTGGATGAAGCAGCTCCGCCAGTACGTGTCGACGGGACACAGCGACGCCGACACCGGCCGGTGGAACGCCGGGCAGAAGGGATACTTCTGGTACTCGGTCGTCCTCGCCGTGATCCTGCTGGTCACCGGCATCCCGCTGTGGTTCCCGTCGAGCTGGGGCTCCGGACTGCTGCAGTGGTCGCGGTTCCTCCACCACCTCGTGTTCCTGCTGGCGGTGGCGGGGTTCATCATCCACGTGCTCTTGTCGGCGCTGATGGACCGGGGCACGATGGACGGGATGACGTCCGGTCGGGTGAGCACCGCCTGGGCGGCGCACCACCACCCGCGTTGGTTCCGCGAGCAGCGCGACCGCGTCGAGCGGGCGGGCGAAGCCGAGACCGCGACGTGAGACGCAGCCGGCGGGGCGGGCCGGGCGACTACATGGCGCGCATGGCGCGCGCCGACCAGCTCCTGGCGAGCGCGCCGGGAGTCGCCCACGACCCGCTACGGCTGATGCGCGTCGTGCTCGAGCACCAGGCGCCGCGGTTCGACGAGCCGCGCCCCCCGGCCCTGGATCCACGCGGCTACGGGCCGCTGCTCGACGCGTCGCAGGCGACGGAGGAGATCGTGGCCGACCTGCCGCTGGCGATCACCGCCGTTCGCCCTGCCGCCACCGCGCCGCTCGGTGAAGCGGCGGACACGCTGTCGCGGATGGCCCCGTCGGAACTCGCCGCGTGCGTGGAGACGTGGCTCGACGACCTGGCGCTCGTCGAGGCCCGGCTCGGGTTCTGGCTCCATGCCGCGGCCGGACCAGTCCTCGAGCGGGCGGCGCGGGCTGCCGCAGTCGCCGAGGACTGGAGCGGTGCGGCCTGCCCCGTCTGCGGCGCTCCCGCGCACGTTTCGGTGATCGCCGAGGAGAGCGGCGAGTTCATGGCCGGTTCGCCGCGCTCGCTGGTGTGCGGTCGCTGCGCGACGGCGTGGCGGTTCTCGCGCGCCAGGTGCGCCGTCTGCGGCGAGGATGACTCGTCCGCGCTCAGCTCGTACTGCGCCGAGCGCCGCCGGGACGCCCGCGTCGACACATGCTCGACGTGCCGGGCGTACATCAAGACGTTCGACCTCCGTCAGGAGGGCGCCCGCGACATCGTGCCGCTCGTCGACGACGTAGCCACCCTCACGCTCGACGTCTGGGCACGGGAGCACGGCTACTCCCGACCGACACGGTCGCTGGCCGGGGTGTAGCGCGCGTTCTCTGAACCGCAGCTGGCATTCTCGGGCACCCGGCGTGGTGAGTCTGCCGGGTGATCAGGATGTGATGGGTTGTCGGCCGGCGGTCACGAGTGCGGGGTCATCAGCGTCGTGAGGACCGACCGGGGCGGTCTCATCGCGAGGACTTGTCGGGCTGCGTCGGTGGAGGAGGCGATGCAGATGCCGGCCGATACGGCTGCGATGCCGGCGATGGTGATGGCGGACATCGGATCGTCGAGGACGACGCTGGCAAGGATGGTTGCGGTGACTGGCTCGACCATGGTGATGAGCACGGTGTCGCGCACGCTGAGGTGCCGCAGGGCGTAGGTCCACAGGAGGTACGCGATCGCGGTGGCGGTGGCGCCGAGGTACAACACCGTCATCGTCGCCGACATGGTGTCGGGTGCGCGGCCGCGGGCGAACAGGAGGCCGACAAGAGCGAGTGGGGTGGCGCCGCCGAACACGGTGGCGACGGCGGCGATGTCGGGCCGATCCGTTCGAAGAGTGCGCAACACCGATGCATAGACCAGGAAGCAGCAGCCGGCGGTGACCGACAGTGACACGCCGACGGGATCGAGCGTCCAAGAACCGTTGCTCATCAGCGTGACGCCGACGCCTGCGATGAGCACACCGAGGCTCCAGCGCGCCGTGAGTGCGGCGCGTCCTCGTGCGTGGTCGGTGAGCGCCGCCGCGATCGGCGCAGTGACGATCGCCAGAACGGTGGCCTGGGCGACACCGAGGCGCTCGACGGCTGAGAAGAACGCCAGTTGGAACCCGGCCACGGTGCCGCTTCCGAGCAGCAGCTGATGGACACGGACGCGATAGCGCCACGGGCTACAGCCAAGGAGGCAACTCACGACGAGCAGCACGGCACCGCCGATGAGCACGCGCCAGGCCGCCACCACCGCTGGGTCGAGGTCTGGAGCGCCGAGGCGTGCGGCGGAGCCGGACGTCCCGAACAAGACGGCAGCGACCGCCACGGCGGCTCGGGCAGCGGGTCGGTTCACCCGACCGACGCTACGGAAACGGCAGTGACGGACGATTGCGAAGTTCGCTCACTACGGCCGCGTTCGTAGAATCGGATGCTATGGATCAGATCGATCGTGAGATCCTGTACCAACTACAGGCCGACGGACGTCTTGCCAACAACGAGCTCGCCGACCGGGTGGGGCTGAGCCCGTCGCCGTGTCATCGCCGGACACGGCTGCTGGAGGAACGCGGCACCATCCAGCGGTACACGGCGATCGTCGACCCGGGGGCGATCGGCCGGTCCTACGAGGTGCTGCTCTGGGTGACGCTGCGCACTGTCACACGGGACTCACTGGAAGCGATCGAGACAGCGTTCGAGGCACTCGAGGAGATCACCGAGGCGCACCGGATGATGGGACAGCCCGACTATCTGATCCGCGTTGCCGTTCCAGACGCGGCGGCGTTCGAGGCGTTCTACATCGACATCCTCGCCGCGCTGCCCGAGGTGCAGACCCTCACCTCGATGACGACGATGAAGACCATCAAACGCAACCCCCCACTGAAACCACTCGGCTAGGCCCAGCCGCACCCGGACCCGCCGCGTCACTCATTACTGCCGATCCACCCAAATTTGCGGAAGTCGGTGCGGTCCATCACCCGGTGGGGCCCTCGACCTCCAGTAGCGGGGCGTCAGTCGGTTTCCTCGACCCGCTGGCGGGGGCGCCATCCCACCAGGCGATCACCCGCGACTCGGCGTCGTCGCTCTCGAAACGGACCTCGACCTTGTCCGGACCGGTGTCCTGGAGGTTCATCGTGAAGCCGTCGTGCCGCGTGGCCCACAGGAGGCTGACGGTTTCCGTCGATTCGTCGTAGCGGACGGCCACCGATCCGCCCGTGCTGGCGATCGTGGCGCTCGTCGCCGGTGCGGGCGCATCGGCAGGAGGACCGGCGACGTCGGCCGATGGGAGCGCGAGCGGGGCACCCGGCACAGTCGTGGTCGTCGCGGTCGGGCGTAGAGGTGGACGTGGACGTCGTCGAGCCGGGCGTGAACGCCAGCCGCGGCCCGACGAAGGCCTGCTCCGCGTCGTCACGGGTCGTCGCGCTCTGCATGCGTGGCGGCAGGGTGGACTCCCGTGACTGCCCGGAGACCATGCCGACGGTCATCCACCCGAGCGTCGTGCAGGCGATCGCCGCGGTGAGCCACAGTGCGAGGAGTGCGATCGCTTGTCGCATCGGCAGCGCTGCCGTCTATCGCAGTTGCTGGGTGGCGATCTTGGTGGCGGAGGGCATGGTGTACCAGGGGTCGCCGTTGGGGGTGACGGTGATCTGCAACGGTCCCAGCGTCGCGGCCAGCACACCTCCAGCCCTTCGTGACATGCGTGCCCCAGACAATGACGATGACGCGAACACGATCGAACCCCCCAGGACGACGGTCGAGATGGATACGGGCCAGCGGGCAACTCGGATTGCGAGCGACCGGCCAGGTCATCTGCCGGCACCGGCGAGAGGTCATCGAACCTTGTGCATGGTGGTGCTTCGCCGTGCGCTCACCTCTGTCTCTGGCATCGCTCGTCAGGACGATGGTGCGAGCAGGTGGTTGAGGCGTTGGCTGACAGGCCAGGCCCCACGGGTCTGGTTGCACAACACGGTGGAGGTGAACCGGTGACCGCGATCGTGGGCCGAGACGAACCCGACGCCGGCATCGAACCCATGGAGCGACACCGTGCCGGTTGCGTCGTCGAGCCAGAAGCCGAGCCCGTAGCTCATCGACATCTCCGGCACCTCGCTGCGTGAGCGCACCATCTCCGCAACGGTCGCCACGGAGACGATCCGCCCGGCGAACAAGGCGTCCCACAGGGCGTGAACGTCGGCCGCGGTGGTGTAGATCCCGCCGTCTCCGCTTCCCCGCACTGGCAAGTGGAGGACGTTGGTCCGCCACCCGTCGTCATAGAGGTAGCCGAGCGCAGCGCGGCCGGGCAGCTCGTCAGCGCGCAGGAACGACGTGTCGGTCATGCCCGCCGGCCCGCACACGCGCTGGTCGACCAGATCGTGGAACGGGACACCCGATGCCCGCTCGGCGAGCAACGCCAGCACGATGTAGCCGCCGTTGCAGTAGTTGAACCGCTCGCCGGGTTCGTACTTCTTCGGGTGACCGTCCAACACGGCGAGGAACTGCTCAGTCGTGGCCAGCTCGTGGACCGGCACCGTCAGGACGTAGTCGTTGTTGTCGTCCAGGTCGTCCTCGTCGAGGTAGTCACCGATGCCCGAACGGTGGGCGAGGAGATGCTCGACGGTGACCCGGTCGTCGATCAGCGGCAGGTCAGCGCCGAGCAGCGACCGCGCCGTCGTGTCCAAGCCGAGCTCACCACCCTCCACGAGGCTCATCACCGCCAGCGCGGTGAGACCCTTCGAGCCGCTGGCGATCCCGAACTGCGTGTCGACCGTGTTCGGGACGCCGTGACCACGGTGCGCCAGGCCGTACGCCCGTTGCACGGCGAGGGGGCCATCGAGGTCGACCCGGATCACACCCGACAAGCCCACGTCGACGGCGATCCCGTCGACCAGCTCGCCGAGCCCGTCGCGGTCACGACCAGACCCGCTCCACTCGGCCCGGACACTGGGACGAACCATCTCAACACCTCCTTGGCGGGCCTCGATGCTCGCACGCCGTCGCTGTGACGCCAGCTCGACTTTCGTGCCCGACTCCGCGCGTTGGACGGACCCCCCGTGCGTCAGCGAGTACCGCACGGTCCGGTCATGGCCATCGCGGCCACTAACCCGACACGCTCCAGCCGGTACGTCGACGCGCGTGAACTGCGGATGCACACGGTCATCGGGGCGATCACCCGCCGCTGCTGCTCGTGCACGGCTGGCCCCAGACCTGGTATGCCTGGCGGATGCCGATACCGGCGCCGGCCGGAGACTTCGAGGTCACCGACTGCGGCCACTGGGTCGCCGAGCAGGCTCCCGAGGAGCTGCTGGCGGCGCCGACCGCGTTCCTGGCCTCGTACCGCGACGGGAGAAAGCAAGGAGTTGGCGAGGACGCCGAAGACCCATCGACGGCATCCGCGACCGTCATCGAGGACACGAGCATCCGCCCCCGAAGGAGACCCCGATGTCTGACACCACAGGGTCCGCCGACCTCGTATCCGGCGCCGCGACGTCGTCGGTCCCGCCCGGCAGACGAGGCCTGCTCCGCTCGATCGTCCATCGCCTCGCAGGCGAGCAGGTTGCGCTGCCAGTCGAAGGTCGCCTCCAGTCGTTCGAGGGCGCGACGGGATGGCTCAACTCCGATCCGCTGACGCCGGAAGATCTTCGCCGACGGGTCGTGCTCGTCGACTTCTGGACGTACACCTGCGTCAATTGGCTGCGCACGCTCCCGTACCTGCGGGCGTGGGCAGCCAAGTACCGGAACGACGGCCTGACGGTGATCGGCGTCCACACACCTGAGTTCGGCTTCGAGCAGAACGTCGACAATGTCATCGCCCAGTCGCGCCGCCTCGGTGTGGAGTACCCGATCGCGCTCGACAGCGACTACGCCGTTTGGCGCGCTTTCGCGAACCATTTCTGGCCGGCGCTGTACATCGCCGACGCGGCAGGCCGAATCCGCTTCCATCACTTCGGCGAGGGCGAGTACCCGATGACCGAGATGGTGATCCAGCAGTTGCTCGTCGACGGCGGCGCAGACGGCGTCGATCAGGACCTGGTGGTGGTCGAACCTCGCGGTCTGGAAGTGGCCGCTGACTGGCGGACGCTGCAGTCGCCGGAGACGTATGTCGGCTACCGCCAGGGCACCGGCTTCGCCCAGGAAGGTGTCGTGAGCCTCGACGAGCCTCGCGTCTACACGCTGCCGGGGCGGCTGGGCCTCAATGAGTGGGGACTTTCAGGGAGGTGGGCGGTGGCCGGGCACGCCGCGGTCTTGAACGAGCGTGGCGGACGAATCGCCTTCCAATTCCACGCGCGCGATCTGAACCTCGTGATGGGTCCGTCCCAGGGAGCGTCGATTCCGTTCCGGGTTTTCCTCGACGGCCAGCTCGCCAACGACGCCCACGGGAGCGACGTGGACCCGGACGGCAGCGGGCTGGTGAGCGACCAGCGCACCTATCAGCTGATACGCCAACCCGGACCTATTGCCGACCGCCTCTTCGAGGTCGAGTTCCAGGACGCGGGCGTCGAGGCGTATTGCTTCACGTTCGGCTAATCCTGGATCGGTGCGGGCTCACGCCTGTTCTCATCGGGCCGCACCGAACGACGCGTCAGCCCGCGGTCTCCCTGGGGTCCAGGGGGGTGGTCAGTCTCAGTACTCGCCCTTGATCACGAAGAATGAACCGCGGATGGTTCCTGCGAGCTTCGATCTCTGCCTTGCGAACTTGAACCGGGAAGCAAGTTCGGCCGGAACCTCCATGCCGTCGGACAGCTTGAACCCGACCGCTCGCTTCTTGGGATCGTCCATGTCGTACATCACGTTGATGGAGAGCCCGCTCTCGTAGAACACGTAAGCGATCCTGAGGTGCTCAACCTGGAAGGCCGTCGCCTCGAGCGGGGGAGACGAAATGACGATGTCCCGTTCCTTCTCGAGGATGCCGTGCACCCAGTCGATGGTCGCGGCGGCCTCGCTGGCCGGTTCGACCGTGAACACATGGTCGTACTTGTTCTTGAAGTATCGGGCCTCGTTGGCCCGTAGACCGGCAAGAGCGGTCGCTACTGGCGACGACTCGAGACCGGCAGTGGAGACGGTGTCGAAGGGCACGGCGCGAGCCATGGGCGCACTCTCGCGTCCGGGCGCGCCCGGCGCAAGACATTCGGCGAGCAACCGGGCTCGTCGAGCGTTCGTCAAGAGTTCCGACGCGACCTCACATTGCGGCGGGGGTCGGACGGACGCAGGTCGGAGGCGACGTCAGCCGGGGCGTCTGACCCCACGCACCGGAACGACTCGCGACAGCCGTCCGACGCGACGCACCGAACCTTCGAAGGCCGACTCTCCGGGGACATCCGCAGGGAGAGAGCCGGCGACCCGTCCGGGATCGCCGGGTCAACGCGGTCGCGGAGCGAGGACGCAGAACTCGTTGCGTTCCGGATCGGCCAGAACGATCCAGGTCTCGTCGCCCTGTCCGACATCGGCATACGTCGCGCCGAGGTCGATCAAGCGAGCTACTTCAGCGTCCTGGTCGACAGGACGGAGATCGAGATGAAGCCGGTTCTTGATTGTCTTCGGCTCCGTCACTCGAGCGAACAGCAGGCCAGGGATCTGGTCGGGTGCCGGTCGGATCTCGAACTCCTCTGGATCGTCGTTCACCACGACCCAGCCCAGGGCCGACGCCCACCATCGCCCCAGCGCCTCTGGATCGGACGAGTCGACGATGACCTGCTCCCACTCGAGCGGCATGGCACCGAGCGTAGGGCTCACAGCGCCGACGAGGACAGGGAAGCAACTCGGTCGAGCTCAGCGCCGGTGTCGCAATGTTGGCGCGGTCGGTCACATCGGCTCCGGCCAACGCCGCGCTGTCCTCGACCTGCCGGCGGGGCGGCCGCCGGCGGGGCGGGGTGCCACGCGACGTTGCTGACGGCGCTCGTCAGCTGGCGGCCGAGCTCCGGTGAAACGGGCCGATCCTGAGGACCGCGGCACAGTCCGAGGACGCGCCGGTGTCACCCGGTCGGTGGATGGATCGAGCCCGGCGTCGATCTCCGGTGAGGCTGGACAGCTTGTTCGGGGAGGGACGTCTCGCACGTTTGCGAGACTGGTGGTGTGGTGTGGTGTGTGGGTGGTGCAAGGTGCAGACGGGGAGGCCGGCATGACGATGTCCGGCGCTGATCGCCTCGCGGAGTGGTTGGGGTGCCTGCTCCGTCCCGCGGAGCCGTCGACGTCGTTCGCGGTGCGGCTCGAGCGAGTTGTGCTGGGAGGCGCCAGACGCTTCACGCGGGCCGAGGTCGAGAAACGCAGCGGCGTCGCTCGCGATCGGAGCGAGCGGCTGTGGCGGGCGCTCGGATTCGCCGATGTCGACGACGATGAGATCGTGTTCACCGACTCCGACGTCGCGGCACTCAAGCTCATCGACGGTTTGGTCGGTTCAGGACTGATCGATCCGACCATCGAGGCCGGCGTTGCCAGGGCGGCCGGCCAGTCACTCTCTCGCCTGGCCGAATGGGAGATCGGCCTACTCGACGGTTATGTGGCGTCGCGAACGGAGCACGGGCCCGATCTCACCGACGAGGCGAGTCTGTTGCGCTTCGCGGAAACGATCCTGCCGACGATGGAGCAACTTCATTCGTACGTCTGGCGTCGGCACGTCGCTGCCTTGGTCAGTCGGGCGGTCGCTGCCTCCGCTGACGAGCTGGTGAGCACAGCCTTGGTGGTCGGCTTCGCCGATGTCGTTGGCTACACCCGGCTGACCGACAATCTCACCGAGACACAGCTCGCTGGACTCATCGAACAGTTCGAGTCGACGGCGGCTGAGGTCGTCGCTAACGCCGCCGGGCGAGTGGTCAAGATGCTCGGCGACGAGGTGCTGTTCGTGGCCGCCGACCCGCTCGCCGCGGCGGCCATCGGCCTTGGACTGCTCGACCGGGTCGACGTCGACGGTGATCTGCCCGATCTGCGCATCGGTATGGCCCGCGGCAACGTTCTCAGCCGCTTTGGAGATGTGTACGGGCCGGTCGTCAACATCGCCAGCCGACTCACGTCGGCGGCCAAGCCGGGCACCGTTCTCGTCGACAGTGAACTGGCAACCGTCCTCGCCAGTGAGCCTGGCCTGCGGTTGCGCCGCCGCCGCCCAATGTCAGTGCGGGGTTACAGCAACCTGTCGTCATGGCAGCTGAGCCGGACCACTCCCCGTCCGTCCATGTCGCCACCAAGATGATCGTGACTGCTGGCGCAAGGCATCAGGCAGACCCGATCGGCCCCAGCGACAGTGCATGTCCGCCGACCGCACCCGCGCCCACGACGTGGTCGCTCGCCGGCGGCTGGCCCTCCCGGCCGTTGGTCAGGTCGAATTGGTGCCGGCCGATGACCAGGACCTTCTGGCGCGACATGCCACGCACGTAGTCAGCCGAGACCCCCGAATCGGCGTCTGCGGCACTCACTGCCATGCTGGCCAGGAGCCGTCTACGGTGGCCTCCTCGAGGAGGTCGAGATGACACGGGTGTTCGACGATTCGGCTCAGTTCATCGCGCTGTTCAATGAGCTTTTCGCACGGCTGGAGGGCGGCGAAGGGCGTGGCGCGCTCGAGGACATGGCCAAGCGGCGCACGATCGTGCAGTTCCGGGTGGACCAGCCTGAGGTGGAAATGTGGGTCGACGGTCGGGAGTCCCCGGTGCGGGTGAGCTTCGGACCGTCCGACGCCAAGGCGACCTTCGCCGTGGAGCTCACAGGCGACACGATGCACGAGGTGTTGCTCGGCACACTGCCGCTCGGGAAGGCGATGTCCAGCCGGCGGCTGAAGGTGCGCGGATCGAAATTGAAAGCTCTCCGTCTGCAGGGCCTCTTCCATGCCCTCCAATCGGTGTACCCCGGCCTGGCCGCCGACGAGCTCGGCTGACGCCCCGCGAGCTGATAGAGGATCGCGCCAGCTGGGCATGACAGCGCGTCGACACCGAACTGTGAGAGAGACAGGATGTCGGGGTGGCGGAGATGCCGGTTGCCGAGATCGACATCGATGTCATGCTGGTCGCTGGGCTGCTTGCCGACCAGCACCCGGATCTGGCCGGACTTCGGCTGCGACCGCTCGCCCACGGGTGGGACAACGAGTCGTTCCGGCTCGGCGACGACCTGGTCGTGCGTCTGCCCCGCCGGGTCGCATCTGCTGACCTGGTCGCTCATGAGCAGCGTTGGTTGGGTGAGCTTGCTCCTCACCTGCCGTTGCCGATCCCCGCGCCGGTGCGTGTCGGGCGTCCGGGTCGGGGCTATCCGTGGTCGTGGTCGGTGGTGCCCTGGCTCGTGGGTGAAACGTGGGCGACGGCGCCACCGGAGAACACTCGGCGTGCCGGCCGTCGACTCGGGGCCTTCCTTGCTGCACTGCACCGCCCTGCGCCCAGTGGTGCGCCGGGAAACCCGTTTCGTGGCGTGCCGCTCGCCGAGCGAGCGGAACGGTTCGAGGCGCGCCTGCTCGCCCACGGTGCGCAGATCGACACCCAGCGGTGCAGGGCTGTGTTCGGTGAGCTCGCTGCGGCGCCGGTGTGGGACGCGGCGCCGGTGTGGCTGCATGGCGATCTGCACCCGCTGAACATGTTGGTCGCCGATGACGATCTGGCGGCCGTGGTTGACTTTGGTGACATCTGCGGTGGCGATCCGGCGACGGACTTGGCCGTGGCGTGGATGGTTCTGCCGGCCGTCGACCGCCAGGCGTTTCGCCACGCCGCTGGCGCCTGGCGACCCGTTGATGACGCCACCTGGCAACGCGCTCGGGCTTGGGCTCTCGCCCTCGCAGTTGCCTACCTCGCGGAGTCCGACAACAACCCGGCGATGGCGTCCGTCGGGCGCCGGACGCTGGCAGCCGCCCTCGACGACCACCAATGACCTCAACACGTCGAGGTCGGGATCCCACCATCCCCCGAGGCCTGGTCCGCGACCGGGACTACGGCGACGCCACCGGTTACTAGGCCAGTAGCCGTTTCCCCGCCGACGACAACGGGTATGTCCTCCCGGTGGTTATGGACCGCACGCCAGCGTATTTGGGATATTGCACTTCGCATACCGGATCCCGGGCACACCCACCGAAGAGGCGGGTGCGCATGGACATCCCCGCAATGGTCCGAACCGAGTGGCACGACCTCCACACCCTCGGCCGGCCAGCGCGGCACCTCATCCACGAGTTCGCCGACTCCGGTGACACCCGCCCCATCGCCACCGCCGTCGAGCAGCTCCGTGCCACCGAGGTACTGCTGGGCGAGCGGTGACCGCTGACCCTGGGGCGGACCTCTGGGCCGGCACCGCATCAGCTCGCGGCGAAGCAAGCCAGTTCGCACGCCACGAGAACCTCGACGTGTAGCGCTCCACAACGGCGGATGATGCGCTCGGTAGGTTGAGCGACGTCCAACCGGCGGGGTTCGCGCAGCGCACCAACTCGGGCCTGTGCGGGGCGTCGGTCTGCTGCCAGAATTCACGCATGGAGCACGTCGACGTCGGCGGGATCCAGATCGCCTACACCCACGCCGGCTCCGGGCCGCCAGTCGTCATGCTCCACGGCGCCCCGGCCGACAGCCGCACTTGGCAGTGGATGCTCCCCGACCTCGCACGCGACCACACCGTCATCGCCTGGGACGCGCCGGGCTTCGGGCAGTCATCAGATATCGACGACACCTGGCGCGCCGAGCAGTTCGCCGATGCTCTCGTCGCCTTCATCGCTGCGCTCGGCGTCGAACACCCGCACCTTGTGGGCCACTCGTTCGGGACGATGATCACCCTCTCACTGTTCCAGCGCCACCCAGCGGTACCAGCCAGTCTCGTGCTCATCGGTGGCTACGCGGGCTGGGCAGGATCTCTGCCACCAGAGGAGGTGGCACGACGGCTCGAAATGTTCCTCGCCATGGCCGACCTGGGCGACGCGTTCGACCCGAAGTCCTACCCCGGCCTGTTCACCGACCTCGTACCGGCCGACCGCGACGCCGCGTTGGTCACGATGATGCGTGGGAACATCCGCCCGGCAACCGTTCGAGCGGCGGGCTACATCGGGGCGGAGACCGACCTCCGTCCGGTGTTGCCCACCGTCGACGTACCGACACTCGTCCTCCACGGCGAGGCCGACGCTCGGTCGCCGCTCACGAACGCCGAAACGCTCCATGCGGCGATCTCGACATCACAGCTCGCGGTGCTCCCGAAGCTCGGCCATGCGTGCGTGGTGGAGGACCCCGAGGCGTGTTCGACAGCGATTCGCCGGTTCGTGAGGGAGGTGGGCTGAATCCCAGGACCTTCTGCGAGCCAACCACGTCGCGCGGCAGGACGCGGTGGGCGCGTTCTTCGAGGCAGGGGCCGGCCTCGCCGCGTTGCGCGGTGAGAATGACGCCGTGGAGACGCAGCAACATGGCCATGCCGGCGCGCCGGCCGAGTTGCTCGGCATCGAAACCGCGGCGCGAGTGACTGGCCGGTCCAAGAGTCGACTCGGGGAGGCCCTGCGCTCGCGGTAGGCGCGACGCGAGCGCTCACGGTTGCTCCTGCTTCGTCGGGCAGGCCCGGTCGGTCGGGTCGACTGTGCGCACACGAGCTGCCAGCGGGGAGCCCGCGCTGGTGCGCCGACTACCAGGCTGCTGGGCGACGACACCGGCGGGCTAGTTTCGACGGCGTGAGCGCCGGTGCCTCCGCAGCCCCGGCGGTTGTTCGGCCGGCCGGGACCGACGCCCTGCCGTCGGCGATCGTCGCCGCCAGTGTGATGGCCGCGGTCGTGGTGATCTGGGGGCTCGGGCCACCGGTCACCAAGCTGATCTCGGCGCCCTCGCTGGTCGCTGTGTCGATGCGCTTCTGGATCTCCGTCCCGCTGGTCTGGGCCGTGATGTACGCGACCGGCGGCCGGGTCACCAAGGAGGTGCTGCGACGCACCGCCCTCGCCGGGGCGCTGTTCGGCGTCAACCTGGCGTTCGTCTTCGCCGCCCTGCACCACTCGTCGGTGGCCGTCCTTGCCGTCATCCAGACGCTGCAGCCAGGCGTCGTGCTGCTCGTCGCCGGGAAGTGGCTCGGGGAGCGGGCGACCGGCTGGCACATCAGCTGGACCGCCGTCGGCGTGCTCGGCGTCGTCGTCGCCATCCTCGGCGGCAAGCCCGAGGTGCGAGGCGACGCCGTGGGCATCGTGTTCGGCGTCGGGTCGATGCTCACCTTCACCGCGTACTACCTGCTCAACCGGCGGGCCCGTTCGATGACGCCCATCCGCCCGATGGAGTGGATGGCCGGCGTCACGTTGTTCGCCGGTCTCTTCATCACGCCGATCGCGCTGGCGACCTCGTCGGTCGACGACTACCGCCAGGTCGCCGGCGCCGACTGGCTGTACCTGCTGTTCGTCGCCGTGATCGTGGGCATCGTCGGCCACACGCTGATGAGCTGGGCCCACCGCTTCATCCCGGCGGCCCGATCGTCGCTCATCCTCCTGGCGATGAACGTTGTCGCCATCGCCGCGGCGTGGCCGATCCATGACGAGCCGGTGACGCTGTTACAGGCGGCTGGCGGCGTCGTGGTCCTCCTCGCTGGTCGCGGCCGTGCTGAGCCGGCCGGCGAGCGTGCAGGTCGTGGCGGTGCGGCCCGACGGACCGGTCGACGCCGCCGTGCCGCGGCGCTAACGCGGCCGCGGCGCCCGCTCTCCGGTGCGCCGGCGCGGCGGGCGGCCAGGCAGGATGGGCGGCCGTGGGGGACTCGCGCGGAGCGATGGACGCGACCAGCCGTGTGCGGTCGGCCCGTCACTGGGCGTTCCTCCCACAGGGGCGCTTGGCGTCGATCCGCGGCGAGGTCGACCGCGTGCGCGCGGCGGGAGTTTCTGGCGTCCTCGTGCCGCAGATCTTCGCCCCGCCCTGGGCGGCCCTCGGCGCCGCCGCAGCGTGCGACGAGGACATCCAGCTGGCGTCGGGCATCGCGATGGCGTTCGTGCGCAGCCCGCTGGAGACGGCGATGGCGGCCCTCGACCTCGACCGGCTCTCGGGCGGGCGGTTCACGCTCGGTCTCGGCAGCAGCGTGCGCGCCTGGAACGTCGACCGCTTCGGTGTCGACTACGACCGCCCGGTCGCCCGCCTGCGCGAGCTCGTCGGGCTCGTGAAGCGCATGGTGACGATCGACGAGCAGCCGACCATCGGCCGCTTCGAGGGCGAGTTCTGGACCGTCGACCTCGCCGGGATCCGCCTACCCCGTCCGAGCCGGTCGACCCTGCCGATCACGGTCGCCCCGCTGCGGGCGGCGATGACCGAGATGGCGGCCGAGGTCGCCGATGGCATTCTCGGTCATCCGGTGTGGTCGCCGCGCTGGATCGCCGGCGGCATGCGCGAGGCCGTCGAGCGAGGGCTGGCCCGCGCCGGCCGGACCCGGGCCGACGTGCGGATCACGGCGTGGCTGCGGGTCGCGATCACCGACGACGTGGAGCAGGGCCGCGCCGATGCCAAGGTGGGTATCCCGTTCTACGCCTCGCTGCGTCAGTACGACTCGTACTTCGCGGCCCTCGACCTGGCTGCGGACGCTCGGCGGCTGCAGGACCTCGCCGAGGCCGGCGCACCCCCTGCGGAGCAGGCAATGGCGGTGTCCGATGCGCTCGCCGACGAGCTCGTGATCATCGGACCGCCCCCGGTCGTCGCGGCGCAGGTCGCTTCCGTGCTCGACGTCGTCGACGACGTCTGCATCACGCCGCCCAACGGGCTGCCGCCGGAGCGGACGCGGCACTACGACGACGCGATCACCGACCACCTGCTGCCGGGCGGCAGGCGCTGATCCGGCCTCCACGGCGCCGGTCTCGGAGTCCCGATCGCCTCCCCGGCCACCGCGGCGCGGGCGGCGCCGATCGCGTTGGCCGGCCTTGGTAAGGCGTCGGCGCCCCGGATCGAACTCGACCACACGTCGACGGGCGGTCAGGCAGCGTCAAGCGAACCCATCGCCACCGAACCTGGAGCGACGCCGGACACCGCGGCGGCGGATCGTCACACGCAGTCACGGCGGGGCATCGGCGCGCCTCGGCAACACTCCTCGAATGTCGGCGGGCGGGACAGTTTCGTCGGGAAGCCACGACCGACGGTCGACCATTTGTCACCCGATCGAGCGATTTCAGGGAGACACGAATCTGCCCGGACGCCGATCCAGATAGAAAGAATGCCGGGCGGGCAGAGCGGGCGGAATGCGTAGGCGACGGTGGTCCACGTCCGCGGGCCACCGTCGCCCCGGCGCCTGTGCCGCTGGGCCGAGTCTCGGCCGAACACGGCAGAGGTGTGAGCTGCGCGTATGGAGACGGCGGCACCGTCCAAAGCTGAATGACACGACCGGAGCCGACCGCAGGGGCTACGACTGGCCCTGGAGCACGCCTCGGGTCCGTCGCTCCCTACTTTGCTCCTCGCTTGCTGCCGCGCCGGGACGACTCCTCCGCCGATGTCCTCTGGTCTCAGGACTCCGAGCGATCTGAGCCGATGGCGTCGAGGATCGTCTGATGCTCGGTCAACGCTTCCTGGACTCGCGCGACCACCTGCGCTTCGACGCTGGTCATGCGTTCCAGGGCGTCGATGGCCTCCTGTGAAGACAGCGCCTGGAGATCGTGTTCGCCCATCGGCATGTCCTGATGCCCCGCCATCTCGGTGCCGATGGCATGGAGCATTGCCCCAGCTTCCCGGAGTCTCAACACCAGATGCTCGTAAACCAGCTTCTCGTGCTGGGAGTTCTCGTCGCTCGACACCAGCCCCGGAAGGTGGGCACTCAGGTTGTCGGCGACCGAACCCATCAGTTTCCCCATCAGCAACGGCAGGTCCGCATGTTGGGCGAGACCCTGACCGCAGGTTGGCTCCTCGGGCATCGGCATCCTCCTTTGCATGTCCGCTGAGATTGTGCATCCACAGTCGGGTGCTGCCCTCGAGTAGTCGGTCGAGACGCCGGTCAGCTCGCCGACGACGTTCAGGCTCGAATGGCGAGGCTCACCGCCAACTACAAGCGTGGCAACGAGCGTCAACGTCGGCCGTGATCACAGCGCGCGCGCCAGCCGGCGTTTGCTGATGCGACGAGTGGTCGTTATCGCGCGTCGTCCTCGGACACACCTGGGCCGCTGGTGCGCAACGGGCGCCGGTAGCGCATCTCGGGAACGACGACCCCGAAGACCTCATCGTCGCGTCGTACGTGCTCGTCGCGCCACTTCTCGGACTCGTAGAACCGGCGTGCCCGGTCGTTCTGGGGAACGACCCACAGCACTGCTTCCCCGTAGCCGAGCCCGGCCAGCTCGGCGGTCACGTCGCGCAGCAGAGCTCGGCCGAGCCCACGGCCCCACACCTGGGGGTCAAGGTTGATGGCGTACAGCTCGCCGACGCCCGCAGCCCGACCGTCGTGTTCGGGTCCGACTGCCGCGAACCCGACGACGACTCCGTCTTCAACGATCACCTTGAGCCGCTGACCGGGCAGCAACGCCAGCACCTGGCGGCGCCAGTAGGCGGCTCGGTCGGCAGCGTTGAGCTCGTCGAGGTACGCATCGGGCATGACGCCTCGATAGGTGGCCTGCCAGGCACGCACCTGGATCGCCCCGAGCCGGTCGGCGTCCCCGAGTTGCGCGTGACGAATCGTAAGCGGCACCACGTGCATCCTGCTTCGTCCGCCGGCCACGGCGCAGCGGTTCGGGGAGATGCCAAGGTCCCGGTCGTGAGGTCCCATTGCGTCATCGAGAGGGAAGAACGCACTGTTGTGGCTGGTGGCAGCGTGTCAAGATGGGTTGCAGCCCACAACTGTGGCAACGCAACGGTGTTCGCTCGAGACCCCGGCGATCCCGCATCCCGAAGGGAAGCGAGGTTAGAGAATGTCGAGCTACGGCACCCGTTTGGAAGGCCGGTCGACCACCCGCGGCGGCGGGTCGACCAGAGGCTCCTCGATGTTCGGCGATGCCGCTCGTCTCCGGCTCGTCAGCGATGTCGCCGGCGATGGTTCCGATGTAGTGCTGGCGTGCGCCGCGGCGGCGATCGAGCGAGTTGAGCAGGAGATCGATCACCTCTGGTTTGACTCGATGAAGGCGGAAGACCTGGTGATGTCGCAACGACTTGCTGAGGTGAGCCACGCCCTGCAACGCGCTGCGCGCCTGGTGGAGCCCTGCAACGTGATCGGCTAGACGTGCGGTCTGCGTCTGCAGGTCGACGATGGCGCCGATGTGAGGCTGTCCGAGCTCAGCCGTCCGCACGACCGGCGGATCACGTCGAGGCACATGCCGCCGGCAAGGATTGAGTCCTACCTCGTCGCCGGCGCGCCGTCCGGCCCGCAGGCCGCCAACCAGGTGCCGTCCATGATGAACGCCGACGACCAGAAGAGCCCAGGCGCCATCGACTACGACGCCGAACTGCGACGACATCACGAAGTCTTGCGCCGGGCCTGCGGCATCCAGTCTCGCGACCATGTCCTCGACATCGGCTGCGGGACTGGGCAGACGACACGGCAGGCCGCGCGCACGGCCCAGTTGGGAAGCGCGCTCGGGGTCGACGTCTCAGCGCCTGCGATCGCGCGTGCCCGCGAACTCGCGCAGGCAGGCCAGTTCCGCAACGTGGCCTTTGAGTGTGCCGACGCGCAGGTCTACCGCTTCCCGCCCGGGGGCTTCGACCTGGCGATCAGCAGGTTTGGCACGATGTTTTTCAACGAACCCGCAGCCGCGTTCACCAACATCCGGCGGGCGCTTCGCCCGCATGGACGCCTGGTGATGATGGTGTGGCAAGCCCACGACCTCAACGAGTGGGATGTCGCTATCCGCCAGTCCCTCGGTGGATCCGACACACCAGCAGCCCTCGATCCCCCGGCACCGGATCCGTTCTCCCTCGCTGACCCGCAGGCGGTGACCGACGTCTTGGAAACTGCGGGATTCGTGGACGTCACCTTCACCGACGTCCACGAGCCCGTCTATTACGGCCCGGACCTGGACACCGCCCTCGACTGGGTCCGTGGTTTCACCTGCACGAGCCAAGCACTCGAGCAACGCGACCCCGCCGACGCGGCGCGCGCGGTCCGGCGACTGCGCGACGCCCTCGCCACGCACCTACGCGATGACGGTGTGTGGTTCAACTCCCGCGCCTGGGTCGTCACCGCGCGCCGCCGTTGAGTCCGAGATACAACCCCGCCCCGGCGTTATGACCTTTGTTCTCGGACTGGCGGTCATCTCGGCCGTCGCGTGTCGCGCTCGTACGAGCTTCATCGCAGGCGAGGTGAGAGGCGGCGATCACCGCCGCCGGGAGCTTCCCGATCCCCGAGGAGGAGATGCCGCCGACGTGGGGGTCCTCGAGCTACGCCGTCAGGCGGCAGGTGGCGGCTCGATCCCGAAGCGGCGACCGCCGAGGTGGGCGGCGGCGACGTCGCCGAGGCGGGCGAACGTGATGCCGAGATCGGCGATCTCGTCGAGCCACGCCTCCAACGCCAGCATGCGGTGGCCCCGCCCGATGACCTGCGGGTGGAAGACGAACGTGGCCACGCCGTGGGCGACGTTGGCCACCATCCAGCGCAGGTCGCCGGCGAAGTTGTCGAACATCTCGGCCGGCCGGCGCAGCCCGGGCATCAGCGTGCGCCGGAAGGCGACGAACTCGAGGTACACGTAATCGTCGGTGGTCCAGCTCCACGGCAGCTCGACGAGCGCCGTTGGCTCGCCCCACTGCGCCGGGCCGTCCTCGGGGAAGCGGTCACCCCGCCGCACCCGGTACGGCTGGTAGTCGTGGCCCATCAGCGAGGAGTCGTACGTGAGGCCGTGCTCGACGAGCAGGTCGATCGTCGCCCCGGTGAGCTCGCCGGACGGCGCCCGATAGCCGGTCGGTGGCCGACCGCAGAGGCGTTCGATCAGGTCGTACGAGTGTGTCATCGCCCACCGCTCGACTTCTGGCGCCACCGTCGGGTTGAACTCGTGGGCGTAGCCGTGCAGCCCGACCTCGCAGCCGGCGGCGGCCACCGCGGCGCACTCGTCGGGGTACGTCTCGAGCGTGTGCCCGGGCACGAAGAACGTCGCCGGGATGCCGCGGCGTTCGAGGAGACGCAGGATGCGCGGCACGGCAACGGCCGCGAACTCGCCGCGGGAGATCGATGTCGGGTTGGTCATCCCACGCTGGATCCACAGTGACGGCCCGTCGAAGTCGAACGACAAGCACACGTAGCCAGCGAGGTTGTCGGCGAGCTCGGCCACCGGCCGAAGCTATCGACCGCGCTTCGCCGGCCGTGACCACACGGCGGCCAAGAGCGCTGGACACGCGGCACGTCGACGTCCTCGATGCCAACGCCGATGAGTACGAGCGCGTCGGCCCAACCGGAGGCTGGCCGGCTGCGCGACGAGGCGCGGGTCGTGCGCGCCTACGTCAGCGCTGAGCGGCCGACGCCGCGGAAACGGGAGCCGTCGTGGGACCACTCGGCAAGCTGTCCCGGCTGTCGAGCCGTGGCGAAGGTTGAGTGACACTCCAGATGGGGCGTTCCGTCGCCCCTCCGCGAGGTGGCACCCCCTGCACTCGTGACGTTTGTCCCGTCGATCCGTCGGGTATGCCCGTGCGCCTTCAATCGGTAGGGCGAGGTCGGTGTCACGCTGTTCGTCGTAGGGGGACTGGATGGAAACGTCCGACTCGGCGCTTGCCCGAACCATCGAGGCGCGAGTTCTGGCCTCATACGCCAGGCAGATCGCCGCCGAGATCCGTTTCGTCGCGGCGCGGCACAGCCAGATCGCGGGCGAGCTGTTCGAGCTCGCACGGCACCGCCATGACGATGACCAGTCCCGTCTGGTCGCCGAGCGACTTCAACGCGAATCCGACGAGACCGACTCTCGGAGCCGACGGCTCATCGCCACGGGCAACGAGATCGAGGCGCGGCGTCGCCAGCTCCTCGACGACGGAGTTGACACCTGAGCGGCCGGCGACTCGGCGGACTTGATGAACGGGTGTTCGTCAGCTCTCACGGGTGGATGATCGACGAACAGCCAACGGCCCGGATGGGTAATGGCCGCGAGCTAGCGTATCGAACGTTCGTTCGCTACGATCGGTGGAGTGCTGCTGCCGCACGACCTCGAGAGGATCCGCCGCTCGCTGGCGATGTCCTCGTCGCTCCCCGCCGACCTGGCGCGCGAATTGCTCGAAACGTGCGACGCGCTCCTCACCGAACGCGTCAAGATCCGCCACATCCTCCGCGAGCTCGGACCGTCCTGGCACGGCACCCGGAAAGCGCTCAACGAACTGGCGATCGTGCTCGATGAGGCCGACAAGCGGACAGCCGCCAAGCGCCGCGAGTAGTTGGTCCTTCGCAAGCACTGGCCGGCGGCAGTGGCTGTGTCGGGGCGAAGTGCCCGGACCTCACTGGACAATCTCGCACGCCCGAGCGCGGTGGCCGTGCCGGTCGCCGTATCAGCGAGCCAGAACGGCATGGGCGTGTCCAGTCCTTGACAGGTTGTGCTGACCGAATCGCCTTGGTGATTGATCAGAGTCTTCTCTGACCGACAATGGTCGTGTGAGTTCGTTTCGACGTGATCTCGGGGACGGCCTGACGCTGCGGTCGGCCCGTGACGACGATGGCGCTGAACTCGTCGACTTCAACGCCACGATGCATGCCGACGCCAGCCTGCCCGGGTCACAGCTGGGGGAGTGGACCCGGGACCTGTTTGAGACGCCCCACCCGACGTTTCGGGTCGAACGGGACGTGACGGTGGTGGAGGACACCGCCTCGGGGCGGATCGTGTCGGCGCTGTTCCTGATCCCACAGGTGTGGTCGTACGCCGGGGTGTCGATCAAGGCTGGTCAACCCGAGTTGATCGCGACCCATCCCGACTACCGCCGCCGCGGGTTGGTCCGCGCCCAGTTCGAGGTGATCCACGACTGGAGCCGGGCTGGTGGGCAGCTGTTCCAGTTCATCGCTGGGATCGCCTGGTATTACCGCCAGTTCGGCTACTCCTACGCTGTCGACCTGCCGCCTCGTCCGATCATGTGGCTCGGTGAGACGCCGCCGCCGTCGACGGAGTTCTCGCTACGGGCGGCAACGAACAACGATCTCGGGTTGCTCGCCGAGCTCGAAGCCGGCGCCACGAGCGGCACGATGCTCGGCCCGCTGCGCGGCCGGGAAGGTCTCATCCTGGAGTTGGCGCGACGTCCTGGCGGACTGCTCGCCTGTGAGATCTTGGTGATCGAGTCGACGACCGAGGAGACGCCGGTCGGCTTCGTCGCCTATCAACGCCGGCTCAACGACGGGCTGGTGACTTTGCGGGCTTTCGAACTGCGCCGAGGTACCAGTTGGCTCGGGCCCACAGCTGCCGTCGTCGCCCATTTGCACCAGTGGGTCCGTGATCATCCCGACGGTCCCGGGCGAGGTGTTCGCTTCGCCCTACCAACCGGACATCCGGCGGCACGCTGTGCGTCGACCCGTCTCGGTTGGGCGCCCCCCGGCTCGTATGGGTTGTACGTCCGGGTACCTGATGTGATCGCCTTCCTGCGCGCCATCGCGCCCGCGCTCGAAGCGCGCTTGGCGGCCTCACCAGCGGTCGCCTGGACCGGTGAGCTTCGCATCGATCTGTACCAGGGCGGGCTCCGGCTGCGCATCGATGAGGGACGGCTCTCAGAGATCGAGACGTGGAAGCCGCCGGCCGATGGCTCGGAAGGCACCATCGACGCCAGGATGCCGCGAGACGACTTCGTTCATCTTCTGTTCGGCAACCGCACCATCCACGACCTCGAGCGCACGACCGCGGACTGCCTCCTCGAGACCGATGCTGGCGCGCTGCTGCTCGACGTTCTCTTCCCGCCGATGCCGGCGTCGACATGGGAATTCTGCTGACGCCCGAGCCCGCCCTGATCCGACCAAGCGGCGCTCCCAGCAACACGAACACACCCCACACCCCCACTCCGTCCAGATCGCAAGGTGCCGTTGCTGGCGGGATTCGTTCGCGCCGGCTGCTGTACCGGAGCCCCAGTTTCGAGGAGCGAGACTTCGCAGGTGTCCGTCTTTGCACCTGAGATCATGCGCCAGCGGCTGCTCATCGAGGGCTACTTCAGCACCGACGTCGACGAGCAACGTGTGGAGGGGTTCCTCCACGGTCTCGCTGCGCACCTCGAGCTGCGCAGCTACGGACGACCGGCGGTCTTCGCCCCCGGTGACGCTGGACGCGATGAGAACCAGGGCTTCGATGCGTTTCTGCCGCTGATCGACTCTGGTATCTCGGTGTACGTGTGGTCGGGACCCCGTTTTGTCTCAGCCGTGCTGTTCACCTGCAAGGCGTTCGACGAGCGCGAGGCGATCGACTACACCATCGAGTACTTCGGGCTGGGCGCGTTCGAGAGCCACTCATTCTGACCGCGAGCGCCGTGACCCGTCGGCGTGACGAGAGGCGAGCCTCCGCATCGGCCGCGCTCGAATCTGGATCCGAAACCGACGCACCCAGCAGCGACCAACTCCCAGAGCGGATGCCTGTCGCCGACCCGTCGGGACCTCGAGGCAGGCTGCACGTCGACGGGCGCGCTGCACGTCGCGCGGCTGCTACGACTGCCCGATTGCTTCGTTGTAGCGGCGTTCGACGTCACCGGGGATTCGACCTCGCCCCGGTACCGAGATCCCGTTGTCAGTCGCCCAGGCCCGGATCAGCTTCGGATCGCGCGTCGCCTTGGCCGAACGCGACGACGACGTCGTCTTCGAGCGGCGGCGCCGGCCGGAGCGCCCATCCGCCGAAACCGGGCGGCTCACGTTCCAATACCTGTCGAAAGCCTTGGACAGCGAGGCCAGGTTCCTCTTCGACAGGTCGAGTTCGCGCCAGTCGCCGTTCCACCCGATTCGAACGGTCTCCACGCCCTCGGATCCATCAAGGTCGTCGACCAACACATCCACTGTTGCTTTCGCCATAGCCTCCCCTTTCGAGACGACGGTGACGCTATCGGGACACCCTGCCGTCACCATCGCCTCTCCCACTGCACGGTGCCCCGCGACGGCGGCACGCCTCGAGCCAGCGCTGTGGTTCGGCCATTCCTGCGTACCACCATTGAAGTTGGGCGCAGAGAGCTCGTCGGCGAAGTCCAGGCCGTGGCGGTTGATGCGCTCATTCATGCGACGCCGGCCGATATGTCGAACAGCGGCGCGCTGACCGCGTCGGCCTGGCTCGCTAGTCATCTCCGGTGAGGCGTTGCAGGTCCTGCTCTTCGATGGCGAGGTTCCCGTATGTGGGCACTCCGGCGGTCTCATAGGCGAGGTTGAGCGTGCCGTTGGGGTAGGTGACCGATTCCGTCAGGTGCAGCGCGGTCGGAACGGTCCCGTCGGCGAACACCTGCTTGCCACTGCCGAGCAGCAGCGGGTACAGCCACAGGTTCAGCCGGTCGACGAGACCGAAGCGCAGCAGCGACTGCACGAGGTTGAGACTGCCAATGACGTGGACTTCGTCGTGGCGCTCCTTGAGGGAGGTGATGCCGTCGGCGAGGGCCTCGGCGACAAGCGTCGAGCCCTGCCAGGCGAGCGGGCCGGCGAGCGTGCGGCTGGCGACGTACTTGGGGACGCCGTTGAGCAGGCCGGTGAAAGGAATCTCCTCCGGGGCTGTCGGCCAGTAGTTGGCGAAGATTTCGTAGGTCCTTCGGCCGAGGAGCAGGGCGTCCATGCTCCTCGCTTGCTCGAACATGACCGTGCCGGACTCCTGGTCCAGCAGTGGCGCCTGCCATCCGCCGTGCGTGAAGCCGCCGTCGCGGTCCTCGTCGGGTGCCCCAGGCGCCTGTGCCACCCCGTCGAGCGTTACGAACTCGGTCACGATGAGCTTGCCCATGGTGTCTTCCTTCTGGTGGCGACGGGTCCCTAGGTAGACGACGCCGCGGTGCCGATCTCATCGCCGTCACCGCGATCAACGGCCCCTGGTGGCCACGACGCTGGGCCCGGCCGGATGGGCTCGTCGGCCCTCGGGTGCCGCACTAGACAGGGTCGATGACCACCGACCACTCGTACTACCGGGAGCCGCTCGACTATGAGGACATCCTCTACGAGGTTGCAGCGCCGCTGGCGCGGGTCACGCTCAACCGGCCGGAGAAGATGAACGCCCTTCGCAACAAGCTGCGCGGTGAGCTCTTCCACGCTCTGCGGGTCGCCGAGAGCGACCCGGACGTGTCGGTGATCATCATCAAGGGCAATGGTCGCTGCTTCAGCGCCGGCTACGACCTCGGCGGCGGCATCGGCGCCGAGGACCTGCCCGACGTCGGTCCGATCGTGCCGGGTCCGGCGCAATGGCCGCGCCACCTGAACGCCGGCTACTTCCTGATCTGGGACCTCACCAAGGTCGTGATCGCCCAGGCCCACGGCTATTGCCTGGCCGGCGGTAGCGAACTGGCGTCGTACTGCGACCTGTTCGTCGTCGCCGACGATGCGCTGATCGGCTACCCGCCGGTGCGCGACATGTCGCCGCCGGACAACTGCTGGTTCCCGTGGCACCTGCCGATGCGTAAGGCCAAGGAGATGATCTTCACCGGTGATCCGCTGACCGGGAAGCAGGCGGAGGAGTACGGCCTGGCCAACTACGCGGTTCCAGCGGAGGAGCTCGAGGAGTTCACGACGGCGCTGGCGCAGCGCGTCGCCCTCGTGCCGCCGCAACTCCTCGCCTTGTCCAAGCGGCAGGTGAACCGTACGTATGAGGTGATGGGGATCCGCACCGCCCTGTCGGCGGGCAACGACATCATGGCCCTCAACACCGGCGGGGGTCCGTTCGTCGACGCGATGCGGGAGAAGGGCCTGCGGGTGGCGATCGACGAGCGCAACGCCCGCTGGGGTGCATACGGCCCGTCGCCCCTCCTGCGCGACGAGTGAGCCAAACGCGAACTCGCAACGACCACCGACGATCCATCCGGCAGGGACATCAGGCACGTCGCCTCGCTTCGGGCAGTTCTTGGCGGACGACCAACAGAGCCCGCATCGGCATCCGAATGAGCGCAGCCGGGCGATGCTCGACCGATCCTCGAATGCCGGTTCATCGGACGGATTCGCGTTCACTCCCGCAGTTCCCCGTGCCCGCTACGGCACGCAACGGTACGAATCACCGGACGGCCACGAGCCAGGGCGCCCGGCGAGGCTCTGGAAGATCGTTGCGCGTTACGGTCACGGCCTGGCCTATTCGTCCGGGGGGTTTGATTCATGAAGGTGGCGTCGACACCACACGAGCGCACGATCGACGTGGACATCTCGTCGGTCGCGTTCTGGGAGGGGAACTCGTTCGACGAGCGGGACGAGACGTTCGCCCGCCTGCGCCGGGAGGCACCGGTCAGCTGGCACCCGCCGACCGAGTTCCCGTTCCCCCATGAGGAGCAGGGCTTCTGGGCCGTGGTCCGGAACGAGGACATCAACACGGTCAGCCGCCAGACCCAGCGCTTCGGCTCCCGCTACGGCGTCGGGCTCGACCCGCTGCCGCTCGAACTGGCGAAGTCGCTGAGCTTCTTCCTCACGATGGACGCCCCCGAGCACCCCCGCTACCGGGAGCTGGTGAGCTCGGCGTTCACGCGGCGACAGGTCGCGCTCATCGACGAGCAGATCCGCAGCGCGGCGCAGGAGATCGTCGACGGGCTCGTCGGCGCCGGTGATGTCGACTTCGTCGAGCACTGCGCCTCGCTGCTCCCGATGCGCACGATCAACGACATGATGGGCGTCCCCGAGTCCGAGCGGGTCGCCGCCGCCCGCGCCGGGGACGCCATCATCGGTCGCTCCGACCCGTCATTCGGTGAGCCATCGGATCCACTCGGCTCGGTGATCCGCGCTCGCGACCACCTGTACGCACTCGGCGCCGAGCTCGCCCAGCGCCGCCGGGCCAACCCGAGCAACGACCTCCTCACGAACCTCGTCAACGCCGAGGTCGACGGCCAGCGGCTCACCGATGACGACATCGGTGCGTTCATGGTGCTGTTCACCGTCGCCGGCAATGACACGACCCGCAACACGACGTCGCTGACCGCGGTCGCGCTGGACCGCAACCCGGACCAGCGGGCCTACCTGATGGATGACTTCGACGGGCGGATCCAGGCCGCGGTCGAGGAATTCGTGCGCCACGCCTCCCCGGTGCAGCACTTCACGCGCACCGCGCTCGTCGACACCGAGCTCGGCGGCCAGCAGATCGCCCAGGGCGACAAGGTGTGCATCTTCTACTGCTCGGGAAACCGGGACGAGGCCGTCTTCGACCGACCGGCCGAGTTCGACCTGTCACGGCCCAAGAACCCGCACGTCGGGTTCGGCGGTGGCGGCCCGCACTTCTGCATCGGCGCTGGGTTGGCCCGGACGCAGCTGCGAGCCGTGACGGGCGAGTTGCTGACACGCGTCCCGGACATGGAGGTCGGCGAGCCCGAGTTCGCCCCCGGGAACTTCATCCGCGTCGTCGACCGCCTGCCGGTGCACGTGCCCTGAACAGGCGGCGCTACCGACGGTCGAGCCTTGCTGGCCCCGCCTGTGTTGCTGGTCGCATCCTGTTCGGGCGGTGATGGTGAGGCTGAGGGGGTCAGAACCCTGGTGCTGGGTCGGACCGATGAGTTTGCGGTCTCCGACGAGTCATGCAGATATCACCTTGCCCTCGACTTTGGTTGAGGTCGTAGCGTCGAGAGCGTTCGACGACGGAGGAACCATGACGCACGCGATCCAGGCCGAGGGCCTGGTCAAACGTTTCGGTGAGACGACGGCCCTGGCCGGCATCGACCTGACGGTGCCGACCGGCACCGTGCTCGGGCTACTCGGTCCGAACGGCGCCGGGAAGACCACGGCCGTGCGGGTCCTGGCCACCCTGCTGACCCCGGACGAGGGGCGGGCGACGGTCGGCGGCTACGACGTCGTCGGGCAGGCCCATCAGGTCCGGCAGCTGATCGGGCTGACCGGCCAGTACGCGTCGGTCGACGAGACCCTGACCGGCACCGAGAACCTCGTGCTGATCGCCCGGCTGCTCGGGATCCCGCGCGACCAGGCGAAGGCTCGGGCCCGAGATCTGCTGCAGGAGTTCCGCCTCGACGATGCCGCCGACCGGGCTGCGAAGACCTACTCGGGCGGGATGCGGCGCCGGCTCGACCTCGCCGCCAGCCTCGTCGGCAACCCACGCATCCTCTTCCTGGACGAGCCCACGACCGGTCTCGACCCGGTGGCGCGGCTGGACATGTGGGACCTGGTCCGGCTCCTCGTGGCGGACGGCGTGACCGTGCTGCTCACCACGCAGTACCTCGACGAGGCCGACGAGCTCGCCGACGACCTCGTGGTGATCGACCACGGCAAGGTGATCGCGACCGGATCCCCGGATCAACTCAAGTCGCAGGTCGGTGCGCAGTCACTGGTCGTGCGACCGGCGCGCGCGGAGCACCTCGAGGTCGTGATGGCGGTGGTGCGTGACCTGGCGAAGGTCGACCCGGAGGTGCAGGGCGAGCGGGTCACCGCGGCCGTGAGCGACCCGGCGCTGGTCCCTGCCGTCGTCCGGCGGCTCGACGACGAGGGTGTCATCCTCGACGAGCTGACCCTGCGGGGCGCGAGCCTCGACGAGGTCTTCCTGACCTTGACCGGCCACCGTGCCGAAGAACCCGACGACGAGCGCGACAAGGAAGCGGTGTCAGCATGACCACCACCGACATCTCGCCGCGCGCCAGCAGCACTCAGCCGGCGCCCGTCCGGCCGGAGGACATCAAGCCCCGTGTGACCACGGCCGAAGGCCTCCAGCAGACGCTGACGCTGGCCTGGCGGACGCTCATCCAGATCCGGCACAACCCCTGGGAGTTGGGCGACTTCAGCATCCAGCCGATCATCTTCGTGCTGTTGTTCACGTACGTGTTCGGCGGTGCGATCGCCGACTCCCCGACCGAGTACCTGCAGTACGCGATGCCCGGCATCATCGTGATGAACATGTTCTTCGTGACGATGTACGTCGGTCAGGGTTTGAACACGGACATCACGAAGGGCGTCTTCGACCGGCTTCGATCATTGCCGATCGCCCGTTGGGCGCCGCTGAGCGGGCGCATCCTCGCCGACATGGTCAAGCAGGCGTGGTCGATCGTCCTGCTGCTGGTCGTCGGGTTCATCCTCGGGTTCCGGCTCGGCACCTCGGTTGCTGGTCTGGCCGCAGCGTTCCTGCTGATCATGTTCTTCGCCCTGTGCTTCTCCTGGGTCACGGTCCTGGTGGGCGTCCTGGCCAAGGACCCAGAGAAGGTGCAGTTGTTCGGCTTCACCGCGTTGTTCCCGGTGACCTTCCTGAGCGCGGTCTTCGTCCCGATCGACACGATGCCAGGCTGGTTGCAGCCTGTCGTCAAGGCCAATCCGGTCACCATCCTCAGCGATGCTGCCCGCGGTCTCATGGTGGGAGGACCGATCGCTCGTCCGGTGCTCCTCTCGCTGATCTGGGCCGTCGCGATCGCAGCCGTCTTCGCCCCGCTGTCGGTTCGCGCCCTGCGCCGCCGAGTCTGAGCCGCCTCTGCCGATCGCTGAGGCGCTCCCCGACGCCCCGCGACCGTCAGCGAATCGGGACCTGCCTCGCCGGGCGAAGAGATGCCGCTAGGCGTGGGCCGCGGCGGTGTGGACGGGATCGTTCGGTCCTGACATTCGGTGCTCGCAGTGAGCTCAGGTTGGGAATAGGGCGGCGTGCAGTGGTTCGTTCCAGCGGCGAGTGCCGGCGTCGTAGACGCCGAAGTCGGTGGCGAAGTCCCAGTAACACCATGGGATGCCGAGCTCGTCGGCGGTGGCCCGGACGTGTGCTGTCCATGACGCCCGGTCGTCGGGTGCGGCGAGGTGGAAGGTGCCGAACTCGCCGATGAACAACTGCCGACCTCGTTGGCGTGTCCACGAAGCGGCGGCCGCAAGGTCGGTGCGCACGTTCTCCCGTTCGGTCGGGGTGCCCCAGCGCGTGCCCAGCCAGTCGGCGGAATTCGGCCACCAGTCTGCGCCCTGGTGGGTGAACGGCAACGGCAGGTAGTAGTGGATCGTCACGATCAGGCGATCGTCGTCGGGTAGCTCGAGGTCGGTGAGGCCGGCGATGGTGTTCATCTCGGCCGGACCGACGATGACGTCACGGTGCGGATTGCTGTCACGCACGACCGCCAACGCCGCGGCGAGCAGCTCGTTCCACCGCTGTCCGGTCAGACGCCGGTGCGGCTCGTTGAGCAATTCGAACCTCACCCCCGATGGCAGTTCGGCGTAGCGCTCAGCGATCTGGGTCCACAGCGCGAGAAACCGCCGACGATGGGCAGCGGGGTCGAGACACAGCTCGTCGTAGTGGTGGACGTTGACGACGACGGTGAGGTCGCGTTCCAGCGCTCCCAGGATCATCGCGTCGACAGCAGCGAAGAACGGTGGGGAGATGGCAAACGGCGCGCCTCGCGACGCGTGTTGTGACCACGCGACAGGAAGGCGAACGGTGTCGAACCCGGCGTCGCCGATCACGTCGAGATGGTCGACGACGATCGGCAGCCGGCGAGGGCTCGACGGCAACGCATCCAGCGCGTTGCCGAGATTGATGCCGTGCCGCACCACGCGAACAATACGGAACTCGACCTGCGACGGTCGCCGTCAGGCTGGCCTCGGAGAAGTGACAACGAGATGCCAGTGAGAGCTGTGCTCGTCGGGTCGGCGCGTACGGCGACGTGCGGCGCTCTCGTTCTGTACCAGCCGCCTCGCCGTCGAAGGCGAACATCCACCACCCGTCGCGCTCCTTATCCGGTTGCGGTAGGACGTCGCCGTCCACTCAGGGATCCTCGGTCGCGTTCGATGGCTGTTCGCCCCCCTCGTCGGTGCGGCTCGGCGCGGCGATTTCGTCGTCGTGGTGGCGCTGCTCGGCTACTGCCTCGATGCGAGTCGCGATCTGAGGGTGGTCGGCGAGCATGGTCCGGAAGTCCCACGTCATGATCCTGGCCACGGCGCAGCGAGTGAGCGCGATCACCTTCGCGCTGCGGCGGCTGTCGCTGAGGAGGCCCAGTTCGCCGAAGAAATCGCCCGGACCGAGGTGTCGCACCTTCTCGAACTCGTGGCGCACCTCGATCTCGCCGTCGAGGACCACGAAGAACCTGTAGGAGTAGTCGCCCTCGTTGACCAACCTCGAACCAGCGGGCAGCTCGGTCTCGCCGAACCAGCCGGCACAGCGCTCGAGCTCGGCATCCGACAGCCCGTCGAACAGGCTCGATTTGCGCAGTCGCGAGGCTTCCATCGTCGTCTCCTGTTTGCTGCCCTTCGACCACCATATTTGGTGCCGTGCACCGCGACGTCGTCGCCGTCCGGCTCAACGGACCGAAGGCCGAGCACGAGGACATCACCATCGACCTCGACCTCACCGACATCGACGAACGGCACGCGATCCACGTGCGCCACGGCGTGCGCAACCACTGGCCACGGCACCTCCCCAAGCCAGACGCCACCTTGACCCTCAGCCGATCGAAGCTGATCGAGGCGTTCACCGCGCCGGCCCTGCTTGACGCCGCGCTCGACATACTGCGCGATCGGAGCGGGCGTCATCGATCACGGCTCCGGGCCAGCCAGCGCCGAACGAATCAGACGGGTCTGGCGCCGACCGTATCTCATCCTCGCGTCGGCCTTGCGACGGACTGAGGCGCCCTGGTCGACCGCACGCGTGCCCGCACCGAATGTGCAAGAGCGGCAGCTGGCGACGCTGGAGGAAGAAGGCCCGGTGCGGGCTGGCGGGTTCGTGACACCGGGCGCGGTGTGTCGGTTGCCCTTGAAGTCGATCGCGTCACGGTCTCGCTCGAACGCGACGTCGCGATCAGGCGCTCGGCGGCTCACCAACGCAGCGAGACGTGGCGTGGGCCGCGCACTTGACCACCCGACCACGCAGGCTGGGCCCCGTTCTCGAGGGTGAACGGGGGGATGCGGGCGAGGAAGGTGCCGATGGCCACTCGCAGCTCCATCCGGGCGAGGTTGGATCCGAGGCAGCGGTGGATGCCGGAGCCGAACGCAAAGTGCCGGTTGTGGAGCCGGTCGATCTTGAACTCGTCGGCGTCATCGAAGATCGCGGGGTCCCGGTTGCCTGCTGGGAACGCCAGCAGCACTTTGTCGCCCTCGCGCATGGGGCAGCCGTTCAACTCCGTGTCCGTCGTGACGTACCGCGCCATCGTGACCGGGCTGTAGTAGCGCAGCATCTCCTCGATCGCGATGGACAGCACCTCGGGCTCCTGCCGCAGCCGCGCCTGGTCCTCGGGGTGGCTGGCGAGGTGCCACAGCCCGGCACTGATCGCGCTCCACGTCGTGTCGATGCCGGCGAGCAGCAGCAGGAAACAGGAACCCACTTGGTGGTGCGGTGTCAACGGGACACCTTCATGTTCTGCGGCGACGAGGAAGGAGAGGATGTCGTCTGGCCGTTCCTCGGTGCGGGCGGCGGCGCGCTCGGCCAGCTTGTCGGCGAAGTAGGCGAGGACCTCTCGGATGCCCTCGGCTGCGATGTCGAGGTGTTCTGATCCTTGCTGGAGGATGCGGACAGCCCAGTCCGTGAACCGATCCTCGTCCTCCAGTGGAATGCCGATCATCGAGGCGATGACGCGTACCGGGATGTGCCGGGCGTAGTCGATGGCGACGTCGGCGCAGCCGGCGTGCTCGAACCCGTCGATGAGCTCGTCGGCGATGCGCTGCGTGATCGGAGTCATCGCTTCGACGGCCGGCGGTCCGAACCGCGTCAGCAGCATCCGCCGCGTCCACGTGTGCATCGGGGGATCCGCGGTGATCGGTGGCGCCGTCAGCAACTTGGCCGGCGTCTCACCCTCGCCTCGCCCGGCAGTTGCGACGCTCACATCACGGGAGGAGAAGCGCTCGGTGTCCTGGGCGATGGCGCGAAGGTCGCCATAGTCGGTCGGCAGCCAGGTGGTGCCCCGGCGTTCGGTCCGGGCAACCGGGCAACGCTCCCGAAGGTCGCGCCAGATCGGTGCCGGGTCCGTCACGTAGGCCGGATCGAAGAGGTCAAAGTCGGTCGCCCAATCGGTGACCGGACCGAACGTATGGTCGGACCTCATCTCGACCTCCTCTCGCGGCTCGACGATAGACGTGCCGGGCTTCGTCTCACCGAGTCGCAACGCGTCCGCTCGCCTACGCAACGCCGTCGTCAAGCGCCACCTCGACGTCGCGACCCCTCGAGCGCTCTACAGCGGCCGCTGATCACGGGACGCTCTCGTATGCGCCCGAGCAACTTCGGTCAGCTTGCTTGATCGCCGGCGATGATGGCGCGTGGCAGAACTCGCGGGGCTGAGCATTCTGAGGCGACGGCGCGCAGCGAACGACGCAAGCGCGGCGGCCGAAGTCGATGAACCTCAGAAGCGGCGTTAGCCGAGATCTTGGCCCGCCGTTCGGACGAACTCCAGCGCCGCACAGAACGACGCCTACCATGACGGCGCGCGGCGCCCCATAACCGGCGTTCGGAGCGGCGCAGGCTCCGCGGGGCGCAAGCGATCTACAGCGATCATCACCGTCACGATGGCCGACGCCGGCGACGGCCGGACCTCGCTGATGCTGCACGTCAGCGGCGTCGCCGGGCAGCCCGGCGACGACTCGGTGTACGACGGCTGGAGCGAGGCGCTCGACCACCTCGTTGAGCAGGCGACCTGATGACGCGGACCGGTGACGAGAGTCCACGAAACGCCGACGGGCGCTGACGACGAAGGAGCGAACGACATGACGACGACGGGCATCGATACGAGCGGCATGGACACACCACCGGTGGTCTCGCCCGAGGAATGGCAGGCGGCACGCGACGAGCTGCTGGACAAGGAGAAGGCCGCGACGAGGGTTCGCGACGAGCTGGCCGCCGAGCGACGCCGGCTGCCGTGGGTCGAGATCGACAAGGAGTACCGCTTCGTCGGACCCAACGGTGAGCTGACGCTGGCCGACCTCTTCGACGGCAGGGCGCAGCTGATCGTGTACCGGGCGTTCTTCGAGCCGGGCGTCGAGAACTGGCCCGACGGCGGCTGCTCGGGGTGTGCGATGTTCATCGACAACGTGGGTCATGTCGCCCACCTCAACGAGCGCGACACCACGTTCGTGCTCGTCTCGCCGGCACCCATCGACGCCATCGACCGCTACAAGTCGCGGATGGGCTGGGACATCGCCTGGTTCAGCACCCTCGACGACTTCTCGGCGGACTTCGGCGTCGACGAGTACTTCGGGCTCAACGTCTTCATCCGCGCCCGACGACCGCACCTACCGCACCTACTTCACGAACGGCCGCGCCGCCGACGCCATCGGCAACGTATGGAGCCTGCTCGACATCACCCCGCTCGGCCGCCAGGAGGAGTGGGAGGACTCACCCGACGGCTACCCGCAGGACCCGCCGTACACGTGGTGGAAGCTGCACGACGAATACGAGGGGGCCGACGAGACCTCAGCGTCGTAACACGGGGGCCGTCGTCCAAACGGGTTCGCCTCGAGCGCGCGGGTCGAGGAGGTGCCAGCGGTGAGCATCCTCTCACCCGGCGGCGACGAGTCGTCGAGGAAGGAAGAACTTGCCGGGGAACGGCGACGCCACCCCCGACTGGGTAACGGAGCGCCCGACAGACACACCCGCTGACTGGCCGTGTCGCGCCCGTCCTGTATGCCGAACCCCGGCCGGTACGCGCGGACGATGCGAGGGCGGCCGCCAACGTCCGATGCGAAGGTCATGACAGGTCCCGGAAGACCAGTCCGGTGAGACGTCCCGACGACGGGACAACAACCGGCGCGCGCCTGTCGAGAGCGACGGGGGACACCCGTGACGGCAGTGCCCGATGACGCCCCGACGGTCAACGTCGTTCACAGCGTCGAGCAGCCCGAATCGGCGACGGCACGCGGCACATGCGAGGGCAGTCCAAGCGCCGCTGCGCTCACGATGGGCGGCTGCAGGGCGGTCGTCGGGCAGGCGATTCACGATCGTGACAGTGTTCGGAGCGCTACCGAGGTCCGGTGGCGGAGGAGGACAGATCATGAGGATCGCATTGGTGCACGGTGCCTGGGCGGACGGTTCGTCCTGGGCGGCGGTGATCCGTCGCCTGCAGGCGGCCGGTCATGACGTCATCGCTCCCCAACTCCCTCACACGTCGTTGGCGGAAGACGTCGCCAAGGTGCGCCACGTCCTCACCTTGCAGGCTGAGCCCACGGTGCTCGCCGGGCACTCCTACGGCTGTCAGGTCATGACCGCGCTCGGAACGGACGCACCGAACGTCGTCGCGTTGGTATACGTGGCCGGATTCGGCCTCGACGAGGGCGAGTCCCTCGGTGCGTTGCTCGGCCAGGGCCCGCCGACGCCCGCAATCGCCAAATTCCAGATCGACGAACAGGGCCTCGCCTGGCTGCCCGAGGACGCCGTCCTTCAGCACTTCGCTCCCGACGTCGACCCGGTTGAGGCCCGCGTGATCTACGCCGTCCAGCAGCCGCTGGCCGCTTCCACACTGGACGACGTCATGGGGACGCCGGCGTGGAAGACCTTGCCCACGTGGTTCGCCGTCGCCCAGCACGACGAAGTCATCCCTCCCGATGCCGAGCGGCAATTCGCCCAGCGGATGGGCGCCACCACCATCGAGGTCGACTCGAGCCACGTCGTGATGATCTCGCACCCCGACGAGGTGACGGCCCTCATCCTTTCCGCCGTCGACGCGGTGTAACACCGAGCCCATCGCCGCCGCGACGTGAGCTGTCGCAGCCGAGAGCCTTGCGACGCCCCCGCGGACGTCGTCCAGCGAAACAGCCGATGGAGGAGGACCAGGGATCTCGCTCGCACTTCGCAAGACAGCAGCGGATGCGGACAGCGGATGCCGTGCTCAGGTCACACCCGCGGGCGACGCTCCTTGCGAGAACTGCGCCCGCTACCTCGAGCCGTCGGGAGGGCCGACCGGTCGCCGGACGCGGATCGCCGAGTCAGGGCGTCTGTCCAAGTGAACAAGGATGGTTGGCGCGCGATGGATCTCTCGCGCTAGGTCTGGCGAAGGAGCTCGTCGGCAGCGGACTGGCCCAGGTGGTGGAGCTGGTACGTCAGAGGTAACTGTTGGCTATCTCGAACGGCGATCGCTCTCTCGAGACGAACACCTGGCGCAACAAAGGTTCGAACTCCTCGAGTGGCAACGATTCGTACGACGGATCGAAGCTCTCCGAGTCGTAGAGGTCGGAGAACTCGGCCGCGTCTTCGTAGTACGGGTGGCCAAGGTAGGCGTCGCGCATGTCGGGGTCGATGCCGACGTGGCGTCCGAAATGGTTGAACTGGAACACCGTGTGGTGCTCGACGATCCACGCGATCCTCTCCGACACGTACGGGCGAAGGATCGAGGCCGCGACCGCGGCATGGTTCCGCGGCCCGACGAGGTCACCGACGTCATGGAGCAACGCGGCCACGACGTACTCGACAGGGCGTCCGTGGCGTAGCGCCCGCGTGCCTGCCTGCAGCGAGTGCTCGAGACCGTTGACCGTGAAGAAGTCCCCGTTCTCCAGGAATCGCAGGGCACCGAGCAGGCGATCCGGTAGCTCCTCGAAGAGCTTCGTGTTGGGCCTCGTGGCGATGATCGCCCAATCATCGGCGGTCGTGTCTTGTATTCGTGTGAACGTCAGTTGTCGTGCCGTCACGAATCGCTCCTTTCGCCGTCTTCGCCTCACATGCTGAGCTGGTGTTCCTCGCTGGTGCAATGGCGACACGGCCGCGCCGACGCCGATGGCGGCTACCCCCGACACTTGTGAAGCGACGAGGACGCGGACGGTCCGCTGCTGGACCCGCGCCGGGTCTGGATGCTCAACGGGACGGGGGGCCATCGCGAAGCACGCCGCGCACCTGGTCCGACGACACCCGCCCCGGTTCGAACTCCGAGAGGCACCACGTGGCACCCGCCCGCTGCCACGGGTGCGGATCGACGCCCACCGGGTGACCGACGACGAAGTCGTACGCTGCCGTCGGATCCTGTCGGAACGCTGTGACCTTGGCGACGACCTCGGCGAGCTGGTCGGGATGCTCGAGGTTGACGGGGAAGAAGCCGTCGTGGCGGGCGGCTCGCCGCATCGGCCTCGTGTTGCCGGGAAAGCCAGCGATCCACACCGGGACGCCGGGTCGCTGCACCGGCCGCGGCAAGAACTGGATGTCGTCGACCGTGTAGTGGTCGCCGTGGTGGTGAACCGGGTCACCGCTCCAGGCGGTGGTGAGGATCTCCAGTGCCTCGTCGAGCATCTGGCCCCGTGCCCTGTCGTCGAGCTGCTCGCCGGTCTTCGAGAACTCGCGAGCGAACCGGTCTTCGCCGATTCCGACGCCGAGGGTGAGGCGGCCGCCGCTGAGCTGGTCCAAGGTCGCGGTCTCGCGGGCGACCTTGACCGGTCGGCGTCGTGGCAGCGGTGTGACCATAGGGCCGAGACGCAGCCGCTCGGTCGCCGCCGCGATCGCGGCGAGCGTGATCCACGAGTCGGCAACTCGGCGCACGGGCGCTTCCCAGCGCAGCTGGTCCCACACGAAGAACCCATGCCAGCCCGCCTCCTCGGCCTCGGCTGCTAGACGGGCGCAGACCGTCGGGTCGGAGAGCTCATCGAACAGCGGCAGCCAGAGGGCTGACCGGGCGGCGGGCCCGGGTTGTGCTGTGCCGGCTTCCATGTTCAAGGCACCAGCCTGCGCGAAGAACTCTCCAGCGGGATCGTCAATTCCTCGGGACGGCGAAGCGGGTCGCACTCGCCTCCGGTCGACATGCGCCTCGGCACGATGCGCCGCGTGGACGCGGTCATCTCAATGTTCGCCCACCCGCTCACAGAGCGACGATCCTGGTCGGTGTCACACGGACCAGCGTCCCGAGCGCGTCGCGGGCGAACCGCACGAAGTCCTCGATCCCCGCGCCGGCGTCGTAGCGCTGGCTGATCCGTCGAGCGACCTGCTCGAGGTTCCCGACGTCCCGTGACGCGACGGCCGCGATCGGTGCGGCATGAGGACTGCCGTCCTCACGGGCGGTGGCGAGGACAGCGGTGCGGGTGCCCTCGGTGGGGAAGGCGCGACGTGCGTCGAGAGTCATGTCTGCTGCCATCTTCGGCTCCTTCCGGTGTGGTCGGGAATCGCGTCGCCAATGCGGCGCCAGGTGATGCATCGGTCGCCTCCTGGACGCCTTGTCCCACGTGGATCCGCGTCTATACTTGGCATCGGATATATTTTTAGATCCAAGTCTAGGAGTTGTCAAGTGTCGACGCCTGACCACGTGAGCCCCACCACGGCGGGCCGTCGTGAACGTAAGAAGCTGGAGACCAGGGAGCGCATCTTCGAGAGCGGAGTCGCCCTGTTCGCCACCCACGGCTACGACTCGACGACGATGGAGCAGATCGGCGAGCGCGCGGATGTGTCACGGGCGACGGTCTTCAACTACTTCGCCCGGAAGGAAGACATCGTCTTCGAGTGGTTCGCACGACTACGAGCCGGGTTCGCGAAGGCCCTCGCCGCGGACGAGCAGCAAGCGGTCGACTCGACGAGCCGGCTCCGCCGCGCGTTTCGCGTGCTCGCCGACCTCTACGAAGACGACCCCGCGACCGGACGTGCCATGGTGCGCGCCTGGCAGCGCGCAGGAGGCCCACTGCTCGCCGATGAATCGGACGCACCCCAGCTCGTGGCCGACAGCGTGCGCGCTGGACAACGAGCAGGCGACATTCCCCCCGGCGTCGATCCCGATCGTGTCGCCCTCATCCTGTTCGACGCGTACCTCGGAGTCCTCTACCGGTGGGTGCTCGACGAGACCGATCAGCTCGCCCTCGGCGAGCAGCTCACGGCCACGCTCGACTTGATCCTCCCCGCCATCATTCGCACACCCTCCGTCGACCCCAACGGGCCGAGCCACCGCACCGGCAAGACCCGCCGCACGTCCTAAGCCAGGTCATTGGGACGGCCGGGGCGGTCTGCCACACCGCCGCGACAGCGGTGTGAAGCGCCCGGATCCTCGAAGTGTTCTCGTGGTCCACAACAACGCCCATGGGGCCCGGCGAGGTCGCCGAGTTCGACACGCCGGTGCGGATCAAAGGTTGGCGTGGCTCTGCTCGTTACTGCGACCCAATCCGCCGACGACCGGGCCACACGCGGGTGCGCCAATGAGGCGGCGGCGGAGCCCGGCAACCTGCCGTGGCCTTCGTGGCCTTCGTGGCACGAGCCGCGCAGCTCGGAGGGAACGATCACTGTCTGCTGCGTGCTGACGGCGGTAGCTCGTCGAACTCGTCGTGGCGGCGGAACCAGAACGACCCAGGCGCTTTCGGCCAGCCTTCTGGGGCGTCCTCGTCATCGGCCTGAGCGCCGTAGGGCGTGAGCGACATGAGAGTCGCGAGGCTGCCGATCGTCCGGACCATGGCGCCGTGCTGCAAGAAGTACGTGCGGTAGACGTCGTCGTCGTCACGCAGGAAGACGTTCAGACCGAACCACTCCTCGGTGCCGAAGTCGGCTGAGAACCGCTCGGTGCGGATCGTGTACCACGGGATGTGGGTCCAGTCCATCCGCTCGGCGTAGCGACGGAGGTTCTCCTGCGGCGCCGGCGACGCCATCGCGAACGTGATGTCACGGGCGTGCAGGAGGCCGAGCTGACCGATGCCGTCGGCCCACGACGAACAGCCGGGGCAGCCGGCGTCGGGCCAGCCCTCGACGCCGTCTTCGAAGAAGAACCGGTACAGGATGAGCTGGCTGCGACCGTCGAACAGCTCGGCCAGCGACCGTTCGCCGTCGGGCCCCTCGAAGAGGTAGTTGCCCTCGACGCGCACCATCGGCATCCGCTTGCGGGCGGCGGCGAGCTGGTCGATCGCCTTGGCGACGGTCTTCTCCCGCTCGGTGATGGCAGCGAGGGCTGTGTCCCACTCAGACTGCGAGACGACGGGAGGGCGAGCAACGGTCACGAGCCGATTATGTCCCGCGGTCCTCTTCTCTAGACCTCGGGCGTGGGGGGCTGACCATCGCTCGAGCCGAAGTTGCGGTGTCAAACACCAACGCAGCTATGGACGCGTGGGGCGTCTGCGAAGCCACCGCGCAAACCGTGACCAGGGTTGAGCCGCGGCTTCCTCGCGGAGCTGACGTTGGCATTCCAACAATGACGCTCGGGCCGCAGGCGGCGGTAAGCCGGCGCGTGGTGGCCCGCCTCGGCGAGATGCTGCGCCGGCGATCGGTGCCGTCACTCGGGAGGCGCCGGCTCGTCGGCGGCGACGGCCTGCCCGAATTCCGGGCAGGCCTCGTTGCGACACTCATATCCGTGCTCCGGGCCGGCCAACGCCGTGCTCGCGGGCTGTCCACAGTCCGGGCACAGCGGTGGCGTCATTGGTGTCAACACTACGCCGACGCCTGACGGCGCCGGTTGGTGATCGACTGGAGCCGCCCGCGAAGGGAGGGCTCGTACCCGCCCGCGATCTCGATCACTGACTCGTCGACCGCGATCGCTGCGGATCGAGTCCAACCTTGCGATGCCGAAGGTCACGGCTGCATGCCGCTGTCACGCCCGGCTTCATGCCAGCGCCGCAACAGCTCGAACGGGAAGATGCCGGTGGCGTGGCCGTCGTTCCACGTGATCGCCAGTCCCCACGCGCCGTGAAGACGGGCGTCTTCGATGCGCAGCGGCGTCGCGCTGTCCGGGTGCGGCCAGATCTCCTTGCCCGTGTCACGCAACCCGCGGCACGTCGCGCACGGGCACCCTTCCCGCAGCGTCAGCAGGTCGAAGCTGACGACGTACCCGTCGACGTATGTGAGAGTCACGCCCTTGTCCCGGTCGACGTCGATTTGCGCGGGCTCGTAGCGATCGTCCACGGACCTAGCCTGCCCCACGGGCGGCGGACGACCTGCCAGGGGGCCGATGCTGAAGCCAGGACGGTGGCTTGTTCGACCTGACCTCGTCGAATCGGGCGATGCTTGTATCGGCCGACACGAGCGCTCGTCCGTGCGACCGCGATCATCGATTCCCAATAGGCCGCAGTCGGCGCACTCCGCCCGCCGGCGTTTTGTTGCGCGGCGGGAGAATGGAACGAGGCCGTCGCGACACGACGCGCACGGGCTCTCCCCGATGCACTCACACGGCGCCCAGTCCATGCTCGTGTCATGAACACGTCTCTCTGCGGGACCCGATCAGGCTCGGGTCGGGTGAGGGCGCCCGCGATGTGTGTGACCGGCCTCATCGGTCACACGGACGGCGCGAGGACGACGGTCTTCGCCGATGTCCTGAAGGCTGGCGACGTTGTGGACTATCACGGTCAGCCGCACCGGGTGACCCACGTCGACCGCCGTAACGGGTGGGCGTGGCCGATCGCCTTCGACGACGCCGGCTGGGCGATGGCTCTCGGCCATGTCCTCGTCGTTGTCCACCGCCCCGCAGCTTGAGGGTCACCCCGTCGACTTGCAGGCACCTGCGTGCTCCGGACGAGAGGTTGTGGACGTCTCAGCAATGGCTGATGAGAAACGCTGACCAACCGGCCGGTGAGGTGGTATTGCTAGACCGTGCGCCACGACCTCAACGAGACAATTCTGCAGCTGTGCGTCTTGGACGATCCGGCACGACGGGCGGCCTACCTCGCCGTGCGGACCGCGGGCCGCCCACTGACCCGCGCCGAGGTCGCCGATGAGGTAGGAATTTCGGTGAGGCTGGCCGCCTTCCACTTGGAGAAGCTTCTCTCTGAGGGCTTTCTCGAGGCGACCTACGAACGCGACGAAGGTTCGGTCGGTGTTGGTCATCCGGCGAAGCGGTACTGCCCGACCGGTCTCGAGCTCGAGGTGTCGATCCCGCCGCGACGGTACGACCTCGCCGCCGAGATCCTGGCCGAGGCCTTGGAAGCAGACTCCCCTGAACCGCCGCTGGAGTCGCTCGCCGACACTGCCGCCGAGTACGGCCGTCAGATTGGAAGGCGGGCGCGGGCACGCAACGGCGGCAGTCGGCTGCTGACTGCACTCAACGTCATCGGCTATGAGCCAGCCACGTCGGGCGGCAATGTGGTCCTTCGCAACTGCCCCTTCCGTCACGTCGCCCAAGCACGACCTGACATCATCTGCCAGATGAACCTGGCATTCGTCGCCGGTGTTCTGGACGGCACCCAGTCACGGTCCCTTCACGCGGTTCTGTCGCGGTCGACAGAACGGTGCTGCGTCGTCGTCACTGCGTAGCCTCGAGCGTCGACAGCGACGACAGCGCCACGTCGATTCCGTTCGACGTCGCTTCCGGACACGACCCCTCGCGTGTCTTGCATCGAGATAACACCAACGAGTACTGTCGTTACTCGTAGGTCCGGGAGTCGGGGTGCCCGCATCGACACGTGTCACCAGATCGCGCCGACGGTGCGGCAGCGACGGCCCAACAGCTGCCGTTGTTGTCCCGGGGACCTCACACGCAACAGGAAGGTGAGGACGAGATGGACAGACGAGTGGATCGACGGACATTGGCCAAGGGCGCGGGTGCCGTCGCGAGTGCGGCGGCGCTGGGACTGTTTCAGGCGACCGCCGAGGCAAGTGGAGCGCCGGAGACGACTCCTACGGGACCGAGTTTGTACGACCGTTTGGGCGGCTACTTCGGGATCGCCTTGGTCGTCAACCGCTTCAGCGACCAGATCATCAGAAACCCGATACTCAACAAGAACCCCGCGCTCAAGGAGTGGAACAAGACGCAGGCGGAAGCGCGGCTGCCGGGCCTCAAGTTCGGTCGCACGCTGTGGATCGCCGCAGCGGCCGGCGGCCCCTTTGTGTACACGGGCTTGCCGCTGACCGAAGCTCACGCGGAGTTCAATCTCACGGCCGAACAGTTCGCCGAAGTTGGGGCGGAGATCGTCCGCGCCCTCGACTTCTACGAGGTGCCGGAACGAGAGCAGCAGGAACTGATGGCCGCCTACAGAGCCAGCATGTCCGACGTCGTGACGGAGTAGGACATGACTACGACCTGAGGCGGCGGCGCTCGCCGGAGCATCTTCCGTCGACCTGCGGCCTCGGTTGGCTGCCCTTGACCGGCTTCGCTTGTTGCGTTGGGTGGGGACGGCGTGCATCGTGCGGGGATGCCGAGACGTCGAGGGGTTCCTGTAGAGGTTGGCGGCGACGTCGACGAGGGGTACGGGCGGGTGGCCGACGAGTTCCGCTCGAACTTCCGTGATCGCCGCGAGGTCGGCGCGGCGTGCGCCGTGGTGCGCGACGGCCGGCTGGTGGTCGACCTGTGGGGAGGCCACCGCGATCAGCAGCGAACACGTCCGTGGCGGCGCGACACCCTGGTCAGCGTGTTCTCCACGACCAAGGGGCTGGCGTCGATGGCGATGGCCGTCGCCCACGCCCGCGGCCTGTTCGAACTCGACGAGCCCGTGGCCAGCTACTGGCCCGAGTTCGCCGAACACGACAAGCAGGACATCACTGTCGGTGTCCTGCTCACGCACCAGGCGGCGCTGGCGGTCATCGACACCCCGCTCGATCTGGACATCCTCGACGACCTCGACGGGCTCGGGGAAGTGCTGGCCGCCCAACGTCCGCACTGGGAGCCCGGCCAGTTCCACGGCTACCACGGGCAGTCGCTCGGCTGGTACGAGAGCCAGTTGCTGCGCCGGGTCGACCCCGAACGCCGAACCATCGGCCGCTACTTCGCCGACGAGGTCGCTCGACCGCTCGGCATCGAGTTCTACATCGGCCTCCCCGACACCGTCACCGACGACCGACTGGCGACGTTCATCGGCGGCGGACCGGCGAGGGCCGCGCTGCATTTGCACCAGATGCCGCCACGGCTCGTCCTGGCCTTGTGCAACCCGCGCAGCCTGACTGGCCGTGTCTTCCGGAACCCCAAGATCCTCGCCCGTGCCTCAGACATCAACCGCCGCGACCTGCTACGGCTCGAGCTGCCGTCGGTCAACGGCGTCGGAAACGCCCGTTCCATCGCCGCCGCCTACGGCGCCTTCGCCACCGGCGCGCATCAGCTCGGGCTCGACGGACGGACCCGTGATCTGCTCGAAGCGTCCCCGACGCCACCCGCGCAAGGCAGCCGCGACCGGATCCTGTGCGTCGACACCGCCTACGCGTTCGGGTTCATGAAGCCGTTCCCCATCCTCCCGTTCGGCTCCTCGATCCGCGCCTACGGCCACACTGGAACCGGCGGCTCGTTCGGCTTCGCCGATCCCGACATCGGCGTCGGCTACGCCTACGTGATGAACCGCGCCGGCTTCTCCGTCCCGACCGACCCACGAGAGCTCGCCCTCCGAACAGCCCTCTACACGTCGCTGCACTGACCTGCGGCAACCACCCGACTCTCGGCGCAGTCCCGAGCGGAACCGGACGGCGGCATCACCCGATCATCGCGCCGGGACCACCGTCACCGATTGGGGATCACACGGCTTGCGGGCGGAGTCCGTGGAGGTGTCGGTGACGGTGGCCCGCAGCATCGCCACTGCGGTGGCGACCGGGTGCGGATCGTCGGCGTCGGCGTGGTCGTGAATCCAGAGCAACGACGGCCGGCTGAGGCAGTGGTCCTCACGCCATTCGCACATCACCAACTGGTTCAGATCCACGACGACTCCCTGGAGTCCGCTTTGGGTTACTGCGTCCAGGGTCCGGAGGCGCTCGCTCTCATTATTGCTCCCGTCGCCGCCCTCGTCGAGGGCCTGCTGCAGAGTCCACTACCGCCCGAGGTCGGTCACCGCGTGGATCCGCTCGCGTCGCGCTTGCAGGTCCGCTCAACTCGGCGTCGGCTTCGTCTTGACACGAGAATCGACGGGCTCGGGCCTGGTTGCGGTACATGCGACGAGACAGCCGGCCACCAGCTACCACCGTGACGAGCGTGGCTGATGAATGTCGATCGGCGACGAAGCGCTGGTGACCATCCGCGGTTGCCGCCGGCGAGTCAGCGGAATGGTGACGGACTCGCCGCCGGTGTGCATGTTGCGCCGGCCGAGCCGGCCCAGCCCGTCGTCGCTGCGGGTGTGCCGGATCCGGCATCCGGCCCTGGGCTGCTCGTCATCGCCCTGGACGATCAACTCGGGCGCTCACCGCGAGCTCGTCCTCGTGAGTGTCTCGGCGGCGTGGTCCCAGCCGCTGCGCCGCGACATCGGCATGCTCGCCGGGTCCCACGCCCCGAGATCTACACGGGCGATCACCTCCATCATCCGGGTGAAGGATGAACCACCAACTGGCCGGAGATCCGAAGACTCGTGTTCGGTCATCACACCTCGCGACGACGCTCGGCATCCGATCCGGTCGACGATGCTCCGGCGGCCCCGATGGAAGCCTGACCTTCCGAAGACTCAGCACCCGCCTCCCCGACCGGTGGAGCGGGTCACGGTCGAGGTGTCCTTGGCAGACATCCTCAGGCAGGCGCGCCTCGACACGGCGGCGGTCGGCACCCACCTACTGTCGGGATGCGACAGGCCGCACCGAACGTGGCGCTGCGGCGCCGGGTGACGACAACGTCGATCAATGCCCTGTCTTCGCGAGCGGTTCACCCTCGCGCTGAGCCGGCCCTCATCCCTGGTATGGTCCGGCTCAACCCAGACTGGGCGAACACGGAGCATCTGAAGCTCTCCAGACCCCGGAGCGTGACGATGACGGACCTGCCGCAAGACTTCGGTGTGTCGATCGTTCAAGTCAATGGCTACGCCAAGGTCCGAGTCACCGGCGAAATCGACCTGGCCACTGCACCCGAGTTGCGACAGCGTCTCGAGGCGGTGATCGATGCGGGCATCCGCAACCTCGACCTCGACCTCTCCGACGTGACGTTCCTCGATTCGAGCGGCCTGCTCGTGTTGCTCGCAGTCCGTCAAAGCCCGCACGACAAGCACCAGTGGCTGAGGGTGCTGAACCCGTCCAAGCCCGTGCTCCGAGTCTTCGAGTTGAGCGGAATGCTCGAGTTGATGATGGATGGGCAACAGCCGACCACTGACACCAGCCGCGCAGCCGACGGTTAGCACGGGGCTTCGGCCCATACGCGCTCTCCCGTGGCCGTCGGCTCCCCGCCCCAACGATCGCTCACCGCCCCACTGTCACGATTGCCGAGGGTGTCCTTCAAGAGCCAACGAGACGGCTCCTCGAGCGCAGCCA
>CAVZPA010000011.1:0-125649 GCA_963776995.1 uncultured Acidimicrobiia bacterium
CGACCTGCCCGACGATGCGTTCGATGACCCGGCGCAGGTGGTCGTCGGAGAAGAACCGCGAATCGGCCCCACGATGACGCCGCTGCGCTCGACGAAGATCGGCGCGGTGGAGTTGACCATCACCTCACTGACGGTGGCGTCGGCGAGGAAGCGGTCGATCGGACCGAGCCCGACCACGTCGTGGAGGATCTCGTCGACGAGGCGCTGGCGCTCACCGGCCGACAAGCGGTGCCGTGTGGCGGACATGAGGTCGCCGATCTCGCCGGCGACGTAGGTGTGGAGCTGGTCCTGGGAGAGCGTCGAGTCGAACAGCCGGACACCGAGGCGGGAGAACAGCGCCTCGTGGGCCCGGACCTTGAGCTCGTCGACGGCGTTGGCCGCTGATCGGTCGGCCGGCGTCGGCGGGGCAAAGTCGATGCCCGCCGGGGCCGCGTGGCGCCCTGGGCGCGGAGTCGTTCGGAGAGTTTCATGGTCACTTCCTCCGCCATGGCAGGAGCCCTCGGCGCCCGTTGTCGTCGCGGCCGGCGATGCGGTCGGCGACCTTCACCAGCTCGCGGGCGACAGGCGAGGACGGCGAGTCGATCACGATCGGCCGGCCCTGGTTCATCGACAGCGGAACGGCGCGTGAGCTCGGCACGGCGGCGTCGGTCTCCATGCCGAGGGCGGCCTCGACGTCGGCGATCTCGATGCCGACGCGGGCGTCGGCCCGGTTGAGGACGAAGTGGCGACGGGCCGACAGCAGACCGAGCCGGCTGAGGATCCCGATCTCCTTGCCCATGCTGCGGATGCTCGACACGTCCGTGCTCGTCACGCACACGACATCGGTGGCCTGCTCGAGGACGGTCAGGGTCCGCTCGTCGAGACCGGCCGGGGTGTCGACCACCACGTAGGCGAAGTCGTCGGCGAGCAGCTCGACGATGCGGCGGGCGTGCTCGGCGGTCACGGCGTCACCCTCTTCGGGGGAGTCCGACCCGCACAGCACGAACGCACCCGATGCTTCGTGATGGGTCAGGAACACCTTCAGCGTCGTCGAGTCGATCGCCGGCATCGTCGCCAGCTGACCGATGGACCGTTCGGGCGTCAGCCCGAGCGCGGTCGCCGAGTCCCCGAACTGCACGTCGAGGTCGACGAGGGCCACCGAGGCGTTGTCCGTCTGGGCCAGCGCGGCGGCGAGGTTGGAGGTCACCATCGTCTTGCCCGATCCGCCCTTCGGCGAGAGGACGACGATCACCCGGCCGGTCGTCGGGGCCTCCGGCATCGCGGCGCCGCGGCCGCTGCTCGCGGGCCCGGGCCGTCCGCTCGACCGCCCGCTCGATGGCGTCGGTCAGCTCGAGGTCGACACGGCCCGGCTCGATGACGTCGCGGACACCGGCCCGCAGCGCCTCGCGCCACACGTCGTCGTCGGGCGAGGCGACGAGCACGACGCTCATCTCGGGATGGTCGCGGTCGACGATCGCCGCCACGCCGAAGGCGATGGGGAGCGGGACGTCAGCGCCGACGCACACCACGCTGGCGCCCGCCGCGGCGAGCTCCAGCACGATCTGGCCGGCGTCCAGCAGATCGTCCCCGTGCCGCCACGCCTGGACGTGCAGCCGGTCCTGGGGCCCGATGGCGTCGGTGGCCTGCTCGGCGAGGAATTGATCCTCGCCGAGCACCGCCACCGTCGTCGCTTCCCGCCCCGACGACGAGTGAGAGTGCGGGGGGTTCCACGCCTCAGTGATCAACGCTTGGTTCGTCACCGCGCCACCTCGGTGGCGTCGTAGGCCTGACCGAGGGTCGTGATGCGGGTGCCGTTCACGTCGGCGTCGGCGTTCTCGGCGGTCAGCCAGATGTGACCGAACTCGGCGGCGAACACGACCTGCTCCACTTCGGGTGAGGACAGGGCGAGCGTGACGAGCAGCGCGTTGCTCGGTGCCCGCTCGACCGTCTGACCGTCATCGGTCTGCCTGATCGCCGTCCTCAGAAGCTTCCTCGGAATCGTCGACGGCGCTGGAGTCGTTCTGGTCGAACTGCACGCCGGTGACGAGCACCTTGTGGAACGTCAGGTGGGTCATGTTCGGCGACTTGACGCTGTCGTCGTCGTCGGTCGCCGTCGTCATCGTCGGCGGTCTGCTCGTCGGTCGCCGCCGGCTGCCGCGTCGGCGGCCGGGACCGCGAACGGGTTGGCCGGATCGAACGTCGACCACGTCGAGCTCGAACGGGTCGTACGACAGCACGACACCGACGGTGTCGCCGGCCTTCAGCGTCGCCGCCGACGGCCCGCTGCGGGGTCGAGGGCGACGGTCACTTCCTGCAGCCCCTTCGGGACGTCGGACTCGGTGACCTCGCTGCCATCGACCAGGCGGCTGGTGAGGAGTTGCTCGCCGGCCTGGAGCTCGACGGCGGCCACGAGGTCGTCGTCGAGGCCGTCGAGGTCGCGCACCGCGCCCTCGACCTGCACGTCCTTGGGCACCTCCACCACCGCCAGCGACTGCTTGATCTCGGCGATGGGGGTGTCGGCGGGCACGGTCTTCGACAACACGTAGACCTCGACGCGCGCCTCGTCGGCGACGGCCTTGTCCTTGGCCGACTGCACGTAGGCGACGAGGGCGAACGTGCCGACGCTGGCCAGCGCGATGGCGGCGACGATGCCGATGATTCTGCGTTTCATGGGATGTTCCTTCTTGGAGTAGGTAGCCGGCGTCAGCCGATCATTGAGATGGCGCGAGCGCCGTAGTCAGTGCCGCCGCCGAATCGTCGCCGGTGGTCGTCACTCGGGTGAACTCGCCGTAGAGGCAGTCGCACGTTGCCAGCCGGTGCCGCGGCACATCGCTGGTGCCTTGCCGTTTCCAGGCAGCTCCGAGCGTTGCTCGTCGTTGCCGACGAACTTGTAGCCGAGCACCTTGAATCCGACGAACCCGACGATGTGGTACTCGAGCGTTGGCTGCCCGTGTCCGCGTCGTCTCGTCGTACAGGGGGATGAGCACTTCTGCCGTTCGCCACTTCGCAGGTCGCAGTCGCACGGCTGCGGATGCTTCCGGTGTCGCTGCCGACCCATCCGCCGACTCGACGGTCGGCCACGCAGTCCGTCGAGTCCAGCCAGCCGAAGCCGCCCGGGCACGTCCTGACCGGAGGGGTTGCCGGGCAGTCCCAGTCCGGGACCTCGGGTCGGCGTCCCGTGCGAAGTAGATGTAGTTCCGGCCGTCCGGAAACTCGACGCCGTCGAGCGAGCCGCCGAGGTGCTCGAACTCGCACACCGAGAACGTGAACGGGAGCGTCGTCGCTCGCGCCGACGGGTCCCCAGGCGGCGACCGCCGAGGCCTCGACGGTGCCGCCGACGTTGGCGGCGTCGAGCACCGGCGCGAGGACGAACTTGACCTGCGTCGGGTCGGAGTTCGCCGGGTTGTGGGTCGACGTGGTCACCTGCACCCAGCCGGTCTCACCGGCGGTGCCGGCGGCGGCGTCGCGGCAGGTCGGCAGGCCGGGCCCGGAGCCGCACACCTCGTCGACGTTGGCGGCGCCGTCGTTGGCGTTGCTGTCGGCGTACGTCGTCGGCCGTCGCCGTCTCGTCCAGGCAGTCGCCCGTCGGCGCAGTCGGTGGCGACCGCGAGGGCGGCGGCGTCGGCGCCGTTCTGCAGCTGGCGCCGCTCGGCGTAGAGGGCGCCGACGTCGATGACGAGGGCGCCGACGCCGAGCAGGACGACCAGCATGAGGGCGACCCACACGAGCACCGCGCCGCGGTCGTCGCTGGTCGTGTCGTGGTCAGAGACCGCATCGCATGACTCCTGTCGCCGTGAGGTGTCTTGGTGCCGAGCGGCACGAAGGGGATGTTGAACGTGAACTTCTCGGTGACGACGACCGTCGCCTGGCCGTCGCCCGTCGCCGGGCACGGCGTCTGGGTCGATCGAATCGATGGTCGACCGACGGAGCTGCGGCACGGACGCGCGCGTCGACGTCGGCGGGGCTCTGCGGAGCGCCAGTTCGCGGGCGCCTTCGCGCGCCGCGGCCTGGATGGAGATCTGGGTGTTGTAGGCCCGACCGAACTCGATGATGCCCATGAGGAGCATCAGGAGGAGGGGCAGGATGATGGCGAACTCGACCATGGCTGCGCCGCGGTCGTCACGCTGTCGTTTCGTCATGTTGCACCTCCTTCGGTCGGATCTTGGAATGGAAGCCGCAGGCGGCGGGAGCGGTCGCCGCGACGGCGCCGCTCCCGCTCGCCCGCGACGGATCAGAGCGCGATCGCGTGATGACGTCGTCGAACAGGCCGTCGATGCTCGTCGCCGAGCAGCCGTGACGGCCGACGACGACGACGACGGCGATCAGCGCCACGAGCAGGCCGTACTCGACCATGGCCGGCGCCCTCTTCGTCGCTCTTGCGAGCGGCGATCGCGTTCTGGACCTTGGTGAAAAGCTTCGTCATTTGAATGTTCTCCTTGTGTATGGTCTCCCGCCCTATGCAAGGAGACGACTGCACTCTGCGGGACGACGCTGCTCGCGCCGCGCTTCCTCACATTTGACGAAATGTGCAGTGACCACGGCTTGAGCCGTGGCGGATGACTCGGCGAGCGTCACGCGGCAACGAGCTCGACGACCGCGATGACGGCGGCCGGCAGCCGACTCGAGCCAGCCGTGCGCACGGCGTCCTGCGCGGTCCGACGGTCTGCTTGTCGAGCCTGCCCGACGTGAGCCGTGACCAGTGCTCGCGACAGCTCGATGTTCGCCTGCGGATCTGCTTCGCAGACGACTCGCGCTCTGCGGCGACGACGCTCGCGCGCGTGCCTGACCATCGGCGATGCAGCGGTCCGACGCGCTCGCGCAGCGAGCTGCAGGTGTTCGGTCGTCAGCCGACGCTGTCGGCGTGGGCCACGAGGTCGAGTCGAGCGACACCGCGCTCTGCAGCAGCGAACGGGCACGGCGTGTCGGACCCCGTGCGCCGCTCGAGCGGCGACCGTCGGTCGGCCTCAGCGTCTCGACCTCCTACCGCGGCCGAAGCGCCAGCTGCGACGACGGCGACGAGGGCGTGGTCCTCGACGATGAGCACTCGGGCGGTCAGCGGGACCCGAAGCACCGGAGCCGGGCGCCGCGGTGCGGGACGCACGGGCTCGAGGCGGGGCGCTGGAAGTGCAGCACGAACGTGGCGCCGCCACCGGGGCGGGAGCGGACGGCGATCGCCCCTCCCTGTTCCTCCATGACGCGGCGGGCGACGTAGAGGCCGAGCCCGGTACCACCGGTGGCCTCGCCGCACACGCCGCGCTCGAACAGCTGGTCACGCAGATCGACGGGAACACCGCTGCCGCGGTCCTCGGCGTAGAGGGCCACCTTGCGGCAGAGCTCGTGGGCGCGAACGTCGATCGGCGACGCCGGGGCGTGCTGGCGGGCGTTGTCGAGCAGGCCGACCACGACCTGCGCCGTGCGGTGACGGTCGCCGACGACCGCGATCCCGCGAGGGATCGAGCACCGCACGTCCAAGCCGGACGCCCGCGCGCAGGCGACGACTGGTCCGATCGCTTCAGCGAGGTCGAACGTGCTCGGCTCGGCCGTGCGTCCCTCGAGCAACAGCCGCACGCGGCGCACTTCGTGCGCCAGCCCCTGCGTCAGCTCGTCGAGCTGTTGGGCTGTCAAGAGGTCGCGGTGCCGGCTCAGTCCTTCGGCCGACGCCTCGATGCCGAAGAGGGCGGCGCGCAACTCGTGGGCGCGCTCCTCTTCGAGTTCGGATCTCCCTACGCGGTTCGCCAGTGCGACGTCCACGATCCTCACGGTTCCTCTCTTGGTCGAGTCGTATGCATGTTCGCCTCGTACAGCAGGTACGGGTGTTCGTTCATTCCCCTGGAACCCCGCACGGGCGGGAACACGGGGTTTCCCGGATCCCCGAGGCGCGGCGCTCAGGCGACGACGGCGAGCTGACCGAGTCCCGGCTTCCATCCCACGCGGTTGGCGTGGGCGACGGCGGCCAGTTGCGAACGCACGCCGAGCTTCTGCAGCACGGACCGGATCTGCGAACGGACCGTCGTCAGCGCCACGAACTGCGTCTCGGCGATCTCCTCGGCGGACAAGCCGTCGACGAGCGCGGCGAGCACCTCACGCTCCCGGCTGGTCAGCCGTTCGAACGGCGTCAGGGCGCGACGCTGGCCGGCGCGCTCGATGCGCAGCTCGTCGATCATCGCCTCGCGGGCCGCCCGCCCGATCAGTGGTGTGCCGTCGAGCACGTCGGTGAGCCGCAGCACGACTTCGTCCAGGAAGGCGTCCTTGCCGATCCACCCGGCCGCGCCCTTCTCCAGACAGGAGGCGAGCACGACGCGCCGCGTCTCAGCGGTGAGCATCACGACGTGGGCGCCCGTGGCCCGCAGTGGGGCGATGAGCTCGATCCCGCTGCCCACGGACTCTCCGAGCCCGACGTCGAGCAGGATGCACTGCGGCTGGAAGCGCTGGGCGTGGTCGATGATGTCGGCAGCGGTGGGGCCGTCGGTCGTCTCGACCTCCCAGCCACGCGCCGACAGCGCCAGCTGCAGGCCGACGGCGACGAGGACGTGGTCCTCGACGACGAGCACTCGTGCGGTCATCGCGGGCTCCTGCCCTTGTTCCCCCATGCGATGTCCACGACTTCGAGTGCTCCTTACCCGGTCTCCGACCGGCTCTCGTTGTACCTGTTGCAGTCTTGATTATGCGGAGTTCATCGCCCGATGCAATGCCCCGGCCAGCGAACACGGGTTATCCCCCATGAACGAGCGTGCCCGCCCGGATGAGGCCGCTGATCAGGTCTTCACGAGGCCGTAACGTTCGCGGAGGAGCTGGCGGCAGTAGTCGGCGTTGGCGTCGATGCTCACCCTGATCGTGCGTGAACGGCGGAGGTGGACCCGTACCTCGCCGTGTCCGACGTTCGCCCCGTCCATGCGCACGAGCAGCGGATCGTCGTCGCCCGCCGGGATGCCCAGCTCCTCACGCCGCGCCCGCAGCCGGTCGCGGTCGGCCGACGCGGGGACGTCGCCGAGTCGCACGGCCGCCAGCTCTTCCGGGTGGACGCCGGCGGCGAGCAACGGTCGAGCCACGCGATCCTGAGCGGCGAGCATGGCCTTGCGGAGGAACTCCCGGCGGAGGTCGTCGAGCTCGCTCTCGGCGAGACCCTCGAACGAGGCGACGAAGCCGGCGCGGGCGGCCACCCCGGCGTTGATCTCCTCGGCGGCGAAGTGATCCTCCAGCACGACGTCGACGGCGGTGACGCCATCCACGCCCGCCACCGCGTCGTAGGCGTCGGCCACCATCAGGAAGGCGAAGTTCGGCGCACAGAAGAACGTCGGCAGGCGCAGCCGCACGCGGGCCGTTCCGTCGTCGTCCACCGAGCAGGCGGTGACGAAGCCGAGCTCGACGATCGACGTGTCGAGCTCCGGATCGCGGACGGTGTCCAGCGCGGCGCGCACCGGCGACGGATCGATCACGACGGCGCCAACGCTCCCGACTCTCCCTCCGGGATGCGCAGTGTCGTCGGTACGTCGAGGTCGTACAGCCGAGCGGCGTTGAGCCCGAAGATCTTCTTCTTGGCCCGAGGCGTGAGTGGTGAGTAGTCGGAGAACTCCTCGCCCTCGGGCATGTTCCAGGCGGCGAAACCTTCGACCTGCCACTTGGGCTCCCAGATCGCGTAGTCGCTGGCGAACACGAGTCGATCCTCGCCGAGCCAGAACATCAGCTCGCCCATGACCTTGGCGAACATCCGCGGCCGGGCGTGCATCAGCCCGCCGATGACGACGGCCAAGCCGGCGTAGACGTTCGGTTCCTGGGTCGCCATGAAGCAGAAGTCCTCGATGCGCGGCAGGCCGACGTGCTCGACGATGAAGTTGAGCGCCGGGAAGTTGGTGGCGGCGAAGTCGACGTCGGCGACGTCGAAGGCGTCCTTGTCGAGCGGCCAGATCGTCGGCCCCTTGTGGACGTGGATGTTCGTCACGCCGAGCCGCTCGCACGCCTGGAGGTAGCGGGCGGCCTCGTCGCTCTTCAAGCTCCATCCCCGCGAATCGCCCCGCCACTCGGCGGTGTACAGCTTGACCCCCTTGAGGCCGTACCGCTCGACCTTGGCCTCGAACTCCTCGAGGCCGGCGTCGCCGGCTCGCGGGTCCCACGCCCCGTTGAGCACGAACTTGTCGGGGTGCTGCTCGGCGAGGACGGCGTTGCGCTCGGTCGTGTTGAAGCCCTCCGTGTACCACTGCTTCAGATACGTGGGCTGGAAGATCGCCACGTCGACATGGCCCTCGTCGAAGAGGTGCCGCATCATCAGGTCGGCGTCGTAACGCTGGTACTGCTCGTACGGCCAGTGGGCCTCTTCCGGGCCCAGTCCGTGGTAGGCGTAGAAGCAGTCGATCCACCCTTTGGCGTAGAGCTCTTGACCGGCGACCCAGTTGTCGGGTGCGGCGTTCCAGTAGTGGACGTGACCGTCGACCACGAAGTACTGCTCGCCGTTGTGCTCATACATGTTCGACCTCCTGACTGGACGAGGGGACGAGGATGGCGCGGCCGCGAACGTTGCCGGCGTCGAGGTCGCCGAACGCGTCGAGGGCCGACGCCAGCGGGTAGGTCTTGGTGTGCAGGGTCACCTTGCCCGTCTGGGCCAGCACCATCAGCTCGGCGAGGTCGTTGTACGTGCCGACCAGGTTGCCGATGACGTTGATCTCGGTGGAGATGATGTCGATCGTCGGGATGTTGACGGCGCCGCCGTAGCCGATCACGAAGTAGGACCCGGCGCGCCGCAGCATCCGCGGGCCGTCGAGCTCGGCGCCCTGCTCGGCCACGAAGTCGATGACGACCTCGGCGCCCGCGCCGGCCGTCAGCTCGAGCACCTGCGCGACCTGGCTGCCGTCGGCGACCACCGTCGCGTCGGCACCGAGGTCCTTCGGCGAGCGCCAGGGCGGCCGGGTTGCGGTCGACGACGATGATGCGGGTCGACGACAGGGCGGCCAGGCACTGGATCCCGATGTGGCCGAGACCGCCGGCGCCGACGACGACGCACGTCGTACCGGGGTACAGCAGCGGGAGCGCCTTGCGGACGGCGTGGTAGGCCGTGAGGCCGGCGTCGGCGAGGGCCGCGACGTCGGCCGGACGTGTCGTCGGCTCGAGCTGCACGCAGGCTCGGGCGCTGGTGCGGAGGTACTGGGCCATGCCGCCGTCGGTGCTGATGCCCGGGAACGTGCTGTTCGAGCAGTGCATGTCGTCGCCGGCCCGGCAGGCGCGGCACAGGCCGCACGTCGGGGTCGGATGGAGGATGACGGCGTCGCCCGGCTGCACGTTGGTGACGCCGGCGCCGATCTCCCGCACCCATCCGGCGTTCTCGTGTCCGAGCGTGTACGGCAAGGTGACGTTGGACTTCTCCGCCCACTGGCCCTCGATGATGTGCAGGTCGGTGCGGCACAGTCCGGCGCCGCCGACCTCGACGATCACATCGAACGGACCGGCGATGCCGGGATCCGGGACGTCCTCGAGCACCGGTTGCTCGCGGTAGGCGTGGAGCCGGACGGCCTTCATCGACGCACCTCCACGCATCGACGCTGCTCGGGTCCCTGCACTTCGGGCACGTACCTCATCACTCACCCCCGGAGTGAGCCACGCGGCGTCGGAAGACCGCGGCTCCAATGTAGGCGGGCTCGGCAGCGGGGCTGGACGGGCGATCACCACCCCCGAGCGGTGGCAGCATGCGGCGATGTTGATCACCACGATGAACGACGTCCCTGGCTACGAGATCGAGGAGGTGTTCGGCGAGGTCTTCGGTCTGACGGTCCGCTCCCGGAACGTCGGTTCCCAGTTCGGGGCCTGGTTGAAGTCACTGCGCGGTGGTGAGTTGAAGGGGATGACCAAGATGCTGGCCGAGGGCCGCCAGCACGCGACCGAGCGGTTGGTCGAGGAGGCGCAGTCGAAGGGCGCCGATGCCATCGTGGCCTTCCGCTTCGACACGTCGGAGCTGGGCAGCACGTGGACCGAGATCTGCGCCTACGGCACCGCCGTCAAGGCTCGCCGGCTCACACCGAGCTGACACACCGGCGCACCCGGTGCGGCGCGGCGGTCAGGCGGTGGCGCCGGTGAGGCGCAGGGCGTCGATCTCGTCGTCGAGGTCGTGGCAGAGCTCATCGAGGTCGGGGACGACATCGGGACAGGCGACCAGACCGAACGCGAGGTGGCGCCGATAGCTGACGACGGTCAGGTTGACGGCGGACCAATCGGTGATCGGCCCGATGGGGTAGGCCGACTCGACCAGCGCGCCGTTGCAGTACATCGGGGTATCCGGTCCGGGAACGTTGGAGACGACGAGGTTGAACGACAGTGGGCTCCATCGGGTGAGGTTCATCGCGTTGGCCAGCCGCGTCAGTTGCTGGCCGAGGCGCGGCGGCACGACGTCGAGGACACCGACCAGCGACCCCGTCCCACTCTCCTCGTGCCGGAACTTGACGGCGTTGGTCACTCGCGTCGTCTCGGCCAACCGCTCGATGGGATCGCTGAAGTCGGTGGCCAGGGTGGTGATGAGAGCCGAGAGCTGGTTGCCGCCCGTCGCCGACCGACGATCGCGGACCGACACCGGCACCATCGCCAGCAGCGGCAAGTTGGGCAGTTCGCCGCGGCGCAGGAGGTACCGGCGGAGCGCGCCGCCGGTGATCGCCAGCACCACGTCGTTCACCGTGGAGCCCGTGTTGCGTCGGACCTTGTCGAGGTCGTCGAGGGCGACACCGGTGAAGCGCACCGCACGTCGTGCGGTGATCGGCCGGTTGAACGGCGTGCGTGGGGCATCGAAGGTGCCGGGCACGGCGAGCTCGGGGTGGTCGCGGTCCCAGCGCTGCGTGGCCATCAACACGTCCGTGGCGTTGCGCACCTCGGCCGCCGCACGCGGCGCGCCCCGGTTGGCGCGTCGCCAGGCCATCCGGTCCAGCTGGCTGCGGGTGGGCGGGCGGTCGACGGACAGTGGGGTCCTCGGCGCCGGCGCGGCCGGTCCGCCGGGTTCGAAGTCGAGCAGCTGCACCATCAGCTCGGCACCCGACGGGCCGTCGAGCAGGGCGTGGTGGAGCTTCATGATCATTCCGGTCCGGCCCTTGCCGAGACCCTCCACGAGGTGGACCTCCCAGAGCGGCCGGCTGCGGTCGAGGGGACGAGCCACCACGTCCGCGACGACGGCTTCGAGGTCGGCGCTGCGGTGAACGGTGCAGTGGTCGGCTGGATCGACGTCGACATCGATCCAGTCAGGTTGCGTGTAGCCGAGGCGTGGATCGGCCAGTCGCTTCCGCAGCGCCGGCAGCAGATGGAGCCGCTGACGGATCAGATCGCTGATGCCGCGAGGCGACGCGGCGCCTGGAGCCCGGCGGGTGTCCAGGACCGCCGCCCAGGCCACATGGAGGTGGTTGGTCGGTGTCTCCAGGTACAAGAAGGCCGTGTCCAACCCGCGCAGTCGCTCCACCGGCGCGACCGTACCTGCGCCTGCGCACAGCTGCCACGAAAGAGACGAATTGTCAGCGGGCTCCCCGGGCCAGCTTGCAATGGCGATTGATGTGGAGACCGAGCCACGGCGACGCCGGTGGTCGGCTCAGATGGTTCGCCAGCGCGCTCGGTTCGAACGCTCCGTTGACGAGGAACCGGTCGGTGGCGGTGCCATCGTGGGTGAGGATCTCGGCCGCCTCGATGTTGACGCTGTGGTCGGCGAACCAACGACCGATCGCTTCGAGCAGTCCGAGCCCATCGGGCCCCGTGACCGTGACCGTGGACACGTCCGGTCCGCTCTGCACCGCGGTCGCCGACACCCGGCCGGTCCGTGTGTAGCGGTGATGCCGCCGGGAATCCGTCGGGAGGAGGCGCAACCGCTCACCGAGGGCATCCCAGTGAGGTACGCCCGCCGTCGTCGAGACGACCGTGAGCGAGTGCAGGGCGATGTCCGGATCGGTCCACGTCGCCACGGACGCCGAGACCACCGTCATGTCCTCATCGGCGAGCGCGGCGGCGGTGTCAGCCAGGAGGCCGGGCCGGTCGCTCGCCACGACCGTCACGCGGAACGTCGACGGCGCCTCCATCGGGCGCGCCACTGCCCGCACCTCGGCGGGGGCGAGGGGCGGGTGACACAGCGCCAGGTCAGCGGCGAGCACCGCCGGTCGCTCGCTCATCAGCCACAACGGTGATGCCGCCCCCAGCAGCCGAGTGACGATCGGCTTGGGGATCTTCGTGCGGCGCAGCAGACTCCGGAGCTCGTCCGTGGTGGTGCCGATCCCGGTCACCTCGGGCGTGGCAACCTGCACGTGGACGACGTTGTCGAGCACCTCGCTGAGGGCGCGTGGGTTGGCCAGCAGCCAGGAGTGGCCGCCGCGCAGCACCGTGCCCTCGGTGCCGATGGCGGCACACAGGGCGTCGAACGACGACAACGGGAGCACACCGTCGCCGTCGCCCCACAGCACCAGGATCGGGAGCTCGCGGCGTTGCAACTCGGCGAGCTCGGCGGTGAGATCGGCTCGTCGGGCCACGTTGGCGATCTCGACCAGGGCCAGCGGGTTGAGGACGACGTTCCAGATGAGGTCCTCGCTGATCGCCTGCCCGACGCGGTAGCCCTCGCGGGACCAGAAGAGCTCCCGGGCGAAGTTCAGACCGTACTGCCACACCGGGCGGTCCGACGGGGTTGCCCTCAGCGCGAGCCCATTCGACGCGGTCGGGTGGCCGACGGAGTTGATCAGCACCAGATGGCGCACCCGATCCGGGGCGTCATGGGCCAGGCGGATGGCGACCCCACCGCCGAACGAGTGACCGACGACGAGCGCCGGCTCGTCGATCCCGACGGCGTGGAAGAACGCATCCACCCAGGTGGCGTAGCCCTCCATGGTCCGACGCTTCGCGGGCAGGTCTGCCGTACCACCGAACCCAGGGAGCGCCGGGGCGTACACGCGGCATCCTCGGTCCACCAGCTCGTCGAGCACGGTGCGGTAGGAGTGATGGCCGAGACCCCAGCCGTGCAGCAGCACCACGGGCGGGCCGTGGCCGCCGACGGCGTAGGACGCGCGGCGTCGCTCGACTTGCAGCGTCCGGGACTCGACCCCGTCGCTCGGGCGGCGCGTCCCGTTCATCATGCGAGCCTCCTCGAGGCCTTTCGTAGCCTGATGTCGCGACGGTAAACGGTCCATGAACCATCGGTGGTGGATGTCGGGAAGGGTAACGACCGCGCCACTGACAGTCCGTTACTTTGCGACGGCTCGCGTTCGATGCGATCCTCGTGGCGGGATGGGTCATCCGTCGATCACCGAGGCCGATGTGGCGGCGTTCCACCGCGACGGCTACGTCATCAAACGGGCCTACTTCACGGCGCAGGAGATCGCCATGATCGGCGAGGCGCTGCGCACCGATCCGGCCATCCAGGAACGCGCCTATGGCCTCGCCGATGGCCAGGGCGGGACCACGACCATTGCCCTCTGGAACCACCCCGGTGACGACACGCTGGGTCTGGTGCCCCGACTCGAGCGCATGGCCGGCGGCATGGAGCGGCTGCTCGACGGCGAGGTCTACCACTACCACTCCAAGGTCACGCGCAAGGCGGCCGGCGGTGGCGGCACCTGGGACTGGCACCAGGACTACGGCTACTGGTACAAGAACGGCTGCCTCTTCCCGGACATGGGCAGTGTGGCCATCGCGGTCTCGGCTCAGAGCGCCGAGAACGGCGCGTTGCGGCTCCTGCGGGGGAGTCATCGCTGCGGCCGTGTCGAGCACTCCATCTCTGGCGGCCAGTCGGGCGCCGACATCAGCCGCGTGGCCGAGCTGGAGGCTCGCCTCGAGACGGTGGTCTTCGAGGCCGAGCCAGGCGACGCGCTGTTCTTCCACTGCAACACGCTGCACAGCTCGTCGCCCAACGAGTCGAACGGCACGCGCGAGGTGCTGCTGTGTTGCTACAACCGGGCATCGAACGACCCGTGCATCCCGCACCACCACCCCGGCTACACGCCGCTGGCCCGGGTCGACGATGACGCCCTGGTGCGGACGGGTCTCGTCATGAGTGGCCACGACCGGGAGTTCCTGGACCCCGCTGATGACATCAGCATCGGCGGGTTCACGAAGTCCCCGGCGCCCTGACGTTCTGCCTTGGCGGCGGGGACACGTCGGTTCTGAACCGGATTCATGGCCAGATGTGGCCGCGAAGTCCACGGAGAACCGGGGGCTGGGCGTCAGGTCGCCGGAATCTCGCGGCGTTCACGCCGAGTGGTGGCTCGCCAGGTGCTGGGCGAGACACCGCGCTCACGCTTGAACGCCCGGCTGAAGGCTTCCTCGGCGTCGTACCCGACGCGCCGGGCGATGGTGAACACCGAGAGCTCGGTGGTCGCCAGCAGATCGTTGGCGAGGTGCATGCGCCACGCCGTGAGGTAGCGGATCGGCGACTGGCCGAGCACCTGGCGGAAGCGGTCGTCGAGGGACGAGCGGGATGCGGCAACGTGGTTGGCCAGCGCGGCGACGGTCCAGCGCCGGGCGGGATCCTGGTGCAGGGCGGCGAGCGCCGGCGCCAGGAGGGGATCGTGGAGGGCGGCGATCCACCCGTGGTCGATGGATGGTGCGCTCGCCAGATGGACACGGAGGACCTCGGAGAGCACGAGCTCGGGCAGCCGCGTGGCGATGGCGCTCGCCGCGCGGTTCGACGGCGGTGCCGCATCGGCGAGCGCGTAGTCGATGCTCGCCCGTACCCAACCGGCGGCCGGGCCGTCCGACAGTCGCACGACGAACACGGGTGGGAGCGCCCGCATCGACGGGTCGAACAGTGGGTCGGTCGAGTGCATGTACCCGCACACGACCTCGGTGCGGCGTCCGCCACCGCCGTGGCGCAGCACCGGTATCACGGCCCACGGCAGCGGGTCGAGGAGCGAGAGGATCGAAACGGACGGCGCCGGTCCCTCGCCGCCCATGCTGTAGTGATCGCCGTACGGCATCACGATGACGTCGCCCGCCGCCGTCCAGTAGCGCACGCCGTCGTCGACGGCCACCCAGCACGACCCCGAGGCGACGATGTGGAACAGGGTCAGCCGGTTCGCCCCGGGCACCAGGGCGTCGGCGAGGGCGAGCGGCGTCGACTCGAACTCGAACGGCTCGGTCAGCTCGGAGCGGAAGAACAGCGCGCCTTCGAGCCGGAGGCGGTCGAGGGCCGACCCCAGGGCGTCGCTCACTGGTGCATCTCCGGTGTCGCGGCACAGGCCGCCGGTGTCCCGGTCATGGCCTTTCCCTCCGCTCGGCCCGATGATCGCAACCGACCCTAGACACCTCCTGAAGGAGCAAGACCCATGACCTACTTCCCCCCGCTGACCCATGTCGCGCTGACCGTGCGCGACCTGGCCGTGAGCGTCCCTTGGTACGGGGCCCTGTTCGACGCCGAGCCCGTGCTCGACGAGGACACCGACCCGGACTTCCACCACACCGTGTACCTGCTCGGCAACGGCACGCTCTTCGGGCTGCACCAGCACCAGCGCGCGGCACCGGCCGAGCGCTTCAGCGAGTTCCGCGTCGGCCTCGACCACGTCGCCTTCGGCTGCGCCGATCGCGACGAGCTCGAGAAGTGGTCGCGGCGGCTCGACGAGCTCGGCATCGCCCACGGCGAGATCAAGGATGCGCCGTACGGGTCCGGGCTCAGCTTCCGCGACCCCGACGGCATCGCCCTCGAGCTCTTCGCGCCGCCCGCCTGAGGCTTGCGGCCCTCCCGGTTCTGGAGTGGATTCAGGGCCACATGTGGCCGTGAATCCGCTCCAGAACCAGGGGGCTGGGTGTCAGGTCGGATGGTCCGGGGAGACGAAGATGCAGAAGGGGTGGCCGGCCGGGTCGGCGAACACGTACAGCGGCTCGTCGGGGTCACCGGACCGATCGAGCCGGATCGTCGCCCCCAGCGCCAGCGCCCGGTCGCGCTGCACGGCGAGCTCGTCGACGTCCGGGACGGTGAGGTCGAGGTGGAGTTGCTGTGGCACCTGTGGGTCCGGCCACGTGGAGACCGGAAGCTCGGCGACCCATTGGACGGCGAGCCGGGCATCGCCGGTCCGGTCCCTGAGCACGAGCCAATCCTCGCCCTTCGGGTCCGGCTGGCCCGGTGGCGGCGGCTCGTCGCCGGCGCGGTAGGCGTAGCCGAGGAGCTCCCGGTAGAACTCCGCCACCTCCCGGGCGTTCGTTGCATCGAGGGCCACGGCACGGAGGGCTGGAAACGTGTCCGGCATCGATCGATCATCTCACGGGTCGTCCTGGAGTGGGTACGGTGAGCGAGATCACCCGCAAACCGCGCTGGTCCGAGCTGTCGTTGCGACAGAAGGCGATGATCCTCGGCGTCGTCGCCGTGCAGGCGGCCCTCGCCGCAGCGGCGCAGCGCGATCTGTCCGGCCGCGGAGCCGGCCAGGTTCGTGGCCCCAAGGTCCTCTGGCGACTGCTGACGATGAACACCATGGGTGCCCTCGCCTACTTCGCCGCCGGTCGACGGTCACCCGGGCTGTTGCGCGCCGAGTGAAGGATCGACTATCGTCAATCGTCGATGAAGATCTCTCGCGATGACGCAACGACGTGGGCCGGCTGGTTCAAGGCGCTCGCCGACCCGACCCGCATCTTGATCCTGCACCTCCTGGCCACGGAGTCGCGACCGATGAACGTCGGGGAGATCGTCGAGGCGCTCGACGTCGGCCAGTCGACCGTCTCCCACCACCTGCAGCTCCTCGGGGAGACGTGCTTCGTGCACGTCGAGCGTGCCGGCAACACCAGCTGGTGGCGGATCAACGACCGGTGCCTCGACTGCTTCCCCAGCGCCGCCGAGCTGATCATGGGCCGCCTGCCGCTCACCGTCCCGTGGGACGACACCGCCGCGTCCTGCGCCACCGACGGCTCGTGCTGATGAGCGGCGAAGGGGCCGCAGCACCCGGGTGACATCGGGCTCGACGTCGGATCGGGCGGTGGTCTCAGGCAGTAACCAAGCGCGACGACCCCCACGAGCGCTGCCAAACCCAGCGCACGAGGAGAGTGATGGCGACGAGCGTGGGCGTCAGACGACCGGGGAAGAGGTTGCTGCGTTGCACGCCGACGACCGTAAGGATCTTGGCGCTCGAGCGCTTCCTCACGATTGATGAAGTTCGACCTCAGCACGTCCACGGTCGGCACAGTTCGTGGCCGGGGAGGGCCGTTCACTGAAGTGTGGTGGCGAGACCTTGGAGGTGAGGATGGATGACAGCGTGCGAACGGACTTCGTCCGCCGGGCGACGGCGTTCCTCGAAGCCAACGCGACCCGCCGCGTGACGAGCACCGAGGGCTTCGTGTGGGGCGACGGCGATGATCACGTGCGCGTGATGGGCGCCGCCGAGCCCGGCCGCGAGGACGAGGTGCTCGCCGCCGCGGCGAGCTGGCGGGCCGAGGCGTTCGACGCCGGTCTGGCGTGGGCCGGTGGTCCGGCCGAGTACGGCGGGGGCGGACACGATCCGCAGCTGAACGACCTGTGGCGCGAGCTGGAGGCCGACTTCGAGGTGCCCGACCAGAGCATGTTCGCGGTGGCGTGGGACATGGTCGGTCCGGCCGTGCTCGCCCACGGCAGTGACGACCTCAAGCGACGGTTCCTCGCGCCGATCTATCGAGGTGACCTCCTGTGCACGCAACTGCTCAGCGAGCCCGAGGCCGGGTCCGACGTCGCCGGGCTGAAGACGCGGGCGGTCAGGGACGGCGATGAGTGGATCGTCAACGGGCAGAAGGTCTGGAACTCCTACGCCCACAAGGCCCGGGTCGGCCAGCTGATGGCCCGCACCGATCCCGACGCCCCCAAGCACCAAGGGCTCACCATGTTCCTGCTGCCGATGGACACACCGGGCGTCGAGGTGCGTCCGCTGCGCCAGATGACGGGCGAGGCCGAGTTCAACGAGGTCTTCCTCACGGACGTCCGGGTCCCCGACGCCAACCGGGTCGGCGACGCCGGGAACGGGTGGCGGGCGCTGTTGACGACGCTGATGTCGGAGCGGGCGTCGGTCGGTTCTGGTGCGGCGGGCCGGGCGCTGGACCCGGTGCGGATGCTCATCGAGCTCGCTCGACACGTGGGCAAGTCGGAGGATCGGGTGGTCCGCCAGCGGCTCGTCGAGGTGCACGTCGTCGACTTCCTCATCCGCAAGGTCGCCGAGCGCGCCGACGATCTGCGCCTCAGCTCGGGTGTCGAGCGGGGAGCCGAAGGATCGATCCTCAAGCTGCTCGGGTCGAAGCAGAACTACCGGATCGGCGAGCTCGCGGCCGAGCTCCTCGGGCCGGCGTTCGCGGCCGACACGGGGGAGTGGGGGACGTTCGCCTGGTCACGGTTCCTCTCGGGCGCCCCGGGACTGCGCATCGCCGGCGGCACCGACGAGATCCAGCGCAACATCCTCGGGGAGCGAGTGCTCGGGCTCCCCCGGTGAGGGCTGCCGCGACGGTGACCGTCAGGGGACGACGAGCACGGGGATGTCGGTGTGACGGACCACGTGCTCGGTGACTGACGGGTTGATCAGCCGGTCGAACCAGCCGCGCTCCCGGGTGCCGAGCACGATGACGTCGGCGGCGCTCTCCTCCGCGGCACGCACGATGGCGTCGGCCGGGTCACCGACCTCGCCGATCGCCTCGGCGTTCGGCAGTCCGGACTCGTCGGCGACCGTTCGGGCGTCGTCGGCAGCGGCGTCGGCCAGCTCCTCGGTGGTCAGGTCCGTCGCCGTTGCCTCCGTGCCACCCGGCGTCGCGCTGGTGCGGTAGGGCCACACCGCCCCGTACGGCACGGGATACGTGACGCCCCACCCCGCGCCCCACCACGTCATGAGGGCCGGGTCGAGGCGCGCGTCGGCAACGCTGACGGCCACGTAGTCCGCATCGTCGCCGAACAAGCGGTGCGCCGTCTCGGCCGCGCGCATCGAATCCTCGGTCTCGTCGACGGCGATCAGCACTCGTGTCATGCCGGGGCGCTTCCCGGCGCGCCTGCAGACGAAACCGACAGGCTCAGGACCGCCGGCGCCCACCCCGCTGGCCGACCGCGCCGCGCAGGCCGACACACCCCACACAGGCGACGCAATCGACGCAGTCGATGCACCCGACGCAGGCGACGCAGCGGGTGCAGCGGACGCATCCGAGCGTCGCCACGCAGGCGCGCAGGCCGACGCCGAGCACCGTGAGGATGCTGGCCACGACCCCGATGCTCCCCGTCGTTCCGATGCTGCCGGCGACGGCGGCGCTGCCCGATGTGGCCACGCTCCCCGCCACGGCGATGCTCCCCGCAGTGGCCACGGACCCTGCGACGGCGACGGACCCTGCCGTCGCCATGCTGCCGGCAACCGCCAGGCTGCCCGCCGTCGCTGCGCTGCCCGCCACAGCGGCGCCATCTGGCTCGTTGGCAACAGCCCCGCGGGTTCCACGCACGCCTACAGTCTCCCACCGCTGACCCGCGCCGGAGGAGGACGACATGCGACACGCCCGGCAAGTCGAGCTGCTGCGGCGGTTGCACGGCGTCGACGCCCCGCGACCCGGACCCCTGGGCGCGGCGTCGATGCACAACCCGGCGTCGGCCTACACCTCGCCGGAGCGCTTCGCCGACGAGGTGCGCGTGCTGTTCCGTGGCCAGCCGGTCCTCGTGGCCCTGTCGTGCGAGCTGCGCGAGCCGGGCGCCTACGTCACGCTGACCGTCGGCGACATGCCGCTGGTCGTGGTCCGCCAGCGGGACAGGTCGGTGAAGGGGTTCGTCAACGTGTGCCGGCATCGCGGTTCGACGTTGCTGACCGCGCCGTGCGGCGACGGGTTGCGCTCGATCCGCTGCCCGTACCACGCATGGACCTACGGACTCGACGGCGCCCTCACGGCCTTTCCCGGGGCCGAGCCGGGGTTCGACGACGTCGACAAGACGACCCACGGCCTGATCGAGGTGCCCGTCGCCGAGCAGTTCGGTCTCGTGCTCGCTGTCGCCGACCCGGCGGCCGGGCCGATCGACACCGCCGGTGCCCTGCACGGCGCAGAGGTGGAGCTCGCCGACTTCGGCATCGGTGCCTACCGGCACATCGAGTCGCGCCAGCACGAATGGGCCATGAACTGGAAGCTGGCCATGGACACGTTCACCGAGCCGTACCACATCCCCTGGCTGCACAAGGACTCGATCGCGCCCTACTACCTGTTCGACCGCTGGATCCACGACGCCTTCGGACCGCACCAGCGCTTCATCGGCTGCCGGAGGTCGGTGCTGTCGGAGCTCGCCAAGCCGAACGAGGCCGATTGGGAGCTCCTCCCGCACGCCACCCTGCAGTACCTCCTGGTGCCCACCGCCGTGCTCGTGCACCAGATCGACCACCTCGAGCTGTGGCGGTTCACCCCGCTGGCGCCGGACCGCACCCTCATGCGCACCTCGGTGTACGCCCCGCCCGACGCGCCTCGTGACGACGGCTACTACGTCAAGAACCTCGACGTGCTGCTCGGCGTGACGAACAGCGAGGACTTCCCGATGCAGGAGCTGGTGCAGCGCAACCTGGCATCGGGCGCGATGCCGGAGCTGGTGTACGGGAAGATGGAGCCGGCACTGGCTTGCTACCACACGGCGATCAACGAGCGCCTCGCCGATCGCGTCACGACCGGCCACCCCCTCACGATGAAGGGGATGGCCGGTCGCAAGTGCGGCATCCGACGTGAGGCTCGGACAGCCGGCGTGCCGGGCGGCTGTCGCCGTTGACCACCGCCCGGCGCGGCTCAGTGTCCGTCCGTCGTCACGTCCTGCTTGATCGTGCTGGCGGCGTCACGCGTCGAGGATGTCGTCGCGTCGACTCCGTCGCGGACCGTTCCGGCGACCGCCTGCTGCCCGTCAGTGGCGGTCGTCTTGACCTCTTCGACGGCTTCCTTCGCCGTCTCCTTGACGTTGTCGACGACCTCCTTGGCGGCGCCGGCCAGCTCGGCCTTCAGCGGCTCCGCCTTGTCGGCCAGCTGCTCGGCGACCCGCTGCTCGGGTTCGCTGGCGGGCGCGACGGCGGCGAGGAGGAAGCCGACGCCGAAGGCGATGCCGCCGGCGACCAGGGGGCTGCCCTCGGTGCGCTCGCGGATGGTGTCGGGCGCCCCCTTCAGCGTGTCGACGGCGCTGCCGGTGGAGTCCGAGATGGACTCTCGGGTGTCGACGGCCGTGCCCATCACGCGGTCCTTGGCACGTGCTGAACGCTTGCCGCACCTTGTTCTTCCGGCGCTCCATGACCCGTCCCGGGCTCACCCGGTCACCGATCGCGTCGATGGTCTCGCCGAGATCCTCGCGGGTCTGCGCGATGTCTCGCCTCAGCTCTTCTGCGCTCGTGCCCATTCCACGTCCTCCTTGATCGATTCCTTGGTCTGCGGTAGCGGCTGCACCTCGCGCAGCCGTCGACGTCCGACGCTGAGCAGCACAGCCATGGCGATCGCCCAGATGACGGCGACGATGGCGAACGACAGCGCCGTGTTGAGCGCTTGGTCGAGGAGCCAGGCGAGGGCCAACGAGATCATCAGCACGGCCATCCAGCCCGCGAGGCCCGCGGCACCGAGCATCGCCGCGCCCTTGCCGGCGGTCTTCAGCTCCTCGCGCGCCTCGGTCTTCGCCAGCTCGACCTCTTGGCGCAGGAGCGTCGACAGATCCGTGGTCATCTCCGAGAACAGCTCGCCGAGCGTGGCGTCGGGCCGTTTCGGTTGGGTTGCCGGGTCGTACCCGGGCGTCGACGTGCTCACAGCACCGGGCTGATCGGGGGAGCGTCGACGAGCGGAACCGGCGCGGGAAGCGCCTGGGGATCCAGCGTCGTGTCGAAGCGCCGCCCCGTCAGTTCGTCACCGTCGGTCTGCTGGGCATCACGGGCTGCACGAGCGAGCCGGCCGACGGCGAAGCCGGCGCCGGCGGCGATGGCGAGGAACAGCGCGGGCCGACGGCGGGCGAACTTGCTGACGTCGTTGATCGCCGCCTGGGGGCCACCTTGCTCGAGCCGCTCGGCGAACGACGACGCCCGCCAGTTCAGCTCGTCGAGGAGGGCGGGGAGGCGCCCGGCCTGCTCGGGGCGGCCGCCGGTCAGGGCGGACACCTGATCGGCGAACGTGCGCAGCCCGCCGGCGGCCTGTCGGGTGCGGTCATCGGCCTGGCGGCGCAGCTCGTCACGGGTCTGCCCGGCCACGGAGCCGATCTGGCGCTTGGCTTCGCCGGCGACGACCTTGGCCTGGGTCGTGGCCTCGCCGACCGCGTCCTTCGCTGCTGTCGTGGCAGTGGATGCCACCTTCGACGCTTGCGCCGTGGCATCGTCTGCGACCCTGGCCGGGCGCGAATCGTCGCGGTGGGGCGGTGGTGGGGTTGCCGGGAATCCGGGTGTCTCCTCGATGGTCATGCGTGCTCCTTGACAAACGATGGGCACCAGCGAGGGCCGGTGCGCCGCCCGACGATGCAGCGTGCGCTGTACCCGCCTGCTCGCTGACCACGCACGCGCCTCGGCAAATCCCCCATCGGGGTGACATGCGCAGACCCGGCCGCTTGTGCGACACCCTCACCCGCAGGTAACGCTGCTGGGGTGCATCCCGACGCCGCAGCGACGAGCGCCCCCGATTTCGACACCCTGGTGGCGCGGATGGACGCACCATTGGTCGTCGTCACCGCGGCGTCCGGCGACCAACGCGCCGGTTGCGTCGTCGGCTTCCACAGCCAGTGCAGCATCGAGCCGCCGCGCTATGCGGTGTGGCTGTCCAAGGCCAATCGGACGTACCGGGTTGCCCTGTTCGCGACGCACGTGGCGCTGCACGTCCTCGGCACCGAGGACCGCGCGCTGGTCGAGCTGTTCGGCGGCGAGACGGGCGACGAGGTCGACAAGTTCGCCCGCTGCGACTGGGAACCTGGTCCGGGCGGTGTCCCGCTGCTGTCGAAGAGCCGCCTCCGGATGGTCCTCCAGCGCGAGTCGCTGTGGGACGACGGCGGCGATCACGTGTGCCTCGTCGGCACGCCGATCGACGTCATCGCCGACGCTGTGACGACGCCGCTCCGGCTCTCCGGCGCGCCCTCCATCGAGCCCGGCCACGAGGCCGACGAGCGGGCGACGCCGAGCGACGTGGATGCCGCGGCCGAAACCACCGGCGGTCGACGCCAGCAGGCGGCAGCACCTCGAGAACGCGGCCGCCGGGGCGGGCCACCCGGTCGACGTGGACGACCTCCAACGGTCGACCGATCCGACGCGCGAACCGGGCTGAACCGGCGCGACAGTCCCCGGACGGCGCCGGCCGGGCTCGTAGGGTTGCCCGATGGCCACTGCGGTGTTCGTCGTCGTGGTCCTGCTGCGGTTCTTCGTGCCGTTGGCGATCCCGCGCTTCCCGCTCCCGGCGATCCTCGCCGCACTCGTGCTCGATGCGGCCGACCAGAGCATCTTCCAGATGTTCACCGACGATCCGCTGCCGGGCTACCAGACCTACGACAAGGCGCTCGACGTCTACTACCTGGCGATCGCCTACATCTCGACGATGCGCAACTGGCGCGATCCGATCGCCTTCCGGACCGCTCGCTTCCTGTACTTCTACCGTCTCGTCGGGGTGACGCTCTTCGAGCTGCTCGACGAGCGGTGGCTGCTGCTCGTGTTCCCGAACACGTTCGAGTACTTCTTCATCGCCTACGAGTTCGTGCGGACGCGCTGGAACCCGGCCCGGCTCGGTCCGGTGGTGATCGTCGGGCTGGCGGCGTTCATCTGGATCGTCATCAAGCTGCCGCAGGAGTGGTGGATCCACGTCGCCCAGCTCGACTTCACCGACTTCATGGCGGATCATCCGTACATGTGGATCGTGCTCGGGGTAGCCGCCATCGCCGCGGGCGTCGTGCTGTACGTCGAACGGCGCCGCATCCCCCCGGCCGACTGGCCGTTCACGGTTGCCGTCGATCGGCATGTGGTGGTTCCAGCCGTGCCGACCGATGGTCACGAACCGTTCTGGTCGCCGGTGCTCGCCGAGAAGGTGGTCCTGCTCAGCCTGATCTCGGTGATCTTCGCCCAGGTGCTCCCGGACATCCGCGCCAGCAATGCCGGGGTCGCCGTCGGCGTGGCGGTCCTCGTGATCGCCAACGCCGGGGTCAGCGAGGCCCTGCGCCGGCGCGGACGGTCGTGGGCGACGACGGCACAACAGTTCGTGGCGATGCTCGTGATCAACGTCGCCCTGGTGGCGATCGATGCCGCTCATCGGGGGCCGGTCGGGAGAGCGCACGCCGGCGCTGACCACCCTCTTCTTCGTGCTCCTCCTGTCGCTGCTGATCGCCCTCTTCGACCGCTACCGAGCGACCCGGGACGCGGCGACCGACGTGCCCACCGTGTGGCCCGCCTTCCGCGCCGACCTCGCGCAGCGCCGGGCGCGGCCGCGTCAGGCGAGCGCGAGGGCGACCGTGAAGCGCGTCGCCCTCCGGCCGGCAGACGTACCGCGTTCTTGAGGGCCGACAGGTAGGCGTGCCACACGCGGAATCATCAACGTTGATGACTCCGGCGCCGCATTTGGACGGCAACGTGTCGACGCTGACACCGCTGCAATTGCTCTTCGAGGTCCCAACGTGCCGGGCGCACCACGCTCCATCGCTCCTGTCCCCAAGCCAACGACACCGCCGAACGAAGGCGCTGCGGCATGACGGTGCTGCTGGTCATCGCTGCCGTCTGGCTCGGGCTCGGGTTCCTCGCCTTTCTCCTCGTGCTGTGCGCGCTTCGCGCCGCCAACAGCGCGCACGACTCCGTGGAGCGTTGATCCCGCTGAGCGGGAGCAAGGCTCCGAAGAACCTGGGCTAGGCGGCTGGGCGGCCGAACCAGCGTTCGCGCAGCGGGAAGAGGTAGACGTCGGTGACGGCGTTGAGGATCCGCCGAGCGTCGGTGAACTGCTCGGCGATCGCGGCGAGCACCTCGACGGTGCCGCTGGGCGCCGGCGACAGGCGGGCGGCGAGCCGGTACCAACGACGCCCGAGCAGCTCGAGGAGCTCGAACGTGGCCAGATCCCCTGGCGCCGTTCGCGTGGTCTCGAGGCCGGCCGAACGGAGCAGGGTGGCCTCGGAGAGCGGCCGCCCGAGCGGGGTGCTGGCCGTGTGGTCGGGGAACACGCCGGTGAGGAAGAGCGCCAGGTCGCCGAGGCGGCGGAGCACGCCGGGGCGCTCGGCAGGCGAGACGGCTTCGAGCATCCCCGCCAGCTGCACCGGGTCGAGCTCGCTGAACCGGCGCCGGCGCCAACCCCGACGGGTCGCCACCCAGGTGCTCCCACTGACCACGTGGGTATAGGACGCCAGCAGCTCGACGAAGAAGAAGCGCCGCAGCGGATCACTGAGCAGGCGACGCAACGGCTCGACGTCGAACACCGGCACTCGCCGCCGGGGAGCGATCCACTCGTTGACGTACGTCGTCGTCGCCAGCCGCTCGGCAGTGCGATGCACGGCGACGGCGAAGGTGAGGAACGGCGACGCGACGCGGGTGGGGTCGAGGCGTGGATCGTTGGCGAACACGATGTGCTCGAGCGCTGGCGACGAGAGGGCGGCGGCGAGCGCTTGGCCACCGGCGGCGTCGCGCAGCACGTCGAGATCCCCGGAGCTCAGGTGCTCCCGATAGGCGCGCTCGACATCCGGCGTCATCGCGACACGGACGCTATCCCAACCCCCGGCCGCACGGCGGCCGTTGCGCGGCGACGGCCGTAGCGTCTGCCGTCGATGGATTGGCTGCGGGTGATCGTCGTCGGAGCGGCGGTCGTCGTGGCGTCGTGGGGCGTGCTCGTCCTACTGGCTCGGCGCCTCCCTCCCGGCATCCTCCAGGAGCTCGCCGCGTTCCTTCCCAACTGCGTCCGCATGGCACGCCGCTTGCGGAACGACCCGGCGGTGCCCCGTCGCGCCAAGCTCGCCGTGGCTGCCGCCGGACTGTGGGTGCTGTCGCCGATCGATCTGATCCCGGAGTTCCTGCCCGTCATCGGGCCGCTCGACGATGTCGTCGTCGTCGCTCTGGCGCTGCGCTACGCGGCGAGGCGCGTACCGCGGGCAACGCTGCTCGCCGCGTGGGACGGCGATCCACGCACGATCGAACGCCTCATCGGCCGAACGCCGACGCACTTGTAGCGTGCCGCCATGAGCCGGTGGGAACCGCGGCTGGCCACAGCGGACGACGCCGACGAGGTCGCCCAGCTGTTGCACGACTTCAACACCGAGTTCGACACACCGACTCCGGGCGCCGCTGTGCTGGCCGAGCGGCTGCGCGTCCTCCTCGGGAGCGAGACGACGTTCGCCATCCTCGCCGGGACACCGGCCGTGGCGGTCGCCCTCGTCACGCTGCGACCGAACGTCTGGTACGCCGGGCACGTCGCCCTGCTCGACGAGCTGTACGTCGTGCCGCACCTGCGCGGCCGCGGCATCGGCTCGGACATCATCACGCTGTTGCTCGCCACGTCCCGCGACCGTGGCGTGGACGTCATCGAGATCAACGTCGACGAGGTCGACGTCGACGCCCAACGCTTCTACGAGCGTCACGGGTTCGCGGCGAGCGAGCCGGGGTCGACCGAGCGCGCCGTCTACTACTCCCAGGAGCTGACCGTCTGATCCGAGTGCCTGCTGCGGGGCATCCCGGCCGCAGGCACTCGGTCGGCAGCAAACACTCGGATGAGGGGACCTCAGGACGCCGGGCGGTACGTGCAGACCTGCACGCCGGTGCCGGCCGTGACGCTCTTGACGAGCTGCAGCGGCCGGGCCGTGCCGTCGGCCGGGAAGATCCGCTTGCCACCGCCGAGCAGGATCGGCTCGATCATCAGGTTGAGCTCGTCGACGAGGCCGGCGCCGAGCAGCGTGGTGACCAGGCTGGCGCTGCCCATGACCACGAGGTCGCCTCCCGCCTGATCACGCTTGGCGGCGATGTCGCCGACGGCGTCATCGGCGGACAGCAACATCGAGTTGGTCCACGTCAGGTCGCTCTCGCTCAGCGTCCGTGACGCGACGTACTTGCGGATCTCGTTCATCCGATCGGCGAACGGATCACCGGCGCGCCCGGGCCACGCGCCCGCCATCACCTGCCAGGTGCGCCGTCCGAACAGCAGGGCGTCGGCGGATTTCAGTCCCTCGTCGAAGGCACCGCCCATGATCTCCGGATCGAAGTACGGCATCGACCAGCCGCCGTGGGCGAAGCCACCGTCGAGATCCTCCTCGGCTCCGCCGGGCGCCTGCACGACGCCGTCCAGGCTCATGAACTCGTTGACCACGACTCGCATCGTTCGCTCCTCTGTGTCCAGGTGTCGTCGGTTCGACAGGACCAGCGTCGCGAACTCATCGCCCCAGCGCGGACGATTGCATTCGATCGCTGCTGGGAATGCCCGGAGCATGACGACTGTCACCTCCGACGACCACGGACGTCTGGCAGCGCGGCCCACGGAGCTGCCGGCCAGGGGCTGGAAGGACGTCCTGCTGAGAGTCAAGGTGGAGGCGAAGAAGGACAACGTGACGCTCCTGGGCGCCGGCGTCGCCTTCTTCGCCTTGCTGGCCCTGGTGCCGGCGCTCGTGGCGATCGTCTCGTTGTACGGGTTGGTCGCCGACCCCACCGAGGTGGAGCGGCAGGTCGAGGACGTCCTCGGCACCGCTCCTGACGAGGTCCGCGCACTGGTCACGCAGCAGCTCAGCTCGATCACGGACGACGCCGGCGGGGCGCTCGGGTTGGCCCTGGTCATCAGCGTGCTGCTCGCCCTGTGGAGCGCGTCCAGTGGGGTCCAGAACCTCATCGCCGCGGTGAACGCCGCCTACAACGAGGACGAGACACGAGGGTTCGTCAAGCTGAAGTCGGTGTCCCTGGCGTTCACGGTCGGCGCCATCGTCTTCCTCGTCGGTGCCTTCTTCCTCATCGCCGTGCTGCCGTCGCTGCTCGCCGACGCCGGGCTGGGGACCGCCGGACGGGTCGCCGCCGGCGTGCTGCGCTGGGTGGTCCTGCTGATCGGGATGCTGATCGCGCTGGCAATGCTCTACCGCTACGGCCCGGACCGAGACGAGCCGACCTGGTCGTGGGTGTCGCCCGGGGCCATCGTCGCCACCGGCCTGTGGCTCGCCGGATCGGCGCTGTTCGCCTTCTACACCGCCAACTTCGGTAAGTACAACGAGACCTACGGCTCGCTCGGGGCCGTCGTGGTGATGATGCTGTGGCTGTACATCAGCGCTCTCGCCGTGCTGTTGGGTGCCGAGCTCAACGCCGAGTTGGAACGGCAAACGGTCCGCGACACCACCAAAGGGCCGCCGCAGCCGATGGGTCAGCGTGGGGCCACGGCGGCTGACACGCTCGGTCCGACCGCCGAGGAGATGCGCGAGGAGTCGCGCGTCGGAGCGGTGAGAGGGCGGCCCGCCGTCAGGACGCCCGCGGTGCCTCGGCGGCGACGAGTGCGGCCACGACGTGGGCGAAGGCTCGGTAGCGGGCCGGCTCGGGCTGCGCCGCATCCACCAGGACATCGGCCGCCACACGGGCAACGCCCAGCCGGCGGGCCAAGGTGACGAGCTCGTCGAGATCACCGGTGACGGCCGCGAGGCCACGGTCCTCGAGCCGCTGCCCGACCGCTCCGGCCCATCCGTCGAACCCGGCCGGGCGCGGGCGGCGGTCGGCCCACCGAAGAGCGGCGGCAGCCGGCTCGGTGGCGAGGAGCGCACGGTTGCCCCGGTGGTGGTGCCGTGCGGTACGGCCGCTCGTGCCAGCGTGGCTCTGTGGTTCGAGTGCGAGCAGCATGACGTTCCCTCCGGTCCGGCAGATGGAGGGCGGTCCTTCTGCCGGTTGAGATGAGGATGCGCTCTCCTGCGGTGCAGCTCCGTGCGCCATGACACATCCGCCGTGTGCGCGCCGACACCCGTAGCCTGCGGGATGTCGTGGACGAAGCGTTCGACCTCAACGTCGAGAAGGTGCTCGAGCACTGGACGCCGGCGCATGCCCTGCGCGAGGTCATCGCCAACGCCCTCGACGAGCACGCCCTCCTCGGCCGCACCGACCGTCCGCTGATCACCAAGGACGCCGACGGCGTCTGGCACGTCCGCGACCACGGTCGCGGGTTGCGCTACCAGCACCTGACCCAGAACGAGTCGGAGGAGAAGCGCCACTCCGACGTCGTGGTCGGGCAGTTCGGGGTCGGGCTCAAGGACGCGCTGGCGACGTTCCACCGCAACGGCAGCGGGATCTGCATCGCCTCACCGCACGGCACCATCGGCCTCGTCGAGCGGTCGAAGCACGGCTTCGGTGATGTCGTCACCCTCCACGCCACCGTCGGGCCGCCGGCCGCACTCATCGGCACCGACGTCGCGCTGACCGGCATCTCCGACGAGGACGTGGCCGAGGCGATGAGGTACTTCCTCGCCTACGACGAGTCGGTCGAGGTGATGGAGTCGACGCCCAGCGGACAGGTGCTCGCTCGCGCCGGCACCGCCCCCGGCAGTGTCTACGTGCGAGGCGTGCGGGTGGCCGAGGACGACGGACTGCTGTTCTCGTACAACGTCACCAAGGTCGACGCCAAGCTGCGCCGGGCGCTCAACCGGGAGCGCTCGAACGTCGGCCGGTCCGCCTACACCGACCGGATCAAGGCGATCCTCCTGGCGGTCCGGGAGCCGGCCGTGTTGACCATCCTCGTCGACGACATGGCGGGCTTCGCCAAGGGCGCCACCCACGACGAGGTGAAGTGGAACGACGTCGCCGAGCGGGTCGTGCACCAGCTCGCCGACGCCGATCCTGACACCGTGTTCGTCACCGCCGGGCAGCGCTGGTCCCAGCCCGAGCTGATCCGCCGGGCCGAGCAGGACGGCAAGCACGTCTTCGTCATCCCCGATGCCCTCGCCGCCCGCCTGCGCCACGCCGACGACGACTCCGTCGTCACGCTCGAACGCTTCGCCCGGGACTGGAACCAGCGCGTCGTCATCGAGCCCGTCGATCCGGCGCTGCTCGACGAGGGCGAACGCGCCGTGCTCGACCTCGCCGACGAGGTCGTCGACGTGGTGGGCCGCACGAGCAAACGCTGGACGGTGGTCGTGTCCGAGACGTTGCACCTGACCCCGGACGGCACGGAGACGGCGCTCGGGCTGTGGGAGCCGGCGTTGGGCCGCATCGTCATCAACCGTCGCTGCCTCGCCTCGCCGGAGCTGTTCGTCGGCACGCTGCTGCACGAGATCGGGCACGCCATCACCGGCGCCTCCGACCTCACGGCCCCGTTCGAGGACGGCCTCACCGAACTCCTCGGCACCGTCGGTGCCCGCGCCGTGACCGCGTGACGGCCATGTTGCGCGTCGGGTGCGCGATGTGGGCCTACAAGGCGTGGCAGGGCCGTCACTTCCCGCCGCAGCTCGCCCGCCGTGAGCAGCTGCCGACGTATGCGACATGGTGCAACGCCGTGGAAGGCAACACCACGCACTACGCCGTCCCGGCGGCGCGCACCGTGGCGGCGTGGGCGCGCGAAGCACCGGACGACTTCCGGTTCGTGTTCAAGCTGCCGCGGACGATCACCCACCGGCAGCGGCTCCGGGACGCCGATGGTGAGCTCCGCGAGTTCCTGGCACGCATCGAGCCCTTGGGGGCGCGGGCCGAGCAGCTGTCGATCCAGCTGCCCGGCTCGTTCGGCCCGGACGACGTCGACGTCCTCGGCCGCTTCCTGCGCCGGCTGCCATCGTCACACCGCTTCGCCGTCGAGCTGCGCCACCGCGCCTTCTACGAGGACGCGGCTGTCGAAGCAGCGACGGCAGAGCTGCTCGCGGGCGCCGGAGTGGAGTGGGTCAGCCTCGACACCACGACCCTCTTCAGCACCGTCCCGCCGTCGGACGCCGAGCGTGCTGCCCGGCGGCAGAAGCCGCACCTGCCGCGCCGGCTACGGGCGCTCACCGACCGGCCCGTGGCGCGCTACATCGGCGTCGACGACCCTGCGGCCACCGCCGCCGGGTGGCAGCGCTGGCTGCCGGTGCTCACCGGCTGGCTCGACGAGGGGCGGAGCCCGACGATGTTCGTCCACACGCCGGACAACCTCGACGCTCCGGTGCTGGCCCGCCGGCTCCACGACGAGGTGCGAGCGCGGCGCCCGGACCTGCCACCGCTGCCCGAGCCGCACCGGGCGCAGCCCGCGGCCGAACCGACGCTCTTCTGACCGGCGGGTGTGTCAGGTCGAACGGGCCTCGCCACCATCGGAGCCGGTGACCTGGGCCGGTTCGTGGGCGCGGTGGCGGATGGCGTCGCGCGGCTCACGGAACGCCCGGACCTCGAAGAGCACGAGCGCGGACAGCACGACGGCAGGAACGGCGACCTGGGCGAGCGGGCTGAGGGCGCCGAGCGTCGGGATGCCGGCGAGCAGCACGAGCCCGGCGACGGCGCGGGCGGCGTTGATCCCGCCGACGTTGCGCAGCCGGAACAGGACGTGCCCGACGAGGTAGCAGACGATGCCGCCGTACAGCGCGTAGCGGCCGGCATCGATGTGGTCCTCGTCGTCGATCAGCACGACCAGGCCGAACGCCACGAAGACGATGCCGACGACGAACAGGAAGTGCACGTAGGTGTACGAGTCGCGGGCGAGGCGGGCGCGTTCGATCCCTGACGCCCGGTGCAGCACCTCTTCGGCCACCTTGGCGACGACATCGAAGTACAGCCACCACAGGCACACGGCGATCGCCAGGCCGCACAGCAGGGCGACGGCCTCTTGCCACGTCAGCTGGGCGCTCGACGTCGCCGTGCCGACGGCGACGATCGACTCACCGACGGCGATGATGATGATCAAGCCGAACCGCTCGGCGAAGTGCGACGAGCTGTTCAGCCGCCAACGCGTCGAACGAGCGAAGTACACGCCGAGCTGGTCGATGACCACCGCGGCGAGCCACCACCGTCGCTGCGCCGGGCCGCCGACGACAGCGCCGATGAACAGCAGGGCGAGCGCCACCGAGGTGACGGCGAACATGACCAGGATGACGCTGCGCAGCTGGGTGTCGTCGCCGGCCGCGATCAGGTACACCGCGAGGTGGGTGAGGCGGACGACGGCGTAGGCGATCACCAGCACGACTGCCGCGTTGCCCTCGGGCTCGAAGGCGTACGGGATGCTGATGGCCACGAAGAACATCCCGCCCATGGCGACGACCATGGCCACGCGCACCAGCCCTTCGTCGGCTTGCGCCTGGTTGCCGAGCCAGGCGTAGGAGCACCACCCGAACCACACCACGGCGAGCGTGACGAGGCCCTCGAGGACGGTCGTGGCGCCGATCTCGTGCTCCATCAACCCGGTGACGTTGGTGATGGCGTAGACGAAGACGAGGTCGAACAGCAGCTCCAGGGGCGTCACCCGGTGCTGGTCGTCGGTCGGGCGGAGGTGGGCCCGCAGCGAGGGCAGCAACGAAGCCATGTCCAAAGTGTGGCGAGTCAGGTGCGCGGCGATGGCGGTGGGATCGTAGGAGCTGACGGTGAAGTCGGCCCCCTGGGGGTCGGCGATGGTCGCCATGCGCACGACGCCGCCACCTTGGTCGGTCGGCGGCGACAGCACCGTGCCGCCGAGCTGAACGGCACGCTCGACGACGGCGTCGGTGTTGCTGACCGAGAAGGTCACGGTCCAGCGCGGCGCCGTCGCGTTGTCGTCGGCGGCCGTCATCCAGCCGATGGCGTCGCTGAACCCCTTCGGTACCCACGGCTCGGCGTGGCGGCGCTTGATGTCCGGATCGCGGATCGCCAGGAAGTCGCCGTAGCCGGGGAGTCGCCACATGAAGGCGTCCGCGTCGCCGCCGCCGAAGTCGACCGGGTCGGCCTGCCACCCGAAGAGCTCCCCGTAGAAGGTCCTCGCCCGGTCCGCGTCGCGCGTCGTCAGGTCGCTGGAGCTCCACCCGCCCGGCGCGTTGACGAGTTGGGCACCGTGACGGTAGCCGGGCTGCCACAGCCGGATCGGCGCGTGCTCGGGATCGATCAGGGCGGCCCACCGGCCCGCTCGAGCGCCCGGCGGCCCGACGTCCGTGGGTGCCATCGATACCTGTGCCCCGAGGCCGACCGCCCGAGCGGCGCTGGCGTCGACGTCGACGACGCTGACGTAGGTGTGCCACGCCGGCGGGCCGGCGATGCCCGGCGTGGGTGAGCCGATCGCCGCCACGTCGTAGCCGTGCAGGCTGGCGACGAGGTAGCGGTCGGCGCTGCCCGGGGGCAGCTTGTCCTCGAAGTCCCACCCGAACAGCCCGCCGTAGAAGCGGGCGGCTGCGTCGGGATCCGGCTGCTCCGTGTCGATCCAGCAGGGGACCCCGGGCGGGTACTCGGCGCGGTCGATGAATCCGTCATCCGTCATGCCCCATCATCTCCCGCCCGCCGTGGTCACCTCCTGACCACTTCAGCCGTGCCCCGCGCCACGCCCTCCGGTGATCGCGATCACGGTGGATCCTCGACGGCGAGGGTGAACGAGGCGGTGTAGGTCTCGCCGGGTTGCACGACGGGTGCGGTGCCTGCGACGAGGCTGTTCGTGGCTGCGGTCATCGGCTCGAGGGCGGCGAACGGCTTCCCGAAGGGCACCCACACCTGGGCGAACGGGTAGTCCGGACCGGCGTGCATCGAGATCGCCACGTCGTCGGCCACGAGGGCGAGGCGGCGATCCCGGTCCAACCGGTAGAGGTCGTCGAACGTCCGCCGGCCGATCCGCTCGGCCTCAGGTCCTTCGCGTTCCTCGCCCCCGGTGGGGATGCCGCGGTCGTCGAGCGTGATGTGGGTGCGTTCCGGGAGCTGCAGCCGCCATTGGCGCCGGGGCGTCCCGGGAAGTCGCAAGTACGGGTGCCAGCCGAACGCAACCGGCACCGGGCGTGGTCCGGTGGGGATCACGGTGGTGTCGAGTGTCAACTGCGGACCGTGCGCCGTCACGGCGACCTCGATGCGGTGGGGGAACGGGAACGCCGGGTCGTCGACGTCGATGGTCGCCACGAAGGCGGCCCGATCCCCGCCGGCCGAGCGTCGACCGAGGCGCCATCCCGGGTGGCCGACGAGCAGACCGTGGATCGGCAGCCCGTTGCCGTCGGTGCCGAGCGGGCGTCCGGTCAGGTCGACGTCCACCCCGGCCGCTCGGTATCGCCATGCCGCCAGCCGGTTGGCCCACGGCGCCAACAGCGGCAGCCCGAGCGTGGCGCCGGCCCGCAGCGCCGGCAGGCCACCGGGCAGGGCGAGGTGCTCCCGACCACGGCAGTGCATCGACACGCCCGTGAGACCGAGATCCGGGAGGAACGTCGCCGTCAGCTCCCCGGACGACACGCGCACCGCTGGCTGGCCGCGGAAGCGGACGTCATCCACCGAACCGGTTGACGTGGTCACTCGTGGCCTCCTCGGTCGATCGCGCGACCCGCGGAGGTGCGGGTCCACGCCGTCCAGCATGGCAAGCGCGGATCGGCGTCCGTGACGGCGCGGGCCGAACGGCCACGGCGTGCTCGCTAGCTTGCCGTTCATGCAAGAACTGGCTGTCGTCGCCCCGGCGTTCGTCGAGATGGCCCACCGCATCGTCTGGTGCGTCGGGCGCCACGATCGATCCCAAGGGCCGGCCCGCCACGCGCGTCCTCCACCCGGTCTGGGAGTGGGACGGCGAGAGCCTCACCGGGTGGATCGCCACCTCGCCGAACTCGCCGAAGGCGCGCCACCTGGCCGGCGTCCCGGCCCTGTCGCTGACGTACTGGCATCCGAACCAGGACACGTGCACCGCCGACTGCGCGGCGCGCTTCGACACGTCGCCGGAGGATCGCCGCGCCGGCTGGCAGCGCTTCGCCGAGGCGCCGGCGCCCGTCGGGTACGACCCGTCGATCATCCCCCAGTGGACCAGCCCGGATGCCGCCGAGTTCGGCGTGTTGCGTCTCACGCCGCACCGCCTGCGGGTGATGCCCGGCACGAGGATGGTCGCCGGGACCGGCGACGTGCTCACCTGGGCGGCGTGATCGGACCGAGCGCCGGTGGAGGAGACGCGTCGCCGGCACCTGGCAGCTGTCGAGTGGGCAGCCGGCGGCAAGGGCGCGCCCGTCGTGGCCGCGGCCGGTCCGTCGTTGGCCGCCGCCGTCGAGGCACGGGCAGTTGTTCTCGCCGAGGGCATCAGTGACCAGGTGGCGCTGGAAGCCCTCGCCCGGCGCCGGGGACGGCGCCTCGACGAGGAAGGCGTCGCCGTCGTGCCGATCGGCGGAGCCACCAACGTCGGACGGTTCCTGTCGGTGGTCGGGCCGGCCGGTCTGGACCTCCGGCTGGCCGGGCTGTGCGACGCCGCCGAGGAGGGCCTGTTCCGGCGGGGGCTGCGAGCGCGCCGGTCTCGGCGCCGATCTGACACGGGCGGGGATGGAGCGGATCGGGTTCTACGTCTGCGACGCCGACCTCGAGGACGAGCTGATCAGGGCGCTCGGCGTCGACGCCGTCGTGCAGCGTCATCGAGGCCGCGGGGGACCTCTCGTCGTGGCGCACGTTGCAGAAGCAACCGGCCCAGCAGGGACGGAGCATCGAGGCTCAACTGCGGCGCTTCATGGGCACCCGCGGCGGCCGCAAGGTCCAGTACGCGCGGCTGCTCGTCGACGCCCTCGATCTGACGCGCGTCCCGTGGCCGTTGGACGCCGTGCTGGCGCACGTCTGACGCATCAGGCGGTTCTTCGGAGACCTGATCCCGCTGAGCGGGAGCGAGGAGCGTCAGAACCGCATCCCACCGTTCCGACCAGCTAGTCGGGGCGCGAGGGGACGCGGTAGGCGCCGAAGGACACCATGCGGCGGGTCGTGAACCCGAGCAGCTCGTAGACGGCGCGGGCCGACGTGTTGGTGTCGGCCACGTGGAGGAACGGTGTCTCGCCGCGCTCGGCGATCGCCGCGGCGACGCGGATCGTGAGGATCGAGGCGTAGCCGCGCCGCCGGGCATCGGGGTGCGTGCACACCGCGCTGACCTCGCAGTAGCCGGGGGGCCGCAGCCGTTGGCCGGCCATCGCCACCAGCTCGTCGTCGTGGAAGATCCCGATGTACCCGCCGAGGTCGATGGTGCGCGGCCGGAACGGGCCCGGCTCGGTCAGCGCGACGAGGTCGACCATGGCCGCGACGTCGTCGTCGCCGAGCGGCCGGGTCGTCACCCGACGCCCGGTCGGTGGATCGCGCCGCGCCAGCTCGGGCACCGTCGCCGGTGCCGCCGTGAGGACCATCTGGTGGCCCTCGCCGCCGAACACCTGCACCCAGCCCGCCGGCGGGTGGACCGGCGTCCCCCGGAAGACCACGACGATGCCGGTGGGCGTGGCGAGCGTGGCCAGGTCCCGCCACGACGCCGCGCTGTCGTCGGCCGCGGCGTGGAACACGGACACGTCGGGGCGGTAGCGGCGGGCCAGCCCGTCGGCCATCGGCGAAGGCGGCGTGGGGGCCGAGCAGGGCGTGCCACCCGGCGTTGTCGAGCACGTCGTCGGCCGGTGCGTGCATCGGACCATCTTGGCGGCACCGCAGCAGCGCCGCTGCACTCATTGCCGCCGCGCGACACTCGGGCCATGGCGTTGCTGTCGACGATCGCCGCGACGGCCGCGGCGCTCGGCGTGTGGAGGCCGGCACTGCGGCCGTTCGGGTGCACGATCGGCCGAGTCGCCTACCGCGAGACGCGCCGCGCCGCCCAACTCGCCAACATCAACCGCCGTCCCCGCCCCCTGTCCCCGGCGACACAGGCGATCCTCGCCCGGCTGTTCCCCGGCGTCGACGTCGGCGCGATCCGTGTCCGTACCGGGTGCCGGCTGCCGCCCAACCGATTCAACGAGCGCGGTCCGATCATCGCCATGACGTTCGGTGATCACATCTACTGGGCGGGCTCGCTGGATGAGACGAACCCGCGGGATCTCGTGAACGTGATCCACGAGGTCGTCCACGTCGAGCAGTTCCATCGCTACGGCGGAGAGTCGGGCTTCGCCTGCGAGTACGGCGCCGGCTACGTCGCCGGCGGCGGGGAGCTGCCACCGTCGATCCGCCGCCCGACGCCGTACCACCGCAACCCGCTGGAGGCCGAGGCCTACCGCTTCGAGGCCCGCTTCCAGGACTCCGCCGGCCGCGTCCGCCCCGAGCTCCTCCCCGACCCGTAGATCCGAGTGTTTGCTGCCGACCGAGGGTTTCCGGCCGGGCATCCCCGCCGCAGACCCTCCGGTACCTTGTCCCGTGGGGCCAGACATGATCTTCGAACAGCACTACCTGGAGTGCCTCTCGCAGGCCTCCTACCTCATCGGTGACCCGACGAGCGGACGTGCCGTCGTCGTCGACCCGCGTCGCGACATCTCGGCCTACCTGGCCTCGGCCGCCGAGCACGGTGTGACGATCGAGCTCGTCATCGAGACGCACTTCCACGCCGACTTCCTGTCCGGTCACCTCGAACTGGCCGCGGCGACCGGGGCGACGATCGCCTACGGGTCGCCCGCCGAGACGGAGTTCGCCTCGCGCAAGCTCGCCGACGGTGAGCGCATCGCCCTCGGTGACGTCACGCTCGAGGTCCGTCACACTCCGGGGCACACGCCGGAGTCGATCAGCGTCGTCGTCTACGAGCACGCCGGCGACGCCGCGCCGTTCGCCGTGCTCACCGGCGACACGCTGTTCATCGGCGACGTCGGCCGCCCCGACCTGCTGTCGTCGAAGGGCGTGACGAGCGAGGAGCTCGGCAGCATGTTGTACGACTCGTTGCACCACAAGTTGATGACGCTGCCCGACGGCACCCGGGTGTACCCGGGCCATGGAGCCGGGTCGTCGTGCGGCAAGCACCTCTCGACCGACACGTGGTCGACGATCGGTGAGCAGCGGGCGACCAACTACGCCGTGCAGGAGATGCCGAAGGAGGCCTTCGTCGCCGTCGTGACCGACGGGCAGACGGCACCGCCGGCGTACTTCTCCTTCGATGCCGTGCGCAACCGCGAGCACCGCGAGCTGCTCGACGAGTCGTCGGTGCCGCCGGCGATGACGCTCCACGACGTGCTGCGCCGGCAGCGCTCAGGCGCCGTCGTCCTCGACACCCGCGACCAGAACGAGTTCGCCGTCGGGCATCTGGCCGGGGCCATCAACGTCGGGCTCGACGGCCGCTACGCCGAGTACGCCGGCGGGGTGATCCAGCCCGGCGCGCCGATCATCCTCGTCACCGACGCCGGCAACGAGCGGGAGGCCAAGAACCGCCTGGCCCGCATCGGCTTCGACCGGGTCGTCGGGTACCTCGCCGACCCGCTGCTCGCCTTCGAGTCCCATCCGGAGGAGGTCGAGCGGAGCACCCGCGTCGACGTCCACGAGCTCGAGCAACGGCTGGCCGGCGACGCCGACCTGCAACTCGTCGACGTCCGCCAGCCGGGCGAGACCGCCGACGGCGTGATCGACGGCGCGATCGAGATCCCCCTGACCCTGCTCAGCGGGCGCCTGGCCACGCTCGACGCCGCCCGGTCGACGGTCGTCTACTGCGAAAGCGGCTACCGCTCGTCGATCGCCGCCAGCCGCATGGCCGCCGCCGGGTTCACCGACGTGGCCGACCTCCTCGGCGGCTACTCGGCCTGGTCAGCCGCGCACTGACCCGGTCCGGGAGGACAGCAGCGGATCAGGGATCGTTGCTGGGACCTGCTGATCGCCGTTGGCCGTCGGCGCGGCGTTGAGCACGGACCGCAGGGTCTGCGCCGCGCCGAGCAGGGCCGCCGACTCGTACGGCACGACGATCTTGGCGTTGTCGCTCTCGGCGAACTTGGCCAGCGCATCGAGCTGCAGGATGGCCACCAGCGTCGGGTCCGGCTCGCCCTTCTTGATCGCCCCGTAGACCGTCTCGATGGCCTGGGCCCGACCCTCGGACTCGAGGATCGCCGCCTGCCGCTCGCCCTCGGCGCGCAGGATCGCCGCCTGTCGCGCCCCCTCGGCCCTGCGCACGGACGCCTGGGCTTCGCCCTCGGCCATGTTGATCGCCGACTGCTGCAGGCCTTCCGACTGCAGGATCTTGGCCCGCTTCTCCTGGTCGGCCTGCTTCTGCAGGGCCAGGGCCTCGAGGATCTTCGGCGGCGGGGCGATCTCGATGATCTCGATGCGGTTGATGCGGATGCCCCACTTGTCGGTGACGGCCTCCATCTGCTGCTGGACGTCGGTGTTGATGTTCTCCCGCTCCGACAGCGCCTGGTCGAGCGTCATCGTGCCGATCACCGAGCGCAGCGCGGTGCGGGCCAGGGCGTCGATGCCGACGTCGAAGTTGGCGATGCTGAACAGGGCCTGCTCGGCGACCACGACCTGGGTGAAGATCGTGGCGTTGACGGTGACGACGACGTTGTCCTTGGTGATGACGTCCTGCCGATCGCCCGGGCGCGGGATCTCCCGCATGTCGACTCGCTGCAGGGAGTCGACGAACGGGGCGATGATGACAAGGCCTGGTTCGTGCGTCTTGCGGTACTCGCCGAGGTGCTTGACCACCCCGACCTCGCCCTGCTGCACGATGTTCACCATCTGCCGCAGGGCCAGCAGCAGGACCCCGATCACCAGCGCCGCGACGACGATGGCCACGATCCCGCCCACTGCGATCCCGATCATCTCGGTCACCTCTCTCCTTCGTCGGCACGCGGACCGTTGTCCGTGGCCGTGATCCCCTCGATCCCCTCGATCGGCAGATGCCCGTCCGCCGGCCAGACGATCAGCGTGGTCCCCTCGACACCCGTGATCAGCACCCTCGTTCCCGCCGGCAACGGCACGTCGGCGCCACTCATCGCCAGCCAGCGCTCGCCGGCGAGCATCACGTGACCGGTCTGCCCGGGGCCGCCGACGACGTCGAGAGTGACGACCTCGTGCCCGACGAGCCCGCCGTGCACACCGCGGCCGCGGTGACCCCCGTGACGGTCCAGCGTCTGGCTCACCCGTGGCCGCACGAGCGACGATCCCCGCCACGGTGACCAGCGACGGCGGCCGCGATCTGGGCGGCGGTGGCGTTCGGCGCGAGGACCGCGACGATCGCCGCGGCGAAGCACCCGACGGCCACGAACAGGGCGTACAGCGCGAAGTGATGCAGCTCGACGGCCAGCAGCACGACACCGGCGACGATCCAGGCGATGACCACACCGCACCTCTCTTCTCCCTCCGACTCTACGGCCGTTCGGGGCGGGTGCGGGGCGCGCGTCAGGCCGTTCGGTAGACGCAGCGCATCCCGGTCACGGTGCGCGAGGCCAGCTCGGCGCCGAGGACCGGATCGACCTCGGCGATCATCCGTAACGCCCGCTTGAGCGCCTTGTGCACCGACACCCGTGCTCGCTCGGCGTCGTCACCGAACGAGCGGGACCGCCCGCCGAGGCCGCTGGCCCGGCGCAGCTCATCGAGGACGGCCTCGAGCTCCAGCCGGGCCCGCGCCGCCCGCTCGAGGTCGGCCCACGCGTCGGCGTCGTCGATCTCGCTGCGCAGCTCGGCGATCCGCTGGCGGTAGCTCGCCGCCGCGCGGGCGTCGAGCAGGACCTCGGCCGGCTCGCCGCGGCGCGTCATCGTGTGCTCGCTCGCCAGGCTGACGGCGCTGATCTCGACGTCGGGGTTGGCGAGCAGTGTCATCAGGTACTCCATGCCGACGGAGTGCGGCACGACGGCCGTGCGCGCGCCGACGCGGATCGTCCACACCCGGCCGTCGCGGCGACATTCCGTCGCGGCTGCAGATCGCCGTTCCCACTCGGTGGCGCGTCGCGCCATGCCGAGCTGGCGGGCGGCGGCCACCGCCGTGCGGCGCAGCTCTGCCGCGCGCGGACGGTCGCCGGGCCCGTCCCGCTCGTCGAGGACGTCGGCCAGCGCTGCCAGGGCCATCGTGTGCCACGGCCCGTCGCCGGCGGCGAGCTCGGCCACGAGCGCCGCCTCGAGGTGCTCGACGGCCCGATCGAGGTCGCCCATCGTCCACGCCGCGAGCGCCAGCGGGCGGTGGGCCGAACCGTACGACGCGACCCCGATGCTGCAGAACACCGGGAGGTCGGCGAACGGTTCGAGCAGCTCGTACGCCTCGGCCGCGGCGTCGACGTCACCGAGCAGGTGGGCGGCCTCGCAGACGCCGAGCATCGTCGCCGACCAACTGCTCGACGACGCCACCGTCCGCAGCCCGTCGGCGCGCAGGCAGGCGATGGCCGCCTGCGCCGCCGGCCGATCTCCCGAGGACGCGGCCAGGGCGGCGACGGCAGCGACGAAGCCGGCGGCCGGCTCGGCGATCGTCGTCGAGTTGACGATGTCCCGGACGAGCGGCAGTAGCTCGTCGCCCCGACCCTGCAGCCAGCGGATCGCCACGAGCTGGCCGCCGTACCAGCCGAGGGCGTCGAGGTCGCCGACGTCGAGGCCGAGCTCGTAGCACTGTGCGGCCAGCGCCTCGGCGTCGTCGAGGCGACCGGCACGGATCGCCAGCATCACGTCGATCGCATCGGCGAGGTAGCGCAGGCCGTCGCAGCGATCGACCTCCAGCCGCTCCCGCAGCTCGGCCAGCGACCGGCCGGCGCGGCGGTCACCCGCCAGGACGAGGTCGACGGTCCGCCACGCCAGACCCATGAGGCCGTCGATCGGCCGCCCGGTCAACGGGGAGACGGCGATCAGCTCGTCGGCCAGCTGCAGGCGCAGTGTGCGGTGGTGCGGTCCGAGCAGGCAGTGGTGGGTCAGCGAGAGGGCATCGGCGAGGACGACAGGGTCGTCACTCTGGCGGGCGTGCTCGAGCTCGGCGAGGACGCCGGCGGGATCGCCGAGCAGGTAGGCGGTCTCGGCGGCCAGGCGGACCTCGAGACGGCGGGCCAGCGACGTGGCCGGGTCGAGGGCGGCGAGCGCCCGGCGCTGCAAGGACTCGACGCGAGCCTGTTCGAGCGTCGACCGGTGCTCGTGGACCCAGATGCCGCCGAGGCCGAGCGCCGCCTCGGCCATGCCCTCGGGGTCGCCGCGGGCCTCGGCGTCCTCCGCGTCGCGCCAGCAGGCGGCGCGGCTGTCGGCGAGCCGTCCCGCGCCGAGCAGCACGCCACCCGATGGTTCCCGCACGGGTTCATGAGCGCGCCGCCCCGACCGAGATACGCGTGCGGTCCGACGACGGGCGCGCCGCCGTCAGGGGACGACGACGGCGCGGCCGCGCAACGCGCCGTCGCGCAGCGCGCTGGTAGGCGGTGGGGGCATCGTCGAGCGGGTACGTCGTCACCTCGGGACGGATCACGCCGCGTCGGGCCAGCTCGAGGACCTCGATCAGCTCGACGATGCTGCCCCAGTACGTGGTCTGCAGGGAGATCTCGTAGGGCACGGAGAAGAACCCGAACGGCACGCTGCCGCCGGCGATGCCGACGATCGTGACGTCGGCGAGCGGGCGGGCCACCAGCACGGCGAGCTGCATCGTCGCGTCGGCGCCGACGAAGTCCAGCACGACATCGGCGCCCACCCCCTTGGTCGCCTCGCGGATCTCGGCCGCTGCGCTGTCACCCGACGTGACCGTGACTTCGGCGCCGTGGGCGGCCGCCAGCTCCAGCGCCTCCGGGCGCATGTCGACGGCGATGACCTGCGCCGCGGTGGTCGCCGCCAGCAGCTGGACCGCCATGTGGCCGAGCCCGCCGACGCCGATGACGACGGCGCTCGACCCCGGGAGCAGCTTCGGCAGCGACCGCCGGATGGCGTGGTACGGCGTCAAGCCGGCGTCGGTGAGCGGCGCCGCCTGGGTGGGGTCGAGGTCGCCGAGCGGCACGAGCAGGCGGGCCGACGGCACGAGCATCAGTGGGGCCATGCCGCCGTCGCAGCCGAGCCCGCCACCGGCGCAGGCCAACTGCGCCTGGTTGACGCAGTAGTTCTCCATCCCTTGCCGGCACCGCACGCAGTGCCCGCACCCCCACGCTCCGTACACGGCCACGGGTTCACCGACCTCCAGCCCGGTGACGCCGGCCCCCAACGCCTCGACCCATCCGGCGTTCTCGTGACCGAGCGTGAACGGCGGTCGGTACGGCAACAGCTCGGGCGGGAACTCGTAGAGCAGGTGGAGGTCGGAGTGGCAGACGCCGGCTCCGCCGATCCGCACGACGACCTGGCCGGGGCCGGGTTCGGGCTCCGACACGTCGCGGAGCTCGGGGTCGTGCTGCCAGGCGGTCAGCTGCAGGGCGCGCATCAGGACGTCCCTTCGGCGGCGAAGCGGTCGCGCAGCTCGCGCTTGATGATCTTGCCGCTGACGGTCTTCGGCAACTCGTCGAGGAAGATGACCCGCTTGGGCTTCTTGAACCCGGCGAGGCGATCGCGGGCGGTGGCGATGATCTCGGCCTCGGTGGCCGTCGCCCCCTCCCGCAGGACGATCACGGCGGTCACGTTCTCCCCCCACTTCGGATCGGGCAGTCCGACGACGGCGGCCTCGGAGACCGCCGGGTGGGTGTAGAGGACCTCTTCCACCTCGCGGCTGTAGACGTTCTCGCCTCCGGTGATGATCATGTCCTTCATCCGGTCGACGATGTAGAAGAACCCCTCCTCGTCGCGCTTGGCCATGTCACCGGTCCGGAACCAGTCGTCGTGGAACGCCTTGGCCGTGCCCTCCTCGTTGCGGAAGTAGCCCTTCAGGACCTGCTCGCCGCGGATGACGATCTCGCCGACGACGCCCGGCGGGCACTCCACGAACTGCTCGTCGACGACCCTGACGTCGGCCAGGCACATCGGCGTGCCGCACGAGGCGAGCAGGTACTCGTCGCCCTTGACGGCACGCTCGTGGGCCGACTTCGGGAACGTCAGGACGTTCCCGCCGAGCTCGGTCATGCCGAAGCCCGAGTAGACGATCGGTCCGAAGCGCTCGATCGCCGACCGCAGGACTTCCACCGGCATCGCCGCCGCCCCGTAGCCGATGCTGCGCAGTGAGGCGAGGGAGTAGTCGTCGATGCGCGGGTGCTGCAGCACCATGTTGAGCATCGTCGGCGCCAGGGCGGTACCCGTGATGCCGTGCTCGTCGACGAGTTGCATCCACAGTTCGGGCTCGAACATCGGCGTCAGCACGACGCGTCCGCCGCGCATGTGGGCGACGGGGACGGCGTAGCCGGCGACGTGGCACAGCGGGAAGGCGACGAGGTTGCGCTCGTCGGGTTGCGGCTCGTACTCGATGACCGATTCCAGCATCGCCGCGGTGAGGTTGCGGTGGGTGAGCATGGCGCCCTTCGGGAAGCCCGTCGTTCCGCTCGTGTACAGCAGCCACGCCGTGCTGTCCTCGTCGATGTCCCGCCGGGGCTCGTCGGCGGAGGCCGCGCCCACGACGTCGCGGTACGACGGGTGGGTCGTCGTGACCGTCGTGCCATCGTCGATCACCACGATGTGCTCGACGGTCGGTGCCTCGCCGAGCACCGCCTCCACCTGCTCCAGGTACTTGGCCTGCACGAGCAAGACGCTCGCTTCGGCGTTGTTCAGGATCCAGGCCCACTCCTTGGGGTGCAGGCGGTAGTTGAGGAACGTGAGGGCCATGCCGGCGGCCGGCACGCCGTAGTAGCACTCGACGTACTCGGGCAGGTTCTCGGCGAGGATCCCGACCCGGTCGCCGGGTGCGGCGAGCTCGCGCACGGCGTTGGCGACTCGCCACGACGCGTCGCGCAGCTCGCCGAACGAGATCGTACGGTCGCCGGTGACGACGGCCGGCCGGTCGGGGTACTTCCGTCCGTTCAGGCGGACGACATCGTGCAGGAACATGAACCCCCCTGGAGTCGCTTCCCGGGCCTCGATCGGCGCCGATAGTTGACAACGGTATCAAGTCGAGGTTTGCCGCCGGCTCGCCGGAGTGGGATCCTCGACATCGCGATGGTACGGCAGGCCGAGGGCGTTGCAGTACAGGCGCGTCAGCTGGATGACCGCCTCGTCGAGGTCGAACGGCTCACCGAGCACGAGCCAGACGTACGCCGAGCGGTCGATCATCGAGCCGAGGGCGCTGGCCGCGTAGGCCGCGTCGATGCGCTCGTCGATCAGCCCCTGCTCCTGCCAGCGCCGGATCGAGGTCGTGCTGCGCTGGACGTAGTACCGCCGGCTCGACCGGCGGATCGCCGCCAGCCGTGGGTTGAACGTCGCCACCTGTTCGAGGACCCCCATCATCCGGGCGTTCTTCTGGTATCCGAGCAGGTAGCCGCGGTTGGCCCGTTCGATGCGCACGGAGAGCGGGCTGCCCGGCGGGGGGTGCGGTTCGTCCTCGGCGACCTGCAGGAGGTCGGCCTGCAGGACGTCGGCGACCTCGGCGAAGATCTCCTCCTTGGAGTTGAAGTAGGTGTAGAAGGTGCCGTGGGCGACGCGAGCCCGCTTGGAGATGTCGCCGACGCTGGTGTCGAGGTAACCCTGCCGCTCGAACAGCGCCCTGGCGGCCTTGACCAGGGCGGCGCGGGTACGCGCTCCGCGAGCCGTCAAGTGAGTGGCGGTCACTGCCCCGCCGGCGCGAGCCTTGGCGACGCGAGACGCTTCGGTGGGAGTCATCGCGCGTTCTCGAAGTTGACGGCAGCGTCGAGTACGTGGCGCAGTCGATGGATCACCGTTACGCTGCACCACCGGTCATCGGGGGATGACCGGACCGCGGAAGGGGGGCAGGTGTGAGCACGCAGCGCATCGTCAAGGAGGGCCGGACGCCCGCGATCATGCCATTCGACATGAGCGGGATCGAGCGCACGAGCGATGGCGTGCTGCGCTACACGGGTCTGGCCCGATCGCTGCTGCACATGTTCCGAGCATCCGTCGAACGCACTCCCGATCGCGAGTGCATCGTCATCCTCGGGGGCGAGCGGGTGACCTATCAGGAGGCCTGGGACCGCGCCGCGCGGGTGGCGGGGGGCCTGGTGGCAGCCGGGGTGCGGCGCGGCGATCGCGTCGCCAACCGGCACGGCAACTCGCTCGAGTGGTGCCTCGGCTTCTGGGGCACGTTGATGGCGGGTGCCGTCGTCGTTCCGGTCAACACCCGCTTCTCGGAGTCCGAGATCGAGTACGTCATCACCGACTCCGGCGCGGCCCACGTGCTGCTGCCCGACGAGCCACTGCCCGACGGCGACCCGGTCGTCGTCGACGACGTCGACCAGGAGACGCTGGCGGCGATCTTCTACACCAGCGGCACGACGGGGTTCCCGAAGGGCGCCATGACGACCCACGAGAACTTCCTGTCCAACAGCGAGACGTGCCGGCGGATCATGCGCCTCCCCGACGACGTCCACCTCCGCAACCTCGTCTCCGTGCCCTTGTTCCACGTGACGGGGTGCAACACCCAGTTGATCATCACGACGCAGATGAACGGCACGACCGTTGTCATGCCCGCCTTCGACGTGCAGGCCTTCCTCCAGGCCATCGGCGACGAGCAGATCAGCATCCTCACGTCGGTGCCGGCGATCTTCTGGCTGGCGATGAGCCAACCGAACTTCGCGGAGATCGATGTGTCCGGCGTCGGCTGGGTGCTCTACGGCGGCGCGCCGACGGCGCCCGACGTCATCGCCAAGCTGCGCTCGTCGTTCCCGAACGCCCGTCTGGGCAACGGCTTCGGGCTGACCGAGACCTCGTCGGTGTCGACGTTCCTGCCCGACGAGTACGCCGAGAAGCGCCCGGAGACCGTCGGGTTCACCGCCCCGCCGGTCGAGGTCGACCTGCTCGACGTCGACGCGGCATCCGGCGTGGGCGAGCTGCTGATCCGCGGCCAGAACGTCGTCGCCGGCTACTGGAACAAGCCGGAGCAGACGGCCGAGACGTTCGTCGACGGCTGGCTGCACACCGGCGACCTGGCTCGGGTCGACGACGAGGGGTTCGTGCAGATCGTCGACCGGCTCAAGGACATGGTCAACCGCGGCGGCGAGAACGTGTACTGCGTCGAGGTGGAGAACGCGCTCGTCGAGCACCCGGCCGTGTTCGAGGTCGCCGTGCTCGGCGTGCCCGACTCGATGATGGGGGAGAAGGTCGGCGCGGTGATCGTCCCCCGCCCCGGCTTCGAGCCCGACGCCGCCGAGATCCGGGCCTTCGCGCTCGGCGCGCATCGCCGACTTCAAGGCCCCGCAGTACATCACGTTCCGCAGCGAGCCGTTGCCGCGCAACGCCGGCGGCAAGGTCCTCAAGCCGGTCCTCCGCAAGGAGACCGAGTGGTCCGAGCAACTGCGATGACCTCCTGACCTCCGTCTCCCATCCGAGTGTTTGCTGCTGACCGAGTGCGTGCCGCACGGCTTCCCGGCGCCAGGCACTCGGACGTCAGCGACGCGGCGCTGACCCGCTGTCGGCGAGCTGCGCCATGTGCGTGCCATCGAGGTAGTAGCGGCGGTGCCAGATGCCGGTGCCGTCCTCCTCGCCGACGGGCATCCGCCACGTCGTGACGCGGGAATCACCCCCGAGGGGCACGCCGATCAGCGCCCGTGGCTGGTCGATCGTCTCGTCGACGTAGGCGTCGGCGACGTCCGCCGGCACGTACCGCTTGGCGATGCTCCGGTAGAGGTCGCGCCACACGTCGTCGTCGCCGACGTCGTGGACGACGCGCGCCGTCGCCGCGCACCGTCACCTTGCGGTATGGCAGCGGGTCCTCGTCGATCGACAGGCCGACGCGCGGGTCGCGGCGGATGTTGGCGAGGAACACCGACGGTCCGCGGGGCGTGAACAGGATCTCCTCGTCACGGCGGATGAACCAGATCGGCACGACGCGCGGGAAGCCGTCGTCGTCGACCGTGCCGACCCGCAGCAGGTGCCCCGGCTCGTCGAGGAACGCGTCCACCTCATCAGGCGTCAGTTGCGGCATCAGAACAGCTCCCAGTACGACTCGCGGGCGGCCATCTCGGCGGCCGACTCCTCCAAGATCACCCGCCCCGAGCGCATCACGGAACAGCGGTCGACGACCTTCAACGCCTGCCCGACGTTCTGCTCGAGCAGCAGGACCGCCAGCCCGTCCTCGTCGGCGAGGCGGCGCACGGTGCCGAAGATCTGCTGGACGATGGCGGGGGCGAGCCCGAGGGATGGCTCGTCGAGCATCAGCAGCTTGGGGCTGGCCATCAAGGCCATGCCCAGGCTGACCATCCGCTGCTGCCCGCCCGACATCGTGCCGGCGAGCTGACCGGCCCGGTCCACGAGGATCGGGAACAGCTGGCGCACCATCTCGAAGCGCTTCGCCCGCCGATCCTCGTCGTGGTCGTTGGCGCCGCCGAGGAGCAGGTTGTCGGTCACCGACATGTCGGCGAACACGAAGCGCTCGGACGGGATCATCGCCATCCCGGCCTTGACGTTGTGGCGCGAGCCGGCACGGGTGACGTCCCGGCCGTCGAACGTGATGCGACCGCCGAACGCCTGGTTGATGCCGAGGATCGTGCGGATCGTGGTGCTCTTGCCACTGCCGTTGTGACCGAGCACCCCGACGATCTCGCCGCTGTGCACCGCGAGGTCGACGTCGAAGACGACCTGCTTGCGGCCGTAGCCGGCCTGCAGGTCCTCGACCACCAGAATGGGCGGGCGGTTGTCGCCGTTGGGCGACGGCGCCGGGACGGCAACGGTGTCAGCTGGTTCCAAAGTAGACCTCCGCCAGCCGCGGCGTGCTGGTCAGCTCGGCGATCGTGCCCTGGGCCGTGATCTCCCCGAGCTCCATGAAGTAGGTGTGGTCGGCGAGGCGGCCGACGACGTGCAGGTTGTGCTCGACGACGCACACGGTGCGACCCTGGTCGCGGACCTGCTCGATGAGGTCGAGCATGGTGTCGACCCACCGCGTGTCGATGCCCGAGGCCGGCTCATCGAGCAGCAGCACGTCGGCTTCGGTGGCCAGGACGCGGGCGAGCGACACGAGCTTGGTCTGCCCGTAGGACAGCGCACCGGCGGAAACGGCGGCGAAGTCGGCCATGCCGACGAAGCGCAGCCACTCCATCGCCTTGTCCCGCGTCTCGGCCTCCGATCGGATGACCCGGCCGTGGGCGATCGTCAACGTGGCGAAGTTCTCGCCCGGTTGGCCCTGCACCGCCATCATCACGTTCTGCAAACAGGACAAGCGGTTGAACAGGCGCACATCCTGGTACGAGCGGACCATCCCCTTGCGGGCGATCTGCGCCGGGTCGAGCCCGACGAGCTCATCGCCGTTGAGCTCCACCGACCCGGTGTCCGGCGGGATCGCCCCGGTCAACAGGTTGAACACCGTCGTCTTGCCGGCGCCGTTGGGGCCGACGAGGGCCGTGATCGTGCCCTGCCGGAGCTCGATGTCGAGGTCCCTGGCCGCGACGATGCCGCCGAAGCGCTTGCTCACGCCCACCGTCCGCAGCACGACGGGCGCCTCCTGCCACGCCCGCTCGCGCCGGTTCTCCTCGCTCTGCGGCAGGGTGGTGTCCTCGTGCTCGCCGATGCGGGCGACGGTCGACGGCATCCACTCGGCGGACATCTCGACGCGCGTCCGCGACCGGCGCTCGCCGCGCAACCAGCGCCAGACCGAGAAGCCCTCCGGCAGGGCGCCCTGTGGCCGCACCCGCATCAGCACGGCGAGCGCGAGGCCGTAGACGATGAGCTGCACGAGGCTCGCCTTCGCCGCCTCCATGTTCACGACCCGCCGCAGCACGGGCTCGAGGAGCACGACGATCGCTGCTCCGAGCACGGTGCCGGTGAGGTTGCCCATGCCGCCGAAGATGACGATGGCGAAGATCGTCAGCGAGAAGCTGAAGCCGAACAGGCCCGGGGTCGACAGTCGCAACCAGGCGGCGATCATCGCCCCGGCGAAGGCGGCGAGCGCCGACGTCAGACCGAACACGGCGACCTTGTAGCCGAACACGTTCTTGCCCAGCGCCTGCGTGGCCACCGGGTCCTCGCGGATCCCCTTCAGCACCCGACCGATCGGTGACTCACCGATGCGATAGCAGATGAAGTACACGAGGACCATCGTCACGATGGCCGGCAGCAGCCAGTCCTCGGGTCGCTGGAGGTGCCAGCCGAAGAGGTTGGCCGCCGGCAGGTTGACGAAACCGAAGGTGCCACCGAAGTCCGGGTAGGCGACGAGCAGCCCGATGATCACCGAGGACACGGCGAGGGTCAGCAGGATGAGGTACTCGACGGACAGCTTCAGCGCGGGCAGGGCGACGAGTGTGCCGATGACGGCGGCCACCGCCATGCCGAGCCAGGGTGCCGAGCAGGAAGTTCCAGCCGTAGGTGACCATCGTGTAGGCCATCGCGTACCCGCCGATGGCGCCGAAGGCGGCCTGGGCCACCGAGACCTGACCGGCGTAGCCGAGCAACAGGTTCAACGACAGCGCCAGCGCGGCGAACAGCAGGATCTGGTCGAGGTAGTTGATCCAGAGGGACATCTCAGGCCTTCGCCATCCGTGGCCGGTTGAACCGGGCCATGAAGGCGCTGGAACGGATCGCCAGGTACGTGAGGTAACCGACGAGGACCACGAACACCGCGGTCTGCGTGTACCGCACCGACAGCCAGATCGAGGCGTACTGCTCGATCAGGGCAACGACGATGCCCATCAGGAACACCCGGATCGGCGAGCGGTTGGTGCCTCCGAGGAAGGCCACGACGAAGGCATAGGTCACCGGCAGCGTGCCCATCGCCGGGTCGATCGTGTACTTGAGCGCGTACCAGATGGCGGCGACGCCGGCGCAGAACGTCCCGATCAGGAAGCAGATCACGTACACCCGATCGGCATCGATGCCGATCGTCCTGGCCAGGTCGGGGTTGACGCGAGTCGCCTTGATCTGCCGGCCGAGTGGCGTGTACCGCAGCACCGCCGCCAGCACCAGCGTGATGGTGATCGCGCTGGCCGCCTGCCACAGATCGAAGTTGATGAACACGGAGTCCCACACCGTGTACGCCGTCTTCGTCGGGCCGAAGTACGCCTGCGTCTCCGAGCCCCACAGCAGGCGGATCAGGTTGTCCCCGGCGATGCCGATGCCGAGCGCCGCGACGAAGACCGCGAGGAGCGCGGTCGGCCCGGCGTTGGCAGCGAGCGGCCGGTACACCTTGGCCTCGATGAGCCCGCCGAGCGCCGCGGCGAGCAGCACCCCGAGCAGCGCCGAGGGCCAGAACGGCCAGTCGACCCGGAACGTGAACGTGAAGGCGAGGTACGCGGCGAGCGTGTAGGTGAAGCCGTAGGCGAAGTGGAAGCGCCCGGTCACACCGAGGATCAAGGCGAACCCGACGCCGAGCAGGCCGAGGCTGCACCCGCGGAAGAAGCCGTCGACGGTCAGTTGGCGGAACGTGTCGAAGGTCAGCGCCACCATCGTTCGACGGCTCCTCCTGCGTGATCAGGGCCGTTCAGGCCGTGCGGTAGCCCTCGCCGTCGATGCCGAAGAAGGCCATCGGGGTGACCTCTCCGCCCTTGTACTCGAAGATGCCCATCTCCCGCTTGATCACCGAATGCGTCGTCTCGTCGAGTGTGTACGTGCCCACCGTCGTCTCGTCGCCGCCGTAGACACTGACCACGGTGAGGTTCTCGCGCAGGGCGTTGTCGAGCGCTTCGCCCGTGATCTCGGCCTCCGGATCCGTCGCCCAGATGCGGCGCATCAACTCCCACATGACGAAGGCGTTCTCGTAGAAGTTGGCGGCGTAGAAGTCGGGATCTTCGCCGTACTCGGCGTTGAAGTCCTGGACGAACAACTTGGCCAGCGGGCTGGCCGGCTCCTTCGGGTTGAAGTAGTCGTAGGCGAACGTGTAGCCGTTGGAGTCGTACGAACCCTTGGAGGCGTTGACGCCGTCCGGCGTGAACTCGAAGCCGATCCGCACCGCCGTCAACCCGGCGGTCGCCGCCTGATCGGCGAAGGACCCGGGGTCCTGGCCGTAGATGCTCACCATCAGCAGGTCCGGCTCGTTGGCCTTGATCTTCGGCAGCACCTGCGAGAAGTCCTGACCCCCGACGGGCACGAGCTCGTAGAGATCGTTGAACTCCAGGCCGGAGGCGGCGATCTTGGCGAGGATGTCCTCGCGGATGATGCCGTTGTTGGGCTCCCCGATGTCCCAGCCCACGAGGCCGACGGTCTTCTTGTCCGGGTACGTCTCCTTGAACCACTGGAAGAGGCCGGGCATCGGGTCGTTCGGCGTGATCGCCCTGGTCCCCCAGAAGTACGGCTGGCCCTGGCCGAAGATGCTGGTGCCGCCGCCGCCGTCGAGCGTGAACATCTTGTTCTCGGCCGTCGCCGCGAGCATCGCCCCGAGGTCGTCGACGTACGACGCGAACTTCGCCTGGGTGCCATTGGACACCAACTCGGTCATGGCCTGGACGCCGGCCGGGGCGTCACCGGACTTGTGGTCGATGTACGTGTACTCGAACGTCGGACCGCCGGCCGCGGCGATGTGCTTGGCGCCGAGGTCGAGTCCACGGCTCATCGTCTTGCCGTAGAACGACCCGGTGCCCGTCAGGGCGAGCACGGCGCCGAGCGGGATCGTCTTGCCGGCTCCGGCGCTGGCCTCCTCCACGCCGAGCAGCGCGGCCAGTGACGAGGCGTCGGCGGCCGCGCCCCCGCCCGAGGTGCCCGCCGACGTGCCTGCCGACGAGCCGCCCGTCGTGCCGGCGGCGTCTGTGGCTTCGGAGCCGGCGTCGTCGTCATCGTCACCGCCGCATGCGGCGAGGATGGCGGCCGCGCCGACCGCACCGGCGGCGCCGAACAGCATCCGGCGGCGGGTGATCCGCCCCTCGTGCACGGTCTGCCACCTGAAGTCGTTGTCCCCCATCGATGAATCCCCCTGGTCGTTGGCTTGCGCCGTCTGTGGCTACGGGTGACCCGGCCGACCGTTCGTGCGGTCGCATGGCCCGAGACGAGACGCAGGCGTGCCGTCCGTCGGCGAAATCCCCTTGGCTCGCAAGGTACTAGCGCGTCCCCGTCATGGCAAGAGATTTGTTGACGTCGTCGTCAACTTTAGGGATCAGTCGTTGAGGTGGTTGAGCTTGGCGCCGGGCCGCGGCCACGTCGTCTTGACCAACCGGCCGGTGGTCGAGATCGTGATGTACGCCGTCGTCAGATCATCGCCGCCGAAGCAGATGTTGGTCGTGATGATGTCGCCGGTCTCGATGAAGTCGACGAGCTCGCCGCCAGGCGACACGACGGAGACGCCGCCATTGACGATCGTCGCGACGCACACATTGCCGGCGCTGTCGACGGCGAGGGAGTCGAGGAGCTGCAACCCGGGGAAGCCGTAGAGGCACTGCGACGTGTCGACGAGACCGGGTTCGGAGAGCTTGCCGGGTGCCAGGACCGAGCGCTGCATGATGCGGCCGCGCCAGGTCTCGGCCCAGTACAGCGTCGAGCCGTCGGGCGACAGGCCGATGCCGTTGGGATCGTCGACCGGGAAGACGACCTCGGAGATCGACGAGCCGTCGGCCTGGGCGTAGTACACGCCGGACAGGTGATGGATGCGGGCCTCGTCGTCGACGAGCCCGTGATCCGTGAAGTAGAACCCCCCGTGGGCGTCGAACACCAGGTCATTCGGGGCCCACAGCGGGCGGCCGTCACATTCCGTGTAGAGGTCGGTGACCTTTCCGCTGTTCGGGTCGACGGTCTGGATGCGGCCGCCGATGTAGTTGGCCTTGGTGCACGGACCGGGGAACATCAGCCCGTCCATGTCCGTCGCGGTGAACCGGCCGCCGTTGTTGCAGACGTAGAACAACCCGCCGGGACCGAGCGCGGCGCCGTTCGGCCCGCCCGGGATCTCGGCGATCGTCTCCTTCGATCCGTCGGGCTGGATGCGCGTCAGGCGGGGCCCGAACATCTCGACGAGGACGATGCTGCCGTCGGGCATGGCGATCGGACCTTCGGGGAAGGCGAGACCACTCGCGACTTCGATGAGCTCGGGCATGGGTGCCTCCGGGGTGTTGCGTGGGCGGTGCCGGGCGCCGCAGGATCTGGCGGCGAGGACCGGTGGGGCGACGACCGTGGCCGCGCCTGTCGCGACCCTTGACGTGAGCCCCCTCTCGTCGTCTCTGCCATCCAACTTCCTGCCGACCGACGTGTCAAGGCGTCAGCAAGCGTCCCGCCGCCCGAATTCGCCAGTTGACGAGCATGTCATCTTGGGTTAGACCACGGACACCGTCGACGAGGGGAGCGCGGTCATGTCGGACTTCCGCCAGCTCGGGAAGCAGCTCAGCAACTGGGGTCGCTGGGGCGACGACGACGAACGGGGCACCGTCAACCTGATCACCCCGGAGCGGATCGTCGCGGCCAGCGCGCTGGTCAAACGTGGCGCGATCTTCGACCTCGGCATCCCGTTCGACGGCAACGGTCCGCAGCCGGGCGGGCTGCGCATCAACCCTGTGCGGCTGATGTCGGAGACCGGCGCCGGCCAGGAGTTCCCCGGGGCCTTCCACTACGCCGACGACTACGTCTTCATGCCGCTGCAGTCGGCGTCGCAATGGGACGGCCTGGCCCACGTCTTCTACGACGACCAGCTGTACAACGGGTTCCCCTCGACCGATGTCGGACCGCACGGCGCCAAGCACTGCTCGATCGACAAGCTGGCCAAGGGCATCGTCGGCCGTGGCGTGCTGCTCGACATCGCCCGCCTCAAGGGCGTCGACTGGCTGGAGGGCGGCTACGTGATCACACCGGAAGATCTCGACGCGGCGGCCGAGCGACAAGGAGTCGAGGTGGGCGCCGGCGACATCGTGCTGTTCCGCACCGGTTGGCGCACGAAGTTCGTCACCGAGCGCGACGCCGCGGCCTTCATGGCGGGCGAGCCAGGTCTCGGCCTGGCGTGCTGCGAGTGGCTGCACGCCAAGGAGGTCGCCGTCGTGGCGTCGGACAACTGGGCCATCGAGGTGCTCCCCGGCGAGATCGACACCGAGCTGCTGCCGGTGCACATGGTCCTGATCCGCGACATGGGCATGACGCTCGGGGAGATCCTCGACCTCGACGAGCTGGCCGACGACTGCGAGGCCGACGGCGTCTGGGAGTTCCTGCTGACCGCCCCGCCGATCAAGTTCAGTGCCGCCGTCGGCTCGCCGATCAACCCGCTGGCGATCAAGTAGGGAACGGGGCCCGTCATGGACTTCGCCATCCCCGCCGACCTCGCCGCCTACCTCATCGAGCTCGACGACTTCATCGAGCGGGAGATCAAGCCGCTCGAGCAGGAGAACGACAACATCCGCTTCTTCGACCACCGTCGGGAGGACGCCCGCACCGATTGGGAGCGCGGCGGCCTGCCCAACGACGAGTGGGAGGTCACTGCTGCGCGAGGCCCGGCGGCGGGCCGACGCCGCCGGCCACTACCGATACCCCTTCCCGAAGGAGTACGGCGGGCAGGACGGCACGAACCTGGGGATGGCGATCATCCGCGAGCACCTGGCGACCAAAGGGTTGGGTCTGCACTGCGACCTGCAGAACGAGCACGCCATCGTCGGCAACAACGTCGGCCTGTTGCTGATGATCAAGTACGGCACCGACGAGCAGAAGGCGGAGTGGATCGACGATCTGGCCGAGGGCCGGCGGGGCTTCGCCTTCGGGATCACCGAACCTCAGCACGGCTCGGATGCCACGCACATGGAGACGACGGCGGTCCGCGACGGCGACGAGTGGATCATCAACGGGGAGAAGACCTGGAACTCCGGCATCAACCATGCCCAGTACGACCTGATCTTCGCCCGCACCAGCGGCAAGGCGGGCGACGGCGACGGGATCACCGCCTTCATCACGCCGACGAGCAGCGAGGGGTTCGAGATCGTCGAGTTCCTCTGGACGTTCAACATGCCGACGGACCATGCGCACGTGCGGTTCACCGACATCCGGGTCCCCGACTCGGTCATCTTCGGCGGTGAGGGTCGCGGGCTGCAGGTCGTCCAGGAGTTCTTCAACGAGAACCGGATCCGTCAGGCGGCGTCGAGCCTGGGGGCGGCGCAGTTCTGCATCAACGAGTCGGTGGCCTACGCCAAGGAGCGCAAGCCGTTCGGCAAGCCGCTGGCGACGAACCAGGGCATCCAGTTCCCGCTCGTCGAGCTGCAGACGCAGTGCGAGATGCTGCGCGCCCTGATCCACAAGACCGCCTGGGGGATGGACACGTACGGCGCGTTCTCGCAGTCGGACAAGGTGTCGATGTGCAACTACTGGGCCAACCGGTTGTGCTGTGAGGCGGCGGACCGGGCGATGCAGGTCCACGGCGGGATGGGCTACTCGCGGCACAAGCCGTTCGAGCACATCTACCGCCATCACCGCCGCTACCGGATCACCGAGGGTGCCGAGGAGATCCAGATGCGTCGCGTCGCCGGGTACATGTTCGGCTTCATGAAGCAGCAGGCACCAAAGGGTGTCGTCGCCGCGACGTGACGGCCGGCACGACGCTCGCGCCGCCGGCGACCATCGCGACATACTGAGGATCGGCGGCGCGACCTACATCGCGGGCTGCGCTCGCCGGAGATGGGAGGAACGATGTCGATCGCCACGAGCCGCCCTGTCGAGCCCGACGAAGCGCCCACCGAAACAGTCGCCAACCTCGCCGGCTCCCTCGTCCACGCCCTCCTCGGTCCTGAGCCACCGCTGCGCGTCCAGTTCTGGGACGGCAGCGCGGTCGGCTCCGCCGATGCCAAGGGGACGATCCATGTCCGATCGGCGGATGCTCTCAAGCGGATCCTGTGGAGCCCCAACGAGCTCGGCCTCGCGAGGGCCTACATCGCCGGCGACCTCGACGTCGAGGGCGACCTCTTCGAGGTGATCGCCGCCCTGCGCGACGTCACGCCCGAGCACATGCGCTTCGGCCTTTCGGCCGCCCCGGCGGCCGTGCGGGCGGCGCACCAGCTCGGCCTGATCGGTGCGCCGCTCCGACCGCCGCCGGAGGAGGCCCGCCTCAGGGGCTGGCGGCACTCCCTGCGCCGTGATGCCGAGGCCATCGGCCACCACTATGACGTCGGCAACGACTTCTACCGGATCGTGCTCGGACCATCGATGACGTACTCGTGCGCTCGGTTCGCCGAGCCGGGCATGGATCTGGCCGACGCCCAGGCCGCCAAGCACGAGCTGATCTGTCGCAAGCTCGGGCTCGCCGACCGCCCTGGTGGGCGGATGCTCGACGTCGGGTGCGGCTGGGGGTCGATGGCCATCCACGCCGCGACGCACCACGACGTGTCGGTCGTCGGGATCACCATCAGCGAGGCCCAGGCCGAGCTGGCCCGCCAACGGGTCACCGCTGCCGGCGTCGCCGACCGGGTGGAGATCCGGCTGCAGGACTACCGCCTGCTCCGCGGCGAGCGCTTCGACGCCATCTCCTCCGTCGGCATGTCCGAGCACGTCGGCCACAAGATGCTCGGCCGCTACTTCGAGGTCCTCCATGACGCCCTCGAGCCGCAGGGTCGCCTCCTCAACCACGCCATCAGCTCCGCCGGCGGATCGAGGATCAAGCGTTCGTCGTTCATCGGCCGCTACGTCTTCCCGGACGGCGAGCTGATCGACGTCGGCGACACGGTCCTGGCGATGGAGCGGGCCGGGTTCGAGGTCCGCGACGTCGAGTCGCTGCGCGAGCACTACGCCCGCACCCTGCGGGCTTGGGTGGGGAACCTGGAGGCCGACTGGGACGAGGCGGTGCGGCTGGTCGGCGTGGCCAGGGCGCGCGTCTGGCGCCTGTACATGAGCGGGTCGGTCGTCGGGTTCACCGACGGCGGCATCGCCGTGCACCAGGTGCTCGGCGTCGTCCCGACCTCCGATGGTGCCAGCGGGATGCCGGCGACGAGCCGGGACTGGGAGCTGCCAGCGGTGTGACGGCCGCCGGCGCGGCGGTCACTTCTCGAGGATCGCCGCCACCGCAGCCGAATCGAGGTACTCATCGAGGCGGGTGATCCGACCGTCGTCGCCGATCCTGGTCACGATGCAGGCCGGTACCTCGATGCGCCGGCCGGCCCGGTTGGTGGCCACGAGGACGTGCTGCTGCACGAAGCCGTCGGCGGTCGCCGTGCGGCGGACCGCCGTGTAGCGCAGGTCGGGCAGGTTGCGGCCCATCCACGCCAGCGTGGCCAGGTTGTCGTCGAGGCGCTGGACGACGCCGTCGGTGTTGTGCCAGATCTCGACCTCGGGGTCGTACAACTGGCGCAGGACGTCGACGTCGCCGGCCTCGATGGCGGCGAAGAACCGATCGGCGAGCCCGAGCGTGTCGATGGCGGTCATGCTGTCTCCGTCATGATTGGTCGCCTCGCCTGTCGCTCGCTCGTCAGCGACCACGGAGGCGGTCCAGCCGCCGGCGGTCGCGCTTCGTCGGGCGTCCGGCGCCCGGGTCGCGCTGGAACACCGGCCACAACTCGTCGGCGGGAGGCGGCGGCGGGCTGCGGTCGATCAGGCACTCCGCGGCAACCGGCGCGCCGACCCGCTTGCTGATGTCCTGGACCACCTCGAGATCCCGGTCGCGCCGCTCGACTCGGGCCTCGACCCGGTCGCCGGCACGCACCACGGTGGCCGGCTTGGCGACCCGACCGTTGACCCTGACCCGCCCGGATCGGCAGGCATCGGTCGCCATCGAGCGCGTCTTGTAGATCCGGACGGCCCACAGCCACTGGTCGACGCGGGCCACGGTCAGCGGCCGGCGGTCACTGCCTGGCGAGCGACCGTGCCGGGCGGACCTGGATGTCGGCCTCGGTGAAGGTCCGAGTCCACGCCGCGAACTCGAGGAGGATCCCGTCGGGGTCGAAGAAGTACACGCTGCGCACGAACACCCCGTCGTGCATCTCGCGCGACACCTGGGACTCGCTGTCGTCGTGGTTGAGCGTGACGCTGCACGCGATGCCCTTGGCGATGAGCTTGTCGCGGTACTCGTCGAAGCGCTCGGGCGGCACGGAGATGGCGACATGGTTCATCGATCCGATCGCCGTCGCCAGGTCGCCATCGCCGGGGAGGCAGGCAGCCGAGGCGACACCGGGCGCCGGGGCCGGCGCGTTCGGGAACCAGAAGAAGGCGATGCAGTCGCCGTTGCCGATGTCGAAGAAGAAGTGCTGGCCCATGCCGTTCGGCATCTCGATGGTCTTGATCAGCGGCATGCCGAGGACGTTCGTGTAGAAGTCGACGGTGCGCTCCATGTCGCTGCACACCAGTGCCAGGTGGTTGAGACCGCCAAGCTCGAACTCGTCGTTGCGCCGATCCATCGCCGCTCCTCCCTGTCGCGTCGCCCGCGGACCAGCCTACGCCGAGTCAGCCGGCAGCGGCCATCGCCGCGACGGCGGCCTCGATGCTCGGACGCACGTCGTCGGCCTTGGGGTCGGGAATGATGACCAGCCGGTCGACACCGAGCTCGGCGAACGCCGCCGCCGTGTCGGCCGTGAGCCGGCCGCGCGGGGTGACGGTGAGCTCGAGCGTCCCGAGATCAACGGGGCGATCGACCTGCTTGGCGGCGGCCTCGAGGCCCGCGATCGACGCCGCCGCGGTCTCCGGCGTCATGGCGAACCCGTACCACCCCTGTCCGCGCCCGACCGCCCGGCGGTAGGCGACGGGCGTGTGCCCGCCGATCACGATCGGGATCGGTGACTGCACCGGCCGCGGGTGGGCATCGACGCCGGCGAAGTCGGCGAACCGGCCGTGGTGCTCGGGCCGCTCGTCGTACCAGAGGTGAGCCATGGCCTCGAGGAACTCGTCGGTCACCGGCCCGCGCTCGTCGAAGTTGGCGCCGATCGCCCGGAACTCGGGCTCGAGGTAGCCCACGCCGACGCCGAACGTGAAGCGTCCACCGCTCAACACGTCGAGGCTGGCGATCTGCTTCGCCAGGACGACCGGGTTGCGCTGGGGAAGGATCACGATCCCCGTCGCCAGGCGGATCCGCGACGTCCGCGCCGCGGCGTACGTCAGGCCGATCAACGGATCGAGCGCCGGGTCCTGCGGAGCCATCGGCGACGGCGGCACCTGGGGATCGGGCAGCACGACGTGCTCCCCGGCCCACAACGACTCGAGCCCCGCCTCCTCGGCGGACGTCGCCGCGTCGACGAGGCCCTCCGGTCGCGACCGCGCTCCCATGTTGATGCTGAACAACCCGAGCTTCACGCCCGCCAGCGTGACACAGCGCGGTTCCCCGCCTGGTTTCCGAGCCGTCGCACCGGGCGCGGCCGCGTCCGGTGACGACCAGCCCGGGGAGAACAGGCAGAGTTGGGGGGTGACGCTGACACGGGACGTCGCCGCCGAATCGGAGGTCGATTCGGCCCGCGGCTGGGTCGTCGTGGCTGCGGCGTTCCTCAGCACGTTCGTCGTCTTCGGCATCGTCTACAGCTTCGGCGCCTTCTTCGACTCGATGGCCGAGGACTTCGGCACCGGCAAGGGCGCGACCGCGCTGATGTTCTCGATCACCACGGCGTGGTACTTCGGTCTCGGCTTGGTGTCGGGGAAGGCGGCCGACCGCTTCGGGCCGCGGCCCGTGCTGCTCGTCGCTGCGGGGATGCTCGGCGTCGCCCTCCTCGCCACGTCGCGCGTCCAATCGATCTGGATCGGCTACATCACCTACGGGCTCGGCGTCGGCATCGCCGTCGCCTGCGCCTACGTGCCGATGATCGCCACCGTCGGGGCGTGGTTCGTCCGCCGGCGCACGACCGCCCTCGGCGTGGCGGTGGCGGGCATCGGCGTCGGCACGCTCGTGCTGGCGCCGCTCTCGGAGCGGCTGATCGACGAGTTCGGATGGCGGACGGCCTACGTCGTGCTCGGTGTCGGCGGGGCCGGGCTGCTCCTCCTCGCCAGCCTCGGCGCGCGCCGCCCGCCGCTCGGAGTGCACCAGGCGCCGGCGCCGCTCGGCGAGGTCGTGCGCGACCGCGGCTTCGTCATCCTCTACATCTCCTGCGTCTTGCTGTCGACCTCGCTGTTCGTGCCGTTCGTGTTCATCAAGTCGTACGCCACCGACGAGGGCATCGACGCCGGACCGGCCGCCACGCTCGTCGGGATCATCGGTGCCAGCAGCGTCATCGGGCGGCTCGGCCTCGGCGCCCTCGGGAGTCGCCTCGGCGCGACGCGTCTGATGCAGCTGAGCTTCGCGACGATGACAGTGAGCTTCCTGCTGTGGCTCGGTGCCGACGACAGCTACGCCATGCTCGTGCTGTTCGCGATCGTCATGGGCGTCTCGTACGGCGGCTTCATCGCCCTTGCCCCGGCAGTCGCCGCCGGCCTGTTCGGGACGGTGGGGCTCGGCGCCATCCTCGGAGCCCTGTACACGGCCGCGGCGGTCGGGGGTCTGGTCGGCCCGCCGATCGTCGGGACGATCATCGACCAGTCCTCCTACGCCGTGGGCATCGTCGTCGCCATGATCTTGACGGCGGCCGCGACGGTCGTGCTGTTCATGCTGCCGGCCGGCCACGACCGGGCCGCCGTGCCGTCAGGCCTTGACGCCGATCCCGCCGTCGGGGTGGAGGAACGTGCCGGTGATCCCACGTGAGCGGTCGGAGGCGAGGAAGACGTAGCTCTCGGCGTGATCGGCAGGGGTGAGGGCGACCTGCAACGGTGTCCGGGCGCGCAGCTCGGCCTCGCGGCCGGGACGTTCGCCGAGTGACTCGTCGTCGAGCCCGAGGGCCGTCGGCCCGCGCAGGTCGGTGCCCACCGTGCCGCCCGGCGCCACGCCGTTGACCCGCACGTCCGGCGCCAGCTCGTGGGCCAGGGCGACGACGAGCCCACGGACGGCGAACTTGCTGGCGACGTACAGCACGCCGCCGCGCCCGGGGTAGAAGCCCGACGTCGAGCACGTCAGCACGATGCAGCCGTGGGAATCGGTCAACGCGCCAAGTGCGGACTGCACCCCGAGGAGCTGTGACGCGACGTTGACGCGGAACAGCTCGTCGAAGGCCGCCAGCAGCTCGTCCCGGCCGAGGTCCCGGATGCCCCGGTAGAAGTCGAAGATGCCGACGCAGTTGACGAGCACGTCGAGACCGCCGTGGGCGTCCAGTGCCGCGGCGACTGCGGCCGCGTTGTCGTCCGGCGACGTGGCATCGCCGGTGACGACGACCGTGTCCGGGTGCGCCGAGCGCAGCGACGAGCTCTTGTCCGGATCACGCTCGAGCACGGCAACGGCCGCCCCGCCGGCGATGAACGCATCATGGACCGCCCGACCGATCCCCGAGCCGGCGCCGATCACCAACGCCCGCTTGCCGGTCAGGGTCACGGTTCCTCTGGGCCGTAAGGCTCGGCGAGGAACCCCGTGAACACCTCGTGGGACTGCCACGTCAGGCTCTCCAGCTCGAGCGGGTCGAGATCGATCGAGCGACCCGACCGTGCGGACTCGATCCGCAGCCGCACGCCGTTGCGCGTCTCGACACGCGTGACGGTCACCGCGGCGAACTCGTTGGCGATCTCGAGCGGCTCGGCGTCACTCGTCACAGGAAGATCGCCAGGTTCTGGGTGCGCAGCACAGCTTCCTCCACGGTGATCCGGCGCTCGGCCAGTTGATAGCCGTCGGCGACCGGTCGCAGGACGTCGCGCCGGAGCGCGCAGACGTACTCGGCCTCGCGGTCGTCGCCGCGGCTGCGGAACAGCAGGACGGTGGACTCGACGCGCACGGCCCCGCCATCACCGCCGAACGTGCGGATGTTGGTCACGAGGTGGCGGGTCCGCGACGACGGATCCTCCGTCCAGGCGTGGTCGGTGAGGAGCCGATGGACGCGCTTCTCGATGGCGTAGCGGTCCTCGTCGAAGTGGGCCATGTCGGCCCGCCAGTCGTAGCCGGCGTCGTTCACCGTGGTCACCCGCACGGGCATCACGTAGCGCACGTCGTCGGTCAGCAGACCGAGCCACGTCGCCCACTCACCGGCGTCGAGGATCGCCGCCTCCTCGACCAGGAACCGGCTGGCAGCGAGGTGCCGCGGATCGTCGAACGGCAGCGCCGGCTCGTAACTCATCGGGTACCCAGGGGGTGGGTGTGCTCGACAGGCCCACCGGCGAGGTGGCTCGACCACAGCGTCAACCAATCGCGCTGGTTGAACTCGCTGTAGCCGACGCGCGCCGCGCCCGGTCCGGAGAAGCCGGGCACCTGCTGGTTGATCGCCTCGTCGGCGCTCGTCAGCCCCATGCGCGAGTTGAGCCGCAGCCGGCGGGCCATCGTGCCCTGTGAGACCTTGGTGATCGAGACCCAGTTCTCCACGTCGTCCTGCTCGAACATGCCCGACGAGCCGAAGCACATCAGGTAGGCCCGGTAGGAGTCGCGCTTGAAGGTGTCGGGAGCGTTGCGATCGACGGCGAACCACGACAGCACCTCGGTCTCGGTCGGCGAGACCGGCTGCCACTGGCGGATCGAGATGAACGGCACGACCGTGCCGGCATCATCGATCTGCGGCCAGTTGTGCACGAAGCTGAGGTTCGGGAACAGCGTCGCCGCCGAGACCATGAACCCGTCGTCGCCGACCATCGCCACCTGCTCGGCGGACCACGAGGCCGCGGCGCGCTCGATCATCTCGTCGGGATAGCCGACGTAGCGCATCCGCTCGGTGAAGTCACCCGGCGGCAACTTGTACGTCGTGCCCCCGCCGCGGCCGGCGAAGTAGAGCACGCCCTCTTTGCGCTTGTTCGCCTTGGGCTCGCGGAACAGCCCGATGTCGACGACGCTGCGATGCGTGTACGGCGTGTGGTACATGTCGCCGACGAAGTTCTCGCAGCCGATCTTCCAGTTCGCCTTCACCCGCCAGCGCTGGGGCCCGCGCACGTCGAGTCCCTCGGCACTCTGGCGGGTGTACAGCCCGAGGTAGAAGGCGAAGTCGCCGACGTGCTCGGCCAGCGTCGGGCCCTCGTCGGCCAGGCTGGCGAAGATCAACCCATCGAGCGTGTCGACCCGCGGCGCCGGCAGGAGGTGGTGCTCGGCACGCCGCAGGCCGTCGTCGCCGCCGTAGGCGTCCTGGTGGAACGGCAGTCCCGCCAACGTGCCGTTGTTGCGGTACGACCAGCCGTGGTACGGACAGCGGAAGTGCGACGCGTTGCCGAGCTCGGCACGGCACACCTGCATCCCTCGGTGCAGGCACATGTTGAAGTGCACCCGCACCGTCCCCGCCTCGTCGCGCACGACGATGAACGAATCGCCGACCACGCGGCGCACGACGTAGTCACCGGGGCTGGGGATCTCCGACTCGTGGGCGAGGAAGACCCACGCCGCGCCGAACAGCCGGTCGCGCTCGAGCTCGAACACCTCGGGGTCGCTGTAGACGTACGCCGGGATCATCCCCGTGCGGATCGTCGCCGTGACGTCGTCGATGATCACGGCGCCGCCACTCCGAGACCGGCGTGCTCGAGCCGCTGCTCGTGATGTCGCCAGAGCATGTCGTCGTTGAACGCCGAGCCGAGGTCGGGGAGCTGCGCCAGGTCGGGCGACGGCAGCGCCGCCGGCGTGCCGCCGAGCTCGGCGACGCGGCAGGCCATCCGGGCCAGCGAATCGACGGCCAGTGCCCGAGCCACCGCCTGCTCGATCGATGCGCCGGTCGTTGTCACCCCGTGGCCGCGCAGCACGCACACCGGGCGACCGTCCATCACGGCGACCATCTCCCTGGCGAGCTCGTCGCTGTTGATCAGCACGCCACGCGGGTAGACGGCGATGCCGCCCGCAGCCATCGTCGCGGCCGGGATGTTGTACGCCCCGACCAGCGGGACGAGGGCGATGCCGGCGAGGTCGGCGGCGACGAGCGCCGGCGGGTGGGCGTGGACGACGGCGCGGACCGACGGGTCGGCGCGGTAGCACGCCAGGTGGATCGGCAGCTCGTTCGGCGGCGCGTAGACGGCGCCCTCGGCGATCGCTGCGCCATCCATCGAGAACGGCCGCACGTCGTCGACGGAGGTGAACAGCAGGCCGCGATCGTCGGGGCCGCGGGCGCGGACGAGGATCATGTCGTCGTCGAGGCGCACGCTGATGTGGCCGAGGACGTCCTCGCACAGACCGGCGTTGGCGAGGATGCGGCACCCGACCGCGATCCGCCGTCGCATGTCGGCGTTGGCGGCCACGGCTCGTGTCTAGCAGAGGGCCCGAGCGTCGGGTGACGCCTGACCCGTCACGACGGTTCTCCGGAGACTTGGTCCCGCTGAGCGGGAGCGGGGAGCGTCAGAAACGGTCAGAGGTGGTCGCGGACGAGGGCGGCGACGGCTGGGGGGTCCTCGAACGGGCCGAGGTGGCCGAGCTCGGGGTGGACGAGGAGCTCGGCGCGGGGCAGGGCGGCGACGATCGCCGGACCGAGGCGGGCCGGGTTCGGGCCCTCCTCGTCGTGGCCGACGGTGACGGTCACCTTCGTGTCGACGGTGGCGATCGTCGACGTGCGGACCTTGACCTCCGACTCGAACGTGCGCGCCTCGTCGTCGGGCGAGCAGGCCAGGGCGACGGATCCGTCGGGATCGTCGACGAACCCGTCGCGCACGTAGATCGCCAGCACGTCGGGGCGCATCAGGCTGAGCGGGGGCCGCGACGAGTAGCGGGCCAGGGCGTCGGCGCGCGACGGGAACGAGCTTCGGCGGCTGCGGGCCGGGCCGGCCATGCGGTTGGGGCCGTCGAAGACCATGTCGTCGGGGAACACGATCGGCTCGAACAGGAACAGCGAGGCGAACGTGCCGGGCCGCTGCCGCTCGGCCAGCAGGGAGACGCCGCCGCCGAGGGAGTGCCCGAACCCGGCGATCGGGCCGCCACCGAGGTGGTCGACGACGGCGAGCAGGTCGAGCGCCATGCGGTCCCAGCCGAAGTCGTCGTTGGCCGGTCGCGTCGAGGCGCCGTGGCCGCGGAAGTCGAGGGCGACGACGCGGAACCGGTCGGCGAGGCCTTCGGCCATCGGTCCGTACACCGGGCCGAGGAAGCCGGTGGCGTGGGCGACGAGCAGCGGCGGGCCCTCGCCACCGAGCTCGTAGGCGGCGATCTCGACGCCGTCGGCGCTGGGGACCGTCCACGACGGCGCGGTGCGCTCGTCGAGGCCGGCCGTCGGGGGGTGGTCCATCGGTCTCGTCTACCAGATCACCCGCTCGTCGGGTCGACCCGGTCGTGCTACACCGGATCCGGTGCCTGACCGCAGCCTCCGCCCGCGCTCCGGCAGTAGCGCCAAGGCCCTGTTGCTGACCGTGCTCGGCGAGCTCGTGCTGCCCCACGGGGGCTCCGTGTGGACGGCGACGCTCGTCGAGGGGCTCGGTCTGCTCGGGATCGACGACCGCAACGTGCGCCAGGCGGCAGGCCGGCTCCGTGACGAGGGCCTGCTGGACACCGTTCGCCATGGCCGTCGCGCTGAGTGGCGCCTCACGGAGGCGGGGCGGCACCTGCTGACCGCTGGCACCGAGCGGATCTACCGCTTCGGCGCCGACGGCCCGGCGTGGGACCGCCGCTGGCTCGTCGTGCTGTCCGCCGTGCCCGAGGACCAGCGGGCCAAGCGCCACCAGCTGCGCAGCCAGCTGTCGTTCGCCGGGTTCGGGTTCATCGACGCCGGCACGGCGGTGTCGCCGCATCCCGAGCGCGAGGGCCTGGTCAACGACGTGCTGCGTGACCTCGGGCTCGTGGACTCCTCGATCGTGTTCGTGGCCGAGACCGGCTCGCTCGTACCGGACGCCGAGATCCTCCGGCGGGCGTGGGACCTCGATGCGCTCGCCGAGCGCTACGAGGCGTTCGTCGCCGAGTTCCGGGGCCGCCGACCGGCCACCCCGCCGGAGCGCTTCGCCGCCCTGATCGAGCTGGTCCACGCCTGGCGACGGTTCCCGTTCGGCGACCCGGAGATCCCCGCCGAGCTGCTCCCGGCCAGCTGGCCGGGCCGGCGGGCCAAGCAGCACTTCGACGAGTGCCACGCGGCGTGGTCCCCGGACGCCCACGTCTGGTTCGAGAAGACCGAGGTCGCCGCCGCCTCCTGACCCGAGTGTTTGCTGCCTACGAGGGTCTGCTGCGGGGAGGCCCCGCAGCAGACCCTCGGGTGGCAGCAAACACTCGGATGAGAGGACGGCAATGTTCGACAAAGTGTTGACGTAGCACGAGTGATCTGTAGAATGATGGGGATGGGGATCTGCTTCGACACGAGCCCGTCCACGTATCGCCACTGGCGCCTCGAGCTGGACGGCCCGGTGGCCACGCTCGTCCTGGCCGTCACGCCGGACGCCGGGCTGCGCGACGACTACGAGCTGAAGCTCAACTCCTACGACCTCAGCGTCGACATCGAGCTCTACGACGCCGTGCAGCGGCTGCGCTTCGAGCACCCCGAGGTCAAGGCCGTCGTCGTCACGGGCGGTCCGGACCCGGCGACGAGCAAGGTCTTCTGCGCCGGGGCCAACATCCAGATGCTCGCCGGCTCGACCCACGGTCACAAGGTCAACTTCTGCAAGTTCACCAACGAGACGCGCAACGGCATCGAGGACGCCACCGCCAACAGCGGCCAGACGTGGATCGCCGCGGTCAACGGCACGGCGGCCGGCGGCGGCTACGAGCTGGCGTTGGCCTGCGACGAGATCGTGCTCGTCGACGACCGCTCGTCGGCCGTCTCGCTGCCCGAGGTGCCGTTGCTCGCCGTGCTCCCCGGCACCGGGGGGCTGACCCGCGTCGTCGACAAGCGCCACGTCCGCCGCGACCTCGCCGACGTGTTCGCCACACGCAGCGAGGGGGTCAAGGGCCAGCAGGCGGTCGAGTGGGGCCTCGTCGACGTCGTCGCCCCGCGCAGCGCGTTCGCCGAGCTCGTTCGCCAGCGGGCCATCGAGCGGGCCGCCGGGTCCGACCGTCCGGACGATGGTCCCGGCGTGGCGCTCACCCCCCTGACCCGCACCGTCGAGGGCGACGTGACGCGGTACGAGCACGTCACGGTCGAGCTCGACCGAGCTGTCGGGGCCGTGACGATCACCGTCGCCGGTCCGACGACCGCCGAGCCGGCGACTGCCGACGAGCTGACCACGAAGGGCGCCGCGGCCTGGATCCTCGCCACGGTGCGCGAGCTCGACGACGCCATCCTGCGTCTGCGCTTCGACGAGCCCGAGCTCGGCACGTGGGTCCTGCGCACGGCCGGCGACGCCGACGCCGTCGCCGCGGCCGAGGCGGTCCTCGCTGACGACCACTGGCTGGCGCGCGAGGTCCGGCTGTACTGGGTGCGCACGCTCAAGCGGCTCGACGTGTCGGCGCGCACCCTCGTCGCCCTCGTCGAGCCGGGCAGCTGCTTCGCCGGCACGCTCGCCGAGCTGGCGCTCGGCGCCGACCGCACGCTGATGCTCGAGGGCACGTGGGAGGACGCGGATGACCCCCCGCCGCCCGCCACCCTCCGGCTCACGGCCGCCAACGACGGCTGGTTCCCGATGGGCAACGGCCTGAGCCGGCTGGCGACGCGCTGCTGGGGCCACGACGACCGGCTGGCTGCTGCCCGCGACCTCATCGGCAAGGACCTGCCGGCCGCCGAGGCCGTCGACGCCGGGCTGGTGACGTTCGCCTTCGACGACATCGACTGGCCCGACGAGGTGCGGGTGATGCTCGAGGAGCGGGCCAGCTTCTCGCCCGATGCCCTCACCGGGCTGGAGGCCAACAACCGCTTCGTCGGCCCGGAGACGATGGAGACGAAGATCTTCGCCCGCCTCTCGGCATGGCAGAACTGGATCTTCCAACGACCCAACGCCGTCGGTCCGGAGGGCGCCCTGCGCCGCTTCGGATCAGGCGCCCGACCGTCCTTCGACAGAGCGAGGGTGTGATGAACGAACCCGTCAACAGCTGCGAGCGAGTGAGCGCCAGCGAGCGAGCGGCCAGCAACGGCCTGCGTGGCCGGGGAACGCAATGAGTGTCGACATCGACGCCAAGATCCCCAACAACGTCGACCTCGCCGGCGACCGCCGCCTGCAGCGGGCGCTGGAGTCGTGGCAGCCGAAGTTCATCCAGTGGTGGAAGGAGCTCGGCCCGGTCGGCTACCAGGACAACCCGATCTACCTGCGCACGGCGATCGACGTCGGCAAGGAGGGGTGGGCCAACTTCGACCACGTGCACATGCCCGAGTACCGCTGGGGCATCTTCCTCGCCGAGCCCGACCCCGACCGGCGCATCGCCTTCGGGGAGCACAAGGGCGACGCAGTGTGGCAGGAGGTGCCCGGCGAGTACCGCGCCGACCTGCGGCGCCTCGTCGTCGTCCAGGGCGACACCGAACCGGCCTCGGTCGAGCAGCAGCGGGCACTGTGCCTCACCGCGCCGAGCCTCTACGACATGCGCAACCTGTTCCAGGTCAACGTCGAGGAGGGCCGCCACCTGTGGGCGATGGTCTACCTGCTGCACCGTTACTTCGGGCGGGACGGTCGCGACGAGGCCGACGAGATGCTCGAGCGCCACTCCGGCGACACGGACAAGCCACGGATCCTCGGGGCGTTCAACGAGCCGACGCCGGACTGGCTGTCGTTCTTCATGTTCACCTACTTCACCGACCGCGACGGCAAGTTCCAGCTGGCGTCGCTGCGCGAGTCCGGCTTCGACCCGCTGTCGCGGACGTGCGACTTCATGCTCAAGGAGGAGGCCCACCACATGTTCGTGGGGGCCACCGGCGTCGGCCGGGTGGTCGAGCGCACCGTCGAGCTGATGAAGGAGCACGACACCGACGACGTCCGTCCGTACGGCGGCATCGACGTGGCCACCCTGCAGCGCTACCTCAACTTCCACTGCAGCGTGTCGCTCGACCTGTTCGGCGCCGAGACGTCGACCAACGCGGCCAACTACTACGCCGCCGGCCTGAAGGGCCGCTTCAAGGAGGAGAGCCGTGACGACGACCACCAGTTGCACGACGCGACGCGGATGGTGCCGCTGGCCACCGACGAGGGCATCAGCGAGCGCGAGGCGCCGGCCCTGACGGCGCTCAACGAGACGCTCCGCGACGACTACGTGGCGGACTGCCGCAAGGGCGTCGAGCGGTGGAACCGCGCCCTCGCCGATGTGGGCCACGCGTTGACGCTGCCGCACGTCGGGTTCAACCGGCACGTCGGCACGTTCAGCGGCCGCCGGGTCAGCCCGGACGGGCGGCTCGTGTCGGAGGCCGAGTGGGCGGCGGCGGAGGCCGACTGGTTGCCGACGGCCGATGACCGGGCGTTCGTCGAGTCCCTGATGGTTGGCGTCAACGAGCCGGGCCGGATGGCAGGCTGGGTGGCGCCACCGTCGACCGGGATCCACGCCAAGCCGGTGGACTTCGAGTACGTCAAGATCTGAGGGGGCACGGATGGGGGGCTACAACGCAGCCGAGTGGCTGCTCGATCGCCACGTCGAGGGTGGCACGGGTGATCGGGTGGCGATCCGCTGCGGCGGCGACTCGATGACGTACGCCGACCTGCAGGCCGACACGTTCCGCGCCCAGCGGGCGCTGGCGGCGTTGGGCGTCGAGGAGGGCGACCGCGTGGTCCTCGTGGTCAACGACGAGCCGGCGTTCCCGGCCTGGTTCCTCGGGGCGCTGCGGGCGGGCGTCGTCCCGGTGCCGATCTCGACCATGCTGACCTCGGCCGACCTCGCCGCGATCGTGGCCGACGCCGATGCCCGGGCCGTCGTCGTGTCGGCCGAGCACGCCCCGCACCTCCCTTCGATCGTCGCCGCCGCGCCGACCGTCGAACACGCCGTCGTCATCGGCGAGGGCGACGACCTGGCCATCGCCGTGCACCGGTGGGCCGAGTTCGACGACCGTGCTCCGCTCCCGGCGGCGCCGACGACGGCCGACTCGCCGGCGTTCTGGCTGTACAGCTCCGGCACCACCGGCCTGCCGAAGGGGGTGATGCACCGCCACGGCAGCCTGCAGGCGACCGCAGACACGTACGCCGCCGAGGTGCTCGGCGTGACACCCGACGACCGCTTCCTGTCCGTCGCCAAGCTGTTCTTCGCCTACGGCCTCGGCAACAGCCTGACGTTCCCGCTCGCGGTCGGGGCGACGGCGATCCTCGAGCCGCGCCGGCCGACGCCGCCGGGCATCATCGAGCTCGTCGCAGCCGAGCAGCCGACCCTGTTCTTCGCCAGTCCCGGCTTCGTCGCCGCGCTCCTCGACACCGACGCCCCGGCGTCGGCCTTCGCCAGCGTGCGGGCGACCGTGACCGCCGGCGAGTCGTTGCCCGCCGACCTCCAACGCCGCTTCAGTGCCCGCTTCGGGCATCCCGTCCTCGACGGCATCGGCTCGACCGAGGCCCTGCACATCTTCCTGTCCAACCGCCTCGACGACCAGCGACCCGGCACGAGCGGTCGGCCGGTCCCGGGCTACGAGGCCCAGCTGCTCGACGACAGCGGCGTCGAGGTCGTCGCGCCGGACACGCCGGGCTACCTCCACGTGCGCGGGCCGTCGACCGCCACCGGCTACTGGCAGCGGCCGGACGCCACCGCCGCGGCGTTCCTCGCCGACGGCTGGCTGCGCACCGGCGACGTCTACACGCGTTCGGCCGACGACGCCTGGACGTTCCTCGGGCGCAACAACGACATGATCAAGGCCGGCGGGATCTGGGTGTCGCCGGCCGAGGTGGAGAGCGTGCTCATCGAGCACCCCGATGTGCTCGAAGCTGCCGTCGTCGGGGCCCGGGACGAGGCCGGGCTGGAGACGGTCGTCGCCTTCGTCGTCCCGCGGGCCGGTCGGGTCATCGACGAGACGGCGATCGAGTCCCACTGCCGGTCGCGGATGGCGGCCTTCAAGCGGCCGCGCCAGCTGGTGGTCGTCGACGAGCTGCCGCGCACGGCGACGGGCAAGGTGCGCCGGTTCGCCCTTCGCGAGCAGTTGGTGACCACGCCCTGATCGACACGCTCGACGTCGAGCTGACGCCGGCCGAGCCCGGCGCCGAGGAGCTCGCTCCGCTCGTCTTCCTGCACGAAGGGCTGGGCTCGATCGGGTTGTGGCGCTCGTTCCCCGCCGACGTCCGCGCGGCGACCGGCTCGCGGGCGATGCTCGTCTACTCGCGCCACGGCCACGGGTGGAGCGCGCCGCTGAGCGAGCCGCGCCAGGTGACGTACATGCACGACGAGGCCGACCGCGTGCTCCCGGCGCTGCTGGACCAGCTCGGCCTCGAACGGCCGGTGCTCGTCGGGCACAGTGACGGGGCGTCGATCGCCCTGCTGTACGCCGGTGCCGGCCACGCCGTCGCCGGACTCGTGCTCCTCGCCCCGCACGTGTTCGTCGAGGACTGCTCGGTTGCCGCCATCGCCGCCGCGCGGCAGGCCTACGCGACGACCGACCTGCCGGCGAAGATGGCCCGCCACCACCGCGATCCCGACGCGACGTTCCACGGCTGGAACGACATCTGGCTCGATCCGCAGTTCCGCTCGTGGAACATCGAGGCCCGCCTCGCCGCGATCACGGCGCCGGTCCTGCTCATCCAGGGCGCCGACGACCAGTACGGCACGCTGGCCCAGCTCGACGCCATCGAGCGCGGCGTCGGCGGACCGGTCGAGCGCCTCGTGATCCCAGGCGTCGGTCACGCCCCGCACCTCGAGTCCCCTGCCACCACCCGCGCCGCAGTGGTGACGTTCGTGTCGACGATCAGTGCTCGTCGAGGAGGGGAGCGCGGCGGGCCGCCCACGGGGTCGCCGTGAAGCGGTACGGCGCGCCCGGGTAGGTGATCGACCGCTGCAGCTCGGGGTGCTCGATCTCGACCGGGAGGCCGCGCGCGACGAAGTGCGGGTCGGCGAGCGCCTCGCTCGGCGTGTTGATGGCGCCCGTGGCCAGCCCGATGCGCTGCGTCTCGACGAAGAAGTCCACGGCGTCGAGGCGCTCGGCCAGGAACCACAGGACCTCGCGCGCCGAGGTGAAGATCTCGGCGACGAGCGGATCGGTCTCGATGTCGGCGAGGTTCAACCGCTCGCGCTCGGCGCCGAGCTGGAGGACGACCGAGGACGGGAACTCATCCCGCAGGCCGAGGCGGTCGAGCAGCGCCAGCACGCTGGCGAACTCCGCCGGCGAGCGCGGCGGCAGACCGGTCGTGGCGTAGCGACCGTCCCGGCAGCGGACCTGCACCGGCGGCGTCAGCATCGGCGCGGCGTGGCGTCCGGTCTGGCGCTGGACCTCCCATCCGCAAGCCAGCCAGCCGTAGCTGGCCATCTCCGTCGTCACGTTGCTCGCCGCGTACATGCTGACGTCGATGTGCTCGCCCTCTCCCGTCTCCTCGCGGGCGAGCAGGGCGACCAGCAGCGACATCACGGCGTAGTGGCAGGCGGTGTGGAACGACTGGTTGCCCCCGCCGCGCACCGGCGGGAGGGAGTGGTCGTCGTAACCACAGCTCCACGCCGGCCCGGCCTCGGCCATCAGCGTCAAGTCGGTGACCGGTTCGTGGGAGCGGGCCGAGGTGCTGCCGAACGGGGTGATCGACACCATCACCAGCCGCGGGTTGCGCGCCGAGAGTGTCGCCCAGTCGAGACCGAGGGCAGCGAGCGTGCCGGGCGCCTCGCCCTCGATGAACACGTCGGCGTCGGCGAGCAGCGCCAGGATCCGCTCACGGTCGGCTGCCAGGTCGGCGACGATGCTTCGCTTGGACGTGTTGTAGTGCCACCACCAGAGGCTCCGCTCGGGACCCGGCTGATCGTCGAGGAAGGGCTCGAAGGAACGCTGGGGCGAGCCTCCCGGCGGCTCGACGACGACCACGTCGGCGCCGAGATCGGCGACCAGCTTGCCGGCCCAGGCAACGTGCTCGTGGGTCAACTCGATGACCCGGACCCCGTCGAGCGGGCCCATCAGATCACCCCGTCCGCAGCGAGGCGCCCGATCTCCGCGGTCGTCAGGCCGAGCACGTCGGCGTAGACCCGCTCGTTGTCCTGCCCGAGCACCGGACCGGCCCGCTCGATGCGCCAGTCGTGCACCGAGTGATGGACCGGCAGGCCGTCGACGCGCACCGCGCCGTGCTTGGCATGGACGACGGTCGGCCACAGGCCCCAGGCGTCGTTCTCGGCGTCGCCGTCGCACCGCTCGGGCGGGCGCTTGACCGGGGCGACGGGCACACCAGCGGCGCGGACCGCACTGACGATGTCGTCGCGCTCACGTGCCGATGTCCATGCGGTCAGTTCGGCGTCGATGGTGTCCTGAGCTCCGAGCCGGCCGTGCAGCGCGGCGAAGGCCTGGTCCTTGGCCCACGACTCCCCGATGACGTCGACGAGGCGTGCCCAATCGTCGTCGTGACGGCAGGCGACGGCGACCCACCGGTCGTCCCCGAGGCACGGGTAGATGCCGTGCGGCGCCATCGCCGGCGACGAGCTGCGGTTGGAGTCGACGGCGCCGTCGTCGCGCAGCGTCCGGCCGTTCACCGTGGCGTCGAGCACGGCCGGTCCGGTCAGGGTGACACCGGCCTCGATGCAGGCCAGGTCGACCCACTGGCCCTCGCCCGTGCGGCGCTGGTGGTACAGCGCGGCGAGCAGGGCGATGGCCATGATGTGCGCGCCGGCGTGGTCCATGTACGAGTACCCCCAGCCCGCCGGCTCCCGACCGCCGAGGCCGGACGTGTGGGTCATCCCACTGACGGCCTGGGCGATCGGTCCCCAGGACTTGAAGGGCCGGTACGGGCCGGTGTGGCCGAAGCCGCAGTTGGACACGTAGACCACATCGGGACGCAGCTCGCGGAGGCGCTCGTACCCGAACCCGAGCCGCTCCATGACCCCGGCGGCGAAGTTCTCGGTCACGGCGTTGGAGACCCGCACCAGCTCGCCGAGGAGCTCCTTGCCCCGCTCCGTTCGCAGGTTGAGGGTGATGCCGAGCTTCTCGACGTTGTGGTTGATGAAGCCGGACCCGCCGTCCGGGCTGCGGTCGCCGTTGACGTACGGGCCGAGCTGGCGGACGATGTCCCACAGGCCCTTGGTGACCGGATCCTCGATGCGGATCACCTCGGCGCCGAAGGCGGCGAGCACGCGGGTCGCGCCGGCGCCGGCCAGCTGGCCGGACAGGTCACAGATCCGCACGTGACCGAGCGCCGTACCGCGGTGCCCCGATGCGTTCCCCATGGCGGTCATCGTGCCCGACGACGTCCCGGCCGCCAGCATCGAGCGGGCGCGCGATCATCCTCCCATGGAGCAGTGCGCCGTCTGCGGGTTCGGGTGGGACGACGTCGGTGCCGACGAGGTCGGGCCCCGACTGGCGACGGCCACCGCGGCGATCGGGGCCGAGCTCGACGCTGTCGGCGACGTGGCCGTGGAGCGCCCCGAGCCGGCGCGGTGGTCGATGCTCGAGTACGCCGGGCATGTCCGCGACGTCGTGCTCAACCTCCGCGACCGCATCATCCTCGGACTCGTCGAGGACAACCCCGAGCCCAAGCGGATGCACGGAGACGCACGTGTCGACCTCGGGTTGTACGCCGCCGACACCTCCGACGTGGTGGCCGACGAGCTGGTCATCGCCGCCGATCTCTTCACGCGAACGTTCGTCGCCCTGTCGCCGACGCAGCTGGCCCGCACGATCATCTACGGCTGGCCGCGCGAGGCCACCAGGACGCTGCTGTGGGTCGGCGCCCAGTGCGTTCATGAAGCCGAACACCACCTCGCCGACGTCGTCGAGGACCGCACGATGCTCGGCGGGTGAGATTCGAGCGACGCTCGTCGTCGCCGGATCGTCGTCGAATCGTCGTCAGACCGCCCTGTGGTTCGGGGGGTCGGTTGCCGATACTGCGGGGTGCGTTTCATGAGGGTGGTGTCGTTGATCGCCGGCATCACCCTGCTCGCCACCGGGATCGCCGCGGTGATCGGGCGCCGCGCCGACGTCGGCGAGGAACGGGACGGGCGGCTGGAGACGTCGGCGGAGCTGCTCGTCGCCGATCTCGACGCGACGATCGCCCGGATCGGGGCCGTGCTCACCGTGGCCACCCCGGAGACCGACGTGGCAACGATCGGCGACGCGCTCGCGCTGCCGGTGTGCGCCATCGTCTCCGGCACGTCGTCGTGCTCGACAGGATCTCCGGCCGCGGCAGACGACGGTGCCGTGGCCGCGGCGCTCGAGGCGTCGTCGCGGCGGGGCGTCCCCGCGGTCGCCGTCGCGGCCGAGGACGGGAAGGCTGACCATGTCGTCGTCGGCGTCGAGCAGGGTGCCCGCCGGCTGTACGTCGTCGCCTCGCTCGACCCCTCGGCGCTCCCCGCCGACATGGACGCCGAGCTCGTGCCCGTGGCGGGCGAACCGCTCCTGCGCGCCCGCACGGTCGACGGCGACCGCATGTTCGCCGCGCCGTCGATGGTCGAGTTCGTCGACGGCCCGTGGGCGGTCCGCACGATCGCCCCGGCCGGCGTGCACCTGACCGCCGACGAGCGCTGGCTGATCGGCGCCCAGCTCGCCGTCGGCGCGGCGCTCGCCGTCCTCGCCATCGCCGGGATGATCGGCGACCATCGGGCGCTGCAGCGCCGGGCGACGACGGACGCGCTGACCCAACTGCCCAATCGGGCGGAGTTCGAGCGGCGGGCGACGGAGACCCTGGCCCGCCTCGGTCGCGATCGCGGGCATGCCTGCCTGATGGTGATCGACCTCGATCACTTCAAGGTCGTCAACGACACCGTCGGGCACGACGCCGGCGACCAGGCCCTCATGGCGGCCGCCGACCGGCTGCGCCAGGCGGTGCGGGACTCCGACCTCGTCGGCCGTTGGGGTGGCGACGAGTTCGTCGTCCTCCTACCCGGCGTCGTTGACGCCCGCGCCGTCCCGGAGCGGGCGACGGGCATCGCCAACGCGCTCGCCGCGGCGCCGCCGATCGGCGGCTACGAGCTGACGGCGAGCGTCGGCGCGGCGCTGTTCCCCGTGCACGGCACTCGGCTCGAGGAGCTGCTGCGGGCGGCCGATCGGGCGATGTACATGGCCAAGGTCCACGGGGTCCCGCATCACCTCGCCGAGGAAATCTGACCGCCCCTACGATGGGCCCGTGTCGTCGCCAGCTCATCCGCTCAGCGTGCGCCCGGCGCTGACGTCCAAGCTCGCCGGGTTCGGCACCACGATCTTCGCCGAGATGTCGGCCCTCGCCGTCGCCACCGGAGCGATCAACCTCGGGCAGGGGTTTCCCGACACCGACGGCCCGCCGGAGGTCCTCGAGGCGGCGATCGAGGCGATCCGCGGCGGCGTCAACCAGTACCCGCCGGGCATCGGCATGCCCGTGCTGCGCGAGGCGGTCGCCCGGCACCAGCGGCGCTTCTACGGGCTGGACCACGATCCCGACACCGAGGTGCTGATCACCGCCGGCGCCACGGAGGCGCTCGCCGGGGCCCTGCTCGGGATGCTCGACGACGGCGACGAGGTCGTCGTCTTCGAGCCGATGTACGACAGCTACCAGGCGTGCATCGCCCTGGCCGGGGCGAGGGCGGTGCCCGTCCTGCTGCGTCCGGAGGCCGACGGCCGCTACCGCTTCGACCCGGCTGAGCTGGACGCCGCGGTCGGTCCGAACACCCGGATGATCCTGCTCAACTCGCCGCACAACCCGACCGGCAAGGTGTTCGACGCCGGCGAGCTGGCGCAGGTCGCCGAGCTGGCGATGGAGCACGACCTCATCGTCGTCACCGACGAGGTCTACGAGCACCTCGTGTTCCCCGGCGCGTCGCACGTGCCGCTGGCGACGCTGCCCGGGATGGCCGAGCGGACGCTGACGATCTCCTCCGGCGGGAAGACGTTCAACACGACGGGGTGGAAGATCGGCTGGCTGTGCGGCCCGGCGGCGCTGGTCGCCGCGGCCCGCACGGCGAAGCAGTTCCTGACGTACGTCAACGGGGCGCCGTTCCAGCCGGCGATCGCCGTCGGCCTCGATCTCGGTGACGACTTCTACGCCGGCATCGCCGACGACCTCACCGCCAAGCGCGACCACCTCGGTGCCGGGCTGCAGGCGGCCGGGTTCACGACGTACGTCCCGGAGGCCACGTACTTCACGACGGTCGACATCCGCCCGGTGCAGCCCGACGGCGACGGGATGGCGTTCTGCCGCTCCCTGCCGCAGCGCTGCGGCGTCGTCGCCGTGCCCAACGAGGTCTTCTACGCCCGACCCGTGCACGGCCGGCACCTCGTCCGCTTCGCCTGCTGCAAGCGCCTCGACGTCCTCGACGCGGCGGCCGAACGCCTGGCCGGGCTGCGCCCATGACCCCCCGCCCCACCCCTCGGCGTGGCCGGAATCCGGAACTCTTCACGTATGCGGTCAGTTTCTGGCCGTCTGTGCAAAGAGTTCGCAGAAACGGACACGGCACGTGAGTGGGCGGTTGCGGATCGCGGCGGTGCAGCACGACATCGCGTGGAACGACCGCGACGCCAACTTCGAGCACCTCGCCCCGCTGATCGGCGCGGCCGCCGGCGCCGGGGCCGGGCTGGTGCTGTGCACGGAGACGTTCTCGACCGGCTTCGTCGTCGACGAGCCGGGCCTCGGCGAGCCGGAGGGCGGACCGTCCTCGACGTTCCTCCTCGACCAGGCCCGCCAGCACGGCGTGTGGGTCGGCGGGTCCTGCCCGGAGATCCCGGCCGGCGCGGCGCCGGACGACCAGCGCCCGTGCAACTCGTTCGTCCTCGCCGGGCCTGACGGCACCGTGCATCGCTACCGCAAGATCCACCCGTTCACGTTCGGCGGGGAGGAGCGCCACTTCCGGGCCGGCGACGAGTTCGTCACCGTCGATATCGAGGGCCTGCGGATCAGCATGTTCGTCTGCTACGACCTGCGCTTCGCCGACGAGTTCTGGCAGCTCGCCGCGGACACCGACGTCTACCTCGTGCCGGCCAACTGGCCGGCCAAGCGGCGCCTGCACTGGCAGGCGTTGCTGCAGGCCCGGGCGATCGAGAACCAGGCGTATGTCGTCGGCGTCAACCGCGTGGGCGAGGGCGGTGGCCTGGCCTACTGCGGGGACAGTCGCATCGTCGACCCGCTCGGCGAGCTGCTGGCGACGGCCGCGCAGACGGAGAGCATCCTCCTCGCCGACGTCTCGGCTGCCCACGTGGCCTCGACCCGCGACCACTTCCCGTTCCTCCAGGACCGCCGGTAGCTGGCGTTTCGGTCCGGATCGTGGTCGCCCGGGCGACCGATATCCGGACCGAAACGGGGGAAGGCCGCCGGTAGGTTCGGTGGATGGCCGGCGAACCCCTGATCGAAGCCCGCGGGCTCGTCAAGCGGTTCGGTGAGTTCACGGCCGTCGACGGGATCGACGTCGAGGTCCACCGCGGGGAGGCGTTCGGCTTCCTGGGACCGAACGGCGCGGGCAAGTCGTCGACGATGCGGATGATCGGCTGCACGTCGCCGGCGACCGCCGGCACACTGCGGGTGTTCGGACTGGACGTGGCGGCGAACGGCCGAGCCATCCGCGCCCGCCTCGGCGTCGTGCCGCAGGCCGACCAGCTCGACGCCGAGCTCACGGTGGCCGAGAACCTGATCATCTACGGCCGCTACTTCGACCTCCCGCGAGCCGAGTGCAAGCGCCGCACCGCCGAGCTGCTCGACTTCGTGCAGCTCACCGAGCGGGCCACGAGCAAGGTGGAGCCGCTGTCGGGCGGGATGAAGCGGCGGGTCACGATCGCCCGCTCGCTGATCAACGAGCCCGAATTGCTGCTGCTCGACGAGCCGACGACCGGCCTCGACCCGCAGGCCCGCCACGTCCTGTGGGACCGCCTCTACCGCCTCAAGCAGCAGGGCGTCACGCTCGTGCTGACCACCCACTACATGGACGAGGCCGAGCAGCTGTGCGACCGCCTCGTGGTCATGGACAAGGGCCTGATCGTCGCCGAAGGCTCACCGCGCCAGCTGATCGAGACGCACTCGACGCGCGAGGTGCTCGAGCTGCGCTTCGCCGCCGGCAGCAACGAGGCCGCCGCGCCGAGCATCGAGGGCATCGGCGAGCGGGCGGAGGTGTTGCCCGACCGGATCCTGATCTACGCCCACGACGGCGAGAAGGCGTTGGTCATGGTCCACGACCGGGGCGTCACCCCGGAGAGCGCCCTGGTCCGGCGCAGCAGCCTGGAGGACGTCTTCCTCCGTCTGACCGGACGGTCGCTGGTCGACTGAGGCAGGTGCGCTGACATGTCGACGCCGGGTGCCGTGCGGGTGTGGGAGAACAGCTTCGCCGTCTACAAGCGCATCTGGCGGTCGAACCTGCTGGGCAGCTTCGTGCAGCCCCTGCTGTACCTGCTGGGGATGGGCATCGGTGTCGGCACGCTGGTCGACGAGGGGCCATCGTCGTCGGAGATCCTCGGCGGCGTCGACTACTTCGCCTTCCTCGCCCCGGCACTGCTGGCGACGACGGCGATGATCGTCATCACCCAGGAGGCGATGTGGCCGGTCATGGACGGCTTCACGTGGAGCAACGCCTACCGAGCGATGGCCGCCACCCCGCTGCGGGCCCTCGATGTGGCGGCCGGCGTCAGCCTGTGGCACGCCACCCGTTGCCGCCCTGGCGTCCGGTGGCGTCGCCGCCGTCCTGGTCCTGTTCCCCTCGACCCGGTCGTGGGGCCTGCTGCTCGCCGTGCCCTTCGCCGTGCTGACCGGCATGGCGTTCGCCGGTCCGGTGACCGCGTGGTCCTCGACGCGCCAGAGCGGTGACCAGTCGTTCCCGGCGATCATGCGCTTCGGCATCATCCCGATGTTCCTGTTCGCCGGCGTCTTCTACCCGATCGACCAGCTGCCCGACTGGCTGCAGCCGGTCGCCTATGCCACGCCCCTGTACCACGGCGTCGAGCTGTGCCGCGGCGCCGTGCTCGGCACGCTCGGCATCGCCGCCGCAGCACTGCACATCACCGTGCTCACGGGGTACTGGCTCGCCGGGTTCCTCACCTGCCGGGTCACGTTCGAGCGGCGGCTTAGCGACATGACTGCGACTGCACTGACGCGCTCCACCGGCGGGTTGCGGATCATCCCGCCCGAGCTCGTGGCCGCCCGCCGGCCGCACCGCATGCTCGAGCGGGCCGTGATGGTCAACCGGCGCACGTGGTTGATCATCGTCAGCGGGTTCTTCGAGCCGCTGTTCTACCTCCTGTCGATCCGCATCGGCTTCGGCGAGCTGGTTGGCGACGTCACGGTCGGCGGGCAGACGATCCCCTATGCCGAGTTCGTCGCCCCGGCACTGATGGCCGCGTCGGCGATGAACGGTGCCGTCTACGAGACGACGATGAACGTGTTCTTCAAGATCAAGCACGCCAAGCTCTACGACGCCGTGCTGTCGACACCGATGACGCCGGCCGACGTCGCCCTCGGTGAGATCGGGTGGGCGGTCACCCGCGGGTTCATCTACTCGATCGCCTTCCTCATCACGATGTGGGCGCTCGGGATGACCGGGTCACCGTGGGTCGTCCTGTCCCTGCCGATCTGCGTGCTCATCGGGTTCGCGTTCGGCGGGATGGGCATGGCCTTGACGACGTACATGCGGTCATGGGCGGACTTCGAGTACGTCACCGCGGTGACGCTGCCGCTGTTCCTGTTCTCGGCCACCTTCTACCCGGTGTCGAGCTACGGCAGCTGGGCCTGGGTGGTGCAGCTGAGCCCGCTGTACCACGGCGTGGCCCTCGTGCGTGGTGTCAACCTGGGGCAGTTCGATTGGGCGATGCTCGCTCACGTCGGCGTGCTCGTGGCCCTCGCCTTCACCGGCATCGTCATCGCCTCCCGCCGCATCGGGACATTGCTGCTGACATGACGCCCCGCGGGCGCTGACGGGTCGCCCGTATCCTGGGAGCATGCTGTTCCGCACCAAGTCCGCCATGGTGTCGGAGGCCGAGGCCCTCCCCGGTCGGACCGACCAGACGATGCCCGTCCCCGAGACCCACTTCGTCAACGGCCACCCGTTGCAGGGACCGTGGCCGGAGGGGTTCAAGACGGCCGTGTTCGGCCTCGGCTGCTTCTGGGGCGCGGAGAAGATGTTCTGGAACATCCCCGGCGTGTGGTCGACCGCCGTCGGCTACGCCGGTGGGTACACGCCGAACCCGACGTACGACGAGGTCTGCTCCGGCCGGACGGGCCACGCCGAGGTCGTGCTGGTCGTGTACGACCCGGCCGTCGTCACCTACGAGCAGTTGCTCAAGGCGTTCTGGGAGGACCACGACCCGAGCCAGGGGATGCGCCAAGGCAACGACGTCGGCACGCAATACCGCAGCGCGGTGTACACCGTCGACGACGAGCAGCGGGCGGCGGCCGAGGCCACCAAGGCGAGCTACGGCGAGGCCCTCGGCGCCGCCGGCTACGGCGACATCACCACGGAGATCGTCCCGCTCGGGGCGTTCTACTACGCCGAGCCGTACCACCAGCAGTACCTCGCCAAGAACCCCAACGGGTACTGCCCGCTGCACTCCACGGGCGTCAGCTGTCGCGTCTGATCACAAGGGCGGGCGTGGCGCACGCCGACGTAGGGTCGCGGGCGATGGCCACGCTCGATGATGTCGCCGCGATCGCCCTCGAGCTCCCGGAGGTCGTCGAGGGGGAGGGGCGGAGAGGTCGGTCGTGGGAGGTGCGCGGCAAGACGTTCGCCTGGGAGCGGTTCTTCAGCAAGGCCGACCTCCGCCGGTTCGGGGAGCAGCCCGTCCCGGCCGACCCGATCGTGGCCGTGCGCGTCGACGACCTCGGCGAGAAGGAGGCCGTGCTGACCGCCGGGCACAAGGGGTTCTTCACGATCCCCCACTTCGACGGCTTCGCCGCCGTCCTCATCGAGCTCGGTGTCGTCGGCAAGCGCCCGCTGCGGGCGGCGATCACCGACGGCTGGGCGTCGTGCGCCCCGGACGCGCTCGTCGCCGAGCATCGTCGCTCGGCGCGCCAGGCGCGCGCGCCTGACGACGGCCGTCCCGCAGCGGCCACACGGAGGAGGTCTCGGATGCCGCTGCGCACCTCGATGAGCGTCGGCCCCGTCGTCCGCGATCCCGACGAACCGAACCGGACGTCGACCCATCTGGAGCTGTTCTTCGACCTCTGCATCGTCGTCGGAGTCTCCCGAGCCGGAGCGGGACTGCACCACGAGCTGGTCGAAGGGCACATCGCCGACGGGGTGATCGGGTTCGCGATGGGCTTCTTCGGGGTCTGGTGGGCGTGGATGAACTTCACCTGGTTCGCCTCCGCCCACGACGCCGACGACGTGCCGTACCGCCTGCTGACACTGGTGCAGATGGCCGGCGCGCTGGTCTACGCCGCCGGTGTCACCGACGCTGTCGAGGAGCAGGTGTTCACCCTGGCGGTCATCGGCTACCTCATCATGCGCGCCGGCCTCGTCGCCCAGTGGCTGCGTGTCGCCCGCATCCCGTCGATGCGCCGGCGGGCGCTGCGCTACGCGGGCGGGGTGACGGTGATCCAGCTCCTGTGGCTGGGCATCCTGGTCGCGCCGTCATCGTGGCGCCCGGTGGTGTTCCTCGTGCTCGCCACCGCCGAGCTCTGCGTCCCGGTGTGGGCCGAGCGCGGCGTCGGCCACACCGCTCGCACGTACCGGTTGTTCCATCCCGAGCACATCGATGAGCGCTACGGGCTGTTCACGATCATCGTCCTCGGCGAGACGATCCTCTCGGCGACGATCGGGATCGGCGAGGTCGCCGCGGGAGGGGTCTCCGCCGGTCTCCTTGCCGTGGCTCTCTCCGGGCTGCTGCTGGCGTTCGGCGCCTGGTGGCTGTACTTCGATCACCCGGGCCACCTCACCCCGACGCCGGAGGTGGCGATCCGCTGGGGCTACACGCACGTCGTCGTGTTCGCCTCCCTGGCCGCCCTCGGCCCGGGGGTGCAGGTCGCCGCCGAAGCTGTCGACGGAGGGGTGAGCGACCGCATGGGTGCTCTCGCCGTCGCGGTGCCGATGGCCGGCTACCTCGTCGGTCTCGTCCTGCTGATGGTGGTGACCCACCACGCTGTCACGACGATGAACATCGGGTCCAAGCTCGCCGGCGCGACGGCGATCCTGGCGCTCGGGCTGCTGGCGCCGCTCACCGTCGCCGTCGTCGGCGTGGCCCTGGTCGTCGTCGCCCTGGTGGCCACGATGCTCCTCGTCGAACCACTGGTGCCCGCCGGGCGAGGTTGAGCGACTACTGACCTCGGTTCCAGCCGTGGGCGCGGATCTCGTCGCCGTCGGCGTCGAGCGGGCGGCCGGCCGATCGCAGGGTGCCGGGCGTGGCGCTGAGCCGGGCGATCAACGCCTGCATCGGCGTGCCGTCGACCTCGGCGATCATCCGCCGCGCCGCGTAGTGCGGATCGCTGGCGATCGCCTCCATGTCCATCACCGGCCCGGCGGCCGCCTCGGCGGCGGCGAGTGCCGCCAACGCATCGTCCATCCGGCGCAGGCTGCACCAGTCGGCCATCACGGCCTCCAGCTCGTCGCGGTTGGCGGCCCGGCCGGCGAACGTCCGGAAGCGCTCGTCGTCGCCGACACCGAGCAGCTCCATGACCCGGGCGGCGACGGACTCGCTGCTCGTCGACACGGCGATCCACTGGTCGTCGGCGCAGCGGTACGTCCCGCGCGGCACGGTGTACGGCAGACCGGCACCGAGGCGCGGCTGTTGCACGCCGCTCAGCGCGTACACCGACGGCAGCGGGCCCATCAGCTGGAACATCGTCTCCAGCAGGCTGATGTCGACGACCTGACCCCGGCCGCTGTGCAGGGCGACCATCGTGGCGAACGCCGCGGCCAACCCGGCGGCCTCGTCGGTCAGGGCGATCGGCGGAAGCAGCGGCGGGCCGTCGGGCTCACCGCTGATCGCCGAGAGCCCGGACATCGCCTCGGCGATCGTGGCGAACCCCGGCCGCTCGGCGTACGGGCCGTCCTGGCCGAAGCCGGACACGCGGGTGATGACGAGGCGCGGGTTGCGGGCGTGCAACACGTCAGGAGCGAGGCCGAGCCGCTCCAGGCGCCCGGGCCGGAAGTTCTCGACGAGCACATGGGCGTCGTCGGCGAGGCGCAGCACCAGCTCCAGGCCGGCCGGGTCCTTGAGATCGACGACGACGTTGCGCTTGTTGCGGTTGGTCAGCTTCCACCACAACCCTTCCCCGTCACGCTCGTCGCGCCAGGCCATGTTGCGCAGGCTGTCGCCCCCGGGGCGTTCGACCTTGATCACGTCGGCCCCGAAGTCGGCGAGGTAGCGGGCGCAGCTGGGCCCGGCGATGACCGTCGACAGGTCGAGGACGCGCAGGTCGGCGAGTGGCACGGGTGGTGCTGTCACGAGACCGCGTCGGTGATGATGGACTCGTCGGTGCCGGCGCGGAGCTGGGCGGCGTAGAGCCCGTCGAGGGTGACCAGCTCGTCGTGCGTCCCGAGCTCGACGATGCGTCCCTCGTCGAGCACGGCGATGCGGTCGGCCCGCCGGATCGTCGACAGCCGGTGGGCGATGACCAGGGCGGTGCGGCCGAACAGGGCCGTCTCGAGTGCCGCCTGGACCTGGCTCTCGTTGTCGTTGTCGAGGTGGCTGGTGGCCTCGTCGAGGATCATCACTGCCGGATCCTTCAACAACAGCCGGGCGATCGCCAAGCGCTGCTTCTCACCGCCCGACAGGCGGTAGCCGCGGTCGCCGACGACGGTGTCGAACCCGTCGGGCAGGGCGGTCACGGTGTCCAGGATGCGCGCCGCCCGGCAGGCGACGATCAGCTCGTCGGTGGTGGCGTCCGGCTTGGCGTAGCGCAGGTTGTCGCCGATCGACTCGTGGAACAGGTGGGGATCCTGGGCGACGACGCCGATCGCCGCCCGCAGCGACTCGAGCGTGAGATCGCGGACGTCGTGGCCGTCGATGCGAACGACGCCGGACGTCACGTCGTAGAGGCGGGGGATCAACGAGACCAGCGTCGACTTGCCGGCGCCGGACACGCCGACGAGGGCGACCGTCTCGCCCGGCATGATGTCGATCGTCAGCCCGGAGAGGACGTCCTGGTCCGGGTCGGTGGGTGGGGCGTGCTGCTCGAGCGAGGCGATCGTGGTCTCGGCAGCCGGCGGGTAGCGGAACGTCACGTCGTCGAACGTGACCCGACCGGCGGGGGCGACGAGATCGACTGCGCCGGGCCGCTCCTGGATCGGCTCGTTGGCGTCGAGCACCTCGAAGACCCGCTCGAAGCTGACGAGCGACGTCATCAGGTCGACGCGGGCGTTGGTCAGGCCGGTGAGCGGCTGGTACACGCGGGCCGTGAGGGCGGCGAGGGCCACCAGCGTCCCGGACGTCAGCTGGCCGGAGACGACGAGGTGGCCGCCGACGCCGTAGATCGCTGCCGCCCCGACGGCCCCGACCACGCCGAGAGCGACGAAGAACACGCGGCCGTACATGGCGCTGCGGATCCCGGTGTCGCGCACGCCGGCGGCATGACGCTCGAAGGCCGCATCCTCGCGGTGGTGGTCGCCGAACAGCTTGACCAGCAGCGCCCCGGCGACGTTGAAGCGTTCGGTCATCTGCGTGTTCAACGTCGCGTTGTGCTGCATCTGCTGGCGGGAGATGTCCTGCAGCGTGCGCCCGACGCGCCGGGCGGGGATGACGAACATCGGCAGGACGACGAGGGCCAGCAACGTCAGGCGCCAGTCCAGGGCGAGCATCGCGGCGAGCGTGGTGACCAGCACGACGATGTTGCTGACCACGCTGCCGAGGGTGCTGGTCACGGCCGTCTGGGCGCCGACCACGTCGTTGTTCAGCCGGGAGATCAGGGCGCCGGTCGGGGAGCGGGTGAAGAAGGCGATCGGCATCCGCTGGACCTTGGCGAACAGGGCCCGGCGCAGGTCGTAGATCAAGCCCTCCCCGACGCGGGCGCTGCACCAGCGCTGGACGACGGCGAGGGCGGCGTCGCCGAGCGCGGCGAAGACGGCCAGGACGGCCAGCACGGTGATCAGCCGCCGGTCGGCCTCCGGGATCGCCGTGTCGAGGATCGCCCTCACGACGAGCGGCGGCACCAGGGCCAGCAGGGCCGCGGCGAAGATGGCGACCAGGAACAGGGCGATCATCCGCCGGTACGGGCGGGCGAACCACCAGATCCGCCGCACCGTGGCGCGGGACAGCTGCGCGCCCTCGACGGCGCGCGGATCCCGGGGGGCGTGTGGCGGACCCATGCGCATGCTTCGAGGCTACGAAGCCAACTCGGCGGAAGTGTCCCCTACCATGCGCTCACATGTCGAGATCCCCCTGGTTCCGTGCGCTCATCGGCGCGGTGGCCCTCACCGCTGCGGCGTGCGGCTCCGACGCCGGTGTCTTCACCGACCGCGCCGAGCCGGTGGGGGACGCAGCCGAGTCGACGGACCCGCCTCCGTCCGAGCCGACGGAACCCGAGGCGACGGAGCCGACCGATCCCGCAGAGGCCACCGAGCCGCCTTCCACGGAGAGCGCCCAGCCGGCTGGCACGCTCGACTGGCGACAGGTCGGCGAGGACACGGAGTCGGCGATCCTCGAGGTGCCCGTCGACTACGACGACCCCGATGGCGAGACGACCGAGCTGTACGTCACGCGCCATCTGGCCGGGGACCAGGACAACAAGATCGGTTCGTTGCTGGTCAACCCGGGTGGGCCGGGCTTCGGCGGCAGCGATTTCGGGCTGCTCGCCGAGTTCATCTTCGGTGAGGAGCTCCTCGAGCGCTTCGACATCGTCGGGTGGGATCCCCGCGGGACCGGCAAGAGCGAGCCGGCGATCGACTGCATCGACGACTACGACGCCTACTACGCCGGCACCGACATCACGCCCGACGACGAGGCGGAGCGCCAGCAGATCGTCGACATCGCCGAGGACTTCGCGACGCGCTGCGCCGAGAACAACGCCGACATCATCGAGCATGTCGGGACGAACAACAGCGCCAGGGACATGGACATGCTGCGCCAGGCCCTGGGCGAGGACGAGATCAGCTACTTCGGGTTCAGTTACGGCAGCGAGCTCGGCACCACGTGGGCGACCCTGTTCCCGGACACCGTGCGCGCCGCGGTCATCGACGGGGCCGCCGATCCCAACGCCGATCCGCTGGACAGCGGGCTGCAGCAGACCAAGGGCTTCGAGCGCACGCTGGCGACCTATCTCGCCTCGTGCAGCGAGGACACGTCGTGCGCCTTCCACAACGATGGCGACGCCGAGGGTGCCTTCGACGCGCTGATGGCCGACCTCGACGAGGACCCGATCCCCAGCGAGCAGGGCCGGCCCGACGTGACGCGCGGCGTCGCCCTGCAGGCGGTCGCCCAGGCGATGTACTCCGAGACGTTCTGGGACCAGCTGTCGGACGCCCTGGCGGCGGCCCAGCGCGGCCAGGGGGCCGAGCTGCTGGCGCTGTACGACTCCTACTACCAGCGCAAAGAGGACGGCACCTGGGGCAACGAGTTGGAGGCCTTCCAGACGATCCGCTGCATGGACGATGCCGAGCGCTTGACGGTCGAGGAGGACGACGCCAACGCACCGGAGTTCAACGCCGTCGCCCCGCGGTTCTCGCCGAACACGACCGGCAGCTACTTCTGCACGTTCTTCCCGGCTTCCACCGACCCGCGGGTCGAGATCACCGGGGCCGGGGCGGGGCCGATCGTCGTCATCGGCACGACGGGCGACCCGGCAACACCGATCGAGAGCACCCGGGCGATGGCCGGGGCACTGGAGGACGGCCGGCTGGTCGTCGTCGACGCCGATCAGCACGGCGGGTACAAGGTGAACGAGTGTGTCGACAACATCGTCCACGAGTATCTGATCGACCTCGTCGTCCCGCCGGAAGAGACGACCTGCTGACCTCGCCGCTCGGCCGGATTCCCATCCGGTTTTGAACCGGAGTCAAGGCCACTTCTGGCCACGAAATCCACAGAGAATCCCGAGCCATCGCCGGCCGCCGATTCTCCGCGCGAATCGTGGCCACTTCTGGCCTTGACTTTGGTTCAAAACCGGCGCCCTCGAGCTCGATCCAGGCCGGCGTCAGCGGGTGAACACGGGCGGGCGCTTGGCGAGGAACGCCTGCACGGCCTCGGCGTGCTCCGGTGAGGCCCAGCACTCCACGAGGTAGGCGTGCTCGGCCCGTTGGACCGCCGCCAGCTCATCGTCGTCGGCCGACAGGAGGCGCTTGATCATCTGCAGCTGCGGCGCCGGATTGGCGGCGTAGGAGGCGGCGACGTCGATGGCCGTGTCGAGCAGGGCGTCGGCGTCGGCGAGGCGGTCGGCGAGCCCGATCCGGAACGCCTCCTCGCCGGAGATCAGGCGGCCCGAGAGGCACAGGTCGCTGGCCCGGCCGAAGCCGACACGGTCGGCCAGCAGGCGCGTGCTCGCCAGCTCCGGGACGAGGCCCATCTTGATGAAGCCCATGCCGAACTTGGCCGCCGGCGACGTGACGATCTGGTCCATCGGCAGGCACATCGTGACCCCGATGCCGACGGCGGCGCCGTTGATCGCCGCCACCATCGGCTTGGCGGCGCGGACGAAGGCGACCCAGTCGAGCCCGGCTGGCATGCCACCGCGTCCACCAGCCGTGTCAGCGCCCGGGTCGACACCGTCGATGCGCGACTGGAACGTGTCCTGCATGTCGGCGCCGGCGCAGAAGCCCCGACCGGCACCCGTCGTGACGATGGCCCCGACGGCCGGGTCGTCGTTGGCCCGCCGGATGGCGTCGGCCTGCTCCTCGGCCATCGTCGGCGTCCACGCGTTGAGCCGATCGGGCCGGTTGAGGGTGATCACGGCGACGTCGCCACGGACCTCGTAGACGATTTGGGTGTAGTCCACCTGGGCATGCTCGCGCGGGGCCGTGGTTCTGCGCGCCCTCGGGTCACGCCCGCCGCGAGTTGTTTGAGTGAGCTGACCGCGCCATTTGAAGCGCCCTTAACCGTCCGGCGGCCACCCTGGTGTGTCATGGAAATGAAACAGAAGTGCAACATCCGCGGCCGACGCGGGCTGGCACTCGGCGGCCTCCTGACGCTCTCCGCGCTCGCTGTGGCCGACGTGCAGCCGGCCGGTGCGGCGAGCTCCGATGCCTGTGAGGGCGGCGGGTACCAGGTCCTCGGGCAGTCGGCCGGCGAGGAGGAGTTCGAGGGCACGGTGCCGGCGCCGACGGACCTCATCCACGTCCAGGGCACGTACAACCAGTTCGACATCCGTCCGACCGACTTCGCCGTGTTGAACTACGCCTTCACCGGCGCGCCCAACGAGGAGGACATCACCGGCGGCCGGTTCACCCCTGTCTACGAGAGCAAGATCCCCGACCACCGCGGCCTCGTGCTCAACACCGCCATCACCCTCGAGCTGGACGAGGAGGACATGGTCATCGAGCGCAGCGGCACCGGCGGGCTGGACATGAAGATCCAGGCCAAGGACTGCGCCCAGGGCGGCATCTTCCAGATGGAGGTCGAGCGCGGCGACAACACACGGACGCGCGTCGTCCACCGTCTCGCCGGGACCGACGAGAACGACCCGGCGACGGCCTTCTACTTCGACAATCCGAACTTCCGGGAGCGCATCGGTCAGTTCCTCGGCGACGACTGCGTGAGCGTGGAGACGGGACCGCCGAGCCAGTTCTGCGTCCAGGTGTCGGCGCGGGTGAACATCGCCAACGGGCTGTCGGAGGACTTCCTCGTCCGTGACAGCGCCCAGGTGGCGACCCGCATCCCGCAGCCGGAGTGCGGACCGGACCTCCCCGGCACGAGCGATCACTGCGGTGGCATGTCGGTCTGGGACGTCGCCAGCGGGGGACGGATGGGCATGGTCACCGGTGAGGACGCCGGCGAGGTTGCCAACCCGCCGACCACGTGCGTGCAGAACTGCCAGGCCCAGAACCAGGTGCGCGGTCGCCTGGCCACTCTCGGCCACCCATTCCCGGTGCCCGCCGACAGCCGGCTGACGCCGCGGTACTCGTGACCGGGCTCGACGCCGCCCTGACGCCGCCGTTCATCCCCTGAGTTGAACCCCTTCTGTCCTTCGGGACCGGCCCGATCGGGCCGGTCCCGAAGGACGGAACCCGGTCAGTGGAAGTCGTCGGAGGTGATGATGCTCAGTCGTTCGCACGCCGCAGCCGTGATGGTGCTGATCGCCGTGTTGTCGGTCGCCGCGGTGGCGATCACCGTCGATGAGACGGCCCAGGCTGCCGTGACGGTGTCGCGAGCCGAAGTCAGCGGCTCCAGGTTGCGGATCGAGGGTCAGGCCGCGCCACAGCGTTCGATCACCGTCGATGGTGTGGCGATGGCGACGAGCAGCACCTCCGGAAGCTTCAAGATCGAGCGGGAGGGTTTCACGCCGCCGTCCGACTGCACCGTCGACGTCGGTGACGGCACGGGCGCGCCGACCAACGCCCGGCTCTCAGGGTGCACCGCGGTCACGCCAACCACCGTTCCGTCACCGACGACCTCTACAACGACGCCGAGCACGACGTCTACTACCACCGTTCCGCCCGCCACGGCATCGCTCTCGTCGATCAGCCTCGGTTCGACCAGCGTGCAGGGTGGCACCACGGTGGCTGGCACCGTCACGCTCACCGCCGTCGCGCCGCCGGGCGGAGCCGTCGTGTCGTTGTCGAGCAGCAACACTGCTGCGGTCACCGTGCCCGCCACGCTCACGGTTCCCGCCGGTGTCAACAGCAGGGTGACGTTCGTGACCACGTTCGCCGTCACCACGACGCAGACCGCTGTCATCTCGGCGACGTACAACGGACTCACTCGCACCGCCCAGCTGACCGTGACGCCGCCGCCGGTCGTGCCCGCTCCGACATTGGACTCGGTGTTCCTCGACCCGGCGATCGTGCAGACGGGAACGACGTCGACCTCGGCGACGATCTTCTTCTCCGGTCCGACGCCGGCGGGCGGCGCGCTCGTCACCCTGGCGAGCAGCGATACGTCGAAGGCGACCGTGCCAGCATCGATCCTCGTTCCGGGGAGCAGCGGGGCGGGGGCGTTCCCGGTCACCATCAACGGTTCTGCGTCGGGCACCGTGACGATCTCGGCGACCTACAACGGGGTGACCCGATCGGCAGTGCTCACCATCTCGGCCACGACGCTGTTCCGGATCATCACGCCGTCCCCCCTCCCGAACGCCAGAGTCGGTGAGAACTATGCCGGCTTCATCGAAGCCTGCTGTGGACAGGGGACCCCTTACAGGTGGTCGCTGATCAGTGGCACCGTGCCCGCGGGACTGCGATTCGCCGGCGACGATCTGCGCCTCAGCCGCACCACCGCCGTCACGGGCGTCGCGACACGGGTCGAGACGACGACGTTCACGGTGCGGGCCCGAGACGGCGCCGGGAACACCGCCACGAAGACGTTCACCCTCACCGTCGACCCGGCCGCGCCCCTGGTGATCACGAACCAGACCGACCAACTGCCCAACGGTCGTGTCGGCGTGTTCTACGAGGCCGCCGTGTTCCCGGGCGGAGGCGTGCCACCGTACCGATGGTCACTCGTGGCCGGCACGCTGCCGCCTGGACTCAACCTGCAGGCATCGCCGGGCCGCGTCCGCGGCACACCAACCACACTGGGAACCTTCACCTTCACATTGCGCGTCGACGACAGTGGCGGCCAATTCGCCACCCGCCAGTTCACGATCACGATCACGACCTGAGTCCCCAAGGCGGCTGAGCCGTACACGCGTAGAGTGGACCGCCTCGCAGGGGGCGCGGCCGTTGATCTTCTCGTTCGGAGCATTCGAGCTCGATACCGACGTGTTCGAGCTGCGCCGCGCCGGCGCGCCCGTCGCCATGGAGCCGCAGGTCTTCAGCGTCCTGGCCTACCTCGTCGAACACCGCGCTCGCGTCGTGACGAAGAATGAGCTGCTCGACAACGTCTGGGGCGATCGCTTCGTGGGCGAATCGGCGCTGACGACGCGGATCAAGGCGGCACGGCGCGCCGTCGGCGATGACGGCGCCCAGCAACGCGTGATCAAGACGGTGCACGGGCGGGGTTTCCGCTTCGTCGCCGCGGTGCGCGACAACGGGACGTCGGCGGGGCACGGCGGGCGCTCACTCGCCGATGAGCCCGACAGGTTCGTCGAACCGTCGGTGACCTCGGCGTGGCCGATGATCGGGCGCGGACGCGAGCTCGAGGTACTCGCCGAGTGGTTCCGCGGCCACGGGACCGGGGGCGTGTTCCTCACGGGTGGCGCCGGCGTCGGCAAGACCCGGCTGGCGGAGAAGGTCCTCGAGCTCGCGGAAGCGGCCGGCATGCCGAGCGCCCGGGCGAGCGGACACCCCGAGGGTCGATCGATCCCGTTCGCCGCGCTGTCGCACCTGCTGCCCGTCGACCTCGCCTCCCCGACCGGGCCGGACGACCTCGACCGGGGCGCTGTCTTCCACCGCGCCGCGGCGGCGCTGCGCGAGCGGGCCGCAGCCGAGCGTCTGCTCCTGATGGTCGACGACGGTGACCAGCTGGACGAGCTGTCCCGTGCCCTCGTCGCCTCGCTCGTCCAGTCGAGTTGCGTGTTCGCCGTCCTCACGATGCGGACGACCGGTGGTCCGACACCGTTCGACCACCTCGTGAAGGACGGACACCTCCTGCGCCTCACCGTCGAGCCGCTCCCGGTGGAGAGCATCGAGACGTTGCTGCACCGCGTGCTCGGCGGCCCCATCGTCGGCGAGTCGCTCTGCCGTCTCCGAGACGCGGCGATGGGGAACCCCGGCGTGCTTCGGCAACTCGTGGAGACCGCACGCCAGGCCGGGGTCCTGACCGAGCTCAACGGCGTCTGGCGACTCGTCGGCCCGCTCCAACCGACCGCCTCGTTCGAAGATCTCGTCGCCGAGCGCCTCCGCGGCCTCGATGACGCGCACCACCACGCGGCCGAGTTGCTGGCGATCGCGGGCGAGATCGGGCTCGAATGCCTCGCCGCGCTCACCGGCCACGACGTGCTCGAGGATCTCGAGCGGCACGGGCTGCTCACGGTCCGCTACTCCGGGCGGCGCGCCGGGTTGTCGCTCGCCCACCCGCTCTTCGCCGAGGTCCTCCTCCGCCAGCTGCCGGCGCTCCGGGGGCGGCGGCTGCGGGGCGAGCTCGCCGAGGCGCTCGAGGCTGTCGGCGCCCGCCGCCGCGACGATCGTGTGCGGCTCGTCGCCTGGCGGCTCGACGCCGGCGGCGCGGTCGACCGGGAGGATGTGCTGCACGCGGCACGCCTCGCCCTCCTCGAAGGCGACGACGCCATCGCCGAACGGCTCGTGCGTCGTGCCTCCGCCGCCGGCGGCGGGGCGAGGGCGATGCAATTGCTCGCCGAGGTCCACTTCCGTCGCAACGAACCCGAGCGGCTCGAGGCCGTCCTCGCCGGCATCGACCTCGATGAGCTGCCCGAGGCCGACCGGGTCCGTGTCGTCCGCCGGCGTTCGTCGAATCGCTTCTACGCCTTGACCGATGCCGACGGCGCGCTCGCGGTGCTCGACGAGACCGCGCACCTCTTCAGCGCGTCGTGGGCGGTGCACGCTCTCGCTGCCCAACGGGCCACGGTGCTCTCCATGGCTGGCCGCGTCGACGACGCGCTCTGCTGCACCGAACCGCTGCTGGACAACGACGACCCTCGGCTCCGGTTCGAGGTCCTCCGCTCTCGGTCGCTCGCACTGGCGGCGGCCGGACGAGGCGAGGAGGCGCTCGCCCTCATCGACGAGGCCTTCGATCTGCACGACCGCTTCGACCGCGACCTCAGCCGGCCGGGGCGCTCGATCCTGCTGTTCAACCGGATCTTCTCCCTCACCGAGCTCGGCCGGCTCGACGAGGCGCGCGCCGCCGGGGCGGCGGCCGCGGCCGGAGACGTCGTCGGTGGCCGAGCGCCGTGGCTGGCGTTCGCTCGACCCCGCGTCGAGCTGCTCGCCGGCCAGGCCACGGTCGCGCTCCAGTTGAGCGAGGCGTACGCGCTCGAGGCCCGCGCCCGTGGCGTGTTCGGTGCCGAGCGGTGGGTGCTGTCGCTCGTCGGCATGGCCCGGCTCCTCAGCGGCGACAGCCACGGCGGGTACCGCGATCTCGATCGAGTCGCCGAGCTCTGGCCGGAGGAGGGTTACGGCGGCCTGTTCCGGAGCGATCGCGACCGGGCGCTGGGTTGGTTGGCGATGGAGCGATCGGGAGCCGGTGTCGCCCACGAGGTGCTCCTGCGCGGCGCGCGGCTCGCGGCGGAGCGGGGCGCATACGCGCTCGAGGCGATGCTGCGCCATGACGTCGTCCGGTTCGGCGGTGCCGCGGCGGTCGTCGACCGGCTCGTCGAGCTGGCCTCATCGACGCAAGGTCCGCTCGCCGCCGCCCGCGCCGACCACGCAGCCGGCGTCGTCGCCGTCGACACCCTCCGGCTGCGGTCGGCCGTCGCCGCGTTCGAGCAGATCGGCTCGCCGCTGCTCGCCGCCGAGGCGGCGCTCGACCTCGCCGACGCGGCCACGGCGACCGGCGATGATGCGGGCGCGGACCTCGCTCGCGACCGCGCCAGGCACCTACTCGCCCAACTCGACGGAGTGGTCGCGACGCCCCGGATCAGTCGGCGGGCATGAAGAGGCCATCCTCGGCGCCCTCGAGCATCGCCTCGGCGATGAGCGCGTACATGCGGCGCCATGCTGCCTCGGCCCCGTCCGTCCAGCTGTCACCGACCGCCGTGGCGATCGCCGCGATCAGGGCCTCGCCGACGAAGGTGTAGTCCGCGGCGTGGAGCCCCTCACGCTGGTGACGCAGACCGAGCACCCGGGCCTGGGCGAGGAAGCCATGAAGATCCTCGGCCGCGGCGACGAGCGAGAAGAGCTCATCGACGAGCGTGCCTCGTCGCGCGATCACATCATCGGCGAAGAGCCGACGGGCCGGCGGGTGTCGCTCGAAGAGGTCGTCGTAGAAGCAGCTGGCACACTGGTCGTAGGCCTGCTCGGCGAGGGCCGCCGTCCGCCGGACCGACTCGAGTTGCTCCGGGGTCATCGGTCTGGTCCTCGCTCGATGTCCTCGCGCCACACGAGGGCGGTCCCCTGGAGGGCCACGACTCCGTCGGCGCGGGTGATCGTCGTACGCAACGTCGTGATCGGCTTGTCCGCCCTCGCTTCGAGGACCTCGACCTCAGCCGTGATGTCGTCGCCCGGGCGAACCGGCGCCGTGAACGACCAGTCGACGTGGAGGAACACGCTGCCGGGGCCGGGGAGATCTTCGGCGACGACCGCATTGAGAAGACCCGAGGTGACCCCGCCTTGCACGATGAGCGCGCCGAACCGTGACCGGGTGGCGAGCTCCTCGTCGTAGTGCAGCGGGTTGCGGTCGCCCGTGAGCTCGGTGAACAGCTCGATGTCGCGCTCCGTCACGGTGCGTGTGCGGCGGGCGGTCTGTCCGACGGTCGGCTGGTGCATGGGTTGCCTCCTCGTGGCGTCGGTCGTGGATCGGGTTGCGGGGTCGGCGACGGTCTCATGCCGTCATCGCCGACACGACCCACATCGTGGGCATCCCGGCGAGGATGGCTGCATGCGCGGAGCCCGTCCGGCGCACGGCGGCGAGGCCGACCGCGACGCCGGCCAGAGCCGGGAGAGCGCCGGTGCCGGCGTCGGCGGTGTGGGTGGCGAGCGCGCCGGCGGCAAGCCCGGCGAAGGCGACGGGCACGGCGAATGCCGCGGCCCGCTCGACGACGGCCGGCACGCGGGCGCGGGCCGCGAGGACCAGCATGCTGATCCGGAGGAGGAAGCTCCCCGCACCGGCGAGGGCGATGACGAACCAGGCGTTCATCGCACCGACCGCCGGTCGGCGCGGAGGCCGGCGGCGACGCCGGCGCCGACCGCGAGCATCGGTCCGAGGTGCAGCGGAACCCCCACGCTGAGCGCGCCGACAAGTGCGGCGGTGGCGGCGGCGTGCGTGGCGGCTCGGGTGGTGAGCCGGGCGACGACCTCGCCGGCGAGGAAGAGAGGGATGACGAGCTCGAGATGGAGCGCGCCGGGCAACCGCGCGCCGGCGGTGGCCCCGATGGCGATGGCCGTGACCCATGCGACCCACAGCAGGCCTGCGCCGCCGAAGTAGTAGAGGTGGCCGCGTCGACGGTCGGCGGTTCGTTCATACCCGGCGACCCCGACGGCGACGGAAGCATCGACGAGGACGAAGGCGGCGAGTCCCTGCCACCATCTCGGCATGCCGCGCCAGTGCGGAGCCATCGTCGCCGAGTAGAGGACGAGGCGGAGGTTGATGGCGAGGGCGGCGCCGATCACGACGGCGGGCGCGGCGCCGGCGTCCAGCAGGTCGATGACGGCGACCTGGGCGCTTCCCCCGAACAGGACGGGACCGGTGAGCCAGCCGGCGAGTGTCGGGATGTCGGCTCTGGCGGCGCTGACGCCGATGACGAGCCCGAACGGGACGATGCCGGTCAGCCACGGCAGCATGGCCCTGGCGCCGGCAACCAGGTCGTGACTGCGCCTCGGCGGGGCAGGAGCGACGGCCGACTCTTCGCGGTACGAGTTGAGATCGAGCATTGGGACTCCGGGGGTGGTCGGTCCGGTGGCCACGCGGCGGGCTGCGGCCACCGGACCGAGACGTGGCTCGGAGATGGGGCAAACCCCCGGTCTCCAAGGTGCCTCTCAGCCGGCGTTGACCTCGATCGACACCGGGACGCCGTTCGTCAGGACGTCGAACACCGCGGACCGGGCCCGGGACTGCTCGACGATCGCCGCGAGCTTCTCGGCTGGAGCGTTGCCCTTCACGTCGAAGGAGACGCGGATGGCTGAGAACCCGTTACGGACGTCCGGGTTCAGGCCGAGGATGCCGTTGAGGTCGATGTCGCCCTCGACGGTCGAGGTCACCTCGGTCAGTTCGACGCCGCGGGCCGCGGCGATGTTGGCGAGTCCGGCCGTGAGGCAGCCGGCGAGCGCGTGGAGCAGGTACTCGACCGGGGTCGGGCCTTCGTCGGCACCGACGAGGACCTTCGGGTGGTCGACGTCGAGGGTCATCGCCTGCTCGTGGGTGCGCTCCTCGCCAACGCCGAAGAAGCCGTGGATCGTGCTCTGGCTGTGCGTGCCGGACATCCAACGGTTCGAGGCGCGGAACTTGAACTGGGCCGCTGCCGGCGCCGCCCTCACGGCGTCGAGGGTGGCGAACAGGGTGGTCGTGTCGACGCCGTTGCGGACGCCGTTGGTCTCCATGATGGTCACGGGGATGTTTCCTTCCGGTGGTGTGTGTTGTGTGGTGGGTGGGGATCAGGCCGCGTGAACTGCGGTCTCGCGGGGCTCGGGCAGGCGGGGGCGCTCGGCGAGCCACGTCGCTTCGTCGTCGATGAGGACGGCGAGGCGCTTCTGCAGCTCGACGAAGCGGTCGATCGGCGGGAACTGCGCCATCTGCCAGGTCACCTCGAAGATCGGGGCCAGGGCGTCGTTCCGCTCGGTCTGGTACGCGGCAAGGGCGGCCGCCTCGGGGAGGTCGCCGCGCAGCAACTGGCCGGCGCGGCGGGCGAGGAGCTCGGCATCACGGAAGGCGTCGGTGATGCCGTGGCCGGTGATCGGGTCACGGTGGTAGCCGGCGTCGCCGACGAGCGCCCATCCCGGGCCTGCTGCTTCGACGACGTGGTTCGGCAGGTCCAGGGCGGTGCGGATCGGTGCCGTGATCCGGGCTGCCGCGACGCGCTCGGCGAGGGACGGCGACGCGTCCTCCAGCAGGGCGAGGAAGCCGCGCTCCCGGTCGGTGCCGGCGATGCGGGCGCGGTCGCCGGGCAGGCACATCCAGACGTTCGCCTCGCCGTCGTGGGTCGGGAACACGCCCGAGAAGGCGTTGTCGCCGATGTGGAACTCGAAGCCGTCGGCGTCGAGGCCGGCCACGTAGGTGTAGGTCGTCGAGGCGACAGCCGGTCGCTCCTCGAGCATCCTCGCCCCGACGCTGCGGGCGACGCGGGACCGCACGCCATCAGCGCCGACGACGAGTCGCGACGAGAGCACGCTCGTGCGGTCGGCGCGATCGCGCAGGGCGACGCCGGTGACCCGACCGCTCCGGTCTGTCACGGTGCCCGTGACCGAGCCCCCGGTCCGCACGGTGGCGCCAGCCTCCTCGGCGGCCCGCAGCAGGATCGCGTCGAGGATGTAGCGACGAGGCGCGAGGGCGAAGTTCAATCCGGCCCTGAGCCTGATCTCGCGCTCGATGCGGCCATCCGGAAGGACGAAGGTCGCCGAGCGGATCGGCGGTGCGCCGCTGGCGAGGACCTCGTCGAGCAGGCCCCACCGGGCGAGCTGCACGAGACCGCCGCGGGCGAGGGCGTGCGTCGACATCGTGTCGCTGGGCAGGTCGGCTCGGTCGACGAGCGCGACGTCGAAGCCTTGGCGGGCGAGCAGCATCGCGGTCGCGGCGCCCGCGCACCGGGCGCCGACGACGACAACGTCGTGCGAATCGAGGGCGTCGTGTCGTTTCATGGCTCCACCATCCGGGATCGCGCCCTCTCCATGTTTGGAGAAGGGCTGGAGAGTGGGTGGAGAGATGGGCGATCGCTGCGGCTACTCCTCGAGCGGCCACCGCCCGTCGAGCGCGCGGTTCAGAAGCGCCCGAGGTGTTCGAGGCGCAAGGTCGGCGCGCCTTCGGCCTTGGCCTCCTGGAGGTCGACCACGGCGACGAAGCGCCACTCGCCGTCGCCCGCAGGATCGGCGAGCCGTTGGGTGATGACCCAGCGATCGGCTTCCTCGACGAGCTCGAAGTGGGCAGCCGACCGGGCGGCGGCGTCGATGGCGATGGCGTCGTACTCGGCCCAGTAGTCGGCCATGGCCTCGGCCAGGCGTTCGGCGCTCCACCTGGTGCGCTCGGCGAGGGCGCTCGTCGCACGGGCAGCCAACAGCTCGACCCAGCCGAACGCCGCCGTGCGTACCGCCGTCCGCCACGCATCGGGAGGCCAGCGGCGCACGCTGACGGGCGCCTCGGGGGCCAGATGATCGTGCGCCGGCGCCCCGACGAGGCGGGCCCACTCCTCCAGCAGCGTGGCATCGGTGGCCCTGATCAGTTCGCCGAGCCACTCGACCACGTCCTCCAGGGCCGCGCAGTAGACGGCGTCGGGGAGTGAGCGATCGAGCGTGCGCCACGCGTCGGTGAGGTAGCGCAGCACGAGTCCTTCGCTGCGTTCGAGCCGGTAGCGACCGACGAACGTGGCGAAGCTGTCGCCACTCTCCAACATCTCGCGGAGGATCGACTTCGGGGACGGCTCAGCCCGCACCCACGGGTGGTGCTGCAGGTAGGTGGCGTAACAGGCGTCGAGCAGCTCGGCGAGCGGGCGCGGCCAGGTGATCGAGTCCAGCCGTTCGATCCGCTCTTCGTAGGGCACGCCTTCTGCCTTGAGACGAGCGATCTCGGCGGCCCTGGCTGCGTTCTGCTGGGCGTAGAGCACTTGGCGAGGATCCTCGAGCACCGACTCGACCACGCTGATCACGTCGACCACGTAGGCGGGGTCCTCGCGGTCCAGCGTCGCGATCACCTCGATGGCGAACGTCATGAGTGGTGAGGAGAATCGCAGCGAGCTGCGTTCATCCTCTCCCTCCACCAGTGAGCCGACGCGCACACCGACGCATCGGCCGCGCTCGTCGCGCCGGCGCTCGGCCACCCCTGCTGCCTCGAGGCTGCGGTAGACGGCGATCGCCCGGCGCTGGTGCTGCCGCCGGCGCGGCGGGCTGTCGTGGTTGGTGCGGAGGAGGTGCTTCAACGCGCCCGGGCCGTCCGGACGGGTCAGCACGCCGGCCACGAGGTCCGCCGTGACGAGGAACCGCGACACGAGCGCTTCGGGCCGCGCGGTCACGAGGCGCTGCATCGCGGCTTCGTCGTAGTGGACGAAGCCCTCCGGTGCCTTCGCCTTGATCGCCTTGCGCCGGGCCTTCGGGTCGTCACCGGCGCGGGCCATCGCCCTGGCGTTCTCGATGACGTGATCTGGAGCTTGCACCCACACGTGACCGTCGGGGTCGAAGCCTGGTCGCCCTGCCCGCCCGGCCAGCTGATGGAACTCGCGGGCGGTGAACTTGCGTACCCGGGTGCCGTCGTACTTCGTGAGCGCGGTCATGAGCACGGTGCGGATCGGGATGTTCACGCCGACGCCGAGCGTGTCGGTGCCGCAGATGACCGGCAGGAGGCCCTGCGCGGCCAATCGCTCCACCAGACGTCGGTACCGCGGCAGCATGCCTGCGTGGTGGACGCCCACGCCGTTGCGCACCAGACGGTCGAGCGTGGAGCCGAAGCCGCGACCCATCCGTTCGCTGGACATGGCGGCGGCGATCGCCTCGCGCTGCGGACGGTTCGTCACGTTCAGGTTGACCAGTGCCTGGGCTCGCTCGATGGCGGCCGCCTGGTTGGCGTGGACGACGTACACCGGGCTGAGTCCGTCGCCGACCGCGTCGCGGACGCTCTCGGCGACCGGCGTGCTGCGCCACTGGTGGTAGAGCGGTGTCGGCCGGTCCACCGACGTCACCTCCGTCACCGGTCGGCCCGAGCGCTCCGCCAGGTCCGAGACGATCGCGCTCATGTCACCGAGCGTCGCCGACGCCAGCAGCATCTGGCACCTGGTCAGCTCGAGCAGCGGAACCTGCCAGGCCCACCCTCGTTCACTGTCGCCGTAGTAGTGGAACTCGTCGAGGCAGGCGAAGCCGAAGTCACTGGCGGGGCCCGTGAGCAGGGCGTGGTTGGCGAGCACCTCGGCCGTGCACACGAGCACGGGCGCGTCGACGTTGATGGCGGCGTCGCCGGTCGCCAAGCCAACCTGCTCGGCTCCCAACAGGTCGGCCAGGTCGAAGAACTTCTCGGCCACCAAGGCCTTGATCGGCGCGGTCCAGACCGCTCGTCGCCCATCGTTGCGGGCCAGCAGCACCCCGGCCACGGCGACCAGGCTCTTGCCCGACCCCGTCGGTGTCGCCAGGACCACGTGCTCGCCCGCGGCCAGGGCGAACGCCGCGTCCTCCTGGTGCGGGTAGAGCGGCCGACCGCCCTCGGCCGCCCATGTCCCGAACGCCTCCAACACGGCCAACGGATCGGCGCCGACCGGCGGGAGGAGATCGGCGAGAACGGCCATGGGACCCCAGTGTGTCGGCCGGATGGCTGAGCCAGCGACGCCAGCCCGCCGGTGGCAAGGTTGAACCCGACGTGAAGGTCAATCGGAACTCGCGGCACCGTCGCGGGCGGCAAGATCTGGCGATGCGCCGCGCCGATCTCCTCGCCCAGCTCGTCGACGCGGCCGTGGACGTGGGTCCGCTGCTCGGCGCGACGCGGTGGCAGCGCCAGCTCGACGCGGTGTGCGAGGCCGCCCTGATCGCGTTCGGCGCCGCCGCGGTGTCGGTGGCGCGAGCACACGATGACCACCTGCGATACGTCGCCGCGTCCGGTGCCGGCGCCGAGTCCATCGTCGGCACCCAGCTCGGACTGGCGGACGGGCTGGCGGGCTTCGTCGCCGCCAGCGGTCAGGCGATGGTGATCGACCAGCCCGCCAACGATCCCCGCTTCGCGCGCGACGTCGCCGAGCGCACCGGCTACGTGCCCGAGAGCATGCTGCTCGTGCCGGTCGACGACGCGACCGGCTCGGTCGCCGGGGTGCTCACGGTGCTCGACCGCACCGTCTCGTCGGGCGACGCCCTCGCCCTCGGCTCTGCGTTCGCCGCCCTCGCTGCCGAGCCCTTGCTCGCCGCGGCCGACGCCGATCACACGGCGCGGGCCCTGACCGCCGCCTTCGTCGACGCCTACGCCGCCGGCGAGCCGCGCCTGTCCACGGCGATCCGTCGCGCCGTGCGGCCGGCGGCCGCACCCGACGGGGATCTCGCCGCACTGGCAGCGACGCTCAACGACCTGCGCCAGCTCGACCCGACGACGTACCGGCGGCTGGTCGGCGTGATCGATGAGCTCGTCGCGCTGGCGACGCCACGACGGCGGCCCCGATGACCGACCTCCGTCCCGCCTGGTCAGAAGCGTTCGCCGGGGACGGACCCGGCGCCGCGCCCCACGTGGCGTGGCCCGGCCGCGCGACTCGGGCGTGGGCGTACGGTGACGGGCGGGGCAGTGGCGTGCGGGTCGCCGTCGTCGACTCGGGGATCGAGGCCGACCATCCCTGGATCGGCGGTGTGCAGCGAGCCGTCGACGTGCGTGTCGACGCCGGGCGGGTGACCATCGAGGAGGGCCCGCACGACGATCGGTACGGCCACGGGACGGCGTGCGCCGGCATCATCCGGACGCTCGCTCCGGAGGTCGAGCTGGTGAGCGTTCGTGTCCTCGGCGCCGATCTCAAGGGCAACGTGGCCTGCCTCGCCGCCGGGCTCGAGTGGTGCATCGACAACGACGTACGGGTCGTCAACCTCAGCCTCTCGTCATCGAACGAGGACTACCGGGAGACGTTCTGGGAGCTCGTCGACCGGGCGACCTTCGCCGGGATCTGCATCGTGTCGGCGATGAGCAACGAGCGCAAGCGGACGATCCCCAGCGAGTTCGCCGGGGTCTTCTCGGTCGCCTGCGCGCCGGGCGACGACCTCGAGCAGATCTGGTGCAACCCCGCCGGGCCCGCCGAGTGGGGTGCTGCCGGCATCGACGTCGAGGTGGCGTGGCGCAACGGGCGCACGGTGCTGACGACCGGCAACAGCTTCGCTGCCGCCGTCGTCACCGGTCATGTCGCGCGGATCGCCGCCAGGCACCCGCGCATCGCTCCATGGCAGGTGCGCGCGGTGCTGGCGGCGATCGCCCGCAACGCTCCGGTGTGACGAGTCTCTACATGTTGCGGGGCTCGCGATAGATGATCGGCTTGCGCGCACTGCGACCTTGTTGCCCGGGCCCGGCTCGAGCGGGCGGAAGTTGATCGCCGCGTGACCCTCGACGCTGGCCTCGTCCTCGTCGACCGTCACGTCCGGCTTCTGCTTGATCGCCATGGAGTCCTCCCTCCGACTCGTGACCTCGGGCGAGGTCACGTCCGTCACTGTACGTCCCGCCCGTGGCCGGGACCGTCGTGACGCGCACGCTGGGTGTGTGCCGGCGCTGACACAACGCCGGATACGGTGCGAGGGGTGATCCGGCAGCTACGCATCTACGAGCTCTTCGAGGAGACCAAGGACGCGTTCCACGAGCGCTTCCGCGACCACGCCGCGCCGATCATGGCGAGCTACGGGTTCCGCATCGTCGCCGGCTGGGACTCGACGTGCGACGGCCGACCGGAGTTCGTCTACCTCCTCGAGTGGCCCGATGAGACGACGATGAACGAGCGGTGGGCGGCATTCATGGCCGATGACGAATGGGCCCGGATCAAACGCGAGACCTCCAGCCGCCACGGTCCGATGGTGGGATCGATCCAGGACCGGGTGCTGACCGCGGTCGACTACATCCCGACTGCGATCGGCGACGCGAGGACGTAACGGCGCGACGAGCACACCGCCCGGGACGGCGGCTGCCCGACGAACGGCTCCTCCCGTCCGCCGGGCAGCCGGTCCGTCAGCGTCGGAAGATCTCGTAGATCGCCCCGTTGGAGAGCGACACGACGTAGAGGTTGCCGTCGGGACCGGTCTCGATGTCGGTGACGACGCCGAAGTCCCGGCCGATCAACAGGCTCTCGCTCTCGGTGATCTCGTGCTTGGCGAGGTTGTCGGCCACACGGTCGTTCAGGCGGGGGTCGTCGACACCGATCTTGGCCCGGTTGCCGGTCAGGTTGAAGTGGAACAGATAGCCGCCTTCCAGCAGGGGAGTGGCCGCCCCGACGAAGAGGTCGCCGTCGAACTGCGGGCCGAGGCCCCGCCCCTCGACGAAGCCGATGCCGCCCGGTGCCACTTCCCACTTCCAGCTGAACTCGGGATCGCTGTACTGCGAACCAGGCAGCACGAAGAGGCGGGACAACGCCTCCGCCGGCGAGTCGGCGATGTTGGCGGGCGGCCACCGCAGCTGCTGCAGAGCCGGTGGGTTGGGTGGGATGGCGAACGTCGTCTCGATCTCCTTGAACTGGTCGATCCGCTCCACCGGGCCGGCGATCTGGATCCAGCCGCCGTTGGTACCTGGGTCCAGGCGGTTCAGCTCACTGAACGAGTCGTCGCCGTTCTCCTGCAACCAGATCGCGCCGGAGTCCCGGTCGACGGCCATCCCGAAGCTGTTGCGGTGACCGTACGAGAAGACCTTCTGGATGTTGGCACCGACCTCACCGCCCATCGCCGCGCCCGCGGCGAAGAACGGGTTGTCTGATGGGGCGCTGCCGTCGTCCTCCAGCCGCAGCACGACGCCGGTGAGGTGGGCGTTGTCGGGCTCCGGGCCTCCGAACTGATCGTCCGGAACGGTCGGGCCGGGGCACGTGGCTGTCGGCCCACACGGCAGGTTCTGCAGATGGCCACGCCGGCCGACGTCACCGACGAAGACGTACAGCTTGCCGTCGGTGCCGAAGTCCAGCACCCCTCCGTCATGGTTGCCGCGCTCGGGCTGGCCGGCATCCTGCTGGAGCGCCCGCAGCGTGATCAGGTTGTGGTCGAACGTGAGGGTCGACCCGTCCCACTCATAGCGATCGACGCGGTTGCCCAGCAGCGGAGTCTCGCTGAACACGTCGGTGTCCGCGCCGGTCGTGCTCTCCGTCCAGTACAGATAGACGCCCGGGTCGGTGGGGAAGTTGGGATGGAGGGCGATCCCGAGCAGCCCGCGCTCCGAGGCGGAGTTGACGTCCAGGTCGAGCACGGTGCTCTGGACCTCGCCGTCGACGACCCGCTGCACCTGACCAGTGTTCTTCTCCAGCACCAGCATGTCGTCGGTGCCGATGAACGCCATGGTGGTCGGCAGGTTGAGACCCTCGGCCACGGGCCGCACGCCGAGACGCGGGTGCAGCATGACCGGTCCGCTCGACTGGGCGGCGGTCGGCGACGCCGCCGCGGCGGCGATCAGCACGCCGGCCGCGGCCAGCACTCCCCATAGCGGGCGAAGCCGTCGAGTGTTCGTCATCTCTCTCTCCTCGCTCTGCCCGCACCCCGATTGATCTAAAGCTACGTCCCGAGCAGCGACCGGGATTGCGCCTCCCGCCGCCGCACCGGCATCCGCGGCGGACTCGACTCATGTGAGGTACAGAGCTACCCCGAGCCTGATCGGGTGCGTGTAGATTGCGCGCCGGAGACGAGGGAGATGCGACACGACGACGATCCGCTGGCCCCGGCCTGCATGGATCCCTGGGCAGTGCTCGAGGCGCTCAACGACGGCGTCGTCGTGCTCGGCGAGGCGGGCGCGGCGCGGTGGTGCAGCGTCCAGGCCGCCAAGCTGCTCGGACTCGCTCCCGCGAGCGTCCTCGGCCAGGACGTCGAGGAGTTGCGAGCCCGGTGCGACGAGGTCGGTCTGACCTTGGAACGCCAGCGCAGTGCACCGGGCGTGCTCGATGTTGCGGGAGGCCGACGATGCCGCCGACGCGGTGTTCCTCGCCATCGCGGGCGACCAGCTCAACGGCTCGCTGAACATCGATCAGACGATGACCCGTGTCATCGACCTGGCTGTCCCTCGGCTGGCCGACGCCTGCCTTCTCGCCTTGATCGACGGCCGGGAGGTCCACCGCATGGGTGCCGTCCGCCGTGGCGGCCGCACCGAGCACTGGCGGCAGGCCCGTGTGCCGCTCAGCGAGGCCGTCGCGGCGGTGGCCCGCGTCCGGGCCACGAGATCGGCCGAGCTCCACGCGGCCGTCACACCGGAGTCGCTCGGCGGCCTCGTTCCCGAGGGCGACCAGTGGTCGCCGCTGCGCGAGCCACCACCCCACTCGGCGATGGTGGTCCCCCTGCTCGCTCGCGCCGCACCGGTCGGCGCCCTGTTGTTCCTCGCCCGGGAAAGACCGCATTTCGCCCGCCGGAACCTCAAGCTGGCCCAGTCCTTCACCCGCCGGGCCGCGCTCGCCCTCGACAACGCCGCCTTGTACCGGGACCGGAGCGCGGTCGCCGCCGTCGTGCCGTAGCCCTGGAGGGGCAGGCGCAAACGTCCAGGTTCGGCGCGACGTGTCGAGCCACCGCGAGGATCGCGACTCGAAAACCCGTACCGTCGGGGCTCGGCAGACCAGTTCGGTCGGCCGAGACAGACAGGTTGGTTCAGTTGTGCAAGGCAAAGTGAAGTTCTTCGATCACGACCGAGGGTTCGGTTTCATCTCCCGTGAGGGCGGCGACGACGTGTTCGTACACGTCTCCAACCTTCAGGCTGGCGGGACGACGTTGACCGAAGGCCAGACCGTGGAGTTCGAGGTCGGGCCGGGCCGCAAGAGCGAGGAAGCGAAGAACGTCCGCTCCGTCTGAGTGACGCAGGCAGCCCCGGGTCCCGCCCGGGGCTGCCTACGTCGCGGCCCTCGGACGGCCGCCGGCACCGATCAGGGATGCCGATCGTTGTCGTAGTAGAGGAACGTGGGCTCGAAGAGCGGGATCGGCTCGGGGAGCAGCTTGACGCAGAGCGTGTCATCACCGTTGACGTCGGCGGCCATGATGTCGTCCTCGAAACCCTGCCGTCGCGATCGCGAGCACGTCATCCACGCTCATCGCTTCGAACGCTGATGGACAGCCCGTCTTGGTCGGTCTCGCCGCGAGTGCCGGTCCGCCCGAGATGGCGACCGAAGCTGCGACGATGGCAGCACCGAGCAGTACACGTCTCATGAGTCCTCCCTACCGGATCAGCCGATGTCCCGCCTGTGCTCCATCATGGAGGAGCGTGCCGCGACTTGATGCCGCGCGCCTGGTCAAGAACCCCAGGCGGGGGACACCGACTGAACACTCGCCGGTCACCACATGACCGCCACACCCACTACCCCGGCACCCGCGGCTGCGGCTGCGGCTGTCCGCTTTCCGCAACTCTTCACGTATGCGGTCATTTCTGACCGCATACGTGAAGAGTTCGAGCGATTGCGGCCATCGTCACGACCGTGATGAGTTGGTCGCCGTGCCTAGCGGCTCGGCTCGTCGTCCGGGCGGCGGTTCGGGGTGACGTGGGCGACGGCGAGGAGCGACTCCACGCAGTCGCGGATCGAGTCGTCGAGCGGCCGGAAGGTGATCGGCACGGCGGCCCGGATCCGGTCGTTGCGCAGCGTCAGCCCGGCCCAGATGGCCCGGAACTCCGTCTCCCGCGCCTTCCAACGATCCGGCGAGGCGTCGACGATCGGACCCGGGTCGTGGCGTAGCTCGGGCAGCAGGCGGTCGATCGACGTGCAGATGTCCTCGTAATCGCGGGTCTCTGTGGACCAGGCGAGGTAGCGCTCCCCGTTGGCGACCGTGTCGCTCTCGAGCAGCCCGATGTGGCACGCCGCGTCGTCGCGAACGTCGACGGTCATCCAGGGGCGATACGGGCCGGTGCCCTGGAAGATCTCACAACGCCCTTCGAGCATCCGGCCAATGAGGTGCTGCCACGGACCTCCGCCTCTGTGGTGGGCGGACAGGATCGGGCCGACGTTGTCGGCCGGACAGACGGTGATGGCGTCCCATCGGCCGTTGGCAGCCGCAGCGTCGGAGAAGGCGTGCTGGGCGATGACCTTGCCCATCGAGTAGCCCTGGCCGCGCTCGGCCGTCCGCTTCGGGTTCGACTCATCGGGCTCACGGTCCTCGTCGACGATCGGCCGACGGACCAGCTCGTTGATGTCGGCCTCCGAGATGATCGCGGCGACGCTCGACGTGACCACGACGCGGCGGACCGTCGCGGACGACTCCACACTGGCGACGATGTGGTCGCACGTCCTGCGCACGTAGTCCGGGTCGTCGTAGGTGCTCACGTGCGAGACATGCGCGACGCCGTCGCAGCCGCGGAAGATGTCGTCGAAGCAGCCAGGCTCGTCGAGGTCGGCGGCGTGGAGCGTCAGGCGGCCGGAGGCGTACGGATTCATCGCCTTGAGGAAGCCGACTCGTGTGTCGTCGTCGACGTTGCGCACGCAGGCTCGCACGCGATAGCCGCGTTCCAACAGGCCCTGCACCACATGCCCGCCGATGAACCCGGCGGCACCCGTCACCGCCACCACGCCGCCGTTCGGAACTGGTGCCATCGGAGGAGCTTCTCACGCAACCTGCCGCGTCGGCGCGATCGAGGTGGCGCAGCCCACCGGGTGGCGGCGGCATGATGAAGCCCGTGGGGTACGTGGATGTGGGTCCGATGCGGATGTACTTCGACGAGCTCGGAGCGCCCGGGAATCCCACGCTCGTGCTGTTGCACGGCGGCGGCGGCGACGTCGCCGATCCCGTTGGTGGATGGGCAGCACTCGTCGATCAGTTCGCCGAGCACTTTCACGTCGTCGCCGTCGACCATCGCGGACACGGCCGCACCGCCAACCCCGCCGAGTTCATGTCGTTCACCCAACTCGGCGACGACCTGAACGCATTGATCTCGCACCTCGACGTCGGCGCGGTCCACCTGGCCGGGATCAGCGACGGCGGTGTGATGGTGCTCGATCAGGCACTGCGCCGGCCGGACACGGTTCGCTCCGGGGTGGTGATCGGCACCAACTACTGCGTCGACGAGCAGACGCTCGCGGTCGCCTCCGGGATCGACGTCGAGGCCCTCGAACGCGACCACCCCACCGTGGCGGCGTCGTTCGCCTCCCGGCACGACGGCGGGAAGTATCCGGGTTTCTGGAAGGACCTGATCCGCCAGATCATCGCCAACAACGAGGTCAACCCGACGTGGACAGCCGAGGACCTGGGCCGGATCCGATGTCCGATGCTGCTGATCGGCGGTGAAGACGACCCGTTCGCCAATCGCCAGCAGATGGTGACGATGAAGACCGCCATCCCGGGGGCCGAGTGGCTCATCGTCAACCATGCCGGGCACGCCGTACACCACGAGCATCCGGACTTCGTCGCCGGCCGCATCATCGACTTCCTGCTCAGGCACGGCTGAGGTCCACGCCGAGCCCGTCCGTGCAGAATGGGAGCCCGCCGTGCGAGAGGACCACCGATGAGCGACCCGAACGACTGGAACCGCCAGATCATCGAGGAGTTCCGCGCCAACGCCGGCAACGTCGGCGGCCCCTTCGCCGGTGCACCCCTGCTCCTGCTCCACACGACCGGTGCCCGAACAGGCCGGGAACGCATCAACCCGACGATGTACCAGGACCTCGGCGGTCCGGTGGCCGTGTTCGCCTCGAAGGCGGGCGCGCCCACCCACCCCGACTGGTACCACAACCTGCTCGCTCATCCCGACGTGAGCGCCGAGATCGGCACCGCCACCCGCCGCTTCGTGGCTCGCACCGCCACCGGCGAGGAGCGAGCACGCATCTGGGCCCAGCAGAAGCGCGACTACCCGGGATTCGCCGACTACGAGGCCGCCACCGATCGGGAGATCCCCGTCGTCATCCTCGACCCGGTCTGACGGCCGCCGAGGCCCTCCGCCGAACGTCGACGAGGGGCACGGCTTCAAATCGAGGGGTGTGCCTCTTGCGGGCCGGGTCGTCATGGCTTAGCGTGAGCACGCCCCATCCACAATTGCGGGTCTCGTGAAGGAGGCGGGGAGGGAGGGGAATTTCGGTCGCGGTCATCACGAGTCGGCCGCGGTACCGCAAGCGAGCTTCGTTGCCGTTTTGTGACGACAACGGCGGGACGCCGGCGGCTTCATCTTGACTTCGTCGTTTCTGGTTCCTGGAGTGAGGAGGGCCAGATTCGTGAAGACGAGGTCACAGCTTGACGAATTGTTTGATTCCAGAATTGGAATGGAAGGCGAAATCACCCATGACCATCGCATTGCGGTCTCGGCGGCGCGTGCTCGCGTTCGCGCTCGCGTTTGTCGGCGCGGTCGGCACGCTTGTCGTATCGAATCCTGCGCAGGCCCAGGTAGCGGATCCAGGGACTGGCGCGTCGGCGGACAAGGACTGTCCAGGTGTGACGGCGACACTCGGCCAGACCATCACCTGCAACTTCACCGTTGCAGAACACCGGTGACTTTCCTGCCCAGGTCACGACCCTGACGGAGACAGAGTCCATTCCCGGGTGGGGCTGCCCGTTGACATCAGCTGCACGGCCGGCGGAGCGGTCATCAATGAAGGTGACACCTTGGCAAACGGCGTCCCATGTTCAGGGACGTTCCAGGTCACCATCCCGAACGATCCGACGCTCTGCGGCACGTTCGTGCTGGACAGAGTGGACATCGAGCTGCTGTACACCACCGGTTTCCCGGAGCCGTTGATCGCGGGCGCGTTCGCCACGCATGTCACGCTCATCGTGTGCCCGGCCAACATCTCGATCACCAAGACGGCCGATGAGCTGTCCAAGGTGGGTGACCCGATCACCTACACCTTCGAGATCTGCAACGACGGCGTCGCCCCGGTGAACCGTGACTCCGTCACCGACACGGTGCTCGGCGACATCACTGCGTCGTTCCCGGCCACCTTGGCGGCGGGGGAGTGTGCAACGGTCGAGCTGCAGCGGACGGTGCTGGACACTGATCCTGACCCGCTGGAGAACACCGTCACCGCCACCTACACGGGGCTCAACACGTCGGACACGGCGACGGCCAGTGCCACCACGGAGCTGTTCCAGCCGGGTGTCAGTGTCACCAAGAACTGCACGCCTGATCCCGTCGTCGTCGGTGGGGTCGTGAGCTGCACGATCGTCGTCACCAACGACAGCTCGGCGGACTCTCCGGGCCTGATCAACGGCACGATCGTCGACACCCTGACGGGTGATCTGCTCGACCCGGCGAACCTCGCCGTCGACTCCAGCGACTGCACCGCGGACCTGCCGACCGGGGCGAGCTGCACGATCGTCACGACGCGGATGGTGTTGGCCGCCGATCCCAACCCGCTCGTCAACGTGGTCACGGTGCACTACAACCCCGACGGGTTCCCCAACGACATCACCGCCACGGCTACGGACAGCGTGACGGTGTTGGCTCCGGCTGACATCACCGTCACGAAGACGGCCGATGAGCTCTCCAAGGTGGGCGACCCGGTCACCTACACGATCGAGATCTGCAACGTCGGCGCCGACATCACGCTGAACCGTGACTCCGTCACCGACTCACTGCTCGGCGACATCGCTGCGTTGTTCCCGGCCACGTTGGCGCCGGGGGAGTGTGCGAGGCCGAGGTGGTACGGACGGTGCTGGACACTGATCCTGACCCGCTCGTGAACACCGTGACCGCCACCTACTCGGGGCTCAGCACGTCGGACACGGCGACGGCCAGTGCCACCACGGAGCTGTTCCAGCCGGGTGTCGGCGTGACAAAGAGCTGCACGCCTGATCCCGTCGATATCGGCGGGGTCGTGACGTGCACGATCGTCGTCACCAACACGAGCTCGGCGGACTCTCCGGGCCTGATCAACGGCACGATCGTCGACACGCTGACGGGCGATCTGCTCGACCCGGCGAACCTCGCCGTCGACTCCAGCGACTGCACCGCGGACCTGGCGACCGGTGGGACGCTGCACGATCGTCACGACGCGGATGGTGTTGGCGACCGACCCCAACCCGCTCGTCAACGTGGTCACGGTGCACTACAACCCGGACGGGTTCCCCAACGACATCACCGCCACGGCTACGGACAGCGTCACCGTGAACCCGCCGCCCGGCGGTGAAGGGTGCACTCCCGGCTTCTGGAAGCAGCCACAGCACTTCGACTCGTGGGTCGGGTTCGCGCCCGGTGACTCCTTCGAGGACGTGTTCGGGGTCGATGTGACGCTGCGGGTCGCGAGCCAGGACGTCGATGACCCGACGTTGCTGCAGGCGCTGCAGGCCCAGGGCGGCGGAGTGAATGCACTCGCACGCCACGCCGTCGCAGCCTTGCTCAACGCATCCAACCCGGATGTGGCCTCGCGACTTCACCACCGCTCAGGTGATCGCGCTCGTCCAAGCCGCGGTTGCCTCCGGCGACTTCGAAACGGCGAAGAACCTCCTCGCCGCGGCGAACGAGCAAGGTTGCCCGTTGAGCTGACGCCTTCCATTCAGTGAGTTGATGAGAGGAGGGGCTACGGCCCCTCCTCTCCGCGTCCGCAGCCAACATCGAACGACGAGACACGTAGATACCGACGAGGACCGCGGCGTCGCCGTAGACTCTGGACGGGTGGGGCGCACCTGGGCTGGGTTCGAGGCGATGACGCTAGGCGGTCGACCTCTCGATGTCCTCGGTCCCATGAGTGTCGGCGAACGGACCGGAAGCCCGGGAGGTCCGGTTCTCAGCGAACGTTCACTGCCGGGATTCTCGTGACGGCGTGACTGCGACACGATCCACGTCACCACGTCACTCGGTCTGCCCAGCGTTCGAGTCGGCCAACACGTCGGCCGTGGTCGACCTGCCACGGCGACCGCGTCTCGTTCGACTGATCGATCACCGCCCACGACGGCGGTCAGCTCAGGCGACTGTACCCCCGCGAGAGCGCGGCACTCGGGAGCGGTGGCCACCGACGACACCGACTGACAAACCTCAGACCGTCGAGGTGCGTCAAATTTCGGCCGACGCCCAGTGGGTCAGTCTTCAGGTTCTCCGACGGGATGCGACGGGTCGATCAGCGCATCGGCCCGGTCACGCGCCGCGACAACGTGCTCGGTCGACGCCGGCACCCGCAATCGACGCGGACGTCGTGCGACCTCGCGACTGCTCGAGACGGTGCCGGCGTACTCGACAGCAGAGCGCGTCGCCGGTACTCCCGGTCGCCGACCGTCTATCGAGCCGGCTCGGTCCTCGCCGGAGGTCGACGTCAGCACCGTCCGGGCGCGCTCGGTGCGTTCGGGTTGCGCGCGCTGTCGCGGGGCTACGAGGCTCGGCGGCGGCTGAGCAGTAATGCCGCGGCGCCGAGGGCGATCATGCCGACCGCCGCAGCGAGCGTGACTCCCGACGACGTTCCGGTTACTGGCAGTCCGCTGCGGATGGTCGTTGTGGGCGGCGGGCCGTGGTCGGGGTCGTCGGCGGGGTCGTCGCGTGGTCGTCGGCGGGGTCGTCGTCGTGGTCGTCGTCGTGGTCGTCGGCGGGGTCGTCGTCGTGGTCGTCGTCGGTCGTGCGGGTCGTCGTCGTGGTCGTCGGCGGGGTCGTCGTCGTGGTCGTCGCGGGGCGTCGTCGTAGTCGTCGTCGTGGTCGTCGTCGTGGCGGGCACACGATGGAACGTGACATCCGTGGCGAACACGCCCGCGGTCAACGGCTGCGGGAACTGGTCGTACGAGAGCTCGATATCCACTCTGTCGATCACGTCCGTGCCGCAGAGCGTCGGATCGTTCGCGACGGTGACCTGGAACGTCCCTGCACACAGCTGATTCGGCCGCCAGGGTGCCACCTTCGCTGATGCCTGCCCCGGCGCAGCTGATATCAACGACCGTCCCACCCGGGAACGGACTCGTCTCCGTCAGCGCCGTGACCTGGGCGGGAAAGTCACCGGTGTTCGCAACGGTGAAGTTGCAGGTGATGGTCTGGCCGAGTGCCGCCGCGCACCTGGACAGTTCTTTCGCGCGCGTCCGCGCCAGTCCCTGGATCTTGGGCCTGCGCAGGATTCGCCACGACAAGCGTGCCGACCCCGGCAACAAGCGCGAACGCGAGCACGAGTGTCCGGGACCGCAATGCGATATTCATCGATTCCGCCTTTCTTTACAGGATCGACGTCTCGTCGCCCGGGTCGACGTCTTGTCCGCACGTACAATTCATCCTCAGCGTCGTGCGCCTCAAGTCCCTCAACTGGGAAATGGTACACGAGGCGGATGGGCCGTCATCAGGTTGTCATATTTGGCGCGGTGACCCTGAGGTGCGCCTCCGCCCGGCGACGTGACGCTCGGGAACCTCGGCGGCTCCATCCTCACGAGGCTGGCGGGCTCATCTCACCTGCTTCGCCGCGCATTCCGAGGCGTGGGTTGGTTCTGACCAGGTTCGCCCAACGGGTTCGAACGATGGACCCATCGCAAGTGCCGGTCGGCAACCGAGTTCCCTTCCATGGACGCCCGCCGGAGGCCCGCACGAGAGGGCGGCTGAGCGGTCTTCTTTCATGGCCTGACGCTCGAGGAGCCAGCGTTCGCCGTCGCGGGCTGCCACCATCCGCTCCCCGGACGCTGCCAGGTCCGTGATGACGAACGCCACGCCGAGGAAGCCACCAGCGTGATCCAGTCGCCGTGCGCGGGGAGCGAGCGCCTCTCAGTTCGGTGGGTAGATGAGAGGAGGGCTTCGGCGCCTCCTCGCCGCGTCCCGAGGAGACGTCCCGGCGGCCACGAGCGAGACCGAGCCGATTAGGTGCCGGCGCGCAGCTCCTCGAGGAACCTGTGGACCATCGGCACGCTGATCGATCCTTCCCCGACGGCGGAAGCGACCCGCTTGACGTTGTTGGCGCGGACGTCGCCGGCGGCGAACACGCCGGGGACGCTGGTTTCGAGCGCTTGAGGTGGTCGTGCAAGCGGCCATCGTGCTCGGTCGACGGCGTCGCCGGTGAGGACGAACCCCTTGCTGTCACGCTGGATCTCAGCGGGGAGCCAGTTGCTGCGGGTCTCGGTGCCGATGAGGATGAACAGGCCGGCGGCGGGTATGCGGTCTCGCGCTGCGCTGGCTCGGTCGGCGAGCTCGAGCCATTCGAGGTGCCCGTCACCGCCGCCGTCGACGATGTCGGTGTTGGTGCGGACGACGATGCGGGGACTGGTCTCGATCTCCCTCACGAGGTAGTCGGACATCGTCGTCGACAGTGATTGGCCGCGGGCGACGATCGTCACCTGGGCGGCGTAGCGGGCGAGGTGCAAGGCGGCCTGTCCGCCGGAGTTGCCGGCGCCGACGACCACCACGTCGGCGCCTTGCAGCGCGCGGGCCTGGGTGGTCGATGCGCCGTAGAACACCCCGCGGCCGACGAGCGCCTCGAGTGGTGCGACGCCGAGGCGGCGATAGGTGACGCCACAGGCGAGGACCACGGCGTGGGCCGCGACAACGGCTGCCGTCGTCCATGGTCAGTCGGTGTGGCGTGCCGGGTTCGAACGCGGTGGCCGCCCGCGCCAGGTCGAACGCCGCGCCGAACGACGTCGCCTGGAGGACGGCTCGCCGTCCGAGCTGCCGGCCGGTGATGCCGCGGGGGAACCCGAGGTAGTTGCGGATCATCGAGCTCGTGCCCGCCTGCCCTCCGAACGCCTCTCCCTCGAGCACGAGCGTGGAGAGGCCCTCGGACGCACCGAGCACGGCCGCCGCCAACCCGGCCGGACCGGCCCCGACGACGGCCAGGTCGAACACTGACGAGGTGACGTCCACGGCGACGCCGAACGTGGCCGCCAGCTCCCGGTTGGTGGGATCGGTGAGCACGGTGGTGTCCATCACCTCGACGAGCGTGTTCCATTCACCAGACGGGGCTCGCTCGGCGATCCGCTTGCCGATGGCGGAGTCCGGGAGGTGGAGACCGCTCGGTACTCCGAGTCGATCGAGCAGCTCATGGATCTCCCGCCCGCGGCCATCGTTGGCGTCGACGATCTTGACGGTCTCGACGACGGGTGCGGTCGTCCATGACCACTCCCCGAGCTCCTCGGTGATGGCCGTGTGGAACTCCTCGTCGCGTGGTCCGGTCGGCTTGGTGAGCACCATGTCGACCACCCCGAGTGCTTGGGCGCGTGAAACCGCCGGCATCTGATCGCCGCGGAGTCCCCACTCCAACAACAGCACGCATCGAATGGTGGGCGACCGGCTCTTGACCCGAGCAAGCACGTCGACGCTGTCTGCGGTGCCGAGCGCCAGATCGGCGAGCACCATCGCCACCGCGCCTCCTGCGGCTTCGATGTCGGCCAGCCGCGTCACCGTGTCGGCACTGTCGGACACGACATCGAGCCGATAGTCCCTCGCGTACCGCCCGAGCTCGTCCCGCAGGCGGGCGCCCTCCACCGGGTCGTCGGCGACGACGAGGATGACCGGTTCCACATGGAAGGTCTAGCTGGCCGGAAGCGGCGCGAGGCGACGTCGGCGGAACCAGGTTGCCGTGGCTGCGTCAGCGCGTCGGGTCGACGCGCCGCCGCGCCGTCATCACGAGGATCACGCCGATGGCCACTGCTCCGAGCGCGATCCAGGCGAGGCGTTGGCTCGACTCGGACGGGCCGGTGGCGGGCAGGGTGAACGACGGTGTCAGCGGCGCGGTCGTGGTCGGCGCGACCGTCGTCGTCGTGGCCACCGGTGGCAGCTGCAGGAGCGTCGTGGCCGGATCGGTGGTGGCGTTCACCGCCACGCCGGGTGTGGGCGGCGGCACCTGCCCTGCCGGAACCGGCGCGAGCCAGTCCACGGCGATCGACGTGCCAGCGCCGATGAGCGCGGCCGTCACGTCGAGCGTGAACGTGATCGGCGGTGGGGGCGAGGTCAACTGAGAGAACTGGGAGGCGACCGGGACGGTGCCGGCCAACCCGACGACCGTGGTCGCTCCCGTCGCCCGGAACCCGATCTGCATCTCGTAGCCGCCGACGATCGGCCGATCGACCAGCGCTGTGGTGTCGACGCCGGGGAAGCTGTTCCAGCCGGAGGCCTGGAGCGTGAACGTCACGGTTTGGGGAGCCCGGCTGGCGAGCGTCACGGGCGAAGCGGGGGTGATGGTGACCCGCGCCGGCTCCAGGTCGTACTGGTTGGCGTTGATCCTGAGGTCATCGATCACTCCTGTCCAACCTGCCCAGCCACACCGTTACCCACGCCGGTCACGACGCTGACCCCGCCGAGCAGGCCGAACGCGGTCGGCACGATGGTCGTTCCAGGGCAGGTCGTGGCGAGCTGCTGCAAGGAGAACACGGGTGGGAGCGACCTGGCCGCCACACGTGATCGGACCTCCGGTGACGGACCACCCACTCGTCGCCCCCGTCGGGACCGTGATGGTGGCGAACTGCCCGGCCACGCCGGTCGTCGGGTTGGACCGTCAGCGTCCGTGCGCCCGGTGGAGTGAACGCCGGGCCGTCGACGCGAAGGTTGGGGTAGGGCGTCAGCAAGGACCGCGCTCGTCGGGTCGATGAAGTACTGGTAGCTGAAGGTCGTGAGCGCCGTCACCGGTGCGCCGTCGAGTTCGTTGGAATGAAGGAACACCTTGCCGCCGGCATCGGCACCGTTCCCGGCGCCGGTGTCCATCCTGAACGCACCGACACCCACGGCAGCAGGACCCGTGTTGAACCCGGGTCTCCCGGTGTTGTCGAAGGTGACCTGGAGGTTTCCTGGGTTCCCGGGGAAGATCGGGATGGCCGCTGCGGGACTGGCAGGTAGCACGAACACCAGCACTCCCGCCAGCACGCCCAACCCGCCCAACACCCTGGCGATCCAACGCACGTCCCCACCTCCCGGTCCCGACAACCTGCGACCACGGCCTGACGAACGGCAGCAGCCACCCGAGCAGCCTTCGTCGTGACCGCCGCGGACGGTACCACAACGTCGCCTCGGTCCCCCGTGAGGAGGTCGTGTGGCAGTCAGGATCGTCGTGGGCTCGCCTTCTTCTTGGGCGGCTTGGGCGGTTGAGCGGCAGCGCAGGCGTGGGCGAGGGCCTTGGCGGTCCAGGTCTTCGCTTTCCGCGTGGACCAGCTGCTGGGCAGGGTGACGTAGCCGCCCATCGGGCGTTCGGCTGGTCCGAAGGGTCCGGCACCGGGTTCCTCGAGGAGGCGGAGCCGGTCGACGTCGGGGAGCTTGACGCCGATGGCCTCCCCGAACAGGCCCATGAACATGTTGCCGTTCACGAAGGCGCCGAGGTTGCCGAACATCGGCTTGACCTCGACGCCGGGTCCGTCGGGAACGAGGGCGACGAACCGCTCGCGGTCGGTGGCGGTTGGCTTGGGGATCTTCACCGTGCGGCACTCTTGCAGGTCGACGATTGACGGATCTCGGCGGTTTGAGGTACCGTCTATGAAACGATTCAATTGTCGGGGGGATGGTGACGCCACCAGGGGAGGCGATGGACGGTGCGCTCGTCTCCGTCGTCGACGTGTCGAAGCACTTCGGTTCGACGCACGCGCTCCGCGGGGTCTCGCTCGAACTGCGCCCCGGTGAGATCCACGCCCTGGTCGGCGAGAACGGGGCCGGCAAATCGACCCTGATCAAACTGATGACCGGGCTGTACCGCCCGGACTCGGGTCACCTCGAGGTCAGTGGCGAGCCGGTCGAGTTGCGCACCCCTGCCGCGGCCCAGGCGCTCGGCATCGCCTGCATCTACCAGGAACCGCTCGTCTTCCCCGATCTCTCCGTCGCCGAGAACATCTTCATGGGCCAGCCGGGCGGGCGACTCGTGCACTGGCGGTCGATGCAGCAGCGGGCGGCGGAGATCCTCGCCGGCCTCGAGGTCGACATCGACCCGCGCGCCCTCGCCTCGCAGCTCACCGTGGCCGGCCAACAGGCCGTGGAGATCGCCAAGGCACTGTCGCGCGACGTTCGCGTGCTGATCATGGACGAGCCGACGGCCGCTCTCTCGGCGCTCGAGGTTGAACGCCTGTTCCGCCAGGTGCGACGGCTGGCCGCGTCGGGCGTGGCCATCCTGTTCGTCAGCCATCGCCTCGACGAGGTGTTCACGCTGAGCGACCGGATCACGGTCCTTCGCGACGGCCAGCACATCTCGACGAAACCGGTCGGCGACGTGACCGAGGTGACGCTGATCCGCGACATGGTGGGGCGTGAGCTCTCCGACTTCTTCCGGCGGGTGCCGCACGAGCCCGGCGACGTCGCCCTGAGCGTCGAGGGGCTCGGTCGCCAGGGCGCCTTCGAGGACGTCACGTTCGCCGTGCGCCAGGGCGAGGTGCTCGGCTTCGCCGGTCTCGTCGGATCGGGGCGCACCGAGATCGCCGAGTCGCTGTTCGGTGTGCAGCCGGCCGACGCCGGTGTCATCCGTCGCGACGGTGTGGAGGTGCGAGATCGCCTCGCCACGCCAGGCGATCGCCCACGGCATCGCCTACGTCTCGGAGGATCGCCGCCGGCTCGGGCTCTCGTTGCCGCAGTCGGTCGCCGCCAACATCTCCCTGCCCGGGCTGCGCCGGTTCGTGTCGCGCTGGGGACTCGTCGACCGCACGGCCGAGCGGCGGGCCGCCGAGGTCTACCGCGATCGCTTGAACATCCGCACCCCGTCGTTGATCACGCCGGTGGGCGACCTCTCGGGCGGCAACCAGCAGAAGGTGATGCTCGCCAAGTGGCTGGACACCAAGCCCGCCGTGCTGATCTTCGACGAGCCGACCCGAGGCATCGACGTCGGCGCCAAGGCCGACGTCCACGAGCTGGTGGGCGAGCTGGCGCGCGCCGGTGTCGCCGTGATCCTCATCTCCTCCGACCTCCCCGAGGTCCTCGCCATGTGCGACCGCGTCGTCGTCATGCGCGAGGGCCGTCAGATGGGCACCTTCGCCGGACACGATCTCGAGCAGGAGCGGATCATGTCCGCCGCGGTCGGTGTGCAGTGATCACCGAGCCGGACGTGGTCGCCTCGCCGAGCTCATTCCCGGCCCCGCCGGCAGCGACTGCAACCGGAGCGCATCAAGAGCCTGTCGCTCGTCGCCGTGCTGGCGTTCGCCGTGCTCCTGTTCAGCCTCGTCGTCGACGACTACCTCAGCGAGCGCTTCGTCAGCCGGCTGCTCATCGCCATCTCCATCACCTCGGTCCTCGCCGCCGGCGAGGCCGTCGTGATCATCACCCGCAACATCGACCTGTCCGTCGGGTCGACGCTCGGCGTCGCCGCCTACCTGACGGCCGACCTGCTCGCCGGCAACGACGGACTGCCCGCCGCGCTGGCGATCGCCTTCGCCGTCGGCGTCGGCGCGGTCCTCGGTCTCGTCAACGGCCTGCTCGTCGCCGTCGCCAGGGTTCCGTCCATCATCGCCACGCTCGGCACGTTGTCGATCTACCGGAGCGTGCTGACGAGCCGCGCCGGCGGCGAGACGGTCGCCACCGGCGAGCTGCCCCAGTGGATCGTCGACCTGCCACGGAACACCGTGTTCGCGATCGGTCGCTACGAGGTGCGGACGATGTTCGTCCTGGCGCTGGTGATCGCCATCGTCGCCCACCTCGTGTTGCAGTACACGCGCGGTGGACGCCACCTGTACGCCGTCGGCTCCAACCCGGAGGCGGCCCGCCAGGCCGGCGTCGCCACCCGCCGTGTCCAGATCGCCGCCTTCGTCGCATGCGGTGCACTCGCCGGCTTCGCCGGGTTCCTGTTCGTCGGGCGGTTCGGCACGATCAACGTGACCGCCGGCTCGGGCCTGGAGCTGGCTGCCATCGCCGCCGCGGTCGTCGGTGGCGTGAGCACGCTCGGCGGCTCGGGCACCGTGATGGGGGCGTTCCTCGGCGCCGTGCTCATCGCCGTGCTCGATCAGAGCCTCGTCCGCGTCGAGCAGATCAGCGAGTTCTGGCGCGACGCGATCCTCGGTGCCCTGATCCTGCTCGCCGTGCTGCTCGACGTGACGGTGAGCCGTCGCCTACGCGAGCGGGCGCGCCGGCACACCTTGGCCGGGCGAGGTGCCGATGCCTAGGAGCACAGCGGATCGCCGGGTGTCGTGGATGCGGCGCTACACGTGGGAACTGGTGCTCGGGGTCATTCTGCTCGGGACGATCGCCTTCAACCTGAGCGAGTCGAGCGGGTACCTCAGCGTGGACAACTTCGTCAACCTGTTCCAGCTGCACATCGAGAAGGTCATCGTCGTGGTCACGATGACGTTCGTCATCATCGCCGGCGAGATCGACCTCTCGGTGGCGTCGGTGATGGCCTGGTCGGCGAGCGTCCTGGCCGCCCTCCACGAGCACGACACACCCCTCGCCCTCGCCGTCGTCGCCGCCCTCGCTGCGGCGGCGGTGGCCGGGCTGATCCAGGGATGGTGCGTCGCCCGGCTGGGGCTGCCGTCGCTCGTCGTCACGTTGGCGGGGTTGATCGCCTGGCGCGGCGCGGCACGCGTGCTCGTCGAGGACCGGGCGATCGGCGACTTCCCGCGTTGGTTCGACAGGCTCGGTCAGGACGAGCTCGTCGGCCCGCTGCCGCTGGCCGTCGTCATCTTCTTCGTGCTCTTCGCCGTCGGGTGGGTCGTCCTGCACCGCTCGGCCGTCGGCCGCGTCCTGTACGTCATCGGCGACAACGCCGAGGTGGCGCGCTACTCCGGCGTCGACGTCGTGCGCACCCGCCTCGCTCCTCTTCCTCGCGTCGTCGCTCGTCGCCGGATTGGCCGGGATCCTCTTCGCCGCCCGAGTCGGCACCGTCCGCGGCGACACGGCCACCGGCTTCGAACTGGAGATCATCACGATCGTGCTGCTCGGCGGCGTCAGCATCTTCGGCGGCGCCGGCCGGATGAGCGGCGTGCTGCTGGCGGTGCTCATCGTGCTCAACCTGCGCAACGGGTTCGGTCTGGCGAACGTCGGCGGCAACACCCAGACCGGCGTCATCGGGGCGATCCTCATCGGCTCCGTCATCGCCCAGAACGTCATCGATCGCTTCACCAACCGGCTGCGAGCGCCGGGTGAGCCGGCCGCGGTCGGCACATGACCGAGATGCAGCTCAACGTCCAAGCAACCAGTCCACCGACCACCCATGGGGAGGAACCATGAAGCTGAGGAAGATGGCGGCGCTCGTCGGAGCGCTCGCCTTGGTCGTCGCCGCCTGCGGCGGCGACGACGACGATGACACCACGGCGACGGAGGCGCCAGCTGCGACGGACGCCCCCGCGGCGAGCGAGGCGACGGACGCTCCAGCGGCGACCGAAGCGCCGGCCGGATCCGAGGCTCCCGCGGGCAGTGCGGCCGAGGGTGGCGGCGACTTCGCCAGCATCCTCCTGCCGAAGTGCACCGGCAACGCCGTGTTCGACCAGGCCAACGAGGGTGCCATGGAGGCCGCCGGCGAGCTCGGCGTCGCGCGATCCGGAGTTCGTGGCCCCGGCGTCGTGCGCCGACAGCACCGGGCAGATCGAGTTCGTCACCAACGCGGTGACCCAGGGCGTGGACGCGATCATGGTTTCCAACAACGCCGGTGACCAGCTCGACCCGGCGACGCAGGCCGCCGCCGACGCGGGCATCACCGTCGTCAGCTGGGACTCACCGATCCCGTCTGCCGCCGGCGAGAGCTTGTTCGTCGCCCAGGTCGACTTCGACGAGACCGGCCAGGTGATGGCCGACATGGCGACGTCGATCCTCGGTGAGGAAGGCGGCGAGTTGGCGATCCTGTCGGCGACGCCCGAAGCGGCCAACCAGAACGCCTGGATCGCCTCGTTCGAGGAGGTGCTGGCCGAGCCGGAGTACGCCTCGCTCCAGCTCGTCGACACCGTCTACGGCAACGACGACTCCGACGAGTCGTACAACCAGGCGCTCGCCCTGATCGACTCGCACCCCGATCTGAAGCTGATCATGGCGCCGACGACGGTCGGCATCGCCGCCGCGGCCAAGGCGATGCAGGACGAGGGACTGTGCGAGACGGTCAAGGTCTCCGGCCTCGGGCTCCCGAGCGAGATGCAGTCCTACACCGAGAACGGGTGTGCGCCGGAGTTCGCCCTGTGGAGCTTCGTCGACCTCGGCTACCTCACGTTCCATGCCACCCACGGGCTGGCCACCGGCGCCTTCGAGGCCGAGGAGGGAGCGACGTTCACGGCCGGGCGGATGGGCGAGTACACGATCGAGAAGGACCCCACCCGTGACGAGGGGTTGCGGGTCGTGATGGGCCCGTTCACGGTGTACGACGAGAGCAACGTCGGCGGCTGAGCCGCACGTCGGGCGGGAGCCGATCGGGCTCCCGCCCGCGGAGGATCCGCATGGACGATCAACCCAACCGGATCGGCTTCCGGCTCCAGGTCCGGCCCGAACTGATCGACGAGTACCGCGCCCGTCACGCCGAGGTGTGGCCGGAGATGCGCGACGCGCTTGACGCGCTGCGGATGGCAGAACTACTCGTTGTTCCTCGACGCCGATGGCGTGCTGTTCGGCTACTTCGAGACGACCGGGCACGCTCGCCGACGCCGTCGCGGCGATGCAGCGCGAGCCGGTCAACGAGCGCTGGCAGGCCGAGATGACCCCGTACTTCGTGACCGGCGAGACGCCGGCCGATCAGCAGATGCGCCCGCTCGAGGAGGTGTTCCACCTGCCGTGAGGGCGACAGAGGAGAGAGATGACGAGTGAGCAACTGGTCGCCGACGGGATCGGCGACCTCCACATCGAGGTGCCGTCGTGGGCGTTCGGCAACTCGGGGACCCGATTCAAGGTGTTCCCGCAGCCCGGCGTACCCCGCGATCCGTACGAGAAGATCGCCGACGCCGCCCAGGTCAACGCGTTCACCGGGAGCGCGCCGAGCGTCGCCCTGCACATCCCGTGGGACCGCGTCGACGACTACGCCGACCTGGCGAAGCACGCCACCGACCTCGGCGTGCGCATCGGAACGATCAACTCCAACACCTTCCAGGACAACGACTACATGCTCGGCTCGGTCGCCAACCCCGATGCGGGCATCCGCCGCAAGGCGATCGATCACCTCCTGGAGTGCGTCGACATCATGGACGCCACCGGCTCTCGGGACCTCAAGCTGTGGTTCGCCGACGGCACCAACTACCCCGGCCAGGACGACATCGTGGCCCGGCAGGATCGGATGGCGGCAGCGCTGTCCGAGGTCTACGACCGACTCGGCGACGGCCAGCGGATGCTGCTCGAGTACAAGCTGTTCGAGCCGTCGTTCTACACGACCGACGTCCCCGACTGGGGCACCGCCTACGCCCACTGCGTCGAGCTCGGCCCGAAGGCACTGGTCGTCCTCGACACCGGTCACCACGCCCCCGGCACGAACATCGAGTTCATCGTCGCCATGCTGCTGCGGGCGCGGAAGCTCGGCGGGTTCGACTTCAACTCGCGCTTCTACGCCGACGACGACTTGATGGTCGGTGCCGCCGACCCGTTCCAGCTGTTCCGCATCATGTGGGAGGTTCGCCGCGGTGGTGGCCTCGATCCGGCGACTGGGGTGGCGTTCATGCTCGACCAGTGCCACAACATCGAGCCGAAGATCGCCGCCCAGATCCGTTCGGTGATGAACGTCCAGGAGGCCACGGCCAAGGTGCTGCTCGTCGACGCCGAGGCGCTCACCGCCGCCCAGCAGGCCGGTGACGTGCTCGGCGCCAATGCCGTGCTCATGGACGCGTACAACACCGACGTCCGGCCGTTGCTCGCCGAGCCTGCGGGCGAGCCGCGGGCTCGATCCCGACCCGGTCGCGGCGTACCACCGGTCGGGCTACTACGAGCCAGGTCTGCGCCGAGCGCACCGAAGGCGCCGCCGCCGGCTGGGGAGCATGAGACGGCGATGACCACAGACGCGGCGATGGTCGTCGACGAGCTCGTCGGGCGCTCCAACCGTCTCGGAGCCGACGCCCGCAACACCAACTACGCCGGCGGGAACACGTCGGCGAAGGGCGTCGACGTCGATCCGGTGACAGCCCGACCGGTCGAGCTGCTGTGGGTCAAGGGCAGCGGCGGCGACCTCGGCACGCTCACGCCGGACGGGCTCGCCGTGCTGCGCCTCGACCGGGTGCGCGCCCTCGTCGACGTCTACCCCGGAGTCGACCGCGAGGACGAGATGGTCGCCGCGTTCGACTTCTGCCGGCACGGTCCGGGGGGAGCTGCGCCGTCGATCGACACGGCGATGCACGCCCTCGTCGAGGCGCCGCACGTCGACCACCTCCACCCCGATGCCGGCATCGCCCTCGCCACCGCGGCAGACGGGGAGGCACTGACCAAGGAGTGCTTCGGCGACCGCGTCGTGTGGGTCCCATGGCGCCGACCCGGCTTCCAGCTCGGCATCGACATCGCCGAGGTGCAGCGCACCCATCCCGAAGCCATCGGGGTCATCCTCGGCGGTCACGGCATCACGGCCTGGGGTGACACGAGCGCGGCCTGCGAGGCCAACTCGCTCGACGTCATCGCCACCGCCCAGGCCTTCCTCGACGATCGCGGCTCGCCCGAGCCGTTCGGCGCCGTGGTCCCCGGGAACGAGCCCCTTCCCGAGACCGAGCGACGCGCTCGCGCCGCCGCGCTGGCCCCCCTCATCCGCGGCCTCGCCTCGACCGACCGACCGCAGGTCGGCCACTTCAACGACGGCGACGTCGTGCTCGACTTCTGCAGCCGGGAGAAGCTCGGTCGGCTCGCCGCGCTCGGCACCTCGTGCCCCGATCACTTCCTGCGCACGAAGGTGCGGCCGATGGTCCTCGACCTTCCGGCCACGGCCCCCGTCGACGACGTCGTCGCCCGGCTCGGTGAACTCCATGCGAGCTACCGGGACGAGTACCGGGCGTACTACGAACGGCATGCCGACGCGGGCTCGCCGCCGATGCGCGGCGCCGACCCGGCGATCGTGCTCGTGCCCGGTGTCGGCATGTTCTCCTACGGCGTCAACGAGCAGTCGGCGCGCGTCGCCGGGGAGTTCTACGTCAACGCCATCAACGTGATCCGCGGCGCCGAGTCGGTGTCGACATACGCGCCGATCGTGGAGGCGGAGAAGTTCCGCATCGAGTACTGGAGCCTGGAGGAGGCCAAGCTGCAGCGGCTGCCGAGGCCGCGCCCGCCGCCACGCGCGTCGCCTTCGTCACAGGTGGCGGTTCGGGCATCGGGCGAGCCGTCGCCCACCGCCTCGCCGCCGAGGGCGCGTGCGTCGTCGTCGCCGACCGCGA
>CAVZPA010000012.1:0-174692 GCA_963776995.1 uncultured Acidimicrobiia bacterium
GGCTGCTTGAAGTAGCCCTGCATGACAGAGGCGCCCTGCACGCAGATCTCGCCCGGTTCGCCCTCGGGCACCTCGTTGCCGTCGTCGTCGAGCACGCTGACGCGGGCGCCCGGCATCGGGAAGCCGCACGCCGTGAGCCGGTGCAGGTCGTCGGTGCGGTGGTCGGCGCGGCTCATCGACGTGGCGATCCCGGCGCACTCGGTCTGACCGTAGAGCTGGGCGAAGACCGGGCCGATCCGCTCGATGCCCTCGACCAGGCGGCTCGGCGACATCGGCGAGGCGCCGTACATCACCGTCTGCAGCGCCGTGAGGTCGCTGCGGTCGAGGTCGGGGTGGTCGAGGACGGCGTAGATCATCGTCGGCACGAGCAGCCCGAGGGTGATCCGCTCGGTGGCGGCCAGGTGCAGCCACTGCGCCGGATCGAAGGCCCGCATCAACACCACCGTGCCGCCGGAGAGCAGCACCGGCGTGACGAGCATCCCGGCGGCGTGGGAGATCGGCGCACACGCCAGGTAGCGCCGGTCGGCGGGGAGGTCCCAACCGATCGACACCGACTGGGCCATCTGGGCGACCGCCCGTTCGGGCAGCATCGCGGCCTTCGGCACGCCGGTCGTGCCGCCGGTGTACAGCAACCACGAGATGTCCTCGGGGTCGCGCATCCCCCAGCGGAGCGTCGTCGCGGCGGTCGCGTCGAGGACGGCAGCGAGGTCCTCGCCGGCGTCGGAAGCCCCGAACGTGAACACCGTCTGGACCGTCGGGCAGCGCACCAGCAGGTCGGCGGCGCGCGCCGCGTAGACGGGATCCACGAGCAGGATCCGCAGCTCGGCCTCATCGCACGCGTAGCAGTGGTCGTCGAGCGAGCCGAGCGGGTGCAGGGCCGTGTACCGGCCGCCGGCGAACGCTGCGGCGGCCTGCCCGACGTAGACCTCCGGGCGGTTCGGGGAGAGGATCCCGACGCCGCCGCCGGGGCCGAGGCCCCGGGCGACCAGCGTCGTCGCCAGCCGGGCGATGAGGTCCTCGACCTGGCGGTACGTCACATCGTGGCCGTCCTGGCTGAAAGCGATGCGGTCGGGGTAGCGCCGGAGCGCGGTGAGGACGAGGTCGGTGTACGTCGCGGTGTCGTGCAGTGCAGCCACTCGAGCCCCCTGTGCCTCTGGCGAACCGTAACAAGCGGCGGCGGCTGCGCCTACCAGGAGCCGGAGCTGCCGCCGCCACCCCCGCCTCCGACACTGCCGCCGGAGAACCCGCCGCTGCCGCCCGCGCCGGAGCTCGACGGCGGCGTGTGGCTGCCGGCGAACGACGAGCCCATGCTGTACACGAGCAGCGGTCCCGTCGACAGCTCGGTCGGCGGGACGCTCGAAGCGGCCATCGCCCGCTCCCACGTCGACGCGGCACCGAGGGCGACCGCCCACGCCGAGTACTCGCGCAGGAGGCCGTGGGTCCACGCCCACTCGACGTGGCGGCCCTCGCTCGCCGCGAGGAAACGTCGGAACGACTCCGTGCGCAGTGCCAGCGCGCTCCCCGTCGCGCTGCGCGCCGGGAGGAGCGACCGGTACATGGCGAAGGCGGCGAGCGCCGGCACGACGAGCCCGAACGCCAAGGCCCCGAGCGGCCCGGAGATCCAGCCGAGCAGCGCCGTCGCCAGCGAGCCCGCGCCGATGAACAACCACGCGCCGGCGACGAGGACGAGCGGCAGCGTGAGCCGGGCCGAGCGGCCGCCGCCGGACGGCGGGAGCCGCGTCCAGAACCCCGAGCTGTTGATCGACCGCTCGGCCTCGGCACGCACCGCCCGCCACGCCTTGGCGAAGTCCTTGTCGTAGCCGTCGAGGGTGACCGTGGCTGCGCCGGCGAACAGCCGGCTCAGGATCGTCCCGTCCTCGCCGCCGGCCGCGGCGAACCGTGGACCGACACCCAGCACGACGTGGTCGTCGCCGTCCTTGGTGATCGTGATGACGTCGCGGGCGGCCTGGCCGGAGAACCACGCGCTCACCGTGTCGTCGTCGATGCGCTCGCGCAGCAGCACCGACCCCTGCCACGGCTCGATGCCCTTCGGCGGGACGAACTCCGTCGTCGCCAGCTCACCCATGTCCTGGTCGGCGACGAGGCGCACCGCGGGCCGCGGCGAGCCGGGCGGCGGCAGCGGTCCGCCGGGACCGTAGGCGGCATCGGCCGCGCCGCCGGCGTAGACCTCGTTGCGACCGCGGCGTCGGGCCCACGCGTACACGCCGCCGGCGGCGGCCGCACCGACGGGCAGCATCGCCGCGGCCAACGGCACGGTGTTGTCGGACCGTCGGGCGGGGATCGCCGGATCAGCCACCTCGACTGCCGCCGTCCGGCCGAGGATCGCGCCGCCGATCGTCACGCCGTCGCCCCGGTCCAGTGGGCTGATCACGGCGCGGTACGTCTCGCCATCGGGCGCCAGCGTGCACCCGCCGGTCGCACCGGCGGCGCCGACGTTGCAGGTCGGATCGGCGAGGCTCAGGCCGGACACGATGATCTCGAACTGCTCCGTCGGCATCGTCTCCTCCGTCCCGATGACGTCCAGCGCCAGCTCGCCCGTCGACAGCCGGGCGGCCGGCAGCGTGTAGGTCAGGACGTACCGGTGCTGCCCGGAGACCGTCGTGGCGGGGTCGCCGACCCGGATCCGCGTCTCGTCGCCGGGCAGCGAGTCGATGGTGACATCGGCGGGAGCGTCCGGCGACGAGGCCTCGACGTCCGTCGGCACGCCGAAATCGTTGGGGACGATGCGCTGGTAGCCATGCCGATCCGCCTGCCGGAAGTCGACGTCGACGACCTCGCGGATGCGCACGCCGTCGTCACCCGCCGGCTGGACGGTGACCTGCTTGTGCTCGAACACCTCGTCGCGTTCGCTGCCGATGAAGCCCGTCAGCACCAGCGCGCTGCCGCCGAGCACGGTCGCGGCGACGACGCCGTGACGCCACATCCCGAACGATCCCAGCCCGGCCATCGCCTGTGAGTCTGCCCCGACCGGCGTCGGAACCGGCGGCGCGGTCAGCTGTGGCTACCGTCGCAGCCGGACGAGAGGAGAACGGTGGCGCGCTGGTGGCAGGTCGACGCCGACGAGGGCGTGGAGCCCGACTACCGCTTCACGCTGGCCAACGAGCGGACGTTCCTGGCGTACATCCGCACCGCCCTCGGCCTGCTCGCCGGTGGGGTGGCGGTCCGCCAGCTCGTGCAACCGTTCGACATCGCCGGGGCCCGCACGGTGCTGGCCCTCATGGCCATCGCCGGCAGCGCCGTGCTCGCCGTCGGCGGCTACCTGCGGTGGGTCGGCATCCAGCGGGCCGTGCGCCGCGGCGAGCCGCTGCCACCCGCCGGCCTGGTCCCGGTCGTGGCGGCCGGGCTGCTGCTGGTCGCTGTGGTCGCCTTCGTGCTCGTGGCGCTCGAATGACGGCGCCAGAGCCCGACGGCGGGCTGCAGTACGAGCGCACGGCCATGGCCCACTGGCGCACGATGCTGGCCGCCGCCATCGCCGGGCTGCTCATCGTGCGCCAGTCCGACCCCGGCGCCGAACGAGCGATCGCCGTGATCGGTGTCGCCGCCGCGTTGCTCATGCTCGGCACGGTCGGCTTCCGCCGGCAGGCCGCCCTGCACCGCGCCGAGGCGCCGGCGCGGCATCGCGAGATGGCCGGTGTCGTCATCGGCCTCCTCGTCATGCAGACGATCGCCGTGTTCGTCGTGCTGTAGCGAGATCAGCGAGGGCGGCGGCGCGGCTGGCCGGACCGCTCACACCGGGGGGCGGCTCACGGCGACGTCCTCACCGACCGGCGTGGTGATGCCGAGCGACCGGGTCCACAGCAGCCCGAGCGTGCGCGCCGCCTCCTCGAACTCGAACGGCTCGTCGAGGACGAGCCACACGTAGGCGAAGCGGTCGACCATCGACCCCAGGGCGCTGGCCGCGTAGCGGGCGTCGACGTCGCCCAGCGCCAGACCTTCGGCCTGCATCCGTTCGATCGACCGCTGGGCCCGATCGACGAACGCCCGCCGGACCTCACGACGGATGTCCCGCAGCTCGTCGTTGAACGTGGCGACCTGCTCGACGACGGCGAACAGGGCGGCGTGCTGGCGGTACGCGTCGAGGTAGCGGCGGTTGGCGCGGGTGATGCGCCAGAGCATCTCCTCCTCGCGCGTCTCGAACGCCGGCGCCACGTGGTCGGGTGACGCCGCCTCCCTGCCGGAGGCGGCGAGCATCGCCCGCTGCAGCTCGAGGGCGACCTCCCGGAAGATCTCCTCCTTGGAGTTGAAGTAGCGGTAGAAGGTCCCGTGCGCCGTGCCGGCGCGCTGCACGATGTCGGAGACGTTGGTGTCGAGGTAGCGCTTCTCGGCGAACACCTCGGAGGCGGCCTGCACGAGCTGGGCCCGCGTTCGCCGTCCCGCGGCGTGCTCGGGCTGCCGACCGTCGAGCTCACCGCGCCACCGGCGCGGTCGGCCGATCTGCCGCCAGAGCTCAGTCATCGGCGGTCATTGTTGCCGGTCGTCAGCGCCGGCGACGATGCGTCCGGCCCGGCCGTGATCCGGCCGTGGCGGTGCCGGGTCCAGGAGACGGCCTGCTCACGGAGCCAGCACGGCAGCTCGACGCGGCCGTGGTGGGTGACCGGCGTGGTGTCGACGGCGATGCCGGCGTCGTGGCAGGCGACGAGGACCTCCTCCCCGACGGGGACCAGGAGGCGCAGCCGCTCGGCCCCGCTGCGGACGATTCGAGCCGCCAGGCTGGCATCGTCCTCCACGACGTCGGCCAGCTCGCCGGCCGGCGCCGACACGACCACCGGCACGCCGGCGACGCCGGCAGCGGCCCGCAGCGAGCGGACGTCGTCGGCCGGCGTCTCCGGTCCGCTGCGCACGACGACACCTGACACCGGGCGGTAGCGCAGTTCGTTCGACTCGCTGCGCAGCCCGCTGCGGTCGAGGGCCACCCCGAACTGCTCGGCCCACCACCGCCGGTACGACGCGTCGGCGTGACTGGCCGTCGCCGTCCGGCCACGGAACGTGGCGAAGCGCAGGATGTCGTCCGGACCCCCGGTCTTGGCGCCCCGGCCGACGGACGAGCGCTTCCACCCGCCGAACGGCTGCCGCCGCACGATGGCCCCGGTGGTGTGGCGGTTGACGTAGGCGTTGCCGACCTCGACCCGGTCGAGCCAGCGGATGATCTCCCGCTCGTCGAGGCTGTGCAGGCCACCGGTGAGGCCGTACGCCACGCCGTTCTGGAGATCGACGGCGTGGTCCAGATCGTCGGCTCGCATCACCCCCAGCACGGGCCCGAAGCACTCGGTCTGGTGGAACCACGAACCGGCGCGGACGCCGAAGCGGACGCCCGGTGCCCACAGCCGGCCGGTGTCGTCGAGGGGCCGCGGGGAGACGAGCCAGAACTCACCCGGATCGAGCTCGTGCAGAGCCCGAGCGAGCGCGCCCGACGGGGGAGCGATCAGCGGGCCGACCATCGAGGCGACCTCCGTCGCCGGGCCGACGCGCAGGCTGCGCACGGCGTCGGCGAGGCGGGCCCGGAAGCCGGCGTCGTCGTACAGCGGTGCTTCGACGATCGCCAGGCTGGCCGCCGAGCACTTCTGCCCGGCGTGGCCGAACGCCGAGCGGACGAGATCGCGCAGGGCGAGGTCGACGTCTGCCGTCTGGCTGATCACGAGGGCGTTCTTGCCGCTCGTCTCGGCGAGCAGCCGGAGGTCGGGCCGCCACCCGAGGAACAGGCGCGCCGTGTCGTAGGAGCCGGTGAGCACGACGCCGTCCACGCCCGGATGGGTGACGAGGTGGCGGCCGGTGTCGTCGTCGGGGCAGCGCACGAGCTGCACGACGTCCTCGGGCACGCCGCCCTCGTGGAGGTGGCGGACGAGCTCGACGGCCGTGGCGATGACCTCCGGGGCCGGCTTGAGGAGCACGGCGTTGCCGGCCGCCAACGCGCCGACGGCGCCGTTGGCCGGGATCGCCGTCGGGAAGTTCCACGGCCCGGCGACGAGGACGACCCCGAGCGGCTCGGCCTCGACGCCGTCGGCGGCCAGCTCGTCGAGCGTGTGGGTGCTCGCCGAGGCCCAGTTGGCGAAGTCGACCGCCTCGGAGACCTCCGGATCGCCCTCACGGATGGTCTTGGCCGCTTCGTGGGCCATCACGGCCAGCGTGCGCCCACGCGCCGCGGCCATCACCTCGGCGACACGGCTGAGCACGCGCCGCCGTTCGGCGGTCGATGTCGCCCGCCATCGCTCGGCGCCGCGCCGCGCCCGGGCCACGACGGCGTCGATCCCCGCGGCGGTGTCGATGAGCTCCGGGAGCGGAGCCGGCCGGTCGGCGGCGAGGTGCGTGGCGATCCAGGCCCGGTTGGCGGCCTGGGTGAAGTCGGTGTCCGGTTCGTTGGCGAACGGGGCGTCAGGGTCGAAGCGACGGTCCTCGCACCGCCGGTCCTGGCATCGCCGCGGGGATCGGCTGACCGACGACCGCGCGGCGACGGCGTGCTCGAAGCGGCGCCGCTCGGCGTCCCACACCGGTGAGCCGGGCGTGATCGTGAACAGCGAGCGGAGGAAGTTCTCCGGCCCGGCGTTCTCGTCGAGACGCCGCGAGAGGTAGGCGATGCTGGCGGCGAAGTCCTCGTCGGTGACCACCGGCGTGTACAGCAGCACGCCGCCGGCGTCGGCCCGTGTGGCCCGCGCCTGCGGCGGGGCCATGCCCTCGAGCATCTCGATGCCGACGGCGTCGCGCCCGAGCCCGCGACGTTCGCGCTCGTTCAGCGCCCAGGCCACGTCGAACAGGTTGTGGCTGGCGACGCCGACGTGCAGGCCACCCGCCTCGACGGCGTCGAGCAGCCGCTCGAGCAGCGCCTTGTAGCTGGCGTCGACGTCGGCCTTGGTGGCGTACGGCGCCGATCGCCAGCCGCCGAGCTCGGCGTCGACGTGCTCCATCGCCAGGTTGGCACCCTTGACGAGGCGCACCTTGACGACCGCACCTCCGGCGCGATGGCGCTCCGCGATCCAGGGCAGCAGGGTGTCGAGCACGCCGTGGGTGTCGGGGAGGTAGGCCTGCAGCACGATCCCCGCGGCGAGGGAGCGGAACGCCGGCTCGTCGAGCAGGCGGCGGAACGCTGTGACGGTCAGGTGCAGGTCGCGGTACTCCTCCATGTCGAGGTTGACGAACACTGGCGGGTCCTGCTGCATGCCGACGCGGTACACGACCGCGAGGCGGTCGGCGATGCGATCGACCTCGTGGTCGAAGGCGAGCACGTCGAGGTTGGCGCACAGCGCCGAGATCTTCACCGAGACGTAGTCGACGTCGGGGCGGCGCATCCGCTCGGCGAGCGCATCGAGGCGAGCCGCCGCCTCGTCGTCGCCGAGGATCGCCTCGCCGAGGAGGTTGATGTTGAGGGCGAAGCCGTCGCCGGTCCGGCGCGCGACGTGGCGGGCGAACGCCGGGTCGGCCGCCGGGATGATCACGCCCCGCGTCTCGGCACGGATCCGCCGGCGAACGATCGCCGCCACCGGCGCCGGAGCGAGCGCTGATCCGGCGGCCGCCAGTCGCAGCGCCACAGCATCCAGCGTCGGCAGCGATGCCGGGATCCCGGTGTCGACCAGATCGCGGAGCTGAGCCATCGAGCGGCCGGCGCTCGGTGTGCGTAGTACTTCGTCGGTGAGGGCGAACAGCAGCTCGCGGCCGGCGTCGTCGCCGAGCAGCCGGCCGAGCCGGCGGGCCCGACGCCGCTCGCGCCACGACGCCGTCCGCTCGGCCTCGACGAGCAGCCGCGCCGCCCGCTGCGTAGCCGTCGTGACGGCGGGATCGTCGACCACGGTTCCATTGAAGTCGACTTGGGACTTCGCGGTTGGGTCGGCGAACTCGCTGCGTCACGGTTTGCTTCGGCCGCTCCGCAGCCGAAGAAGACGGCCGTACTGATTGGTCGCCCCGCCTATCGGCTCGGCTCCTCACGGGGGTGCGGCACGACCGTCGCCCGACGATCGTGCCACCCCACGTGTCCGCCCGGGTGCATGCTGCCGGGGAACGAGAGCTGCGGGCGGTCGCCCTGATACATCGAGATGCGGCTCTGCTACAAGGGGCGCGTGCTGTGCGTGATCGGCGACCTCGTCGAGGACGTCGTCGTCCACCTGACGGCTCCGCCGGCGGTCGGCACCGACACGCCGGCGCGCATCGAGCGGACCCGCGGCGGCAGCGCGGCCAACGTCGCCGCAGCGGCGGCCGCCGCCGGCTGCTCGACACGGTTCGTCGGCCGGGTCGGCCACGACCGCGTCGGAGAGGCGCTCGTCGGCGAGCTCGCCGCCGGCGGGGTCGACGCCCGGGTGCAGCGGGGCGGGCGCACCGGCACGGTCGTCGTGCTGGTCGACGCCTACGGGGAGCGGACGATGCTGCCCGACCGCGCCGCGGCAGCAGAGCTGGCGGCGGTCGAGCCGGCCTGGCTCGACGGCGTCACGTGGGTGCATGTGCCGGCCTACTCGCTGTGCGCCGAGCCGATCGGCACGGCGACGCTCGAGGCGGTCCGCCGCATCCAGCAGGCCGGTGGCCAGGTGAGCGTCGACGTGTCGTCGGTCGCCGTCGTCGAGCGGTACGGGGTGGAGCGGTTCGTCGCCCTGCTCGGCGAACTCGCCCCGGCGGTCGTGTTCGCCAACGCGGTCGAGGCACCCCTCGTGGTCGGAAGTGCGGCCCGGCCTCCTGGTCGTCAAGGACGGCCCCGGCCCGATCCTGCTGCACGGCGCCGACGGCCACGTCGAGACCGTCGCCGTGACGCCCGTCGCGCTGGTCGTGGACTCGACCGGGGCCGGCGATGCCTTTGCCGGCGGCTTCCTCGCCGCGACGCTGGCCGGCGCCTCGCCACGAGAAGCGGCCCGTGCCGGCGCCGCCCTGGCGGCGCGCACACTGCGGGTCGCCGGGGCCGCGCTCGCACCGGCTGCGGAATGATGCAGACGGCGGCGCGGTTCGACTGGACATGGATCTCGCCAGCGCCATCGAGTTCGTGTCCGCTCGCCACCACGGCGTGCTGGTGACGGTGAAGGCCGACGGCCGGCCGCAGCTGTCGAACATCTCCTACGCACGTCGGCGCCGACGGGGCGATCCGCATCTCGGTCACCGATGGGAGGGCGAAGACGGCCAACCTGCGCCGCGACCCGCGAGCCTCGCTGCACGTCACGCGAGACGACTTCTACGCCTACGTCGTCGTCGAGGCGAGCGCCGAGCTCACCCCGGTCGCCGCCGAGCCCGACGACGCCACGGTCGAAGAGCTCGTGGAGTACTACCGAGCGCTCTCCGGCGAGCACCCCGACTGGGACGACTACCGCCGGGCGATGGTCACCGACGGCCGCCTGATCGTGCGGCTCCGCCCTGAGCGCGCCTACGGCATGCTGCCCTGACCGCTGCCCACACATCTGGGCGGGATTCGTCCCCGCCCGGTTCGCGATCAGGCGGCGACGCGGAGTGCTGACCCCATCAGGTCGACGAAGTTGTCGTGGTAGAAGGCCTGCCGTGCTGCGTCGGACACGCCGTCGAGGGATCTCTCGAAGCGCTCGATCGGGCGCCGACCGCCCTCGACGTGGGGGTAGTCCGAGGAGAACAGGCACACCTCTGTCCCGGCCTGGTCGATGATCCACCCGACGTCCTCGGTGGGGTAGGGCGTGAAGCGGACCTGGCGGCGGACGTACTCGCTCGGGCGCAGCGACAGCGCCTGCAAGCGCTCCTCGTGGCGGGCGAAGGCGTCGAAGGCGGACTCCATCTGGCGCATCCACGACGGCACCCAGACGGCGCCCTGCTCGATGACCCCGATGCGCAGGTCGGGGAACCGGTCGAGCACGCCGTCGAAGATCATCGTCGCCAGCGTCTGAGCCGGCGGACCGGGGATCGCCATGTAGTCGACCGAGCGGAAGTTCTCCTCGCCGCCGTGGAAGTCGGGCGGGACGGGCAGGCCGTTGCGGAAGTAGTTGGGATCGATGAGGTCGCCGGTGCCCCCGACGTGGAACACGATCGGGATCCGCGCCTCGCTGGCGGCCGCCCACACCGGATCCAGGCCGACGTGGCTGGGGGAGTGGGTCGGCGGACACCCCGAGGCGACGAGCAGCGCCGCGGCGCCCATGGTGATGGCCTCGGCGGCCAGCGGCCCGGCCAGCTCGAGGTCGGCGAGCGGCACGTAGCACGACGGCAGGAGGCGCTCGTCGACCGAACAGAACTCCACCATGGCCCGGTTGTGAGCCCGGGCGGCGCCGATGGCCAGGTCCCGGTCGTCGCCGTGCTCCCAGTCCCGCAAGCGCCGGTTGTGGAACGTGTTGAACACCAGCTGGCTGGCGAACCCGAGCAGATCGAGCGCCCGCGGGCGGTCCTCGGCGACGAACGAACCGGTGGCGGCGAAGTTCTTGCGGTTCATGATCTCCGCCGCCTCGACCTCGCGGTACTCGTCGCTGGCGTGCCGCTGGCGGAGGCGGGCGAAGGAATCGTCGAGGTCGGCGAGCTGCTCCTCGGGATCGCCCGTCTGGCGAAGCTCGTTGCCTCCCGGGTAGCGCAGCGGCGCGATGCGCTCGCGCACGGCCGGATCGGCGTGCTCGCGCAACCAGCCCGGCGGCTCCATGATGTGGGCGTCGGCGTCGTGGACCACCAGCCCGGTGGAGTTGTACATGGCTCGATTGTGCCACCGGGCCGAGAGCAGCGGGTCTCGTCGAGCGGCCGCTATCGTGCCGAGTCCAGTGACGGCTCCGGCCGCCACGGGGCGACGTGGCCGAGTGGCTGAGGCAAGGGCCTGCAAAGCCCTGTACCCGGGTTCGATTCCCGGCGTCGCCTCCATTTGCCCTGTTCATTCGTGCAGGGATCGGTTGCATTTCCCATTTCGAGGGTGCCGGGAGCGTCTCAATTCCCAGGTCCCATTTCACCAACGTTGATGACGTGCCCGATCAGTCCTGCAGGGACCCTCCAGTGGTCGGCCTGGGGCCCTCCTCCTGGGGGGGTGACGGATCGCCTGACACTCACTTTGGCAGGTGATCTGGGCTGACACGGAGGGCCCCCGATCCGCCGGCGGGGCGCTCCAGTGAGCGAATTCGTCAATTTTGATGATGGCAGGGGCGGATTTCAGGGACACCGTGTTCGATGGCGTACCCGAGGGAGACCGTGGGTCCGTCAACGGCGGGGCGCCGGGCGGCTGGGCGGCTCGTCCGGCGCCCCGACCCGTCTTCCGTTCGCACTGGTCACAGGCCGAGCGTGCCGTCGTCGCGCCCCTCCGCGCTCGGGAATGGACACATGTTCACGCCCAGACGCGGAGAAGCCCCCTCCCGAAGGAAGGGGCTTCTCTGTGCCTCGCAGTTTCAGTGAGTGACTGGGAGAACGTGATCAGCCCTCTTCGCCACCGCCAGCCATGAAGCCGGTGTGGCCGTTGCAGGCGTCACCGGGGTGCTCGCCCTGGGTGGCGATCACGTCACGCACGGCCTTGGGGATCGATCCCCAGTTCTGCGTGTTGCCGGGACCGGCCGGCTCGCCCTCGCCGCCGTCAGCGAGGCCGCTGAACGCGCAGATGCTGTTGGCGTGCCCATCGGGGGTGAACGCCCCGACCACCGCCCCCGGCGTCCCGTCACCGTTCGGCCCGCCCTTGCCACTGCCGGTGATCTCCCCGGCGAACGCGGTGCCGCCCGCACCACTCACAATGAGGGCGAGCGCCGCCCCTGCAATCAACTTCCGCATGTCTGCTCCTTGTTTCCGCCCCGCCCGCTGCGGGAGCGCGCAAGACGATAGAGGACGAAGTCGCCCATACCAACGCACAGGTGCCGCCCGGAAGGGCAGCTCCTGTGGCGGCGGGATCGATGCAGGTCACGCCTGTCGTGCCAGCATGCGCCGATGCGCGTGGTGATCACAGGAGCTGCGGGTCGGATCGGGCGGTGTCTCATGGACGGGCTGAAGGGGGCCGGCCACGAGGTGCAGGGCATCGATGTCGTGCCGGGTGATGACGTCGTCGTGGCCGACCTCGCCAGCGATGTCGCCGCGTTGTCCGGTCTGCTCGACGGCAGCGGGGCGGTCGTGCACCTCGCCGCCATCGCCGCGGAGACCGACTTCGCCACGGCCGTGGAGAGCCACATCGGCGTGACGCAGCGCGTGCTCGAGGCGGCGGTCGCCTGTGGCGTGCCGAGGGTCGTCTACGCCAGCAGCAACCATGCCGTCGGGTTCACGCCGCGGGCACCGTTGGTGCGCGTCGACACGCCGGTCCGGCCGGACAGCTTCTACGGCTTCGGCAAGGCCGCGTGCGAGGCACTGTGCAGCTTGTACCACGACCGCCACGGCCTCAGCGTCGCCTGCCTGCGCATCGGCAGCTTCCGCGACCGCCCGACGACGCGTCGTCACCTCTCGACCTGGCTCTCGCCCGGTGACGCCGTGCGCCTCGTCGACGCCTGTCTCAGCGCGCCCGACCTGGGCTTTTCCATCCTCTACGGCATCTCGGGCAACACTCGGGCGTGGTGGGACCTCGGACCGGCGCGAGCCCTCGGTTACGAGCCGCGGGACGATGCCGAGGCATGGGCGGCAGAGATCGAACGCACGCCTCCGTCGGGTGACGACGAGCTCGACGAGCGGGTGCTCGGAGGCGACTTCGCCCGCCCGCACTGACGGACCTCACCCGTCGTTCCGGCACTCGGTGGTCCAAACAGTGGACCTTGTCATCGTTTCGTCATAACCGTGGCGGGGCATCATGTGCGGGTCGTGCCTGTCGCCCGGGTGCGGCCACGCCCCCGGCCGATCCCGTTCGGTGCGGGGGCACGTCGCGGTATGGCGGCGAGCGCGCCCTGGTTGCGACTGCGGGTCCTCGCGCGCCACGATGGCGCGCCATGGTGGCGCCCATCACCCACACGGGGGGCGCACCGCGCGATCGGCTCACCGAGCCGGGGTCTGACGCGCCGGCAGAGCCGACTGCCAACAACAACCCCGAGGCCTACATCGCCCGAGATCGCCGCAGGGCCCTGCACGAGGGTCGCCAGCTCGCCGACCGCGTCCACGGCGCCGCCGTGTTCGCCGACATCTCCGGCTTCACGACCGTCACCGAGGTCCTCGCCACCGAGCTCGGCCCACAGCGCGGCGCCGAAGAGCTGACCGCCAACCTCGACCGGGTCTTCCATGCCTTGATCGGCGCGCTCGATCGTTTCGGCGGGGAGGTCATCTACTTCAGCGGTGACGCCATCACGTGCTGGCTCGACAGTGACGACGGGACCCGCGCCGCGGCCTGCGGCCTGGCGATGCAGGACGTGATGGAGCGTGTCGGCGTCGTCGTCAGCCCGGGCGGTACCGTCGTGCGGCTGGCCATCAAGGTGGCCGCCGTGGTCGGTCGTGCTCGCCGGTTCGTCGTCGGCGACCCCGACATCCAGCTGATGGACGTCCTGGCGGGCTCGATCGTCGACGAGCTCGCCGCGGCCGAGCAGCTCGCCGGGCCGAACGAGGTCGTGCTCGGGGCGTCGGCACTGCAGGCTCTCGGCGACAGGGCCCAGATCGGTGATCGACGGACGGATGCCGGTGGCGGCGACGCCGTCGGGGTGCTCACCAGGCTGATGGTCGAAGCACCCGAGATGGTGCCCGCCGAGCCGGATGGCGCGCTGGCGGAGGAGCTCGTGCGGCCCTGGCTGCTGCCGGCCGTCTACCAGCGACTGCGCGCCGGCCGCGGCGAGTTCCTCGCCGAGCTCCGGCCGGCGATACCCGTCTTCATCCGCTTCACGGGGATCGACTACGACGGCGACGATGCGGCCGCCGACACGCTGAACGACTTCGTAGGTCGCGCCCAGCGCGTCCTTGCCCGATGTGGCGGGAACCTGCTTCAGATCGTGCTCGGCGACAAGGGCGCCTACCTCTACGCCATGTTCGGCTCACCGCACGCCCATGAGGACGACACGGCGCGGGCCGTCGCCGCGGCGCTCGAGCTGCGCGACCTCGCCGACGCCACGTCCGTGGCGGACATCCAGATCGGCATCACGACCGGTCGGGTCTGGAGCGGCACCTACGGCCACGCCATGCGCCGGACGTTCACATGCCTCGGCGACGCCGTCAACCTCTCGGCCCGCCTGATGTCGAAGGCCCCGCCGGGCGGCGTCTATGCGACCGAGGCGGTGCGCGACCAGGCCGGCGACGCCTTCCGCTGGGAGAGCATTCCCGAGATGCGGGTCAAGGGCAAGGCCGAGCCGGTGGCTGCGTGCGCCCTGCTCGGAGCGGGGAACCGAGGGATGCGCCGGCGCCGGTACCCGCTCGAGCTCGTCGGGCGGCGCACGGAGCTGGAGGTGCTGCACGCGGCGCTCGACGACTCCCTCAACGGGCACGGACGCGTCGTCGGCATCGCCGCCGAGGCGGGCATGGGCAAGTCGCGCCTCGTCGCCGAGTTCGTGCGGACTGCCCGCGGCGAAGGTCGCCTCGTCGCCTTCGGCGAGTGCGTGGCCTTCGGAGCCAGAGCCAGCTACTCCGCCTGGCGCGAGATCTGGTGCACCCTGCTGAGCCTCGACGAAGGGCTGTCCGAGGAGGCGCAGGCCGATGCTCTCGTGCAGCGGTTGGCCGCCATCGATCCGGTGCTGGCGGCCCGCGCGCCGTTGCTCGACGTGGTGCTCGGCGTCACGATCCCCGACACGGACCTGACGCGGCCGCTCGATCCGAAGCTGCGCAAGGCGTCGCTGGAGGATCTCCTGGCTCGCTCGCTGCAGGCGCGCGCCGCCGACGAACCGCTCGTCCTCGTCTTGGAGGACTGCCACTGGATCGATCCGCTGTCGCGCGACCTCCTCGACGTCCTCGTGCGGGGAAGCGCTGGGCTCCCGGTGCTGTGGGTCCTCAACTACCGCCCGAGCTCGCAGCCAGGGGGCGACCTCGGTCTCGCCCGACTGTCGCAGTTCACGGAGCTCGCGCTGACCGATCTCGAACCGAGGGACGCCGAGCGGCTGATCCGCGTCAAGCTCGAACAGCTCTTCGGTGCGGGCACCGAGGCGCCCGAAGCGCTGGTCGAGCTGGTCACGGCACGCTCGCGCGGCAACCCGTTCTACGTCGAAGAGCTGCTCAACTTCATCCGCGGTGAGGGCATCGACCTCCAGGACGAGGCCGCCCTGCGCACGCTCGACGCACCGGGCAGCCTGCACAGCCTGATCCTCAGCCGCATCGACACGCTCGACGAGTCGCCGCGCCGCACGGTCAAGGTCGCCAGCGTGCTGGGGAGGACGTTCCTCGCCCCCACGCTCCCCGGCGTGTATCCCGAGCTCGGCTCCCGGGACACCGTCGGCACCGCTCTCGTCACGCTGCGCGGCGCCGATCTCGTCACCCTCGATCGGGAGGTCGACGAGGCCCACAGCTTCCGCCACGTCATCACGCAGGAGGTGACCTACGGGAGTCTGCCCTTCGCCACACGGGCGATGCTCCACGAGCGCGTCGGGGCGTTCATCGAGCAGACCGAGGCCGATGCCATCGAGCATCAGGTCGACGTCCTCGCCCACCACTACGGGCTCAGTGCCAACACGGCGAAGAAGCGCGAGTACCTCGTACTCGCCGGCGAGGCGGCCCAGGCCAACTACGCCAACGCGGCCGCCATCGACTACTACGAGCGCGCTGTCCCGCTCCTGTCCGAGAGCGAGCGCATCGACGTGCTGTTGCGGCTCGGCAAGGTGCGTGAGCTGACGGGCGACTGGCAGGGCGCGGAGGCGGTGGCGCACGAGGCGCTGGTCATCTCCGAGCAGCTCGGCGACACACGATCGCAGGGGTGGTGCCACGCCGCGCTCGCCGAGGAGGCGCGGCGACAAGGGCACTTCGCCGAGGCGACCGACCGGCTGGCGGCGGCGGCGACGGCGTTCGAGGTCGCCGCCGACGACGCTGGTCTCGCTCAGGTGCATCACCTCGCCGGCACGCTCGGCGCACAGCAGGGGCAGTACGACCTGGCGATCGAGCGCTACGAGGCGAGCCTGGAGATCCGCCGGCGTCTCGGCGACGCCGCCGGCATCGGCAGCCTGCTCTCCAACCTCGGCGTCGTGGCCGAATACCGCGGCGACTACGACGTTTCCCGTCAGTACCACGAGCAGGCGCTGGCGCTCCGCGAGCAGGTTGGTGACCGCTGGGCGATCGCCGTCTCCCACACCAACCTCGGCGCGATCGCCGTCGATCAGCACGACCACGACGAAGCGCGAGTGCGTTTCGAGCAGGCGATGCGGCTGAACCGGGAGGTGGGCGACCGGTGGATGGTGGCGATCAGCGACAACAACCTGGGTAACGCCCTGCGCGGCCTCGGCGAGCACGACGGCGCGCGTCGCCACTACGCAGCGAGCCTGCGCGCCTACCGCGACTACGACGACGCCTGGGCGATGGCCTACCTCCTCGAGGACATCGGGCTGCTCGCGGCGCTCTCGGCCGAGCCGGAGCAAGCGTTCGAGCTGGTCGGCGCGGCCGACACGCTGCGGCAGGAGATCGGTGCTCCACGGGCGCCGGCTCTCGAGCAATTGCTCGACGAAGAGCTCGCACTCGGCGCCGAAGGGCTCACCGCCGAGCGCTGCGACGAGCTCCGGAGCCGCGGCCGCGCCCTCGGCCTCGACGGCGCCGTCGAGGCGGCGCTGGCGTTTTGTGTGTCGCCCGACATTGAACGACCCCCGACCGCGGGCTAGGTTGCCTCGCAGCTCGAGCGGGCAGAGGGAGGCGTGAGCAGGATGGGCGGTCTCGGCAGAATGCACCGTGCTCCGATCGCGATCGCGGGATGTCTGTTCGCCGCGCTCGCGCCGGTGCTGGCTTCATCCGGACAGGTCGTGGAAGCATCCGTGGCGGCCGCCCCGGCGACCGCGGTCCCGGCGGCAGCCGGCGATCGGTGCCGTGGGCGCAGCGGCGGCGGCCGACACGCCCGATGTACGACTCGATTCCCGACCCGCTGCCTGGGAACGTCCCCAGCGTCGGCTTCCAGGCCACGCAGACCGCCGAGCTCGGCGACCGCATCCGGTTCGCCGGCACCAGCCGCAACCTCCAGTCCGTCACCGTGACGATGTCGAGCTGGGCGTGCCAGACGGGCGCCTGGGAAACCGGGAACTGCGTGTCCGCACCCGGTGCGACGTTCACCCATCCGATCACGTTCACGATCTCCGCGGTGGGGCCGAACGGCTCCGTCGGACCCGTGCTGGCGTCCGTGACGAAGGACGTCACGGTCCCGTACCGTCCATCCGCGGACCCGGACTGCGGCAACGAGCGGTGCGGTGGCACGACGACTCCACGGGCACCTGCTTCAACGGCTACGCCTTCAACGCGACGTTCGACTTCGGCGGCCTCGTCGTCCCGGAGGAGGTCGTCTACGGCGTCGCGTTCAACACCCAGACGTGGGGCTACGAGCCGATCGGCGTCGACGGTCCCTACACCTCGCTCAACGTCGGCCTGACGACGGGCGCACCGTCGCAGGGCATCGACGTCGATCCGGCGACGTGGTTCCGGGCGGTTGGCTCCGCTCCGGTGTTCGCGGCCGCTCCTCAGGAGGCGGGCTTCGGGATCGCCGTGCGCTTCAACACCGTGCCGGTCGCGCCGGGCACGAAGATCAAGATCTTCCCGGAGGCGGACACGTTCGTTTCGGCTGGAAGCCCGGACACGAACTTCAACAGCGACGGCGGGGTGCCTCGGGACTACTTCGACACCTACGGCGGCTTCACCACGAGCTGCGTCCCGTACAACGCTCCGGCGTACGGGCTCCTGCGATTCGACCTCGATGCCATCCCGGACGGCGCCGTGATCTCGGACGCCCGCATCGTCACCACGACGCGGGCCGGCTATCGCGCAGGACGGTGACCCCAACCACCACGCCATCTTCCTCGCCAACGACACGTGGTCGGAGGACGGCGTCACGTGGAACAACCGCCCGTCCGACGGCACGGTCGCTCCGCGGCAACCCGCAACCTCGCCGCCGCGGCGGCGACATCCGGTCGTCTCCGCTGGCCCTCGGGTCGGCGTTCATGTTTCGCTCCGGGTGTGGGCCCGGCTTGGTGTACGTCGACCCCGACCTCGCCGGCAACCAGCAGAAGGTCTTCCCCGACCAACGACGTCGACGAATCGAAGACGTTCGCCGCGTCGAAGGCCGACCTCATCGGCCGCGTGGCGACAGAGCGGGCCGGTGACACCAAGCTCTCGATCGAGCTGTACAACCCGAACTGCGAGAGTCTGTCCCGGCGCGGCGCCAACCTGGCGTACTGGGCGCGCTACTGGTCGAGCGAGGCGGCCGACCCCAGCGTCCGTCCGTACCTCGAGGTCACGCTCGGCCCCGACAACGACGCCTGGACGCGGGCCCAGCCGATCCCCCTCAACGGGGCCGGTGATGGCGCGGCGACCGGCTCCATCGATGTCCTCGGCCAGGCTCGCTGGTACCGCTTCGCCATCCAGCCCGGCACGCGAGCGCACGTCGACCTGACGAACCTGCCGGCGAACTACGACGTCGCCCTGTTCACCGACATCGCCCAGGCGTTCAACACGGTGACGACGCCCGACGACCTGGAGACAGCTGAGCGCCGAGTTCGCCGGTGACGCCTACGCCCCGTCGGTGTTCTCGCCGTCGGTGTTCTCGCCGTCGGTGTTCTCGCCGTCGGTGTTCTCGCCGTCGGTGTTCTCGCCGTCGGTGTTCTCGCCGTCGGTGTTCTCGCCGTCGGTGTTCTCGCCGTCGGTGTTCTCGCCGTCGGTGTTCTCGCCGTCGGTGTTCTCGCCGTCGGTGTTCAGCCCGTCGGTGTTCAGCCCGTCCGTGTTCAGCGACGGCCAGGCCTACGAGAGCGCCCAGGTGCGCAGCCTGCTCGCCGTCTCGGCGAACGACGGCACCGCCGGCGAGCACCTCAGCGTCGACACGTGGAACAACACCGGTGAGTTCTACGTGCGGGTCGCCGGACGCAACGGCGCCCACAGCCCCGGCGCGCCGTTCAACCTCGCCGTGCACCTCGACCCCAGCTCGTGCACCGGTGTCACCCCCAGCACGCTCCCGCTGGCGCCGACGACACCCGCTCCGGCGGCCGGCGCAGAGACCCTGATCATCGTCGACTACGGGCAGATGACCGGCAGCCTCACCACGATGCAGGCCCGGCTGGCGACGCTCGCCGACTGCCGTGTCAACGGGAGGATCGTCAACGTCGGGGCCAGCCCACGCGTCGCCGACCTCAACCAGCAGGCCGACGCGAACACCGGCTGCCCGTACGCCAAGAACCTCGTCGCCGAGGCCATCCGCGACATCGTCGTCGGGTACCGCAACGCCAACCCGACCGTCGACTACGTCGTGATCGTCGGTCCCGACGACGTCATCCCCTTCTTCCGCTACCCCGACGCCGCTGGGCTCGGCCCGGAGTCCGGCTACGTCCCGCCGGTGCTGGACACGAGTGCGTCGCAGGCCAGCCTGCGGCTCAACTACTACCTGTCCCAGGACGCCTACGGGGCGACGACGGAGCTGCAGCTCAAGGGCGTCACGCTGCCGGTCCCCGATCTGCCGGTGGGCCGGCTCGTCGAGACGCCGGCCGAGATCACCGGCATGATCGACGCCTTCCTCGCCGACAGCGTGCTCGAACGCGACGAGCTCGCTGGTCACCGGGTACGACTTCCTCACGGACGGCGCGAACGCCGTGCAGGACCTCGCTCAGCGCCGGCGTCGGGGCAGCCGGCGCCGACTCGCTGATCACCAACCAGGGCGTTCCCCCGACCAACGTGGGGCCGCCGCCGGCGCAGTCGTGGAACGCCGACCAGCTGCGCACGGCGCTGCTCGGCGAACGGCACGACATCATCTACCTGGCGGGGCACTTCAGCGCCAACAACCTCCTGGCCGCCGACTACACGACGACCGTGAACGCCAACGAGCTGACGGCGTCGAACGTCGACCTCACCAACTCCCTCGTGTTCAGCGCCGGCTGCCACTCCGGGTACACCGTCGTCGACGGCGACGCCGTGCCCAACGTGACGCAGACCCTGGACTGGATCCAGGCGCTGGCCCAGAAGCGGGCCACGGTCGTCGCCGGCACCGGCTACCAGTACGGCGACACCGACTTCCTGGAGTACAGCGAGCGCCTGTACAAGAACCTCGCCGAGGCGTTCCGCTTCGGCACCGGTCCGGTGAGCGTCGGCGGCGCCCTCGTCTCGGCCAAGCAGCGCTACCTCACGGACACGCAGTCCCTCGGGGGGATCCACCAGAAGGCCCTCCTCGAAGCCACGATCTACGGCCTGCCGATGTCGGCCGTCGACCTGCCGCAGGGTCGCAACTTCGTGCCCCCGGGCGGGGCGCCGATCGTCGGGGCGACGGAGCCCGTGACCACCGAGCCCGGCAGCGCGCTCGGCCTGCGGTTCGCCGACGTGACGCGCACCCCGACGCTGACGCCCGACTCCCGGCAGCTCGTCGACGGCAACGGTGTCCCGACCGTCACCGCCAGTTGGTTCATCGGCCCGAACGGCGTCGTGACCAACCCCGGTGCCCCGGCCCTGCCGCTCGAGATCAACAACGTCACCGTCGCCGGCACGCGTGCTGCGCGGCGTGGGCTTCCGCTCCGGCATCTACACCGACACGCCGGGCGTCACGCCCCTCACCGGGGCCCCGGCGACCGAGCTCAACAGCCCGCACTCGCCGTTCGTCTCCTCGGCCTTCTTCCCGGGCCGCCTGTGGAGCGTCAACTACTTCGGCGGGCTGCAGGACCAGGCACGCCACCACGAGGCTGATGCTGACGCCCGTGCAGTACCGGAGCGACGCGCCCGGGCTCGACGACCAACGTCGAGCGGCAGTTCTCCAGCACCGGCCTGCGGCTGTTCTACAGCAACTACACGACGATCCTTCGGACGGCAACTCGGCCGCCCTGGCGGCGCCGCCGACGATCGTCCGTGTCGACGCCGATGTCACCGGCAACGACGTCGACTTCCGCGTCCGCGTCGTCGGTGAGCCGGCGGCCGGCATCCAGGAGGTGTGGGTGACCTACACCGGGGTCACGCCCGGCCGGTGGGAGTCGCTCGACCTCACCCAGGACGCCACCGACTCGACGTTGTGGACCGGCACGCTGTCCAACGTCACGCCCGGGCAGGTGGAGTTCCTCGTCCAGGCCGTCAACGGCGTCGGGCTCGTCAGCCTCGACGACAACCAGGGCGCCTACTACCGGCCGGGCCAGATCCCGCCGGCCCTGCAGAGCAACCCGGCGCCACTCACCACCACCGAGCTGACGCTCGACCGCGCCGGCGACCGGCAGCTACGGCGCGGCGACCACGCTGTCGGCGACGCTGACGGCGACGGCGCCGGGCTCGGCGCCCGCGCCGCTGGAGGGAGCGACGGTGCGGTTCTCGCTCGGCGGGACGGAGCAGACTGCGGTGACCGGCGCCAATGGCGTGGCCACCGTCGAGTTGCCGCTGCTGTTCACGCCGGGCACCTACACCCTCACCGCCGCCTTCGACGGCACCATCACCCATCGGGCGTCCGAGAGCTCCCAGCCGCTCGTCGTGACCAAGCTGGGCACGAACCTCACGCTCACCTCCCCCGGCGGCGACGGTCGCCGTCGGCGGTGACACCGGGATCGTGGCGACGCTGAAGACGACCGCCGGCGTGCCCGTGACCGATCACACCGTGCTGTTCCGGCTGACGCCCGCCAGCGGCCAGTCCGTCGTCGTCTCCCGCCCGACCGGAGCCGGCGGGACCGCCCGCCTCGGCGTCGTGACGCAGGCCAACGGCGTGCCGCTCGGGGCCGGGATCGTACACCGTGCAGGCCTTCTTCGGGCCGAGCACCGCGCTCGGGTTCACCGTGCCGGACGACCCGATCTTCGAGCCCAGCACGGCCACCCTCGGCTCGCCGCTGACGCTGTGACGGCACAACGGGGGATCGTCTTTGCCAGCGAACGCACCGGCAACGGCGACATCTACGTGGTGGATCCGTCTGGCGGCCCGGCCACGCAACTGACGACCGGTTCGGCCATCGACGCCGAGCCGGAGTGGTCGCCGTCGGGCGACAAGATCGTCTTCTCCAGCACCCGCGCCGGCAACGTCGAGATCTTCGTCATGAACCCGACGGCACCGGCGTCGTGCGGCTGACGACGAACGCGGCGATGGACACCTCCCCGGCCTGGTCGCCGGACGGGACGAAGATCGCCTTCGCCAGCAACCGCGGGCAGGGCGGCAACTGGGACATCTACGTCATGAACGCCAACGGCACCGGTGTGCAGCGGCTGACGACGGTCAAGCAGGACGACCTCCTTCCGGCATGGTCGCCGGACAGCACGCAGATCGCCTTCACGAGCCAGCGCACGGGCGGCGGCGACATCTACACGATGAACGCCAACGGCACGTCGCAGACCAGGCGTACGACGAGCTCCGGCATCGACACCGAGCCGGCCTGGCACGGGACGACGATCGCCTTCTCCACCAACCGCCACGGGAGCTCCAACTTCGAGATCTACCGGATGACCCAGACCGGTACCAGCCAGACTCGTCTCACCAACCAGGCTGGCCACGACGTCACGCCGGCGTGGTCGCCCGACGGTGCCAAGCTGACGTTCGCCTCGAACAGGCCGCCGGGGGGCGGCGCGAACTACAACATCTTCACGATGAACCCCGACGGCACAGCGCCAGACGGCCGTCGTGACCAACGCCGCGATCGACGTCTTCCCGGACTGGTAGCGAGGGCCTGGTTTCGGCGGTCGCGCGGATCGGCAAGAGTTCTCCGTGGGCGCCCCGCCGGGGCGCGAGGAGGAACAGGCCCAATGAGTGTCTACAAGGTGGTTGAGATCATCGGGACGAGCAGCGAGTCGTGGGAGGACGCCGGGCTCACGGCGGTCAAGAAGGCACGCGAGACGATCCGCGGGCTGCGGGTCGCCGAGGTCGTCGAGCAGGACCTCGACCTCGACGACTCCGGTGGGGCGACGTTCCGTACGAAGCTGCGCGTCTCGTTCAAGTACGAGGACGGCTGACGATCCCGCGCCACGGTGAGCGCCGGGTGGGGCGCTCACCGTCCGCCTCGTGTCGGCACCGCCGGAGTCGATCGGACTCGCGCCGTGCTCGACGCTGATCTCCGCGACCGTGGCGAACACGTCGGTGCCGCGCTGCGCCAGCGCGGTGAGACGGTTGCGGTCGCCGAGGGCTCGTGCGGGGGACTGATCTCGGCGGCCCTGCTGGCCGTGCCGGGGGCCTCCGCCTACTACGCCGGCGGCGCCGTCATCTACACCTTGGCGGCGAGCCGGGCGTTCCTGACCGACGCCGTCCCGGCACCGCCCGGCCTACGCGGCGCGACGGAGGAGTTCGCCAGCTACCTCGCCCGGTCGGCCGCCGTTCGTCTCGATGCCACGTGGGGCATCGGTGAAGGCGGAGCAGCCGGGCCGACGGGCAACCGTTACGGCGACCCCGCTGGGCATGCCTGGGTCGCCGTCGGCGGCCGACGGGCGGCGAGCCGCCACGTGCTGACGGGTTCGGACGACCGCCTCGCCAACATGACGGCGTTCGCCATCGCCGCCCTGGAGCTCCTCGCCGAGCAGCTCGTCAGCGCCGACTGACGCCCGGCGGCCTCACGCCAACTGCGAGAGCACGTCGGACGGGATCGGCGGGAGGCTGGCGACACCCTCGAGGAGCTGGCTGGTCCAGACCCGGTCGAGCTCGGCGAGATACGGGTGGTCCTCCTCGATGCGCAACTCCTGGACCTCCAGGGAGCCGTTGCGGTAGATCGCCACGTCGTAGGGAGGTCCGACCGACAGGTTGGCGTGCGCCGTGCTGAGCATCGAGCCGAGCGCGATCTTGCCGGCGGTCTGCAGGTCGACGTGCGCCCGTACGGCGAGCTCGAGCAGGAACTTGCCGTACTTGCGCTCACCGATCTGCAGGAACGGCACGGTGTCGGACGTGCGGATGTAGTTGCCCTCCGGGTACACGAGGAGGATGTCCGGACGGTCGCCGGCGATCTGTCCACCGAGGATGAACGTGGCCGTCCCGTCGGCCCCGACGGCGTTCAGCGCGGCGCGGTGCGATGCGGCGACCTCGCGGCTGAGGCGGCCGAGGTAGAGGGCGGCCTCGAAGAGATGATCGACGGTCGCCAGGCTCTCGCGGTCTCCGTCGTGCCCCAGGTCGCTGTCGATGCGGGCGAGCACCTCATGGGTGGTCGCGAGGCTGCCGGCGGACTGCAGCACGAACACGCGATCCGGCGCCGGGCGCACGACGTGCAGCTTGCGGTACGTACTGACGTTGTCGACGCCGGCGTTGGTGCGGGTGTCCGCCAGGAACAGCAGCCCGGCATCGAGGCGGAGGGCGAGGCAGTAGGTCACGCCGTCAGCTTGGCGCATCCGGCGGGCTGGGCTGACCGTTCTGCCCGGACCGGCGGCCGACGCCGGACAGGATCAGCGAGCCGAGCAGTCCGGCGATCGTCGAGGCGACGAGGATGCCGATCTTCGCCTCGTCCTGCAGGACGGGGTCGTCGAAGGCCAGGCCGGTGACGAACAGCGACACGGTGAACCCGATGCCGGCGAGCGCACCGACACCGACGATGGCCGACCACGTGGCGCCCGGCGGCAACTCGCCGATGCCGAGGCGCGCCGCGAGCCACGTGAACGCGGCGATGCCGACCGGCTTGCCGACGACGAGCCCGAGCACGACGCCGTAGGTGATCGGCGATGACGCCGCCGCGGACAGCGCCTCCGACGTGATCGGCACGCCGGCGTTCGCCAGCGCGAACAGCGGAACGATGACGAAGCTCGTCCATGGGTGCAGGAGGTGCTCGAGCCACTCGACGACGGAGACCGACTGGCGGGCGACGACGACGGTGTGGTGGGCGGCCTCGACGGTCGACACGTCGGCCAGCTCGTCGGCGTCGATCAGCTCATGGCTGCGGATCGGCGACGTCGGCGCCATCAGGCCGAGCACCACGCCGGTGAGCGTGGCGTGCACGCCCGACTCGTGCAGCGCCAGCCAGAGGCCGACGCCGAGGGCGACGTAGACGACGATCGCATGGACACCGAGACGGCGGGCGACGGCCACGGCGGCGGCCAGGACTGCGGCCAGCGCCAGCGACGTCATGTCGACGTCGTCGGTGTAGAAGACGGCGATGATGACGATCGCCCCGATGTCGTCGACGATGGCGAGCGCCAGCAGGTACAACCGCAGGGAAGGCACGATCCGCGCCCCGAGCAGGCTGAGCACGCCGACGGCCATGGCGATGTCGGTGGCCACCGGGATGCCCCAGCCGGCTGCTCCGGTGCCGCCGGCGTTGATCGAGGCGTAGATCAAGCCCGGCACGACCATCCCGCCGACAGCGGCGATGGCTGGCATCGCCGCCCGTCGGCGCTCGCGGAGCTCGCCGTCGACGAGCTCGCGCTTGATCTCCAGACCGACGACGAAGAAGAAGATGGCCATCAGGCCGTCGTTGATCCATTCGCGGAGATCGAGGGCGAGGACACGGTCGCCGAGCTCGATGGCCAGGCGGGTGTGCCACAGATCGATGTAGGACTGCTTCCACGGCGAGTTCGCCCAAACCAGGGCGACGACGGCGGCCACGACGAGGACGACCCCGCCGGCCGCTTCGGTGTGCAGGAAATCGCGCAGCGGTCGCAGCACGACGGATTCGTCGTCGCGCCGCGACTGAACCCCTTCGTCGTGCGCCACCCGACGTTTCTAGCCGACCGGGTCAGCCTGCCGGTGTGAGGCGGACGTGCCGGTGGCCCGCCTGGGGCTCCAGGAACCGCAACGCGCGGTGGGCCTCCGCCTCCAGATCGGCCGCCGGGCCCGGCGCCAGCGGCAGGTGGCGCACCGTCATCGTCGCGGCCTCGGCCGCCCGTTCGATCGTCCAGGTGGCGCAGACCGATCCGTCGCTGAGCGCCGTGCCGTGGACCGGACCGTCGGTCGCCAGCGCCGCAGCGTCGTCGCGGGTGAAGCGCTCGCGGTCGGCGTGGGAGAGGAGCACGTTGTCGTACTCCGGCAGCAAGCGGGCCGGCGCCGGGACCTCCGGGTCGGGGAGCGGGCCGTCGGGGACGTCGAGGAGCTCGCGGCCGTGCTCGTCACGAAACGTCCGCAACCGCGGGCGGAGGCGGTCGACCACCTGGCGGAAGCCGGTCAGCCGCGACCAGGCGGCCATGTCGGCCGCGGTCGCCGGGCCGAAGGCGGCCAGGTAACGCAGGACGACGGTGTCGATCGAGGGATCGGCGACCAGCGGGCGGCCGAGCCACGACTCGGCGGTCGTCAGCGTGACCTGGGCGCGCTGTCCCCACACCCCGCGCGGCGGCACCTGGACGAGCGCCAACCGGTTGCGGCAGGCGAACGCCAGAGCGCCGGCGTCATGCCCGGGGAAGCGCTCGGCGAGCAGCCGCCGTAGCTCCGGCACGGCGCGGGGCCGCTCGTCGAGCAGCGGGCGGGCGACCTCCAGCACGGCGTCGAGATCGACGCCGGCGAGTGCCGGTGCGTAGTCGCGGTGGCGGGCCATCTCGCCGTCGAGCACCCGCTGGACGAGGGGCGGGAGCAGCAGGGCGTCGTCGGCGGTGACGAGATGGATCGTCCCCCGCATGACGACGATCCGCACGACCCGCCGTTCCCAGAGCAGCGTGGCCAGGTCGTCGGGGACGAAGCCGCGGAGCCGCGACCACAGCCCGAGGTAGGGGTTCAGCGGTACCTGGGCCTGCATGCCGACGAGGTGGTGGATGGCGTCGAGCGCCGAGCGGTCGGCCCGCTCGAGGAGCAGCTGGCGGGCCAACGTCGCCCGGTTCAGGGCGCGACGCGACAGGACATCGACAGACACGCGGCCATCCTGACCGACCGCCGTGGTCAGGGACCGGGAACGCTGGTCAGAAGCTGATCGTCACCGGGGCGTCGGTGTAGGGCTGCATCATCCAGCCACGGCGGGGCACGTCGACGATCGTCTCCGCGCCGAGGACGTCGTTGATGCTGCCCACGAGCGCGCTGGCGCGACGTGGCGTCAACGCCGGCAGGCCGAGCACGGCGGCCAGTTCCTCGGGCGTGACGACGCGCCCGGGCTTCCTGGCGAGCTCGGTGAGCACCGCCCGTTGCTGGTTGCCGAGGGTGATCTCGGCGGACCGAGCATCGGGGAACGGCGCGGCATACGGCGGGTAGATCATGGCGACGACCGTACGAACGCCCCGTTTCACCGCTGTTCGCGCCCCGTGAACGGCGGGTTACAGACCTCCCATCCGAGTGTTTGCGGCGATCGAGTGTGTGCTGCGGGGCCTCCCCGCAGCACACACTCCGACGCCGCAAACACTCGGATCAAGGGCGGCTGGGCTGTCAGCCGACGATGTCCTTGGCGATGCCGTACCAGAACTGCGTGGAGAGGCCGAGGGACTCGACGTCGATGCGTTCGTCGTTGCCGTGGAAGCGGGTGCCGAACGACTCCATCGTCACGTCCGGCGAGAAGAGGGCGGCGCCGTAGGCGATCGCCCCCTTGGCGCGGTAGAAGCGGGCGTCGGTGCCGCCGGTGATGATGCCCGGCACGAGGTCGGCACCCGGGTAGGCGACCTGGGTGTGGCGGGCGACCACGTCCCAGAGCGGGTTGCCGATCGCCGAGCGGGTCGACTCGCACTCCTGGATCGGGGAGATCTCGACCCGCGGGGCGAGCTCGCCGAGCGCCTCGGCCAGGTAGCCGTCAACCACTTCCCTGGTGTCACCCGGAACCGTTCGCATGTCGACGTCGATGTCGATGACGTCGGGGATCGTGTTCGTCTTCTGGCCGCCGTGGATGACGTTGGGGGAGATCGTCGTGTGCGTGCAGGCGTGGGCGACCCGGGCGTAGTCCGGGGGCAGGGCGGCGATGGCGTCGTCGATGCGGGCCGGGTCGACGAGCGCGGCGCGCAGGTCGTCGGGCAGGTCCATCGCGGCGATCCGTCCCTGCCACAAGTCGTCGAGGTTGGGGTGCGGTCGGAAGGCGACCAGCCGGCGGACGATCTCGGCGGCGGTGACGAGGGCGTTGTCGGACCCGTAGGGCATCGATCCGTGCCCCGGCGTGCCATGGACTCGCAGGCGGCGCCAGGCGAGGCCCTTCTCGGCCACATTGACCGTGACGTGGCGCACCCCGTCGGCACCGAGCTGCGACCAGCCACCGGTCTCGGTGAGCACGAAGTCGGCGCCGACGGCGTCCCAGTGCTCGTCGATCATGTACTCGGCGCCCCAGTGTCCGCCGGCCTCCTCGTCGGCGACGCCGAAGTAGATCAGCGTGCCGCGGGGCCGGAAGCCCTCGGTCGCCAACTGCCGGAACGCCACGGCCATCGACGACGTGATGTTGAGCATGTCGATGGCCCCGCGGCCCCACACCTCGCCCCCGATCAGCTCCCCGCCGAACGGGTCGTTCGACCAGCCCTCGGGGTTGACCGGCACGACGTCGGTGTGGCCCATCAGACACAGCGTCGGCGCCGTCGGGTCGTGGCCCTCGATGCGGGCGACGATCGACGTCCGACCGGGCCGGCTGTCGAAGCGCGCCACGTCGAGTCCCGCACCTTCGAGATAGGTCTGCAGGAGATCGGCGTTGCGGACCTCGTTCCCGGAGTCGGCGGTGCCGTCGTTGACACACTCGTTGCGGATCAGCGCCTGCAGCAACTCGGTGGTCGGTCCGGTGAAGGCCTCGACGTTCGTCATGGTCCCGAACCTATGGGATCGCGCTGCCCCTGTCAGCCTCGTCCCGGCCCGCCTCCCACTCCGGGCGCAGGATGCTCATCAGGATGCTGTCGTGGTACATGCCATCCCAGTACAGGTTGTCGCGCAGGACGCCCTCGCGAGCGAAGCCGACCCGCTCGTAGACGTGAGCGGCCCGCTCGTTGAAGGCGAACACGTCGAGGGAGATGCGGTGGATCGGCAGGTTGGTGAACACGTAGTCGACGATGAGCCGGGTGGCCTCCGTGCCGAAGCCACGGTCGCGCCCCACGGGCGCCAGGGCGATGCGGAAGTTGCACGAGTGGTCGTCGGCGTTCCAGTCGTTGATGGCCAGCTCCCCGAGCCACGTGCCGGTGGCCCGCTCGACGATCGACAGGTCGAGGCGGTCGGTCGTCGCCGCTCGTGAGCCGGCCCACTCCCGGAGCTCGTCGAGCGTGAACGTGCGGTGGGTGCCCGTGAGCCGCGCCGACTCCTCGTCCATCGAGGCGAACAGCGAGTCGGCGTCGTCGACGGTGAGCGGGCGCAGGACGACCCGCTCGCCGACGATGGTCGGCTTGTCGGCGAAGGTTCTGTCCGTGCGAACCGGCCCGATCGGGCCGGTTGGCAAGGACGGAACGGTCATGGCAGCGCCTCGATGACGGCGAGGATCTCGTCGCCGTAGCGCTCCAGCTTGGCGGGACCGATGCCGTCGCACGCGACGAGCTCGGCCGGTGTGGCCGGGCGGGCGAGGGCGATGCCCCGCAGGTGTTTGTCGTTGACGACGATGTACGCCGGCACGCCGTCGGCGCCGGCCCGCGTCGTCCGCCAGGAGCGAAGCGCGGCCTCGGCGTCGGCGGCCTGGCCCCACAGCTGGGTCGGTGCGGCGAGCGGGGCTCGGCGGCCTTCGAGCGCGACCCGCTCGCCGTAGCGCACCCGCAGCAACCCGCCCGACGACGTACGGACGAGCGCGGAGCGGCCGTCGGCCTCCTCGACCGTGCCCTCGTGACCGCCCGGCACCGTGATGACGAGCCCCGCAGTTGCGGCGATGCCGTCGGCGGAGGCGGGCGCGGTCGCCGCCGGGCGGCGCGTCGACACGACGGCGGCGGTGGTGGGTCGCCGGTCCGGCGTCCGTGGTGCGGTGCCGGCCAGCTCGGCGAGGAAGGCGCTGCGCCGGCTGCGGTCGGCGAGCAGGGCGACGCGGTGGCGGCCGCGGGTGATCGCGACGTGGAGGACCCGGCGCTCCTCCTCGACGTCCTCGGCCAGGCGGTGCGGCACCAGCCCATCGGCGACGCCGAACACGGCGACGCGGTCCCACTCCCGCCCCTTGACTCGGTGGATCGTCGAGAGCGTGACCCCGGCGGGATCTGCTGCCCGCTGGAACGCCGCCCGCAGCCATGCCTCGAAGCCGGCTGGTTCGGGGTGCAGGTCGGCGACGCCGAGGAGTCCGTCGAGGTCGTCGAGGTGGCTCGACCCCTGGCCGCCGCCGGTGCGGTCGAGGAGGCTCATCGCCGCGCCCAGCCCGACGTCGTCGCGCACCGCCTCCAGCACGTCACGCGTGGTGCCGTGGCGGCCGGCGTCGACGACGACTTGGAGGTCGTCGACGAGGCGCAGCACCTTGCCGGCCTCCTTCTCCGGCACCTGGTCGGCGACCGCCGCCAGCTGGGCGAGCGTCCACCGCGTGCGCCGGTCGAGCCGTTCGGGGAACCACTGCGGCAGGCCGCGCGTCGGTCGGCGCAGGACCTCGATGACGTCGCCGGCGGCCAGCCCGTCGGGCGACGTGGCCAGGCGCAGGTAGGCGAGCGCGGCGCGCATGCCGGTGCGCTCGAGGACCTCCGGGCGCAGCACCGACGCCGCCGGCAGCCCGGCCTCGTGGAGGGCGACATGGGGGGCCAGCAGCAGCGAGTTGACGCGCGTCAGCACGGCGATCGACGACGGCTCGACACCGGGCTCGCCCAGCCACTCGCGCAGCAGCTCGACGACCGCCGTCGCCCCGTCGTGGGCGCCGTGCTCGATCACCCTCAAGGCACCGGCGGTCGGGTCGGCCGCCGGTCCGGGCTCGATGACCTTGGTGACGCGGCGGTGGTTGTAGCCGAGGAGGGTCCGGGCGCCGGCGACGACCTCCGTCGGGCAGCGGTAGTTGATCTGCAGCGGGTGCGGCGTGGCGCCCGGGAACAGCTGGCCGTAGTCGATGAGGAACGCCGGATCGGCGCCGGCGTAGCCATAGATGCACTGGTCGTCGTCGCCGACGCCGAACACGTCGAGGGCGGGGATGGCGAGCAGGCGCAGCAGGAGGACATGGGCCGGCGTGAGGTCCTGGAACTCGTCGACGAGGAGGTGCCGGCAGGAGCGCTGCATCGAGCGACGGAACGGCCCGTCCTGGAGCAGGGCCTCGACCGCCGCATAGACCTGCTCGTCGAAGTCGACGGCCCGGCGCTCGGACAGCCGGTGGCGATAGGCGGGGAACAGCTCGGCGAGGCCGGGGACGTCGTCGCGCGACGTCTCGACGACCTCGGGGTCGGTGAGGCCGAGGCGGATCGCCGTCAGTCCCTCGATGTACGGCCCGATGGGGTCGGTGTTCGCCCGTCGCTGGCGCCGGCCGGGGAGCAGGGCGTCGATCATCCGCCGCACATCGGGCTCGTCGAGCACCGGCGGGGACCCGCCACGGTGCTCGGCGAGGACCCAGAGGCCGAGGGAGTTGAGCGTGCGCACGCGCGGCCGGAAATCCGCCGTGCGGGCCTCCATCTCCAGCTGCGCCTGCTTGTTGTAGGCCACGGCGAGGACCGTCGACGGCTCGTAGCCGCGGTCGACGTGGAGATGGCGCAATCGTTCGGTGAGCACCCGCGTCTTGCCCGATCCGGCAGGGGCGATGACCCGGGCCGGCCCGGACCGATGGTCGACGGCGGCCAGCTGATCGGCAGCGAGGTCGGCGACCGGGGCGACCGGGGGCGGCACGACGGCCAGGCTGCCGAGCTCGACCGACTCGCTGTGCACGACGGCATCGGCCAGCTCCGAGGGGGTCCGCGGCCCGCCGTCGATCCACGCCGGCCGGCCGTCGGGCAGCGCGACGTCGGCCGCACCGTCCGGCGTGGCGACGCACGATCCGTCGAGACGGGCCGCCTTCACCGCCCACCACCAGACGGGCTCGCCCTGGCGGGCGTCGTAGGTGTTGGCCCAGGTCAGGAAGTGCAGGCGGTCGAGCGACGGCTCCGCACCGGGCGACAGGCGCCACGGCTCGACGGTGATCGAGCGTGGTTCCCGGAACGTCGCCGGGTCGAGGCCGAGGGCGATGACGACGGGCTCGCGGGACGCCCACGCGGCGTGCAGCCGGGCCACGGCTGGGGCGGGGTCGGCCAGCACGGCGTCGTCGATCGTGACGACCGGCGCGTCCCGCCACGCCGGCGGCACGGAAGCGCCGGTGACGACGACGACGCCGCGCCCGAGTTGGCGCGGACCGGGAACCGGCACGCCTCAGTCCCGTCCGTGGATCCGGGCGGGCGGAACGGCGTTCACAGCGTCAAGCTAGGCCGAGGGTGTCACGGCAGCACGGCCGTCACGATGACCACCGTGCCGTCGAGGACGACGTGACCGTGCTCGTCGACGTGCTCAGCGAGGGCACGGGCGATCGCCCCGCGCACGGCGCCACGGCGGTCCTCGTCGAGGCCCTCGGTGACGATGCGCGTCGGGCCCAGCGTCAGCGCCGTCTCCGCGGCGTCCTCGGGGCCGACGCCGCCGGCGAGGCGGAACTGCAGGCGGTGCGGCTGCCATGCCACGTCCGTCCAGCCGGCTGCCGAGAGCAGGGCGACGACGACATCCGGGTCGCCGAGCGAGAACGGACCGGCGTCGGGCGCCGGGACGTCCGGGTGGTTGCCCGGTCCGAGCACGGCGAGGGCGGCCTCCAGAGGCACCTCGAACAGCGGAGACTCACCGCGGGGCGCCCACACGGCGATGCACAGCCGTCCCCCGGGTGCAGTCGCCCGGCGCAGGTTGGTGAAGGCGGCGCCCGGGTCGGCGAAGAACATCACCCCGAAGCGGGAGATCACGGCGTCGAAGCGCCGCCTGTCCGGCTCCCAGGTGGCGACGTCGGCGCGCAGCCACTCGATGGGGGCGGCGCCCGGCGGTGCCGCCTCGGCCGCGGCGGCGTCGAGCATGGCCTGGGCGATGTCGATGCCGACGACCGCGCCGGACGGCCCGACCGCCGCGGCGGCCTGCCGGGTGGTCGGGCCGGCGCCGCAGCCGACATCGAGGACCCGCTCGCCGGGACGCAGCCCGGCCGCGGCGAACAGCACGTCACTGACGGGCGCCAACTGGCGCTCGATCGAGGCGGCGATCGCCACCCAACGCTGGGCCCGCTCACCCGTCCAGTCGTCGGCAGCCGGCGGGCGGGGACGGAGCCGCTCGGCGAGGTCTTCGACCAGCCCGACGACCTCCTGGGCGCAGGCGATGAACGCTTCGACCTCTCCGCCGCCTGGGTCGACGACCTCCTCCCAGAGCGCCAGTTCGACGTCGGCGAGGTGCAGCTCGGCCACGCGCTCGCTGAGCGGTCGAGCGTCGGCAGCGAGCTCGCGGGCGAGACGCTTGAGGGTCACGGTGCGGGCAGCCGCCGCCGGGTGCTCGCGCCGCACCCACTGCACGTGCTCTGGCGCCAGGCCGATGACCACCGTCGCCCGGTCGAGGTCGTCGGGTTCGACCTGGCGGCTGCGGTGGGCCGGCGGCGTGACGCCCACCGATTCGAAGCCGGCTCGCGTCCGCCAGCTCATCGGCAGGCCGTCGATCGACATCGTGCCGGCCGTGACGATCTCCACGTCGGGGAGGTGCGCCTTGAGGACCGCACCGGCGATCACCGAGCGGGTGGCGTTGCCGGTGCACAGGACGAGGATGTTGCCGATCATGGGTGAGCCCGAGTATGGCCAACCGCCACGACGCCGGGCGAGTGCACGGGGTGAGCCACGATGGCCCGATGAGCGACCGCTACGCCGACTTCACCGACCTGACGTTCGACCGTCCCGCCGACCGCGTGCTGCGCATCACGCTCGACGGGCCGGGGCTCAACGCCGTCAGCCCGGCCGTGCACCGCCAGCTGGCCGACGTGTGGCGGGTCGTCGACCGCGACCCGGAGACCAACGTCGCTGTGCTGCAGGGCGCCGGCAAGGCGTTCTCGGCGGGCGGCAGCTTCGAGCTCATCGACGCCATCGTCGCACGACCACGAGCGGCGGGCGGAGGTGATGCGCGAGGCGCGCGACCTCGTGCACAACGTCATCGACTGCTCGAAGCCGATCGTCTCGGCGATCCACGGCGCGGCGGTCGGTGCCGGACTGGTCGTCGGGCTGCTCGCCGACGTCTCGGTGGTGGCCCGCACGGCCCGGATCATCGACGGCCACACCCGCCTCGGCGTGGCGGCCGGCGACCACGCGGCGATCTGCTGGCCCTTGCTGTGCGGGATGGCCAAGGCCAAGTACTACCTGCTGACGTGCGACGCCCTGAGCGGCGAGGAGGCCGAGCGCATCGGCCTGGTGTCGCTGTGCGTCGACGACGACCAGGTGCACGCCCGGGCGCTCGAGGTCGCCGTCCAGCTGGCCGCCGGCGCCCAGGGCGCGATCCGCTACACCAAGCAGACGCTCAACCACTGGTACCGGGCGCAGTCGGGCATCTTCGACGCCAGCCTGGCCTACGAGTTCTTCGGCTTCGGCGGCCCCGACGTGCGCGAGGGCCTGGCCAGCCACACCGAGAAGCGACCGCCCCGCTTCGCCGGCGCCACCGACCCGACCAGCTGACCGCCCACCGCCTCCCATCCGAGTGTTTCCCGCCGACCGAGGGTCTGGCGCGGGGCCCTCCCGCAGCAGACCCTCGGGTCGACCGGGGCCTGGGGCGCTGGGTACCGTCGCCGCATGGCTGAACAACGTCTCTGCGAAGGTCGGATCTGCATCGTCACCGGAGGGGCACGCGGCCTCGGCCGGGAGTACGCCCTCATGCTCGCCCAGCACGGCGCCAAGGTGGTGGTCAACGACTTCGGAGGCTCGCGCGACGGCACCGGCCGCGACGCCGGCCCGGCCCAGGAGGTCGTCGACGAGATCGTCGCCGCCGGCGGGGAGGCGATCGCCAACGGAGCCGACGTCTCGTCGTTCGCGGAGGCCGAGGCGCTGATCCAGCAGGCCATCGACACCTACGGCGGGCTCGACGTCCTCGTCAACAACGCCGGGATCCTGCGCGACCGCATGATCTTCTCGATGACCGAGGAGGAGTGGGACGCCGTCATCAAGGTGCACCTCAAGGGCACGTTCGGGCCCAGTCACTTCGCCGCGGTGTACTGGCGCGAGCGGGCCAAGGCGGGGCAGACCAACGACGCCCGGCTGATCAACACGACGTCGGTCTCGGGCATCTACGGCAATCCGGGGCAGACCAACTACGGCGCGGCCAAGTCCGGCATCGCCGGCTTCACGCTGATCGCCTCCGACGAGCTGGCCCGCTACGGGGTCACCGTCAACGCCATCGCCCCCGGCGCCCTGACCCGGCTGACGGAGGACCTCGGGATCATGGATGGCGAGCGGGCGGCCAAGGCCAACCCGCGGTGGGTCGCCCCCATCGTGACGTGGCTGGCGTCGACGGAGTCGGCCGGCGTCACCGGCCGGGTCATCGAGTCCTCCGGCAGCGTCCTCGCCGTGGCCGAGGGCTGGCACCGGGGCCCGTCGACCACCGACGTCCCCGCCGAGCCGGGCGAGGTGGCCGCAGTCCTCCAGCCGCTGATCGACAAGGCCCGCCCCAAGGCCAACATGCAGGGCGCCTGACGGGTCGCCAGCCCTGTTCTGTCCTTCGGGATCGACCGCATCGGGCTGATCCCGAAGGACAGAACGGCTCAGATCCGCTCGATGATCGTCGCCGTGCCCATCCCCCCGCCGGTGCACATGGCGATCAGCGCCGTCTCCTGATCGGTGCGCTCCAGTTCGTCGAGGGCGGTCTGGATGAGCATCGGTCCGGTGCCGCCGATCGGGTGGCCGAGGGCCATCGCCCCGCCGTTGACGTTGAGCGTGTCGCGGTCGAGGCCGAGGTCGCGGATCGCCTTCAGCACGACGGCGGCGAAGGCCTCGTTGATCTCCCACAGGTCGATGTCGTCGACGGTCATCCCGGCCCTGGCGAGGCAGCGCTGAGCCGCTGGAGCGGGGCCGGTGAGCATGATCACCGGTTCCGAGCCGACCGCGGCGGTCATGCGGATCCGGGCCCGCGGCGTCAGCCCGTTCGCCCGGGCGTAGTCCGAGGAGGCGACGAGGATCGCCGACGCGCCGTCGACGACCCCGGAGGAGTTGCCGGCGTGGTGGACGTGGTCGACGGCGTCGATCTGCGGGTACGTCCGCATGCACATCTCGTCGAACGTCTCACCGAACTTGTCGAAGCGGTGGGCGCCCATCTCGGCGAAGCTCGGGGCCAGCTGGGCGAGGGCCTCCAACGTCGTCCCGGGCCGCGGGAACTCCTCGTGGTCGAGGGCCACGGAACCGTCCTGGTTGAGGACCGGGATGACGCTGCGGTCGAAGCGCCCTTCGGCGATGGCCTTGGCGGCGCGCTCCTGGCTGGCGACGGCGAGCTCGTCGCACTCCGTCCGGGAGAAGCCCTCGACGGTGGCGATGAGGTCGGCCGAGATGCCCTGGGGGATCAGCGGGTACTTCTCCCGCACGAGCGGGTTGTTGCCGTCCATCGTGGCGGGCGTGCCGTCGTGACCGGCGACGAACGGGCGGGACATCGACTCCACGCCGCCGCCGACGACGAGGTCCTGGTGGCCCGACAGCACCCCGGTGGCGGCCATCCCCACGGCCTGCTGGCCCGAGCCGCAGAAGCGGTTGATCGTCAGGCCGGGCGTGGCGAAGGGCCAGCCGGCCGAGAGCACAGCCAGGCGGGCGATGTCGGCGCCGTGGTCGCCGACGCCGCTGGCGTTGCCGGCGATGACGTCGTCGATCTCGGTCGTCGGCACCCCGGTGCGCTCGACGACGGCGTTGAGGCACTGGGCCAGCAGCTCCTGGGGGTGGATGTGGTGCAGCGCCCCGTTCTTGCGCCCCTTGCCCCGCGGCGTCCGCACGCCGTCGATGATCCATGCCTCGCGTTCGCTCATCCCCGTAGCTCACCACGCCGGCGGGCGGCCCGACGGATCCAGGCGCCCCGGCTCTCCGGAGACTTCGTCCCGCCTGAGCGGGAGCGAGGAGCGTCAGAAACGGGATGTCGCACCGGCGGGGATGGGGCAGCCGCTACCATTTCCGAGATGAGCGCGGACGGCTCACCGACTTCATGACAGCGACCGAGACCACGACCACCGTCGTCGTCCCAGGAACGCACCTGATGTCTGCGCTCGTCGGTCCGCGGGACCAGCACCTCCGCCAGATCGAGGACGCCTTCCCGAGCACCGACATCAACGTGCGAGGCAACGAGGTCACCGCCCGTGGCGAGCGCTCCGACCAGGTCGGCCGGCTGTTCGAGGAGCTGGTCGGGCTGCTGCAGCGCGGTCACGAGCTCGACGAGGCCAGCCTCCGTCGGGTCATCGGGATGATCGACGAGGACGAACGGCCGAGCGAGATCCTCACCCAGGACGTCCTGCGCGGCGCCAAGGGCCGCCAGATCCGCCCCAAGTCGGCCGGCCAGAAGCGCTACATCGACGCCATCGACCAGCACGTCATCACGTTCGGGATCGGCCCCGCCGGCACCGGCAAGTCGTGGCTCGCCGTGGCCATGGCCGTCAAGGCCCTGCAGGCCAAGCAGGTCCAGCGGATCATCCTCACCCGGCCGGCCGTCGAGGCCGGTGAGCGGCTCGGCTTCCTGCCCGGTGACCTGATGGCCAAGATCGACCCCTACCTGCGACCGCTCTACGACGCCCTCTACGACATGGTCGAGCCGGAGGGGGCCCAGCGCCTCCTCGAGCGCCAGACGGTCGAGGTGGCTCCGCTGGCGTTCATGCGCGGGCGCACCCTCAACAACAGCTTCATCATCCTCGACGAGGCGCAGAACACGACGCCCGAGCAGATGAAGATGTTCCTCACCCGGATCGGGTTCGGCTCGCGCGTGGTCGTCACCGGCGACGTCACCCAGATCGACGTGCCCAACGGCAAGAGCGGCCTGGTCGGGCTGGAGCGGGTGCTCAGCGGGATCGAGGGCCTGGCCTTCATCCACCTGACCGCATCGGACGTCGTGCGCCACCGCATCGTCGCCGACATCGTCGCCGCCTACGAGCGCAACGACGGCGACGCCGGGCCGGAGCGGGCCCGTGGCTGAGCCTCCGAGTCCCACCCCCACCATCGGCGCCCACCAGGTCGTCGTGGTGGGTGCCGATGAGCAGGGCGACGTCGCCGTCGACGTCGACCGGTGGACCGGGTTCGCCCGCGAGGTGCTCGTCGCCGAGGGCGTCGCCGGCGAGCTGACGCTGACCTTCGTCGACCGCGCCGAGATGGCGGCCCTCAACGTCGAGCACATGGGCACGCCCGGACCGACCGACGTGCTGTCGTTCCCGCTCGACGAGGACGGTGCCGCGCAAGCAGGCGTGCCGGTGCTGCTCGGCGATGTCGTCGTGTGCCCGGCCGTCGCCGCCGACCAGGCCGCGGACCACGCCGGCACGCTCGACGACGAGCTGGCCCTGCTCGTCGTGCACGGCGTGCTGCACGTCCTCGGCCACGACCACGCCGAGCCGGGCGAGGCGACGATCATGCGGCGGCGAGAGCTCGAGCTCCTCGAGCGCCTGCACTGGGCCGGACCGGCGCCGGCCGGCTTTCGCCAGCACCACGTCGGCGACGAAGGCCACCGTTGATGGTGGCCGTGACGTTCACGGGCAGCGACGCGCTCCTGCTCGCCACGATCATCGTCTTGCTCGTGCTGCTCGCCTTGCTGGCGGTCGCCGAGACCGGGATCAACCGGATCAGCCGGCACAAGGCCGAGGCCATCGCCCACGACGACCCCAAACGTGGCCGGGCCCTGGTGCGGCTCGTCGAGGAGCCGGAGAAGTTCCTCAACCCGGTGCTGCTGACCGTCAACATCCTGCAGACCGCGTCGGCCTTCCTCAGCACGATCCTCCTCGACCGGCTGTTCGGCACCTGGGGACTGGTCATCGGCTTCGTGCTCAACGTCGGGATCCTCTTCGTGTTCACCGAGGCGATCCCCAAGACGTGGGCCGTCCTGCACAGCGAGCAGGCGGCGAAGGCGACGTCCCGGCCGACGCTGTGGCTGGTCAAGTTCTGGCCGCTGCGCCTGCTGACGCAGGCCCTGATCGCCTTCGCCAACTGGATCCTGCCCGGCAAGGGGATCAAGGAGGGGCCGTTCGTCTCCGAGCGGGAGCTGCTCGGCATCGTCGAGGCGGCCGCCAACGACGACGTGATCGAGCACGAGGAGCGGGAGCTCATCGAGAGCATCATCGAGTTCGGCGACACCGTCGCCCGCGAGGTGATGGTGCCCCGCCCGGACATGATCATCGTCCCCCACGACGCCACCGTCACCGCCGCCCTCGACCTGGCGATCGCCCACGGCTACAGCCGCCTGCCGTTGCAGGGCGAGGACCCCGACGACATCGTCGGTTTGATCTACACCAAGGACCTGATCCGGGCCGAGCGCTCGGGCGACGGCGACCTGCCCGGCCGCCGAGCTGCGCCGGGAGGTCCGCTTCATCCCCGAGAACAAGCCGGTCGCCCGGCTGATGCGGGAGATGCAGGCCGGCAAGTTCCACCTGGCGATCGTCGCCAACGAGTACGGCGACGTCGTCGGCCTGATCACCCTCGAGGACTGCCTGGAGGAGCTCGTCGGCGAGATCGTCGACGAGTACGACATCGAGGAGCTGGCCATCCAGCGCCTGCCCAACGGCGACTACCTCGTCGAGGGCGGGCTGCAGGTCGAGGACCTCAACGAGATGCTCGGCGTCGATCTGCCCGACGAGGAGTGGGACACGGTCGGTGGGTTCGTCTTCGGCACGCTCGAGCACGTCCCGTCGGTCGGCGAGGCCGTCGAGTTCGGCGGCTGGCGATTCGCGGTCGAGGAGCTCGACGGCCGGCGGGTCAAGCTGGTCCGGGTCAGCCCCGTGCCGGCTCAGGCGCTGGGCCCGGAGACCCCCGATCGCGCCGAGCTCTGACCTCGGCGGCTACCGTCGCCGCCCATGGACGTGACACTCGAAGGCAAGGTCGCGCTCGTGACCGGGGCGTCGCGGGGGATCGGCAAGGCGATCGCCGCGGGGTTCGCCGAAGCCGGGGCCAAGGTGATGCTGAGCAGCCGCAAGCAGGCCGACCTCGATGCCGCGGCGGCGGAGATCGCACCACAGGGGCGACAGAACGACGTGGCCGCCTTCGCCGCCCATGTGGGCAAGCCGGCGGACGCGGTGGCCTGCATCGACGCCACGATCGAGCGCTTCGGCGGCCTGGACATCCTCGTCAACAACGCCGGCGCCAACCCGTACTACGGGGCGACGATGGAGGTCGACGAGGCGAGGTACGACAAGACGTTCGAGGTCAACCTGCGGGGGCCGGTGTTCTGGACCCAGCAGGCCTGGGAGAAGTCCTTCCAGTCCCAGCCGGGCGTGGTCATCAACATGGCCTCCGTGGGCGGCATGCGCACGGAGTTCGGCCTCGGCGTGTACAACGTGACGAAGGCGGCACTGATCCACCTCACCCGTCAGCTCGCCGGGGAGATGGCGCCGACGCGGGTCCTCGGGATCGCGCCCGGCCTCGTGCAGACCGACTTCGCCTCCTACCTCGTGGAGAACTTCGGTGACGCCCTGGCCGCCCGGATGCCGACCCGCCGGCTCGGCCTGCCCGAGGACGTCGCCAACCTGGCCGTGTTCCTCGCCAGCGACCGGGCCAGCTGGATCACCGGCGACACGTACGTGATCGACGGCGGTGCCGGGGTCGCCCAGACGCGCTGAGTACGGCCGGTCGGCGGGATGATCGGGCTCAGATCAGCGGCCGCTTGTCGGCCTTCTTGGCCTGCTTGGCGACCCGCTTCTCCTTCAGCGTCTTGCCGACCTTCTTGGTGTTGTGCTTCTGCGGGACCTTCCCGGCCATCGGCCCTCCTCGGTTGTCGGCTGCCTGATCCGAGTGTTTGCTGCCGCCGGAGTGCCTGCTGCGGGGCACATCCGCACGTAGCACTCCGATGGTCGGAGCAGGCGGAAGACAGTGCGGTACGCCTGACTGTACTGCAGACCGCTCGCCGCGGCGGCTCAGTTCGGTCGCCGCTGGACGACGCGATCCGCGGCGACCGCGGCGTCCGGCGGGAAGCCGAACTTGCTGTCGACGACGAGCAGGCGGCCGCGAGCGAGCTTCGCCGTGGTGAACGTGCGGTCGGCCGGGGTCGCCACCGTCTCGACGAGCCGCGCCGACGAGTGGTCGCCGGCGAGCCGGAGCTCGGTGATCTGCCGGAGGAAGTTCTGCACGACCCACAGGTGGTGGCCGCGCAGCACGATGCCATCGGCGTTGTTCAGCGTCGTCGTCCCCAGCTCGACCTCCGTGATCGCCTTTGTCGAGAGCCGGATGCGCCACAGCTGGCCCGTCGTGCCCTGGGCGACGAGGAGATAGCGACCATTGGCCGTCTCGACGATGCCACCGAGATCGAAGTCGGTGAGGCTCGGGGTGTAGGTGATCGTGTCGGACACGTCCCGCCACAGCTCGATGGTCCACCCAGCGGGGCCGTTGCTCACGCGCCAGATGCGCGGCAGGGAGGAGTCGGTCACGTAGGCCGACCCGTCGCGGCCGACCCACACGTCGTTGAGGAACGAGCCGGCCTCACCGGTCGGCAGCTCGGCGAGGAGCTCGCCCTCGCGGGAGAAGACACGCACCTCGGCGCTCGGGCCGCCGGCGACGTACACGCGACCGTGGCGGTCGACGTCGATGCCGCGACCGTTGTCACCCGCCGTGGGACCCTGCCACACCTCCAACACCTCGTCGGGCCGGCCGACCGCGCCGCGGTAGATCGTCCCACTGCGATTCGTCGCGCTGACGTAGAACACGCCCGCTCGATCGTCGACACCGACACCCTCGAGGAACACCCCGGCCTCGGGGAGATCGAACCCCTCGTCGCGCTGAGCGCGAGCCGAGGTGGCGACGACGCCCACCAGACCGACGACGAGCAACGCCACGACGATCAGTCGACGCTTCATCGGACCTCCCTCGGTCACGTCGGTCGGACCACCGTAACCGCAGCGCGAGCGTGGCGCCGTCAGCCCGGCGGGTCGGCGAGCTCGGCGCGGCGGACCTTGCCGAGGGCGGTGCGGGGGATCGAGGCCACGACGACCATCCGCCGTGGCGCGCAGTACGGCGGTAGCTGCTCCTTGACCGCATCGCGCAGCTCGTCGAGCGTCGGCGCGTCGTCGCGGTGCTCCGGGACCACGAACGCCGTGACGAGCTGGCCCCACTCGTCGTCGGGGGTGCCGGCGACGGCGACATCGCGAAGATCGGGGCGGGCACGCAGGACGGCCTCGACCGGTTCGGGCCAGACGTTCTCCCCGCCGGTGATGATCAGGTCGCCCCGCCGTCCGTCGACGTGCAGCCGGCCGTCGTCGAGCCACCGCCCGACGTCCCCGGTCGCCAGCCATCCGTCGGCGAGGGCGTCCGCACCGTCGCGGTAGGCCCGCAGCAGCATCGGCCCGCGCAGGTGGATCTGCCCACCGGCGTCGATGCGCACTTCGACGCCGTCGAGGGGACGACCGTCGTAGACGACGCCGCTGCCGGTCTCGGTCATCCCGTAGGTCGTCACGACGTTCGGCGGCAGCGAGCTCGGCGGAGCGGCGCCGCCGAGGACGATCAGGCGGAACGCCGCCGGGTCGATCCGCCGCAGCGCCGTCGCCACGAGGGACACGTGGGACGCCCCCACCGCGATGACGGCGGCGGGGTCGAAGCCGGGGAGCACGGTGAGTGACGTCCCCATGACCATGGCCCTGGTGACCACCGCCATCCCGCCGACGTGGGCCACCGGGAGGCACGCCAGCCAGTGGTCGTCCTGGGTCACGCCGAGCCGGGCGCTCGACGCCACCGCCGAGGCGTGGACGGCGGCGTGGGTCAGCACGACGCCCTTGGGGATGCCCGTCGAGCCGCTCGTCGCCACCACCAGGGCGTCGCCCGGCTCGACGGGGCGGCCGTCCTCGAGCGTCACGGTGGTGCCGCTGTCGTCGACGACAGCGCCGGCGCCCATCGCCGCCAGCAGGGCGGCCTTGGCGGCTCGCGGCAGGCGTTGGTCGACCGGGAAGGCCGCGTCACCGCGCTCCCACGCGTCACGGAGCGCCTCGACGAAGGCCGGGCCGCCTCGGAGGTCGAGGGCGACGAGGCGGGGTGTCACCCGAGCACAGGGTCGATCGGGGTCAGCGTGCCGACGGCGTCCTCCACGGCCTGGGCCGCGGTGAGAGCGGTGAGGTCGGCGAAACGCCGCGCCGTGAACTGGGCGCCGACCGGGAGGCCGTCGACCACGGCGCACGGGACGACGGCGGCGGGCAGCCCGAGCAGGTTGGCCGGCACGACGGGACGCAGCCGCTCGATCGCCCCGAGCGCCCCCTCCACCGTGGCGATGTCGTTGTCGTGAACGAACGCCGGTTGTGGCCACGTCGGGCTGAGCAGGACGTCCCAATCGGTCAGGAAGGCGTGCCACTCGAGCTCGATGGCGTTGCGCTCGAGGTGCAGCTCGACGACCCCGGCCGTGTCGAACACGGGCGTGCCGCTCATGCCGAAGTCGAGGAACGTCCGTCCGCCCTCGCCCATCACCTCGTCGAGGAGCGGTCGCAGGGCGCGCAGGTCCGTCATCAGCAGCCCACCCCACACCTCGCCGGTGCGCTCGTACGTCGTCGGGACGACCTCCTCGACGATGTGCCCGGCCGCCGCCAAGACCTCGGCGGTCGAGCGGATCGCCGCCGCGATGCGCGGGTCGGTGGCACAGCCCGGCGGCTCGGCGACGAGGGCGACACGGAGAGCCGCACCAGGTGCCGGCTCGGCGAGCTCGACGGGAAGCGCCAGCGGATCGCGGACGTGGGCGCCGGCGACGGCGAGCAGCCCGGCGCGGACGTCGGCCACGTGGCGGGCCATCACCCCCTCGACGGCCATCAGTTGGAACATGATCGTCTGCTCCACCGGGGGCAGGGCCGAGGCGTGCGGCACGACGCCCGTGGACGGCTTGATCGAGGCGATGCCGCAGCAGTGGGCGGGGTTGCGCAGCGAGCCGCCGATGTCGTTGCCGAGCCCGAGCGGGCTCATCCCGCTCGCCAGGGCGGAGGCCTCGCCGCCGCTCGAGCCGCCGGCGGTGACGGACGGGTTCCACGGGTTGCGGGTCAGGCCGCGCAGCGTGGAGTCGGTGTGCACGCGCAGCCCGAAGTCGGGCAGGTTGGTCCGGGCGAACGGGATCGCCCCGGCCGCGCGCATCCGCTCGACCACCGGGGCGTCGACCGGAGGAAGCGCCTGCTCGAACGCCGGCACCCCGTTGGTGGTGGCCGAGCCGGCGACGTCGATGTTCTCCTTGACGGTGATCGGGACGCCGTGGAATGCGCCGAGGTCGCCGCCGTCGGCGACGGCTCGGTCGGCTCGGTCGGCGGCCGCCGCGGCTTCCGGCAGCACGGCGACGACGGCGTTGAGGTCGCCGTTGACCTGCTCGATCCGCGCCCGGAGGGCGTCGAGAACCTCCCGGCTCGACGCCTCCTGCTTGCGGATCACGTCGGCGAGCTCCAGAGCGCCCAGTTGCCAGAGTTCGGTCATCGCGCACAGTATTGCGTTCCCCGGCCACGCCACATGCCGCCTGCGCAGTTGCTGGCCGCTCCCTCGCTGGCGCTCGGTCGCTCGCATGGCCTCAGAGACTTCGGCAACCGGATCCGGCGACGCGTGTGTGGCATGGTCACGGCGTGAACTCCTGGATCCTCGGCGCCCGGCCCCGCACGCTGCCCGCCGCCGTGGTGCCTGTCGCCATCGGGGCCGGGTGTGCCGTCGGCGCCGGATCGGTGGTGTGGTGGCGGGTCGCCGTCGCCCTCGTCGTCAGCCTGGCACTGCAGGTCGGCGTCAACTACGCCAACGACTACAGCGACGGCGTTCGCGGCACCGATGACCGGCGGGTCGGACCGGTCCGGCTCGTGGCGTCCGGGCTGAAGCCGCCGGCCGAGGTGAGGCGGGCGGCGTTCCTGGCGTTCGGTGTCGCCGCCGCCGGGGGCTTGGCGCTCGCCGCGACGACCAGCTGGTGGCTCCTCGTCGTCGGTGCCGCGGCGATCGCCGCGGCGTGGGGGTACACCGGTGGGCCGCGACCGTACGGCTACGCCGGCCTCGGCGAGCTCTTCGTGTTCGTGTTCTTCGGGCTCGTGGCGACGGTCGGGACGACGTATGTCGCCATCGAGGAGGTGACCGGGCTGTCGGTGCTGATGGGGTGCGCCGCCGGGTGCCTGGCGTGCGCGCTGCTCGTCGTCAACAACCTGCGCGACATCCCGTCGGACACGGCGGCCGGCAAGCGGACCCTGGCGGTGCGGCTGGGAGACGCCCGCACCCGGCAGCTGTATCTCGTCCTGCTCGTTGCGGCGTACGTCTTCGTCGTCGTCGCCGCGTGGTCACGGGCGTGGGTCCTGCTGGCGCTGGCCTCGGCGCCCCTCGCCGGCCCAGCTGTCCACGCCGTGCGGGCCGGCGCCCGCGGCCCAGCACTGATCGCGGTGCTCGGGCGCACGGGCCTCGTCCAGCTGGCGTTCGGCATCCTGGGCACGATCGGCCTCGTCCTCAGCGCCTGACCGGCCCGCAGCCTCCGGCGGTCAGGTCCTGGCGAGCCAGGCGTCGAGCGCAGCGACGAAGGCGGCGGGGCGTTCGAGGTGGGCGGTGTGGCCGGCGCCGTCGATGACCACCAGCGTGGCGTGGGGCAGCAGACCGGCCATCCGCTCGGCGATGGGCACGAACTTGGCGTCGAGTGACCCGGCCACGAGGAGCACCGGCATCGCCAGCTCCGGGAGCGCGTCCCACAGCGGCGCCTGGGTGCCCGTGCCGGCGAGCCGGAGGCTCGAGGCCAGACCCTCGGCCGTGTTCCGGCGGCGATCGTCCAGCCCGGGCTCCTCCAGCGTGGCGAACATCGGCTGGGCGACCCAGCGCTGCAGGAACGTGGCGATGCCGTCGACCTCGATCGTCGCCGCCAGCTCGTCGTCGCTCGCCCGCCGCGCGACCCGCTCGCCACTGTCGTCGATCCCGGCGGTGGCGCTGATCAGCACCAGCCGCTCGACCAGGTCCGAGCGGGCAACGGCCAGGTGCAGGCACAGACGGCCACCCATCGAGTAGCCGATGTACGTCGCCCGGCCGCCCGCCCGGCCGAGCAGCTCGGCACCGGCCGGCAGGTCGGCGCGCACGGCGGACGAACCGCCGTGGCCGGGCGCGTCGACCGACAGGACCGTGTGGCGGGCGGCGAGCTGATCGGCGATCGAGTCCCACGACCGGCCGGTCTGGGTGAACCCGTGGACGAGTACGAGCGTCCGCCCGGCGCCGCGCCGGACGACTGCGAGGGCGTCAGCCGGCACGCGGGGTGGTGGTGAGGCGCCGGAGCACCTGCACGAACACAGCCGGGTCCTGGGCGCCGGGGATCGACCAGCGCCCGTCGATGACGTACGTCGGGACGGCGGTGATGCCGGCCTCGGCGGCGTACGCCAACGCCTCGTCGACCTCGGCGTGGCCGGCGTCGCTGTCGAGGAACCGCCGCACGTCGTCGGCGTCGAGACCGGCCGCGGCCGCCTCCTCGACCAGCACATCGGGATCGCCGACGTTGCGGCCGTCGACGAAGTAGGCGGCGAGGAGGCGCTCCTTCAGCTCGGCCTGGGCACCCGGGGGCCCGCTCGTCGCCGCGTACCACAGCAGTCGGTGGGCGTCACGGGTGTTGGCCCGCTGCGCTCGGTCGAGGTGGAACTCCAGGCCCTCGGCGGCGGCGGTGGCGGTGATGTTCTCGATGATCGCCGCGGCCTGCTCCGGGCCGCCGAACTTCCGCGCATAGGCCTCGGCGACGGGCATCGTCGTCCCCGGCGGCGCTTTCGGATCGAGCTGGAACGGCCGATAGACGATCTCGATCGGGGTGGCGAAGTCCGGGTCGTCGGCAAGCTCCGCCACCGCGGCGGCGAAGCGGCGGACGCCGATGTAGCACCACGGGCAGACGACGTCGGACCACACTTCGACGACCACGAGAGCCACCCTACGGCGTGGCCTCCCGTATCGTCCTGGCCGTGGAAGCGGCTGACGTGCAGGCGACGTTCTGTGCCACGCTCGTCGACGAGCTCGTCGTCCATGGCGTCCGCCACGCCGTCGTCGCGCCCGGCTCGCGCAGCACCCCGATGGCCCTCGCCCTGACGGCGCGACCGGACGTCACCGTGCACGTCGTCCACGACGAGCGGGTCGCCGCCTTCGTCGCCCTCGGGCTCGGGCTCGGCGGGACACCGGCCGTGCTGCTGTGCACGAGCGGCACGGCGGCGGCCAACCTCCACCCAGCCGTCGTCGAGGCCGGGTTGTCGGACGTCCCGATGCTCGTCGTGACCGCCGACCGCCCGCCCGAGCTGCGCGACGTCGGCGCGCCGCAGACCATCGACCAGACCCACCTCTTCGGCCGCAGCGTGCGGTGGTTCCATGATCCCGGCATCGCCGACGCAGCGACGTCGGCGACATGGCGCTCGCTCGCCGGCCGCGCCCGTGCGGCAGCTCGGACCGGGCCGGTGCATCTCAACCTGCCGTTCCGGGAGCCGCTCGTCGGCCGGCCTGGCGCCCTGCCGCCGCGGCGAGCCGCGCCGGAGGCCCACACGGTCGCCGGCGGCCTGGAGACGTCGCACCTGCTGCCGCTGCTCGACCACGGGCGCGGCGTCGTCCTCGTCGGCGGCGGTGGGGCGGCGAGGCGGGAGGTCGTCGAGCCGTTCCTCGCGGCGACCGGCTGGCCCGTGTTGGCGGATCCGACGTCGCACCTGCGATCGCTCGACGGTGCCGTCGCGGCGTTCGACGCCCTCCTCCGACACCGCCCGCTGGCCGACGAGCTGCGTCCCGATGTGGTCGTGCGCATCGGCCGTCCGGCGGCGTCGAAGGTCCTCGCCCAGTGGGTCGCCGCGTCCGGTGCACCGCTCGTGCAGGTCGGCGGGCCCGGCGTGGTCGATCCCGATCACGGCGTCGTCGCCCGCCTCGCGCCGGCGATGCTGCCGGCGCTCGGCGAGCTGCTCGCCGGGGTGGGTGACCGGGCGTGGCGCGATCGCTGGCTCGGCGCCGCCGCACTGGCGGAGGCGACCATCGACGACGTGCTCGGCCCGGAGGCGCCGCTCAGCGAGCCGGCCGTCGCCCGGACCATCGCCCGTCACCTCCCCGCCGGCGCCGAGCTCGTCGTCGCGTCGTCGATGCCCGTCCGCGACCTCGAGTGGTTCGGCGGCCCGACGGCGAGGGCCCACGCCAACCGAGGGGCCAACGGGATCGACGGCGTCGTCTCCACCGCTCTCGGCGTGGCGCTCGGTGGCGTGGCCACGGTCGCTGTCGTCGGCGACATCGCCTTCGTCCACGACAGCGGGGCGCTGACGGCACTCGCCGGGCGGGGCGCCGATCTGCGCATCGTGGTCGTCGACAACGACGGCGGCGGGATCTTCTCCTTCCTCCCGCAGGCGGTGACGCTCCCGGCAGAGCGGTTCGAGCAGTTGTTCGGCACGCCGCATGGGACCGACGTCGTCGCCCTCGCCAGGGCCCACGGCCTCGACGCCACCACGGTGACGACGGCCGTCGAGCTCGTCGACCGCATCGCCGCGGCCGGACCGTCGGTCACCCGTGTCGCCACCGACCGGGCGGAGAACGTGCGGATCCACGACGCCCTCAACGCCGCCGTCGCCGTCGCCCTCGACGGGTTCTGATCGGAGGGTTTGCTGCGGGGCCCTCCCGCCGGAGGCACTCCGACGGCAGCAAACACTCGGATGGAAGGTCAGGGGCGGATCAGGGCCGAGAGCATGGCCTGGAACTTGGCCTGGGTCTCGGCGAGCTCGGCCAGTGGGTCGCTGTCGGCGACGATGCCACCCCCGGCCACGAGGCGGGCCCGGCAGCCGTCGGGGGACAGCTCGGCGCAGCGGATGGCCACGGCCCAGGTGCCGTTGCCGGCGGCGTCGACCCAGCCGACGGCCCCGCCGTAGCGCCCGCGCTCGACACCCTCGACAGCGGCGATCAGCGCCAGCGCGACGTCCCGCGGGTGACCACCGAGGGCGGGTGTCGGAGACAGGGCGGTGACCAGTTCGAGGACGTTGGGCGGTGGCGCCGACAGCAGCCCCTCGATCCGCGTGCCGAGGTGCTGCACGTTGGCGACCGTCACGATCGACGGGTCCGGCTCCCAGTCGAGGAAGCTGCACCACGGCAGCAGCGTGTCGTGGACGACGTCGATGACGACGCGGTGCTCGACCTGGTTCTTGGTGCTGGCGATCAGCTGCGTGGCGATCTCGGCATCCAGGGTCACGTCGCCAGTGCGCGGAGCCGTGCCCGCCAACGGGTGCGAGCGCACCGCCTGGCCATCGACCTCGACGAGCAGCTCGGGTGAGGCGCCGATGAGCCCGTCGACGGCGAACCGGTAGCTCGACCCGAACGACGCCTTCAGCCGCTGCAGCACGCCGTGGCGGTCGATCGGCCGGTCGGCGGTGACGGCGATCTCCCTGGCGATCACGGCCTTCGTCAGCCGGCCGTCGCGCACCGCGTCGCGGGTCGCGGCCACCGCGGCGAGGTAGTGGTCGACCGGTGTCACCGGTTCGATCGTGTACGCCGACGCCGACGGGCTCGGCGGGTGCGGCGCCGGGAGCGGCTCGGCGGCGCCGTCGATGGTCGTCACCAGCCGTCGCCCGTCGGCCGTCTTGCGCACCGTGACAGCCGGGACGACGAGCTCGCCGCGAGCCCTCGGCTCGAACGGCACCCAGCCGATCGCCACCGGTGCCGCGCCGCTGCCCGTCGTGTCGTCGTGGTCGATCGACGCCAGGACGCCGGCGATCTCGCCGGCCGGAGCGCGCGCCGACGACGCCGCGCCCGGCGAGCCCGACGCCGTCGCGGACGAACAGGAACCCGTCGCCGCGGGCGATGTCGTTGAGGTCGAGCGCCGCCGTGGCCTCGTCGGCGACGCGGGTGACGGCACGCATCAGCGAGTGCCGACGAGCAGTTGGGTGATGCCGCCGGACAGGTCGCGGTGGGTGGCGTCGGCGAACCCGGCTCCCCGGAGCATCGTCAGCATCTCCTCCGGCGGCGGCAGGTAGGCGACGCTGCGCGGGAGGTAGCGGTACGCCGCCGGGTCCGACAGCCAGCCGCCGATGCGCGGCACCACCCTGCCGAAGTAGATGCCGTGGCCCCAGCGCACGAGCCCGTTGTGGGGGATGCCGACGTCGAGCAGGGCGATGCGGCCGCCCGGACGAACGACCCTCCCGAGCTCGTCGAAGAACGCCGCCAGGTCGACGAGGTTGCGCAGGGCGAAGCCGCACGTCACGCCGTCGACGCGACCGTCGGGAACGGGGAGCCGGAGGATGTCGGCCTGGACGCGCGGCGCCCCGCTGCGGTCGGCGCGCAGCATGCCGAGGCTGAGGTCGACGGACAGCGGCCGCAGCCCGGCCCGGGCGAGGTCGAGGCAGAGGTCACCCGTGCCGCTGGCCAGGTCGAGGACCCGGCTGCCGGCGGGCAGCCCCAGGGTGCGGACGGCGCGGCGCCGCCAGCGCACGTCGAGACGGAACGTCATGATGCGGTTGACGAGGTCGTAGCGCGGGGCGATGGCGTCGAACATGTCGCGTACCGCGGCGCGCTTCTCGTCGCCTTCCGGCAGCGTCTCGCGGTTCCAACTGGCCGGGGCCGACATCGGCGTCAGGCTATGGCGGATCGACGGCGACGACGGCGGCCGACGACGGGACGGTGCTGGCCCGTCGTGTTCAGCGCGCGCCGGCGGCGATCTGCCGGGCCCAGCGGTAGTCCGCCTTGCCGGAGGGCGAGCGGACGATCTCCTCGACGAAGACGATGCCCTTGGGCAGCTTGTAGCGGGCGATGTGGCGGGCGGCGACGTCGAGGACGCTGGCCGGCGTGATGTCGGCGCCGTCGCGAGGGCGGACGATCGCCACGACCTCGCTGCCCCAGCGGTCGCTCGGGCGCCCGGCGACGACGCAGTCGTACACGCCGGGATGGGCCTTGATGGCCATCTCCACCTCCTCGGCGTAGATCTTCTCCCCGCCGGAGTTGATCGTCACCGCGTCGCGCCCGTGCAGCTCGATGACCCCGTCGTCCCGCCTGCGGGCCCGGTCGCCGGGGACGGCGTAGCGCACGCCGTCGACCACCGGGTACGTGCGTGCCGTCTTCTCGGCGTCGCCGAGGTAGCCCAACGCCAGGCGGCCGCTCTTGGCCAACCAGCCGATCTCGCCGTCGCCTGGTGCCAGCTCGCGGGTGAGGTCCGCCGACAGCACGTGGTTGCCGGGACGGGCGGCGAACGAGCCGGTGGATGCGTCGCTGCCCGTCGAGACGTGGGAGATCTGGCTGCCGGCCTCCGACGAACCGAGACCATCGACGATCATCACCGTCGGGAGGTGGCCGAGCAGCTCCTGCTTGAGTCCGACCGACAGCGCAGCGCCGCCGGACAACACCACGTTGAGGCTCGAGATGTCATAGCGGTGGCGGTCGAGCTCGTCGAGCAGCGGGCGGGCGAAGGCGTCACCGACGATCAACATGAACTCGATGCCCTCGCGCTCGACGAGGCCCCAGATGTCCGCCGGGTCGAGGTGCTCGGGGTTGGACGGCAGGAACACCGTGCCGCCGGCGAGCCACACGCGCAGGGCGACCCAGTGCCCGGCGCCGTGCATGAACGGCGGCGTGACGAGCGCCTTCATCGCCAGGCTCGTGTCGGTTGCGGCTTCGTTGACGAAGTCGGCGACGGTGCGCGCCGTCGGCGAGCCGCCGAAGCACTCGACCATGGCGTCGCCGTTGCGCCACAGCACGCCCTTGGGCATGCCCGGTCGTGCCGCCGGTGTAGAGGATGTACAGGTCGTCGGCACTGCGGGAGACGTCGGGCGTCGACGGCGAGGCCGCGGCAAGGGCCTCGTCGAACCACCGTGCCCCGGGGAGGAGGTCGTGGCCGCTGGCGTCGGCGACCTGCAGGACCACCTGCATGCGTGGAAGATCGGGGAGGACCTCGGCGAGCACCGGTGCGAACTGCGACTGGACGACGATCGCCCTCGCCTGGGCGTCGTCGAGCAGGTAGCGAAGCTCGTCGGCGACGTAGCGGTAGTTGACGTTGAACGGGGCGACGCGGGCCTTCCAGCAGCCGACCATCACCTCGAGGTACTCGACGCCGTTGAGCAGATAGATGGCGAGGTGGTCCTGGCCCGACTCGTGGCCGGCGAGGTCGGCCCGCTCGGTGTGGCAGCCGAGCCCGGCGCCGATGAGGTGGTTGGCCAGCCGGTTGGTGTCCTCGACGACGTCCGCCCATGACACACGGTGGTCGCGGAACACGAGGCACTCGGCGTCCGGGCGCAGGGCGGCGATGCCGTCCAGCACCGTGCTGAGATCGGGCTGTCGACCGCCCCCCGGTTCCTCGGTCATGGCGGCGAACGCTACGAGCCACCACCCCCCGGACGCGAACCGGCCCACGGGACCGACGCTCTAACGTGCGCCCGCATGAGGAACGAGGGGATCGTGTTCGGGGCGTTCATGCCGCAGGGCTGGAAGATGGAGCTGGCTTCGATCGACGGACCCACCGCCAAGTGGTCGAAAGCCGTGGAGATCGTCCAGCTCGCCGAGCAGCTCGGCTATGACTCGATCTGGGTCTACGACCACTTCCACAACGTGCCGCGACCGGCGCACGAGGCGGTCTTCGAGTGCTGGACGACGATCACCGCGATCAGCCAGCTGACGAGCCGCATCCGCCTCGGGCAGATGGTCGGCTGCAACAGCTACCGCAGCCCGAGCATGCTGGCGAAGATCACCTCGATGGTCGACGTCGTCTCCGGCGGGCGCCTCGACTGGGGCATCGGCGCCGGGTGGTACGAGAACGAGTACCGCGCCTACGGCTACGAGTACCCGAAGCCCAAGGACCGCATCGGCATGCTGCGCGAGGCGGTGGAGATCGTCACGAGCATGTGGACCCAGGCGGAGACGACGTACAAGGGCCAGTACTACGACGTGGTGCGGGTGCACTGCGACCCCAAGCCGCTCCAGGACCCGCACCCCCCGGTGTGGATCGGCGGCGGTGGCGAACAGCTCACGCTGCGCGTCGTGGCCCGGTATGCAGACTGCTCCAACTTCGGTGGCCACCCCGACGTGTGGGCGCACAAGCGGGACGTGCTGCGGGCCCACTGCGCCGACGTCGGCCGCGATCCGGGTGAGATCCGCATGACGTGGTCGCCGGAGGTGTTCATCCGTGGCACGGAGGCCGAGGTCGAGGCCGCCGGGACGCGCAGCCTCTGGGGCGAACCGGTGGAGAGCTGGCGGGCCGGCAACCTCGTCGGCACACCGGAGCAGGTCGCCGCGAAGATGCAGACGTACGTCGACCTCGGGTGCCGCGGGTTCATCCCGTGGTGCGCCGACTACCCCGACACCGAGACCTTGGAGCGCTTCGCCACCGAGGTCGTCCCCAACTTCCGCTGATGCTCTACTCGTACAGGCGGAAGAGGACCTCGGCGACGCACGACGGCTTGGCGGCGCCTTCGACCTCGAAGGTGAACTCCATCTTCATCTGGATGCCACCGGCGACGTCGGTGACGTCGAGCAGGGTGGCGCCGAGGCGCAGCTTGGAGCCGACGGGGACCGGCGACGGGAAGCGGATCTTCTCGGCGCCGTAGTTGACGCCCATCTTGAACCCGCTCACCGAGTAGATCTGCGGCGCCAGCATCGGGCCCAGGCTGAGCGTCAGGTAGCCGTGGGCGATCGGCGCCCCGAACGGGCCGGCCTTGGCCCGCTCGACGTCGACGTGGATCCATTGGTGGTCGCCCGTGGCATCGGCGAACGTGTTGACCTGGTCCTGGGTGACTTCCACCCAGTCGCTGTGGCCGAGGTGCTCGCCGATGAGTGAGCGCAGTTCGTCGGTGCCGTTGATCGTGCGTGCAGCCATGTCCGCCAGCATGTCAAACCGGTCCCACCTGCTACGAACTACGGCATATGGCTGACCTGCTGACCACCTACGCCCAGCTCCAACCGGACAAGCTCGCCGTCGTCGACGATCGCCTCGGCACGGACGTGCGCTCCGTCACCTTCGCCGAGTTCGAACGCGTCACCAACCAGCTCGCCCACGTGCTGCGGGACCACGGCGTCGGGCCGGGCGTCAAGGTCGTGTGGTGCGGGCAGAACTCGATGGGTGTCGCCAACCTCGTCGTCGCCGCCCGCAAGGTCGGGGCGACCGCCGTCCCGCTGAACTACCGCCTGTCCGACGAGGAGGCGGCGTACGTCACCGACCACAGCGACGCCACCGTCGTCTACGCCGACGCCGAGCTGGCGCCGTTGTTCGAGCGCATCCGCGGGGAGCTGCCGAAGGTCACCGACGTGCTGATCTTCGACGGCGGCGCTCCGGCCGGGATGACCGCGGTCGACGAGCTCATCGCTGCGGCCCCCACGGAGCCGCTGCCGGACCTCGCCGAGGCCGAGGCCGCGGAGGCCGGGGCGACGATGATCTACACGTCGGGCACGACGGGCAAGCCGAAGGGCGCCCTGCGTCGCAACGCCGCCGATCCCCAGCAGATGGGAGCGATGCTGCAGTTCATCGGCTACGCGCCCGACGACGTGTACCTCACGACGGGCCCGCTGTACCACAGCGGCCCGGGCGGGTTCATGGGCGTGGCGATGGTCTTCGGCCAGACCGTCGTGCTCCAGCGCAAGTTCGATCCCGAGGACTGGCTGCGCCTCCTGCAGACCTACCGCTGCACGTCGACGTTCGCCGCCCCGACGCCGATCCGGATGATCTGCAACCTCCCGTCCGAGGTCAAGGCCCGCTACGACATGTCGACCATGCGGATCATGATCGCCAACGCCGCGCCGTGGAGCTTCGCCCTCAAGCAGCAGTACGTCGCCGACTTCCCGCCGTCGTCGCTGTTCGAGGTCTACGGGTCGACGGAGCTCGGCGTGAACACGATCCTGCGTCCCGAGGACCAACTGCGCAAGCCGGGGTCGTGCGGCAAGGAGGCCCCGATGGTCGAGGTCCGGCTGTACGACGACGACGGCAAGGTCGTCGAGGGCACCGGGCCGGACGCCGCCGGCGAGCTGTTCGTCCGCAGCCCGTCGGTGTTCGCCGACTACTACAAGCAGCACGACAAGTTCGTCGAGGACAGCCGCGACGGGTTCCAGACCGTCGGGGACATCGCCTACCGCGACGAGGAGGGCTTCCTCTACATCTGCGACCGCAAGAAGGACATGATCATCTCCGGGGGCATGAACATCTACCCGGCGGAGATCGAAGCCGCCCTGGAGAGCCATCCGGACATCTACGAGGCCGCCGTGTTCGGCATCCCCAGCGAGGAGTGGGGCGAATCGGTCCACGCCGTCGTCGTGGCCCGCCCGGGCGCCGACGTCACCCAGGAAACCGTCACCCAGCACGCTCGCGAGCACCTCGCCAGCTACAAGGTGCCGCGGTCGATCTCGTGGCTCGACGAGCTGCCGAAGACCGGCTCGGGCAAGATCCTCAAGCGCGAGCTGCGGGCCCCGTTCTGGGCCGACCGCACGTCCAAGGTCTGACCCCGTCTGACCCGCGGCCACCGCGGCGCCCGGTGGTCAGGCGGCGAAGGCGGCCCGCAGGGCCTCGAGGCCGGCGGGGATGTCCTCGCGCTGGACGGCGCCGTAGCCGATCACCACGCCGGCGACCCGCGGCTCCAGCAGGCCGAACGAGCTCAGCGAGTAGGCGGCCACGCCGCGGGCTGCGGCAGCGTGGACGATCGGCCGTGCACTCGTTGGCGCTCATCCCTTCGGCGACGGCGCTGAGGTGCAGCCCGGCCCCGGACGGCACCTCGCGGAGCACACCGGTGAACTGCTCGTCGAGGAGCGTGGAGATCAACCGATGGCGCTCGCGGTAGAGGGCCCGCATCGCCCGCAGGTGGCGGGCGAACCAGCCGCGGTCGATGAGCTCGGCGAGCGCCAGCTGTTGGGGCGTCGACGACGACCAGTCGGTGACGTACTTGGCGGCGTGCATCGCCGGCCGCAGCGACGCCGGCACGACGACGAAGCCGAGCCGCAGCGACGGCAGCAACGTCTTGGAGAACGAGCCCGTGTACAGCACGCGGCCGCTGGTGTCGAGGTTCTGCAACGGCTCGATCGGCCGGCCGGCGAAGCGGAACTCGCTGTCGTAGTCGTCCTCGATGATCGCTCCGTCGTGAGCGTCGGCCCAGCGCAGCAGGGCCACCCGGCGCCGCAGGGACATCGTGTGCCCGAGCGGGAACTGGTGCGACGGCGTCACCAGCACGGCGCGGGTCTCCGCCGGGATGGCATCGACGACGATGCCCTCGACGTCGACCGGCACGGGCGCCACGTCGAGGCCCAGCGTGTGGAGCAACGAGCGGGCCGGCGGGTAGCCGGGATCCTCGACGGCGACGCGCTCGCCGGGCGCCAGGAGGACGCGGGCGACGAGGTCCAGCGCCTGCTGGATGCCGTTGGTCACGATGATGTCGTCGGCCGACGCTCTGACGGCCCGCGACACGCCGAGGTGGCGGGCGATCGCCGCACGCAGCGCAGGGTGGCCGGCCGGCTCGCCGTAGTGGACGCGGCCGACACCCGCCAGGTTCATGTGCCGCCCGAGCAACCGGCGCCAGACGTCAAACGGGAATCGACCGACGTCGGGCAGCCCGCAGCGGAAGTCGTACTCGATGCCCCGCGACGCCGGGAACGGCATGTGGACCGTCGACCACACCGGCCGCGGCCTGAGTGCGCCCTCCGGGGCGCCCGCCGCCGAGGCAGCGACGCCGACGTCGTCGCTGACGAAGGTCCCGGCGCCGACCTGGGCGACGAGGAACCCCTCACCCATCAGCCGGTCGTAGGCGACGGTGACCGTCGTGCGCGAGACGGCCAGTCGCTCCGCCAGCTCCCGGGTCGCCGGGAGCCGGTCGCCGGGCCGCAGGGCGCCGCCGACGATGGCCTCGCGCAGCTGCGTGTACACCTGGCCGGTGAGGTCGCGACGGCCGTCGAGGCTCACGTGGACGTCCACCGGATGAGCACCTTAGGCACCCGTGGTACAACGCAGGCGTGCGGTCCGGGTTCGTGACGATGGTTGGCCGGCCCAACGTCGGCAAGTCGTCGCTCGTCAACACGATCTGCGGCGAGAAGGTCAGCATCGTGTCCGACAAGCCGCAGACCACGCGACACCGGGTGCGCGGCGTGCTGACCCGGCCCGACGCGCAGGTCGTCTTCGTCGACACGCCCGGCCTGCACAAGCCGGTGACGGCGCTCGGCCGCAAGGTCAACGCCACGGCCATCGGGAGCGTCGCGGAGTCCGACGCATCCGTCGACGTCACGTGCCTCGTGCTCGACGCCACGGCACCGTTCGGCGACGGCGACCGCTGGGTCGCCCGCCACCTCGACCTGCCGCGCAGCGTCGTCGTCGTCAACAAGATCGACCGGGCCACCCCGCAGCAGGTGCTCGGCCAGCTGGCGGCGGCCGGTGAGCTCGGCGCCGAGGCCTACTTCCCGGTCTCGGCGCGCACCGGCGAGGGCCTGCCCGCCCTCGTCGAGCACCTCGTCGCCCGGCTCCCCGAGGGCCCGGCGTTCTTCCCCGACGACACCGTCCGCGACGTGCCCGAGGAGCAGTGGGTCGCCGAGCTGGTGCGCGAGCAGCTGCTCGCCGTCACCCGCGACGAGCTGCCGTACTCGATCGCCACGCGCGTCTCGGAGTGGGAGGGCAACCGCATCACCGTGGAGATCATCGTCGAGCGGGAGAGCCAGAAGGGGATGGTCATCGGTCGCGGCGGTCAGGTCCTCAAGCAGGTCGGGCAGCGGGCCCGCGCCCAGCTCCCCGAGGGGACGTACCTGGCACTGCGCGTCAAGGTCGACAAGGACTGGCAGCGCCGTCCCGACCGCGTCGATCGCCTGTATTGAGAGGGCCCTTGGCTCAGGGGACCAACGTCGTCGTCACGGCCGCGGTCTCGACGGGCACGGTCACGCGTGGTCCCCGGCTCGACGAGGTCGAGCAGCGACTGGTAGTCGAGGCGGGAGACGGACTCTCCTGGCTCGCTCTGCAGCCCGTCGCGGCGCGGCACGCGCATCGGCTCGCCGTCGAGCGTGAAGCGCACCTGACCGATGCCCGGTCGCTCGGTGAGCGTCAGCACGAGCTGGCCGATGGCGCTGCGCTGGTCTGCCGGGTCGATCCGCTGGAAGGCCTCGCCGGCCAGGTCCACGGTCACGAAACCGGTACCGGACGCGACGACAGAGTTCACGAGATCGTCCGTCAGCAGCGAGCGCAGCCCGATGCCGAACTCACCCGGCGGCGGCCCGTCGAGGAGGGCCGTCACGACGCGCAGCGGCGACGACGGCGACGGGCCGCGGGCGATTTCCCGGGACACGTCCGTCAGCGTGCGTCCGTCGACGAAGTACAACACCACTTGCTCCGTGACGATCGTCGTCGACGTCGCCTGATCCGTGGCCGCCACGGGCACGGTCGCCGGGACGCTCGAGGTCGACGACGTACTCGTCGTCGTGGCGTCGAGGCCGAACAGGTCGGCGGTGTCGATCTCTTGCAGCTCGGCGTCGCCGGCGATGCCGCACGACGTGCCCACGAGGACGGCACCGACGCCGAGGATGGCGAGGCGCCTCACGGCGACCCCTTGCGGATGCGGACGATGAAGCGGGCACCGCCGCCCGGGCGATCCTCGACCCACGCCTCGCCGCCCTGGGCCGTGGCGTGCTCGGCGACGAGCGCCAGTCCGAGGCCGGTGCCGATGCGGTGCCGGGCGGCGCTGCCCCTGGCGAAGCGCTCGAAGATGCGCATCCGCTCGCCGCGGGCGACGCCCGGGCCGGCGTCCTCCACGGCGACCAGGAGGAACGGGCCGTCGGTCCGCTCGATGGAGATGCGGACCGGCCCGCCGCCGTGGTGATCGGCGTTCTCCAGGAGGTTGGCGACGATCCGCTCGAAGCGCAGCTTGTCGACGACAGCTGTCAGCGGGGCGCCGTTGCCGACGTGGACCGGCACCTCGATGGGCAGGTCGGCGAAGCCGTTGCGGGCGGCCACCCGGGCGCAGAGGGCGGCGATGTCGACCTCCTCGACGTGCAGCTCGGTCGCCCCGGCATCGATGCGCGACAGCTCCAGGAGGTCGATCACCATGGCGTCGAAGCGGCGCACCTGCCCGACGACGACGTCCAGGGCCTGCTGGGTGCGGTCGGGGAGCTCGCCACGCCGTCCGTTGATGACTTCGGCGGCGGCGGCCAGGGCGGTGATGGGGGAGCGCAGCTCGTGGCTGACGTCCGAGGCGAAGCGGGCCTCGCGCTCGATGCGGGCCTGCACGGCGTCGGCCATGTCGTTGAACGAGTCGGCGAGCCGGTCGAGGTCCGGATCGCCTTCCCGGGCGACGCGGGTGTCGAGGTCGCCGGCGGCGATCTCGCCGGCGGCGTCGGTGATCCGCCCGAGCGGGCGGAGCAGGCGGTAGCTCGTCCACCAGCCCACGCCAGTCGCCAGGAGCACCGTGATCGACGTGCCGATGACCAGCGCCAGCAGCGTCGTGCGCAGGGTGCTCTCGGCCGAGCCGAGCTGGAAGGCCTCGAAGTAGTCGGCGCCGACGTCGGCGATGTGCACACCAACGCCGACGTAGTGGTCGTCGCCGATGTCGAACGGCTGCACGGCCGAGGCGCCGACGGCGACGGCCTGGCGCAGGTCGGCGGGGAAGCTGTCGTAGGAGAACTGGGTCCTCGTGCTCGCCGACCGGCCGTCACCGAGGTGGATGGCGGCGAACCCGTCGGTCTCCGTGCGGATCGTGGTGAAGTAGTCGCCGAAGCCCTCCGTGCCGTCGCGCAGGAACTCCCGGACCTTGAGGGCGTTGAGGACGGCCTGCTGGCGGGCCACTTCGGCCCGCTGCTCGAGCAGGGACGAGCGGGCGAAGGCGTAGGTCACCACCGTCAGCGACACGCTGGCGATGAGCGCGATGAGCCCGAAGAACAGCGTGACCTTGGTGCGCAGGCGCATGGGACGGCCTCGGGACACATACGCCAGTGTGGCAGGGGTCCACCGCTGCCGGTGAGGCGCCAGGGGGAGGAAGGCACCCCACCGGGGCAGCGTGAACAACCGCCATCATCGTGACCGACTATGACGGGGCAACCGCGAGTCTGCGCGATTTCTGTAACAACACAAGCAGAATGGCGGGGCTGTGCACTCCCTGCTGTTCATCGAAGACGACGACCAGATCCGCCTGGCGCTGACCATGGCCCTGGAGGACGAGGGCTACAAGGTGCGCGAGGCCGAGGACGGCGCCTCCGGGCTGGCCGCCTTCGCCGAGCGGGAAGCCGACCTGGTGCTGCTCGACCTGCGCCTGCCCGACATGTCCGGGTTCGACGTGTGCCGGGCGCTGCGAGCCGCCAGCATCGTGCCGATCATCATCATCACGGCACAGACCGACACGTACGACATGGTCGCCGGCTTGGAGGCCGGCGCCGACGACTACATCACCAAGCCGGTCATCCCCAAGGAGCTGGCGGCGCGCATCCGGGCTCTGCTGCGCCGCGTGCGGCTGCACGGGTCGCCGTCGACGACGCCCCCGCCGACCGTGTTCGGCGACGTCGAGCTGCGCCGTGAGCAGGGCATCGTCCTCAAGGGCGGGCGCGAGGTCAACCTCACCAAGACCGAGTTCCGCCTGCTGTGCGAGTTCGCCGACCACGCCAGCGCCGTGCTGTCACGCGACCAGTTGTTGGAGCGGGTCTGGGGCTACGAGTACCTCGGCGACTCCCGTCTGGTCGACGCCCACGTGCGCCGCCTGCGGGTGAAGATCGAGGACCACCCCGACGAGCCGCGCCTGATCATCACCGTCCGTGGCCTCGGCTACCGCCTCCTTGGATGAGCGAGCGAAGCGAGCTCCAGCGACACGGCGAGCGCAGCGAGCTCCAGCGACACGGCGGAATGCTCGACGAGGCCATGGTGGTGCGGCTCGCCGCGCCCATCGCCGGGGAGGGTGGCGTGCTCGCCGTCGCCCCGGAGGGTGCCGGGTGGGACCACCAGGCATGGCGAGTGGACACGGCCGGCGGGCCGTGGATCGTGCGCGCCGCAACGGCCGGCACTCCGGCCGAGCGAGCCCGGGAGGTCCGCCGCGAGGTCGCGGCGATGCAACTGGTTCGGCGCCACCTCGGCCGATGGGTCGCCGATGCCGTCGTCATCGACGAACGATCTGGCTGCCTGGCCCACCGGCGGATCCCCGGCGTCCCGCTGCAGGACCTCCTCGCCGCCGGGGCGATCTCCGCCGCGGCCACCACGTCCATCGCCACCCAGGTCGGGGCCCTGATCAGGGCGATCGGCGAGCTCGATCCGACCGGCGCGGACATCGAACGCGACGAGGTCGGACTCGCAGCCTGGGTGGACGAGCTCCCGCAGCACGTCGCCGCGGTCGAGCACCTGCTCACGCCGTCGCGGCGGGCGGCGATCGAGCGCTTCCGCACGACGCCGCCGCCGCCCGATCCGGACCTGCTCGTGCTGCAGCACAACGACCTCGGCGCCGAGCACGTGCTCGTCGACGATGGGGCGATCTCGGGGATCATCGACTGGTCGGACGTGGCGATCGCCGATCCGGCAGCCGACGTCGGCCGGCTGCTGCGCGACCTCGGCGAGACGAGGCTGGCGGCGGTGCTCGACGGCTATGGGGCCACGGGCGACGAGAGCGCCGCCCTGGTCGAGCGGGCGTGGTGCTACGCCCGCTGCCTGATCGTCGAAGACCTGGCGTACGCCGTCGAGCACCGGCCCGACCTCGTCGAGCTCGAGTTGGCCAACCTCGACCGTCTCTACGGAACCGTCCGGTGAGATCGGCCCGATCGGGCCGATCTCGAAGGACACAATGTCCGGGTCACGCCCGCCGTGAGCGCAGGTACTCGCCGAGACCCTTGGCCTGCGGGTCGAACGAGGTCGAGCTGGCCACCCCCTCGCCGAGGTAGCCGACGAGCACGAAGTTGAGCGCCCGCAGGTTGGGCAGCTCGTAGCGGTGGATCGGCCGGTCGCCGGTCTCCGGGAGCAGTTCGCGGAGCCGCGCGGAGGTCAGGTTGGCGGCCAGCCAGACGTAGGCGGCGTCGTCCCGGGCCCACACCCCGACGTTGGCGTTGCCGCCCTTGTCGCCGGAGCGGGCCCCGAAGTGCTCACCGAGCACCGTGCCCGGCGTGATCGGCGCCGGCTCGGCGTCGACCATCGGCGGCTCGATCGGACCGGCGGGGGCCGGTCCTGTCGGCGCGGGGTCGACCCGGATGCGCGTGCCGTCGTCGAGGACGACGACCTGTTCGATCTCCTCGGCCGGCACGAGCGCCGGCCAGTACACGCCGTACGACTGCGCCGGTCCCGGCGGATTCGTGGTGAAGAACCCCGGGATGCTCGCCAGGGCCAGCTCGATCGCCGACGACGAGAACGCCCGCCCGACAGCCCGCTCGTCGGGCGCCTTGACGGAGACGTGCAGCAGCCCGCTCGAGCGCTCCTGGTCGGCGCCGTCGGCCGTGACCGGCACGAAACGGGTGGTGATCGTGACGCCGGCGTCCCGGAGGTGCTGATCGCCGCCCATGCCCTCGACGAGGGCGCGGGTGACCCAGTCCGCCTTGGCCTCCTGCTCGAGGCCGGTCAGGACGAACGTCATGCGGTTGCGGAACCCGCCGTCGTAGTTGATCGCCACCTTCGTCGTCGGTGGCGCCGGCTCGCCCCGCGTCCCGCTGATGCGCACGCGGTCAGGACCGACGGTGTCGAGACGGATCGTGTCGAAGCGGGTGACGACGTCCGGGTTGGCGTACGCCGGCGGGCCGATCTCGTACAGCAGCTGCGCCGTGACGGTGTCGACGGTGATCGCACCGCCGGTGCCGGGGTGCTTGGTGATCACGGCCGAGCCGTCGGCGTCGACCTCGGCGATCGGGAACCCGAGCGGCTTCGACAGGTCGGGGAGCTCGCCGAAGAAGGCGAAGTTGCCGCCGGCCGTCTGCGGCCCGCACTCGATCACGTGCCCGGCGGCGACCGCGCCCGCCAGACGGTCCCAGTCCGTCGGTGCCCAGCCCCACCACCACGCGGCCGGGCCGACGACGAGCGCGGCGTCGGTCACCCGCGGGCACACGACGACGTCGGCACCCGCGGCGAGGGCGGCCGCGATGCCCCAGCCGCCGAGGTAGGCGTTGGCGCTGACCGGGTCGACCGTCAGGGGCGCGCCGGTGTCGAGGTGGTCGAGGTGCGGGCGCAGTCCGTCGATGCGGTCCATCAGGTCGTCGCCCTCGACGTGGGCGACGCGCACGCCGAGGCCGAGGCGCTCGGCGATCTCCCGCACCTTCACCGCGCACCCGGCCGGGTTCAACCCGCCGGCGTTGGTGACGACCTTGATGCCCCGGTCGACGCACGTCCCGAGCACCTGCTCCATCTGCGTCAGGAACGTGGCGGCATATCCGGCCTCGGCGTTGCGGGCCTTGGCCTTCCACAGGATCAGCATCGTCAGCTCGGCGAGCCAGTCACCCGTGAGCACGTCGATCGGGCCACCCTCGACCATTTCCCGCGCCGCCGACAGACGGTCGCCGTAGAACCCCGAGCAGTTGGCGATGATCACGGGACGTTCGCCGGTCATTCGTCGGCACCTTCCTCCACGTGCAGCAGGAGCTGGCCGGTCTCGACCTGATCGCCGGGTGCCACGTGCACGGCCTCGACCGTGCCGTCGAGCGGGGCGAGGATCTGGTGCTCCATCTTCATCGCCTCGATCGTCACGGTCGGCTGGCCGGCCCTGACCGCGTCGCCCGGTGCCACGAGCACGCGCACCACGTTGCCCGGCATCGGGGCGACGAGCGAGCCGGCGTCGACGGCGGCGGTCGGGTCGGGGTGGCGGGGGAGCAGCACGTACGTCTGATGACCGTCGTCGGCGTCGACGAAGCGGCGGTCGCCGTTGCGCCCGACGTCGTAGCGCCGCCGCACACCGGCGACGTCGAACACCACCCCGTCGGGTTCGGTGCCCACGACGATCGCGTCGAGCCGCTCGCCGTCGACGGTGACGTGGGGGTCGCGCCCGAGACGGTACGTCACCGTCCGCGGGGCGTCGTCGAGCGCCAGCTCGACGCGCTGGTCGACGGCCGGGTTGTTGCGCCATCCCGACGGGATGCCGGCGAGGACGCCCGCGGCAGCGCGGTTGGCGGCCTGCTCGGCGAGGGCGACGGCCGCGGCAGCGAGCCGCTCGTCGCCGACCATCCGATCGGTGCACGGGTGCTCGTCGAGGAACCCGGTGTGCAGGTCGCCGGCGATGAAGGCGCGGTGCTCGAGGACGCGGAGCAGCTGGTCGCGGTTGGTCACCGGTCCGTGCAGCCGGGCATCGTGCAGTGCCCGGCGCAACGTGCGGATGGCCGCGGCGCGGGTGGGTCCGTGGGCGATGACCTTGGCGACCATCGAGTCGTAGTACGGCGAGACCGTCGAGCCGTCGGCGATCCCGGTGTCGACGCGGACGTCGCCGGGGATGGCGAAGCGGGTGAACGTGCCCGTCGACGGGCGGTAGCCGGCGGACGGGTCCTCGGCGGTCAGGCGGACCTCGATGGCGTGGCCGTCGAGCGGGGCGTCGAAGGCGGCGTCCGGCAGCGCTCCGCCCTCGGCCACGGCGAGTTGCAACTCGACGAGGTCGAGCCCGGTGACCAACTCGGTGACCGGGTGCTCGACCTGCAGCCGGGTGTTCATCTCGAGGAACCAGAACCGGCCGTCGGGTTCGAGGAGGAACTCGACGGTGCCGGCGCCGACATAGCCGACGGCCGAGGCGGCCGTGATCGCCGCGTCGGCCATCCGCCGGCGCAGCCCGTCGTCGACGGCGGGGGATGGCGACTCTTCGACGATCTTCTGGTGCCGGCGCTGGATCGAGCACTCGCGTTCGTGCAGCGAGACGACGTTGCCGTGGCTGTCGGCGAAGACCTGGATCTCGACGTGGCGGCCGCGCTCGACGTAGCGCTCGTAGAACACGGTGCCGTCACCGAACGCCGCGGCGGCCTCCCGGGCGGCAGCCTCGCGGGCGTCCTCGAGCTCGCCGAGGGTGCGCACGACGCGCATGCCGCGCCCGCCGCCGCCGGCAGACGCCTTGACGAGCAGCGGCAGGCCGATCTCCCGGGCCTCGGCCACGTTGGAGTCGAGGAGCACCGGCACATCAGCGGCGCGCATCAAGGCCTTGGCCTCGATCTTCGAGCCCATCGCGGCGATCGCCGAGGGGGGCGGACCGATCCACGTCAGTCCGGCGTCGATGACGGCCCGGGCGAAGTCGGCCGACTCGGCGAGGAACCCGTAGCCAGGGTGGATGGCGTCGGCGCCGGCGCGCCGGGCGGCGTCGATCAGCAGGTCGGCGCGCAGGTAGGTGTCGGCGGGCGCCGTGCCCGGGAGGTGCACGGCGGCGTCACAGGCGGCGACGTGCAGGGCCTCGGCGTCGGCATCGCTGTGCACGGCGACCGTGCCGATGCCCAGGCGCCGGCACGTGCGGGCGATGCGACAGGCGATCTCCCCCCGATTGGCGATGAGGACTGCGTTGATCACGTTCTTCCATCCGAGTGTTTGCCGCCGTCCGAGGGCCTGCTGCGGGGATGCCCCGCCGCACACCCTCGGATGAACGTTCGCCTGGGCCTCATCACATCCGGAACACGCCGAAGCCGTCGTGCACGCCGCGCACGACGTCGTTGTGCACGGCGGACAGGCAGATGCCGAGCACGGTGCGGGTGTCGCGGGGGTCGATGATCCCGTCGTCGTAGACCCGTCCGGTCATGAACAGCGCCAGCGACTCGGCTTCGATCTGCCCCTCGACGGCGGACCGCATGGCGGCGTCGGCCTCCTCGTCGAACGGCCTGCCCATCGACGCCGCCGACTGCCTGGCGACGATCGACAGCACGCCGGCGAGCTGGGCCGGGCCCATCACCGCCGTCTTGGCGTTGGGCCACGTGAACAGGAAGCGCGGATCGTACGCCCGCCCGCACATCCCGTAGTTGCCGGCTCCGTAGCTGGCGGCCATGTTCACGGTGAGGTGCGGCACCGTCGAGTTGGACACGGCGTTGATCATCTTCGAGCCGTCCTTGACCATGCCCTTCTGCTCGTACTCCCGGCCGACCATGTAGCCCGTCGTGTTCTGCAGGAACAGCAACGGCGTGTCGGACTGGTTGGCGAGCTGGATGAACTGCGTCGCCTTGTTCGACTCCTCGTTGAACAGGACCCCGCGGTGGTTGGCGAGCACGCCGATCGGATAGCCGTGGAGCTCGGCGAAGCCGGTGACCAGCGACGTCCCGTAGCGCGGCTTGAACTCGTCGAAGTCGCTGTCGTCGACCAGCCGGGCGAGCACGTCGCGCGGGTCGAACGGGACCCGCAGGTCGGCCGAGGGGATGCCGATCAGCTGCTCGGGGTCGTGGCGCGGGGGCCGACCGGCGCCGCACGGTCCGGGACCCAGCTTGCGGTGGTTGAGCCGGCGCACGATCTGGCGCCCGAGGCGCAGCGCGTCGAGCTCGTCGGTGGCGAAGTAGTCGGCCAGACCGCTGACCCGCGAGTGCATGTCGGCACCGCCGAGGCTCTCGTCGTCGCTCTCCTCACCGGTGGCCATCTTGACGAGCGGCGGGCCGCCCAGGAAGACCTTCGAACGCTCCGAGATCATCACCACGTAGTCGCACATCCCCGGCACGTAGGCGCCGCCAGCGGTCGAGTTGCCGAACACCAGGGCGATCGTCGGGATGCCCATCGACGACAGGCGGGTGAGGTCGCGGAAGCTCTGCCCACCGGGGATGAAGATCTCGCTCTGGTGCGGCAGATCGGCGCCGCCGGACTCCACGAGGTACAGCAGCGGCAGGCGGTTCTCCATGGCGATGGCCATGGCCCGCAGCGTCTTCTTCACCGTCGCCGTCGTGCTCGTGCCGCCGCGCACCGTCGGGTCGTTGGCGATGATCACGCACTCGATGCCCTCGACCACTCCGACGCCCGTGAACACGCCGGCGCCGACCGGGAAGTCGGTGCCCCACGCGGCCAAGGGCGAGAGCTCGAGCAACGGGGCGTCGGCATCGACGAGCAGCTCGACCCGCTCCCGGCACAGCAGCTTGCCCCGCTGGCGGTGACGGGCGATGTACTTGTCGCCGCCGCCGTTGTTGACCAGTGCCAGCTGCCGATCGTGCTCGGCCAGCAGCGCCAACAGATGGGCCCGGTTGGCCTGGAAGGCCTCACTGCGCTCGTCGACGTGATCCCCGAGCACCGTCATCGGCCGTCACCATAGGGGCCCGGCCGGCAGGCGATCGGATTCAGGAGCCGAGCCGCTCCGGCCGTCCTCAGATGTCGAAGGTGACGCCCTGGGCGAGGGGGAGCGAGCTCGAGTAGTTGACGGTGTTGGTGGCCCGACGCATGTAGCCCTTCCAGGCGTCCGAGCCCGACTCCCGACCGCCGCCCGTCTCCTTCTCGCCGCCGAAGGCGCCGCCGATCTCGGCCCCGGACGGGCCGATGTTGACGTTGGCGATGCCGCAGTCGGAGCCCTCGGCCGACATGAACCGCTCGGCCTCGCGCACGTCGTTGGTGAAGATGCTCGATGCCAGGCCCTGTGGCACGTCGTTGTGCAGGGCCAGCGCGGCGTCGAAGTCGTCGTAGCCGAGGACGTAGAGCAGGGGCCCGAACGTCTCGGTGCGCACGATCGTCGGTCTGCCCGGGCATCGTCATGATCGCCGGCTCGATGTAGCGGGCGTCGGGTGCGATGTCGTCGAGCACCCGCTCGCCGCCGACGACCAGCGTGCCGCCGTCGCCTGCAGCGCTCTCGATGGCGGCGCGCACCTGGTCGAAGGCGCCAGTGTCGATCAGCGGACCGACCAGCGTGCCGTCGGCCAGCGGATCGCCGATCGGCACCGTGGAGTAGGCCTTGACCAGCCGGTCGACGAGCTCGTCGCGCACCGAGTCGTGGACGATCAGCCGGCGCAGGCTCGTGCAGCGCTGGCCGGCGGTGCCGACCGCCGAGAAGGCGATGCCGCGCACGGCGAGCTCGAGGTCGGCCGACGGGGCCACGACGGCGGCGTTGTTGCCGCCGAGCTCGAGGATCAGGCGCCCGAAGCGGGACGCCACGACCGGTGCGACGGCGCGACCCATCCGCGTCGAGCCGGTCGCCGACACGATCGCCACACCCTCGTGGGCGGCCAGCGCGGCGCCCACATCGGGCCCGCCCTGGAGCACCTGGTTGAGGCCGTTGGGCGCCCCGACGTCAGCGGCGGCCCGCCGCAGCAAGGCGTCGCAGGCGACGGCCGTCAGCGGCGTCTTGTCCGACGGCTTCCACAGCACCGGGTCGCCGGCGACGAGCGCCAGGGCGGCGTTCCACGACCACACGGCGACGGGGAAGTTGAACGCCGTGATGACAGCGCACGGGCCCATCGGGTGCCACGTCTCCATCAGCCGGTGGCCGGGCCGCTCGCTGGCGATCGTCAGCCCGTGCAGCTGCCGGGACAGGCCCACGGCGAAGTCGCAGATGTCGATCATCTCCTGGACCTCGCCGAGGCCCTCGGAGCGGATCTTGCCGGCCTCGATCGACACCAGCGCGCCGAGCGCCTCCTTGTGCTCGCGCAGCAGCTCGCCGAGCCGCCGCACCACGTTGCCGCGGACCGGGGCCGGCGTCGCCCTCCACGTCTGGAAGGCCTCGGTGGCGCGGGTGACGGCCTCGTCGACGTCGCCGACGCCGCCGGACGGGCCGAGGGACCCCCCAGTGATCGGTGTGCGGGCGGTGAGCTCGCCGGTCGGGCTGGAGGCACCGCACTCGGCGAGGATCGCGGCGACGCGCTCGGCCAGCGCGGCGGTGGTCGGCAGGGCGGCGCTCACGACCGGCCGCCCAGGTCGGTGAGGGCGTGGGCGAGGATGTCCAGCGCCGTGTCGGCCTGGGCGCGGGTCACGACCAGTGGCGGCGCCATGCGGACGGACCGCTCACCACACGTCAACAGCAGGAGGCCGCGCCGGAAGCACGCCTGCTCGAGGGCCTCGGCGGTGTCGTGGTCGGGGAGGTCGATGCCGATCATCAGCCCTCGACCGCGCACCTGCTCGAGCAGAGGCTGGGCGACCTGCAGCGCGGCCAGCCCATCGAGCAGCGAGCGGCCGACGGCCGCGGCGTTGGCGGCCAGGCCCGCCGTCACGAGGTCGATCGTCGCCAGCGCCGCGGCGCAGGCCACGGGGTTGCCGCCGAACGTCGAACCGTGGCCGCCCGGCGCCCAGTCCATGACGCTCGCCTTGGCGACGATGCCGGCCAGCGGCAGTCCGCTCGCCAGGCCCTTGCCGACGCACATGATGTCCGGCTCGATGCCGTCGTGCTCGCTCGCCCACATCGTGCCGGTGCGCCCGATGCCCGTCTGCACCTCGTCCATGACGAGGAGGATCCCGTGCTCGTCGCACAGCCGGCGGAGATCGGCGAGCCAGCCGGGTGGGGGCACGATGTAGCCGCCCTCGCCCTGGATCGGCTCGACGAAGATGGCGGCGACGTCGCGAGGATCGGTGAGCCGCTTGAACAGCACCTGCTCGACATAGGCGGCGCCGGTGAGGGCGTCCGGGTCGTACGGATCGGCGTAGGGAGCGTGGAACGAACCCGGCGTGACGATGCCGAATCCGGCCCGCTGGCGGGACTTGCTGGCCGTCAGCGAGAGGCTGCCGAGGGAGCGGCCGTGGAAGGCGCCGAAGAAGGCGATGGCGTTGGGGCGGCCGGTGTGGTGGCGGGCCAGCTTGAGGGCCGCCTCGACGGCCTCCGTCCCCGAGTTGCAGAGGAACACCCGCGGGTCGGGGAGCGGGGCGATGGCGGCCAGCCGCTCACACACGTCGGCGTAGGCGGGGAGGTAGAAGTCGCTCGAGCAGTAGTGCAGGACGTCGTCGACCTGGGCGTGGATGGCGGCGGACACGGCCGGATGGGAGTGTCCGGCGGCGACGACGGCGATCCCGGCGTTGAAGTCGAGGAAGCGGTTGCCGTCGACGTCCTCCAGCACGCATCCCCGGCCGCGCTGGACGACGAGCGGGTACACACGGGTCAGCGACGGGCTGGTCACCGCCTCGTCGCGGGCGATGATCCCCCGGGCGACGGGACCTGGCAGCTCGGTACGCAGCAGCGGTGCCACAGTGTCCGCGGTGAGGTCGGACAACGTGTCGTCGGTGATGGTCATGTCGGTCCTGGTCTCTCTCGTTCCGGCGTCGCGCTCCACTGTAACGTTTGTTCCATGGCCGTGCTGAACGAACCCACCGGCTCGGCGCAGGTGGCCTGGCCGGAGGACCTCGACGAGCTGGAGCGGGCGCTGCTCGGCGCGATCGCGGCACTGCCGGCGGCGGCCGATGACGGAACCGCCGACGCACCGCTGGCGCCCGGCTCCTCGCTGACCGCGGCGTTGCTGTCGGAGCTGTTCATCGCCCAACTCGACAGCCGCCACCTCGATCACACGGCGCGCTGGTTGCGCGCCAGGGGGCGCGGCTTCTACACCATCGGCTCGGCCGGTCATGAAGGCAACGCCCTCGTCGCCGCCGCTCTGCGCCCGACGGATCCGGCGTTGCTGCACTACCGCTCGGGTGGCTTCTACCTCGCCCGCGCCCAACAGGTGCCCGGGCACGACGGCGTCAGCGACGTGCTCCTCGGGTTGCTCGCCTCGGCCGACGAGCCGATCGCCGGCGGGCGCCACAAGGTGTTCGGGCACGCCGGGCTGGCGGTGATCCCGCAGACGTCGACGATCGCCTCGCACCTGCCGCGGGCGATGGGCGTGGCGTTCGCCATCGGGCGTGCCGGGCGCCTCGGCGTGCCCACCCGCTGGCCGGCGGACGCCATCGCCGTCGCCAGCTTCGGCGATGCCTCGCTGAACCACTCGACAGCGCAGGGGGCGATCAACGCCGCCGTGTACACCGTCCACCAGGGCGTCCCGATGCCGCTGCTCCTCGTGTGCGAGGACAACGGGCTCGGGATCAGCGTGCCGACGCCTTCCGGGTGGGTCGAGGCATCGCTGCGCGGTCGTGCTGGGCTGCGCTACGAGCAGGCCGACAGCACCGACCCCGTCGGCGTGTTCGACACCGCCGAGGACCTCGCCGAGTGGGTGCGCGAGACCCGCCGTCCTGCCGTCCTCCACCTGCGGACGGTGCGCTTCGGGGGTCACGCCGGTACCGACGTCGAGTCGGCCTACCGCACGGCGGCGGCGGTGCGTGCCGAGCAGGCGCGCGACCCGCTGCTGGCGACGGCGGGCGTGCTCGTGCAACACGGCGCGGCGACACCTGCCGACCTCGTCGCCCGCTACCTGGACGGCCGGGCGACGGTGCGGGCCCGGGCGATGGAGCTCGCCGAGCGGCCACCGCTGCGCACGGCCGCCGAGGTGCTCGCCCCCCTCGCGCCGCACCGGCCGGCGGCCGTTGCCGACCGGGCGGGCGTCGCCGCCGGCGCCGACGAGCGGGGCGCCTTCTTCGGTCGCCTGCCCGAGGACGAGGGGCCGCTCACACTCGCCGAGTCGATCAACCGCGCGCTCGGCGACCTCCTCGCCGGCGACACCCGTGTGCTCGTGTTCGGCGAGGACGTCGGCGCCAAGGGCGGCGTCTACGGCGTGACGCGCGGCCTGCAGCGCAAGGCCGGTCGGCGGCGGGTCTTCGACACGCTGCTCGACGAGCAGTCGATCCTCGGGCTGGCGCTCGGCGCCGGCGTGTCCGGACTCGTACCGATCCCGGAGATCCAGTACCTCGCCTACCTGCACAACGCCGAGGACCAGCTGCGTGGCGAGGCGGCCAGCCTGGCGTTCTTCTCCAACGGCCAGTTCACCAACCCGCTCGTCGTGCGCATCGCCGGCTACGGCTACCAGCAGGGGTTCGGCGGCCACTTCCACAACGACAACGGCGTCGCGGTGCTACGCGACATCCCCGGCCTCGTCATCGCCTCCCCGGCGCACCCGGCCGATGCCCCGGCGATGCTGCGGACGTGCGTCGCCGCCGCCGTCACCGACGGGACGGTGAGCGTCTTCCTCGAACCGATCGCCCTCTACCACACCCGGGATCTGCACGATCCGGGTGACGAGCGGTGGATGGCGCCGTACGCCGCGCCGGCTCGCTGGGGCCGTGAGCACGTGCCGATCGGATCGCCGGCCGTCGCCCGCGACGGCGACGACGTCCTCGTCGTGACCTGGGCCAACGGGTTGTACCTGTCGCTGCGCGTCGCCGAGCGCCTGGCGACCGACGGCATCGACTGCCGTGTGCTCGACCTGCGATGGCTGGCGCCGCTGCCGATCGAGGAGGTCGCCCGCCACGCCCGAGCCGTGGGCCGGGTGGTCGTCGTCGACGAGACCCGGAGGTCGGGCGGCGTCGGTGAGGCGGTCGTGGCCGGACTCGTCGCCGAGGGGTTCACGGAGCCGATCAGGCGCGTCGCCGCGGCCGACTCGTTCATCCCCTTGGGCGACGCGGCTCGCCTGGTCCTCGTCTCCGAGGACGACATCGAGGCCGCCATCCGCTCCGTCCTCTGAGAGCTACGGGCGCTGCCAGGCCGGCGGGCGCTTCTCGGCGAAGGCGGCCATCCCCTCGGCTGCGTCGGGGCCGGCGAAGAGCTCGTCGGAGAGGGCGCGCATCCGTTCGAACGCGTCGTCGCGCTCGAGGCCGGGGACCGTGCGCAACATCCGCTTGGTCTCGGCGACGGCTCGTGGGGCACCCATGCGGATGCCGTCGCACAGGGTGGCCACGGTCGCCTGGACGTCGTCCGCGACGTGGGTGACCAGCCCGACGTCGCGGGCGAAGGCGGCATCGAACGGCTCGCCGGTGAGGAACGCCGCGGCCAGCCGGCTGCCGCTCGCCCGGCGCAGGATCGGCACGGAGATGATCGCCGCTGCCACGCCGATGCGGACCTCGGTGAGGGCGAACGTCAGGTCGCGCCGTACCACGACGAGGTCGCACGACGCCATGAGGCCGATCCCTCCGGCGCGGGCCGGGCCGTCGACGGCGGCGATCGTCGGCACCTCGGCGTCCATCAGCCGGCGCAGGGCGCGCACCATCGGCGAGGAGTCCGGCGCGCCGGTGCGCCGCTCCTTGAGGTCGGCGCCCGCGCAGAACGCCGGCGGGACGTGGGTCAGGACGATGGCCCGCACGGACCCGTCGGTGACGCCGGCCTCGGCGACGTCGAGGGCCCGGTTGAGGTCCTCGACCAACTGCCTCGACAGGGCGTTGCGGTTGGCGGGCGAGTCGAGGGTGATCGTCGCCACGGCGTCGTCCACCGCGACGTGCACGAGTTCGTCGGTCATGGCCGACGACCGTAGGGCGCGCTGCCGGTTCTCCGTGGATTTCGCGGCCACTTCCGGCCTTGACTTCGGTTCAAAACCGGGACCGTCGGGCCGCCAGGCAGCCGGGATCAGGTCGTGAGCTGGCGGAGGAACGCCTCCACCTCGGCCCGATCACGTGTGCGGCGCATCGGCGGCAGCGCCTGCACGATGTCCCAGCGGTAGCGCGCCGTGCCGAGGCGGCGGTCGAGCACGGCGACCACGCCGCGGTCGGTGGCGTTGCGGATCAGGCGCCCGGCGGCCTGGGCCAGCAGCATGGCTGCTCGCGGCACGTCGATCTGGGCGAAGGCGCGGGTTCCGAGCAGCTCGCGCCGCGCCGACAGCAGCGGGTCGTCCGGCCTGGGGAACGGCAGCCGATCGATGACGACGAGGCTCAGCGTGCGGCCGGGCACGTCGACACCCTGGAAGAACCCGGCCGTGGCGAACACGCATGTGGCCTCGGACTCGGCGAAGCGGGCGACGAGGGCCGGCTTGGGGAGGTCGCGCTGGGTGAGGATCGGCACGTCGACGCGCTCGCGGACCGCGGCCGCGGCGAGGTCCATCGCCTTCCAGCTCGTGAACAGGGCGAGGGTTCGGCCGCCGGCGGCGCCGAGGAGGGCCACCAGCTCGTCGTGGACGGCGTCGCGATAGGTGTCGGCCCGGGGGTCCGGGAGATGCAGCGCGCAGTACAGGAGCGCCTGATGCGGGTAGTCGAACGGGCTGCCGACGTCGGCCACGTCGGTGTCCTCCACCGGCAATCCGACGCGCGCCGGCAGCGAGCTGGGGATGGTGGCACTGGTCAGGATCGCCGTGCGTTGCTGCCAGACACCCTCGCGCAGGATCGGGCCGACATCGAGCGGGGCGATCTCCAGCCGCGGGTGCTCGGGCGACCCGGAGACGAAGTCGACGTATGCGTCACCGTGGTCGAGCGCCAGGTCGAGGTGGCCGATCGTCCGACCGGTGAGCAGCTGGGCGCGAAGCTTGCGTTGGGCGGCGTCCTCGACGGGCGTCTGGATGGCGGTGAGGGCCGCGGCGACCCGGTCGAGCCGCAACCGGGCCTCGACAACGGCGTCGTGGATCTCGTCGGGATAGGGGTTGGAGAGCCGCCGGCCAGCATGCGGACCGATGGCCTCGCGCAGAACGTCGGCGGTGTCGAGGACACCCGCGAGCAGCTCGGGGTCGTCGAGGATCCGGCGCAGGGTGGCGGCCAGGGAGATGAATCGGCCGGGCGCCAGCTGGGCACCGACCGTGTCGCTCATGATGTCCTCGAGCACGTGGGCCTCGTCGAACACCACGACGTCGTGCGGAGGGAGGATCACCCCACCGCTGCCGACGTGCAGCCCGTAGAGGTAGGTGTTGACGACGACGACGTCCGCGACCGCCGCCCGGCGGCGCGCCTGCTCGGCGAAGCACGGCTCGCCGAGCGGGCAGCGATCCGCGCCGGGGCACTCGTCGCTGCTGACGCTGACCGACCGCCACGCGGCGTCCGACGGTGACCAGGCGAGCTCGGCGCCGTCGCCCGTGGCGGTGGTGCCGACCCACTCGGCGATCCGGCGGATCTCGTCGAGCGTGCCGGCCGTCATGCCCTCGAGCTCCAACTGCGCATCCGGTCCGCCGTGCATCTCGCGCAGCCGTTGCAGGCACACGTAGTTGCTGCGCCCCTTGAGCACCGCCCAGTCGAACGGCACCGGCAGCGTCGACTGCAGGAAGGGGAGGTCCTTGCCGGCGAGCTGGTCCTGCAGCGCCTTGGTCGCCGTGGCCACGACGACGCGGGCTCCCGAGGTCACGGCGGGCACGAGGTAGGCCAGCGTCTTGCCGGTGCCCGTGCCGGCCTGGACCACGAGGTGCCGACCCCTGTCGATCGCCGCGGCGACGAGATCGGCCATGGCCACCTGGCCCGGCCGCTCCTCGGCGCCGGGCAGCTCGCCGGTGACGTCCGTCGAGCAGACTCAAGGCGGACGCGACTCACGGCACGGAGGGCCAGGGCGGCGTCGAGCTCGGCGGCGTCGAAGTCCGGCCAGGTCTTGTCCGTGAAGTGGATCGCTGCCCCGGCGCTCTGCCAGAGCAGGAAGTTGGAAACCCGCCGCTCGCCGGATGTGCGCACGAGCACGTCGACCGGGGGCAGCTCCGGCAGGTAGAGGTGCTCGGCGATCGCCTCGGTCGTCACCTCGCGACCCTCGGCCATCGTCCGCCGCACGGCGTCGATCAGCTCCTGACGGGCCCCGTAGTCGAAGGCCACGGTGAGCAGCATCCCGGTGTTGGCGGACGTGTCGCTGATCGCCTTGCGGATCGCCCGCTGGACGTACTTCGGCGTGCGGGCGTCGGGTGAGTCGAACGGTCGCCCGATCCACTGGATCCGCACGTTGAGCTCGTTCAGCTCCTGCACCCGACCGAACAGCTTGGCGTGCAGGCCGAGGATGTGGCGGACCTCGGCGCGGGGGCGGATCCAGTTCTCGGTGGAGAACCCGAACACGGTGAGCCAGCCGATGTCGCGGGTCACGGCGATGCGCACGAGGCGGGCGAGGTTCTCCTCGCCCTCGGTGTGGCCCTCCGTGCGGGGCAGGCCCCGTCGTCCCGCCCACCTGCCGTTGCCGTCCATGATGCACGCCACGTGCAGGCGCTGGTGCGGATCGCGGGTTGACACAGCGAAACCACGTTACGGCGAGAGGGGGCCCGAGCGCCGCCACGTGGGAGACTGCAGGGGTGGCATCGTCGCTCGCGCACGTCATGGTGGTGGCGGGCACCCGGCGGGAGTGGACCGAGCTGTCCGCCGATGATTGGCGCCACATGGCCGACGAGCTCGGCGAGGTCGTGGCCGATGCCGGCGGCGCCTGGCTGACCTTCCGGACCTACGGGCCCGGTGGCGACGCCGCGCCACCGGAGCCGTCGGCGCCCCGGCACTTCACGACCGAGAGCGGCCGCTGCACCGTGCTCATCGACCCGGTCGGTGACGGACGCGAGCGGTTCGCCGCGGCGATGCGCGACCTGCCGCCGGGCGGTCCCGTCGACGAGAAGGCCGTCGCCCGGGCGCTGTACGAGCCGGCCGACGTCGAGCCCGACCTCGTGCTGGTGCTCGGTCCGCCGACCCGCCTGCCGCCGTCGCTGGTGTGGGAGCTGGCCTACGGCGAGCTGGTGTTCCTCCCGGTCGATCTCGCCCATCTCGGCCGCGAGCACCTCGCCGCCGCCGTCGACGACTTCCAGGGCCGGCGCCGCCGTTTCGGAGGCCTCGACTCATGAGCCGTCGGCCATCTGGGCGGGAATGGTCTCGGAATCCGGGAGACGAATCCCGCCAGTGCGGGTGCCGGTGAGCAGCCACCTGTACCGCGACGTCGGGGTCGTGCTGCGGACGTACAAGCTCGGCGAAGCGGACCGCATCGTCGTCGTCCTGACGGCGGACAACGGCAAGGTGCGGGCCGTCGCCAAGGGCGTCCGCAAGACGACGTCGAAGTTCGGCGCCCGCCTGGAACCCTTGAGCCACGTCCGCCTGTTGCTGTACCGCGGGCGCGAGCTGGACATCGTCAGCCAGGCCGAGTCCGTGGAGCCGATGGCCCCACTGCTCTCCAGCCTCGACCGGGCATCGCAGGGGATGGCGGTCCTCGAGGCGGCGGACCAGCTGGCGATCGAGCGGGAGCCGAACCCGCAGCTCTATCGGATGCTGGTGGGTGTGCTGCGGACGATCGCCGAACGTCCGGCACCGCTGGTCGTCCCGGCCTTCTACTGGAAGCTGCTCGCCGCCGAGGGCCTGCGCCCGGAGCTGGACAGGTGCGTCCGGTGCGGCGGGAGCGAGCCGGACGTGGCGCTGGTGGCCTTCGACCTCACCGAGGGTGGTGTGCTGTGCCGCGCCTGCCGCTCCGGCACGGCGCTCCGTCCAGCGGCCCTGGGGCTGCTGCGGGACATCCTCGACGGCCGCCTCAACGAGGCCCTGGCCGCCCCCGAGTCGCCGGCCACCCACGAGGTCGGTGTCCTCGCCACCCGCGCCCTCGAGCACCACATCGAGCGTCGCCTCCGGGCGATCGCCATGTTCGAACGCCACTGACGTTTCTGACGCTCCTTGCTCCCGCTCAGCGGGAGCAAGTCTCCGAAGAACCGGACGAGGCCCGCCGTAGTCTGGTCAACCATGCCGGCCACCGAGCTCGACCAGATCGTCAACCTCTGCAAGCGCCGCGGCTTCGTCTACCCCTCGGCGGAGATCTACGGCGGCTTCCGCAGCGCCTACGACTACGGCCCGCTCGGGGCGCTCATGCTGCGCAACGTCAAGGAGGCCTGGGTCCGCGCCATGGTCCAGGAGCGCGACGACATCGTGCTGATCGACGCCGCCGTCCTCGGGCCGGCGCAGGTGTGGGAAGCCAGCGGCCACCTGGCGAGCTTCACCGATCCCCTCGTCGACTGCACCAACTGCAAGAACCGCTTCCGCCTCGACAAGCTCGACGACCCCGACACCTGCCCGAGCTGCAACAAGCACGGCACGTTCACCGAGGCCCGCCAGTTCAACCTGATGTTCAAGACGCAGGCCGGCCCGGTCGAGGACTCGGCCGCGGTGGCCTACCTGCGGCCGGAGACGGCGCAGGGGATGTTCGTCAACTTCGTCAACGTCCTCAACACCACGCGCAAGAGGCCGCCCTTCGGCATCGCCCAGGTCGGCAAGTCCTTCCGCAACGAGATCACGCCCCAGAACTGGATCTTCCGCACCCGCGAGTTCGAGCAGATGGAGATGGAGTTCTTCGTCCCGCCGGCCGACGGCGAGCGGTGGTACGAGTACTGGTGCACCGAGCGCCTCGACTGGTACGTCCGCCACGGGATCCCGTCGGAGATGCTCCGGCTGCGCCCGCACGGCGCCGACGAGCTCTCGCACTACTCGTCGGGCACCGCCGACGTGGAGTTCGACTTCCCGTGGGGCTTCGACGAGCTGGAGGGCATCGCCCAGCGCACGGACTTCGACCTCAAGGCCCACGCCGAGCACTCCGGCGAGCGGCTCGACTACTTCGACCAGGCGACGGGCGAGCGCTACGTCCCGTACGTCATCGAGCCGGCCGCCGGGGCAACGCGCACGATGGCCGCCTTCCTGCTCGCCGCCTACGACGAGGACATCGTCAACGACGAGCCGCGCACCGTGCTGCGGCTGCACCCGCGGCTGGCGCCGTACCAGGTGGCCGTGCTGCCCCTGTCGCGCAAGGACACGCTGACCCCGCTGGCCCAGGAGATCCGCCGCGCGCTGAGCCAGCGGTACATGGTCGACTACGACGAGACGCAGGCGATCGGCCGGCGCTACCGGCGCCAGGACGAGATCGGCACACCGCTCGCCGTGACCATCGACTTCGAGTCGCTGGACGACAAGGCGGTGACGATCCGCGACCGCGACACGACCGAGCAGGTGCGCGTGCCCATCGATGACATCGTCGGCGAGATCGGCGACCGCTTGGGCTTCTGAGCGCGCTGCCCGTTACGTTGCCGTGACATGAGTGAAGCCGTCGCAGTCCTCGCCCGCATCCCCGCCCAGCCCGGCAAGCGGGATGAGTTGGTCGCCGCCCTGAAGGCGGCGATCGACAACGCCAACACGGAGCAGGACACCCGCCTGTACATCCTCCACACCAACGACGCCGATCCCGACGCCGTGCTGTTCTACGAGCTGTACACCAACGAGGCGGCCCTCGTCGCCCACGGCTCCAGTGACGCCTTCAAGGCCCTCGGCGCCAGCCTGCGCGACCTCGCCGGCGGGCGCCCGGAGATCACCCGCCTCACGCCGGTGATGGGCAAGGGGCTGTAACTGGTCACCTACCTCGATCGGATCGTCGCCCGCCACCGCGAGGTGGCGGCGGGCGATGAGCGCCCGCTCGACGCGCTGATCGAGGAGGCCCGCCGCTCGCCGCCTCCGCGGGGGTTCCGACAGGCCCTCGAGGATGCTCCGCGGCTGGCGGTGATCGCCGAGATCAAGCGCCGCTCCCCGTCGAAGGGTGCCCTCAACGCCGACCTCGACCCGGCCGCCATCGCCGCCGAGTACGCCGCCGGCGGCGCGGCGTGCCTCTCGGTGCTCACCGACGAGGAGTTCTTCGGCGGCTCGCCCGGCGACCTCCAGGCAGCCCGGGCCGCGACGACCCTGCCGGTGTTGCGCAAGGACTTCACGGTGGCGGAGCTCGACGTGGTCGATGCCCGGTTGATGGGTGCCGACGCCGTGCTGCTGATCGCTGCGGCGCTCGGGCGGGTCGAACTGATCGCGTTCCACGCACTCGCCGTCGAGCTCGGCCTCGACGTGCTCGTCGAGATCCACGACGAGCCGGAGCTGGAGATCGCCCTGCAGTGCGGTGCCACGCTGCTCGGCGTCAACCAGCGCGACCTCGTCACGTTCGAGGTCGATCACGACCGGGCGGCGCGGATGGCCGAGGCGATCCCCGCGGGCATCGTCAAGGTCGCCGAGTCGGGCGTCCGCGACGCCGCCGACGCGGCCCGCCTCGCCGACGCCGGCTACGACGCCATCCTCGTCGGGGAAACCCTCGTCACGGCGCCCGACCCGGCTGGCGAGCTGGCCGCCCTGCTCCGCCACCCCTGAGACGCGGGAGACGTGGTTGCATGGAGACGTGGGGGCGCGCGACGACGTCGATCCCGGGCTGCCGCTGAAGCTGTGGCCGTGCTCGAACGGTGAGTACCTCCCGCCTCGGCTCGACGAGCTCCGCGCCGAGGCGATGCGCCGGGCCCGTGCCGACGCCGACCACCACGCCCGCCGCCACGGCTGGTCGCGGCGCCGCTTCCTGCTCTCGTCGGCCGGGATGGCGTCGGGGCTGGCCGCCCTGCAGGCATGCAGTGACGAGCGATCGGCGTCCGAGAGCACCGAGCCGGGCGGTCGCTTCACCGTGCCGGCGACCGCCGCCACGGATCCGGAGGAGGCGACGACGACTGTCCACGGCGAGCCCGACGCCGGAATCGTCGTCGACGTGCAGACGCACTTCCTGGAGTCGGGGGAGTGGGGCACCGGCTTCCCGCAGGGGTCGTGCGGGGAGGCCGAGCCGATCGACTGCTTCTCGGCGGAGTACTGGCGCGACCTGGTGCTCGCCGGCAGTGACACGGCCGTGGCGGTGATCTCGGCGATCCCCGTGGTCGGCGAGGCGGACCCGCTGTCGATCGACGCCATGGAGCGCGGCCGCGCCCTGGCCGCCGAGCTGTGCGGCGACGGCCACGTCCTCATCCAGGGCCACGCCGTGCCGGACGTCGGCCCGCTCGATGCCGCCCTGGCGGCGATGGCCGAGGTCGCCGCGGCCCACCAGCTGTGCGCCTGGAAGGTCTACACCCATGCTCCGAGCGGGTGGTTCCTCGACGACCACGACCCGTCTGCGCCGCCCGTCGGCGGACCGTTCCTGCAGGCGGTGCGCGACTCCGGCGTGCCCGTCGTCGCCGTGCACAAGGGCCTCTCCGGCGGCAACGCCCACGCCTCGCCCGTCGACATCGGCCCGGCCGCCGCGGCCAACCCCGACATCGCCTTCCTCGTGTACCACTCGGGCTACGAGTCCGGCAGCCCGGAGGGCCCGTACGACCCCGACGGCGCCGGCGTCGACCGCCTCGTCCGCAGCGCCACCGAGGCCGGGATCGGCGCCGCCGGGAACGTCTACGCCGAGCTCGGCTCGACGTGGCGCACCGTGATGGGCGATCCCGACCAGGCCGCGCACGTCCTCGGCAAGCTGCTCGTGGCGTTCGGTCCCGAGCGCATCCTGTGGGGCACGGACTCGATCTGGTACGGCTCGCCACAGGACCAGATCGCCGCCTTCCGCAACTTCGAGATCACCGCTGCCTTCCAGGAGCAGTTCGGCTACCCAGCGCTGACGCCGGCCGTCAAGGAGCGCATCCTCGGGACCAACGCGGTGGAGTTGTTCGGCATCGCGCCGCCGGCGACCTCGTGCTCGTCGGTCGAGGGCTTCGGCCGGGCCAACCGCACGCTCGGCCCGGTCTCCCGACGCGACATCGCGGCGACGTTCCTGCGCGAGCACCCGTGGATCGCCGCGGCCCTCCGCTGATCCGAGGGTTTGCTGCGGGGACGCCCCGCAGCAAACCCTCCGGCGGCAGCAAACACTCGGATGAGCGGGCGGGGGCGAACGGAGCCGTCGTCGGGGACGGGTGACCGCTACCGTGACCGCCGCATGTTCGTCAAGATCTGCGGCATCACCAACGAGGACGACGCGCTGCTCGCCGTCGCCATGGGTGCCGATGCCGTCGGCTTCGTGTTCGCCCCGTCGCCCCGCCAGATCGCCGTCCAGCAGGCCTACGACATCACCCGCCGGCTGCCGCCGGAGATCCTCACGGTGGGGGTCTTCCGCGACGAGCATCCCAAGCGCGTCGTCGACCTCGTGCACCGCTCCGGGGTCAAGGCCGCCCAGTTGCACGGCAACGAGCGCGCCGACGTCGTGGCCGAGGTGGCCCGCTCGGTGAAGTGGGTGATCAAGGCCTACCCGGCGGGATCGGCGAAGGTCAGCGAGGCCGGCACGCTGGCGACCGATCTGATCCTGCTCGACGCCGCCTCGCCGGGCTCCGGGCAGCTGTTCGACTGGACGCTGGCCGGCGAGGTCCCGACGAGCGTGCGCCTGATCCTGGCCGGCGGGCTCGATGCCGACAACGTCGCCGACGCCGTGAAGGCGGTCGAGCCGTGGGGTGTCGACGTGTCGAGCGGGGTCGAGCGATCGCCGGGCCGCAAGGACGCCCTCAAGGTCAAGCGCTTCATCGAACGGGCCAAGGCCGCCGCGCCGGAGCCGTACCGCGGCGCCGACGAGCTGCCCTACGACTGGAGCGACGAATGACGGTCGTCACCGGCGCCCACCTCATGGGTGAGCCGACGCCGCAGGGCCGCTTCGGCGAGTTCGGCGGTCGCTACGTGCCGGAGACGCTGGTGCCGGCGTGCCAGGAGCTGGAGGCCGCGTTCCGCGAGGCCTGGGCCGACGAGGCGTTCCGCGCCGAGCTCGACGCCGTGCTGCGCGACTACGCCGGCCGGCCATCGATCCTCACGGAGTGCCACAACCTCGGTGAGCGACTGGGCGTGCGGCTGCTGCTCAAGCGCGAGGACCTCAACCACACCGGCTCGCACAAGATCAACAACGTGCTCGGCCAGGCGCTGCTCGCCAAGCGGATGGGCAAGACCCGGCTCGTGGCCGAGACCGGCGCCGGCCAGCACGGCGTCGCCACGGCGACGGCGGCCGCCCTGTTCGGCATGAGCTGCAAGGTCTACATGGGCGCGGTGGACGTCGAGCGCCAAGCGCTCAACGTGTTCCGCATGCGGTTGCTCGGCGCCGAGGTGGAGGCTGTGCACAGCGGCAGCCGCACGCTCAAGGACGCTGTCAACGAGGCGATGCGCGACTGGGTCGCCACCGTCGGTGACACGCATTACTGCCTCGGCTCGGTGATGGGCCCGCACCCGTACCCGTGGATGGTGCGCGAGCTGCACCGCGTGATCGGCACCGAGGCCAGCCAGCAGTGCCGAGCCCTGACCGGTGCCGACCCCGACGTGGTCGTCGCCTGCGTCGGCGGCGGCTCGAACGCCGCCGGGTTGTTCTCCGGGTTCGTCGACACCGCTGCCCGCCTCGTCGGTGCGGAGCCGGCGGGCGGAGCCGCCGTCGGCCGCGGCGTGCCCGGCGTCGTGCACGGCATGCGCAGCTACCTGATGCAGGACGAGTACGGCCAGGTGGAGGAGGCCCACTCGGTGTCGGCGGGGCTCGATTACCCGGGCGTCGGTCCCGAGCACTCCTACCTCGCATCGATCGGACGCGCCGAGTACCCGCCCGTCAGTGATGCCGAGGTGCTCGAAGCGTTCGCCCTGCTGGCCAGGACGGAAGGCATCCTCGCCGCCTTCGAGCCCGCGCACGCCGTGGCGTGGGTCGTGCGGGAGGCGCCGTCGCTCGCCGGACAGACCGTCCTCGTGTGCATGTCGGGCCGCGGCGACAAGGACGTCGAACAGGCGATGGAGCTGCTGACCACCTGATGGCGCTGATGGAGAAGCACTTCCGGGCGGCGCGCGACGCCGGGCGCAAGCTGCTCGTGCCGTACATCACCGGCGGTTACCCCGGCTGGGAGGACGCCGTCCGGGCCGCCGCCGCAGCGGGCGCCGACGGCATCGAGCTCGGCATCCCGTTCTCCGACCCGGTGATGGACGGTCCCGTCATCCAGCAGGCGTCGCAGGCGGCGCTCGATGCCGGCGCCACCCCGCCGGCGATCCTCGACGCCGCCGCCACGCTCGACGTCGGCATCCCGCTGGCCGTGATGACGTACTACAACCTCGTCCACCACGACGGCCATCGACGCTTCGCCGGCCGCCTCGTGAGCGCCGGCATCGATGCCTGCATCCTGCCCGACCTCCCGCTCGAGGAGGCCGGGCCGTGGTGCGAGGCGGCCGACGACGTGGGCGTGGAGACGGTGATGCTGGCGGCCCCGACCGCGCCCGACGACCGCCTGCCACGCGTCGCCGCTCGGGCCCGCGGGTTCGTCTACGCCGTCGGCCTGCTCGGCGTGACGGGGGAGCGGGCCTCGCTCGCCGCGTCGGCCACCGAGCTGGCGGCCCGCCTCAAGCGGATCACGGACCGCCCCGTGCTGATCGGCGTCGGGGTGTCCAACGCGGTCCAGGCGAGGGAGGCATGCGCCGTCGCCGACGGGGTCGTCCAGGGCGCTTCGGTCGTGCGGCGCTTGATGGAGGGCGGTCCGGACGCCGTCGGCGCCTATGTCGCCGAGGTCCGTGCGGCGATCGACACCATGAGATGAGCGCGTGCGAGCTGTGCGACGCAGCCCGCCTGACGGAGTGGTTCTACGAGGACGAGGAGTGCTGGATCGCCGAGTGTGAGGCCTGCATGGTGCCGATGGTCGTGTGGCGGGTGCACGACCCGGAACCGCCGGAGCACGTCAAAGCCGCCCTCCACGCCCGATTGGCCGCCGTTGTGGCCGAGCACTTCGAGTCCGAGCACTACGTCGACGACAACCTGCGAACCATCCCGTCGCACTACCACGCCCACGCCCGGCCCCGCGGCGGGATGCTGGCGGGCCGCGGGCTCCGGCGGCGGACGACACGGTGAGCCGGCGGGGCATCACGCGTTCAGGGCATCGCCCCCTGGAGCGGCGCCGGCCACTACGCTGGAGGTCGTCTCCCCGATGGCCGCACTCCTCCGGCGCCACGACCACGTCCGGCGAGCGAGCGCCCCATCGTCCCACGAGCAGCATGAGCGATGACGCTGATCGAGAACCCCTGGGACCCGCACGACGAGCCGGTGCCGTCCGACCTGACCGGTGGGGCCGTCACGATCGTCGATGGCCAGACGTTCTGCCTCAGCCAGCGCAGCGGCGACATCACGGGCGGCGCCCACGGCCTCTTCTTCGCCGATCTGCGGGCCTTGAGCCTGTTGGCGCTGCGCATCAACGGCGGCGTGCTGCAGACGCTCACCGGCGAACTGGAAGGCTGCTGACGCAGCCACGTTCGTGCTGCGCACGCTGGCCGCGGGCGGGGAAGCCGGCACCCGCCTGATGGTCGTCCGCCGGCGCCGCCTGCGAGGTCGGCTGGAGGAGCTGATCGAGATCCGCAACCACGGGCCGGTCGACCTGCCGGCGACGGTCACGCTCCACGTGGGAACCGACTTCGCCGATCTGTTCGCTGTCAAGGAGGGCCGGCCGGCGACGGAAGGGATCCGGCGCACGCGGATCGACGGGCAGGCGATCGTGTACAGCTGGCGGCTCGAGGACCTGCACCGGCGGGTCCGCCTCTCCTTCGAGGGAAACCCCCACATCACTCATGACGGGGCGACCTGGCGGATCACCGTCCCGGCACGCTCGACGGTCACGGTCGCCTTCACGGTCGATGTGGCCCTCGGGGAGCGATGGCCGTCGCGTCGCCGTCCTGTCGACCGCGGCGGGTGGCACGAACGGCGGCCGCCTCCGCCCCGGCTGCGCACCGAACACCCCGGACTGGCCATCGCCTTCGAGCGGGCGATCGCCGATCTCGACGCCCTGCGGCTGTACGACCCGGTCTACGGCGGCCCGCCCGCCGTCGCCGCCGGGCGCTCCGTGGTTCATGACCCTCTTCGGGCGGGACTCGATCATCACCGGCCTGATGGCGCTGCCCATCGACCCGATCCTCGCCTACGGCGTCGCGCGGGCCCTGGCGGACCTGCAGGGCGATCACGACGACGCGGTCACCGAGGAGGAGCCGGGCCGGATCCTCCACGAGGTGCGCTTCATCGATTCGAAGAACCCGTCGTTCCGCGACGGGCGGCCGTACTTCGGAACGGTGGACGCGACGCCGCTGTTCGTCATCCTCGTCGGCGAGCTCAGCCGCTGGGGCCTGCCGGACGACCTGCTGCGACCGCTCGTCGAGAACGTCGACCGGGCCATGGCCTGGATCGCCCGGCGGTCGGCGGCGGACGACGGCTACGTCACGTACCGGCGGACCACCTCTCGCGGGCTGGCCAACCAGGGGTGGAAGGACTCGTGGGACGGCGTGCGCTATCACGATGGTCGGGTCGCCCATGCCCCGATCGGCTTGTGCGAGGTCCAGGGCTACGTCTATGCCGCCCACCTGGCGCGGGCTGCCCTCGCCACGCGCTTCGACGATGCCGCGCGGGCGAGCGACGAGCAGCGACTGGCCGCCGATCTGAAGGAGCGGTTCAACCGGGACTTCTGGTGTCCGGACCTCGGATGGTTGGCGATGGGGCTGGACGGCGACGGCCGACAGATCGACGCGCTGGCATCGAACATGGGTCACTGCCTGGCCAGCGGGATCGTTGACGAGGCGCATGTCGAGCCGGTCGCCATGGCCCTGACCTCGGCGCCGATGTGGTCCGGGTGGGGGCTGCGGACGCTGGCCGCCAACGAACCGGCGTACGACCCGACCAGCTACCACTGTGGATCGGTGTGGCCACATGACAACGCCATCGGCGTGGTCGGCCTGCTGCGTCACCGTCGGGCCGACGACGCCAATCGGGTGATCCTCGGGATGCTCGACGTCGCCCGCCGCGGACACGGCCGGTTGCCGGAACTGCTCTGCGGGATGGACCGCTCGGACATCGCGACTCCGATCCCGTACCCGACGTCGTGCTCACCGCAGGCCTGGTCGGCGGCCTCACCACTGCTGTTCGTGCAGGCCCTCCTGGGCTTCCGGCCCGACCTCCCACGGCGCCGCTGCGAGGTGTTCCCCCAGTTGCACCCCGACCTCGGCGAGCTGCACCTGTTGGGGCTGCGGCTCTGGGACGCCGCGGTCGACATCCATGCCTCCGCCGGTGCCGTCGAGGTCAGCGGGTTGCCCGAAGGCATCACCCTGGTCACGAGCTGAGCAGCATCGGCCGGTTCGGTGAGCGAGGCGGTTGGAATGTCGGCCGGTGGTCCACGGCTAGCGTCGGCGTGTGCGCTGGTCGATCGCCATACCCCAGCTCGTCGAGGACGGCGCGTTCGACCCAGCCGGCTTTGGCGCCTACCTCGCTCGAGCAGAGGCACTCGGGTTCGAGAGCGGCTGGACCCAGGAGCAGGTGCTCGGCTCGGCGTCGTCGATCAGCCCGCTCGAGACCATGACGTTCGCCGCCGCCTGCACCCAACGGTTGCGTCTGGGCTGCGCCGTGTTCGTCACGCCGCTGCACCAGCCCGTCCATCTCGCCAAGAGCCTCGCGTCGTTGGACCAATTGAGCCGAGGACGGCTGGAAGTCGGCGTCGGCATCGGCGGCCGTCGGCGGCCGTTCTCGGCGTTCGAAGTCGACCCCGACGACGGCCTGGTGGCCCGGTTCAACGAAGGCCTGGAGCTGATGAGGGCGCTGTGGACCGAGTCGACGATCACCGTCGCTGGACAATTCTGGCAGCTGGACAGGGAGACCATGGAGCCCAAGCCGTTCCAGAAGCCGCATCCCCCGCTGTGGTTCGGTGGGAGTGCCCCCTCCGCCCTCCGCCGGGCAGTCCGGCACGGCGACGGCTTCTTCGGCGCCGGGTCCACGACGACCGCGGCGTTCGCCGAACAGGTCTCCAACGTGCGGCACGAGCTCGAACAGCGCGAGCGGGATCCGGGCAGCTTCCGCATCGCCAAACGGGTGTACATCGTGGTGGACGACGACGCCGAGCGGGCGCGGCAGCGAATGGCCGCTGAACTGGTGCGGATCTACGGCGATTTCGGAGGCCAGCTCGAACCGGTCGCCGTCACCGGTCCACCGGAGGCCTGCGCAGCAGGGCTGCGCAACGTGGCTGACGCCGGCGCCGAGATGATCCTGCTCAACACCGTCGTCGATCAGACCGAGCAGATGGAGCGCCTGGCGGCCGACGTGATGCCCCACGTCGCCTGACCTTCCGACAGCTCGTGGATTGCTCCGGTCGTCGACGAGGGGGAGAGTTGCGTCATGGCACTCGACCTCGCTGATCACTTCTTTGCGTCGCTGCCGCAGTTGCGGTTCCATCCGACGGCGAAGCGCATTCGTGCGTTCGCCGGCGACAACGTCGTGGTCGACTCCACCGAGGCGTGGATCGTGTGGGAGCCACGCCGTGTCGTTCCGTCGTATGCCGTCCCGCTGGAGGACATCCGCGGCTCACTCGTCGAATCTCGAGCGGCGGCCGCCGAGGAGCGCGCCGTGCGGCTGCGCGAGGGCCCGCCCGTTCTCGATCCGACCACTGGGTTCTCCTTCCACACCACGCCGGGGCAGACGTTCGATCTCGCCACCGACGGATCGACCCTCCCCTCCGCCGCCTACGTACCGGACGATCCGGACTTCGAGGGCTACGTCATCGTCGATTTCGACGCCTTCGACGAGTGGCGCGAGGAGGACGATCTGCTCGTCGGTCATGCCCGCGATCCCTTCACGACGATCGACACCCGGCGCAGCTCGCGGCGCGTGGTCGTGGAGATCGCCGGCAGGACCGTGGCCGACTCGACGCGCACGACGATGCTGTTCGAGACGTACCTGCCGACGCGCTACTACCTCCCGCGAGACGATGTCCGGATGGATCTCCTCGAGCCCACCGGCACGACGTCGGTGTGCGCCTACAAGGGGCTCGCCTCGTACTGGACCGCGACGATCGATGACACGGTGGTGCCGGACGTGGCGTGGAGCTACCCGCATCCGCACAACTACGCCACAGCGGTCAAGGACATGCTCAGCTTCTTCAACGAGCGAGTCGACATCGTCGTCGACGGTCAGAGGGTCGAGCGCCCCCAAACACCTTGGTCCTGAGCTGCCGCGCCCGTCGCGCCAGCGCGTCGCGCTACCGTCCCGCCGGCAACCACCGACCAACGAGGGGATGGGGATGAGCGTCGATCGTCGCACGTTTCTCAAGGGCAGCACAGCAGCCGTAGCCGGCTTGGCGCTGGGCGGGCCGTTCCAGGGGGTCGTCGCCCGGGCGGCCGGAGCAACAGGGCGGGGGCAGCGGATCGACGCGCCGCCGCTCGCGCCCACGCGGGACCTGCGGGACAACGTCAACCGCCTGGCCCTGCCCCCCGGCTTCCAGTACCGCACGTTCGATCCGACCGGCGCTCCCATGGTGGGAGGCACGGTGCCCGGCAACCACGACGGTATGGGGGCCTTCGCCGGAGCCGGCGGCAGCGTCGTGCTCATCCGCAACCACGAGCGCAACGGTTCGACCGGCGCCTTCACGGACTTGGCGCCGCTCTATGACGCCCAGGCGCCGGGTGGCAACACGAGAGTGATCGTCGACCTCCAGGGCAACGTCACCGAGACGCGCGCCGTGCTGGCCGGCACGCAGATGAACTGCGCTGGCGGCGTGATGCCATGGGGCAGCTGGATCGCGTGCGAGGAGACGATCAATGGTCCAGACGTGTTCGACGACTTCACCCGCAACATCCCGAACCCGGCTCCTGCCGGCGAGCAGACGTACATCCAGAACAAGCTGCTCACCAAGACGCACGGCTACCTGTTCGAGGTGCCGTTGTCAGGGACCGCCAGTGCGCAGCCGATCACGCACGCGGGGCGCTTCTCGCACGAGGCGACGGCGTTCGATCCGCTCACCGGTTCGCTGTTCCTGACCGAGGACGACTTCGGGTTCGGGAGCGGCTTCTACCGGTACGACCCCCCCGTCGATCCCCGCGCCGCTGGCGGCGTGCTCGACGGAGGCACGCTGTGGATGCTCGCCATCGTCGGCAAGCCCCAGGCGAACCTGTCTGGGGCGCAGCAGCGCAACCGTCGGTACCCCGTGCGCTGGGTCGAGATCGAGAACCCGAACCCGCAGTTCCCGGTGGTCCCGGATCCGGCCGACCCGGGCGCGATCATCCCGACGACCACCAACAACCTGGCGATCTCGAACGTGGGCAAGCAAGGTTATGACGCCGGCGGCGCCGTGTTCAGCCGGCTCGAGGGCATTGTCGAGGATGCCGGCATCGTCTACTTCACCTCGACGCAGGGCGGTGGGGACCCTGAGGTGATCGACTGGGTCAACTCCGCAGAGGGTCGCGGCGGCTTCGGGCGCGGCTTCGGTCAGGTGTGGGCCTACCACCCGAAGCAGGAGCTGCTCGAGGTCGTCTACCAGTCGACCGGTACCAGCGACCTCCACCTTCCCGACAACGTCACCGTCAGCCCGAAGGGAACGCTCGTGCTCTGCGAGGACAACGCGCCGCCGACCCCCACCGACGGCAACAAGCTCCAGGCGCTCACGGCGCGGGGCCAGCTCATCCCGATCGCCGAGCATCTCGAACGGCCGGCTGTTGAGTGGGCGGGGGCGACGTTCAGCCCCGATGGCACGACCCTCTACGCGAACCTCAACACGGGCTCAGCGCTGTCGGTCGCGATCTGGGGACCCTGGGAGACCGTCGGCGTCTGAGGCCGCGGCCCGATCACCGCTGACGTCGGCTTGTCGGGCCGTTGGCCCGCGGTTCACTTGGATTTCTCGCGGATCTCAGCGAGCACGACGGCGTCGCGTTGGCCGTTCCACGTCGCGGTGAGCCCGATGGCTGGGCGTGGTCCGGGGATCGGGCGCCGGAAGAACGTCAACTCGAATCGGTCGTTGCGGAGCGCGACGTCGGTCGAGCTGTCGGATCCGAGTTCGAAGCCGTCGACCGGCACTCGCTCCTGCGTCCATCCCCCGCCCTCGATGCGGACGTTGCTCGGCGCGATGTACCAGCGGCCGTCATAGACGGCCATGCCGAGGGCTTCGCCCTGACCCGTCATCGCAACGGCAGCGAGCATCACGACGAACCGCGCGTCGCGCAGCCCGTCGTACACCCAGCGGGTGCCGAGCACGGAGTGCTGCATCTCGGTGATGAGGGCGTCCGCGGCTCCATCGAGGGGTTCGTCCCGGTAGGTGAAGGGGACTTGCAGCAGGGTGCCCCCGGCGTCGACGAGGTGGGTCTCCATGCCGACGCGACCCTCGGGATCGTCGAAGCGATACGAGCCGATCACATCGATGGGAACGTCACCGGGCGGACCCCAGGGTTGGGTCGGAGCCCACTCGGCGATGAGCTCGGTCTTGGTCGGCGTGATCGTCGCAAGGTGGAAGAGGGCCATCGTCGGATCAGGGTAGGCATCTCGTGCGAGGCAGCGTCGCCCGCTTTCGCGTGGGCCGGCTCCGGTTGTCGTGGCGGGTGGAGGTGGTCTTACTCGGCGCTGGAGGCTGGCCAGAGAGCGTCGGACGTGCGCCACTGGTCATGGCACGGCGCGTCGTCGGTCCAGCGGATCGTCGGTGGGGCGGGGTCGGCGGCGACGGTGATGACGGCCGACGAACGCGTGCCGTAGTCGTCCTCGTCGGCATGGACGCAGATGGCTCGTGCGGCCAGGGCGAGACGCGGGTTGCTCGCCTCGGCCGGTGGCTCGCCGCGTGGTATGTGATGGTCGGCGAGCAGGGTTGTCAGCACGTCGAGCAGAACGGTCGGTCCGCAGGCGACGACGGGATCGAGGAGTTCCCGGACCCGCTCGACCTTTGGGGATGGCTCGTGCAGGCTGCGGTTCTCGAGCACGTGCACACCCGGTCGGAGGTGCTCGACGACGACCTGATCGGTGGCGGTCACGTCGACGAAGAACGCGTCGTGGCGGTCGGCAACCAGGAGCCAGGACGGGTTGTACGCGTTCGGATCGATGGCGGTGCCGAAGGCCTCGACGGCGGCCGTCGCCGTGGAATGCCTGGCGAGAGCGAGGGGGAGCTCACCGCGGGAACGCTTCGCCGTATCGGGACCGTCTCGCAGGGGCCGATTGGTGAGCCCGGCGACGACACCGGCCTCGTTGGTCGCCAACCACGTGCCGCCGCCGACCTCGTCGCGCCCACCGAGGATTGCCAGTCCGCCGCCAGCGCCCTCGAGACGGGTCATCGGGACCGTCGGGCGGGCACGGCGTTCGTCGCGGTTGGCCGCCACGATCAACGGCATCCCATGGACGACTCCGCTGATCACGATCAACAGGCACATCGGTCGCAGCGTACGAGCCCGCCGACTCGCGCCCCGTGGTGGGCTCGAATGGCGACCGATCTACCGCTCGGGGTGCCTCTGCCGGCGGGCGACAGAGAGCTCGCCGGGTTCAGCCGGCGGGAAACTGAGCGCAGTGGGCGAAGCCGTGACCTGTGTCGAGCTCGAACTCCTCGATGAACTGACCCGGTGCAATCTGGACAATCTCGCCGGTCGGCCTGATCTTGAGTTGGGGCCTCGTGAAATCGAAGTCGAACAGGATCGCTCCCTCGCCGCCCGCAGGGAACGGCGTGATCTGCAGGACGCCGCTGGCGAACAACGGCTGAGCGACGTTGTCAGGGTTGTTCCCGCCAGGTACCAAACCCGGTGGTTCCAACTCGGCTTGCCCAGAACACCATTGCGCCACGATCTCGTGAATGAAGGCATGGGCCGGCTGGACGGCCACGCCGACGCTCAACAACGTACCGAGGGCGACGGCGCCCGCCATTCGTCGAATGTTCATTGGAACTCCCTCCGCGCCGTCCATCGGAACAGCGCGGTCTACCGTCGCGCTCGACAGCGGGTGGGTCAAGGCCCACATGGGAACCCAGAGCTGTCGACTCCACCTCACGGTGGGCGACCACGACGGTGACGGCCTTCCGTCAACGTCATCACCTGCGACCGGTTCTCCAGCGAGCCAACGCCCGCCTGGGACGTCGTTCGCTGGAGCCGGGTACGACTGCGGTGTCTCTACTTGTCGTGGCAGCGGAAGAACTCCTGCAGACTGCCGTTCGGACGTTCGTTGAAGTGTCCCGTCTCGTGATGCCTGAACGTCGAGCCGTCGTCGCCGGTGCCACGGATGTTGAAGGTGAACGTGCCATTGGCGGTCTCGCCGGACTGGTTGAAGCCGTCCCAGACCGTGAGCCGTCCGGTGAATTCGGGCAGGCTCGGATCCTCCAGGGGAACCGCGACAAACGTCCCCGTCTGGGTGAACGTGGCATGGACGCTTCCGTCCTCGAACACCGTCTCGTGTGCCACGAAGTTCGTCGTGGTGGTCACCGTGTACAAGGCGCCACCACCTTCGCATGTCGGAACCACGTCGACAAAGGTCTCGACGACGTTCTTCTCGGTGGTGGTGGTGGTTTCGGGTGGGGCCGCCGACGCCGAGGTGACACCAAGCCCAACGGCGAGGCCAGCACCCGTCACGATCGCGGCAAAGCGATGCTTCATTTTCTCTCCTGCAAGACGGGCGCGCCGAAGGGCGCGCCAACGAGTGGTCTGAGGCAGCTCCGCCACTCCTTCCTCTCGCCCTGCAGCCCCGCCGCTGCCCGTCAGCCCCAGCGAACCGATTGAACCGTTCATGTTCCCGGCTGTCAAGGCGGGTGAGATGTGAAGGAAGTCCTTGACATCTTGGCCGTCCTCTGATTTCGTGGAATTCGTGAAGCAAGTCCTTCAGATCTCGTCATGACGACAGAGTCGACCCAGGGCACCGGACGGCGCGTGGTGACGGACGTGCGGGCGCTTCGGGCTCTGGCGCATCCCGATCGGCTGGCGATCCTTCGGCTGTTGATGGCGGGGCAAGCGCGCACGGCGACAGAGTGCGCCGAGGTCGTGCCGGCGACGGCTTCGGCGTGTAGCTACCACCTTCGTGAGCTGGAGCGGTTCGGCTTCGTTGAACGGGAGCCACAGGCTCACGCGTCCGATGGGCGTACTCGTTGGTGGCGGGCGTCGGCGATCGGGTTCTCGCTCGGTGGCCCGCTGAGCGATGACAACCCTGCAGGTCGCGCCGCGTTCGCCGCGCTTCGCCGCGCCGATCAAGTCGAGAACGATCGGTTGACTCGCTCGTTCATCGAACGGATCGACGAGTTGCCCGCCGAATGGCAGGACGCCGCTGAGTTCGCCGGATACGAGCTCGCAGTGTCGGCCGCCGAGCTTCGTGACCTCAACGCTGCAGTCGACGACCTGCTGCGGCCATACCGCGCCGGGGCCCGATCGACCACGCCGGCGGACGCCGCACCGGTGCACATCGTGTGGCAGGCCTTTCCCCGCACCGACGACCCGTGACCGTTGTCGACCAGGCCCCCGCCGCGTCGGTGTGGCGATCACGCGACTTCCGGCTGGCGTGGGCTGGCGGACTGATCAACGACACCGGCGACTGGGTGCTGATGGTCGCGCTCCCCGTCTACGTGTTCACCGAGACCGGGTCGGGCGCCTCGACTGCGGTGCTGTTCGCGTGTCAGCTGATCGTTGCGGCGATCCTCGGGCCGTTCGGTGGCAGCCTTGTCGACCGGTTCGATCTGCGGCGCTGCCTCGTCGCCACGAACGTGGCGCAAGCCGCGATGCTGCTACCCCTTCTGGCGGTCACCCCGACGCGGGTGTGGCCCGCGTACATCGTCGTCACCGGTCAAGCAGCGCTCTCGCAACTGAACAACCCGGCCAACGTGGCGCTGCTTCCACGGCTCGTTCGACCGGGACAGCTGACCTCCGCCAACGCCGCGTTGTCGGCCAGCAGCAGTTTCGCCCGCCTCGTCGGTGCACCGCTCGGAGGGGTGGTCGTCGCCGTCGGGGGCCTGGCCGCGGTGGTCCTCATCGACATCGTGAGCTTCCTCACCGTCGCCATCGCGGTGTCGTTCATCACCTCCGACACCGGTCCGGCCGACGGCTCCAACGACGTGCGAGGCGGCGTGCGCGCCGGACTGCACGCGATGGTGCAACATCCGCCGCTGCCAGCCCTGCTCGCCGTTCATGGCCTGTCACAGCTGGCCCAAGGGGCGTTCGTCGTCCTGTTCGTCGTGTTCGTGGTCGATGCGGTCGGTGGTGACGGCGCCACCGTCGGGGTGATCCGCGGCACGATGGCCATCGGCGCCATCGTCGGCGCCACGCTGATCGGCCGACTCGGCTCACACTTCTCTCCGGTACGGCTGCTCGCACTCGGCTACCTCGGCATGGGAGTGGTCGCACTGACGTTCTGGAACACGCCGCAGATCACGACTTCGCTGTGGGCATACATGCTGCTGTTCGCACTCTCCGGCATTCCCGGTGCGGCGCTCACCGTCGGACTGTTCACCACCGTCCAAACGACAGCTCCTGCCGCGATTCTCGGCCGCGTCGTCGGGGTGCTCCTCGCCGGCGAAGCGATCGGAGCCTCGATCGGTTCGATCCTTGCCGGCCTCCTCGTCGACCGACTGCCTCTCACCACGCTCCTCAACACCCAAGCAGCCGTCTACCTCGGTTGCGGGCTCCTCGTCGCGGCGATCACCCGCAACACTTTCAGAAGCGCTTCGCAGAAGCCGACTCTCATCGTCCGGGATCGAGGACGTCGGCGCTGACGTCAGATGTCGGTCGTCACTCGGCGCGGTTCGACACCGAGGCGGGTAGCCGCGGCCGCGAACGCCGCTCGCTTGCTGTCCGGATCGCCCTCGGCGGGCCACAGCTGATCTGCCCAGACGAGCACGTGCTCGAAGCCCTCGGCGTCGTATCGGGCGAGGTCGGCCTGATCCGGGTTCGCCACGCGTACGTAGATCGGGAACTCGCCGTGTGCTCCGGTGGCGTCGCGCAGCTCGCTGACCCGGCCGCGGAGTCGGACGGCGTCGTCGAACGAAGGTGTGCCGGAGCTGAACCAGCCGTCACCGGCGGTGGCCGCGCGGCGCAGCGCCCGTTCGCTGTTGCCGCCGAGGATCAGCGGCACGTCGACCGGTCGGGGAGTGAGCTGCACGCGGCCGAAGGAGAACAGGGGACCATCGTGGGAGAACGTGTCGCTGCTCCAGGCCTGGCGCAGGATCGCCAGTGTCTCGTCCATGCGGGCGGCGCGATCGTCGAACGGCACACCGAGGGCGTCGAACTCCTCCTCCAGCCACCCGGAGCCGACTCCGAGCAGGAATCGGCCGCCGGCGACATCCTGCAGGGTGAGCGTCATCCGGGCCGTGAGCAGTGGGTGACGGAGGGGAAGGATGAAGATCCCCGTGGCCAATCGCAGGTGGGTGGTGACGGCGGCGCACGCCGCGAGGGCCACGAGCGGGTCGAGCAGTTTCGTCGACGGATCGACGATCGGTCCGGTGTGGTGCTGATGGGCGGTGTCGCCGGTGGTCGGGTGCTCGCTCCCGTAGTCAACCGGCAGCACGACGTGCTCCCCGAGCCAGAGCGATTCGAATCCGGCCTCGTCGGCCGCGGCGGCCAGATGGACGAGCTCGGTGGCGGTGATGTCGTAGGCGGAGAGTCCGACGCGAACGGTCACCGCGCGCTCCCGGCGAACATCTCGTGGAGCTCTTCATGGGTCTCGACTTGCTGGCTCACGTCAGTCTCCCTTTCGATCGTTCGATCCACTTCACTGCCATTCGATGAAGTCGTCCGACAGGGTTCCGAGGTTGTTCCCGGCGATGTCGGCCATCTTGCGGGTGTGGGCTTCCATCAGCGCTCGGGCCTCGTGAGCGTCACCGGCGGCGACGAGACGAGCCAGGTCACGGTGGTCGTCGTAGACCATCGCCCGGAGCTTCCGGGGGTCGTCGGTGGTCACGAAGTGGTGGCTGACGATCTGGCCCATCGTCTGCAGGGCGATCTCGAGGACCCGGTTCTGCGCCAGGGAGGCCACGGCGGCGTGGAAGGCGATGTGATCGTGCACGATGGTCTCGTTGTCGTCGGCCGGCCGGCCGCCGCCGTCGAGGTAGGGCGCCATCGCGGCCGTGCGGGCGGCCTCGTCGGGATTGGCGGCGGCCCGTTCGGCGAGGATCGTCTCGGCGAGGATCCAGGCCTCCCACAGTTCGCGGTAGGTGGCACCGGCGAGGTGGTAGTAGAGCGTCGAGACTCGTCCGAGGTTGGCGGGATCCACGGTGCACACCGACGGCCCGCCGCGCGGCCCACGCCGGATGGCGACGAGGCCTTGCACCTCGAGCAGCCGTAGGGCTTCGCGCAGCGACTCTCGGCTGACGTCGTAGTGGTCGAGCATCGTCGCTTCGGACGGCAGCGGGTCGCCAGGCTGTCGCCCGTCGCGGATGATGTCGCGGGTGATGGCGCGGGCCACTGTCTCCGACGTCTTCGGGGGGCGGGTCAGGCCGTTGCCCGAGGCGATGGGGATGACGACCCTGTCGGGCCTCCCCGTCGGGCGCGAACGTCGACCACCGCGGAGCGGCTTGGCGTTCCGCTCCGCCCGTTCCTGTGTCACTCCGGGACCCACCGATCGATCGACATCGTGTTCAGAGGCTGCTGAGTGCTTTGCTGCCGCCGAGCAGCACGGCGATCACCACGCCGACGAGCGTGACGAACGACATGACGAGGGCGATGGCAGCAACCAGCGGATACGAACCATTGCTCCAGTAGTCGTACAGCACGGTGCCCATGACCTGGGTGGTCGATGAACGGACGAGGACCGAGGCGGCGAACTCGTGGGTGAGGAGGACGAAGATCAGCGCCGCGGCGCCTCCCAAGGCGGCGCGCATGAGTGGGAGCACGACCTTGAGGTTGGCGCCGATGACGCTCGAGCCGCTGACTCGCGCCGCTTCCACATAGCCGTCGCCGAGCGAGACGAGGGCGGAGAGTTGCATGCGGGTCGCGAAGGGCAGCATGAGGGTGACGTAGACCAACACGATGACCCATCGGGTGCCGTAGAGCACGAACGGCCCCTCGGTGTAGGTCGAGCAGGAATCCGGCCCCGAACAACAGGGCCGGGACCCCGAGGGGGATGGCGACGAGGAAGTCGGCGACCGCGCGCAGCGGGCCGTACCCCTTGCCGCTGTTGATGATCGAGGCGGCGACGAAGCCGAGCGGGAGGCTGATCGCCATCGCGATGAGCGAGATCGTGACGCTGTTGTAGACGGCGTCGGTGACGTTGGATTGGTCGAAGATTTGCCGGAAGTTGTCCAGCGTGAAGCCGGCGACGTCGATGTCGGCGCTCCAGAACTTCGACAACGACACGACGAGGATGGCGCTGACCGGGAGCACGGTGGCGATGAACGTGTAGCCGACGAGGGCGACGGCGGCGAGCTTCGACGGGCGGCCGGGCGAGCGGAACGCCTTGCCGCCGTGGGTGACGAACCGCTTGCGGTCCCGCAGCAGCGCTTTCTGCATGGCCACGACGATCACGCCGAACACGAGCAGGGTCGAGCCGAGCGCGGCGGCGCTGCCGTACTGCACCGGGGTCTGGCTCATGTCGGCGTAGATCGAGGTGGTCACGACGTCGATGCCGGCGGTTCGTCCCAACAGCAGCGGGCCGGTGAACTGTCCGAGCCCCAGCAGCAGGGCGACACCGCCGCCGTACAGCAGGGTGGGGCGTAGCAGTGGCAGGGTCACCCGGAAGAACACGCCGAGTTGCGAGGAGCCGGCGACCTGCGCGGCCTCGAGATGTTCCGAGTTGATGCTCTCGAAGCCGGCGGCGACGAAGAGGTAGACGAACGCGGTCAGCCCGATCCCGGTGATGATCACGATGAACGGCATCGTGTAGATGTCGATCGGCCCTTCCTCGAGGTCCGACCACCACGGCAGCGTCCGCAGCGCGGCGTTGAGGTAGCCGGGACGAGGCGACAGCAGGAACGCCCACCCGACGACGCTGGCGATGGCGGGCACGACGATCGGCAGGACGGGCACGACGCGCAGGATCCGCAGCTTGGGTGGTAGCCGTGTGGCGGCCCAGGCGAGCAGGGTGCCGAGGACGAGGGCGATGGCGAGCGAGCCCAATGCCAGGCCGATGGTGTAGGCGATCGTGCGTCCGATCCGGTCCGCCGTGAACGCCGTGCGGTAGCCCGCGGCACCATCGGCGAATGCTTTCGACTGGAGTCGCACGAGCGGGCCGAGCACGAAGTAGCCGACCGCCCCGATGAAGGCGACGAGCCCGAGCGGCTTGAGCAGGGAGCGGGCGGACGAACGGATGTCGACGGTCCGTGGGCCTGGGGAGATCGCGGTCGTCATGGCTCAGACCCCCACGGCTTCGGCTGGGGGCTGGGGTGTCAGCTCGCCGACGGCTTCGGCGTCGGCGGTGCGGTCGGCTTCGGCCTCGTACAGCATGGCGTCTGCCGGTCGGAAGGAGATGACCACTTGCTGGCCGGGCGTGAGGCGACGAGCGAAGCTCCCGCTGTCGCCGCTGGAGATGCGGGCGAAGATGCGAGTCTCGGCGAGGCGAGCGACGACGTCCATGGTCTTGCCGCCGTACTCGGAGTCGACGATCGTCGCCGTGGCAGTGGTCCGGTCGTTCGGCAGTTCGGCCTCCTTGGGGTGGATGTCGACGTCCTCGCTGCGGAGTCGGACCGCGACGCGACCACCGAGCGACGCGGCTTGGAGCGGGGCGCCGCCGAGGACCTGGCCGTCGCAGCGCCACCCCTTGTCGGCTCGTTCACAGACCAGCCGGTTGCCCATGCCGATGAAGGCGGCGACGTACTCGGTTGCTGGATGCTCGAAAACGCCCTCCGGGGTGTCGTACTGCTCGATGCGACCGCTGCGCATGATGGCCAACCGGTCACCGAGCGCCAGCGCCTCGGATTGGTCATGGGTGACGAACACCGCAGTGAACCCGAGGCGGCCGTGGAGCTCGTGGATCTCGGCTCGCACCTGGTCGCGCAGACGGGCATCGAGGTTGCTCAACGGTTCGTCGAACAGGACGAGATCGGGGCGGGCGACGAGACCGCGGGCGAGGGCGACGCGTTGTTGCTGTCCACCGCTGAGTTGCGCCGGGTAACGGTCGAGCAGTGCGCCGCAGTCGACGAGAGCGGCGGTCTCCTCGACCCACCCGGCCTTGATCCCGTCCTTGATCCGGCGCGCCTTCAGGGGGTAGGCGATGTTCTTGCGCACCGTCATGTGCGGCCACAGGGCGTACGACTGGAACACCATGCCGATGTTCCGTTTGTCCGGCGACAGGTTGACCCGGCGATCGGCATCGAACACCGTCGTCGGCCCGAATGTGATCTGGCCGGCGCTCGGTGTCTCCAGGCCGGCGAGGCAGCGCAAGGTGGTCGTCTTGCCGCAGCCGCTGGGACCGAGGAGAACGAGGAACTCGCCCTCCTCGATCTCCAGGGCCAGATCGTCGACCGGGGTGCTCGGCGGCTTGCCTTCGAAGCGCTTGGTCAGTGAATGAATGCTGACGTGGGACACGTGGTCACCTCAGTTCGAGCGTTGCAGTCGTCGGATTGGACATGGCTTACTTGAACAGGCTGTTCCACTTGGCCTGGTAGTCGGCGACGGCCTCCGGTGTCAACACCGACAGGTCCTGCACCCGCACCTTGTCGACGGACGTGACGGCGCCTTCGACGTCTGGAAGCACGGACGCCGCTTCGTGGGCGATGGCCTCCTGGCCGGGCTGGGTGATGATGAAGTTGGACAGCACCTGGGCGGCGTTCGGGTGAGGGGCGTTGTTCAGGATCGCCGTGTTGAACCGGGCGCCCCACACCTCGTCGGCGAGGCCGGATTCGACCGGAGCGCCCGATTCCTTCTCGTCACCGAGCACGCTGACGAACGAGGCCGCCGAGATCTCGCCCGACGTCAAGGCCTGGGCCATCGGCAGCGAGCTGGGGTAGATCTTCGGTTCCTGGGCGGCCAGCTGGGTGACGAAGTCCTCGCCGTAGTTCTCCTCGAGGTACAGCCAGAAGTCGACGATCGACGGGGCCGCCGGCTCGATGACGCCGATGCGGCCGCCGGCCAGCTCCGGGTCGAGGAGGTCCGTGTAGTCGGTGAGCCCGGTCGGGTACTGGGCGGTGTTCCAGCCGAACGTGAGCACCGCCGCCGACGACGTGAAGTACGTCCCGTCCTCGGACACCTCGGCGTCCCGGTCGAAGGCCGGGTCGTCGAACGCCGGACCGACCGGCGCGACGAACCAGCCCTCGGCCGCCCGCTGCTCCGCCCACGCCGCGCCGGCCTGGGCGATCACGTCGGCGATCCCGCCGGCCTGCTGCTCGGCCTCGACCTTGGGGATCAGCACCGAGTCGATGTCGCGGTAGACCTCGAGCTCGATGCCGTACTCGTCGTTGAACCGCTCGGCCAGCACGTTGAGCTCGTCCGGACCCTGCGAGGAGTAGATCGTGACCTTGCCCTCGTCCTGGGCGGCGGCGACGATCCCGTCCCACTCCTCCTCGCTGACACCGGCCGGGGCCGGCGTCTCCCCGCCAGCGGAACCCGTCGTCTCGTCGGCAACCTCCGTCGTGCCCGTTCCGCCGCTGCTGGCGTCGGTGGCCGGCGTCGTCGCGGCCGTCTCGCCGGTCGTGGTCGCCACGCCGGCCGAAGACGTCGCTGCGCCTTCATCGGCGGAGTCATCGTCATCGCCGCCGCAGGCGGCGGCAACGAGCATCAACGCCGTCACCGCGGTCAGGCCGCGACGGAGGCGACGCGAACGAAGCATTGAAGTCATGGTGAAACTCCCCTTTGGTGGAGCGGCGCCCCGTCGAGGGACGGCATCGCTAATCCTCATGATATTAAGCCCTCGACCATGGCGTGTCAAGAGGCACACGAGGATTTGTCATGAGAAATACCCCGGTGACGCGACGAGAGCGTGCGCCGAAGTGGCGCACGCTCTCGTGGGGGAGATCTGACCCCGGCCAGTTGGCCGGTTCCCGGCTCAGTCGAGGTGGTAGATGCGGGCCGCGTTGTCGTGCAGGATCTTGCGTGTCGACAGCTCGTCGAGACCGGCGAAGTTCGACCTGAGGTAGTCGTCGGGCCGCTGCGCAACGCTCGCCGGTCCCGGCGACATGCTCGTCGGGTGGGGGAAGTCGGTCTCGTAGAGGACGTTGTCGGCGCCGAGTTGTTCGATCGCCGACAGGGCGGAGTCGCGCTCGAACCAGAAGCAGCCGTAGATCTGCCGGCGGAAGTACTCGCTCGGCAGCAGGTCGTACTCCGGGTGCTCGAGATGGACGCCGCAGTTCTGCCACTGCCAGTCGAGTGCCTCGAGGGCGAAGGGGATCCAGCCGACGCCACTCTCGACCGACACGAAGTTGAGCTGCGGGAAGCGGTGGCAGATCCCGCCGGTGATCAGCTGGGAGATCGTGCGGGCGTTGCTCATGAAGAACGAGACACCCATCGCCGCGTAGTTGGCGTGGACGCCGTTCTGCTCGTTGCCGATGTGGAACACGTCGATGTCACCTGACGCGATGTGGAAGTTGACCGGCATCCCCTTCTCCTGCGCCGATGCCCACATCGGATCCCAGTACCGGTCGGTGAGCTCGGGCAGGCCGAAGAAGCCCGGGTCCTGAGTGAACACGATGCCCTTGTGGCCGTGGGCGGCGCATCGATCGATCTCGGCCAGCGTCTCTTGGAGGTCCCAGAACGGGAGCGACGACGCCGGGATGTATCGGCCGGGGGCGAACGCGGCCAGGTCGCTCAGGTAGTCGTTGTACGCCCGGATCAGCGAGAGCTGCAGCTCGGGTTCGTTCATGGCGAGGATGCTTCGGGCATCGAACACCGCCACGTTGGGATACAGGACCTGGGCGTGGATGCCGTAGGAGTCCATGACGGCAAGGCGCTTGGCGGGGTCGGAGGTCGCCGGATCGGTGTCCTCCCACCGGCGCGGGTGGAACGGCGCATACTCGTGCCATCCAGCCATCGCGGCCCCGCCAACGGCGCCGAGACGCTGATCGCCCATGAACCAGGCCTCCTCCTGGTTCGCCTCGTCCCAGCGAACATGGGGCACGAGGTCGCCCCAGCGACTCGACATGCGCGAGGTCCACAGATCAGGCGGTTCGACGACGTGGGTGTCGACGTCGACGATGGGGATGTCAGAGATGGACGTGGTCACCGAAGCGGTCCTTCCTGTGCTCGGTCCGGAAGACACGGACGGGCAATTGGCTGGTCGAGGTGAGAGTAAGCACGGCCGGAAACTGGTGTCAACCAATTCTCATGAGAAATAGCGAATTGGTGTTGCATCGGCGTCGCTAATTCCTCATGATGTTGTTGTGGGGGTACTCGACGGCAAGGTCGTTCTCGTCACCGGTGCCGGCCGGGGCCTTGGCGCGTCCATCGCCGAGCGATGTGTGCGCAGCGGGGCCACGGTGATCGTCGGGGACATCGCCTTCGCCGAGGAAGTGACCGGCGTGGCGCATCAGGTCGAGCTCGACGTCACTGATGTGGATGCGTGGTCCCGCGTCGCCGACATCGCGCGTCGATCGCCACGGCCGGCTCGACGTGCTGGTGAACAACGCCGGAGTCCTCCGGGCCGCACCCCTGCCAGAGATGACGGTCGAGGAGTTCCGTCAGTCTCTCGACGTCAACGTCGTCGGCGCGCTGCACGGCATCCAGGCGTTCCTCCGAGTGCACGAATCCGCCGGCGGCACCGGTTCGATCATCAACATCTCCTCGGTACGCGGGCTCGTCGGCGGCCACGGCTTGGGCGCCTACTCGACCAGCAAGTTCGCCCTCCGTGGCCTCACCAAGGTCGCCGCGATCGAGCTCGGACCCCTCGGTGTGCGCGTCAACGCCGTGTGCCCCGGTCCCGTGGTCACCGAGATGACGATGGGCGACCAACTCGAGCACCTCGACTGGGACGGCTACCTCGCGCAAATCCCGGTCGGAAGGTTCGGACGACCCGACGACGTCGCCGCCGCAGTGTGCTGGCTGGCCTCCGACGACAGCTCGTTCGTCAACGGCACCGAGATCGTCGTCGACGGCGGGCTCACCGCCAGCGGCATCTCCCCGCAACCCCGTCGACCGGAGCAGGCACCACACCGATGACACGGGCATCTCGAGGAATGGGCTGACCGCGTGCCCAACACCTCCCAGCAATTCGATCTTGCCGTCGTCGGTGGCGGCATGGCCGGCCTCACCGCCGCAGCCCGTTCCAGCCGCGACGGCGCGACCGTCGTGCTCGTCGAGCGGGCCGGCGAGCTCGGCGGGTCGGCCCGCTACGCCGGCTACCTCTGGACGGCGCCGTCGGACGAGGTGCTCGCCGACGTCGACCCCGACGGCGACCCGTCGCTGCGCCACGCGCTCGTCGCCGGGTTTGCCGACGCGGTGGAGTGGCTGCGCTCGTTGGATGTCGACGTCGCCGAGGAGGTTTCGATCCTGCGCTACGGCCGTGGCCGGCGCATCGACACCGCCGCCTACATCGCCGCCTGCGAGAAGCTCGTCACCGGCGCACGGGGCGAGATCCTGCGGGACACGACGGTCGAGGCCCTCCTCACGGACAACGGCGCGTGACGGGCCTGGACGTGCGCACGGCCGGCGGTAGCCAACGCCGCATCAACGCCACGTCGACGCTGCTGGCCAGCGGCGGCTACCAGGGCGATCGCGAGCTGACGGCGACGCTCATTCACCCGAATGCGCCCCTCATGGCGCTCCGATCGAACCCAACGAGCGCCGGCGCGGGTCTGCGGCTCGCCCGGCAGGCCGGTGCCGCGTTCGGCAAGGACGACGCCGGCTTCTATGGCCATCTCGTGCTCGCCGACGTGCCCCTGGACGACCCCATGCAGTTCGCCAACCAGACGCTCTACTACTCCGAGCACGCGCTGCTGTTCAACCGGCGCGGCGAGCGCTTCATCGACGAGACGCTCGGCGATCACCTCAGCGCCATCGCCGCCGTCGAGCAGCTCGACGCCCGTGTCCTCGTCGTCGCTGACCAGCGGGTGCGCGACGAGTGGATGCTCGGCGAGTACGTCGAAGGGATCACCCCGGTGGACCGGTTCGAGCTGTGCCGGCGACGCGGCGGGCGCTACGCCCTCGCCGATTCCCTCGACGACTTCGCCTACCTCCCGGAGGACTGGGGCTACCCCGGTGACGTGATCCGAGCGGGCATCGAACGCTTCAACGCCGCGGCGCGGTCCGGGCAGCGACTGCAGCCGGAGCGACGGTTCGACCCGCTGCCCCTCGACAAGCCGCCGTACTACGTCGTCGAGGCGCAGGCCGCCATCACGTTCACCTTCGGCGGCATCCTCGTCGACGACCAGGCCCGAGCCCTCGACGGCGACGGCCGCCCCATCCCCGGGCTGCTCGCCGCCGGCGCCGACGCCGGCGGACTGTTCGTGCGTGCCTACGCCGGCGGGCTCGCCGCCGCCGCGGTCTTTGGCCTGCGGGCCGCCGAGACCGCACTCGCCGGTCGGCCGCTCGCCTCCGAGCACCAGGACCCGCCGGGCGTCCCGGCCTTGAAGGAAGGACAGCGATGAGCGAGCGAAGCGAGCTCCAGCGATGAGCGATCTGCAAACGGTGGTGGGCGACGTCGACCGACCATTGCTCGGGCAGTGGGCCGTCGTCACCGGCGGCTCGATGGGGATCGGTCGTGCCGTCGCCGAGCGCTTCGTGGAGGGCGGAGCGAACCTCGTCATGGTCGCCCGCGGACGAGAGGCGCTCGACGACGCAGTCGCGTCGACGCGGGCGTCCGCCGCGCCGGACCAGAACATCACCGGCATCACCGCCGACGTCTCGTCGCGTGCCGGTGTCGACAGTCTCTTCGAGCAGCTTCGTGGCCATCTCCCGGCCCTCAACATCTTCGTGGCCAACGCCGGAACGGGGCAGGTCACACCGTTCTTGGAGCAGAGCGGTGAGGAGTTCGACGCCGTCGTGGCGCTGAACTTCACGGGCACCATCCACTGCTGCCAGTTGGCCGGGCGGATGATGGCCGAGAACCCTCAGCCGAACTCGGCGATCGTGCTCGTCTCGTCGATACGCGCCCTCGGCGCGCGTCCGGGACGTCTCGTCTACTCGGCGACGAAAGCGGGCGTGAACCAAGCCGTGCGGGTCGCCGCGATGGAGCTGGCGCCGCTGGGCATCCGCGTCAACGCCTTGTCCCCGGGCATCACGGAGACGCCGTTGACAGCCAAGAACCCAGGGCCCTTTGCCGAAGCCGTCGCCAACGTGCCACTCGGACGGGCCGGCCAGCCGGCCGACCTCGCCGAAGCTGCGTACTTCCTGTGCTCGCCACGGTCGAGCTTCATCACGGGCATCAACCTGATCGTCGACGGCGGCGAGTCGCTGACGTCATGACCACCACGCGCGACTTCAGCCATCGTGACCGTTGCGCGGTCGCCGGGATCGGCGCCACGGAGTTCTCCAAGAACTCGGGCCGCAGCGCCCTGACCATGGCGGTCCAGGCGACGCTCGCCGCGCTCGCCGACGCCGGCCTCGCCGTCGACGACGTCGACGGCCTCGTGCAGTGCGACCACGATCGCGTCGGCTACAACGACCTGGCCGAGGCGCTCGGGCTGCGGAACCTGACCTACTTCGGGGCCACCGGGCCGGGAGGAGTCGCCCCAGCGGGCATGGTCGGGCAGGCCGTCGGCGCGATCCTGAGCGGCCAGGCGAAGACGGTCGTCCTCTACCGTTCGTTGAACGGCCGGTCAGGTGTTCGCTTCGGAGCCGGCGTCCCGGGCGTCGGGAACGAGCGGGTCGGCGGTGACCAGACGTGGGACGAGTTCTTCCTGCCGTTCGGCCTCGTGACGCCGGGCCAGTTCTTCGCCCTGCTCGCGCAACGCCACATGACCGAGCACGGGACGACCTCGGAGCAGCTCGGCAAGATCGCCGTGACGTGCCGGCAGCGGGCGAACGCCAATCCGGCCGCCCAGATGTACGACCGCAAGCTCAGCTTGGAGGACTACTTCAACGGGCGCATGATCTCGTACCCGCTGCGCCTGTTCGACTTCTGCCTCGAGACGGACGGCGCCTGCGCCGTCGTCGTGACATCGACCGAGCGGGCCCGCGATCTGCGCCAGCCTCCTGCGGTCATCCGCGCCGTCGCCCAGGGCAAGCTCCACGCCGGGCAGGGCGGCTCCATGTTCCCGGTCCTCGCCCGCCGCTCGATCCTGTCGACGTCGGCCGAGCCGACGGCGGCGACGCTGTACGCGCGGGCCGGCCTCGGACCCGCCGACATCGACGTCGCCCAGTTCTACGACTGCTTCACGATCACCGTGCTGATGCAGCTCGAGGCGTACGGGTTCTGCCCGCCGGGCGAGGGCGGGTCGTTCGTCGACAGCGGTGCGCTCGAGATGACCGGATCGCTCCCGATCAACACCGCCGGCGGCAACATGTCGGAGGGGTACATCCACGGCATGAACCACGTCCTGGAAGGCGTCCGCCAGGTGCGCGGCACGTCCACGTCGCAGGTCCCGGGGGCCGAGACGAGCCTCGTCACCTCGGCGCCGCCGATCGCCAGTTCGGCGCTGATCCTCACCAAGGACGGACGATGAGCGCCAAACGCATCCTCCCGATCGAGAGCGACCACGACACCGGCGCCGTCTTCGCCGCGGCGCGGGAGCACCGCCTCGTCGTGCGCTCGTGCTCGAGCTGCGGCGCCGACCATCACCTGCCCCGCGCCTACTGCTACCACTGCGGCAGCTTCGACCTCGAGTGGAGGGAGGTCGCCGGCCGTGGGACGCTGTACGCCTGGACGGTCGTCGAGCATCCCACCCACCCGGCGTACGAGGTGCCCTACACGGTGGTGCTGGTCGACGTCGACGAGGCGCCGGACGTGCGCCTCGTCGGCAACCTGCCGGGGCGGCCGACCCTCGAGGTGGGCATGCCGATGGAGGTGTGGTGGGACGACGTCGACGGGCAGGCCGTCCTGCCGAACTGGCGACCGGCGCGCCTGGGACCAACGGCGCTCACCGAAGGACACAGCGATGACACCGAGCTCGCCCCTGGGTGACGCGCTGCCGCCCGCCCTGGCGGCCTACTGGCTGGCCCTCGACGCCGGTCGGTTCCGTGACGCCGCGGCGTGCTTCAGCCGTGACGCGGTCTACGCCGTACCGCTCCCCGGGGACGTCGAGACGGCGCCGCGCGACGTGACGACGGGTTCGGCCGCCCTCCTCGCGCGGTTCGTCGAGCGCGGACGGCGGCCCTTGCGGCACGTCGCCGTCCTGTGCGTGGCCGACGGCCCTGACGCCCTCGTCGAGGGAACGTTGTGCGATCCCACGGGTCGGTCGGTCGCGACCTACGTGTGCAGCGCCCGCACCGGTGCCGATGGCCTCATCGTCCGGTTCCTCGCCTTCGCCTGCGGCGGTGCCCGCGATCCTCTCCCGACCGACGTCGACGACGTGATCGAGCCGGCCGACGCGTCGACATTGGTGCGCGACTACTTCGCCGACCTCGACGGCGGCCGCTTCGCCGCCGCCGCGGACCGCTTCAGCGCCGACGTCCTGTACTCCCACCCGCCGTACCAGCACACCGGGATCGACGATCCTGGCCGGATCGAGTTCCGGGGGCGGCCGGCGCTGCTGGCGGCGTTCGAGCGCCGGGGCAAGGCCGCCTTCGACCACGTCGTCATCACGTCGATCCAGCGCGGTCCTCACTGCATGTTCGAAGGAGCCGTGCGCGGGCTGCCCGGCGACGAGACAGGGAGCTTCATCTCCAGCCTGTCACTGGCCGGCGACGGCACGATCCGCCGCTACGTCAGCTTCTACTGCGAGCCGGGGATCCCGCTGCGGGCGTGACCACCCCTGACCGTGGTCGGCGTCGGCGGTAGGCCAGGGTTCGCGCGTGGCGTTGACACACTGCCGATGGATGTTCATAATCCTCATGATGTTTTACTTCGATCGGACGGCGCAGGGATGACGGCACCGATGCGGGGAGTTCGGGTCCTGGAGATGGCGATCTACGCCTTCGCCCCGTCGGCGGCGGCGATCCTCGCCGACTGGGGAGCTGATGTCCTCAAGGTCGAGCACCCGGTGCTGGGCGATCCCGGTCGGGCCACGGCGGCGTGGGGCGTGCCCGCCGAGGTCAACGGCGTCTCGCACCTGTGGGAGGTCACCAACCGGGGCAAGCGGGCGATCGCGCTCGATGCCGCGACGCCCGAAGGTCGAGAGATCCTGATGCAGCTCGTCGACGAGTCCGACGTCTTCGTCACCAACTTCCTCCCCGCCGCCCGCCGCAAGCTGGGCATCGAACCCGAGGACATCCAGGGTCGGAACCCCCGGATCATCTACGCCCGCGGCAGTGCCCAAGGCCCCCGCGGCGAGCTGTCGGAACGAGGTGGGTTCGACGGGGTCACGTACTGGAGTCGTTCGGGCGCATCGCTCGGCGTGACGCCGCCCGAAGCACCCGTTCCGCTCGCCATGCCCGGCCCGGGCTTCGGCGACCTCCAGTCGGGGATGGCGCTCGCCGGTGGCATCGGCACTGCGCTGTTCCACCGCGAGCGCACCGGTGAGGCGACGGTCGTCGACGTGTCGTTGATGTCCGTCGGCTTGTGGGCGATGGGCATGACGATCTCCGGGACGAGCGTGCTCGACACCGACACCCTTCCCCACCAGTACCACCGCAGCTCCACCAACCCACTCGTGAACGAGTACCGGACGAAGGACGGCGGCTTCATCGCCCTCGCCTTCCTGCAGTCCGATCGCTACTGGGCCGAGTTCTGCGTGCTCGTCGAGCGCGACGAGTGGCTGGCCGACGAGCGCTTCACGGACTCGTCGACCCGGGCCGCCAACACTGAAGCGCTCGTCGAGCTGCTCGACGAGCTGTTCCTCGAGCGGGACCTGGCCCAGTGGCAGGCGTTGCTCTCCACCCAGGACGGCCAGTGGGACATCGTCCTTCCCGCCGGCCAGGTGCAGCACGACGCCCAGGCCCGCGCCAACGGGTACGTGCAACGCATCGAGCACGACGGTGAGGGCAAGGTCGTGCTCGTCCCCGCGCCGGTGCAGTTCGGCGGCGAGGCGCCGTCGCTCGGCAAGGCGCCGGCGTTCGGTGCCGACACCGACGACGTGCTGCGATCACAAGGCGTCACCGACGACGCCATCGCCGACCTGCGGTCGCGGCGCATCATCGCCTGAGCCGGCTGTCCTTGGAGAAGAACTGTCTCGACGCGCCGGGCACAACGGGTGAGATCGCCGTCAGGGGCTCTGGCGGGTGAGCTCGCCGATCGCTCGCATCACGTCGCTGGTGATCCGTCGCCGACACTGGCGACGGGTCCCCCGGTAGCGCACTGGATCGATCGGGGTGCCGAACCGGATCACAGCCCGTCGGAACGGCCGTGGAAAGCGTGCGCCCGGTGGCTGGATGCGATTGGTGCCAACGATCCCGGTCGGCACGATCGACACCCCGGTGGCCGCGCTCAGGTGCCCGACGCCGCTGTGGCCGGCGTGGAGGGAACCGTCGCGGGAGCGTGTGCCCTCTGGATAGATGGCGAACAACTCATCGGCTCGCAGGACGTCGGCAGCGACTTCCAGCGCACCGAGGGCCTGCCGGGGATTGTCCCGATCGACCGGAATCATCCCCAGGGCGGGCAGGACGAACCGCGTCCTCCAGCTGTCGAGGTAGTCGCTCTTGCCGACGAAGCTCAACCGGCGGCCGACGGACAGGGCCAACGCGACGTGGTCGAAGAACGACAGGTGGTTGGCGGCAATGATCGCCGGGCCCGTCGCTGGCAGATGCTCGTTGCCCTCGACGCGCACGGGGAACAACCGACGAACGATCGGTCCGCCGACTGCAACCAACAACGCTCGCGGCCACCGACGTGGCGTCCGTTGTCGTTCATGGAGGTCGGACATGATGTGGCCTCCCGATTGGTTGACATGACCCGCATCGCAGACGAGATCCGACGCCATCCGCTCGTCTCGATTCAAGCCGGGCACCACGCCCGGGTCAACCCGGCCCCGCGTCACTGCAGGTCAGCGGTCGCACACCGGCACACCACCGGTACCCGACGGCGTCACGAGCGAACGACGCGGTACGTCCTGTTGATGTCCGGGAACCCACGCAGCGGCCCGATCTGGATGGGCTCGACTTCGACGATCTCGGCGGTCGCTGCGGCGAGCGACTCATCCACCACGATCGTCCCAGGCCGCGCCGCGGCGACGAGTCGCGCCGCGAGGTTCGCCGTCGGTCCGTAGAAGTCCCCGTGGAAGGCGACCACCTCTCCGTGGGCCAGACCGACGCGTACGGGTTGCGACGACGCCGCGACGAGGGACAGCGCGAGGCGACACGCGGCGATCGGGTCCTCGAGGACGAACATGGCCTCGTCGCCGATCAGTTTCACGACACGCCCGCCGGCGCGGCCGACGAGGTCCCAGATGAGCATCTCGAACCGGTTGACCGATGCCGCCATCTCGGCGACGGACAGACCGCGCAGGACGTCGGTGCTTCCGACGAGGTCGACGAAGCCGACGGTGCGGGTCATGGTGACCGCCGTGCGGGCCGTATCGGGCCGCCATCGCTGCGTTGACACCACGACGAGGTGACGGCGGAAGACCGCGCCGACAGCGTCCCACACCGTCGGGAGCAGGTCGCGGGCTCGGCGGGTCATCTGACCGATGACCTCGGAGTACGGCACGCCGCGTTCACGCTCGGGCATCTCGATGCCGACACGCATGGCGTTGGCGAGCGCCTCAGCCATCTGGGCGGTCGACGACCCGATCACCCGGGCGAATCCGAGTGCCGCATCCTCGCCGAGCGTCTCCGCGACGATGGCCACGGTGTCGATCGCTCGCGCCAGGTCGGGGGTGACGGCGAATGGCGCGTCGTCATTCGCCTCGGGGAGTCCGAAGGCCAGCAGCACTCGGCGTACAAGCGTCGGATCGAGCCCTGTCGACGTGGCGAAGTCGTCGAGGAGAACTGCGTCTCCGGGCGGTCGGATCGTGTAGTCGAGCGTCAGCGCGGCCAGGGCGCCGCGACGGCCGGCGAGCAGGATCTCGTCGTCGGTGGCGCCGAGCTCGACCGCGTTCGCGACGAGTGCGCGGAGGTTGGCTGCAGCGACCGAGTCATCGTCAGATCGCACCCGAGCCACGAGGTCGTCGACGCGGTCATCTGCCACTCGGGCATTGTCCCACCTCGCTCTGCTCGGTCCCTGGGGTAGGCGTGACAGTGTGACAAGTTTCGGGACCGAGCAGAGGCCGACCGAGCGACCGCCAGGGAGCCGGGCGGCGATGGGGGTCCGGGGGGCGCAGCCCCCAGCGAGTGGTCAGCCGGATGCCTTGCCCGGCTCGGCTGGAGGGATGAGTCCGGCGTGGCGGGCGTGGCCCGCTCGTTTGGGGCCGGTGGAGAGAGCGAGACCTCTGGCGATGGCAATGGTTGCTGCCGGCCGTTGCCCTCCGAGTGCGTGAGCGAGGCGGTAGATGAGGGCGTCGACGGCGACGGGGTCATCGTCAGGGTGGGCGGCCACGATGTGCGGCCAGCCCTGGGGTCCGACGATGTCGTCGGTGAGGGCACGCTCGATGATGTCGGCGAGCGCGAGGTGGTTGATGCGCGACATCCGCACGTACTCGCCTCCCGGCTGCTGGGTGAGGGTCAGTTGGTGGAGCGTGTGACGGCCGAGCGTGGGGTCCCAGGTGACGTCGAGGCGCAGGTCGTAAGGCGGTGCGTCGGTCACCGTCACGACGAAGCGTTCCGGGATGGTGTGGGTGGGACCGCCGGGTGGCCCGACCGTGACTTTGCCACTCCGTCGTTCCACCTGGGTTGTCACGCGACATGACTCTACATGAAGCACGGGGTCTCACTGATCCAGGGTGGAATGTCAACCACGGTCGACAGGTTGCACATCACATGCCAGTCGCGGTGGAGACAACGGGCGGACACAGCTCCAGCCGCCAAGAAAGCTCGAACCCACCGGACATCCAGCCTGCCGACGCTGATGCCGGCGAGATCGGCTGGCAGCTGCGCCCCTCGCGGCGACGCGTCTTCGGCGCCGTCGCTCGGCGCCTCGTGCCCTACGTGATCGAGGCCACGATCATCCCGACGGCCCTGTTCTACGTGTTGTTGGTGCTCGGGGACATGCGCTGGGCGCTCGGAGGAGCGCTCATCTGGTCCTACGGGGCCGTGGTGCGGCGCGCCGTCGGCGGCCGTGCGGTGCCCGCCCTGCTGATCCTGGCGACGCTGGGCGTCACCGTCCGCACGATCGTCTACCTGCTCAGCAGCAACGACTTCGTCTATTTCGTGCAACCGATCCTGCGCACCACGCTGACCGGGCTGATGTTCGCCGGGTCCGTCGCCGTGGGCCGGCCGTTGATCGCCCGGTTCGCCAACGACTTCTGCCCGCTGAGCCCCGACGTCCGGGTCCGACCCGGCATCCTTCGACTGTTCAAACGGCTCACGATCCTGTGGGCCGTCGTCAACGCGCTCGGTGCCGCGTCGAGCCTCGTACTGCTCCTCACCGTGCCGGTATCGGTGTTCGTCGTCACGGCAGCGGTCTCGGCGTGGATCGTGACCTGTACCGGCGTGGTCATGACGGTTTCCGACTCGGTCACGACAGCCAGGCGAGAAGGTCTGATCACGGCGCTGTCGCCGGACGGGCAGCTCTTCGCAGCGACCGTCCATCCGTCGATGGCGTGAACGCCGGTGGGTCGATTCCGTCCCCTTGACGTCACTGCGCCGTTGACATGACATCATCATGATGTCATGATGCTGCTCATGGACATCACGGGCTACGTCGACCAGCTGCGTAGCGACCTCCACGCCGCGGCCGCCGCTGGCGGCGAATCGGTGGCCCAGGCGGCCGAGCGACTCGGCGCGGCTCTCGAGGCGTCGGTCCGCATGACCCTGTTGGAGGCGCTGTCCGACGCCGCGGCGGAGATCACGAGCAGCCTCGACGGGGCTGTCGTCGACGTCCGTCTGAAGGGACGCGACCCGCAGTTCGTCGTCACCGTCACTGATGACGCGCCGCCGTTCGCCGAGCCGGCACCGCCACCACCGCACGACGGCGACGACGATGTACTGACGGCGCGGATCACGCTGCGGCTCCCCGAGAGCCTGAAGGCCTGCGCCGAGGAGGCTGCCGGTCGCGCCCGGCAGTCGCTGAACACCTGGCTCGTCGACGCGATCCGCGCCGCGACACACCCGCCGACGTCGTCCCGCGAGCGGCGTGGGATCGGCCAGCACCTCTCCGGATGGGCTCGCTGACCCTCCGGACCCGCATCACCCACGTTCACACAACCGTCCCAGGAGGACCCGATGTACCGCTTCGACACCCCGACCCCGCCGCGCCTGACGATCGAGTTCCGCGCCGGGACCATCGCCATCGACACCGCCGACGTCGCCGAGACGACCGTCGACCTGCAACCTCGCCACGACTCCAAGGCCACCCGCGAGGCGATGGCGGCCACCGTGATCGAGCAGCGGGGTGACGAGATCGTCGTCATCGTGCCGGCCCGTCTCGGCGGGCTGCTCGGCCGCTCGGCGGACCTCGCCCTGACCGTCACGGCTCCTCACGGCACGACGCTGCACGCCAGCGCCGGATCGGCCGACATCGTCGCCATCGGCCGCTTCGGCACGACGACGGTGACGACGGGTAGCGGCGACGTCGAACTCGGCGACGTCGAGGACTCAGCCCGTCTGCGCAGCGGCAGCGGTCGCCTGCGCGTCGCCTCGATCGCCAAGGATGCCCACGTGGTGACCGGATCGGGTGACATCGACCTCGGCGTGCTGTCCGGTTCGGGGATCGTGCACTCCGGCTCGGGGGACGTCCGCATCGGCAGCGGAGGGGCGGCGTTGGAGGTCAAGACGGGGAGCGGCGACGTGTTCATCGGTATGGCGCCGGCCGACGTGAGCGTGCGCACCGCGTCCGGCGACATCTCCATCGAGGCCGTCACGACCGGCGAGGTGCGGGCCAAGGCGGCGTCCGGCGACATCCATGCCGGCGTCCGCTCGGGCACCGCAGCGTGGCTCGACATCCGCACGAACAGCGGTCGCGTGACGAGCGACCTGGAGTCGGGCGGCGAGCCATCCGACGACGAAGCGCGTGCCCGCCTGCGCCTCGAGACCTCCAGCGGCGACATCGAGCTCGTCCGGGTCTGATCCCCATTGCGAAGTGCCGTTCCCGCCCCAGCTAGACGGCTATGTTGGGGAGTCCATGGGCAGGCTCTGCGAGCGACCGGGTTGCTCCGACGTCGCGGCGATGGCCTTCGGGTTCGACGTCGATCGGCTGCTGGTGTGGCTGGCGCCGCGCGACCCCGACAGCGATCCGCTGCGCGCCGGAGCACTGTGCAAGCGCCACGCCGACGCCATGGTGGTGCCCCGTGGCTGGACGCTCGACGACCGTCGTGAACCCGGGCCGCGCCTGTTCCGGCCGGCGGATGCTGACGCGCCATCGAGCCGTTCCCGCTCGCGTCGTGTTCGGCCCGACGCCGACGCCGCGGCCGAGCAGCTGGCGCTGACCGTCGCCGAGGTCACCGGCGAGCCGTTGGCGGATGACGACCCCGACGCCACGGTGGCCATCCCGTGGATGCCCACGTTCGACGAAGCCGACGATCTCGGTGGCGTCCTCGCGGCGCGTAGCCCGTTGCTGGCCAGGGCCTTCCGCGGCACCGACCGGCGCCGCTGACCCGCCCGTGCGGTCGTGACGATGCACACGTCGGCCACGTTGTTCATCGCCGGGGCGACCCCGGCCGACCTCTTCGAGCACGTGGCGACGCTCGACCGGTATCCACCATGGATGCGCCTGATCCACCGCGTCGAGGCGATCGAGCCCGACGCCGGGCGACCGGCGTGGCGGGTGGAGCTGCGGGCCCGGCTCGGTCCGTTCGCCCGCTCGAAGTCGTTGCGCATGGTGCGCACGGTCCACGAGCCGCCTCGCCGCGCCCGCTTCGAACGCATCCAGGACGACGAGCGCGATCACGCCGAGTGGATCCTGACGGCCACCGTCGACGAGGTCGATGGCGGCGCCACGCTCGTGACGGATCTGCTCTACACCGGCACGTTGTGGGGCAGCGGCGCGCTGCAGCGCGTCCTGGACGAGGAGATCGGGCGCGGCAAGGAAGCGCTGCGGCAGATCGTCAGCGCCGAGCCCACGCGCTGAACCGCCCGTCGGTGCGCCGTTCCAGCGACAGCGCCAGGCCGAAGCAGTCGCTCAGGGCGGCGGCGTCCAGCACGTCGTCGATCGGGCCACGGCGAAGGACACGTCCCTCGCGGAGCATGAGGACGTGTGTCGTGCTCGGCGGGATGTCGTCGACGTGGTGGGTGACAACCACCAGTGGCGGTGCCGCGGCGTCGGCTGCGTAGTCGTCGAGGGCGTGGACGAGCTGCTCGCGACCGCCGAGGTCGAGGCGGGCGGAGGGCTCGTCGAGCAGGACGATCGCCGGATCGGTCATCAGCGTGCGGGCCAGCAGCACCCGCTGGCGCTCGCCCGACGACAGCGATTCGAGCGGGCGCTCGGCGAAGCGGCCGACGCCCATCCGCTCCAGGCACGCCCGCGCTCGATCGTCGTCGTCACCGGTGTAGCGGTGCCACCACGGTTCCAACGCCGCGAAGCGGGCCGTGCGGACGGCGTCGAGAACACGGAGCGACGGTCGCAGCTGATCGGCAAGGGCCGCCGAGGCGTAGCCGACGCGCCGGCGCAGCTCGCGCACGTCGGTCCGCCCGAGCCGTTCGCCGAGCACCTCGACGGTGCCCGACGTCGGGTGGTCGTACAGGGCGGCGACCCGCAACAGCGAGGTCTTGCCGCTGCCGTTGGCGCCGAGGATGAGCCAGCGCTCACCATCACCGACGGAGAACGAGATGTCGTCGAGGATGAGGGTCATGCCCCGGCGCATCACGATGTGGTCGAGGTCGAGGGCGAGCACCGTGTCATTCCAACGCGCGACCGACCCATGATCGTCATCGAACCGCAACACCGGCTATCCTGCCCGCCCGTGCCTCGCGGTCGGACCTTTGCAGCAGTCGCCGCGACCCTGCTCATCATCTGCACCCCGCTGCTCGGCGACGCCGCAGGCGCCGAGACCGACGACGACGCGGCGAAGCGGGCCGCCGAGGAGATCCAGGCCGCCCGCGATCGAGCCAACCAGGCCGCCGCCGACTTCTTCGCCGCCCAATCCGAACTGGAGATGCTCGGTGACGAGGCCGAGCGGCTGGCCGCCGAGAACGCTCAACTGCAGCAGGAGGTCGAGGCCCTCCGGTCGACGGTCGAGCAAGTCGCCGTCAACCGCTTCGTGTCGAGTGGCAGCTCCGGGATCCCGTTGTTGACCGGCTATCGCCAGCCGAGCGAGCAGCTGCAGACGGAGGTCCTGGTGAACGTCGTCACCGAGTCCTCGGCCGATGCCATGGACGCCTACGACCAGGCGCGCGTCGAACTGGAGGCCAACCAGCAGGAGGTGGCCGAGAACCAGGCTGCCGTGGAGGCCAAGCGCGAGCAGTTCGAGGAGCTGCAGGCCGCCGCCGAGGCGGAGATCGTCCACCTCCAGGAGGTCGAGCGCAAGCGCCTCGAGGACGAGCGGATCCGCGAGGCGCTGCTGGCCAAGCAGCGCGAGGAGCAGCGCCAGCGGGAGCTCGCCGAGCAGCAGCAGCGGGAAGCCGCGGCGGCCCAGGCTGCCGAAGCGGCCGCCCAAGCCGAAGCTGCGCGAGCCTCCGCCGCCCAGTCAGCGGCCGCCGCCGCGCCCGAGCCGCCGAACACGGCCGCGCCGGCCGACCAGTCGTCGTCCGGACCGCCGTTGCCGGTCGCACCGGCGCCCGAACCGGCCGGTCTCACCTCCGGGGATCAGGCGCCACCGCCGCCGCCACCGCCGCCGCGCAGCGGGATCATCTGTCCGGTGGCCGGGTCGTCGGCCTACAGCGACACGTGGGGCGCGTCCCGCTCGGGCGGCCGCTCGCACCTGGGCGTCGACATGCTGGCCCGCACCGGCACACCACTCGTCGCCGTCGTCTCCGGCAGTGTGCAGTTCAAGCAGAACAGCCTCGGCGGCAACGCCGTGTGGCTGGCCGGGTCGGACGGCAACCGCTACTACTACGCCCACCTCAGCCGGTTCGAGGGCTCCAGCCGTGGCGTGTCCCAGGGCGAGGTGATCGGCTACGTCGGCGACACGGGCAACGCCCGCGGGACGCCGCACCTGCACTTCGAGGTGCATCCCGGCGGGGGGGCCGCTGTCAACCCGTACCCGTGGGTGCGGGACGCCGGTTGCTGAGCGTCACCGGGGCGTTCGCCGCCAGCTGACCGCACGCCGCGTCGATGTCCGTCCCGCGGTTGCGGCGCACGGTGGCGTTGACGCCCAGGGCGCCGAGCCGGTCGCGGAACGCGGCAACCCCGGCCGGAGGAGTGCCCCGGGTCGGCCACCCGGGCGTCGGATTCAGGGGGATCAGGTTGACGTGCGCCGCCGGCCGCAACCGCCGGCACAGCACGGCGAGCTCCTCGGCGTCCGACCGGCGGTCGTTGACCCCGTCGATCAACGCCCACTCGAAGCTGAGGCGTCGCCGGTTCAGCGCCAGGTAGTCGGTGCACGCCTCCATCACCGCGGCCAGGGGGTAGCGGCGGTTGATCGGCACGAGCTCGTCGCGCAGCGTGTCGTTGGCGGCGTGGAGGCTGACCGCCAGCGTCACCGGGAGGCGCCGTTCGGCGAGACGGCGGATGCCCGGCACGATCCCGACGGTGGACACGGTCAGGTGTCGGGCCGAGAGTCCGAGATCGCCGTGCAGGCGCTGCACCGCGCCCCACACCGCCGCTTCGTTGGCCAGTGGTTCGCCCATCCCCATGAACACGACATTGCTCACCCGGCGGCCGCCGTCGCGGGCCCGCCGGGCGGCGCGCACCACCTGCTCGACGATCTCGCCCGTCGTCAGGTGGCGGGTGAATCCGGCCTGACCGGTGGCGCAGAATCCGCACGCCATGGCGCAACCTGCCTGGCTCGACACGCACACGGTCGCCCGGTCGGGGAACAGCATGAGCACCGTCTCGACACGAGCGCCTCCGGCGAGAGCCCAGAGGAACTTGACCGTGTCACCACGGTCGCTCACGGACTCGGTGACCGGCTCGAGCGCGACCGGCAGCTCGGCGTCGAGAACGTCGCGGAGCCGAGCGGGCAGGTTGGTCATCTCCGGCATCGTCGCCAGACGCTCGTAGAGCCCTCGCCACACCTGATCGACGCGGTAGCTCGGCTCGGCGCCCAGCACGGCGGCGAGTTGGTCGCGGTCGACGTCGAAGCGGGTGGCCGTCACGGCCCGATCTCCCGGGGCGGGACATCGGCGGCGTAGGCGCGATCGGTGCGGTGGACGGCGAAGCCGAGTCGCTCGTACATCGCCACGGCGACATCGTTGGCGGCGTCGACGTAGAGCATCCCGACATCGATGCCGCGCTCGGCGAGTGACGCCAGGCCGGCGAGTGTGAGCTGGGGGCCCAGACCGAGACCGTGGAAGTCGGGATCGACGGCGATGACGTAGATCTCGCCGAGCGCCGGTTCGGCGTCGGCGTGGACCTTCGTCCAGCAGAACGCCGCCAGCCGTCCGTCGCGCTCGTGGAGCAGGAAGCCGGCCGGGTCGAACCACGGTTCCCGCTCACGCTGACGCAGCGTGTCGGCGGTCCACCCGCCCTGGTCCGGATGACCGGCGAACGCCCGGTTGTTGACGGCGAGCCAGGACTCCTCGTCGCGGCCGGGCACGAACGGTCGCGTCGTCACCCCGACCGGCAGGCCGGTGGGCAGGGGCCGACGCATCTGGTGCAACGTACGGCTCGGCGTCAGACCGCCCGCACGGGCTGCCTCGTCATCCGACGGATCGGCGTCGAACGCCCACCACTGCAGTCGGCCGCCCCCGTCGCCGGCCACGATGTCCCTCGCCGCGGCGAGCAGGTCGGTGGCCAGACTCGGGTCGCCCCGGTGGTCGGGGTCGACGACGAGCTCGACGGTGCGGACGTCGTTGATCGCTGCCAGTTGGGCGTAGCCGGCGAGGGGCGAGCCGATCGTGATGGCGGCGAAACCGGGCCGGCCACCCTGCTCGAGCTCCAGGCGGAGATGATCGGAGAGCGGGAAGACGCCGTCGGCCGCTGTCGCCGCGGAGAGCAGCCGGTGGACAGCGTCCCGATCGACGTCGCCGTCGGCACGCGTGATCTCCGCTCGGTGCATCGAGGAGACGATACGGCGCTCGGGCATCCGTAGGCTCCGGGCCCATGCCCGCCAGACGGCCGCGCACGCCCAAGGGCCGGACCCGTGAGGTGGCCAGGCGACTCGCCGAGACGTATCCCGACGCCGCGTGCGAGCTGGACCATCGCAACCCGTTCGAGCTGCTGGTGGCGACGATCCTGTCCGCCCAGACGACCGACGTCCGGGTGAACATGGTGACTCCCGGCCTGTTCGCCCGCTACCCGACACCGGCCGCGCTGGCCGACGCGGACCCGGGTGAACTGGAGGAGACCATCCGCTCGACGGGCTTCTACCAGAACAAGACGAAGAGCCTCATCGGCATGGCCAGTGAGCTCGTGGCCCGTTTCGAGGGCGAGGTTCCGACGGCCTTGGAGGATCTCGTCACCCTCCCCGGCGTCGGCCGCAAGACCGCCAACGTCGTGCGCAGCGTGGCCTTCGGCCTACCTGGCCTGCCGGTCGACACCCACGTCGGACGACTGTCCCGCCGGCTGGCCCTCACGGCGCATGACGATCCTGTGAAGGTCGAGTCCGAGTTGAACAGCTACCTGCCGCCGGCCGAGCGGGGCGACTTCAGCCTGCGGATGATCCTCCACGGCCGCCGCGTGTGCTTCGCCAAGCAGCCGGCGTGCGAAGTATGTACGTTGGAAGACATCTGCCCGTCGAGTCGGTTGCCGCGCCGCCGCACGCGTCGCTCGTCGACGTCGACGGGGGACACCTAGGCCGTTCCTTGCCTCGTGCCAGGACAGTGGTATGATGGTTGAACCAACCAGGTTCCCGCCACCTGGTTTGCAGCGACAGCCGGGATCCGCCGCCTGGCGTCGCCCGTGCGACGGCCCCTCCCACCAGGGGCCGTCGCCGCTTTTCGGCGCAGTTCACGTGCTTGCCGGTTCGGCGCAGTTCACCCTTGCTGGCTGGCCAGCTTGACAGCTCGCTGCAGCATCCGCTCGGCCGTACGTAGGGAGCGCTCTGCTTCGTAGATCGCTGTCACGAGATCGTCACGTTCGGTGCCCAGGTGCGGCAGGGCCAGATCACCGACCCGACGCTGGTACGAGGCGACCACCTCGGCTGCGGCACTGAGCTCGGTGGCGGTCGTGCCGACGTCGGGGCTACCCATGAGCCAACGATCGCACCTCACCAGTAACGTCGCCAAGCGTGGTCCGAGCCGATCCCGTCCCCGTTCGCGACGATCTGCGGGCGCTCCAGGGGTATCACTCGGCTCGCGTCGACGTCGATGTCCGGTTGAACGTCAACGAGTCGCCGTACCCGCCACCTGCGGGGTGGCAGGCGGAGCTGGCGGCCGAGTTGGCGACCATCGACTGGCGGCGGTACCCGGACCGTGCGGCGACCGGCCTGCGGGCAGCCATCGCCGATTGGCACGGTGTGCGCCCGGAGCAGGTGTTCGCCGCCAACGGGTCGAACGAGGTCCTGCAGACCATCCTCCTGACCTACGCCGGGCCGGGCCGCTCGGTCGTCACGTTCGAGCCGACGTACCAGCTGCACGCCCACATCGGCCGTATCACCGGAGCGTCCGTCGTCGAAGGTGAGCGGCGGGCCGACTTCTCGCTCGATCCGACGGAGGCCCGGCCCGTCATCGAGGCCGCCCGGCCGGCCGTCACGTTCCTCTGCTCACCGAACAACCCGACGGGCCTGGTCGAGGACCCGGCGATGGTCCGCGTGCTGCTCGACGCCGCGCCGGGCCTCGTCGTCGTCGACGAGGCCTACGCCCAGTTCGCCGAGTGGACGGCGCTGGACCTCGTCCGCGACGACGTGCCACTCGTCGTCGTGCGCACGTTCTCCAAGACGTGGAGCATGGCGGCGGCCCGGCTCGGCTACGCCGTCGCCCCGGCGTGGGTCGTCGCCGAGTTGGAGAAGGTGGTCCTGCCGTACCACCTCGACGCCGCCAAGCAGGCCGCCGGCCGGCTGGCACTCGCCCACGTCGACGAGATGGACGCCCGCGTCAAGCAGATCGTCGCCGAGCGCGAGCGGGTCGTCGACGCCCTGCGGGCGCTCCCCGTCGACGTCGTCCCGAGCGGAGCCAACTTCGTGCTGTTCCGCGTCCGCGGCGACGGCGCCGGTGCCGCCACCGGCCACGACGTCTGGCAGGGCCTCGTCGACCACGGCGTCCTGGTGCGCGACTGCTCGAGCTGGCCGCGGCTCGCCAACTGCCTGCGGGTCACGATCGGCACGCCGTCCGAGGACGATCGGTTCCTCACGGCCCTCGCGGCGGTGCTGGGATGAGCGAGCGAAGCGAGCTCCAGCGACACGGCGCCGCAGGCTCACGGGTGCACCAGGCACCTACGGCGATCGGCCTCCTCCACGCCAGGATGGTGCACCAGTGAGCCGGAGCGCGACGCGCAGCCGCACGACCAAGGAGACGGCGGTCGAGGTCACCATCGACCTCGACGGAACCGGGACGACGGACTGCCGCACGGGCATCCCCTTCTACGACCACATGCTCGATCAGCTCGGACGGCACGGCGGGTTCGACCTGACCGTCCAGGCATCGGGCGACCTGCACATCGACACCCACCACACCGTCGAGGACGTCGCCATCACCCTCGGCGAGGCGTTCCGCGAGGCGCTCGGCGACAAGGCCGGCATCCGGCGCTTCGCCAGCGGGCAGTACCCACTCGACGAGGCGCTCGTCGAGGTCGCCCTCGACATCTCCGGCCGACCGTTCGTCGCCTGGGACGTCGAGCTGCCCGAGTCGCTGCCGCTGGGCAACCCGGCGTTCGACCCGCAGCTCGCCGAGCACGCCGTGTCGTCCTTCGCCACCAACGCCGGCCTGACGCTCCACGTGTCGAAGAAGGCCGGGCGCAACGTGCACCACATCATCGAAGCGACGTTCAAGGGCCTCGCGCGCAGCCTCCGCGACGCCGTGCGCGTCGACAGTCCCGGCGGCGTCCCGTCGACCAAGGGCGTCCTGTGAGCCTCGGCAGTCCTCCTCCATCTGGGCGGGATCCGTATCCGGGCGGGATCCGTGCCGGATTCCGAGACGACCACCGCCCAGATCGGCCACGCCCGCTGGTCGCCGTCGTCGATTATGGGATCGGGAACCTGCACTCGGCGCACAAGGCGCTGGAGCGGCTGGGGGCCGATGCCCGGTTGACGGCCGATCCCGGGCTGATCGCCGACGCCGTTGCCGTCGTGCTGCCGGGGGTCGGGGCCTTCGGGGCCTGCATGGGAGCTCTGCGCGAGCGGCACCTCGACGGTCCCGTCCTCGAGGCCGTGGCGTCGGGCCGGCCGTTCCTCGGGATCTGCGTCGGTGTGCAGATGTTGTTCGACCGCAGCGCCGAGAGTCCCGGCATCGGGGGACTGGGCGTCATCCCGGGCGCGGTGGAGTGGCTGCCGGAGGGGGTCAAGCGCCCGCAGATGCAGTGGAATCGAATCGACGTCGTCGACGCCGACGAGCCGATGTTCGCCGGGCTCGGCGAGCGTCCGTGGTTCTACTTCGTCCACTCGTTGCACGGACTCCCCGACGACCCCTCGACCGTCGCCGCCACGTGCGACTACGGCGGTCCGGTCAACGCCGCGTTCCGGGCCGGGAACGTCTTCGCCGCCCAGTTCCACCCCGAGAAGTCGGCGTCCGCCGGGCTCCGCCTGCTCGGCAACTTCGTGACGTCGCTCTCCGTCCCCGCCTGACCGCGTGCCGCTCCTCTACCCCTCGATCGACCTGCGCGGCGGACGCGTCGTGCGCCTGGCGCAGGGCGACTACGCCGCCGAGACGGTCTACGGCGACGACCCCGTGGCGGTGGCAACCGGCTTCTGCGACCAGGGCGCGGCGTGGATCCACGTCGTCGACCTCGACGCCGCCCGCACGGGCGAGCCGCGCAACCGCCCGGCCGTGGCCGCGGTCGCCGCGGCCGTTGCCGGGCGGGCCCACGTGCAGACCGGCGGTGGCGTGCGGTCGGTCGATGACGCCAGGGCGCTCGCCGATGCCGGTGTCGCCCGCGTCGTGATGGGCTCGGCCGCGGTCGCCGACCCGCCGCTCGTCGACGCCGTGTCGGCGATCGTCCCCGTCGCCGTCGGCCTCGACCATCGCCGGGGGGAGCTGGCGGTGCACGGCTGGACCGAGGCCAGCGGCGTCGCCCTCGCCGCGGCGCTGTCGCGGTTTCCCGCCGCCGCCGCCTTCGTCATCACCGACATCGACCGCGACGGGCTGCTCGGCGGTCCCGACCTCGCCGGGTTGCGCGCCGCCGTCGACGCCACCGACATCCCGGTGATCGCCAGCGGCGGGGTCGGCACACTCGACGACGTGCGGGCGCTGGCGGCCATCGACGGGCTGCACGGCATCATCACCGGGCGGGCGCTGTACGAGGGTCGGTTCAGCGTCGCCGACGCGGTGGCGGTGCTGGCGTGATCGTCGCCCGCGTCGTGCCGTGCCTCGACGTCACGGGTGGTCGTGTCGTCAAGGGCACCAACTTCGTCGACCTCAGGGACGCCGGCGATCCCGTCGAGCTGGCCGCCCGCTACGACACCGAAGGCGCCGACGAGCTCGTGTTCCTCGACATCACCGCCTCCAGCGACGGCCGCGACACGATGGTCGACGTCGTCTACCGAACCGCCGAGCAGGTGTTCATCCCCTTCACCGTCGGCGGTGGCATCCGCACCGTCGAGGATGCCCGGCGGATGCTGCGGGCTGGCGCCGACAAGGTCAGTGTGAACACTGCGGCCGTCGAGCGGCCCGAGCTGATCACCGAGATCGCCACCGAGTTCGGCGCTCAGTGCGTCGTGTGCGCGATCGACGCCAAGCGTCGGCGCGACGCCGATGGGGGCGGCTTCGAGGTCTACCTGCACGGCGGCCGCACGCCGACGGGCGTCGACGCCGTGGCGTGGGCGACCGACGCTACGAACCGCGGCGCGGGCGAGATCCTGCTGACGTCGATGGACCGCGACGGCACACGAGAGGGCTTCGACCTCCGGCTGACGCGCGCGGTCGTCGACGCCGTCGGGGTACCGGTGATCGCCAGTGGCGGCGTCGGGACGCTCGAACACCTCGTCGACGGCGTCCTCGAGGGCGGAGCCGATGCCGTGCTGGCGGCATCGATCTTCCACTTCCGCGAGCACACCATCGCCGAGGCCAAGGAGCTGATGGCAGCCCGAGGCGTGACCGTTCGACCGTCCTGAGCAGACGAGGTATTTTCGCCTCCATGCCTCTCTCGGACGCTCTCACCGTCGATGACATCCAGCTCGGCACGACCGAGTTCTGGGCCCGGCCACTCGACGAGCGCGACCGCGCCTTCGCCGCGCTCCGCGACCGCTGCCCCGTCGCCTTCCACCCCGAGCTGGACACGCTGGCAGGAACGCCGCAGGGCCCAGGCTTCTGGTCGGTCACCCGCTACGAGGACCTGCGCGCCGTCAGTCGCCAGCCGCACATCTTCAGCTCGGCGAGCGGCATCACGCTGTCCAACGACATCCCCGAGGCGCGCGACTTCTTCGGCTCGATGATCGTCCTCGACGATCCGCGCCACGCCAAGCTGCGGCTCCTCGTGCAGCGGGCGTTCACCCCGAAGACGGTGGCGGCGATCGAGGAGAGCGTCCGCGTGCGCGCCCGCGAGCTCGTCGCCGCCGCGGCCGACAAGGGGGAGTGCGACTTCGTCGAGTCGTTCGCCGCGCCGCTGCCGCTGCAGATCATCTGCGACATGCTCGGTGTCCCGGCCGCCGACGAGCGCGACGTCTTCGACTGGACGAACGTGATCCTCGGTGCCGGCGACCCCGACTTCGGAGGCTCGTACGACGCTCTCTTCGCCGCCGCCATGGCGATGTACGGCTACGCCCAGCAGCTCGGGCAGGACCGTCTCGACCACCCGCGTGACGACCTGGTCTCGACGTTGATGCACGCCGACGTCGAGGGCCAGCGCCTGACACCCGCCGAGTTCGGCTCGTTCTTCATCCTCCTCGCCGTCGCCGGCAACGAGACGACGCGCAACGCCATCAGCTGGGGGATGAAGCTGCTCACCGACCACCCCGACCAGCGCCGGGTGTGGCAGGACGACTTCGAGGGCCGCACGCCCGACGCCATCGAGGAGATCGTGCGCTGGGCGAGCCCGGTGATCCACATGCGCCGACTCGCACTCGAGGACACCCGTGTCGGCGAGATCGACATCCCGGCCGGCGACAAGGTCGTCATGTGGTACTGGTCGGCCAACCGCGACGAGCGGGTCTTCGAGGGTGGCCACACCTTCGACGTCACCCGGTCCAACGCCAAGGCCCAGGTCGGCTACGGCGCCGGTGGCCCGCACTTCTGCCTCGGCGCCAACCTCGCCCGCCGGGAGATCACGATGATGTTCCAGGAGATCTTCCGCTGGCTGCCCGATCTCGAGATCACCAGCGAGCCGGCGCGGCTGCTCTCGCCGTTCATCAACGGGATCAAGCGGATGGACTGCCGCTTCACCCCCGCCGAGGTGCCCGACCTCTAGCCCTCCTATGGTGCTGTCCATGACCACGGACATCGCCAAGGACATGGAGTACCGCCGCCTCGGACGCACTGGCCTGCGGGTCTCGGTGCTGTCGTTCGGGTCGTGGGTGACGTTCGACGCCCAGATGAAGGACGACCTGGCGATGGAGTGCATGCAGGCGGCGTACGACGCCGGCTGCAACTTCTTCGACAACGCCGAGGTCTACGCCGGCGGTGAGAGCGAGGCGATCATGGGCCGGGTGCTGGCCGAGCTCGGCTGGCCGCGCTGGTCGTACGTGCTGACGACGAAGGTCTTCTGGGGCATCCACGACGCCCCGAACATGAAGAACACGCTGAACCGCAAGTACCTGCTGCAGGCCATCGACGGGTCGCTCGAGCGGCTGGGGGTCGAGTTCATCGACATCCTGTACTGCCACCGTTCGGATCCGCACACGCCGCTGGAGGAGACGGTGTGGGCGATGAGCGACATCGTGTCGTCGGGCAAGGCGCTGTACTGGGGCACGAGCGAGTGGGCGGCCGACGAGATCCGCGGCGCGATCGAGATCGCCGAGCGCCTGCGCCTGCACAAGCCGGTCACCGAGCAGCCGCAGTACAACCTCCTCGAGCGCCATCGGGTCGAGCGGGAGTACGCCCGGCTGTTCGGCGAGACCGGCTACGGGGCGACGGTGTGGAGCCCGCTGGCCTCCGGGCTGCTCACCGGGAAGTACCGCGACGGGATCCCCGGAGACTCCCGGGGGTCGCTGCCCGGCTACGGGTGGCTGGCCAAGCGGCTGTCCGACGAGCGAGCGCTCGCCAAGGTCGAGGGCCTGCGGCCGATCGCCGAGGAGCTCGGCTGCACGCTGGCCCAGCTGTCGCTCGCCTGGTGCACCACGAATCCCAACGTCTCGACCGTCATCACAGGCGCCAGTCGCCCGGCGCAGGTCCGCGAGAACTTCGAGGCCGTGCGCGTGATCCCGAAGCTCGACGCCGACGTTCTCGCCCGCATCGACGCCGCGGTCAGGTAGCGAGCTGCTCGACGGCGTGTAGCAGGCGGGCGACATCCTCGTCGTCGACGTAGGCGACGACGCCGGCGCGTACGACACCACCGCGATCGGCGAGCCCGAGCTGGTCGACGGCCTCCACGGCGTAGGAGTGGCCGGCCCACGTGGCGATGTGCAGAGCGGCGAGGGCGGAGGCGACGTCGTCCGGACGTTGGCCGTCGACCGTGAAGGCGACCGTCGGCGTGCGGTCGTCCATCGTCGGTGGCCCCCACACCGTGACACCCTCGATCGCCGCCAGGCCGTCGAGCAGTGGCGCGAACACGGCGGCCTCGGACGCGGCGAGGTCGTCGAGGTCGACGTCGAGGAGGAAGGCGGCGGCCGCGTCGACGCCGGCGATGCCCTCGAAGTTCGGGGTGCCGGTCTCCCAACGCCGCGCGCCGCGGTCGGGAGCCGGGCGGACCTTGGCGACCGGCAGCTCGTCGAGGATTGCCGGCTCGGCGCACAGCACCCCGGCGTGCGGGCCGTACCACTTGTACGGGCTGGTGACGAGCACGTCGCAGCCGATCGCGGCGACGTCGATGCGCCGATGCGGCGCCAGGTGCACGGCGTCGACGAAGACGCGCGCCCCGGCGTCGTGGGCCGCGGCGATGATCGGCGCCAAGTCGGGGATCGTGCCGAGAAGGTTGGAGGCGCCTGGCACGGCGACCCAGGCGGTGCGCTCGTCGATCAGGTCGATGACCTCGCCCGGATCGAGCGTCCCCGTCTTCGGGTCGAACGGCGCGAGGACGTGCTCGGCGCCCGCCTGCTCGCATGCCAGGCGCCACGGTGTGATGTTGGCGTCGTGATCGAGGCGGGTGCCGACGACCCGGGTGCCGGGACGCAGCGTCGCGGCGATCGCCCGCGTGAAGGCCAGCGTCAGCGTCGTCATGTTGGCCCCGAACACGACGCCGTCAGGACTCGCCCCGAGCAGCGCGGCCACGCGGTGACGAGTCCGTTCCAGTAGGGCGTCGGTGGCATCCGCGGCAGCGAACGTTCCCCCGGCGTTGGCGTTGTCGCCGCTCGCCGCCCACTCGGACATCGCGGCGATCGCCGAATCGACCATCTGGGTGCCGGCGGGGCCGTCGAAGCGGGCCCACCCGCCGCGAACACCGGGGAAGCGGGGACGCAGATCGACCATCGGCCCGAGTGTGGCAGCTGGCGATCGCCCGGCGCGGTGCCGCCGGATGTGAGACGGCCCCGCGGCCGCGTCACCCGCTCGTGGCCTGGCGCGTCCCCGCCTGCTCGACGAGCCATCGCGCCGTCCGGTCGGCGACCGCGGCCGTGTGGCCGGTCAGGAAGTGGTCCGCGCCGGGGATGATCTCCAGCGTGGCTGCCGGCCACGTCGCGACGATCGGCGCGGCGACGGCGGGTGGCGTGAACTGGTCGTCGGCGGGTAGGAGGACGAGCGTCGGCACGTCCCGCCGTGCAGGCACCGGCATGACGGCCAGCGGCGGCGCGACGGCGACGTGCGCCGACACGGTCGGGTGCTCGACGCCGAGCACGACGCCCGCGCCGAACGAGTAACCGGCGAGGAACAATGGCCGCTCGGGCACCGTCCGGGCGAGCTCGTCGAGGGCGGCGAGGACATCGCGCCGCTCGGCCACGAGGTCCGTGTCCTCGGCGCCGGCGCCCGGGCGGAAGTCGAAGCGCAGGGCCGTGATGCCAGCGCCGGGCAGGGCGCGGAACAGTGCGGCAACCACGGCGTTGTGCCGGTCGCCGCCGAAGCGGGGGTGCGGATGGCACAACACGGCGCCGCCGATCGGCGCCGCAGCAGGCGCGATGTCGGCCGCCAGCGTCACCCCGTCGGCCGTGGTCACCACCATCGTCATCGCCCTCAGTGTGACAGCCTCGCCGGGCGTCGAACCGCGCCCCGTGGGACGGATCCCGCCCAGATGGGGGAGCCGACCCGGGACTCGGGGGCACCCGGCGCCGCAGTGGGGTCGACGTGAGCGGAAGGTACTCTCGGCGTCGTGCCCAGCGCCCCCGACAAGCTGCCGATCAAGATGCTCAACGATCGACTGCTCGTGAAGATCCCGGACAAGGACGGCGAGCGGCGCAGCCAGGGCGGCATCCTCATCCCGGCGACGGCGCAGATGGCCAAGCGCCTGGTGTGGGCCGAGGTCGTCGCCCTCGGGCAGAACGTGCGTGCCGCCGAGGTCGGCGACCTCGTGCTGTTCAGCCCGGAGGACCGCTACGAGGTCGAGGTGCAGGGGTCGGACTACGTCATGTTGCGCGAGCGCGACCTGCACGCCGTGGCCGCCGAGCGCATCGAGGCCTCCACCGGGCTGTACCTGTGAGCGACCGAGTCTTCGAGCGAGCGAACCAGCATCACGGTGCCATCGAGGCCACGGCCGAGCAGCTGGCGGCCGTCAAGTTCGACGAAGCCGGGCTGGTCCCCGCCATCGCTCAGGACCTCGACGGCACGGTGCTGATGATGGCCTGGATGAACGCCGAGACGCTGCGCATGACCCTTGCCGAGGGGCGCATGGTGTACTGGAGCCGCAGCCGCCAGGAGGTGTGGCGCAAGGGGGACACCAGTGGCGATCAGCAGATCGTCAAGGAGGCCTTCTACGACTGCGACGCCGACGTGCTGCTGTTCAAGGTCGATCAGCAGGGCCGCGGGGCGTGCCACACGGGCGAGTACTCCTGCTTCTCCCGCCGCTTCGGGGCCGAGTAGTGCGGATCCGCCCGAGCCGCGACGAGTTCCGGGCGCTGGCCCGTGACTACACCGTCGTGCCGGTGTGGACCGAGCTCCTCGCCGATCTCGAGACGCCGGTCGCGGCGTACGCCAAGCTCGTCGGCGACGGCCCGGGCTTCCTGCTCGAGTCCGTCGAGCACGGCGAGCGGTGGAGCCGCTTCTCGTTCGTCGGACGTGACCCGGTGGCCACGCTCCTGCTGCGTGACGGGCAGGTCGAGGTCGAGGGCACGTTGCCCGTCGAGGTTCCCCGCGATCAGGGCATCCTCGCCGTGCTCGAGCGGCTCCTGGCGACGTACCGCGCGCCCGTGATCCCCGAACTGCCGCCGCTCCACGGCGGCCTGATGGGGTACCTCGGCTACGACGTGATCCGCGAGGTCGAGCGCCTGCCCAACGTGCCCCCCGACGACCGCCACGTGCCCGACGCCGTGATGAGCATGATCGGCTCGCTCGCCGCCTTCGATCACTGGCGCCAGCGGGTGACGTTGATCGAGAGCGTGCCGGTCCTCGATCTCGACGCAGCAGCCATCGACGAGGCGTACGAGGCGGCGATCGGCAGCATCGGGCGGGCCGTCGCCAACCTCGCCCGGCCGCTGCCGTACGTGCCCGTCGAGCCGCCGACCGGTGACGAGCGCCTGCCGGAGGTCAAGAGCTCGATGCCCGACGGGCTGTACCAGCAGGCGGTCGAGGTCGCCAAGGAGCACATCGTCGCCGGCGACATCTTCCAGGTCGTGCTCGCCCAGCGCTACGACCTCCAGCTCGACGCCGATCCATTCGACGTCTACCGGGTGCTGCGGCAGGTCAACCCGAGCCCGTACATGTACTTCGTGCGCCACGACGAGCTGACGATCGTCGGGTCGTCGCCGGAGCCGATGGTCCAACTGCTCGACGGCACCGTGATCTCCCGCCCCATCGCCGGCACCCGCAAGCGGGGGAGCACCGACGAGCACGATCGCCGGATGGCCGCCGAGCTGACCGAGCACCCCAAGGAGCAGGCCGAGCACGTGATGCTCGTCGACCTGGCCCGCAACGACGTGGGGCGGGTGGCCCGGTTCGGCACGGTGCACGTCGACGAGCTGATGACCCTCGAGCGCTACAGCCACGTCATGCACCTGACGTCCCAGGTCTCCGGCGCCCTGCGCGACGGCCTCGGTCCGGTCGATGTGCTGCGGGCGACGCTCCCGGCCGGCACCGTCAGCGGGGCGCCGAAGGTCCGGGCGATGGAGATCATCGACGACCTCGAGCCGGTCAAGCGAGGGCCGTACGCCGGTGTCGTCGGCTACGTCGACTGGAGCGGCAACCTGGATACGGCGATCGCCATCCGCACGATGTTCTGTGCCCCGACGGGCACCAGCCTGCAAGCGGGCGCGGGCATCGTCGCCGACTCGGTGCCCGAGGACGAGGACCTCGAGTGCCGCAACAAGGCCGCCGCCCTGCTGGCGGCGATCCCCGCCGCTCGGCGGATGACCGCGGCCCGCCGCGACGCCGGCACGCCGGCCTAGCTCAGCGCCGGTAGGCCGCCAGGAAGCGGTCGATCGTGCGCTGCACGAAGCCGTCGTCGATGGCGACAGCGCCCGTGAGGTGAGCGAACATCAGCGGTCCGACGAGCTGGGCGACGGCCTCCGGATCGGCGGCGTCGGAGCGCAGGACACCTTCGGCCACGCCGCGGGCCATGAGCCGCCCGATGACCTCCTCCTGGTGCCGCTCGAGGCGCTGTTCGAGATCGGCGACGCCGTGCTCGTGGGTCTTCAGCATCAGGAGCGCCGGGATGATCCGCGCCCACTCGGGGTCGTTGAGGATCGCCGCGATGCTCCGGCCGACGGCCCGCAAGGCCTGCTCGACGTCGAGGTCGGCGTCGGGCTCCGGGAGATCCGGGGCGCACGCCTCGAGCACGTCGAGGAGGATGTCGTCCCGCGACGACCAGTGCCGGTAGATCGTCGACTTGGCCACGCCCGAGCGGGCGACGATGGCGTCGATCGTGACGGCCGACGGCCCACCCTCGACGAGCAGGTCGGTGGCGGCGCGCACCACGGCCGCCCGGCTGCGCGCCACACGGGCATCCAACATGGCGTCGCACGGTACCGGTGACAACCGTCTCACCAGGACCTCCTCGATCTGCGGTGTGATTCCTTCACGAAACAGTACGATACCGTCTCGTACTGTAGATTCCCAAGGAGCAGCCGTGGACCCCACGATCGTGACCGACCCCCGCCGGCAGCGGTGGATCCTCATCGCCATGTGCACGTCGCTGATCGCCGTCGTGGCGTCCGTGTCCGGGCTCAACGTCGCCCAGCAGGACCTGGCCAACGACCTCGGGGCGTCGCAGAGCCAGCTGTTGTGGATCATCAACGGCTACACGATGGCCCTGGCCGCCCTGCTGCTGCCGATCGGGGCGATCGGCGACCGGTGGGGCCGCAAGCCGGTGCTGCTCGGCGGCCTCGGGTTGTTCGTGGTGGCCAACACGATCGCCGCCTTCGCCGGGTCGACCTCGATGCTCCTCGGCGCCCGCATCCTCGCCGGTGTGGCGGCGGCGATGATCATGCCGGTGACGCTGTCGGTCATCACGTCCAGCTTCCCCCTCGAGCAGCGGGCCAGGGCGGTCGGGATCTGGTCCGGCTTCGCCGGCGCCGGCGGGATCCTCGGGCTGTTCGTCTCCTCGTTCCTGATCGACTACTTCACCTGGCCGTGGCTGTTCGCCATGCCGGTGATGTTCGCCGCCGCGTCGCTCGTCGTGACGCTGCGGGTCGTCGGCAACTCCCGCGAGGACCACGCCGGCCGCTTCGACACCGTCGGCTCGATCCTGTCGGCGGTCGCCATCGGCGGCCTCGTGCTCGGCATCCACGAGGGTCCCGAGCAGGGGTGGACCGCCACCCTGACGCTCGCCGGTCTCGTCGTCGGGGTCCTCGCCCTCGCCGGGTTCCTGGCGTGGGAGCTGCGCCACGAGCGGCCGCTCCTGGAGATCCGGCTGTTCGCCGACCGGACCTTGGCCGCTGGGTCCCTGACGCTGCTGATCGTCTTCGCCGTGATGTTCGGCATCTTCCTCGTGTTGGTGCAGTTCTTCCAGGCGGTGCTCGGGTACTCGGCGCTGCAGGCGGCAGCCGGCTTGTTGCCGATGGCGCTGGTGATGATGCCCCTGTCGGCCGTGGCTCCGACGATCGCCATGCGGGTCGGGCGGCGGCGGACGATGCTCACCGGGACGGCGCTGTTCGGCACCGGACTCGTCTTGCTGGCCATGATGGTGTCGGCGGAGGGCGGCTACTGGTCGGTGATGCCCGGGCTGCTCGTGCTGGCCGTTGGCATCGGTCTGCTGATGAGCCCGTCGACGACCGCGATCACCGAGTCGCTCCCGGCTGAGAAACAGGGTGTGGCGTCCGCGCTGAACGACACCGTCCGCGAGCTCGGTGGCGCCGTCGGCATCGCCCTGCTCGGTTCGCTGGTCAACGCGGGGTACCGCTCCAGCATCTCGTCGGCGACGGCGACGCTGGCGCCGGACGTCGCCCACCAGGTCGAGGACGGCATCGGGTCGGCGTTCGCCGCCGTACCGCAGCTCGGCGCGGATGGGCCGAGCGTGCTGGCCGCGGCCCGCGACGCGCTCGTCGACGGTTGGCGCCTGTCGATGTGGTTCGGTGTCGTCCTCGCCTTCGCGGCGTTCGTCTTCCTGGCCACACGCGGGCCACGCGCCGCGACGTCGCCGGCTGCGGCGACGGTCGAGCCGTGGCAGGCGCTCGAGCCGGCCGTCACGGCGTGACCCGAACGAACGCCGTCAGAGGATCCAGGCGATCACGAACAGGAAGCCGAGGACGGCGAACACGAGCATCAGGACGAGGGCGCTGAGCAGCAGCCAGGGGAACGAGATCACGGCGCGCAGGGCGCCGGAGAGGTTGCCCAGGTTGGCGGCGATCGTCGCTTGATGGAGTCGGCCGAACTGACGGGTCTCGACGATCGCCGGCATGGTCGTCGCCCCGGTGGCGTCGGGTTGGTCGACGGTGACGGTGTCGATGACGACGCGTTGGGCGCCCGGGTCGTTGGTGATCAGGCGCCCGACCTCGCCGACCAGCCCGGTGACGTCCTTCGTCACCCGCGACAGGCGCCACCACGCCAGGAGCGGGGCGCCGACGGCGACGATGAGCATCGCCCCGCCGATGATCATCCACGCGTCGGCGGCGCTGCCCTCGAGGGCCGCCAGGCCCGTGAGGTAGGAGAGCCCGCCGACGAGCAACGTGATCAGAGCGACGCCGCCGGCGAGCACCATCCCCCGCCGCGCCAGGTTGGTCATCATGGCCACGGCCTGACGGGCGAGGTGATCGACGTCGGCCATGGAGCGAGTGTGCCACGCCTTCCGCCGAGCACGGCTCGGGCGCCGGAGCACGCCGTCTGGCGGGCATGCTGGACACCATGACGGATGCGTTCTGGGTCGCCGAGCCTCGAGACGTCGTGCGGGTCAGCGGGCCCGACGCCTTGACCTACCTCCACGGGCAGGTGTCCCAGGAGCTCCTGGACATGGCCGTGGGCGACAGCCGGTGGACGTTCCTGCTCCAGCCGGCCGGGCGGGTCGAGGTGCTCGCCCGGGTCCGGCGCACGGATGATGACACGTTCGTCTTCGACGTCGACGCCGGCTACGGCGAGGCGCTCGTAGCCCGCCTCAACCGATTCCGCATCCGGGTCAAGGCGGACGTCGAGACCGTGCCGTGGCGGGTGATCGCCGTGCGTGGCGTCGAAGGCGTCGACGACATCGTCGGGCCGGACCCGGTGCCACCCGAGGGCGTCCGGGAAGGCACCCTCGACGAGCTCGAACGGGCCCGCGTCGCCGCCGGGTGGCCGGCGATGGGTTCGGAGATCATCCCCGGCGAGACGATCCCGGGCGAGACCGGGATCACCGATCGGGCCGTGAACTTCAAGAAGGGCTGCTATCCCGGCCAGGAGCTCGTCGAGCGGATGGACTCGCGCGGCGCCGCCGCGCCGCGCCGGCTACGCGTGCTCACCGTGGAGGAGGGCGCCAAGCCTGGCGACCCGATCGTCCACGACGGCGCCGAGGTCGGCGTCCTGACGAGCGTCGCCGGCACTCGCGCCCTCGGTCTGGTGCGCCGCAACGTCGAGCTCGGCGACGCGCCGGGCTGATCGGGGCGCGGCCAGTCTCGATATCGAGACCGTGCGCGCCCAGAAGGCGGATCGGGACTGTCCGCGCCCAGATGCAACCGGTCGCGACGGGTTCAGGCCGCCGGCTGGAGGGAGGCCCGCAGGGCGATCACGTCGGGTCGGGTGCGCACGGCGCTCAGCTCGGGCGCCTGGTCGATGATCGTCGCCAGGCTGTGGCGTGACCCGTCGCTTTCGGCGGCGGCCCGCAGCCAGGCGGCGGCGGTGTCGGTGTCGCCGAGGGCACCGGCGGCCCTGGCGATCGACGCGGCCAGCAGCGGCTGCGGCTGGCGGGCATACGAGGCCGCACCGTACTCGGCGGCCTCGCGGTGCTCGCCGGCGCCGACGAGGAGGTTGGTCAGCACGTACTCGTTCCACGGGTCGCCGTAGGGGAGCGGCCGCGGCAGCACCGCCAGCAGCTGGCGCAGCCCGGGTCCGTCCAGCGCCTGCGGCGCCACCGGGGTGGCGCTCTGGCGCCGCAGACCGTTGGTGGCGATCCGCCGGGCCCGGGCCTCGTCGCCGTTGCGCAGGGCGGCCATGGCCTTGTCGAACGGCGAGGTGGCGTGACGCTCGCGGTGGTCGAACAGCAGCTGCAGCTGCATCACGAGGAGCAGCCCGAGGATGAACACGAAGCCGCGGAGGTCGGCGCTGACCGCGACGACGACGGCCGCCGTGGCCGTCAGTGCCAGGCTGACGTAGACCATCACCGACCGGGCCCGACCGGGCAGGAAGCGGTCGAGCAGGGAGGTCACCACGTTGCCGCCATCGAGCGGCAGCACGGGGATCAGGTTGAAGGCCCCGATCGCCGGACCAGCCCACCACACCGCCGTGGCGGCCGGGCTGCTCGCACGGCTCGCCGGGTCGAGCGGGTCGACGCCCATCGCCGCCAGCACGATGAATCCGGCAGTGATCTGGACGACCGGGCCGGCGAGGGCGATCACCGCCTCGACCCCTCGCGACAGCGGCTTCGGGGCGGTGTACGAGGCGTACCCGGCGAGGAAGTCGAGAGAGATCTCCGCCGTGGCGCCGGCGCGCCGCGCGGCCACGGCATGACCCAACTCGTGGAGGAGCGTGAAGGCAGCGATCGCACCCGCCAGCCACACGCCGTACTCGTCGCCGTACAGCACGACGATCAGGACCATGAAGAACAGGAAGCCGCGCCGGACGTGCACTGGGAAGCCGAGCACTCGCATCAGGTCACCGATCGTACGGGTCCTAGACTCTGAAGCCGTGCCGCCTTCAACTCCGCAATACGTGTACGCGTTCGATCACAAGCACCGCCGGCCTCCGATGGAGTACAAGGACCTGCTCGGTGGCAAGGGCGCCAACCTGGCCGAGATGACCAGCGTGCTCAAGCTGCCGGTGCCGCCGGGCCTGACGATCTCCACGGATGCCTGCCGTGCCTACATGCACGGAGGTTGGCCGGCCGGCCTCGACGAGGAGATCGCCTCCCAGGTCGCCGCGCTGGAGAAGAAGATGGGCCGCCGGCTCGGTGACCCCAAAGATCCGCTGCTCGTCAGCGTCCGTTCCGGCGCCAAGTTCTCGATGCCCGGCATGATGGACACCGTCTTGAACCTCGGTCTCAACGACCGCAGCGTCAAGGGCCTCACCGCGAGCACCGACGAGCGGTTCGCCTACGACTCCTACCGGCGGTTCATCTCGATGTACGGACGCATCGTGCTGGACGTCGACGGCTCCCGATTCGAGCACCCGTTCGAGCAGGCCAAGGCGGCCGCCGGCATCACCAACGACGCCGATATCCCTGCCGCCACGTTGAAGGACCTCTGCGCCCAGTACAAGGCGGTCGTCAAGGAGGCGACCGGCAAGCCGTTCCCGCAGGACCCGATGAAGCAGCTGCGCGGGGCCGTGGAGGCCGTGTTCCGCAGCTGGAACGGCGCCCGGGCGATCGCCTACCGCGTCCGCGAGCGCATCAGCCATGACCTCGGCACGGCGGTGAACGTCCAGGCGATGGTGTTCGGCAACCGCGACGACAACTCCGGCACCGGCGTCGGCTTCACCCGCAACGCGGCCACCGGGGAGAACAAGCCCTATGGCGACTTCCTGATCAACGCCCAGGGCGAGGACGTCGTGGCCGGGATCCGCAACACCGAGGACCTCGACCACATGGCCGAGCACTTCCCGGAGATCCATGACGACCTGCTGGCGATCTTCGACCGCCTCGAGCGGCACTACCGGGACATGTGCGACACGGAGTTCACCATCGAGCAGGGCAAGCTGTGGATGCTCCAGACCCGCGTCGGCAAGCGCACCGGCGCGGCCGCCCTGAGGATGGCCGTCGACATGACCAAGGGCACCGGCAAGGGCAAGGAGCGCTGGAAGATCTCCCATGAGGAGGCGCTGACGCGTGTGTCCGCCGACCACCTCGACTCCGTGCTGCACCCGCAGTTCTCCGGGACGGGGCAGGTCATCGCCAAGGGCCTCGCCGCGTCGCCAGGGGCCGCCGTCGGCAAGGTGTACTTCACCGCCGACGACGCCGAGGCCGCCGTCGGCCGGGGCGAGAAGGTCATCCTCGTGCGCAGCGAGACGAGCCCCGAGGACGTCCACGGGATGATGGTGGCCGAGGGCATCTTGACGTCGCGTGGTGGTCTCGTCAGCCACGCCGCGGTCGTTGCCCGTGGCTGGGGCACGCCGGCGGTCGTCGGCGCCGAGAACGTCAAGATCAGCGGCAGGTCGTTCACGGCCAGCGGCGTCACCGTCGCCGAGGGTGAGTCGATCTCGCTCGACGGCTCGACGGGGGAGGTCGTGCTCGGCGAGATGACGCTCGCCGCCGCGGTGCCGCCGGTCGAGTTCACCACCATCCTCGAGTGGGCCGATGTCGTGCGCGGCGGCAAGAACAGGCGCCGCCGTGCGCTGGGTGTGCGGGCCAATGCCGACACCGGCGAAGACGCCGCCAACGCCCGTCGCCTCGGTGCCGAGGGCATCGGGCTGTGCCGCACGGAGCACATGTTCCTCGCTCCCGACCGCCTGCCCGTGGTGCGACGGATGATCCTCGCCAACACCGCCGAGCAGGAGGCCGAGGCGCTCGAGGAGTTGCGCAAGGTCCAGCAGCACGACTTCACGGAGATCCTCGAGGCGATGGACGGACTGCCGGTCACGGTGCGTCTGCTCGACCCGCCGTTGCACGAGTTCCTTCCCTCTGTCGAGGAGCTGCGCATCAAGGAGGCCACCGTCGGTCTCGACGAGGAGGAGAAGCGGTTGCTCGCCGCCGCCGAGAGCTGGTCCGAGCACAACCCGATGATCGGCACCCGTGGCGTGCGCCTCGGCGTCGTCAAGCCTGGCCTCTACGCAATGCAGGTGCGGGCGCTGCTCGACGCCGCCGCGGACCTGCGCAAGAGGGGCAAGAACCCGGTCGTCGAGATCATGATCCCCCTCACCGTCACCCGCGAGGAGATGGCGCTCGCCCGCGGTTGGGTCGAGGAGGAGATCGCCGCGGCGACCAAGGGTCTGCGCAAGAAGCCGGACATCACGATCGGCACGATGATCGAGACGCCGCGGGCGGCGATCTGCGCCGATGAGATCGCCGAGGTCTCCGACTTCTTCAGCTTCGGCACCAACGATCTGACGCAGATGGCGTTCGGGTTCAGCCGCGACGACGTGGAGTACCGGATGATGCCCGCCTACCTCGAGCAGGGCCTGCTGAAGCGCAACCCGTTCGAGACGATCGACGCCGGTGGCGTCGGCGAGCTGGTGCGCATCGGTGCCCGGCTGGGGCGGCAGACCAAGCCGACGCTCAAGCTCGGCGTGTGCGGCGAGCACGGCGGCGACCCCGAGTCGATCGCCCTGTTCTTCGACGCCGGCCTGGACTACGTGAGCTGTTCGCCGTTCCGCGTCCCGATCGCCCGTCTGGCCGCGGCGCAGGCGATCGTCGGCGCGGCCACCGACACGAAGTAAGTGGTCTCGGTCGCTCCGTTCTGATGGTCTCGGTCGCTCGAAACTCGCTCCCTCGACTGCGCCTCGTCGCTGGCGCTTCCCTCGGCGCGGCGTGATGGTCTTGCTCACTCGATGAATGCACTCCTCGCCGCGGAAGGGGCTCAGAGCAACTTCGTCGATCTCGACGTCCATCTGTGGCAGTGGGGCGCCCTGCTGGCCCTGATCGTCGCCCTGCTGTTGGTCGACCTGCTCGTGGTGCACCGGGAGGCGCACGCCGTCAGCACGCGCGAGGCGGCCATCGAGTCGGCGGTGTGGATCTCCATCGGCGTCGCCTTCTCCGTCGTCGTGCTGTGGTGGTTCGGCGGGGCGGCAACGGGCGAGTACATCTCCGGCTACCTCATCGAGAAGAGCCTCAGCATCGACAACGTCTTCGTCTGGGCGTTGATCATGAGCTACTTCGCAGTGCCCGCGAAGTACCAGCACCGGGTGCTCTTCTGGGGCATCTTCGGGGCCCTCGTGATGCGGGCCATCTTCATCTTCGCCGGCGTCGCCTTGATCGAGCGCTTCGACTGGATCCTCTACGTGTTCGGGGCGTTCCTGCTGTTCACCGCAGGGCGCATGGTCTTCACCGACAACGAGCACGTCGATCCCGGCAACAGCCGGTTCCTCAAGCTCGTCAAACGGGTCGTCCCGAGCACCGACCGCCTCGACGGCGCGCACCTGTTCACGCGCATCAACGGCCGCCGCCTGGCGACCCCGCTGTTCGCCGTGCTCGTGCTCGTCGAGCTGACCGACGTCATCTTCGCCGTCGACAGCGTGCCGGCGGTCCTCGCCGTGAGCCACGAGCAGTTCATCGTGTTCTCGTCCAACGCCTTCGCCATCCTCGGGTTGCGCGCCCTGTACTTCCTGCTCGCCGACATCCACAACCGCTTCACGTACCTGCAGGAAGGCCTGGCGATCATCCTCGCCTTCGTCGGCGTGAAGATGATCATCGCCGAGTGGTACCACATCCCGACGTGGGCCTCGCTGGGCTTCATCGGCCTCGTGCTCGCCGTGTCGATCGGCCTGTCGATCCTCCGCCCCGCACCCGAGGACGAGGCCGGCTCCGAGGACCCCGAGGAGGAGCGCACCGGTCTCCGGGCCCTCGAGTCGGTGCCGCGGTCGCCCGAGCGCTAGCGGCCGATGGCCATCGCCGACGACGACATCGAGCGCTTGCGCTCGACGGTGTCGATCGTCGACGTCGTCGGCCAGGTCGTCGCCTTGCGCAAGGTCGGGCGCAACTGGGTCGGGTTGTGCCCGTTCCACGCCGAGAAGAGCCCGTCGTTCAACGTCCGGGAGGAGACCGGGCGCTACAAGTGCTTCGGCTGCGACAAATCGGGCGACGTCTTCACGTTCGTCCAGGAGCACGAGCACCTGGACTTCGTTGGCGCCGTCGAGCATCTCGCGGCGAAGGCGGGCGTGCAGCTGACCTACACATCCAGCGGGCAGACCCGCGAGCGCGCTCGCCGCAAACAGCTGGTCGAGGCGATGGCGACGGCCGTCGAGTGGTACCACCAGCGATTGCTGGAGGATCCGGCAGCACGGGCGGCACGCGACTACCTCCGCTCGCGTGGGCTGAGCGGCGACGTCGCGCGGACCTTCAAGCTCGGCTGGGCGCCCGACGAGTGGGACGCCCTGGCGCGCCAATCCGGCGTCGACGGCGAGCTGCTGCGAGCCACTGGGCTGGCCTTCCACAACCGCCGCAACCGGATGCAGGACGCGCTCCGGGGCCGCGTGCTGTTCCCGATCTTCTCGGAAGCTGGCGAGGCCAGTGGCGATCGGCGGGCGCATCCTGCCCGGTTCGGACGACCCGGCGAAGTACAAGAACTCACCGGAGACCCCGATCTACGCCAAGTCGAAGACGCTCTACGGGCTCAACTGGGCGAAGGCCGAGATCGCGGCCCTCGACCAGGCGGTGGTGTGCGAGGGCTACACCGACGTGATCGGCTTCCACCGGGCCGGTGTGCGGCGGGCGGTGGCGACGTGCGGCACGGCGTTCACCGAGGATCACGTGCGGCTGCTCAAGCGCTACGCCAGCCGGGTCGTGCTGGCCTTCGACGCCGACGCCGCCGGCCAGGGGGCCGCCGAGCGGTTCTACGAGTGGGAGCAGAAGTACCAGGTGCAGGTGTCGGTGGCCCGGTTGCCCGGCGGGGAGGATCCCGGCGACCTGGTCCAGCGCGACCCCGAGGCCCTCGCCGCGGCGGTCACCGATGCCGCGCCGTTCCTGGCGTTCCGCCTGGAGCGGGTGATGAAGGGGCAGACGGCCCGCACCCCGGAGGACCGGGCCCGCCTCGCTGAGCGGGCCATGGGCGTCGTCAACGAGCATCCGGACCCCAACGTGCGCAAGCTCTATGCCGGGCAGGTGGCCGCCGAGGTCGGCTTGCAGGTGAGCGACCTGGTGCGCATCGCCGAGCAGCGCCCGCGCCGCCCGACGGTCGCCGTCGCCGCGCCACGGCGCACGGCGGTCCGGGAGAACGCCGAGTTCGTCGCCGTCGCCCTGCTGGCCCAGGACTGGGACTCGATCGCCGGGTGGCTGGTCGAGGAGCTGTTCCACGACGACGCCCACCGCTTGGCATTCCTCGCCCTGGCCGACGCCGGCGGGGTCTTGGCCTTGGCGATCGAGACGGCCGACCCCGAGGCACGCGAGGTGCTCGAGCGGGCGGCGGTCGCCGACCTCGACGTCGATGCCGAGACCGAGGCCCGCAACCTCATCGCCGCGGCCGTGCGGCGCCAGCTCGCCCAGCGGACCGGGACCCGTGACCCGGAGCTGATCCGCGGCGACGCCGAGGCCCGGCTGCGGCTGGAAGCGCTCGGCAACTCGATAGCGTCTGCGGAGTCAGCGGAGTGGTTGCTAGGTTGGCTCCATCGTCAGATGGAGGGACACGCCAGTGGGGGAATGTGACGATCGCCCAACGGAGAGAGTCTTCGACTCGTCCGTGCACGGCGCCGTCGAGCCACCAGTGACGGACGGCGTCGACGTCGCCGAGTGGCGGTCGTTGATCGATCGCGGACTCCAGCAGGGCAGCGTCCATGCCGAGCAGGTGACCCATGTGCTGCGGCACGTCGAGTTGACCGGCGACGTCCTCGACTCGATCAGCCACACGCTCACCGAGGCCGGGATCTCCCTCGACGAGACCGTCGACGAGGCCGACGTCGCCGACGAGCCCGATGACACGCCGACCGACGCCCCGCGGATCGCGGAGCGGGAGGCCGACGACGCCGACGAGCACCTGCTCAGCAGGCGTCGCCGGCGCCGGGTCAAGCGGGCCGCGCCGCGTACCGAGGGCATGACGTCGGATGGCGTGCGGATGTACCTGCGGGAGATCGGCCAGGTCGACCTGCTCACGGGTGACGACGAGCGCCGGCTGGCCCAGCTCATCGAGGAGGGTCACCTCGCCGCCCAGCGGATCGACGAGGCCGCCGAGAGCGGCGAGCAGCTCGCCGACGCCGAGACCCGCCGCCTGATGCGGTGCATCCAGCGCGGCGAGCGGGCCAAGAGCGAGCTGACGCAGGCCAACCTGCGGCTCGTCGTGAGCATCGCCAAGCGCTACTCCGGTCGCGGCATGCAGCTGCTCGATCTGATCCAGGAGGGGAACCTCGGTCTGATGCGGGCGGTCGACAAGTTCGACCACTCCAAAGGCTTCAAGTTCTCGACGTATGCCACCTGGTGGATCCGCCAGGCGATCACCCGCTCGATCGCCGATCAGGCCCGCACGATCCGCATCCCGGTGCACATGGTCGAGCACATGAACCGGGTGATCCGCGCCAAGCGCCAGCTGCACCAGGAGCTCGAGCGCGAGCCGACGATCGACGAGATCGCCCTGCGGGTGCAGCTCGAGCCGGACCGGGTGCGCGAGCTGCTGCGGATCTCCCTCGACCCGCTGTCGCTGGACTCACCGATCGGCGAGGAGGACGAGTCCAACCTCGCCGACTTCATCGAGGACTCCTCGACCGACGGGCCGGCCGACGCGGCGACGCGGGTGATGCTGACGCAGGCTGTCGGCGCCGTGCTCGGCGAGCTGTCCGAGCGGGAGCAGGAGATCGTCCGCCTGCGCTTCGGGCTCGACGGTGGCCAGGCCAAGACGCTCGAGGAGGTCGGCCGCGAGTTCGGCGTGACGCGCGAGCGGATCCGCCAGATCGAGGCCAAGACGCTCGCCAAGCTGCGCCATCCCCAGCGCAGCCAACGCCTCCGCGAGTTCCTCGAAGCGGAGTGAGCCGCGGCCGACGGGCGACCGCCGTCCGCCGGTCCGAACATCCCGAGCGGCGTGTGATGGGCGGCTCGGGGCGGTATCGTCTATCAGCGCCTTTCCGGGGTAGCTCAGCTGGCAGAGCGACGGACTGTTAATCCGTTTGTCGTGGGTTCGAGCCCCACCCCCGGAGCGAGAGAACCCAGGGAGCTCATCAGGGCGGTAGCTCAGTGGTCAGAGCAGGGGACTCATAATCCCTGGGTCGTGGGTTCGATCCCCACCCGCCCTACCGATCTAGCAGGGACTTTAGCAAGATCGACGTCCGGACGGAAGGGTCATCCAAGATCCATCCAAGTTCTGCTACCGTCCGCGTGATGCCTGAGCTGCGCAGGGCACCGGGGATGCGCGAGCGCTCGCCGGGCGTCGTGGGAGCTGATCGTCGAGGCCGGGCGGGATCCCGGTCACGGGCCGCAGCCGGCAGGTGAGCCGCACGTTCCACGGCACCCTGCGCGACGCCAAGAAGGCGCGGGCCGAGCTGCTCGTGGAGGTCGGCAAGGGCCGCCACACCGGGACGGCCGCCACCGTCGAGGAGCTCTATCGAGAGTGGATCGCCGAGCTCCGCCGCAAGGGACGCTCGCCGAACACCGTCTACGGGTACGAGCGGGTCTACGAGCGCAACGTGCGCCCGACCCTCGGCAAGGTCGCCGTGACGAAGGTGAGCACGAAGATGCTGACGGACCTGTACGGGGCACATCAGGCACGTGGCCTGTCGGCACGCAGCGTGTACCAGATCCACGCGTGCATCTCGTCGATGTTCACCCAGGCCTGCCGCTGGGGATGGCGCGACACCAACCCGGCGCAATGGGCGGAGCCGCCGTCGATCCCGAACGTCGCCCCTGTCGTACCGACGCCGGACGAGGTGCGCCGGCTCATCGAGGCCGCCGACCGATCGAGGCGGCCGGAGTACGCCCGAGCGATCCTCGTCGCCGCCACCACGGGCCTGCGGCGCGCCGAGTTGTGTGCGCTTCGTCGAACGCGGGACATCGACTGGGAGCGTGGCCTGCTCAAGGTGTCGGGGTCGATCGTCGTGCTCAAGGACGTGCCGCTGCAGGAGATCCCGACCAAGAACCGGCGGGAGCGGATGCTCGCCCTCGACGAGCTGACGTTGTCGATGTTGCGGGCGCAGGTCCAGTTCCTCGAGGAGCGGGCCAAGCTCGCCCGGGTCGCGCTCGCTTCCCGACGCCTACGTGTTCTCCGACGACATCAGCGGAGCGGTGCCGTGGAAGCCGGATGCGGTGTCGCAGTACTTCGGCCGGCTTCGCACCCGTGCCGGCCTCGACCACCTCGACTTCCACGACCTGCGCCGGTTCATGGAGACGTACGGCCAGGAGATGGGCTACTCGGTGTCGCAGGTCGCGATGCGCGCCGGTCACGATCCCTCCGTCGCCGCTCGGCACTACAGCGGGCGCGTGGTCGAGACGGATCGGGAGCTGGCGCAGGCTGTCGCGTCGCTGCTGGCCTCGACGCCTTGAGCGACGTGACGCCTCCGGCCTTCGCTGTCTCACGCGTGATACATTTGCCTTGTGGCTGAGGTGACGATCCGGGAGCTGAGGAACCACGGCGGCGCCGTCGTTGACCGAGTGGAGCGAGGAGAGCACCTCACCGTCACACGAGCCGGTCGACCAGTCGCCGAACTACGGCCAATCCACCCGGCGGGTGTGTCCGGCGAGCAGCTCATTGAACGACGGCGCCGACTCCCAGTTGTCGACGCAGCACGACTCCGGGCCGACGTCGACAACGTCATCGACACGGCGCTGTGACGCCCGATGACACGCGGTCTGCTCGACACCAGCACAGTGCTCCTCTTGGGCCGGCTCGACGACGCGACCGCGCTCCCTGATGAGCCGCTGATCAGCGTCGTGACCCTTGCCGAGCTGTCGGTCGGGCCACTCGTCGCTGCGTCCACGAAGGAGCGCGCCGCCCGCCAGGCTCATCTGCAACAGGCCGAGGCGGACTTTGTTCCGCTGGTGTTCGACGCGCCCGCCGCTCGACGCTTCGGTCAGGTTGCAGCGTCGCTGCGCCGCGCCGGGCGAAAGCCGGCGGCCCGCTCGTTCGATGCGATGATTGCCGCGACCGCCCTCGTGCACGACGTGCCTGTCCACACCTGCAACCCAGCCGACTTCTCTGGAATCGAGGGTCTCACGGTCATCGCCGTGCCGCACCCGGACGGCTGACTCGCGACGACGAGCTCCCGTTGCGGTGCGCGGGTTCCGACCCTCAAGGACCGCGCCGGTCTCGCCACAGCGCTTTACTTTTCGTAAAGCGTAGATCTTCCTTGATTGTCCTGGGTTGATCGCAGTTGTCCACCATTGTCCGTCGCTGTCCGCCGTTGCCACCAGAGGTCACGAGCGTGTCGCCAGCGGGGGGTTGCGGGCCGGGATCACATCGCTGTAAGTAGACCTATGAGCATCGTCGAGGTGGTGTTGGGTTCGCTCGATGAGCACCCGGTGTTGTTGACGATCGACGAGGCGGCCGCCGTGCTGCGCATCGGTCGGTCGCTCGCCTACGAGCTGGCGCGTCAGTACGAGGCGTCCGACGGTCACTTCGGCCTACCGGTGATGCGCGTCGGTTCGTGTCTGCGGGTGCCGCGGTGGGCGCTGGCCGAGCTGGTGTCCACCGGCCGGGTCGTCCGCCTCGCCGATGCTCTCGAGAGCTGAGTCACTCGTGAGTGCGCGTTTCGCGGTCGTGCTGGGTCAGGGCGCCGGCGACGTGCGCCGGCGAGTCGGACCGACCGCATGGTGTGCGCTCGAGGTGATGGCCGCGTCAGCGACAAGGGGACGCGGTGGCGACGGCCTCCGCGTGGACGCGTCCGTTCGCAGCGTGGCGGTCGAGCTCGGGGTCAGCAAGAACACCGCTCATCGAGCGATGCGCGCCTTCTCGCTCAGGTCTCATCATCCCGATGCAACGGCGCGCTGGCGACGGACGCTTCGAAGCCGTCACGTACACGATTGCGCACACGACCGGAGTCGTCGAGCTGTTACCGCGCAGTCCGATCGGAGCGACAGCCCAGCTCCGTCGTCGAGCGAACTCGCCGCCCGCTTCAGGTCGAGCAGCTCGCGCTGCTCCCGTCCGAGTAGCTCTCCGTGTCCGGTCAGCAAGGTCCTTCCGCAGCACGCCGAGGTCAGTTCAGACAAGTGCCCACGTGTGGGCGGGAGTTGGGTGGTCGTCGGTGCTGCGGGTGACGACCCTCCACGCGGCGTCCGCGGTGGCGACGGCGTCGTACTACGCGCAGTACTTGACGGCGGCGCCGGGGGAGGTGCCGGGTATCTGGTCGGGGCGTCAGGCGGCCGGGCTCGGCCTGTCCGGTCGAGTCGAGGTCGATGCGTTGGAGGCGTTGTTGTCGGGCCGTGACCCGACGACGGGGACGCCGTTGGGACGTGAGCTGTTGGACCGCTACACGACGGACGGTCGAGTGGTGCGGGCGGTGTCGGGGTTTGATGCGACGTTCTCGGCGCCGACGAGCGGGATGTGCTGCCGGCACGGTCGCTCGCCCGGCGACTTTGGGGTGCGGGCGCATCGGCGGGCATCGGGCTACTCGTTGCCTTTGGCGCTTGACTCGGCCGTGCCTGTGCCGATACGAGGTGATGCCTCAATCGGGCGTGGACTGTGGGCCGGTCACATCGGCCAACGTCTGGTTCAATTCATCTTCGCCGACCGCTCCGAGCGATCTGGTGGTGTCGCCGTCGGGAGCGATGACGATGAAGGCGGGCTGGGCGACGATGCCGAAGTGTTCGTACAGCTCGCCGTCGGGATCGCTCAGTTTGGGAAAGGTCAGCTGGCGGCGGTCGACGAACGCCTGGAATGACGTCTCGTCGAGCGAGGAACCGTCGAGCGTGCCGTCACCGAGTATCGGCGCTTCGAATCGAGTGTTGGTTGCGGGGCGTCCCCCGCCCAATCGGTAGGCTGGCGGCCGATGTTGGTGGGTGACGAGAGACGCGGTCGGTGACGGGTGCGCGGGAGCCGACCCGAGGCTTCCTTCCGATCATTGTCACCAACTCGTCGCTGCGGGCCCTCAAGGCGTCCGAGAGCGTCGCCCGCGACATCGTCGACGACATCGTCGTCAGACGGCTCCGCGAAGGTGATCGCCTGCCATCGGAGTCGGCGATGCTCGAGCAGTACGGGGTCAGCCGGGAGACCCTGCGCGAGGGTCTGCGCCTGCTGGAGGTCCAGGGGTTGATCTCGATCCGCCGTGGACCGGGCGGCGGGCCGATCGTCGGCGCCATCGACCCGGCCAACCTCGGGCGCACGTCGACGCTCTACTACCACCTCGCCGGGGCCACCTACGTCGAGCTGTTCGACGCGTGGGTCGTGTGCGAACGGATCATCGCCGAGCTCGCCGCCGCCAACCCCGACCGCGCTGCGGTGCGGGCCGCGATGGCCCCCTACCTCGATCCATACGTGGAGGGCGAGGAGTCCCTCGACGAGTTCGTCGTCAGTCACTCCGAGTTCCATGTCGCCGTCGGCTCGCTCGCCCGCAACAAGGTGCTCCAACTCTCGCTCATGGTGATGGGCCAGATCATCACCCACCACGTCGCGGTGAACGCCGACCCACGCGATGCGCGCAACACCATCGAGCACGCCCACACGGCCATCGCCAAGGCAGTGGTGGCCGGGCACCGGATCAAGGCTAGCGACCTGATGGACGCGGACATCCGAGCGATCACCGACTTCTACCGCAACGACCTCAACTCGCAGATGGACGACTTCATCGACTGGCGGTGAACGGGCGGGCCGGCGCCCCACATCTCGTGATTTCGTGACGGCGGGATTGACACGGGTTCCTCATGATGAATAAAGTCCTCCCTATCGATCGACAGGGGGTCGATCCGCGTCGGTGACGCAAGCCCGCGAGGGGAGAGCCCATGGTGGAGGACAAGGTCGGCCGAAGCACGGTCACGCGCGACGTCGGGCAATGCCCCGTAAAGCAGTTCTCGGTCTTCAGTGATCAGGAGGCGGGGCGCTACTGGGCGCAGTCGGACGCCCTCCGCGAGGAGACGCCGGCGTTCTTCAACGACCATGCCCAGGGCTACTGGGTGGTGACGCGCTACGACGCCGTCAAGGACCTCTACCAGAACGTCGACATGTTCTCCAGCGAGTCCTTCACGGCGTGGGAACCGAACCCGCCCTACCGCTTCGTGCCGACGCAGATCGACCCGCCGGAGCACATCAAGTACCGCCAGCTCCTCAACCCCAAGTTCTCGCCGGCCGCGGTCGGCCGGGCCGAGGGCCCCGCTCGCGACATCGGCCGGCGGTTGGTCGCCGAGATCGCCGGGCGCGGGCAGTGCGACTTCGTGACGGAGTTCGCGATCCGCTTCCCGACCGAGGTCTTCCTCACGGTCATCGGGCTGCCGACCGACGATGCCGATCTGCTCGTGCCCTGGGTCGAGGACTTCTTCCTCGGGCTCAACGGGGCGGAGGACAGGGTCGCGGGCATGGTCGCCGCCCTCGACGGCATCCGCGGCTACTTCGTCGAGGTGCTGGCGGCACGGCGCGGGGAGCCCGGCGATCCGTCCGTCGACCTCGTCACCCACCTGCTGCAGCCCACGGTGGACGGCGCGCCGCTCACCGACACCGTGCTGCTCGACATGTGCACGGTGCTCGTCCTCGCCGGGTTGGACACGACGAGAGGGCAGCTCGGCTACCTCTTCCGGTACCTCGCCGAGCACCCGGACGTCCGGCAGCGGATCCTCGACGAGCCCGCGTTGATGCCGGCCTGCATCGAGGAGTCCCTGCGCCTGCACGCGATCACCATCGCCGACGCCCGCAAGGCGACCAAGGACGCCGACTTCCACGGCTGTCCGGTGAAGAAGGGGGACATGGTCATGGGCCTGGTCGCCGCGGCGAACCGCGATCCGCGCCACTACGACCGGGCCGACGAGTTCCTGCTCGACCGCAAGGGTGCCCACCACTTCGGGTTCGCCGGTGGGCCCCACCGGTGCCTCGGGGCGCACCTCGCGCGGCGCGAGATGCTGATCGCCGTCGAGGAATGGCACGCCACGATCCCGCACTACCGCGTCGCCACGGACCAGCCACTGGTCGAGCGCGGCGGTCAACTGGCGCTGCTGTCATTGCCCCTGGAGTGGGACGTCGAGGGAGGCGTGAGCGGGATGAGACTGACGATCGATGCCGAGATGTGCACGGGCCACGGCCGTTGCTACACGCTGGCGCCAGAGCTGCTGAGCTACGACGACGAAGGCTTCGTCTCCGTGCGGGGCCAGACGATCGAAGTCCCGCCGGGCCAGGAGGACGCGGCCCGCGAAGCAGCGCTGAGCTGTCCCGAGGGCGCGATCAGGATCGATGACTGAGCCCGCGGATGAGCAGAGCGGCCACGACGTCGAGGTGGCACCGGTCCGAGCCGGCGAGGACCTCGACTGGCCACGGCTCGAGGCGTATCTGCGCGAGGAGCTGCCCGAGCTGGCGGGCGCCTTCGACGTTCTGCAGTTCCCCAATGGTTCTGCCAACCTGACGTACCTCGTCCGCTTCGGCGAGCAGCAGCTCGTGGTGCGGCGGCCGCCGTTCGGGCAGCTGGCGCCTGGCGCCCACGACATGCGGCGGGAGTTCCGGGCCGTCGACGCCCTGTCGAAGCACTTCGACCGGGCGCCGCGCGCCTACGTGTTCTGCGACGACCACGACGTCATCGGCTCCGACTTCCTCGTCGTCGAGTACCGCCGCGGCGTCGTCGTGTGGGACCACGTGCCGACATCCATGGTCCATCACGCCGACGCCGCCCGCCGCATCGGGTTCGCCGTCGTCGACGCCCTGGCTGACCTCCACAACCTGGATCCCGACGAGGTCGGCTTGAGTGATCTCGGCCGCCCGCACGGCTTCGTCGAGCGGCAGGTCGCCGGCTGGCGCAAACGCTGGGACCTGGTCGACACGGGGCGCGTGCCGCAGATGGCGACGGTGGGCGCCCGTCTCGCCGAGACGATGCCGGCGGTCGCCACGCGGGTCTCGGTGCTGCACAACGACTACAAGATCGACAACTGCCAGTTCGATCCCGCCGACCCCGACCGCGTGACGTCGATCTTCGACTGGGACATGGCGACGCTCGGCGAGCCATTGGTCGATCTCGGCATTCTCCTGAACTACTGGCCGGACCCGGCCGACGTCGACGGTTCCCGGCCGCTGCACGTCGCCGGCCTCGAGCACATCGGCCTGCCATCACGAGCCGAGGTCGTCGCCCGGTATGCGTTGCGCACCGGCGTCGAAGTCGCCGAGGTGGCCTGGTTCGAGGCGTTCGCGACATGGAAGACCTGCGTCGTGCTGGAGCAGCTGTACCAGCGCTTCGTCCGCGGTGAGAGCACGGATCCGCGGATGGGCGAGCGCGGCCAACCAGTCGCCCCTCTCTCCGATCGGGCCGCCTCGCTGCTGGAGCGCCTGCCGACCTGAGCTGGGCGTGCCTACTTCCACTCGATGGGATCGGAGAGGTCGCCCTCCCAGTTCGCCCGGTAGATCGGGTCGAGCCGGTCGAGGTGCTCGGCCATTGCTCGCCGCGCCCTGTCGGGGTCGCCGTCGATCACCGCCGCGGCGATCGCCGCGTGGTCCTCGTCGATCAGGTCGCGCAACTCGAACGGGTCGAGGCGCAGGATCACGTGGGTGCGGATGATGTCACCTACGGCCCCGATGATCAGCCCGAGCACCTTGTTGTCCGCGAGGTCGGTCACCGAGAAGTGCAACCCGTTGGAGTGCTCCATGTAGGCGCTGCGCACGCCGCCGTCGTCGAACTGCTCGAGGTGCGAGTGGAGCTCCCGCGCGACCGCGGCGCGGGCCGGGTTGCGGGCGGCCAGTTCGGCGGCGACCGGCTCGAGCGTCCGCCACGCCCGCAGGAGCTCCGAATACGTCGCCCCGGCGAGCTGGAAGTACAGCGTCATCGTCCGGGCGAGGTTCGTCGATTCCGCTCTGCCGACCACCGGCCCGCCACTCGGGCCACGTCGGATGCTGACGATCCCCTGAGCCTCCAAGAGGCGCAGCGCCTCCCGCAACGACTCGCGACTCACGTGATAGTGCTCGACCATCTCGGCTTCGAGGGGTAGCCGGTCGCCGGCCCGCAAGTCGTGGTCGACGATGTAGCGCACGACGGCGAAGGCGACGACCTCGGAGGTCTTCCACACCTGGCGTTGCACGGCCAGCGCCGCGAACGTCGCGGCTCCCCCGATGTTCGCTTCCTCGTCGGCGTTCGGCCGTCTGGTCATTGCCCACCTCCACGAGCTGTTGCCCATTCGGAGCCTAGTTCATCATGAGGAACGGTTGACAACGTTCATCATGATGAATATTATGGCGAAGGTCTCGGCGACGGGGAAGGGGGTTTGCTCATGAGTTCCACGACCACGGACATAGCACCGCTGGATGCCGCCCTGCGCATCCACGCGCTGAGCAAGACGTTTCCCGGTCAGCGGGCTCTCGACGCCGTCGATCTGGAGATCGCGGCGGGCGAGATCCATGCCCTCGTCGGCCAGAACGGGTCGGGCAAGTCGACCATCGTCAAGGTCCTCGCCGGTTACCACGAGCCCGACGTCGGCGCCGTCGCCGAGCTCGCTGGTGTTCCCTTCGCGCTCGGCTCGGCACCGGCTGCACTGGCGGCCGGATTGCGGTTCGTCCACCAGGACCTCGGACTCGTCGAGACGATGACCGTCTCTGACAACTTCCGGATGAGTCGGCGGCTCAGCCCGCTCGCACCGCTGCGGCGGAGCGACGATCGGGACGCGGCGCAACGCGCCCTCGGCGCGCTCGGCTACGACATCGCACCGACCGCCCTGATCGCCCAGCTCGCCGAGTCCGAACGGACGGCGGTCGCCGTCGCCCGTGCCCTGGACGGGGCCGGCGATGCCGGACGCTTCCCGTTGCTCGTGCTCGACGAAGCAACCGCTTCACTCCCCGGACCCGAGGTCGACCGGCTGTTCGGCGCGCTCCGCCGGATCGCCGCGGCGGGCACTGCCATCCTGTTCATCTCGCACTACCTCGACGAGGTCTTGACCATCGCCGACCGTGTGACGGTGCTCCGCGACGGGCGGTGGGTCACGACGGCACCGGTGTCCGAGCTGAGCCACGAGCGCCTCGCCAACCTGATGCTCGGGCGTGAGCTGGTCGCCGAAGCGGCCGCGCACACCCGGCTCGCGCCGCCTCGGAGCGATGTCGAACCGGTGCTGTCGCTCCGCGCCGTCGGCGGTGCCGAGCTCGCCCCGTTCAGCCTCGACATGCTGCCCGGCGAGGTCGTCGGCATCGCCGGCCTGACGGGCTCGGGGCGCGACGAGTTGGCCAGCCTGGTCGCCGGCCGCATCGAGCGGATCGGAGAGGTCCACGTCGACGGCAGCCGCATTCCCGGCGGCGATCCGCGCACGGCCATCGATGCCGGGCTCTGCTACGTGCCGGCGGATCGGGCCAAGGACGCGCTGTTCCCGATGGAGACGCTGCGCGAGAACCTGACGATCAGCGACCTCGAGCCGTTCTGGTCCCGTGGCCGGATCCAGACCGGGGCGGAGACGAAGCACGCCGAGCACTGGATCGAGGAGCTCGATGTGCGCCCGGCCCGCACCGACGCCGTCGTCGGCGAGCTGTCGGGCGGCAACCAGCAGAAGGTCGTGATGGCCCGCTGGCTCCGTTGCACACCTCGGGTGCTCGTCCTCGACGAGCCGACGCAGGGTGTCGACGTCGGTTCCAAGGCCGACATCCATCGCCTCGTCGATCTGGCCACGGCGAGTGGGACGGCCACGCTCGTCTGCTCATCGGACAGCGCCGAGCTCGAGCGCCTGTGCTCGCGGGTCATCGTGCTGCAGCGCGGCTACGTGATCGCCGAGCTGCACGGCGACCAGATCAGCAGCGAGCACATCGAGGAGATCCAGCTCGTGCCGCTCGGCGCCGCCGACGTCCTCATCTCGACCGAACCGGGTCCCGACCCCGACGAAGGAGCCCACTCGTGACCACGACCGTGACGAGCGCATCGCCCGTCAAGCGACCGCGGCGCAACCTGCTCCCCGGCCTCAGCAAGGCGAGCGTGCTGTACCTACTGGCGCTGATCCTCGTGCTGTTTAGCCTGTGGATCCCCGAGACGTTCCTGACGCAGGCCACGTTCAAGATCGTGCTGGCCGACCAGGTCGTCATCGGCATCCTCGGCCTCGCCGTCCTCGTGCCCCTCACCGCCGGCGCCTTCGACCTCTCCTGCGGGGCGATGTTGGCGTTCTCCCTCGTCATCATGAGCTGGTTCCAGGCCGAGACCGGCGTCAACGCCGTGCTCTCGGCCGTCATCGCCCTCGCCGCCTGTGCGGGCATCGGGTTCCTGTCCGGTCTCGTCGTGGTCAAGTTCCGGGTCAACTCGTTCATCGCCACGCTCGGCATGAGCCAGGTCCTCGCCGCCGCCACGCTGTACATCTCGAGCAATCGCCAGATCGTCGGCGTGTTCTCGCCGAGCTTCCTGAACTTCGGACGGCGCGAAGTCCTCGGCATCCCGATCGTCGTCTACTACCTCGTCGCCATCGCCCTCGTCATCTGGTACGTCATCGAGTGCACGCCGCTCGGACGACACCTGCTGGCCACGGGGTCGAACCCGAATGCCGCGCGCCTCGCCGGTGTCCGCACGGATCGGATGGTGTGGGGATCGCTCGTCGTCTCGGCCGTCGTCTCCGGCGTGGCGGGCATCATCTATGGCGCCAAGGTCGGCTCGTTCTCGAACACGTTCGGGCCACCGCTGCTGTTCCCGGCGTTCGCCGCCGTGTTCTTCGGGTCCACCCAGTTCAAGAACCGGCCCAACGTGTGGGGCACCATCGCCGCCGTCTACGCGCTGGCGTTCGGCGTCAAGGGCCTGCAGCTGGCGTTCTCGGGCGGCGTGTACTGGATCACGCCGCTGTTCAACGGCCTGGCCCTCCTCGTCGCCGTGGCACTGGCCAGCCGCAAGGCGATCCCCAGGTTGCGACCCAAGGTCGTGGAGCGCCCCGACGACTCGTCGGCGACACCGGGCGACGACGTCGCCGCGCCTGTGCCGACCGCCCCGTGAACCACTCGACCACCATCACCGATCCTCGATCGACTCAACAGGGAGAACCCATGAAGCGCAAGCGTCTCTTGTCCATCGTCGCCGTCGGCGTGCTCACCGCCGGCCTCGTCGCCTGCGGCGACGACGACGACGACGAACCAGCCAGCTCCGGCGTCGACACTGCCGCAGCCGCAACCGACGCGCCGGCTGCCACAACCGGCGACAGCGCGGCCGGCACCACGGGCGAGAGCGGCTCGGAGGCCGGCGGCACCGAGGGCGAAGCGGCCGCGGCCGCCGCCGCCGAGCGGGTCGAGCCGTTCCTGCAGCCGATCACCGAGATCCCGGTCGACGTCCCGCTCGATGCCCCGCCGGCGGAGGGCAAGAAGCTGTACTGGCTGGAGGGCAACATCCAGTCGATCCTGCCGATCACGGGCGGCTTCGAGGCGGCGACCGACGCCATCGGATGGGACCTGACGACGATCACGTACGACCCCTCGGATCCCCAGGGCCCGAACTCGGCGATGCAGCAGGCCGTCGAGGCCGGCGCCGACTTCATCGCCATCTCCGGTCAGCCGGTCACGGCGATCGAGACCGCGCTGGCCGCCGCCAAGGCTGCCGAGATCCCGGTGTTCGCCATGTTCGGTGAGAACGAGTCCGACCCCGAGACCGGCATCGTCGCCGTCGTCGGCGGCTTGGATCTGACGGCCGACAACGCCGAGCGCCTCGCCGACTTCATGATCGCCGACTCCGGCGGCGAAGCGGACATCGCCATCTTCAACCTCCCCGACTTCACGATCCTCCAGTACGCCGAGGGCAAGCTGACGGATCAGCTGGACTCGGCGTGCACGACGTGCACGCACGAGACGATCGAGACGACGATCGCCGACCTCAGCGCGGGCGCGGTCCCCGGGCAGATCGTGTCGTACCTGCAGACCAACCCGGACGCCAAGTACGTCTTCCTCCCCATCGGTGACTTGGCCACTGGTCTGCCGGAGGCGCTGGCGTCGGCGGGCATCGGACGCGACGTGAAGATCGTCGGTGGCGTGCCGAACGTCGACCAGATACAGTCGCTCATCGACGGCACCACTGATGCGTGGATGACGCTGCCCCGAGTCTCGGCCGCCTGGCAGATGGTCGACGCGATGGCTCGCTACGACCAGGGGATGGACGTGTCGGTCTCGGAGGCGGTGCCGGCACGGCCGATCTACACCCCCGACAACGTCCCGTCGCCCGCCGAGGACTACGCCGGCGTGGAGGGCTACGAGGACCAGTGGAAGGCGCTGTGGGGGGTCAGCTGACCGTGAGCGACACGACGACCACGGAGGAGTTGGCGCAGGCGATGCGCCAACTCCTCGACCGGCAGGCGATCGTCGACCTGCTGCTCCGGTACGCCTCGACGATCGACGCCAAGGACTACACGACGCTGCGATCGCTGTTCTGCGACGACATCCACGCCCGCTACGGCGACGTCGTGGTCGACGGCGGGGACGAGTTGCTGGCGTGGATCGACGGCATGACCGCCGATGCGACGTGGCAGCACCACCTGCTGAACGTGTACCACGTCGACTTCGTCAGCGAGACCGAGGCCAAGACGCTCACGTACCACACGTCGCACCAGACGACGTCGGCGGCACCGAACGCCTGCCGCAAGATCGTCGCTCGGTACTACGACACCGTGCGCAAGGTCGACGGCACGTGGAAGATCGCCGACAAGTACATGGAGATCGGTTGGACCGACGAGTCCACCGTCGACCCGAACGCGGGGTGACGAGAGATGTCATCGGCGGCTCGGTCGGGCTGATATATGATGAGGAATATGGCGATCCGCCCGATCGCCGATGGACTCTTCACGTGGCCGAGCGAGGCGCCGCAGCTCATCGGCAGCAGTTGCGATGCCTGTGGCAACGTCTCGTTCCCGTCCCAGGCGTCGTGCCCGCGGTGCACCGGCACCGCCGTCAGCGAGCGGCTTCTGGCCCGCGAGGGCACACTGTGGACGTGGACCGTGCAGGGGTTCCGTCCGAAGTCGCCGCCCTACGCCGGCCCCACCGAGTTCGAGCCGTACCCGGTCGGATACGTCGAGCTGCCGGGTGAGGTGAAGGTCGAGACCCGGCTGGTCGATGTCCGACCGGACGAGCTGGCCATCGGCATGCCGATGGAGCTGGCCATCGTGCCGTTCACATCGTCGACGGGTGATCCGGTCCTGATGTTCGCCTTCCGCCCGAGAGGAGCCACCCGTGAGTGACGTCGCCATCGTCGGCATCGGCATGCACGCCTTCGGGCGCCATCCGGTCAGCGGCCGCGAGCAGGGCGCGATCGCCGCCCGGCGGGCGCTCACCGACGCCGGGATCGCCTGGTCCAACGTTGAATACGCGTTCGGCGGGTCGTCGGCGGCCGGTGCCGCGGACACGCTCGTCGCCGATCTCGGCCTCACCGGCGTGCCGTTCATCAACGTCGCCAACGGCTGCGCCACCGGTGGCAGCGCGCTCATCAGCGCCTACAACGCGCTCGCGATCAGGCGCCGCCGACGTTGTCATGGCCATCGGCTTCGACAAGCACCCGCGAGGGGCCTTCGACCCCATGCCGGCGGACTACGGCATCGGGGATTGGTACGGCGAGACCGGCCTGATGCTGACCACGCAGTTCTTCGGCATGAAGATCCGGCGCTACATGCACGAGCACGGCATCTCCAACGAGGTGCTGGCCAAGGTCGCCGCGAAGGCGTTCCGCAACGGCGCCAAGAACGAGAACGTGTGGCGGCGCACGCCGATGTCCGAAGACCAGATCCTCGACGCCACGATGATCGCCGACCCTCTCACCCAGTACATGTTCTGCTCGCCGGCCGAGGGTGCGGTGGCGCTCGTGCTGACCACCGCCGAGCGGGCAGCGAGCTTCACGGCGAGCCCGGTGTATCTGCGGTCGGCGGTGCTCACGTCGCGTCCATTCGGGTCGTTCGAGGTGTTCAACCCGGCGTTGGCCGACGAGCGCGGCGACTCGCCGAGCGTGGCCGCCGCGGCCAAGGCGTTCGCGATGGCCGGCGTCGCACCGGGCGAGATCGATGTCGTCCAGGTCCAGGACACCGAGTCGGGCGCCGAGATCATGCATCTCGCCGAGTGTGGGTTCTGCGCCGACGGCGACCAGGAAGATCTCGTCCGCAGCGGCGCCACGGAGATCGGTGGGGCCCTGCCGGTGAACACCGACGGTGGGTGCCTCGCCAACGGCGAGCCGATCGGCGCGTCGGGGTTGCGCCAGGTCCACGAGTCCGTCGTCCAGCTGCGTGGCGATGCCGGCGAGCGCCAGGTCCCCGGCAACCCGCAGACGGCGTTCACGCACGTCTACGGCGCACCAGGCATCTCCGCCTGCACCGTCCTCAGCCGGTAACCGCCCGCACCAGTGTCGTGCGATCCGCACTCCGCGGATCTCCTGCGAGAAATCGCATCAGAGATCCGCAGAGTGCGCCTCAGCATGCAGAAAACTGCCCTTCCGGACGCACTGTGCGGCGCTGATGCGAAATGTCGCACCAGAAACACCTCAGAGATGCCGGGGCCCTGGCGGGCCGCCGCGAGGGATGAGAATCTTGCGCCGGGTCTGGCTGTGCTCGGTTCGGCTTGGTGCTGTCGTGCCCGTCTGAGAGATTGATGCCAGGGGCCTTCCCGGCACCGCGACGTGTTGCTTCGAGCACGACTTACAGCTTCGTAGATCGGTTGGCCCTGCCAGATCCTTCCGGCGGTGAAGGGAGGTTCGATGGACGTGATCGTCGAGCGGTGCGCCGGCCTCGATGTCGGCAAGGACGAGGTGGTCGGTTGTGTGCGGACACCGGCGCCGTCGGGGCGGGGACGCTCCTCGGAGTTGCGCACGTTCCTGACGTTCACGTCGGGGCTGGAAGAGCTCGCCGACTGGCTGACCGCCAACGGGGTCACCGAGGTGGTGATGGAAGCGACCGGCCAGTACTGGAAGCCGATCTGGTATCTGCTGGAGGACCGCGAGTTCGACCTCAAGTTGGTCAACGCCAAGCACGTCAAGATGGTCCCCGGCCGCAAGACCGACCTCGCCGACGCGGCGTGGTTGGCGCAGCTGCTCGAACACGGGCTGCTGGCCGGGTCGTTCGTGCCGCCGGCACCGATCCGTGAGCTGCGTGACCTGACCCGCTACCGCAAACGGTTGATCCAGACCCACACCGCCGAGTGCCAGCGGGTGCAGAAGGTGCTCGAGGACGCCGGGATCAAACTCGACTCGGTGGCCTCGGACGTGCTGGGCGTGTCGGGGCGGGCGATGCTCGCCGCCCTGATCGCCGGGGAACGCGACCCGGACGCGCTCGCCGAGCTGGCCAAGGGGAAGCTGCGCAAGAAGATCCCGATGCTGCGCCACGCGTTGCGTGGCCGGTTCGGCGATCACCACGCCGTCATGTTGGGTGTCATCGTCGATCACGTCGACTACCTCGACCGAGCGATCGCCGCCCTCGATGTCGAGATCGATCGGGTGATCGCCCCTTTCAACGGGGCCCGTGACCGGCTGGACACGATCACCGGCGTCGGGAAGCGGGCCGCCGAGTGCATCATCGCCGAGATCGGCGTCGACATGTCCCAGTTCCCGACCGCCGCTCACCTCGCCTCGTGGGCCGGGGTCTGCCCGGGCAACAACATCACCGGCGGCAAACAACGATCCGGTCGCACCAACCACGGCAACCGATGGCTCGGCGAGATCCTCCACGAATGCGTCGGCGCCGCCCGCCAGTCCCGCGACACCTACCTCGCCGCCCAGTACTGGCGGCTCCGCCGGCGCATGGGCCACAACAAGGCCGCCGTCGCCGTCGGACACTCCATCCTCGTCATCTGCTGGCACCTACTCACCAACGACTGCGACTACGCCGACCTCGGCGGCGACTGGTTCGCCCGACGCACCGACACCGACAAGCGACGCGACCACCTCATCCGCCAACTCCACGACCTCGGCTACGGCGTCACCCTCACCAAAGTCGCCTGACCCGCTCCCAGGAATTCTCCTTACAGCAGCTTGACGAGCTGCTTGCCGACGTTCCCGCCGGTGAACAGGCGGTTGAGCGCCAGCGGCGCCGCCTCCAGGCCCTCGAGGACGTCGTAGCGCTGGTGCAGGCGGCCCTCCTCGGACCAGCGCAGCAGGTCGCGGCGGGCGTCGTCGAAGCGGTCGGCGAAGTCGGAGACGAGGAAGCCTTCCATGCGGCTGCGGCGCATCGTCAGCAGCTGGTAGTAGTAAAGTCCGACGTCGGGGCGCTGCGGCTTGTAGCCGGTCGAGATCGACCCGCACAGCACGACCCGGGCGTGCACCGCGATGTTGAACAGCGCGGCGTCGAGCAAGGTGCCGCCGACGTTGTCGAACACGACCTGGTAGCCGTCGCGGTTGGCGTTGCGGATCATCCGCAGAATGTTCTCGTCGTAGTGGTCGAGGCAGTCGTCGAACCCGGCGACGTCGATGACCCAATCCCGCTTCTTGGCGCTGGCCGTGCCGATGACCTGGCTGGCACCTTTGATTCGGGCGATCTGCCCGGCGATCGACCCGGTCGCACCCGCGGCCGCCGTCACCAGGACGGCATCGCCCTCCTCCGGACGGCCGATCTCGGTCATGCCGAAGTAGGCCGTGAGCCCGGTCATGCCGAGCAGTCCGAGCATCATCTCGGGCTGCTTCACGTCAGCAGGCACCGGCTCGAAGAGGTCCTCCTCGGCGGGGTTCAGCACGGCGTACTCCTGCCATCCCACCTTGGCGTGGACGAGGTCGCCCGGCGCGAAGCCCTCGGCGTTCGACGTCACCACTTCGCCGATGCCATACGCCCGCATCGGCTCGCCGATGGCGACCGGCGGCACGTAGCTGCGGACGTCATTGAGCCAGCCGCGCTGCGCCGGGTCGAACGACAGCCACGTCGCGCGCAGGAGCACCTCGCCGTCGCCGGGCGTCGGCACGTCGGCAACCACCATCTCGAAGTGCTCGGCCCTGACCTCTTCCGTCGGGCGCTCGCGGAGCAGCAGTTGGCGGTTTCGCTCGGTCACGATGGACTCCTTCCTGACCGCGGATCAGCCGGACCCGGCCGACGCGGCGTCGATGGCCGCCGAGACGGCCATCGGCGTCAGCGGCTGGCGGGTCAGGCTGACACCGAGGTGGGCCACGGCGTCAGCGACGGCGTTGATGATCGCCGGCGGGGACCCGATCGCCCCGCCCTCGCCCATCCCCTTGTAGCCCACCGGGGTTGGTCGACGCCGGGGTCTCGATGTGGCCGTACTCGATCGTCGGGACCTCGGCCGCGGTGGGCAGGAGGTAGTCGACGAACGTCGTGCTCTGCGGGTTGCCCTCGTCGTCGTAGACCATGTGCTCGTACAGCACGCCGCCGATCCCCTGGGCGACGCCGCCGGCGATCTGACCCTCGACGACGTCGGGGTTGATCATCACACCGCAGTCCTCGCTGACGACGTAGCGCAGCAGCGTGACCTGCCCCGTGTCGCGGATCGACCTCGCACAGGCAGGCGTGGCAAGAGTTGGACCACGTGAACGGGGCGTTCGGGCGTGTAGCGGGCCTTCTCCTCCAGCCCCATCTCCATGCCCGGTGGCAGCCCGGCCGGGTTGAGGTAGGCCAGGCGGGCGACGTCGGTGACCGTCATCGACCGCGCCGGCGTGCCCGCCACCAAGATCCGCCCGGCCTCGATCTGCAGGTCCTCCGGTGCCGCCTCCAGCTGGTGGGCGGCGATCTCCAGCATCTTGTCACGCACACGATCGGAGGCCAGTTCCGCGGCGCCGCTCAGGATCACCGCGCTGCGGCTGCCGCCGGTTCCCGGACCGAACGGCGCCGATGCCGTGTCGCCCTGGACCACCGTGACGTCGTCGACATCGACGCCGAGGTCGGTCGGCGACGACCTGGGCGATCGTGGTCTCGAGACTCTGCCCGTGGCTGCCGCTGCTCATCAGCGCCTGCACCTGACCGTTGACGCCGATGCTCACCACGCGCGCCTCGCTCGCCATGTTGCCCATCGCCAGACCCGACGGCTCGACGTACAGGCCGAGGCCGATCCCGAGCAGGCGGCCCTCCCGGCGCGGCCCGGGCCTGCTCGGCGCGCAGCGCGTCGTAGCCGATCATCTCGACCGCCTGCTCGAGCGAGCGGCCGATCGAGACCTGGTCGTAGAACATGCCCGCCGCCGTCGTGTACGGCAGGTCGCCGTCGTCGATGACGTTGCGCCGGCGCAACTCCAGCGGGTCGAGACCGAGCCGCCGGGCGACGGTGTCCATCATCTGCTCGCGGACGACGGTCTCCATCATCCACGGCCCGCGGTACGAGCAGCGCGCCGCACGGTGTTGGTGTAGACGGCCGTCGCCGAGAACGCCGATCCGGGGGATCTTGTACGGGCCCGGTGAACAGCATGCCCGACGAAGCCGACCGCGCTGCTGCCGGCCGCCGGGAACGCGCCGACGTCCTCGACGCAGCTCGCCGCGCGACGCCGAGGATCTGGCCGTCGTCGTCGAGCGCGAAGCTCACCGTCATCCGGTCGTCGCGGGCGTGCTGGCCGGCCATGCAGGTTCTCGCGCCGGTCCTCGATCCACTTCACCGGGCGCCCGAGCGCGCTTGCCGGCGAGCACGACGGCGACCTCGTCGGGCAGCATGAACATCTTCTGCCCGAACCCGCCGCCGACGTCGCTGCATCACGACGCGGACCCGGTTCTCCGGCAGCCCGAGCGCCCGGCGACAGGAACCCGCGCACGCCGTGCGGGCCCTGGGTCGACGATGTGCACCACGAGCTCGTTGCGGAACCCGTCCCAGAGCGAGACCACGCCGCGGCGACTCCATCGGCACGCACACGTAGCGATGCTGGTGGAACGTCTCCGTGATGACATGGGCGGCTTTGGCGAAGACCTCGTCGAGCTCCGGGTCGTCGCCGGGCGGGATCGTGTCCGGCGATGTTGTCCGCCCGCTCGGGGTGCACGGGACGGGCCCCGTCGGCCAGCGCGGCGTCGTGGCCGACGACGGCATCGACGGGGTCGATCTCGACCTCGACGAGGTCGCAGGCGTCCTCGGCGACGTAGCGCGACTCGGCGACGACGAGGGCGACCGGCTCGCCGACGAAGCGCACGTCGCCGTCGGCCAGAACCCGGAACGGACGCCCGCTCGTCGCCGGCCCGTCGAAGTCGACCCAGCGCCTCGACGACGTCGCCGTTGAGATCGGCGCCGGTGAAGCACGGCGACGACGCCGGGGAGCTCGCGCGCCGCGGCGACGTCGAGCGCCGTGATCGCGCCGCGGGCGACGTCGCTGCGGACGAACGCCACGTGGAGCATGCCGGGCACGACGATGTCGTCGACGTACGTGCCGTGCCCGGTGACGCAGCCGGGCGTCCTCGCGGCGCTGCACGCGCTGGCCGACGAAGCGGTTGCCGGCGGTCGGACCACGGCGGTGGCGCTCGGGGCGACGTCCTCGGTGACCGTCATGTCGCGCTCCGCGCGTCGGCGGCCATCCGGACGGCCTTGATGATCCCCTGGTACCCGGTGCACCGGCAGAGGTTCCCCGAGAGCCCGTCGCGGATCGCCTCGTCGTCGGGGTCGGGGTCGTCGGTCGAGCAGGGCGGTGATCGAGACGACGAAGCCCGGGCGTGCAGAACCCGCACTGCAGCCCGTGGCAGGCGCGCATCGCCTGCTGGACGTGGCTGAGCTCGCCGTCGGCGGGGGCGAGCCCCTCGATCGTGACGACGTCGGCGCCGTCGGCCTGCACGGCGAAGATCAGGCACGAGCGCACGGCGTCGCCGTCGACGAGGACGGTGCAGGCTCCGCACACCCCGTGCTCGCAGCCGAGGTGCGTGCCGGTGAGGCCGAGGTCCTCGCGGAGCGAAGTCGGCGAGCGTCTTGCGGGCGTCGGCGGTGACCTGGCGGGCGGCGCCGTTGACGCTCATCGTGATCGTGGCGGCGGTCATGCTGCGCTCCTGTCCACGGCGTCCTCCGACCGCTCGTCGCCAGGCGTCGCCGACCATCGCCGCCCCGACCCGCCGGCGGTAGGCCGCCGGTACCTGCAGGTCGTCGGCGACGTCGTCGACGTCCTCGAGCGCCATGCGCCCGACGGCCGACGGGTCGATCTCGCCGATCGTTCGACCGGTCAGCGCCGCCTCCGTCGTCGATGCCCGCGTCGGGGTCGCCGCCACGCCGAACACGGCGATGGCGCAGCGGACGACGGCGTCGGCATCGTCCAGCTCGACGGCCGCCACCGCCCCGGCGATGGCGAAGTCGCCGTGGCGCCTGGCGAACTCGCGCCACGCCGAACCCGCAGCGCCCGCGCCACACCGGGAAGGCGACGGCGCAGCAGCTCGCCCTCCTCGAGCGCCGTCGACCACACGCCGGTGAAGAAGTCCGCCGCCGGCACCGTCACGGCTGCCCCGCCGGCCGACGCGATGTCGAACGACGCGTCGAGAGCGAGGGCGACCGCCGGGTACTCCGCCGCCGGGTCGGCGTGGACGAGCGAGCCGCCGATCGTGCCCCGGTTGCGGATCTGGAAGTGGCCGATGTAGCGGGGTGACCGCCGCGAGCAGCGGCACGTCCGCGGCGACGGTCGGGTCGAACTCGATGACGGAGTCGCGGGTCGCGGCCCGGATGACCAGCGAACCGTCGACCCGCTCGACGCCCCGCAGCTCGTCGACGCGGCCGATGTCGACGAGGTGCTCGAACCGGGCGAGGCGAAGGTTGAGCATCGGCACCAGGCTCTGGCCGCCGGCGAGGACCTTGGCGTCGTCACCGAGGTCGGCGAGCAGTGGCGAGCACCTCGTCGACGCGTGGTCGGCGCGTGGTACTCGAACGGGGCGGCCTTCATCGACGGGTCAACCGCGCGCCGTGGCCGGCCAGACGAGCGGGAGCTCGATCAGCGAGACCTGGCCGCCCTTGGCCAGCAGCGGCTCGTCGCCGTCGATGCCGAAGTCGGGGATCAGCCGGATCCACTCCTCGATGGCGAGCTGCAGCTCCGTCCGGGCGAGGTGCGAGCCGAGGCAGCGGTGCTCGCTGGCCCCGAAGGCGATGTGCCGGTTCGGTGTGCGATCGATGATCACCCGATCGGGGTCCGGGAAGACACGGGGATCGCGGGTGGCGGCCTGGATGGTCAGCAAGACCATGTCGTCCTTCTTCATCGGGCAGCCGTGGAAGTCGACGTCGCGCGTCACCTTCCGGGCCATCGAGACGATCGGGTAGGCGCGCAGGAACTCCTCCACGGCGCTCGGGATCAGCGACGGGTCGGCCACGATGCGCTCACGATCGGCGGGGTGGGTCGCGAGGTGCCAGAGCTGCCACCCGAGCTGGCTCTTCAACGTGTCCAAGCTGCCGAGCGTGAGCGTGACCATGATGTCGATGATGTCCACGTCGGGCATCGGGCCATCGCCGAGTGGCGCGTTGCTCATCATCGTCACGAAGTCGACCTCGGGATCGAGCGGGTGGGCCCGGCGTTCGGCGAGCATGTCGGTCCAGTAGGCGGCGAGCTCGCCCCACGCCTCGTTCATCCGGGCCACCGCCTCGGGCTCGCCGCCGGCGGCGCCCGACATCCGGTGAGCGACCGAGACGAAGAACTGGGCGTCGTCCATCGGCAGGCCCATCGAGGCTAGGAAGCCGGCGACAGGAAAGCGGTCGGCGAACGTCGCCATGTAGTCGCACCGTCCGTCGCCGAGCACGGCTTCGACCTCGGCCCGCGCCAGCTCGCGGAGCCGCGGCTCGAGCGCGGCGACCGATCCCGGCGAGAACCACGGGTTCATCGGACGGCGGTACTGCATGTGGATCGGCGGGTCGCTGAACGAGGGAAGGAATCGGTACTCCGGGTCCGGGTTGGTCGCCACGATGGAGTGGTTGCAGAACACCTCCGGCGTCTGGAACGCCTCGCGGATGTCGTCGTAGCGCGTCAGCACCCAGTAACCGGGACCTTCCTCGTTGAAGAAGTACCGATGACGCTCACGAAGCTCGTCGATCGTGCGCCAGTGGCTGAGCGCCGGACCTGCCTGGTTGAGGTCGACCTGCAGCCGAGCGGGTGCGGAATCGGTCGGTGTCGACATGTCTGTCTCCTTCATCGCGCGTTCGGCGTCAGCCGACGATGCCGCGCCCTCGCAGGTCGGCGATGGCGGCCTCATCGAACCCGTTGGCCATGAGCACCGCGTCGGTGTCGGCGCCCAGCGACGGAGCCCGCCCGAGCTCGGTCACCTCGCCGTCGAACTGGGCAGGCGCCGGGACGAGCACGACCTGCCCGTCGCCCTCGTGCTCGATCTGCTGGGCGTACTCGTTGGCGAGCACCTGCTCGTCGTAGCGCACTCGCCCGGCCGTCAGGAACACGTCCCACTGGCCGTCCTGACGGGAGAGGGTCTCCTCCCACTCGGCGAGGGTGCGCTCGGCGAACAGATCGTCGAGCAGTTGCACACAGGCCTCGGAGTTGATCCGCCGATCCTCCATCGTCGTGAACCGTTCGTCACCGATCCACTCCAGCCGGTCGACCGTCACGCAGAACTCGGGCCAGTACTTGTCGGCCTGGAGGAAGCCGAGGGCGATGAAGTGACCGTCCTTGGTGCGGTAGACGTTGGTCAGCGGGTTCGGGGAGTCGAAGTGACCTTGGTACGGCAGTTCATCGGCGTCGAGCACGCTCGCGCCGGACACGGTCATTCCCATCGCCCACATCCCGGCCGACAACAGCGAGACGTCGACGACGACACCCTCCCCGGTGCGCTCGCGCTTGAACAGCGCGGCGCTGATCCCGCCGGCCATGGCCATGCCGGATTGCAGGTCACCGAAGCCGGGACCGGGCATCGGTGAGGGAAACTCCTGGCCGGGGGCGGTCGCTCCGATCGCCGCGCCAGAGCGACCCCAGTAGGTGATGCCGTCGAAGCCGCCCCGAGCGGCGAGAGGACCGCGCGGGCCCTGGGCGCTCCCCCGGCCGTAGACGATCCGCGGGTTGCGCGCCATGACGTCCTCGGGCTCGATGCCCAGCTTTCGGCGCGCCCGAGGGAGCAGGTTGGTCAGGAACACGTCGACATCGTCGACGAGCGTCATCAGGATGTCGCGACCCTCGGGCGTCGAGATATCGAGCCCGATCGCCCGCTTGCCGCGGTTGCCGACCTCGAAGAGATGCGAGACGCCGTTCACGCGGGCCGGCACGCCCCATGCCGCGGTGTTCCGCGCCGGGTCGCCGACGGTCGGATGCTCGACCTTGAGCACGTCGGCGCCCCAGTCGGCGAGCACGGCCGCGGCGGCCGGGACGAACACGTAGCTCGCCACCTCGAGTACACGAACGCCGTCGAGCGGACCGGGCACGCGGCTCCCCTTTCCTTGCTTCCGAATTGGTCATGATGATTATGGGTGCTCGGGCGGCACCCTGTCAATGCGCGTGCGGCAGGAGCGGTGCGAGACGAGGAAATTTGTCCGAAATCGTCATGAGGAGTTGACGCCGCACCGGCGACGAGACGTAGAGTCGACCGCAGGTTCCGACGACCTTGGGGCGACACGGAGGACACCATGATCACGCCGATCCCCACCCTGAGCGCGTTCCTTGATGACGCCATGGCGTGGCTCGACGAGCACGCCGAGCGGGCCCAGACTGATGACAACCAGAACCTCGTCTGGGGACAGGGCGACTTCACCGTCGCCGTCTTCCACGCGCTGAGCGCCGACGACGAGCGCGCCCTCCTCCAGCGGGCCCAGGCGTGGACGCACGCCAAGGCCGAGCGCGGCTACCACGCGATCGCCGCGCCGACCGCCTACGGCGGCCTCGGTCACCCACGCGAGTACGCCCAGGCATTCGCCCGGCTGGAGCGCGGGTACGTCCGACCGCAAGCCACGAGACGCACAGCGTCACGACGCGCCTGATCGCGCCGACGATCATGGCGTGGGGCACCGACGAGCAGCGGGCCGCGTTCGTGCCGAGGTTCCTCAGTGCCCGCGAGCTGTGCTGCCAGCTGTTCTCCGAACCCGGCGCCGGCTCCGACCTCGCCAACCTCAGCTGCCGGGCTGTCCGCGACGGTGACGAGTGGGTGATCAACGGCCAGAAGGTGTGGAGCTCGGGCGCGCTGTTCGCCGAGTGGGGCGAGCTGATTGCCCGCTCGGACCCCGACGTGCCCAAACACAAGGGCATGACGGCGTTCATCATCCCGATGGACCTCACGGGCATCGAGATCCGCCCGATCGAGCAGATGAGCGGCGGGGCGTCGTTCAACGAGGTCTTCTTCACCGACGTCCGCGTGCCCGACTCCATGCGCCTCGGCGCAGAAGGCGACGGCTGGCGCGTCGCCCTCACCACGCTCGGCTTCGAGCGTGACCGCTCCGACGGTTCGGGCAGCGGCCGCGTCGGAGGGGATTGGCAACACGTGCTGGCCACGGCCCGGGCGATGGGCCTCACCGCCGACCCCGTGACGCGCCAACTGCTCGCCCGCGCCTACACGCACGAGCGGGTCGAGTCGTTCGTCAGCCGGCGCGCCGCCGAGCTCGCCCGCGGGGGCACGCCCGGACCGGAGGGCTCGCTCGGCAAGCTGCTGTGGACGACCGGGATGACGTTCACGTCGAACGTGGTGTCGCGCATCCTCGGCCCGGCGCTCATCGCCGACACCGGCGAGTGGGGCACGTTCGCGTGGGGTGAGCACGTGCTCGGTGCGCCCGGCTACCGGATCGCCGGCGGCTCGGACGAGGTGCAGCGCAACATCATCGCCGAGCGCGTGCTCGGCCTGCCGTCCGAGCCACGAATCGACAAGGACGTCCCGTTCAAGGACGTGCCGCGCTGAGCGAACGGGTTCCACACCAGCCCACGACAGGAGGGCACCAGATGCGAGACGACGAGACATTCGGTCACCGCGACCGCTGCGCGATCAGTGGGATCGGCTGGACCGACTTCAGCAGGAGCTCCGGGCGCAGCGACCTGACGCTGGCGACACAGGCGTCGCTCGCGGCGATCACCGATGCCGGCCTGACGCCTCAGGACATCGACGGCATCGTGCGCTGCGACATGGATCTCGTTCGCCCGAACGACCTCGTCGACGCGCTCGGCATGACCCGCCTCGACTACTTCGGCGACGCCGGCCCGGGGGGCGTGGCGCCGTGCGGCCAGGTGGCCCAGGCGGTGGCGGCGATCATCTCCGGCCAGGCCACCAACGTCCTCGTGTACCGCTCGCTGAATGGGCGCAGTGGTCGCCGCTACGGCCTCAGCTCCGTGACGGCGGACCGCGTCGGCGGCAACGGCAGCTACGACGAGTTCTTCCTGCCCTACGGGTTGCTCACCCCCGGTCAGATCTTCGGCCTCATCGCCCAGCGCCACATGATCGAGTACGGCACGAACGAGAAGGACCTCGGCGCCATCGCCATTGCCTGTCGCAACCGGGCCAACGAGAACCCGCTGGCCCAGATGCACGACCGCACGCTGACGATGGACGACTACCTCGCGGCGCGGATGATCTCGCGACCGCTGCGACTGTTCGACTTCTGCCTGGAGACGGACGGCGCGGCCGCGGTGGTCGTCACGAGCACGGACCGGGCCAAGGACGCCCCGAACCCGCCGGCGCTGATCCGCGCAGTCGCCCAAGGGAGCCTGCCGTCGCCGCAGCCCGGCATCCAGTTCCCGGTGGTGCTGCGGGACAGGATCACCACGCTGCCGGCCAAGCCGACCGCCGACACGCTGTACCGCCGAGCCGGTCTCGGGCCGGCCGACATCGACGTGGCGCAGCTCTACGACTGCTTCACGATCACCGTGCTGCTGCAACTCGAGGACTTCGGCTTCTGCGCCAAGGGCGAGGGAGGGGCGTTCGTGTCGAGCGGGGCCATCGAGCTCGGCGGCAGCCTGCCGATCAACACCGGCGGCGGGCACCTGTCGGAGGGCTACATCCATGGGATGAACCACGTCGTCGAGGGCGTGCGCCAGATCCGCGGTACCAGCACGGCGCAGGTCGAGGGCGCCGAGACGTGCCTGGTGACGAATACCCCGCTGCCGCCAGGCAGTGCCCTGATCCTGCGGAGGAGCTCATGAGACGCCACGCCGTTGCTACCCGTCGATGACGACCATGACACGGCCGGCTTCTTCGAGGCGGCCCGCCGGGGTGAGCTGGCGCTGCGCGCGCTGCACAGCCTGCGGGGGATTCCTCCACGTGCCGCGCGCCTACTGCCGCTCCTGCGGGAGCTGGGACGGCGAGTGGCGCGTGGTCGGTGGCACCGCCACGCTGCACTCGTGGACGGTGGTCGACCATCAGGTCCACCCGGCCTACCCGGTGCCGTACACCATCGTGCTCGTCGATCTGGACGACGCGCCGGGAGTCCGGCTGCTCGGCAACCTTCCCGGCAGTCCTGACCTCCGTGACGGCCTGCCGATGCGGGTCCGCTTCGACGAGGTGGCCGACGGCGTCGTGCTTCCCCAGTGGGAGCCGGTGGCCTGAGCTCCGCGGGTGAACTCCTCACGATGAATTTGTGATCTCCGTCCAACGAGGCGTTGACTCCTGCGCCCGGTCGTGAGATCATTATGAGGAATAGAGGAGGGGATGCCAATGCTGGAGTCCGAGGTCGACCGCTTCAAGGTCATCGATACCGATACCCACGTGATCGAGCCCTACGACTTGTGGACGTCGCGGCTGGACGTGGACAAGTGGGGCGACAAGGTCCCGCACGTCCGCTGGGACGAGGACGTTCCAGGAGGACGCCTGGTACTTCGGGGAGAAGCGCGTCGGGGCCGCCGCAGCGGCCGCCCAGGCCGGCTGGAACGAGTTCCCGCCGCAGCACCCGCCGCGACTCGACGACGTCGACCCCGGGACGTGGGAGGCCTCGGCCCGACTCAACGTGATGGACAAGTACGGCATCTGGGCCGCCGTCCTGTACCCGAACGTCGCCGGCTTCGGTGCCGGCAAGATGCTGACGATGGGCGACCACGAGTTGATGCTCGCGTGCGTCCGCGCCTACAACGACTTCCTCAGCGAGTACTCCTCGATCGCCCCCGACCGCTTCATCCCGATCATGGCGCTGCCGTTCTGGGATCTCGACGCGACCGAGCAGGAGATCGAGCGCGGCGTCGCGAACGGCCACAAGGGCGTGATCATGACCGGCGAGCCGTTCTACTGGGGCATGCCCAAGCTCGCCGACCCGCACTGGGACCGGCTCTGGGCGATGACCCAGGAGGCCGGACTGTCGGTCAACTTCCACATCGGCTCCGGCGACATGTCGATCTTCGAGCGGGCCTACGAGGGTGCGGGCGAGCACGCCAACTACGCCGGCTTCGGCGTGCAGTTCGGTATCGGCAACGTGAGTGTGATCGCCAACCTGATCACCGGCGGGGTCTGCCACCGCTTCCCCGAGCAGAAGTTCGTCTCCGTGGAGAGCGGCGTCGGGTGGATCCCGTTCGCCCTCCACCACCTCGACTGGCAGTGGCTGAACTGCGGGGTGCCGCAGGAGCACCCGGAGTACGACCTGCTCCCGAGCGAGTACTTCAAGCGGCAGATGTACGGCTGCTTCTGGTTCGAGAACGACACCGTCAAGGCGGCCATCGAGCAGATGGGCCCGGGTTGCTTCATGTACGAGAGCGACTTCCCGCACCCGACGAGCATGGCGCCGGGCCCGGCGACCGTTGCCGTCGAGCCCCGCCAGTACATCGCCGAGGAGCTCGGCGACCTCTCGGAGGACGTCCTGCGCGCCGTCCTCCACGACAACGCCGCCAAGCTCTACCACCTCGACTGAGCATGACGACGTCGACGAGCCTGCTGGGCTTGGGCGACGAGCTTCCGAAGGCGCTCGCGAACTACTTCGACGCGCTCGATGACGGCCGACTGGACGAAGCGAGCGAGGCGTACGCACAGGACGTCCTCTACGCCGTGCCGCCGGCCGGCCGGATCGAGACCGATCCCCGCTCGGTCAGCAACGGCAGGGCAACTGTGCGTGAACGATTCGAGCGGCGCGGCCCAAAGCCGTACGTCCACGAGATCCTGCTGTGCATGGTGGAGGGCCGGGACGCGATCCTCGAGGGCCTCACCCGTAACCGCAGCACGGGCGCGCCACTGTCGTCGTTCGCGTCGAGCCTGCAGGTCGACGACCAAGGTCTGGTCTGCCGGTACCTCGCGTTCCAGTGCGCGCCGGAGATCACACCGTTGCCGGCTGACGCCAACGGATCGTGGAGGACACCCGGCGCCGCGATCGACAAGGTGCACGAGTACTTCGACGCCCTGGACGACAGCCGCTTCGAGGACGCCGCCGACTGCTTCAGCCCCGACACCCTCTACTCGCACCCGCCGTACAAGGACCCGACGGTCGGTGGGCCGGGTCGGGCCGCGTTCAAGGGGCGGACGGAGCTGACGGCGGCGTTCCATCGACGCGGCGCGCAGCAGATCGACCACCGCATTGTGTTCTCGGCCCAGCGCGGGCCGCACCTGCTGCTCGAGGGCGTCGTCGAGGACGCCGACGGCTCCCTCCTCGGTTCGTTCGTGTCGAGCCTGACGCTCGACGACGCTGGGCTGATCCGCCGGTACGCCTCCTGGTACACGCAACCGGGCATCGCTCGGCGCTGACGCTTTGAGTGGCCTCGCTCCTCGACCTGACCGATCATGCTCGCAGCGGACGGGGGCCGAAGCGGTCACTACTACTGCGCTCGCTCGCCGACTCGGCGAAACGCGCGCAACAAATCCTGCGGCGAGCCCTTCGAAGAGCGACTCACCGCCGTCGACGACCAGGTTGGCCCCGGTGATGAACCGGGCCTGCGGCGAGCACAGGAAGTACGCCGTTTCCGCCAGATCCTCGGGCTGGCCGGCCCGCCCGAGCGGGACGTCGCGCACGGCCTCCTCGAAGGCGTCGGGGTTGGCGGCCGTCAACGGTGTTTCGGTGATCCCTGGTGACAACCCGCAGATCCGGATGTCATGGGCGGCCAGCTCGGTCGCCGCCACCCGGATCGCCTGGTTGAGCGCCGCCTTCGTCGCGGCGTAGATCAACCGTCCCGGACGGGCACCGAGCGCACGGATCGAGGACGCGGCGAGGATCGCCTGATTCTCGACCGGGCGCTCGACCATCAGCTGCGCAGCGCTGGCACCAGTAGACCGCCCCGGTGAGGTTCAGCGCGACAACCGCGTCGACCTCCTCGATCGTGAGATCGAGGAAGGGCGTGACATGACCGGTGCCGGCGTTGGCGACGAAGATGTTACTCACCGCCGACGTCGGCGATGATCACCGCACCGTCGTCGCCGACTGCCAGCTGGGCCCGGTGGCTCTCGCCGATCCTCGTGCGCTCGACGAAGCCGAATGCGCCGGTCAGGAAACTCACAGCAGCGCGCACGTCGGGGTAGACGAGCACTGGCACGACCGTGGGCGGAGGGACCGAACGGTTGACTTTCACGGAAGCTCCCTTTCGGGCAAAGGCCATCCTCCGATCGAGAGCGGCGCGCGACCGCAGGCTTGCGGGCGAAGCGGCCGCGCACATCGTGCCTCATGGTGCGCGCCCCCGCTCGCCATTGCTCGACCGCCGACCGAATCGGCGTTCGGCACGGCCGACTACTGGTCGTGGGTGGCGCCCAGGGGCGGCGCATGGCCGTCGCGCCGGTGACGGGGCAGGCGCTCGCGTACCGAACCACCAGGAGCCAACACTCGGTCGTGGCGGGCCTCCGGTGTGATCGCCCGTGAGGCACCGGAGAACGCCACATCGGGCCTCGGCGACGCTGGCGGTCCGGCGAATCGAGGTGGCGGACTACCGAGCGCTGACGGTCGACTTCCGAGCCGACGCCGCACCCTTGGTCGCGGTTGCTGCCGGCGGCGTGTCGGCTTCGATCACGGCGGCATCAGCGGCGAGACGCTTCACCGCCTCGATCCCCTTGATGCACGACTCCTTGGACTCGTAGGTCTCGCTGGTGGCCACGACCCGGCCGTTGCTAGCGAGCAGCACGAAGTGGGTCTTGCCACCACGCCCTCGCTTGATGACGAACTTGCCGTCGCGGGCCACGCCGACCTCCTGCTGTCTCGTCGGAGACCAACGGTGCACCTGTCGCCCGCCGCGGACCCGCCGCCGAGCCAAGCGTGTAACGCATGCCACCGACGTCCACGCGAACCAGGCGCCTGCGTCTGGCGTACACAATCCGGCGATAGCGGATAGGGAGGGTCGGCGTTGATCGCCGGCTTGATCGGACACACGCCGGCGGCCACACCTGCTGGCGGGGACCGGACGTCGACCACACGGATCTCATCTCGATGAGACCTCATGTGATCATGAAGCGCCCCGGGATCGGTGACTGCTCGGCGTCGGCGATCGCCGCGAGCGACGCCTGTATGGCCAGCGTCAGGTCGCTGCGACCGGAGGCCCGTGAGAAGTCCGTCGCTCCGATGCCGTTGATGGCGGCAACGGTTGCGATGGTGGAATGACTCGTCATCCCGGATTCGCAACTCCGTGCTGCTGGACGCCAAGAGCGGCGGCCGCCTCCACGAACGCCGACCGCTTTTCGTCCGGGTCACCGTCGCGTGGCCACAGCTGATCGGCCCAGACGAGCACGTGCTCGAAGCCCTCGGCCTCGTAGCGGTCCAGGTCGGCCTGATGAGGATTCGCGACGCGCACGTAGATCGGGAACTCGCCCTGCTTTCCGGCCGTCTCGCGGAGTTCGACGACACGGTCGCGCAGTCGCACCGCGTCCTCGAACGACGGTGTGCCGGAGGCGAACCAGCCGTCACCGGCGGTGGCGGCGCGGCGTAGCGCCCGTTCGGTGTTGCCGCCAAGGATGAGCGGCACCACGACCGGTTGCGGGGAGAGTTGCACCTTGCCGAACGAGAACAGCGGACCGTCGTGGGCGAAAACCTCACCGCTCCACGCCTCGCGCAGGATCGACACCGTCTCGTCCATGCGGGTGGCACGGTCGTCGAACGGCGTGGCAAGGGCGTCGAACTCCTCCTTCAGCCACCCGGACCCCACGCCGAGCAGGAACCGCCCACCGGCGACGTCCTGCAGGGTGAGCGTCATGCGCGCGGTGAGGAGCGGGTGGCGGAGGGGAAGGATGAAGATGCCTGTCGCCAGTCGGAGCTGGGTGGTGACACTGGCGCAGGCGGCGAGAGCCACGAGCGGGTCGAGCAGTTTCGTCGATGGGTCGACGATCGGTCCCGGGTGATGCTGGTGGGCCGTGTCGCCGGTCGTCGGGTGCTCGCTTCCGTAGTCGGATGGCAGCACGATGTGTTCGCCGAGCCACAGCGACTCGAAACCGGCTCCGTCGGCGGCGGCGGCCAGTCGCACGAGCTCGGTGCCGGAGATGTCGTAGGTCGACAGCCCAATGCGGAGGCTCATCGGACGGCTCCGGCCAGCACGTCGGCGAAGCGGGCCTCGGCCTCGGCCCGCAGCCGGGGCAGGTGCCGGGTCGGGAACAGGTCGTCGGTCCGGCGGTAGCCCTTCAGGAGCTGGCGGGCCAGGGTGATCTTGTGCACCTCGGTGGCCCCGTCGGCGAGGCCCATGTGGAACGACTCGAGCACCATCGAGGCGAACGGCATCTCGTGGGTGACCCCGAGCGAGCCGTGGATCTGCAGCGCGCCGCGACGCGACGTCGTGGAGCACCTGGGCATCGCCGCCTTGACCGCCGAGATGTCGGCGCGCACGCGTTGGTAGTCGTTGTACTTGTCGATCCGCCACGCCGTGCGCAGCACGAGCAGCCGGAACTGCTCGAGCTGGATCCACGAGTCGGCGATCATCGCCTGCACCAGCTGCTTGCGGGCCAGCGTCTCGCCCTGGGTGCGCCGTGACAGCGCCCGCTCGCACATCATGTCGAAGCGCCGTCTTCACCAGGCCGACGGTGCGCATGGCGTGGTGGATGCGGCCGCCGCCGAGGCGCGTCTGGGCCACGACGAAGCCGTCGCCGCGCCCGCCGAGCAGGTGGTCGGCGGGGATGCGCACGTCGGTGTAGCGGATGTAGCTGTGCGTGCCCTCGTCCTCGTCGTGGCCGTACGATGCCGACGTTGCGCAGGATCTCCACGCCCGGCGTGTCGGTCGGGCACGACGAACATCGACATCCGCCGGTGACGCTCGCTCGTCGGGATCGGTGACGGCCAGCACGATCAGGAAGCGAGGCGAAGTTGGCGTGCGAGGAGAACCACTTCTCGCCGTTGATGACCCACTCGTCGCCGTCGAGCTCGGCGCGGGTGACGAACGCCGGTCGGGTCGGAGCCGCCGCTGCGGCTCGGTCATCGAGAACGCCGAGACGATCTCGCTGCGCAGCAGCGGCTCGAGGTAGCGCTGCTTCAGCTCGTCGGTGCCGTAGTGGGCGAGGATCTCGGCGTTGCCGGAGTCGGGCGCCTGGCAGCCGAACACGATCGGCGCGCTGTGCGACCGCCCGAGGATCTCGTTGAGCAGCGCCAGCTTCACCTGGCCGTAACCCGGGCCGCCGAGGTGCGGGCCGAGGTGGCGTCGCCCACAGGCCCGCGCTCGCGCACCTGCTCCTGCAGCGGCGGGATCAGCGCCTGGCGCACCGGATCGTCCATGTCCCAGGCGTGGTCGATCACCTGGTCGACCGGCTCGACCTCCTCGCGGACGAAGTCGTCGACCCAGTCGAGCTCGGCCTGGAACTCGGGATCGGTCTCGAAATCCCAGCTCACAATATGTCCCTTCAACTGTTCGACGTGTTCGATGGTGACGGATCTGCATGCACATCGGAGGTAATCGTCGCGATTCA
>CAVZPA010000013.1:0-409181 GCA_963776995.1 uncultured Acidimicrobiia bacterium
CCAGCTATCTCGGCGACGCCGACCTCATCCCCACCACCGAAACGGAACGCTCATGACCGCATCGCACCCGACGGAACACTCTCGTGAGACCGACGTCGTCGACGTCGCCATCGTCGGCTACGGCCCGGTGGGCGCCGCACTGGCGATCCTGCTCGCCCAGCGGGGACGGCGGGTCGTCGTGCTCGAACGGTGGGCCGAGCCCTACCCGCTTCCCCGCGCCGTCCACTTCGACCACGAAGCCGGCCGCATCCTCCAGTCGTGCGGCATCGGGCAAGCCCTCAGCAAGATCAGCGAGCCGGCCGACATCTACGAGTTCCAGAACGCCGCCCGCAAGCCGCTGGTGCGGTTCGGGCGCGTCGGCACCGGCCTGTCGGGTTGGCCGCAGTCGTCCATGTTCACCCAGCCCGAGCTCGAGGCCCTGCTCTACGCACGCGTCGACGAGCTCTCCGGGATCGACGTGCGCCGTGGTGTCCAGGTCGTCCGAGTCGACGACGACGGCGACGCCACGACCGTGCACGGCGAACGGGTCGACATCGAGCCGGACGGGAACGGCGGCCTGCGGACGCGGCCCGCCGGCGAGGCGCCAGCGGTCCGCGCCCGCTACGTCGTCGGCTGCGACGGCGCCAACAGCACCGTGCGCAACCTGATCGGCCTCGACATGACCGACCGCGCCTTCTTCTACGACTGGCTCATCGTCGACGTGATCTTCGACGAGCCCCGAACCTTCGACCCACTCAACGTGCAGATCTGCGACCCGGCCCGCCCAACCACCTGCGTGTCGGGCGGACCCGGACGGCGGCGCTGGGAGTTCATGGCGCTGCCCGGCGAGTCGATCGACCAGCTCAACGACGAGACCACCGCGTGGCGACTCCTCGAGCCGTGGGACGCCAACCCCGGCAACGCCCGCCTCGAACGTCACGCCGTCTACCGGTTCCAAGCCCGCTGGGTGACGGAATGGCGGCGAGGGCGCGTGCTGCTCGCCGGTGACGCCGCCCACCAGACACCACCCTTCGCCGGACAGGGTCTCTGCTCCGGCCTGCGAGACGCCGCCAACCTGGCCTGGAAGCTCGGCCTCGTGCTCGCCGGCACATCGCCGGACTCGCTGCTCGACGCCTACGGCACCGAGCGCGCACCGAACATGGAGGCCGTCATCGACCTGGCCATCGAGATGGGCAAGATGATCTGCGCCTGCGAACCCGACGAGGTCCGCGCCCGCGACGAGATGTTCCTCACCGGCGACAACGGCGGCGTCACCGCCATTCCGCCGTTCCCGGGCATCAGCGACGGCATCGTCCTGCACGGGTCACCAAAGACGGGCGAACTGTTCGTACAAGGCGACGTCGTGCGCGACGGGCTGCGCATGCGCTTCGACGACGCCGTCGGCGCCGGATGGCGCCTCGTCACCCACGGCACGGTCCCTGTCGACGCGGCCCTCGCCAACTGGTTCGCGAGCATCGGCGGTGCGGTCGTGGCCGTCGGCGAGCCGGGCCTGCTCGACGTCGACGGCACCTACGGCAGATGGTTCGCCGTCAACGGTGTCACCGCAGCACTGCAACGTCCCGACTTCGCCCTGTTCGGCACGGCGCCGGAGCCATCGGACGTCGACGCACTCCTGCGCTCCCTCCAGGAACGGCTGGCCGCGCCGTGACCCGGCTCCCGCGCATCAACGCACTGCGGCTTCGGGCCGTGACAGCTGCCTCGCTCGCACCCGGCCAAGGCTTGCAACCAGCGCGCGATGATCGATTTCGACATGACTTTTCGTTCTGACAGGTTATAGTTCGCGCATGGCACGACAACGACAGGGCCGCTCCCTCGCCGAGGACGTGTACGAGGCGCTCCGCGCCGACGTCTTGTTGGGCCGCCGGCTGCCCGGGGCGCGCATCCAGCTCCGGGACCTCGCCGACGAGCACGGCGTCAGCCTCAGCGTGGTGCGAGAAGCGGTCACCAGATTGGCGTCCGAGGACCTCGTCGTGGCCACCCCACAGCGAGGGTTCCGCGTCCGCTCCCTCTCACTGGAGGATCTGCGCGACCTGACGTGGGTGCGGATCCAGATCGAGACGCTTGCCCTTCGCCAGTCGATCGCCAACGGGGACGTCGACTGGGAGGCCGACCTTGTGTCCGCCCACCATCGACTCGCCGGCACATCCACACAGCTCGAGGACGGCACGCCGAACGTCGGCTGGATGGCGGTGCACGGCGCCTACCACAGCGCCCTGTGCGCGGCGGCCGGCAGCCCGACGCTCGAGCGGATCCGCCGCCAGCTGTTCGACGCGTCCGAGCTCTACCGGTACTGGTCCGCGACCCTGCCCGCCGACACGCCCCAGACCGTGCGCAGGCACGCCGACGACGAGCACCGTGACATCTGCGAGGCCGCCCTCGCCCGCGACGCCGACCGAGCCGTCGAGCTCATGACTGCCCACCTCAACGCCACCGCCCGCCAGCTCGAGGCCACGGCCGCTGCGGATGCGACCGCCGGCTGAAAGGAGTCGCGCCGTAACCGCTGGATCGGGACTGCTGCGGATGCGCGCTGCTGCCGGTTGATTCGACGGGCAGGCGCGACGGCTGCATCGAAGATCAACCCAGTTCGACGAACTGAAGCGGCCGTACGAGCCCGGACACCGGTGGCGCGAGAATCGGGCGATGGCCGAGTTGGCACCCCGTGTGTCGATCGTCGCAGTGGAGGCGACGGGGAGGCGCCAGCTGTGCGAGCGGTCCGGCTTGGCGGAGCACGCCGCGTCGTGACGGGCGTGCATGATCCCGCACCAGCGACGCCTTCGAGCAACCTCCTCGTCGGCCGCGCCAGCGAACGGGCCATCATCGATGCGCTGCTCGGTGACGCCGAGCGTGGCGTCGCCGCTGCCGTCTTGTTCGCCGGCCCCGCTGGCATCGGCAAATCGGCGCTGGTCGACTACGCGGTCGACGTCGCATCCGACTTCCGTGTCGTGCGCATCGTCGGCGTCGAATCGGAGATGACCTTCGGGTACGCGGCCGTGCACCAACTGGCGCTGCATCTCCTCGACTGCGTCGACGCTCTGCCCCAGCCGCAACGAGCCGCACTCGAGGCCGTGCTCGGCAAGACGGAGCACGACGCGCTCGACCCGTTCCGCGTCGGTCTCGCCGTCTTGAGCCTGGCCGAGGAGGCAGCCCGCGCGCAGCCCGTACTCGTTGTCATCGACGACGCGCAGTGGGTCGATGACGAGTCGGCAATGGCGTTGTCGTTCGTGGGCCGCCGCCTCCACAGCGAACGGGTCGCCTCGCTGCTCACCATGCGCGACACAGCGGACGCACCTGGGCGCTTCGAAGGCCTTCGCCGGATCGCGCTGGAAGGGCTGTCCGCTCGAGAGGCCCACGAGCTGCTCACAACACGGGCGGGGGTACGGGTCGACGAGCTCGTCGCCAACCACATCGTCGCCGCGACCGGCGGCAACCCACTGGCGCTCGTCGAGCTGCCTGCAGTGTTGACGGTCGAACAACTCCACGGCACGTCTCCGCTGCCGGACCCCTTGCCGATCGGCGAACGCCTCTCCGGTCTGTTCGCGACGCGGCTGGCGGCACTGGACGCCAATGCTCGGATGGTGGTGCTGTTGGCGTCGGCTGAGCGGTTGGGCGATCCGACGCTCCTGCACCGCGCCGCAGACGCCATCGGTGGGCTGTCGTGGGACGACGCCGTCACGAACGCGGAGTCAAGCGGGCTCGTCGTATTCGTTCCCAAGGTTGCGTTCCGCCACCCGCTCGTGCGGTCTGTCGTCTACTACTCGGCCGCCCCCTCCGATCGGCGCCGCGCCCACGCCGCGCTCGCCGAGGCGCTCGACGCTGAGCTCGATGCCGACCGACGCGCCTGGCACCTCGGCGCCGCGGCCACCGGTCCCGACGAGCACATCGCACGCATGTTGGAGGTCTCCGCCGAACGAGCGCGGCAGCGCGGAGGTGCGTCCGCCGCTGCGTTGCTTCTGTGGCGCTCGGCCGAGCTGACGCCCGAACGGCAGCGGGCCACGGGACGGCTCCTCGAGGCGGCGCGCGCCGAACTCGTCGGCGGACGCGGCCCGCGGGCGCAGGAAATCCTCGATCGCGCCAGAGCAACCGGCCTCACCGCCCACCATCACGCCGAGGTGGCGTGGACCGAGGCATTGATCCACATCGTCGCCGGCGACGCACGGCAGGCCGCGGCGGTGATGCCCGAGGCCCTTCCCCTGATCGCAACCGACCAACCCGAGCTTGCCGCCGGCGCCTGTGTCGCCGCCATGGCCGCCGCGCTCACTGGTAGCCATCTGATCCAGCAGCCCACGCGCCAGGCGATCGCCGCAGGGACGCGCGACGTCGCCGCACGTTGCCATCTGCCGGAGCCGATCGCCTCGGTCGTGGCGGGCCTTGCCACCGTGTTGGCCGAAGAACGCGGCGCCGCCAACGAGACACTGCGCCCGGCGGTGACGAACGCGACCCGCAACCAAGCACAGCTGCAGGCGGTCGCCGGACGCCGAGTCCACGTCGTGTACTTCGACACCATCGTGGCCGCAGCGGAAGTCCTCGATGATCGCGCCTGGGGCGATCTCGCCGATGAGTGGGCGCTGCTCGCCCGTCGGATCGGTGCGCTCGCCTCGCTCCCGCTCGCACTGAGCTTGCGCAGCTGGCTCGAGGTTCTCCAAGGGCGCCTCGGGTCGGCCGCGTCGCATCTCGCCGAGATCGACGACGTCGTGTCGCTCACCGGGGCACGCGGGCTGCTCAGCTCGCCCCCACCCGCCCTGGTGTTACGCGAGGCGTGGCAGGGGAACGAGGAGGCCACCCGGAAGGGCGCTCGCCGCATGATGCACGATGCGCACGAACGCGGACAGGGGATCGCCATCGATCATGCCTACGCGGCGCTCACCGTGCTCGAACTGGGCGCCGGGCGGTACGACGCGGCGTTGCGCGCCGGACGACACGTCCTGGATCACGACAGCGTCGTGCTCGGCACGCTCGCGTTGCCCGACGTCATCGAGGCCGCCGCCCGATGCGGCGAGTCGGTCGTCGCCGAACAGGCGCTGGACCGGCTGGCAGAACGAGCGACTGCGTCGGCGACACCGTGGGCGGACGGGATGCTGGCGCGTGCTCGGGCACTGGTCGCAACCGGCGAAGAGGCCGACACCCTGTTCCGGTCGGCCCTCGACAAGTTGTCCGGCACCACGATCGCCACCGAGACGGCCCGGACGCAGCTGCTGCACGGCGAGTGGTTGCGGCGGGCACGGCGACGCAAGGAAGCCCGCGAACCGCTGCACGATGCTGTCGACTTCTTCGAGAGCATCGGCGCCTCCGCATTCGCGGCGCGCGGCCGGGCCGAGCTCGCGGCGACGGGCGAGCAGTTGCGGACCCGGTCTGCGCCGGTCGACGTCCTCACGCCCCAGGAAGCACAGGTCGCCCGGCTGGCGGCCTCCGGTGAGCGCAACCGCGACATCGCCGCGCAGCTCTACATCTCGACCAGCACGGTCGAGTACCACCTGCGGAAGATCTTCGTCAAGCTCGGCGTGACGTCCCGCACCCAGCTTGCCCAGGTCGACCTGCCGACCTGACGCCGTCCCGCGGTCGAGAACCCGAGCGAAGACTGGGGTTTTCAAAGATTCCCCAAAACTCCCTCCGGCTTACCTTCGCCTTGTCACACAAACGTGAGAACGGAGAAAGCCATGAAACCACTGTCCCAGTCTCTGGAGGACCTCGCCACTCGGGTCGAGGTGCTCAAGGACTCCGCCACCGCCACGTTCGAGGCGGACCGCGCCAAGCTCGAACAGCGCCGCGGTGAGATCGACGAAGCCTTCAAGACCGAGATCGGCAAGTTCGACTCCACCGTCCGCGAGGCCGCCGAAGCCGCCCGCACGTGGTGGAACGAGACCAAGGCCTCGATGAAGCGCCCGCTCGACGAGGTCCGTGCCCGCGTCGACGAGCGCCAGTCGCAGCACGAGCTGCACCACGCCGTGCGCCTCGCCGAGGCGGCCGAGGAAGACGCCGCGGCCGCCATCGAAGTCGCCGCCTACTTCCTGAACGTCGCCGAGTACGCGGTCATCGATGCTGCGCTCGCCCGCATGGCCGCCGAGGACCTGGCCGCCGCGCCGGGGCCCACGGTAGGAGCGACGTCATGATGCGGCCCTACGTCGGTAGCTGGAAGCGCCTCGCCGTCCACGGCGTGGCGGCGGTGTTCTTCGGCCTCGCCGCTCTGGTGTGGCCGGGCATCACGCTCTACACCCTGGTCCTGCTGTGGGGAGCGTTCGCGCTCGTCGACGGCATCACCGCGCTGTCGACCGCGATCGCTGACCGGCTGCTCATCCACCGCGGCTGGGTCGCCCTCTCCGGAGTCATCGGCATCGGCGCCGGGATCGTCACCTTTCTGTGGCCGTCCATGACCGCGCTGGCGCTCCTCGTCGTGATCGCGACCTGGTCGCTGCTCATCGGCGGCTCGTGGATCGCCTTCGCCATCCAGGCCCGCAAACAGGTCTCCGGAGCGTGGTCCATCGCCCTCGGTGGCGTCCTGCTGGTGCTGCTGGGCGTGCTCCTCGTCGCCAACCCCGGGGCCGGAGCGATCGGCATCACCTGGGCGATCGGGTGGCTCGTCTTCCTGTTCGGCACCGTCGAGCTTTCGCTTGCGTGGGCCGTCCGTCGAGAGAGCCACGAGCTGGCCGGACAGACCCGCATCAGCACGTCGCACGCCGGGGCGGTGAGCTGAGATGACCCACGCCGCAGCTGCGACCCGCACGCTGCCACTCCCCGCCGTCGGCCACCAGGGCCGGCGGCGCGGGAGCGCGCCGGCCCGCTGTCATCGCGCCCGCCCGACCATCGCTGACGGCGACCACGTCAACTTCTCGCAGGACCGATCATGAACAGCTCACTGCAGCGCGCGGCGGACCCGGTGTACAACACGGTGCTCGTGCCGCTCGACGGCTCCCAGCTCGCCGACGGCGCGATCCCAACCGCATGCGCGCTCGCAACACGATTCCGCGCCACCGTCCACACCGTCACCGTGGTCGTCACTGATCTCGACCGGCGGCGCATCCGCGGCAAGGCCGCTGACGCGCTCGGCACCGACTCGGACGACGCACACATCCACGTCGAGGTGGACACCGATGTCGCCGGTGCATTGTTCCCTGGCATGAAGGACCACCTGGCCGCCCACCCGGCCGGGCTCATCGCCGTCACCAGCCACCTTCGCGACCCATTGGCGCACCTCATGTTCGGCTCCGGCGCGGCGGACATCATCCACACGTCGACCGCGCCCGCCTTGGTCGTCCCCGTACCGGCGGTGCAGAAGTGACGTCGATGGCTGCCGGCTTGTTGATCCTCCGGACCGTCGTCGGCGTGATCCTCATCTGCCACGGCACACAGAAGCTGTTCGGCTGGTTCGGCGGGCACGGCCCGCGCAACACCGGGGCGTTCTTCGAGTCGCTCGGCTACCGGCCAGGCCTGCTGTTCGCAGTCAGCGCCGGGCTCAGCGAGGCGGGCGGCGGCGCCATGCTGGCGCTCGGTTTCCTGACACCGCTCGCCGGCGCCGCCGTCATTGGCGTCATGCTGACCGCGGCGTCCTCACTCCGCAGCAACGGTCCGTGGGCGATCAACGGAGGATGGGAGTACACCGTCGTGCTCGCCGCGGTCGGCGCGTCGATCGCGCTCACCGGTCCAGGGGAGGCTTCCGTCGATCACGCGCTCGGTCTCGACTGGTCGACAGCGTCGAGCGTCGGCGGCGTGGCGCTCGGCCTCGTGGCCGCTGCGCTTACCACGCTTCTTCTGCGGAGGCCGACGCCCACGCAGCCGGTCGCCACGGGCGAGGAGGGCGAACCGCTATGCACGACGGCATGACGTCGGCACCGTCACCAGGAGGCCAGCGGCAACCCGCCCACCCACCTCACCCGACGGTCACCCGGCCCCCACACCTCCATCACCCCGTCGTCATCGAACATGCGGCCCGGCGAGCGGCGAACGTTCAGCTTCGCATCGCCGATTCGATCACCACCTTCGCGGGGTCCATGCCGTTCGTGTACCTCCACGTCGTCGCCTTCGCCTGCTGGATGCTCTTCATCGAATCCGATCCGTGGCCGAGGCTCACCCTCGTCGTGTCGCTCGAGGCGATCTTTCTGTCAACGTTCGTCATGATCGGCCAGAACCGCCAAGCAGAATTCCAGCGCGCCAAGGCCGACCACGACTTCGCGACCGAGGCTCAGGAACTGCGCACAAACACCGAACTCACGCGTGCGGTCCACACGCTGACGACCGAGATCCACCGGCAGGTCCTCGGCGGCGCAACCGCGGGGGAACTACCAGGAGAGCGACCGGACGAGCAGGACCCGCGGCAGCATGGGCTCGACCGAGCCCACCCACCAGATCCGACAGCTCAGCGAGACAGAGTGCCGGACCGCGCCGTGTAGGCGCGAGGACGATGTCGTGCTCGTACAGCTCTCCGCTCCAGCGTCGAAGTCGTCACACCGACAGTGCCGCGTCCTCCGTCGGCGGCCGTCGCGTTGCGTACACCATCACCGCGCTGTTGTCGATGCGCTGCCACTCGGTGCTCGCTCCATCCAACGGGTGTTGCGGTTGCGTCCGGCGACTCCTAGGAGTCGGGCTGAGGGGGGGAATTTGCCGAACGTCCCTTCGCTCGTCGCGGGGTACGAGCCGCGGGACCTTGGAGCCGGCGGCGGGCCGGGACGAGCACCCTGAGCGCCCGTGGATCCGAGTCGAACACGAGCGGCGGCTCCAGCGCCACGCTCTCTCCGTCGATCCCGAGCGCGACGGCCGTCGCCGAGTCGACGCGAAATGTCGGGGTCGTCCACTCCGACAAGCCGCCTGGCGGCGGCCCCGTGACGGCGATGATCCCGAGCACTCCTCCGTCGAGGTCCCCTCTCGTGCCGTGGTGTGGCCGCGGGTCGATCACATAGCGGTTGTTGGCAACCAACACGAGCGCGGCGGTGTCGTGCGCCCGGCCGTCGTGTCCGATGAAGCGGAGGTCGAACGGTTCGGCATCCGGTCCGATCAGCTGCGGCATCATGTCGATCACCGTGCGCATCTTGTGGTCCCGGTACGCCGACGACTGGACGACCGCGCCGTACACGCCCATGGCCACGTTGTTCACGAATGCCCGGCCGTTGACGCGGCCGAGATCGATGCGCTGTTCATGCCCGTCACTGAACGCGTCGAGCGCCCCGACGACGTCGTCGCGAACGATGCCGAGGTCGAGGGCGAAGTGGTTCCGGGTGCCGGCGGGAACGCACACGTACGGGAGATCGTGCTCGGCGGCGACCGCGGCGACCGCGGCTTGCGACCCGTCACCGCCCGCCATGCCGAGGGCTTCGGCGCCGGCTCCCACGGCGGCTGTCGCCAGGGTCGTGAGGTCGTCGCCGGGTTCGAAGACGATCGGATCGATGCCCCGCGCCCGGCACTGCGCGACCAGGTCGAAGCGGGCCGCTTTCCCCCCGCCCGAACGCGGGTTGACGATGAGGACGGAGTTGGCGACGCTCGACGTCATCGGACTGGTGCCGCGCCGCCGGGTCCGGCGCCGTCAGCCGGCAGTCGTGTCGAGCGCCGACAGTTCGGCAACTTCGTCGGGGGCGATGGCCTCGAGGTGACGCGCCGTCGTCTCGAAGTATTGGTCAACAGGTCGACGACCGGGTCGGCGTCACAGGCGAGAGCGGCGTCCAAGATCACCTTCTGCTCCTCGTCAATATTGGGCGCGGTCGGGCGATACGGCACGTTGCCCGCCCAGGAACGGTACAACGCGGACGCATGCCGCCACCGGGCACCCACAATCACGCCCGTCGTACGGGCTCAGCCTCTTGCCCGATCGTCCGTGTCCTCGTCGCCGAAGATGTCGTCCCCGAACGAACCGAAGTACGTCCACCAGTCAGGAGACTCCATGCGTTTGGGGAAGCCGATGAAGCGGAGCAGTGATGATGTGGCCTACCGGCAGCGGTGTCCGCCTCCGGCGCGGCGTGTGCGATCACGGCCGAGCAGCGGTTCTCGAGCCGACTGCTCGAGGAGTGGCAAGCGATCCGCCCACCGTGAACAATGCGGTACCAGGACACAGGATCCCTCCAATGGGGACGTTTCCGTCCTTGCGCCATGGAAACGGTATGTCTGCCATGACGCATGCGACGCCCCCCGCCCAGCCAGCCGAACCGGTGAGGGTTGACGCCGAGCGCGCGGTGGCCTTGGCCGACGAGGCGATGGCGGCCGCCTGCTCGGGTTGGCGGCGGGACCGCCGCTGTGTGGACCAGTCCGGTGATCGGCTGGCTCACCCACATCCGCAATGCCTTCACGCCCGGTACCGGTACCTGCTGACCCTGTTGCAACACGGCCTGCCAGTGGACGCGACGTCGCGCAACTGACCCTGGCCGCTTGGCAGCCGAAGAGCTCGCTTGCATGGCAAGGGGCGCCGAGGGGCACACGCCCACGCACGACGGGAGGCCCCGGAACTCGGAGAAGAGCCTTTCGCCGGCCGCGATGCCGTGGGTCGGTCTCAGCGGCTCGCCCAGCTGATCACGGATGTGATTGCTGTCTGCTCACCGCCGATCATCGTGCCCAACCCGCCCTCGCCCAGTCCGTCGAGCAGGTGGTCCACGTCGACGCCGAATTGTTCGAGGAGGGCCCGGTGGCGTTCGGTGTTGACCTCCACCGGCAATACGCGACGGGCGCCGTTGACGTCGCCGCCTTCGCGGCCACGCAGGTACTCGAGGACTCGTGATCGGTCAACCTTCATCTCAGCCTCGACCAACCGACGATCTCGTCGACGACACGACCGGGGCGCCGAACACGTCTTCGATCGCGGCGGCAACCTCGGCCGGTGCCTCTTCGGGCAGGAAGTGGCCGGCTGACGGCACGACGTCGACCGCCATGTCGTCGGCATTGGTCTCCCATCCGGCGAGCATCGCTGGACTGCCAATCGGATCACCGTCGCCGATCAGCAGCCGTGTCGGCACACGTAGGCGTTGCGTTCGGTAACGGTGCAAGCGCGGCAGCTCGCGGAGCAGGAACGTGCGATACAGCTGCGTGGTCGCCCGAGCCCTGGCGGGATGCTGGAACACCTTGCCGTACAAGATCCGGTCGGCGGCGGAGTTGCCCTCGTGGCGCACCGTCGCCGCGGCGATCGCGCCGGCCACGAAGTGCGGCGTGGCTCGCATCGTGGCCTCGGCGATCAGCGGCGCGGCGAGGAACAACTGGTAGGCGCCACGCCACGCCTCCAGCGCAGTCGCCACGTTGGGGCGCTGGAACGGGTGGATGATGCCCAACGCCACGAGGCCCGTGAAGCGCTCAGGGCGACGCAGAGCGGCGAGGAACCCGGTCCAGCCGCCCCAGTCGTGACCGACCAGTCCGACCCGATCGAGCCCCAGCGCGTCCAACAGACCGACCAGGTCATCAACGAACTGTTCCTTCTCGTAGCCGTCGCGTGGTGCGTCCGACCAACCGTGGCCGCGCAGGTCCGGCATGATCAGCCGTCGCCCGCCCAGCAGCGGAACGAGCCGACGCCAGCAGTACCAGTGCTGTGGCCACCCATGGAGCATCACCAGCGGATCGCCCTCGCCCGCCTCGGCGACATGAACGTCGAGGTCTCCGACCCGAACCCAACGGTGCCGCACGCCGGCCACCTCGGGCATCGGTACCGCCCCGCCCGCGAGCCAGGTCGGCCGCGTCACCGCACCTTCATTGTCAGCCATGACCGATACTCCCCACCAGCAAGACCGGCCAACCGCGCCGCCGACCGGGCACAGCGGAAGTGTCGCAGCTTGCCGCCGAGACGGTCCGGTGCGGATGCCGCCGAACACCGATTCTCTCGTCATCGGTGTTCTCGTCCGGTGTCACGCGGCGGGCAACCGGCTTGACGTGGTGAGCCGCGGATCCTGTACCGGATTGACTCCTGAGCGTGACGGCGGACCGCGACTATCAATGAGGTCGAGATCGAGACGTGATGGGCGGGCCACGCAGACCGCCGTGAGACGATCGAGGAGTGGCGCTGCGGTGAGCAGGCCGGCAACGTCGTCTGCTCTTAGCTGAGACGGGAGGACGGGGCACGCCTCGTCGCCGAGGTGTCGTGCCGACGACGCTGATCTGGGCGTTGACGCCGGCGATCATTGGGCTGCTCCGGGCTGAAGCAGCCCGGCGAGGCGCTGGATCTCGCGCCAGAAGCCGGTGACCGTGTCTTCGATGATGTCGGCGACCGGTTTGATCGCTTGGACGAGGGTGGCGGACTCGCCGGCGCCGACCATCGCCAGGTCGATGCGGCCGTTCTCGAATGCCTCCATGAATGGCCCGGCGTACGGGTTTCCGTTGAGCGGAACGTCGCCGCGCTGCACGGCCTCGGCGAGCTCGGTGCGCACGACCCGCATCGTGACCTCCGGGTGGGCCTGGGCGATGTTGAGCGTGATGTCGGTGTCGGCGATTGCCTGCTTCCACGTCTGATGCGCCGGGCTCTCCGCGGCGCTCATGAAGCGTGTGCCCATCAGCACGCCCTCGGCACCGAGCGCGAAGGCGGCGGCCATGCCCCGGCCGTCGACGATCCCGCCGGCGGCGACGATCGGCACTTCAACCGCGGCGCGGACCTGCTGCAGCAGCGTCATCAGGTGCGGCGACCTTCGGCTGCGCAGGCCGCCGCTCTCGGCGCCCTCGACGATCAGCCCGTCGGCTCCGCCATCGACGGCGCGTTGCGCCTCGTTGAGGCTGCCGACCTGGTGGTAGTGCTTCACTCCGGCCTCGTGCGCCCGATTCGAGATCGGCGCAGGATCACCGACGCAAGTCGCCACGAGCGGCGTCCGCCCGTCGAGGATCCAGTCGAGCACCTCGTCCACGCGCTCTTGCTGCTTGAGCACCCGCAAGAACATCTGGAGCCCGAGCGGGGCGTCGGTGCGCTGGCGAACGAGGTTGAACTCCGCGTCGGTCTCAGCGAGGCCCTGCGAGCTCGTTTCCATCAGCCCGAACCCGCCCGCCGCCGAGATCGCGCCGGTGAGGCTGGCGCGGGCGAAGTAGCCGACCGGTGCGTTGAGGATCGGATACCGGCAGCCCGTATCTCGCACGACCCGGTTGCCCTCGAACGTGTTGGTCATCGCGCGCATGCTGCCACTCCTCGCCTGCCGTCGTTCAAGCCAGAGCGGGGACGTTTGGTGGTCGACGGCCCAGTGGCGATACGGCGAAGCTCCGTGATGATCGCGCAGACCCGGCGATTCCGCTGCCGACCGTACGCGACCCCCAACAACGGCACCGTGCCAGTTTCCGTGCGGTCCACATCCCGCGCGTCGAGCGTCGGCACCCGGGCCCGGCCCAACGGACAGCGTCCGACCGCCAGCGCACCACTGTCCGGATATTCCGCCAACGCCGACCACGACCAGCGTTCGGGACCGCCGGCTCCTTGACGTGCGTGATGGCGTCAACGACCTCGTCGAGTGATCACTCGGTTGTGGCGGTGCTGCGGCCGATGCTGCTGCGGTGGTTGTCGCCCCAGCCCTCGGTGGCGCCGCTGATCATGCCGAACGGTCCGACCGGCCAGCGCCAACCGTCCTGCAGGATCTGGTCGACATCGGCCTTCCCGGCGATTCCCTCGGCCACCACGGCGCGGGCCTCGCGAATGGCCGCCATCCAGATCCGGTTGCCGACGTAGCCCCAGTGCAGTGGGTCGTCCTTGACCACGACGGGGTTCTTGCCGCATCGCCGGGCCAGGGCGACGACGATGTCCAGGGTCGCCTCACTCGTCTCGGCAGTCACCACGATCTCGGCCATGCGCATCACGGTGGGCGGCGACGCCCAGTGCCAACCGATCACCCGGTCGGCGCGCCCGGTGGCCCGGGCCATGGCGATGACCGGCAGCCCCGATGAGTTGGTAGCCAGCACGGTGTGGTCGGCGACGAGCCCGTCGAGCTGTGACAGCAGCGCCATCTTCAGTCCGAGGTCCTCAGGTACGGCTTCGACGACGATGTCACTTGACGCCACGTCGCCGAGCTCGCTGCTGAAGTGCAGCCGCTCACGGGCGCCGGCGGCGTCGGCCTCGGACAGCTTGCCGCGCTCCAGCGCCCGCGTCAGGCCGTAGCGACCGGTCTCGACCAGCTGGGCGGCCCGTTCGAGCTGTGCCGGGTCGTTGTCGATGCACACCACGTCGCAGCCGGCTTGGGCCAACGTCTGGGCGATGCCGCTGCCCATGACGCCGGCACCGATCACGCCAGTTCGTTGCACTTCCACGTTGCCTCCCCAGGTTGGGTCGATGCTCGACGCAACAGCACACAGTGTCACGACCGCCACGATGTCAAGCAGCCCCCAACGCGCTTCGCGTCTATGTGCGCCCCCTCGACTGACTTCATGCGTCCGAGAACGACGCCCGGTAATCGCCCCAGGCCGTCGGGGACCGCCGGCACTCCGGCACCGAACGTCGCCGAGCGGGATTCGGTGGGCGACGCGTCTCGGAGATCACCCGTATAACGGCAGTTCAGCACTCGCCGTGGACGCGCCCTTCGTGTCGTGCGGGGCCTCAAGCAGTCGTCGGTCACTCACTGTCGTATGGCACGGGAAGTCCGAGCGCTTCGCAGCTGTCGAGGATCGCAGCCCATTGTTGGGACGGGGTAACGAGCTCGGACAGCGCGATGATCGCGATGCGCTCGTCTCTGCCAGCCGAGGGTGTGTGACGCAACCCGATGGCGATGACCTCGTCGCCGGTCGTGAGCAGGCTGAAGCGCCGCCGTCGGTATGTCCGCCACAACCGGTCGCCACCACGCCGCCACCTGCTGGCGGCGAGCAGTTCGCCGGAAGGCGCGACGAGACGGCCCGACTCGACGCAGCCGAGGATGGCACCGTCGAGGCGGAACACTCCACATGGCGACCCTGCCACGCGTCCGGCTCCGTGGTACACGAGCGCTACAGACATCTGATCGGTGAGAACGTCACCACGATTGCTGGGCGGCAACCAGTCCTCGAGCCGTGCCCGCATCGCCCCGACCAGGTCGTGGGGCGGTCGTGGCAGAGTCTCAACTCGTTTCTCAAACGCGACGTCGACTGGCAACGGAACCGAGCATGGCGCTGCTCCCGGGCGCCACGAGCAGCGACCAGCGCGGCGAAGACGCGTGCCGCGGATCACCCACCAGCCGATCGGCAACCCCAGGTAGAAGCTCGCAATGGCCGCCCCGCCAAGCACGGCGGCGCCGGCCTCCGAGTCGGGCGGCAGGACCAACAGCGCCCCACCGACCAGCCACAAGGCCCCGATCACGATCCCGACCACCATCGTCACCCGCTGACCGCGGCGCAAGAAACGGTCCGCCGCCACGGCGTCCATCAACGACGGAGCCGGATCTGTCGCCATCGCCGCCACCCACGCAATGATCGACGACGACGATCCACCAGGCAATGGCCGCCGAGCCAGTTCGGGCTGTCCGAGCGACGCTCTCGATCAGCACCCGACAATCACGCAGGACCACCCGGAGCAGTCGCATCCGGGGTTCGCCCCACCAACGACGGATCGATGCGGGACCGTGTCGCTGGAACTCTCGCGAGCGCGACGTAATGCCCGCGATCGCGCAGCCGCGCCACGGTCCGACACACAGAACGCGCCGGGTGGAGGTGTCCGGATATCGCGGGAAGTACCGCGCATGGCGGGCGTCGTCGAACGCCTCGGGTATCGCGGCGATGGCGGCGCTGCCGGCAACCGTCAGGGGTGGTCGGCTGGGTCGTCAGTGACGACGATCTCGTGCTCAGCAAGCAGCGCGTTGCCGATGATGACGGCTTGCGTCGGGTCGACGGCGACACTGTGCAGGGCGAGTACACCGGTGAGCCCGTCGAGGCGTGATCGATGGAGCTCTGAACCAGCGAGCTTGGCACCCGTCAGGTCGGCACCGGAGAGGTCGCAGTCGAACAACTTGCTGCTCGGCATGTCAGCGGCGTACAGGTCGCCGTGGCGGACGTCGCAGCCCACGAGGCGGAGGCCAGTGCTTGTGGCCATGCGGAGGCTCACCATGTCCATGCGGCAGGAGCGAAAGGTCACGTGTCGCAGCGACGCTTCGGCGAGGATCGTGCCCGACAGCCGACAGTCCACGAACGTGCAACGTTCGAGGCGGGCTTCGTCGAGCGCGGCGCCGGACAGATCGCAGCCCTCAAGCTCCACGTCGCGCATGCGCAGGCGGCGAAGTTCGCTGCCCGTCGCCCGGACGCGCTCGAGTCGCGATTCGACGATCTCGACGCGGTCGGCTCGACAGCCGACGATGTCCCCCGACAGCGCCAACCCCGACATCTCGTCGCCGTCGACCAGCTCGCCGAGCTGCCCCGCGTCCAGATGTCGAGGCAAGCGCGGCGTGTGGACTACTGGCACCCGCCGGACCGTATCGATGTCCGACACCCTCGCCGCCAGTCAGACGGCACAACGTTTGCGAACGCCGGATCGGTGGGGCGAGGGGGCGGTACTTCGAGGATCACACCGTGCTGGCGTTCGCGGCGCCGTCGAGGGTCCCGTCGGGTCGTTACCCGACGTTCCTGATGCACTGATCAACTGGTCTCGAGGGCCTCGCCCAGCTCGAGCCATCGTTGCTCGGTCGCGGTGATTTCGGCGTCGAGCGCGGCGAGATCGCCAGCGAGGCGGACCATCGCCTCGTGGTCGCTCGCGGCGGCGGCGAGGTCGGCGTGCAACCGCTCGCGACGGCGGGTGAGCCCGGCGAGTTCCTTGTCGACCTCGCGCAGCATGCGCCGCAACGTCGACGACGACGGGCCGGATGGGGCTTTGCGGGTCCTTGGCGCGGCGGGCTTCGACGACACAGTGGTCCGCTGCGACCGGCGCGCCTGCCATCCGCCGAAGCCACCTGGCACTCGTCGCCCCGGGTACGAGGTGTCGATGACGAGCACATCGGCGACGGTTCGTTCGAGGAACGCCCGGTCGTGGCTGACGACGACGACCGCTCCGGGCCAGTCCTCGAGCACGTCTTCAAGCACCCGCAGCGTGTCGAGGTCGAGGTCGTTCGTCGGCTCGTCGAGCAGCAGTACGTTGGGCCGGGCGCGCAGCGTCAGCACGAGCTGCAAACGCCGACGCTCGCCGCCCGACAGCAAACCGATGGGGGCCCGCTGGACGTCGGCGTCAAACCAGAAGCGCTCGAGGAAGCGGGCGTCGTCCCAATCGGGCTGGCGGGTCGGGCCGGCTACCGCTTGGTCGACGCGCATGGCCGGGTCGAGCTCGATGCCACGTTGCGAGAAGGTGCCGAGGGCGACGGTCGTGCCGACCTGCCTCGTGCCCTCGGCGGGATGCAGCCGGCCGGCGATGACGTCGAGCAGCGTCGACTTGCCGGCGCCGTTCGGGCCGAGGATGCCGAGGCGCTCGCGCGGGTCGAGCGACAACTCGACGCCGCGGAACAGCCACGGTCCGTCGCCGTAGCGGTGGCCGACGCCGTGGAGGTCGATCGTGTTGTCGCCGAGCCGTGGCGCCCCGAAGCCAAGATCCAGCTCGCCCTCCCGTGCCGCCCGCTCGGGACGACCCTCCACCACGACGTTGGCTGCGGCGATGCGCGCCTTCGGCTTGCTCGTGCGCGCCGGCGCGCCGCGGCGCAGCCAGGCCAACTCTTCGCGGGCGAGGTTGCGGCGGACCTGCTCCTGGCCTGCAGCGCGCGCCTCCCGCTCGGCACGCGCCACGAGGAACCTGGCGTAGCCGCCCTCGTGCACGTAGCCGCGACCGCGGTCGAGCTCCAGGATGCGGGTCGTGACCCGGTCCAGGACGTGGCGATCGTGCGACACCAGCACCAGCCCGCCCCGGTGCAGGGCGAGGCGCTCCTCGAGCCAGGCGATGGCGTCGATGTCGAGATGGTTGGTGGGCTCGTCGACGATCAGCAAGACGTCGTCACCGGCTTCGCCCGGCGGGCCGACCTCGACGAGGGCGCGAGCGAGGGCGACGCGCTTGGTCTCGCCGCCGGACAGCGTGACCGTCGCGTCGTCGAGGCGGCCGCCGAGGTCGAGACGGTCGAGAATCGCCGCCGCGTCCCACGTCCGCCCAGTGACCTCGCCGATCGTGGCGCCGGGCAACGGCGCGTCCTGGTCGAGCACGACCACGCGGGTGCCGCGCCCGTGGCGCACGACACCCGCCTCGGGCTCGACGCGGCCGGCGAGCTGGCGCAGCAACGTCGACTTGCCGCTGCCGTTGAGCCCGACGACGGCGACACGGTCGCCGGACCCGAGGGTGACCGACACGTCGCAGAACAGCGGCCGCCCGGGCCGGCTGGCGGTGAGGCCGACCGCGTCAACAAGGATCACGCGTTGTCTCCGACCACCCCGGCAGGCTACGGACCGGCCGCGCGAAGACCGGTGAACGGTCATCGGCGCCTCCTCGTTCGACGCCGTGCCACCGGTCTGGGCCGACACCGACGTCGAGAACCTCGCCGGCCCGGCGCCCTGCACCGAGTTGGCGGTCTTCGTAACGGCTGCCCGCACGAGCAGCAGCACCGCGCCGGTCGATGGCGAGACGGGCTACAACTACAGGATCACCCATGACGAGTGTGAAGGTGACCGAACTCCGGCTGACCAAGCGACCGGATATCCCGCCCGCCAAAGCGCCCGCCATGTCGGGAACCGCCGGTATGACGTTCCCGATGCCGGCTGTTGCGCGACGCTCGGCGGGTGGTGGAGCTCCCCGTGGACCGCTTGTCGACCGCGGGGATCACGGTTGGATCCTCGTCCACAAGTCGTTGAACGAGATGCTGTCGTAGAACGCCGTGCCCTCGACAACCTTGCCGTCGCGGAGGCGCATGACCCAGGCGTAGCTGTTCTCGTAGGGCTGCCCGTCGTTGGCGACGCCGCGTCCGTCCCACACGACGATCACGGTGTCGCCGTCGGCGTGGATTGAACGGACGTGGCTCGGACAGAAGCGCTCGCCGGCGGCGAAGCGCGCACCGAACGGTGCCAGCACCTCGTCGATGAACTCCTGGCTGCTGGTGTACTCCCTGGATGCCAGCGAGTGCCCTTCGATCCGCCACACCAGGTCGGGGTCGAAGATGTCGGCGATCGCGCCTCCGCCGTCCTGCCATGCCTGGAAGGCGCGACGGATCGATTCGCGGTTGGACTCGGTCTCGGTTGGGTCGGTCATCTTCTGCTACCTCTGTGTCGGGTGTGGTCGAGCGACCCGATCTCTGACGGAGACCTCATGCTCGCGTCTCGGCGCTCTCTGCGCCGCCCGATGCGCAGTCGGCCGACGGCTGGGCGGCCGATGCCGGACCGGGCGAGCATCGCGGCACGGCGTCGGTGACTGTCGGCAGCCGGCCGACTGACAAGCTTCGTGCGTCGTCTGGTCGCGCAGCGACGGATCCCCTTTTCAAGGTGATGGAAACCGGGTTGGATCGCAGCAGTCCGTCGTCGACCGCTGTCGACATGATCGTGCGGAACAGTCGGTACACCTTCGCCACGGTGTTCGACGACCGGCCGGCCTTGTGCATTCGTCCGTACCAGGACCTCACGCTCGCAGCGTCGATCTCACGCAGACGCACGGACTCGAAGGTGTTGAGGATCCACTCGAGCTGAGACTCGTACGTCTCGGCGAGTTCGTGGCCGAAGGTCGCGGTCGTCGAGACAGCGCCGGGCGTAATCGCCGAATCGCTCGGGACCCGCTCTGGGGTCGACGTGATCGCCACGCCGGAGATCGGTCTCGACCGAGGAGAGCCAGGCTCGAGCGTCCGTCTTCGTCGCGAAGGTCGTGCCGGCTGACACCTGCTCGCCGAGGTGCCAGTAGCGGGCTGGTAGCGGCCGCTCGGCAGGCGGCGAATCGTGCCGAACTGAAGCGCTCGGCTCACCTGTCGACCCCAGGAGCTTGCTCTTGTAGGCACGTTGTAGGCACGGACCGAGTGTGCGCCTGAGCGACGGAGGGCTGGACCGGAGCCGAAAACTGCCGATGACCAGGCATTTCGCCTGGTCATCCAGAGAGAGCGGATGAGGGGAATCGAACCCCCGTATTCAGCTTGGGAAGCTGATGTTCTGCCATTGAACTACATCCGCGCGGCCGGCAATCGGGCGAACCCGAGTCCCGGTCGGAGCCCATCAGGTTAGCGGCTCGGTCGCCGCCGTCCCCAGCGACACCCGTGGCTATGGTGCGGGCCGTGATCCTCTCGGACCGCAGCCTGCGCGAGTCGATCGAGCGTGGGCGCATCGTGGTCGAGCCCTTCGATCCGGCCACGATCCAGCCGTCATCGATTGACGTCAGGGTCGACGGCTTGTTCCGGGTCTTCCGCAATCACACCGCCGGTGTACTCGACGTCAAACATGACCTGAGCGCGCTCACCGAGCTCGTCGAGATACCCGCTGATGGCGTGTTCATGTTGCACCCCGGTGAGTTCGTGCTCGGTTCGACACTCGAGCGGGTGGCGCTGCCCGACGACCTCGTGGCACGAATCGAGGGGAAGTCGTCGCTCGGACGGCTGGGCCTGCTGATCCACTCCACGGCTGGCTTCATCGACGCCGGCTTCGACGGTCACGTCACGCTCGAGCTCGCCAACGTCGCCAGCCTGCCGATCACGATCTACCCGCGGATGAAGATCGGCCAGATCAGCTTCATGGAGATGTCCACGCCTGCCGAGCGCCCGTACGGCAAGGGCGCCACCGGCTCGAAGTACCAGGGCCAGCGGGGGCCGACGCCGAGCAGGTACTGGGAGAACTTCGCCTAACGCGAGGACGTCGCCGCCCAGGTCCATCCGCGCGCCGCACGGTGTCGAACCTCGGACGTGGACCTCCTTCTCTCGCCCGCCGAAGATCGCTCGCGCCCGTCGATCCCGTTCGCCGTCGCCTCCGGGCTGGCGACCGCTGGCATCGCCCTCGCCGTCGCCGAGCTCCTCGCCGGGCTCAACAGGACGTGGCGTTCGCCCGTGCTCGACGTCGGCGATCGCCTCATCGACGCCGCGCCGCCGTTCGTCAAGGAGTTCGCCATCGACACGTTCGGCACGAACGACAAACCGGCGCTGCTCATTGGCATCGGGGTGATCCTCGCCCTCTACGCCGGCGTCGTTGGGGTGATCGCCCTCCGTCACCGCTTCGTCGTCGGCGCCGTCGGCGTCGGGGTGTTCGGGGCCATCGGGTCGTGGGCGGCCACGAGCCGCCGGGCCGGGGCGCCGTGGCACGTCGTCGCCCCGAGCGTGCTCGGCTCGATCGCCGGCATCGGCGCGCTGTGGTTGATCCACCGGTCGTTGAACCCGGCAGAGGGTGAGGCGACGGAGACCGGTGACGGCACGGCGACCGATCGCCGCCAGTTCCTGCACCGCTCCGGCGTCCTCCTCGGTGGACTGTTCGCCGGCGCGGCGATCGTCGGCGGACTCGGCCGGCGCCTCGGTACCCGCTTCACGGCGACGGAGTCGCGCGCCGCGGTCACGCTCCCACCGCCAATCGAGCGGCTGCCAGATCTCCCCACCGCCGTGGGTGTCGACGTCCCGGGGATGACACCGTTCGTCACCGCCAACGCCGACTTCTATCGCATCGACACCGCTCTCACCGCCCCCCAGCTGCGCACCGAGGATTACACCCTCAGGGTGATCGGGATGGTCGACAACGAGCTCGCGCTGTCCTACGACGACCTCCTCGGACGCCGGATGATCGAGCGTGACATCACCTTGACGTGCGTGTCCAACGAGGTCGGCGGGCGCTACGTCGGCAACGCCCGCTGGCTCGGTGCGCGCCTCGCCGACCTGCTCCGAGAGGCGGGTGTGCGGCGCGGGGCCGACCAGGTCGTCGGGCGCTCCGTCGACGGCTACGAATGCGGCTTCCCGGTCGAGACAGCGATGGATGGACGCGATGCACTGATTGCAATAGCCATGAACGGCGAACCGCTGCCGATCGAGCACGGGTTCCCAGCCCGCCTGATCGTGCCCGGTCTCTATGGCTACGTGTCGGCCACGAAGTGGCTGACCGAGATCGAGCTGACGACGTTCGCCGAGTTCGACCACTACTGGTCACGGCGTGGGTGGGCCGAGAGGGCGCCGATCAAGCTGATGAGCCGGATCGACACGCCGCGCGGCCTGGCCAAGGTGCCTGCCGGCATGGTGCCGATCGCCGGCGTGGCGTGGGCCCAGACGGTCGGCATCGCCGCCGTCGAGGTCAACGTCGACGACGCCGGCTGGCAGCCGGCGGAGCTGGCGGCGGCTCCGTCGAAAGACACGTGGCGGCAGTGGGTGCATCGCTGGGACGCCACTCCCGGGCGCCACTCGATCCGCGTCCGGGCGACCGATGCGAACGGCGCAATCCAAACCGACGAGCGTGCCGAACCCATCCCCGACGGTGCATCGGGACATCACCAGATCATCGTGATCGTCGAGTGACGTTCGCCTGCCACCCGTGAACACCCCCCTTGAAAGGACCCGCCATGAGGACACGCCGTACCCGCACTCGCAACAGCACCTTCGCCGCGCTCGCCGCCCTCACGTTCGTGGCCGCCGCGTGCGGTGGCGACGACGAGGACTCGGCTGACGAAACCGCCCCCGCGGCGACGGAGCCGATGACCACCGAGCCGATGACGACCCAGCCGATGGCCACGACTCCGTCCGGGCCGGCGTGTGGCGCCGTGCCGGCCGACGGCGAGGGAAGCTTCGCCGGCATGGCCGATGACCCGGCTGCCACGGCGGCCAGCAACAACCCCGAGCTGTCCACGCTCGTGACGGCGGTCGGCGCGGCCGGCCTCGTCGACACGCTCAACGGGCCAGGCCCGTTCACGATCTTCGCCCCGGTCAACGCCGCGTTCGAGATGATCCCGGCGGCCGACCTCGACGCCGTGCTCGCTGACACCGACGTGTTGACGTCGATCCTCACCTACCACGTCGTGCCCGAGCAGCTGAGCAGCAGCGAGCTCGCCGAGGCCGGCACCGTGACCACCGTCAACGGCGCCGAGCTCGACGTCGCCCTCGACGGCGAGGCCCTGAGCATCAACGGCGGGCAGGCGACCGTCGTGTGCCAGGACGTCCCGACGGCCAACGCCACCGTGTACCTCATCGACAGCGTGCTCATGCCGCCGATGGACGACGCGGCCACCGTCACGACGATGGCGCCGGACGCCGTGGGCACGGCGATGGCCCCGTCCGGCCCGGCGTGCGGTGCCGTGCCCGCCGACGGCGAGGGCAGCTTCGAGGGCATGGCCGACGATCCGGCTGCCACGGCCGCCAGCAACAACCCTGAGCTGTCGACGCTCGTGGCGGCGGTCGGCGCGGCCGGTCTTGTCGACACGCTCAACGGCGAGGGTCCGTTCACCATCTTCGCTCCGGCCAACTCGGCGTTCGCCAAGCTGCCGCCGGCCGATGTCGAGGCCCTGCTCGCTGATCCGACGGGTGCGCTGACCGACATCCTCACCATCCACGTCGTGGCCGGCGAGGCGCTGTCCAGCGCCGACCTCGTCGAGGCCGGGACGGTCGCGGCTCTCAACGGCGAGCTGACGATCGCCGCCGACGGCGACGCCGTCACGGTCGACGCCGGAGGCGGCCCCGCCACGGTCGTGTGCGCCGACGTGCCGGTCGCCAACGGCACGGTCCACATCATCGACACCGTGCTGTTGCCGGCGTCCTGACCATCGTGGCCAGAGCGGCCGATTGGTGGCCGCCGTGCGCCGGCGAGGGGCCTGCGGGTCCCTCGCCGGCGCGCGCGTGGGCAACCGTCACGCGACCGGAAAGATCCGTGGGCGGCCCGGCTCCGAACCAGGCAGGTGATCGCGATGATCCCCTCGATCGCGCTGCCGTTCCGTCCGAGCTGGGTGGCCGGGCAGGTCTGTGGACGGTCGCGCCATGGCGGGGGCCCGGTCTGGCACATTGGTGACGTCTTGGACGCCGACCTCACGACGATCATCGCCGCAGTCGCAACCGGCGATCAGGGGGCCTTCGCCGCGCTGTACGACCGTCTGGTGCCCAGCGTCTACGGCGTCGTCCGCCGCGTCTTGCGTGATCCGTCGCAGGCCGAGGAGGTGGCCCAGGAGGTCTTCGTCGAGATCTGGAAACAGGCCGCCCGGTTCGACGGCTCACGCGGCAGCGTCCGGACGTGGGCCGTCACGATCGCCCATCGCCGCGCCGTCGACCGCGTGCGCAGCGAGCAGGCGCACCGCGATCGCCAGCTGCGCAGCGCCGGGTCGGATCTCGACGGGGGATCGACACCCGAGGACACGGCGATCGACACCGAGGACCGGCGCCGGGCGATGACCGCCATGGCGGCCCTCTCGGCGCCGCAGCGCGAGGTGCTCGAATTGGCTTTCTACGAGGGCATGACCCACGTGCAGATCGCCGACCATCTCGGGGTCGCCCTCGGTACGGTGAAGACGCGGATCCGCGATGGGCTCATCCGGTTGCGGACGGCGATGGGGGTCGAGCGATGACCGACGACGAGCTGCGCGAGCTGGTGGCGCTCGCCGCTGTCGGCGCGCTCTCCGACGTGGAGCAGCGCGACCTGGACGCCGCCCTCGAGGGGCGGCCCGAACTCCGTGCCGAGCTCGACGCGATGCGCGCCACCGCGACGACGATGGCCGATGCCGTTGCCGAGACGCCACCCCCTGGGCTGCGGGCGAGGGTCCTCGACACCATCGCTGACACCCCGCAGGTGGCGGCCGATCCACCGGCTCCGCCTCCCGTCGACGCCCCGCTGGCCCCCGTCGTGCCGATCCACCGGCGACGTCGGTGGATCGCTCTCGGCGCCGTCGCCGCGGCAGTCGTCGCCCTCGTCGCCGGCGTGCTGATCGTCTCGCCGTTCGGGGACGGCGAGGACGACCAGGTGGCCGCCGTCGTGGAGGCCGACGACGCGTCGACGATCCCGATGCCCGGCGAGCTGCCGGGCTGACCATCGTCTACTCGGCCGGCGAGGACGCGGCCGTCCTCCTCGCCGACGAGATCCCGGTGCCGGACGGGCGACAAGGTCTACGAGCTGTGGGCGATCCGCGACGGCACGCCGGAGCTCCTTCGCGACCTTCCGACCCGACGAGGACGGCCGTCTGAGCGTCTACGCGGCCGGGCTCGACCCGGCCAGCGCCGAGCAGTGGGCGATCACCGAGGAGCAGGCCGGCGGCTCACCGACAGGGCTCCCGACCTCGCCGACATCCTCAACGCCACGACCGCCTAGCCGCGCCCGCCCGGTTCTCCGTGGATTTCGCGGCCACATCTGGCCTTGACTTTGGTTCAAAACCGCAACGGAGCGGTCAATCGCCGGCGCTGGGCGCCAGTGGCGTAGCTGGCTGGTCGAACTGGACCTCCCCGGCCTCGATGGCGTCGAGCAGGTGGATGGCGATGTCGCCGACCTTGACGTCGTCGTCCACGCCGGCCGCCTTGGCCCCGTCGTCGAGCATGATGTAGCAGAACGGGCACGCCGTGGCGATGCGGCTGGCGCCGGTGGAGAGGGCTTCTTTGGCCCGCTCGTCGTTGACCTTGACGCCGACCGACTCCTCCATCCACATGCGGGCCCCGCCGGCGCCGCAGCACATCCCGGTGGTGCCGTTGCGCGGCATCTCGACGATCTCGATGCCCTTGATGGAGCCGACCACCTTGCGCGGAGCCAGGTACACGTCGTTGTGGCGCCCGAGGTAGCAGGAGTCGTGGTAGGTGATCCGCTCGGCGAGCGTCGCCCGGCTGACGTCCAGCCGGCCGCTGTCGATCAACGTCTCCAGCAGCTGCGAGTGGTGCACGACCTCGTAGTGACCACCGAGTTGCGGGTACTCGTTGAGCAGCGTGTTGAAGCAGTGCGGGCACTGGGTGATGATCTTCTTCACGCCCATCCCATTGAGCATCTCGATGTTCGGCATCGCCAGCATCTGAAAGAGGTATTCGTTCCCGGAGCGGCGGGCCGAGTCACCGGTGCACATCTCCGACGGCCCGAGCACGGCGACGGTGATCCCCGCCCGCCGCAAGAGCTTGGCCATCGCCTGAGTGACCCGCTTGTTCTTGTCGTCGAAGCTGCCGGCGCAGCCCACCCAGTACAGGTACTCGGCCTCCAGCGGCTGTCCCGGATCGACGATCTGCACGTCGTCGAGGCCCTTGGCCCAGTCGCCTCGCTCGCTCTGGCTCATCCCCCACGGGTTGCCCTGGTTCTCCATGCCGCGGTAGGCGTTGCCCAGTTCGGACGGGAAGTTCGACTCCATCAGCGTCAGGTAGCGGCGCATGTCGAGGATCTTGTCGAGGATCTCGATGTTCACCGGGCAGATCTCGTCGCACGCCTTGCACGTCGTGCAGGCCCAGAGCTCCTCCGCCGTGATGCGCTCGAACAACGAGTTGGCACCGATCGTGATCCCCTCGTCGGTGCCGAGCGGCGGCGCCACCACGGGATCGCCGGTAGCGGCCATCACCTCGCCCACCTTGAGGACGATCTCCCGGGGGTCGAGCGGCTTGCCCGTGGCGTGGGCCGGGCACACGCTCGTGCACCGGCCGCACATCGTGCAGGCGTCGGTGTCGAGCAGCTGCTTCCACGTGAAGTCCTCGACGACCGAGGCTCCGAACGTCTCCAGTTCGGTCTCGGCCAGGTTGGGCATCGGCTTCATCGCCCCCTTCGGGCGGTCGTGGTGGCGGTGGTACATGTTCAACGGCGACGTGAACATGTGCCGCAGCATCGTGATCGGCAAGATCGCCAGGAAGGTGATGAACGCCACGACGTGCCCGACCCACCACCAGCGATGCCACGTCTGCAGCGTCGACACCGACCAGTCGTCGACGAGCAGGCTCAGCGGATAGCCGATGAAGCTCCACTGCTCGTAGGCCATGTCCTCGCCGACGGAGGTCTGCAGGGCGATGCGGAACATCTCGGCGCCGAAGCCGCTCAGCCCGATCACCAGGAACGTGCCGAGGATGAGGGCGTGCTCCGGCTTGGTCTTGATCCTGATGCGGTACGGGCGCTGCACGTAGCGTCGCAAGATCGCCCACGCCACGCCGATCACGAAGATGAGGCCTGCGGCGTCGGCGACGAGGGAGTAGGCCTGGTACGTGCGGCCCTGGAGGAACTTGAGGTCCTCGGGCATCTGGTGGTCGATCTCCAGCACGGTCGTCACGGCGAGCAGGACGAGGAAACTGAAGTAGATCAGTGAGTGCATCAGCCCGGCCGCAGGGTCGCGCAGCAGCGTGCGCATGTAGACCCCGGCGCGGTAGTCGGCGAAGCGGTGCTTGCCGTTGCGCGTCGTGGTCCGCCGGGTCGGCGCCGCTCTGCCGCGCTCCCAGTTCTTCATCCGGTCGGCGAACCGGAGGGCCCCCCACACGAGCATCACCGGGATCAACGAGTAGAAGGCCAACTTCAGCGGACCGGGGATGTTGATGAACACCTCACGGTGGCGTTCGTTGTCGTTGTGCCACTCCGTGATCAGCGGGAGGATGCCGGAGACGACGGTGAACACGGCGATGCCCACGCCGAGCCCGATGGCGAGGTGGTGGGGACGGATTCGGGAGGAGCTTTCGGCCGTGGTCTCGGCCGGCGCGTCCGTGTCGACATGCGTGCTCATAGCACGCGCCAAGTTAGTGGCCGGTCCCCACGACGACCGCTTCCGTCCAGCCGTTCACGGGCCCCAGCGCGAGCGCTGGCGCGCCGGGCTCAGCCGTAGTAGGCGCGGTCGAGATCGCGGATGCGGCCGGCCAGCGCAGACAGCAGCTTGTGGGAGATCGTCGGCACCTCGTCGAGCACGGCCAGGAAGTGACGCTGGGAGATCACGTACAGCGTGCAGTCGGTCTCGCACACCGCGGTCGCCGTGCGCGGCCCGTGGTCGAGCAGCGAGAGCTCACCGACGATCGCCCCCGGTCCGAGCGTGGCCACCTTGCGCCCATTGCGCTTGACGGTCACGGAGCCGTCGACGATGACGAAGGCCTCGCGGCCGGTCTGGCCCTGGTCGACGAGCAGGCTTCCCGCTGTCATCTTGATCTCGTCGCCCGAGCGGGCGATTCGTTGGAGCTCCTTGCGTGTGCACCCCGCGAAGAGGGGCACGCTGCGGAGGTGGTCGACGTAGTCGTTCTTGCTCGCCATGAGGGCTGACTGTACGACGTTCGGGTGACGGCGCTGACCATGGGTCACGCCACGCAGTGTGTGGCGGAGCTGCTCAGACCCGGCCCTGGTTCTTGACGGCCTCGATCGCGGCCGCGGCGGCCTCCGGATCGAGGTACTCGCCACCGATCTTGATCGGACGCATGTCGTCATCGAGCTCGTAGGCCAGCGGTATGCCGGTCGGGACGTTCAGGCCGACGACCTCCTCCTCGCTCAGCCCGTCGAGGTGCTTGATCAGCGCCCGCAGGCTGTTGCCATGGGCCGCGACGAGCACGCGCCATCCGACGCGCAGGTCGGGCACGATGGTGTCGTACCAGTACGGGAGCATGCGGTCGACGACGTCGGCGAGGCACTCCGTGCGCGGCCGGACCTCCTTCGGCAGCCAGGCGTAGCGCGGGTCGTGGAACTGCGAATACGGATCGTCCTCGGGGAGCGGCGGCGGCGGTGTGTCGTAGGAGCGGCGCCAGAGCATGAACTGCTCCTGGCCGAACTCAGCGAGGGTCTGGGCCTTGTTCTTGCCCTGCAACGCGCCGTAGTGCCGCTCGTTGAGCCGCCACGAGCGGCGCACCGGCAACCACATCCGATCGGCCTCGGACAGCGTCAGCTCGGCGGTCCGGATCGCCCGCCGGAGCACCGACGTGTGCACCACATCGGGGAGCAACCCGTGCTCGACGAGCAGCGTGCCGCCACGTGCCGCTTCGGCCACCCCCTTCTTGGTCAGGTCGACGTCGACCCACCCGGTGAACAGGTTCTTGCGGTTCCATTCGCTCTCGCCATGGCGGAGCAACACGAGCGACGCGACCATCACCGCGATCGTAGGTGCCCGACTGGGCCGCATCCCCACGACCGAGGTTCGGCCTGTGCGGAGCGAGGGGTATGGTCGGCGCCATGAGCATCACGAACGACGACATCAAGGCGGAGTGGGCAATCGGCGACCCGGTCGTCATCACCATGGACGGTGACTCCGATGGGACCGACGGCACTGATGGCACCGATGGAGACGCCACTGACGGCACCGACGGCGACGCCACGGATGGCGACGGCGGTGACGCCGACGGTGGCGACGCCTGAGCGCAGCCGCTGAGATCGTCGTCGACGCCGGCTCGTCGCCGGCGTGGCTCACGCGCAGCCAGCCGCACCCCGATGCGCCGCGCCTCGACGCGCTCGTCGAGGACCCGACCACCTTCAAGAGCGAGGTGCTGTTCCGCACGGCGCTGTGGTCGCCTGGTGGCGGCAGTCCGCGCCGCGGATTCGTCACCTCCGCGCAGTTGTGGGACAGCGCCCTTCGGCGCGGCCTGCGTGCCCCGTCGTTCCGCTTGGTGCGCGACGGCGCGACCCTGTCGTCCGCCGCGACGTGCCGGCGGGCCGGGATCGGCCACCGCACGATCGACGACGTCATCCAGCCCAACCGCGTCTTGGAACTGCACGCCGCGGGCGCGTCGATGGTCCTCCAAGGCCTGCAGTTCAGCGAGCCCCATCTCGGGCGGACCGCCAACAACCTGGCGCTCGACCTCGGTCACGCCGTGCAGGTCAACGCGTACCTCTCGCCGGCTGCGGCGAAGGGCCTCGAGTTGCACTTCGACTACCACGACGTGTTCGTGCTGCAACTCGACGGGGCCAAGCGCTGGCGGGTGTGGGAGCCGCTGGAACGCACCCGGCATCCCGTGCGTTCGGGGCCTCCCGAGCCGATGCCGACGTTCGACGAGCTGCGTGAGCCGGCCTTGGACCTCACGTTGCAGGCCGGTGACTGCCTCTACCTGCCGCGTGGCTTCCCGCACGCCGCCGAGACGATCGACTCGGCGTCGTCGCACCTGACCATCGGGATCATCGCCCCGACCTGGCAGCAGGCGGTGCGCCGCGCGGTCGACGAGGCGGTCGCAGCCGGCGACCTGCGCGAGTCGATCGCCGTCGACATCCGTGGCCGGCCCGGCCTGGAGGCGCTCGTCCCGCACCTCGACCCGCTGGCGCTGCGACGGTGGATGGCCCAGGAGGTGTGGCGACGCCAACCGGCGACCCGACTCCGGCCCCTGCACCCGCCGACGATCGGGCTGGACACCCGGCTCGTCGTGACGCCGGGGCCGCTGCTGTGGCTGACGGCGGCCGGCGATCGCATCGAGTTCGGCCTCGGCGACCGGGCGCTGACGATGCCGGCGGAGGCCGCTGACCTGCTCGACGCCATCCTGCGCAGCAACCAACCGTTCTCGCTCGGCGGACTGGAGGTGAGCCTCGATGACGCGTCCCGGCTCGTCGTCGGCGCGCGCCTCGCCGCCGAAGGGGTGGTCACACCTGGCTGAGCGGGCGGCGCGCTTCATGTGCGCCGAAGCAGCACGCGAGCGCCACGAGCCGGTCTCGGCGACGGCGTCGCAGGTGTCGGCCTGGCTGCTCGTCGAGGTCAACGGACCGTGGGGGCGTGATGCCATCGTCCACAGCGAGCTGGGTCCGCACGCCCCGCGGGTCTGGCGACAGGCGATGAAGAGCCAGGGGATCAGGCTGATCGCCATTCGCCGCGACGTGGCGCGGCACGAGGAGCTCGACCGGGACGGCTTCGTGCTCGTGCACGTCGACGCTCCGCGGCCGGGTGTCCGCGATGCCGTCGCGTCGCGGCGGAAGATCGCCGACCTGCACGAGGTCGTCAGCGCCACGGCGTCGCTGGCCGCCGGCCACGGGTTGGCGGCGGGCTGGGAGCGCGACGACGGACGGTATGCCCTCGTCTGCACGAACGGTCGCCACGATTCGTGCTGCGCGACGTTCGGACGTCCGCTCGTGCGCGCCCTGCGCGACACGCCTTGGGCGGACCAGGTGTGGGAGTGCTCGCACATCGGCGGCGACCGCTTCGCCGGCAACCTCGTGTTGTTGCCGGACAGCCTGTACTTCGGGCACGTCGACGTCGCAGGCGCGGAGCGCATCCTCCGCGCCCACGACGCCGGCCGGCTCGACCTGGCCACCTTCCGCGGACGATCGACGTTCCGCCTGGCCGAGCAGGCCGCCGAGCACTTCGTGCGTGCCGAGCGGGGCCTCGACGCGCGTCGACGCGATCCGCTCGATCGAGGCGCTCGACGACGGCCGCCATCGTGTCGTCGCCGACGACGGGGGAGCGACCGTCGCCTACCTCGTGACGCTCGAGCGGATCGAGACCCCCGCCCCGACGCCCTTGACGTGCAAGGGCGCGCCAGGCCTGACCTACCCGTCCTTCCGCCTCCTCGCCCTGACCGGCGAGCCCTGAGCCGACCCCTCCCTCCTGGTTCTGGAGCGATTTCAGGGCCACTTCTGGCCTTGACTTTGGTTCAAAACCAGAAAGGGGGACGTCCTCGTCCGCCGGTCAGGCGTGGCCGGCGATGGGGCGGGAGGTGTAGGGGCGTTCCAGGGTGGCGACCTCGTCGTCGGTGAGGTCGAGGTCGAGAGAGGCCACGGCGTCGTCGATGTGGCCCGGCTTGGTGGCTCCGATGATCGGGGCATCGACGGTCGGGTGCCGCGCCACCCAGGCGAGGGCGACCTGCGCCCGGTTGACGCCGCGCTGCTCGGCGATCGTCGCCACAGCCTCGACGATCGCCACGTCGTCGTCGCGGTAGAGCGTCCGGCCGAACTCGTCGGTCTCGCTGCGCGCCGTGGTGGCATCCCAGTCCCGCGTCAGGCGACCCCGAGCCAGCGGGCTCCACGGGATCACGCCGACCCCGAGATCGGCGCACAGCGGCAACATCTCCCGCTCCTCCTCGCGGTACAGCAGGTTGTAGTGGTTCTGCATCGTGGCGAACGGTGTCCATCCGTTGGCGATGGCGACGTACTGGGCCTTGGAGAACTGCCAGGCGTACATCGACGAGGCGCCGATGTAGCGCGCTTTGCCGGACTTGACGACGTCGTGCAGGGCCTCCATCGTCTCCTCGATCGGCGTGTGCCGGTCCCAGCGGTGGATCTGGTACAGGTCGACGTAGTCGGTGCCGAGTCGCCGCAGGCTGGCGTCGATCTCGGTCATGATCACCTTGCGCGAGAGTCCGGCTCCGTTCGGGCCGCGGCGCATCCGGCCGTGCACCTTCGTCGCCAGCACGATCTCGTCGCGCTGGGCGAAGTCGGCGAGGGCCCGGCCGACGATCTCCTCGCTCGTACCGTCGGAGTACACGTTGGCGGTGTCGAAGAAGTTGATCCCGGCCTCGATCGCCTGCTCGATGAACGGTCGGCTCGCCTCCTCGTCGAGCGTCCAGGCGTGGGTACCCCGGTCGGGGATCCCGTAGCTCATGCAGCCGAGGCAGATCCTCGACACGTCCATGCCCGTCGATCCCAGCTTGACGTACTGCATCGCGTTCCTCCCGGTCGGCGCGGTGGGTCGGACCGTACTGTGGGCGGCCGTGTCGTCGGTCATGGGGTCTGCCGGGTACCGCCGGCTGCTCTACAGCTCATCGGCGGTGGTCTTCGGGGTCATGGCCCAGGCGGTCGGGCGTGGGTGGCTGGCCAAGGACCTCACCGGCAGCAACGCCGGGCTCGGCGGTGTGATGCTGGCCTTCGGCCTGTCGATGCTGCTCGCCACGCCGTGGGGCGGTGTCGCCGCCGACCGCTTCCCCAAGCGCACCGTGCTGTTGATCGCCGTCGTGATGCTCGTGGCCTCGTCGACGCTGGTCGGCATCGCCGTGGTGACCGACGTCATCGAGTACTGGATGCTGCTCCTCGCCAGCGCGATCCAGGCCGCCGCCTTCGCCCTCTACCTCCCGGCGCGGATCTCCTTCATCGCCGAGGTCGTCGAGCCCCGGCAGATCGGCGACGCCGTCGTGCTCAGCCAGACGGTCCAGGAGGCGATGCGGGTGATCGCCCCGGCGCTCGCCGGGGTGCTGATCGGCCTCTCGGGGTTCGGCGTCGGCGGTGTCTTCCTGCTCGCCGCATGCACCAGCACGATCGCCGCGCTGGTGCTGCTCGGGCTGCCGGCGGGAGCGCCGCGCGCCCTGCCGACGCGGTCACCGCTCGCCGAGATGCTCGACGCCGTCCGCTACGTCCGCGCCCGCCGCAGCCTCGGGTTGGTCGCCCTGACGACGATCGGCGTCGTCGTCATCGCCTTGCCGTACCTGACGTTCCTGCCGACGCTCGCCGACGAGCGCTACGACGTCGGGGCCGGCGGGTACGGGTTGATGGCCGGCATCGCCGGTCTCGGCGCGGTCGTCGCCGGTGTGCTCGTGCCCCTGCTGGGCTGGGCGGTGCGGTGGCCGTGGCGGACGATCGCCCTCTCCGGCACGGCGCTCGGGTTGTCGCTGATCGCCCTCGCGGCCGCCGAGTGGTTCTGGACCGCGCTGCTGGCGCTGGTGGCCGTCGGCGCGTCCGGCCTGGTGTTCCAGACCACGACACAGGCGCAGATGCTGGCCCTGTCCGACACCGATTACCACGGCCGGATGCAGAGCATGGTCGTGCTCGGCTTCAGCGGGTTCGGCCTCGCTGCGCTCCCCCTGGGTCTGCTCGCCGACGCCATCACGCTGGAGGCCACGTTGGCCGCGATGGGCGTCGTGGTGCTCGCGGTGACGGGGCTGTTCGTCCTCAAGCGGGCTCAGCACCGCCGCCTGCTCATCGGCGTCGAGTTCGCCTGAACTACGCGTTCCAGTCGACGCCGGTGAACGTGGCGACCCAGTGCTCGGCGATCCGGTCGCCCTCGATGCGCTGGACGATCAGCCATGTGACGAGGGAGCGTTCGCCGGTCTCCCGGTTGATCCCCTTGCTCGTCGCGCGCGTCCACACCCGGTCGCCGGCGACGGCGCGGTCGTCGATCGTCGTCTCCACACGCGACAGCACGCGCTGGAACTCGGCGAGCCGTCCCTTGTACGCAGCCCGGCTGACCGACTCGCTGCCCGTGCCGGTGTGACGGACGAAGGGCTCGGTGAGGACGTCGTCGACTGCGTCGAGGCGACCGTCGCGCCAGATCTCGTCCCACCAGCGCTGGCTCACCGCCAGCATCTCCTCCGGGCTCCCCACGGTCGGGGAGTCTAGGAACACCGAACCGTCCTACGGAACCGACGGGATCCGGCCGGTTCGGAAGGACAGAACGGGCATCTGCCAGGCTGGCTGACCATGACGTCCCCACTGACCGGAACCGGCATCTGGAGCAGCGCCCTGCGTTACGGCGACCCGACCGAGGCGGCCGCCGCCGGCGCCGAGTTGGAGGAGCTCGGCTACCGCGCCCTGTGGGTCCCCGACATCGGCGGCGACGTCTTCGGTGCTGTCGCCAACCTGCTCGCGGCGACGACCGCGACGACGGTCGCCACGGGCATCCTCAACCTGTGGATGCACACGCCGGAGGAGACGGCCGCCCGTCATGCCGCCCTCAGTTCCGAGCACGGCCGGCGGTTCCTCGTCGGGATCGGCGTCAGCCACGGCCCGCTCATCGACCGCGTCAAGGAGGCCGGCGCCTACCAGCGCCCGCTGGCGCAGATGCAGACCTTCCTCGACGGGCTCGACGCCGCCGATCCGCCGCTCGCCGCCGACGAACGGGTGCTCGCCGCGCTCGGCCCGAAGATGCTCGAGCTGGCGCGCACCCGCACCGCCGGTGCCCACCCCTACCTCGTGACGCCCGAGCACAGCCGCATCGCCCGCGAGGCGCTGGGGCCCGACGCCATCGTCGCCACCGAGCAGGGCGTCGTCCTGGAGGCCGACCCCGAGCGGGCCCGGACGATCGCCCGCCTGCACCTGGCGACGTATCTCGGCCTGCCGAACTACGCCAACAACTGGATGCGCCTCGGGTTCACCGAGGACGACGTGGCCGAGGGTGGCAGCGATCGCCTCGTCGACGCCCTCGTCGCCTGGGGATCGGAGGACGCGATCGCCGAGCGTGTCCAGGAGCACCGCGACGCCGGCGCCAGCCACGTGTGCGTGCAGGTCCTCACCGATGACCCGCGTGGGTTCCCGCTCGAGCAGTGGCGGGCGCTCGCCCCGGCACTCACGCGATGAACTACGACTTCGACCGCTACCTCCGCCATGCCGAGCTGACGGAGTGGCTGCATGCCCTCGCCGCCGACCACCCGGACCTCGTCTCCCTCGAGTCCTACGGGCGCAGCCACGAAGGGCGGGACCTGTGGCTGGTCACCGTCACCGACTCGGCGACCGGACCACACGACGCCAAACCGGCGCACTGGGTGGACGCCAGCATCCACGCCGTGGAGCTGACCGGCACCGTGGCGGCGTGCGCCCTGCTGCAGCACCTCGTCGACGGCCACGCCAACGGCGACCCGACGGTGACGGGCGCGCTCGCCACGCGCACGTTCTACGTCGTTCCCCGGGTCAACCCCGACGGTGCCGAGTGGGCGCTGGCCGACACACCGCGGTTCCGGCGGTCGAGCACCCGACCGTGGCCGTGGGTCGACGCCCACCGCTGGCCGGGCCTGCACGTCGAGGACGCCGACGGCGACGGGCGCGTCCTGCAGATGCGCATCGCCGATCCCGACGGGGCGTGGATCGAGCACCCCGACGATGCCCGGCTGCTCGTCCCGGTCGCCGTGTCGGGCGCGCCCGTCGGCGCGGCGCGCTACCGCGTCGTGCCCGAGGGCACGATCGTCGACCACGACGGCTTCACGATCCCCGTGCCGTCGCCGCCCGAGGGACTCGACCTCAACCGCAACTTCCCGGCCGGGTGGGGAACCGGTGTGCACGGGTCCGGCGACCACCCGTTGTCGGAGCCGGAGATCGCCGCCCTCGTCCGGGCCATCGTCGCTCGGCCCAACGTCTGCGGCTACAACGCCTTCCACACCAGCGGCGGCGTGCTGCTGCGCCCGTCCTCGACGCAGCCGGACTCGGCGCTCCCGCCGCTCGACGTGTGGGTGTGGAAGCAGCTCGGGGAGATCGGCACGCGGCTGACCGGGTACCCGGTGCACGCCGTGTTCGAGGACTTCACGTGGGACAAGGCCGTGACGATGAGCGGGGCGGCGGACGACTGGGCGTACGAGCACCTCGGTGTGTACGCCTGGACGACGGAGTTCTGGGATCCCATCCACGCCGCCACCGGTACCAAGCAGTCGACGCACTTCTGGTACCTCGGCCCGACCGACGACGAGGCCCTCGCCGTGCTGCGCTGGGTCGACGAGCACGCCCCCGACGAGTACGTCGACTGGTACCGGTTCGAGCACCCCCAGCTCGGCGCCGTCGAGCTCGGCGGCTGGGCCTACATGGGCATCTGGACGAACCCCCCGCCGAGCCGGTTGAAGGCGGAGGTCCAGCCACACGCCGTCTTCGCCGTCGCCCAGGCGTCGGCGTCACCGCGTCTGGAGATCCGCCACGCCCAGGTCGTCGATCTCGGTGGCGGCACGTGGCGGATCGAGGTCGGCGTCGCCAACACCGGCTGGCTCCCCACGCAGGTCACCGAGCGGGCCACCAAGGAGCACCTCGTCCGGCCGATCGTGGCCGAGGTCACGGGCGACGGTGTGACCGTGGTCGGCGGACCGGCGCGGGTGCAGCTGGGCCAGCTCGCCGGCCACGGCTCGGCCCGCTTCAACGCCTGGGGCGACGGCACGCCCGACCGCCTCCTGGCGACGTGGGTGGTACGGGCGGAGCCCGGCGCCGAGGTGACCCTCGTCGCCCGCCACGACCGAGCCGGTCGGGTCGAGCGGCAGGTCATGCTCGTTGAGAATTGATGACCTATCCGATCAGGTATCGGCGGAGAATCGCCGGTAGGATCGCCCTTCGTGTCGAGCGCTGCCTCCACCACCGCCCAGCTCGAGGACGAGGCGATCACGATCATCCGCGAGATCGCCGCCGAGTGCGAGCGGCCCGTGTTGCTCTTCTCCGGCGGCAAGGACTCCGTCGTCATGCTCCACCTCGCCCAGCCGGGCGTTCTGGCCGGCGCGGCTCCCGTTCCCGGTCATGCACGTCGACACCGGGCACAACTTCGACGAGGTCATCGAGTTCCGCGACCGCACGGTGGCCGACTTCGACGTCAAGCTCATCGTCGCCTCGGTCCAGGCGTCGATCGACGCCGGACGGGTCCGCGAAGACACCGGCCCGCGCTCCTCGCGCAACCCGCTGCAGACCGTCACCCTGCTCGACGCCATCGCCGAGCACGGCTTCGATGCCGTGTTCGGCGGTGCCCGCCGAGACGAGGAGCGGGCGAGGGCGAAGGAGCGCGTCGTGTCGCACCGCGACGAGTTCGGGCAATGGGATCCGAAGAACCAGCGTCCCGAGCTGTGGGGGATCTACAACACCCGCCATCACCGCGGCGAGCACCTGCGGGTGTTCCCCCTGTCGAACTGGACCGAGCTCGACATCTGGCGGTTCATCGCCCACCGCCAGGTCGACCTGCCATCGCTGTACTTCGCCCACCGCCGGCAGGTCTTCCGCCGCGACGGGATGCTGATGGCCGTCAACAGCCACGTCCGGCAGCTCTCGGGCGAGGATCCGTTCGAGGCCCTCGTGCGGTTCCGCACGATCGGTGATGCCACGTGCACGGCAGCCGTCGAGTCGAACGCCGTCACGGTCGACGACATCGTGGCCGAGACCGCCGTGGCCCGTGTCACCGAGCGCGGCGCCACGCGCGCCGACGATCGCATCTCGGAGGCCGGCATGGAAGACCGGAAGCGACTGGGATATTTCTGACATGGCGGTCTCTCGATGAACACCATCACGCGTCATCGGGCGCCGTTGCGCTTCGCCACCGTCGGCAGCGTCGACGACGGCAAGTCGACGTTGATCGGCCGGCTGCTGCACGACTCGAAGTCGATCTTCGAAGACCAGCTCGAGCACATCGAGGCCGTCAGCAGGCGGCGCGGCAACGACTACGTCGACCTCGCCCTGCTCACCGACGGCCTGCGGGCCGAGCGCGAGCAGGGGATCACGATCGACGTCGCCTACCGCTACTTCTCGACCCCTGGGCGGGACTTCGTCATCGCCGACTGCCCAGGTCACGTGCAGTACACCCGCAACGCGATCACCGGCGCCTCGACCGCCGACCTGGCCATCGTGCTCGTCGATGCCCGGCGGGGCGTCCTCGAGCAGACCCGCCGCCACAGCCTGCTGGTGTCGCTGCTCGGGGTACCGCACCTGGTCATCTGCGTCAACAAGATGGACCTCGTCGACCACGACCCGGAACGCTTCGAGGCGATCTGCGACGAGTTCACCGAGTTCGCCTGCCGGCTCGACCTGCACGACGTGACGTTCATCCCGATCTCCGCCCTCGACGGCGACAACGTCGTCGACCGCTCGGCGAACATGTCGTGGTACGAGGGGCCGACGCTGCTGCACCACCTGGAGACGGTGTACACCGCCAGTGACGACAACCTCATCGACGTGCGCTTCCCGGTGCAATACGTGATCCGTCCGCACCGTAACGAGCACCGCGACTACCGCGGCTACGCCGGCACCGTCGCGGCCGGCACGCTGCGACCTGGCGACGAGGTGCTCGTCCTGCCGTCGGGACTGACGTCGCGCATCGAGCGCATCGACACGGCCGACGGTCCGGTCGAGGAGGCGCGACCGGCCATGGCCGTCACCGTGCTCCTGGCCGACGATCTCGACATCTCGCGTGGGGACATGATCTGCCGGCCCCACAACCAACCGACGCCGTCGCAGGACCTCGACGCGATGATCGCCTGGATGGACCGCGACAGCCCCCTGGCGCTGCGCCGTGTGTACACCCTCAAGCACACGACGCGCAGCGTGCGGGCGATGGTGACCGACGTCCACTACCGGCTCGACGTCCACACGCTGCACCGCGACACCGAGGCCACGGAGCTGTCGCTGAACGAGATCGGCCGGGTCACGCTGCGGGCCACGGCGCCGCTGTTCGTCGACGACTACCGCCGCAACCGTGTCACCGGCAGCTTCGTCCTCATCGACGAGGCGACGAACCAGACCGCTGCCGCCGGGATGCTCCGCACGCCGGCGTGAGCCGCCCTTCTGTCCTCTGCAAGCGGCCCGATCCGGCCGATCGCCGATGACGGAACGGGTCTTCTGGCACCCGTCGAGTGTCGACCGGGACGTCCGGTGGGCCCGGTCGGGGCTGCGCGGAGCGACGGTGTGGTTCACCGGTTTGTCCGGGTCGGGCAAGTCGACGCTGGCCGACGCCGTCGCCGTCCGCCTGCACACCGAGGGACGGGCGGCCTACGTCCTCGACGGTGACAACATCCGCCACGGGCTCAACGCCGACCTCGGGTTCTCGGCCGCCGACCGGGCGGAGAACGTGCGGCGAATCGGTGAGGTGGCCCGCTTGATGGCGGACGCCGGCCTCGTCACCCTGGTGCCGGTGATCAGCCCGTACCGCGCCGACCGGGACCGGGTGCGGGCTGCCCACGACGTTGCCGGGCTGCACTTCGTCGAGGTGTTCGTCGACACCCCGCTCGAGCTGTGCGAGCAGCGCGATCCCAAGGGCCTCTACGCCAAGGCCCGGGCCGGCGAGCTGGTCGGCATGACCGGCGTCGACGACCCCTACGAACCACCCGTGAACCCCGAGCTGCGCGTCGAGCCGGGGGAGCTCGACGAGCTGGTCGAGCGGGTCGTCGCCGTCCTCGGCCCGACCTGACGGGTTCTGCGGAGTCCTGGTCGCGCCTGGCGCGACCAACTGTCGTCAGAAACGTCCGGTCGGACAGGATGGGGCGGTGCACATCCATCACGAGGTGACGGGGAGCGGGCCGGTGGTGCTGCTCACCCACGGGTTCGCGGCGACGTCGCACATGTTCGCCGGCACCGTCGCCGACCTGTCGACGGACCACACCGTCGTGGTCTGGGACATGCGCGGCCACGGGCGTAGCGACTCGCCAGGCGATCCGGCCGCCTACTCCGTGCGGACGTCGCTCGACGCCATGCTGGCGATCCTCGACGACGTCGGCGCCGAGCGGGCCGTGCTCGTCGGCCACTCGCTCGGCGGGTACCTGTCGCTCGAGCTGGCCATCACCCATCCGGAGCGCGTCGCCGCGCTCGTGCTCGTCGACACCGGGCCCGGGTTTCGCAGTGAAAGAGGGCGCGAGGAGTGGAACGCGATGGCCGAGCGCTACGCCCAGGACCTCGCCGAGCGGGGCCTCGACGGGCTGCCGGGCAGCGAGGAGCTGACCGCCCGTGTCCATGACAGCGCCGAGGGGCTGGCGCTGGCCGCCCGGGGCGTCCTGCGCCAGTCCGACGGGCACGTCCTCGAGGCCCTGCCGACGATCGGCGTACCGACCCTCGTCGTCGTCGGCGAGCGCGACGAGCCGTTCCTCAACGGGTCGCGGTACATGGCGGGCAAGATCCCCGGCGCCCAGCTCGCCGTCATCGACGCTGCAGGGCACGCCCCGCCGGTCACCCACCCCGATGCGTTCAACGCCGTGCTGCGGTCGTTCCTCACCGGATTGCAGGTCGCATGACAACGCACGACGCCGTGCGAGCCGACGTCCGGGACTGGCTCGCCGCGCACTGGGACCCCGACCTCGCCCTCCTCGAGTGGCGCCGCCTGCTGCTGGCCAGCGGTTGGGCGACTCCGACGTGGCCCACGGAGTGGTTCGGACGGGGCCTGCCGGGCTGGGCCGATGCGATCGTGGCCGAGGAGATCGGTGCCGCCGGTGCCGTCGGCGCGGCGCTCGGGGGTGGGATGACGCTGGCCGCGCCGACGCTGCTCGCCCACGGGTCCGCCGAGCTCAAGCAGCGCCTGTTGCCGCGGGCCATCACGGGGGAGGACACGTGGTGTCAGCTGTTCAGTGAGCCCGGGAGCGGGTCGGATCTCGCCGGGCTGACGACGCGGGCCGAGCGCGATGGGGACGAATGGGTGGTCAACGGCCAGAAGCTGTGGAGCACGAGCGCCCACCACGCCGACCGGGGCATGCTCCTCGCCCGCACCGACTGGGACGTCCCCAAGCACCGCGGCATCAGCTACTTCATGCTGCCGATGGACCAGCCGGGCGTGGAGGCCCGCCCGTTGCGCCAGATGAACGCCCACGCCTCGTTCAACGAGGTGTTCCTCACCGACGCTCGCGTGCCGGCCAGCGACCTCGTCGGCGGGCCCGGCGACGGCTGGCGCATCGCCATGACGACGCTCGCCCACGAGCGCGGCTTCGCGACGCTGCGCCGGCGGCCGTTCGACGTCGCCGCCGGGCGGGCCGTGCGCGAGGCCGCAGCCGAAGCGGAGGAGTACTTCGCGACGTACCGGTGGTACCCGCAGCGCGCCGGCCGTCCCGACCTCGTCCCCGAGGTGGCCGCGCTCGCCGGGCGGCGGGCCGACCCGGTGGTCCGCCAGCGCATCGCCGGGCTCGTGGCCCTCCAGCGGGCCCACGACTGGACGGCCCGTCGCGCCCAGGCGGCGCGTGCCGCCGGCCGCCCGCCGGGGTCCGAAGGCTCGCTCGGCAAGCTCGCCGCCAGCGCGGTCGCCCGTACCGCCGCCGCGGCCCACGGCATGCTCGCCGGTGCCGAGGGCACGCTGTCGGGCGCCGACTCGCTGCTCGACGGTGTCGTCGCCGAGGTGCTGGTCTCGGTCCCGGCCCAGTCGATCGCCGGCGGCACCGACGAGATCCAGCACAACATCATCGGGGAGAAGGTCCTCGGGCTGCCACGGGAACCGGCCGTCGACCGCGACGTGCCATTCCGCGACATCCCCCGCTGAGCCCGCGCCGTAGCCTCGCGGTGTGGCGGTCGCCGAGCAGATCACGGAACACCACCTCCGTCGGCCGCTCGCCCTGCTGCGTCCGTACGTCACCAGCTACGTCGGCTACCACTACGCCGGGTACGAGGCGGGCCAGCACATGGGCCTGCCGTCGCGGCACCTGACGTTCGTCATCAGCTTCGACGAACCGCTCGAGCTGGCGGTCCTCCCCGACGGCACCCGCCGCCCGACGCGGTTCGACGCCGTGGTCAGCGGGTTCCACACCCGGCCCGCGGTGATCCGCCACGACGGCACGCAGCACGGTGTGCAACTCCAGGTCACGGCGGCCGGCGCCCGGGCGTTGTTCGGGATGCCGGCGGGGGAGCTGGTCGCCGCCGCCGTCCCGCTCGATGTCCTGTGGGGGCGCCTCGCCGGCGAGCTGCTGGCGCGCCTCGACGCGGCGACGGCGTGGTCAGAGCGCTTCGCCGTCCTCGAACAGGTGCTGGTGCGGGCGCTCTCGGTGCGCGTCGACATCCCGTCGGGTGCTCGCCCGGAGACCACCGAGGCGTTCCGGCGGCTCACGGCCCTCGACGGACGCCTCGACGTGGCGACCCTGGCGGCGGAGATCGGCTGGAGCCGGCGCCACCTCTCCGGGCAGTTCACTGCCGAGTACGGCGTCGGGCCCAAGGAGATGGCCCGGGTGCTGCGCTTCGAACGCTCCAAGAACCTCCTCGTCCGGCCCGAACACCACTCGCTGGCCACCATCGCCGCCGAGTGCGGCTACGCCGATCAGGCGCACATGGCGCGGGAGTGGCGTGCCTTCGCCGGCGCCAGTCCGACGCGCTGGCTCGCCGACGAACGGCTCCCATTCGTCCAAGACGACGACACCGCTGATCCTGCACCATTGATGTCATGACCAATCCCACCGTGTGGCCGTGCATCAACTACCGCGACGCGCCCGGCGCGATCGCCTTCCTCAGCGAGGCCTTCGGATTCGTCGACGCCCTCGTCGTCCCGGGTGAGCGAGATGGCGAGGTCGCTCACGCCCAATTGACGTGGCCGGAAGGTGGCGGCGTCATGCTCGGCTCGGCCGGCCGTGACGACAGCGAGTTCTCGCGGATGCCGACCAGCTGCGCCTCGGTCTACGTCGTGACCGCCGATCCCCATGCGGTGTACGCCAAAGCCACGGCCGCCGGCGCCGTCATCGTGCGCGAGATGCGCGACGAGGACTACGGGTCGACCGGCTTCAGCGTTCGCGACCCCGAGGACAACATCTGGAGCTTCGGCACCTACGCCGGCGAGGACTGACCCGCCGCCCTCCCATCCGAGTGTTTGCTGCCGGCCGAGGGTCTGCCGCCGGGATGCCCCGCCGCTGGCCCTCGGATGGACGGCCGCCTCAGCTGCCCGGCAGGTGCGGCTGCGGATCGAGGTCCGGTTCGCGATCGAGATCACGCTCGAGGTGCGCCGTGTCGTTGAAGCGGCGCAGGATCCATCGGCCGGCGAACGCCACGACATGAGAGATCGACGCGTTGTCGCAGCCGAGGAAGGCGAAGGGCCGGCGGGTGTCGGCGACCTGCGCCATGATCTCGGCGATGACCCCGCCGTGGGTCACGATGACCACGCGCTCGTCGGGATGGGCGGCGACGATCCGCTGCAGCGCCCCGCGCACCCGCGCCCGCAGCGACTCGGGGGACTCGGCGCCGGGGATGATGTCCCAGCGCTCCTCGGTGATCATGCGCAGAGCGATCGGGTGGCCCTCGGCGACGCGCTGGCGGTACAGCTCGCCCTCCCACTCGCCGAGGTGGACCTCGCGCAGGTCCGGCTCGATGCGCGGCTCGATGCCCAGCCGAGCAGCGAGTGGGGCGGCGGTCTCGACCGTGCGGCGCAGCGACGTCACGTAGATGGCGTCGATGGCGTGGTCGGCGAGGCGCGTCGCGACGCGATCGGCCTGGACCCGGCCCTCGGGGGCGAGCGCCGGGTCGCCGTGGCCGTCGACGAGCGGGAACGGGTTCCCCGGCACCAGCGGTTCGGACTCGCCGTGGCGGACGATGAACAGCTCCGTCGAGCCGGGCGGCCGGCGGAACCGGGTCTGGCGATACTGCTTGGTGGCGATGGCGCGACGCTACCGGCGGCGTCGTTGCCCCATCCGGGTGAGACGGCGCTCGTACCCTGGGTCGGCATGTCCGCCGACGACACCTCCGAGCTGTTCGCCGCCGCCCGCGCGGTCCAGGCGCACGCCCACGCGCCGTACTCCGGCTTCCGCGTGGGTGCTGCCGTGCGGGCCGCGTCGGGGGCCGTGTACGTCGGTGCCAACGTGGAGAACGCCTCGTTCCCGGAAGGCATCTGCGCCGAGGCCGCCGCGATCGGCGCGATGGTCGCGGCCGGCGAACGCGAGATCGCCGAGGTCCTCACCGTGGCCGACGGCGAGCGCCTGACGACGTGCTGCGGCGGCTGCCGCCAGCGGATCCGCGAGTTCGCCGCGTCCGGGGACGCCGGTCCACGCCGCCGGGCCGGAGGGGGTGCGCCGCACGTTCACCGTCGAGGAGCTGCTGCCGGGCTCCTTCGGCCCCGAGCACCTCTCCCGGTGACCGGCTTCTGTCCTTCGGGATCGGCCGGATCCGGCCGATCTCCGCGGACAGAACGGCGCTCGGCTGGCGTCATCCGGCCATCGGTAGGGTGGCCCGCATGACGTCGACGGCGCCCCGGGCCAGCGATCGCGACGCCTCGATCAGCGCGCGGCTCGAGGACGCCGGGCAGCGCTACACGTCGCAGCGGCGGACGATCGTCGAGGCGATCGCCGGTGCCGGCCGGCCGGTGACGACGCCGGAGGTGCTCTCCCGCTGCGGCCACCGCCTGTCGCAGAGCTCGGTGTACCGCAACCTCGCCGTGCTCGCCGACGCCGGCGTGCTGCGCCGCCTGCCGGGCGGCGACTTCGACCTGTTCGAGCTCGACGAGGCGCTCAGCGGCCACCATCACCACCACCTCCACTGCACGTCGTGCAGCGTGGTCATCGACGTGCCCGCCGGGTCCCGGCTGGAGCACGCCGTCGCCGCCGAGGTCGAGGCCCTGGCCGCCGACCTCGGCTTCGCCGTCGACGGGCACAGTGTCGACCTGTACGGCCGCTGCGCCGACTGCTCCGCACAAACTTGAGTCGTCTCCGCTCAAGTTATGTGATCGCTGGGTTGCGAGCTGTGAGGCCAGGACCTAACCTGGGCGACGGTTCGCATCCTCTTTCCAGCAACAGGAGATCCCCATGCCCAAGGCCGTCGGCATCGACCTCGGTACCACCAACTCCGTCGTGTCCGTCCTCGAGGGCGGCGATCCGGTCGTCATCCCCAACGCCGAGGGCTCGCGCACGACCCCGTCGGTGGTCGCCTTCTCCAAGAGCGGCGAGGTCCTCGTCGGTGAGGTCGCCAAGCGCCAGGCGATCACCAACCCCGATCGCACGTTCCGCTCGATCAAGCGGCACATGGGCGAGGACTGGAAGTCCGACGACGTCGACGGCAAGCGCTACACGCCGCAGGAGATCTCGGCCCGCACGCTGATGAAGCTCAAGCGCGACGCCGAGAGCTACCTCGGCGACACGGTCACCCAGGCCGTGATCACGGTGCCGGCCTACTTCGACGACGCCCAGCGCACGGCCACCAAGGAGGCCGGGCAGATCGCCGGCCTGGAGGTGCTGCGGATCATCAACGAGCCGACCGCGGCGGCGCTCGCCTACGGACTCGACAAGGAGTCGCAGGACGAGACGGTGCTCGTGTTCGACCTCGGCGGCGGCACCTTCGACGTCTCCGTGCTGGAGATCGGCGACGGCGTCTTCGAGGTCAAGTCGACCCACGGCGACACCCACCTCGGCGGCGACGACTGGGACCAGCGGATCATCGACTGGCTCGTCCAGCAGTTCAAGTCGGCCCACGGCGTCGACCTCGGCAACGACCGGATGGCCGCCCAGCGCCTCAAGGAGGCCGCCGAGAAGGCCAAGATCGAGCTCAGCCAGGTCCAGCAGACGCAGATCAACCTGCCGTTCATCACGGCCACCGCCGACGGCCCGCTGCACCTCGACGAGTCGCTGAGCCGCGCCAAGTTCCAGGAGATGACGGCCGACCTCATCGAGCGCTGCCGCATCCCGTTCGAGCAGGCGCTCAAGGACGCCAGCGTGGCGAAGGGCGACCTCCACCACGTGATCCTCGTCGGCGGCGCGACCCGCATGCCGGCGGTCCAGGACCTCGTGATGACGCTCACCGGCAAGGAGCCCAACAAGTCGGTCAACCCCGACGAGGTGGTCGCCGTCGGCGCCGCCATCCAGGCCGGCGTGCTGCGCGGCGACGTCAAGGACGTCCTGCTGCTCGATGTCACCCCGCTGTCGCTCGGGATCGAGACCAAGGGTGGCGTGATGACGAAGCTGATCGAGCGCAACACGACGATCCCCACTCGGCGCACGGAGGTCTTCACGACCGCCGAGGACATGCAGCCGTCGGTCGAGATCCACGTCCTCCAGGGCGAGCGGGAGATGGCCAGCTACAACAAGACGCTCGGCAAGTTCCAGCTCGTCGACCTGCCGCCCGCACCCCGCGGCGTGCCGCAGATCGAGGTCACCTTCGACATCGACGCCAACGGCATCGTGCACGTGTCGGCGAAGGACCGGGCGACGAACAAGGAGCAGTCGATGACGATCACCGGGCAGTCCTCGCTCGACAAGTCGGTCATCGACCAGATGGTCAAGGACGCCGAGGCGCACGCCGAGGAGGACCGCCAGCGGCGCGAGGAGGCCGAGGTCCGCAACAACGCCGACTCGCTCGTCTACCAGACCGAGAAGGTGCTGCGGGAGCAGGGCGACAACGTCCCGGCCGAGGAGAAGGCCGCCGTCGAGCAGCCCCTGGCCGACCTCAAGAAGGCCCTCGAGGGCAACGACACGGCGGCCATCAAGACGGCCAGCGAGGCGCTGATGACGGCCAGCCAGGCCTTCAGCCAGAAGCTCTACGAGGCGGCGTCGCGTGACGCCAACGCGGCCGGCACGTCGGCCTCCGGCCAGACCGACAATGGGGCCGGTTCGGTCCACGACGAGGAGATCGTCGACGCCGAGATCGTCGATGAGGAGGGCAAGGCGTCGTGAACTCGTCGTCCGACGAGACCCCGGACGCGACCTCCGGCTCACCGGCGGGTCCTGTCGCCGAAGAGGATCCTCCCAGCGCCTCCGGCGCCGGGCCCCTCCATCCTTCGGCGCCACCCGCCGGCGAGCCTCTGGCCGCCGACTCCGACGTCGCTCCTCCTCCGGACCGGGACGGCGCCGACGCGCTCGCTGACGCCGGCCTCGAGGAGGAGGCGGCGGAGGAGGCGGATGAGTTGGCGTCGTTGGTGCGGGATGAGATCCAGGAGTTGGCTGAGCAGCGGGATACGTACCGGGATCTCGCGCAACGGGTGCAGGCGGACTTCGAGAACTACCGCAAGCGGGTGCAGGCCCAGATCCGCGACGAGGCCGAGCGGTCGGCGGCGCGCCTCGCCGGGGCCCTGCTGCCGGTGCTCGACGCCACCGAGGCTGCCTACCTGCGACATCCCGACGAGGTCGCGCCGTTGCTCGACGTGATGCTCGCCGAGCTGCGCAAGCAGGGCCTCGAGATGCTCCACGTGCAGGACCAGCCCTTCGACCCCAACGTGGCCGAGGCCGTCGCCCACGAGCCAGGAGAGGGCGGCGAGGTGGTCGTCGCCGAGGTGCTGCGCAGCGGCTACGCGTGGCACGGCCGCACCCTGCGCCCGGCGATGGTGCGCACGCGCGACTAGGAGAGGGAGACGGCGATGGCCGCCCAACGGGAGTGGTTCGAGAAGGACTACTACAAGATCCTCGGCGTCTCCGACACCGCTCCGGCGAAGGAGATCACGAGGGCCTACCGCAAGCTGGCCCGCGAGCTGCACCCCGACAAGAACCCCGGCAACGCCGCGGCCGAGGAGCGCTTCAAAGCCGTGTCGGCGGCCTACGACGTGCTCGGCGACGAGACCAAGCGCGCCGAGTACGACGAGGTCCGGCGGCTCGGCCCTGTCGGTGGCGGCGGGCCCGGCGGGTTCACGTTCAACATGGACGACGCCAACGCCAGCGGCCTCGGCGACCTGCTCGGCCAGATGTTCGGCCGGCGCGGCCGAGGCGGCGGCACGGGATCCGGTGCGGGGCCGCGCCGCGGTGGGGACGTCCAAGCGGAGCTGACCCTCGACTTCGTCGACGCGGCGCGCGGTCTGACGACCACGCTGCACCTGACCAGCGACGCCCAGTGCTCGACGTGCGACGGCTCGGGCGCCCGCCCCGGCACGACGCCGAAGCTGTGCCCGCAGTGCGGTGGCCGCGGCGTCATCGACGACAACCAGGGCCTGTTCTCGTTCTCCACGCCGTGTCGCCGCTGCGCCGGGTCGGGCACCGTCATCGAGGACCCCTGCCCGACGTGCCGGGGCACGGGCGTCGAGAAGCGGGCCCGCGAGGTCCAAGCCCGCATCCCCGCCGGTGTCTCCGACGGCCAGACGATCCGCCTCAAGGGCCGTGGCGCGCCCGGACGCAACGGCGGGCCGGCCGGTGACCTGCTCGTGCAGATCCATGTCGCCCCGCACCCTCGGTTCGGCCGGAAGGGCAACGACCTCACCATTCGCGTGCCGGTCAGCTTCACCGCCGCCGTGCTCGGGGCCGACGTCTCGGTGCCGACGCTCGACGGCCCACCAGTGACCCTGCGCATCAAGGCCGGCACGCAGCCCGGCAGCCGGCACCGTGTCCGGGGCAAGGGCATCGAGACGAGCGAAGGGCACCGGCGACCTGATCGTCACCGTCGACGTCGCCGTGCCGACCTCACTTTCGGAAGCCGAGCGGGCGGCGATCGAGCAGCTCGCCGCGGCGAGCCGTGCCGCCACGAAGGAGCCGACGTCATGATCCGTCGTCGTACACAGGCCGTCTACGTCATCTCCGTCGCCGCCGAGCTGGCCGGCATGCACCCCCAGACGCTGCGCATCTATGAGCGCCGTGGCCTCGTGCTGCCGGCGCGGACACAGGGCGGCAACCGCCGTTACAGCGACGCCGACATCGAAGTGCTGCGACGCATCGCCCAGCTCGCCGACGAGGGGATGAACCTCGAGGGCATCCGCCGGGTGATGCAGTTGGAGGCCGAGAACGAGCGCCTCCGGGCCGAGCTCGAGGAGGCGCGTGCGGCGGCGGCCCGCGCCGGCGAGCCCCGCGAGTCGCGGGAACTGGTGCCGCTGCGCCAAGCCCTCGCCGTGTTCGGCGAGCGCCCCGGGTTCCTGCGCGACCTCACCCGCAAGGACACCACCGACTCCTGATCTGCACGGGTGCTGCTGACCCGGGTCAGCGGCCGCCGACGATCGTGCGGTGGACGAGCGGTACGCCCGGTCGGTAGACGAGGTGCGCCGGGCTCGGCGCGTCGAGGACGACGAGGTCGGCCCGGGCACCCGGACCGAGCCAGCCGATGTCATCGCGGCGCAGGGCCTTGGCGCCGCCCAACGTCGCGGCCCGCACGGCCTCCTCGGCGGTCATCCCGAGGTCCCGCACGGCGAGGGCGATGACGAACGACATCGACGTCGTGTAGCTCGACCCCGGGTTGCAGTTCGTGGCCAGGGCCACCGTCGCGCCGGCGTCGATCACCCGTCTGGCGTCGGGGTACGGCTGGCGCGTCGAGAAGTCGGTCGCCGGGAGGAACGTCGCCACCGTGTCGCTCGCCGCCAGCGCGTCGATGTCGGCCGCTGACAGGTACGTGCAGTGGTCAGCCGACGCGCAGCCGAGCTCGACGGCGAGCTGCACGCCCGGTCCGTGCCCGAGCTGGTTGGCGTGCAGGCGCAGCCCCAGCCCGGCGGCCCGGCCGGCCGTCAGCACCCGGCGACACTGCTCGGCGTCGAACGCGCCTCGCTCGCAGAAGGCGTCGATCCAGCGGACGTGCGGGGCGACGGCCGCCAGCATCTCGCCGGCGACGAGCTCGACATAGTCGTCGGCGCGGTCGGCGTACTCGACCGGCACGACGTGGGCACCGAGGAACGTCGTCTCCGGCGTGTGCGACCCGGCGATGCGAGCCAAGCGGACCTCGTCGTCGACCGTGGCGCCGTAGCCGGTCTTGATCTCGATCGTCGTGATTCCCGCCCGGCGGGCCTCGGCGAGGCGCGCCGAGGCGAGAGCATCGAGCTCGTCGTCGCTCGCCGAACGCGTCGCGTCGATCGTGACGTTGATCCCACCGGCCTCGTACGGGGCACCGGCCATGCGGGCGGCGAACTCCGCAGCTCGGTCGCCGGCGAACACCAGGTGCGTGTGGCTGTCGACGAACCCCGGGATGACGCTGCGCCCGTCGACGTCGATGCGCTCGTCGGCGGATGGAGCCGGCCCGGTCCCGGCGGTGACGATGCGGTCACCCTCGATGACGACGTGGGCGCCGGTGAGCGGGCCGTCCGGCGTGTTCGTGACGAGGTGCCCGATGCGCTCGATGACCAGGGTCACTCGAGCACCGCCCGCAACGCGGCGGGGACGTCGCACGTGGTGTGCTGCCCCTCCCGGACGACGATGCGGCCGCCGATGACGACGTGGTGCACGTCGGCCGCGGTCGCCGCGAACACGGCGCTCTCGAGAGCGTGGTCGTCGGTGGTCCCGGCCGTGCGCACCGAGTCCAAGTCGATCGACGTCAGGTCGGCCGGGGCGCCCGGTTCGATGCGCCCGGCACCGGGCCAGCCGAGGCTGGCATGCCCGTCGGCCGTGGCCATGCGCAACAGCGACACCGTGTCGTGCACACCGCGGACGCCGGTCGCCAGCCGCTCGTCGAGCTCCACGGCGCGCATCTCCTCGAAGGCGTCGATCACGGCGTGGGAGTCGCTGCCGAGCGTGAGCCGGGCGCCGGCGTCGCGCAGGGCGCGCCCTGGTCCGATGCCGTCGGCGAGGTCGCGCTCGGTGGTCGGGCAGAAGCAGCACCAGCAACGGGCGTCACCGAGCATGGCGATGTCGGCGGGCGTGACATGCGTGGCATGGACGGCCGTGAAGCGCTGGCCGAGCGCACCCCGGTCGGCGAGAAGCTGGGTCGGCGTGCAGCCGTAGGCCGCGACGGTCTGCTCGTTCTCGGCCGGCTGCTCGGAGACGTGGGCGTGGATCGGCGCGCCGCGCTCGGCCGCCCACTCGGCGACGACCGCGATGCTCGCCGGGTCGACCGCCCTGACGGAGTGGACGGCGGCGCCGATGCGCACGTCCGGTGCGTCGGCGAGCGCACCGGCGCGAGCCGCCCACGCGTCGACGTCGGCGTCGGCGAACCGGCGCTGTGTCGGCTCGAGCTCGGCGTCGACGCCGCCGTGGAGGTAGCACGCGTCGAGCAGCGTGATGCGGATCCCGGCGTCGCGGGCGGCGGCGATGAGCGCCTCGGCCATCGCGTTGGGTTCGGCGTAGGGCGTCCCCCCGGGGGCGTGATGGAGGTAGTGGAACTCGCCGACGACGGCGATCCCGGAGAGCGCCATCTCGGCGTACGTCGCCCGGGCGAGATCGAAGAGGGTGTGCGGATCGAGCCGGTCGGCGAGGGCGTACATCTGCTGCCGCCACGTCCAGAACGAGCCGGTCCCGGACTGCGTGCGACCGCGCAGGGCGCGATGGAAGGCGTGGCTGTGGGCGTCGGCGAACCCGGGGACGGTGAGCCCGCGCACCCGGACGGCGCCGGCGGGTGGCGACGAGACACCCGCCGCCACTCCGTCGATGCGGTCACCGTCGATCGTCACGACCACGTCGCGTACGGCCCGCTGGCCGCCCAACCACGCCAGCTCGCAGTGGTAGGCGGTGGCCACGAGTCAGGCGGCGAGCCGCTCGACGAGCGCCTTCTCGTCGGGGCCGAACCACGGCCCGTCGCCGGCCGCGGCGTTCTCGGCCATCCGCTCGGGACGCGTCGTCGCCGGGATCGACACGTGCGTGGCAGGGTGGCTGAGCCCGTACTTCAGCAGCGCCTGGGGCCACGTCGTCACACCGAACTCGGCAAGCGGGGCGAGCTCGTCGGCGCTCGGCGCACGGCCGACGAGCCCGCCGGCGGCGAACGGACGCATCAGGATCACACCGAGGCCGAGTTCGTGGGCGAGCGGGAAGATGCGCCGTTCGACCTCCCGTTCCCGAGGGTTGTACGGCACTTGGATGGCGGCGATGCGGCCGGTGCGCATCACCGTCTCCAACTCGTCGAAGGCGCTGGCCTGCCAGTGTGTTGCGGCGACGACGTCGAGCTCGCCCCGCGTCGCGCCGTCGCTCGAGCTGGTCGAGGCGGGTCCGCCAGGCGACGAGGTTGTGGACCTGGAAGATCTCGACGTGGCCACCGAAGAACGCCAGCGAGGCCTCGATCTGGCGCTCGGCCTCGTCGTCGTCGGCTGTCCACACCTTCGTCGCCACGATGGCCTCAGGCCGCCGGGCGCCGAGCGTCTCGCCGAGGATGCGCTCGGCGTTGCCATACATCGGTGAGGAGTCGACGAAGCGGGCACCCGTGTCGAGGGCGATGGCGGTGATCCGCCGGCGGGCGTCGTCGGCGGCCGGGACGTCGAACGTCTTCGACGTCCCCATGCCCACGACCGGAACCTCGATCCCGGCGAAGCGGCGTTGCTCCATCGCCCGCACCCTAGGACAGGCCCGCGGGGACCCTCACGAACCGACGCGGGCGACGAACTCCGTGATGCGGGCGACGAAGGCGTCGCGGTGGTGGCGCTCGAACTGCTCCCACGTCGTGAGCGTCGTCGTGTCCACGACACGGTCGAGGAAGAGCAGGCCGTCGAGGTGGTCGCACTCGTGTTGGAACGTGCCCGCCGTGAGGCCGCGCTTGATCTCGTCGTGCTCGTCGCCGTGGCGATCGAGGTAGCGGACGCGCACGTTGACGTGGCGGAAGACGTTGCCCCGCAGGTCGGGGACGGACAGGCAGCCCTCGTTGATCTCGACGAGCTCGGCGTCGAGCGGCTCGATGACCGGGTTGACGACGACGGTCAGCGGGATCGCCGGCTTGTACGGATACCGCGGGTTGTCGTTGACCTCGATGACAGCGACGCGCACCGACTCGTGCACCTGGTTGGCGGCGATGCCGGCGCCGTTGGCGGCGCGCATCGTGTCGATCAGGTCGTCGATGAGCGTCTGCACCTCGGGCGACGCCAGCTCGTCGGCCGTCAGGACGCGTGTCGGTTGGCGCAGCACGGGGTGGCCGACAGTGGCGATCGGGCGGACCGTCACTCCGCCCACACCCCGAGCACGTTGCCGGCCGGGTCGCGGAAGTGGAAGCGGCGCCCGCCGGGGAACTCGAAGATCGGCTCGGTGATGACGCCGCCGGCGGCCTCGACGCGGGCCAGGGCGTCCTCGAGGTTGTCCGCCTTGAGGATGACGAGCGGTGCCGTGCCGGCCGGCGTCGCCGCGGCCAGGCCGCCGTCGAGGCCGGCGCCTTCGAAGGCGGCGTACTCGGGGCCGTAATCGACGAACCCCCAGCCGAAGGCGGCGCGGTAGAAGGCCGTCGTCGCGGGGAGGTCGCCGCCGGGCATCTCCACGTAGTCGATGTTCTCACTCATCCGATGAGCTCCTTTCGCGAGTCGGTCCACAGGACGGGGAACAGCGGGTGGTCCATGGGGGCGCCGGCCGGCAGCTCCTCGGCGAGCCCGGGGAACGGCGGCGACGTCGGCCACGGGCGCGGGGCGTGGACGATGTCATCGCCGAGGAAGCGCACCGACAGGACCCGCCGCCGCTGGGTGCCGGCGACGCCGGCCGCGGCGTGCAGCGTCAGCATGTGGAAGAACACGGCGTCGCCGGGTTCCAGCTCCCAGCCGAGCACGGTGAAGTCGTCAGGGTGGCCGTCCACGTCGGGCAGCTCGGCGAGCGTGCCCTCGGGGAACCACCTCGCCTGATCGTCGAGGAACGTCCGGGGCATGAACCACTCGCCACGGTGGGAGCCGGCGACGAACTGCAGCGTCGACTCGCGCGGCACCGGGTCGACGGGGAACCACATGCTGGCGTTCTGCCGGCCGTCGATGTTGTAGTACGGCTGGTCCTGGTGCCACGGCGTGCGCTGGCGCGTGCCGGGCTCCTTGACCAGCACGTGGTCGTGGTACAGGCGCACGGTCCGCGAGCCCATCAGCTCGGCGGCGATGGCCGCGACGCCGGACTCGGCGATGAACCGCTCGATCGCCGGCAGGCGCTGCCAGTTGCAGAAGTCCTCGATGAACGCCCCGTCGTCGACGGCGCTGGCCCGCTTGGCGAGTGGCGACAGGTCGGCGAGGTTGGCCTCGATCGCCTCCCGGGCCAGCTCGACGTGCTCGGCACCGACGGCGCCCCGCACGCAGACAGCCCCGTCGCGGGCGAAGTCACCCTCGATCCTCATCGGACGCTCCCGCCAGTTCTCCGTGGCTTTCGCGGCCACTTCTGGCCTTGACTTCGATTCAAAACCGTCACTCGCGCATCGGGAGGCGGATGTCACGGGCGGCGGCGACCTCGACGGCGCGGTCGTAGCCGGCGTCGGCGTGGCGGATGACGCCGGTGCCGGGGTCGGTCGTCAGCACCCGTTCGAGCTTCTCGGCGGCGAGGTCGGTGCCGTCGGCGACGGCCACCATCCCGGCGTGGATCGACCGCCCGATGCCCACCCCGCCACCGTGGTGGATCGACACCCACGTCGCCCCGGCCGACGTGTTGAGGAGGGCGTTGAGCAGCGGCCAATCGGCGATGGCGTCGGAGCCGTCGGCCATCGCCTCGGTCTCCCGGTACGGCGACGCCACCGAGCCGGAATCGAGGTGGTCGCGGCCGATGACGATGGGCGCCGAGACGTCGCCGCGCCGCACGAGCTCGTTGAAGCGGGCGCCGAGTCGAGCCCGCTCGCCGTAGCCGAGCCAGCAGATGCGCGCCGGCAGGCCCTGGAACGCGACTCGCTCGCCGGCCAGGCGGATCCAGCGCGCCAGGCCCTCGTCGTCCGGGAACTCCTCCAGCACGGCGCGGTCGGTCGCCGCGATGTCGGCCGGATCGCCCGACAGGGCGACCCACCGGAAGGGACCCTTGCCCTCACAGAACAGCGGGCGGATGTACGCCGGCAGGAAGCCGGGATAGGCGAACGCCCGGTCGAACCCGCCGAGCTCGGCCTCGGCCCGCAGGCTGTTGCCATAGTCGAACACCTCGGCGCCCTGGTCGAGGAACCCGACCATCGCCGCGCAGTGCACGGCCATCGACTCCCGGGCCCGGCGGGTCAGCAGGTCCGGATCGGTGCGGGCCATCTGGGCGGCGGCTTCCGGGGTCACGTCGACGGGCACGTACGACAGCGGGTCGTGGGCGCTGGTCTGGTCGGTGACGATGTCGGCCGGGAAGTCGATCTCCAGCAGCGTGGGCAGCACCTCGGCGGCGTTGCCGACGACGCCGACCGACAGCGCCCGCCGCTCGTCGCGCGCCCGCGTGCAGCGGGCGATGGCGTCGTCGAGACCGTCGGCCAGCTCATCGAGATAGCGCGTCTCGAGGCGGCGCTCGATGCGCGAGCGGTCGACATCGACGCACAGGGCGACGCCGCCGTTCATCGTGATCGCCAGCGGTTGGGCACCGCCCATCCCGCCGAGGCCGGCCGTCAGCGTGATCGTGCCGGCGAGGCTGCCGTCGAAGCGGCGGCGGGCGATCTCGGCGAAGCACTCGTAGGTGCCCTGCAGGATGCCTTGGGTGCCGATGTAGATCCACGAGCCGGCGGTCATCTGGCCGTACATCGTCAGCCCGGCCGATTCCAGACGGCGGAACTCGTCCCACGAAGCCCAGTCGGGCACGAGGTTGGAGTTGGCGATCAGCACCCGCGGCGCCCAGTGGTGGGTTCGGAACACCCCGACCGGCTGGCCCGACTGGACCAGCATCGTCTCGTCGTCGCCGAGCGTGCGCAGCGTCCGGACCATCGCGTCGAACGCCGCCCAGGACCGGGCGGCGCGCCCGGTGCCGCCATAGACGACGAGGTCGTCGGGACGCTCGGCAACCTCCGGGTCGAGGTTGTTGTGGAGCATCCGCAGCGCGGCCTCCTGCGGCCATCCCCGGCAGCTCATGTCGCTGCCGCGGGGTGCTCGAACGGGACGGGCGCCGACGGTCACCGTTTCACTGTTCCACACCGGCACGGCCCCGCCGGCCGGCCGCGACCATCATGAGGGCATGAAGCTCGTCGCCCTCAACGGGAGCCACTCCGCCGGATCCTCGACCCACGCCGTCGCCGCCCTCGCCGTCGAGTTGCACGGCGACGGGCAGCTGTTCGACCTCGTCGAGCTCGACCCGGCGGGCCTGCTCGGCACGGCGAAGACCGACGACGTGCAGGCCGTGCTGGGGGCGATCGAGGAGGCGTCGATCATCGTGCTCGTGACACCGATCTACCGGGCCACCTACAGCGGGTTGCTGAAGGTGCTGTTCGACCAGCTCCCATCGAGCGCCCTGGCCGGGAAGGCTGTCGTGCTCGCCGCCACCGCGGGCGGGCCGTCGCACTTCCTGGCCCTCGACACCGGAGGGCGGGCGCTCGTGGCCAGCCTCGATGGCTGGACGGTGCCGACCGTGACGTACGCCACGCCGGGCGACTTCGACGACGCCAAGCGGCCGTCCGAGGACGTTCGCGCCTCACTGGGGAAGGCGTTGGCCGAAGCTGCGATGCTCGACGCGTGAGTGAGCCGAGCACCGACGAGTTCGCCGCCGCCGCCCGGGACTGGCTGGCCGAGCACCGCGCCGAGGCGCCGCCGGACTATGGGGCGATCTGCCCGCCGGAACTGATCGACGCCGGTGTCGCCTGGCAGCGCCTGCTGTACGACGCCGGCTACGCCGGCATCCACTGGCCCGTCGAGCACGGCGGTCGTGGGCTGACGCCCGAGCACCAGGCGGCCTGGCTGATCGAGTGCGCCTGGCCGGCGTGCCGCCGGTGCTCAACATGGTCGGTCTGGTCCTCGCCGGCGGGGCGCTGCTGCGCTACGGCACGCCCGAGCAGCAGGCCCAGCACCTGCGCGCCACGCTGGCGGCGGAGCACGTGTGGTGCCAGCTGTTCTCCGAGCCGGGCGCCGGCAGCGACCTCGGATCGCTGAGCACACGTGCCGACCGTGACGGCGATCGCTTCATCGTCAACGGCCAGAAGGTCTGGTGCTCGGGCGGGCGGGTCAGCAACTGGGGCATCCTCATGGCCCGCACCGACCCCGACGCCGCCAAGCACGACGGCATCTCCTTCTTCCTCTGCCCGATGGACCTGCCCGGCATCGAGGTACGGCCGCTCAAGCAGATGACCGGCGGAGCGGAGTTCGACGAGGTCTTCTTCACCGACGTCGAGCTCCCGGTCGACCGCCTCCTCGGCCCCCTGCATGGTGGGTGGGGGGTCGGCATGAGCGTGTTGACCAACGAGCGCGGCCACATCGGCACGGCGGTGATCTCGCTGGAGCGCCGACTCGAGCAGTTCAGCCGTCTCGGCGCGGAGCGCCGGCTGGGCACCGCGGCACGGCAGCGCCTTGCAGCCCTGATGGCCACGGGGACGGCGTACAAGTCGCTCGCCCAGCGCCAGCGCGACCAGGGCGGGGCGATCGCCACCACCGGCGGTTCGCTGCTCAAGCTGGGAATCACCGAGATGATGTTCGAGGTGGCGGCGCTGCGTGCCGACTCGGCGGGCGCGGCGGCGCTCCTCGACGGGCCCGACGCCCTCGGCCTGCTGGCCGCTCCGGGTGGCCGCATCGCCGGCGGCACGAGCCAGGTCCAGCGCAACATCATCGGCGAACGCCTGCTCGGCCTGCCCCGCGAGCCACGCTGAGCCCGACGGGCGTCCGCCTGCAGCAGTTCACACGTCGCTTCCACGCGGCGGGCATCACCGTGGCCCACATGAACCACGACGGAACACAGCTCCCGAGGCGTCTGGTACGCCTCGCCCCCCTGGCCCTCATCGGGGCCTTGACGTTCGCCGCGTGCGGCGACGATGGCGACGACTCCGCCGACGCAGCGGCGCCAGAGACGACGTCGGCCCCGACCGACACCACCGCCCACGCCGACCACCCGAGCGTCGTCGTCGACGGCATCGACTACGGGTTCGCGCACCTCCCGGACGAGGTGCCGGCGGGCACGACGCTGACGTTCCGGAACACCTCGGACGACGAGTTCCACGAGATGGTCGTCATGCGCGTCCCCGATGAGGAGACCCGCTCGGTCGGGCAGCTCGCCGCACTGCCGCCGGAGGAGGCCGAGGCCATCTTCGCCGACGTCATGCCCACACTCGTCAGCGTCGCGGCGCCGGGCGAGGAGGGCATGCCGGTCGTCGGCGATGGCCTGGTCACCGAGCCGGGCCGCTACGCGGTCCTCTGCTTCATCCCCGTCGGCGCCGATCCGGAGGCCGTGGTCGCGGCGATGCAGACCGAGTCCAGCACGCCGCCGGATCTCGGCGACGGTCCGCCCCACGTCAGCCAGGGCATGTACGGCGAGTTCACCGTCGTCGACGCCTGAGTCACCGCAACGGCGCCGCCAGCGCGGCGTCGGCGGCGGCGACGATCCTGCCGTCGGTGATGAGGTGCTCGACGGCCGCCAGGCGGGGGGCCAGCCATTGGTCCGGCCCAGGTCCGCCGGCGGTGCCGAGCACCTCACCGGCCACGGCCGCCGTGCTGGCGGCCGGCCGCAGCGGGTCACGCAGGCGGAGCCCCCAGCTGGCGGCGGTCAGCTCGACGGCGAGGATGCGCCGGAGGTTGCCGACGGCGGTGCGCAGCTTGCGCGCCGCCGACCACCCCATCGAGACGTGGTCCTCCTGCATGGCGCTCGTCGGCAGCGTGTCCGTGCTGGCCGGCACGGCGAGCCGCCGGTTCTCGGCGACCATCGCCGCCTGGGAGTACTGGGCGATCATCAGCCCGGAGTTGACCCCGGCATCGGGTGCCAGGAACGGCGGCAGCCCGTGCGAACGCGACGGGTCGAGCAGCCGGTCCGTGCGACGCTCGCTGATGGCGCCGACGTCGGCGATCGAGATCGCCAGGAAGTCGGCGACGGCGGCGATGGGCGCGCCGTGGAAGTTGCCGCACGACTCGACACGGCCGTCGGGCAGCACCACCGGGTTGTCGATGAACGAGACCAACTCACGATCGGCGACGGCACGGGCGTGCTCGATCGTGTCGCGCGCCGCCCCGTGGACCTGCGGTGTGCAGCGCAGGGAGTAAGCGTCCTGCACTCGGTCGTCGCCATGGCGATGGCTGGCCACGATCGCCGAACCGGCCAGGAGGGTTCGCAGGTTGGCGGCGCTCACCGCCTGCCCGACCTGGGGACGCATGGCGATGAGATCCTCGGCGAACGCCCGGTCCGTGCCGAGGAGGGCCTCGGTCGACATCGCCCCGGCGATGTCGGCGACGCGCAGCAGCACGTCGAGATCGGCCAGGGCCAGCACGACCATGCCGAGCATCCCATCGGTGCCGTTGATCAGCGCCAAGCCCTCTTTGGCCCGCAGCACGAGCGGTGCCACGCCGGCCTCGGCCAGCGCGGTCGCCCCGCCGACGAGGGCACCGTCGGGTCGCCGGGCCTCGCCCTCGCCGAGCAGCACGAGGGCCGCCGACGCCAAGGGCGCGAGATCGCCACTCGCCCCGAGCGAGCCGTGCTCGCGCACCACTGGCGTCACGTCGGCGTTGAGCAGTGCGAGCATTGTCTCCACGACCACGGCCCGTGCCCCCGAGAAGCCCATCGCCAGGCTGCGGGCACGCAGCAGGATCATGGCCCGCACGACCTCCCGCTCGATCTCGGCGCCCATCCCGGCGGCGTGCGAGCGCACGAGCGCCGTCTGCAGCTCGGCCGAGCGCTCCGCCGGGATCACGGTGTTGGCGAGGGCGCCGAAGCCCGTCGAGACGCCGTAGACCGGCTCGACCTGGTGGACGAGCCGCTCGACGACCGCCGCGCCGCCGTCGATGGCGGCGCGAGCGTCCGTGCCGAGCTCGACTCGGCGCCCGTGGCGGGCCACGTCGACGACCTCGCCGGCAGCGACCCCGTCGGGACCGAGCACGAGCGGGCCGTCGTCCACGGCGCCGAACGTAGCGGTCGCTGCACGGGCCGTCATGCGCCTCAGTGGCGCTTGACGCCCCCGTACTTCATACGGGTGTCACTCATCGACGCGGCGCGGGCCTCGTCGTCGGTGACTCCGGCGTCGACCACCTCACCGATGAACAGCGTGTGGGTGCCGAGATCGTGCGCGGCGCGGACCTCGCAGTCGAGGTGGGCGAGCGCCTCGTCGAAGATCGGGGCGCCCGTGCGACCGGCGTGGACGACCCGGCCGTTGAGCGTCATGGCTTCGGCGTCGAAGGCCGCGGGCTTGGAGAACTTGACGAACACCTTGGTGTCCGCTGCTGACCACAGGTTGACGGTGAACGACCCGCTGGCGGTGATCAGGCGGTGGGTGACAGCGCTGTTGTCGACGCCGACGCCGATCAGCACCGGAGCCATCGACAGCTGGGTGATCCAGCTGGCGGTCATCCCGTTCCACTCGTCGCCCGCCCGCGAGCCGATGAGGGCCAGAGCGTTGGGGATCTTCCACGTCACCCGGTTGAGCAGCTCGTCGTCGACGCCGGCCATCGCGGCGAGCCTACGAGCCGCCAGGCAGCATGGTCAGCCGTCGGTCCGCTCGACGCCGTCGAGTTGCTCGAGCAGCAGCATCCCGGCGACGTTCATGAAGTCGTGTTCGGTGATGATGCCGACGAGGTGCTCGTCGACGACCACGGGGAGCGCCCCGATGCCGAACGAGCGCATCAGCTCCAGCGCCCGAAGCGGGGGCATCTCGGGCGGTACGCACACCGGCTCCCGCTTCATCACCTGGCCCACGGCCACGTCGCCGAGTCCCGCGCCGGCGCCCTTGGCGAACAGGCGCATGATCGTGCGGTACGAGATGAGGCCGACGAGCCGGTGGGTGTTGTCCTCGACCAGCACCTGCCGGATGCGGTGCCAGTCCATCAGGTTGGCCGCCAGCTCGACCGGGTCGTCCTCGGCCACGGTGACCAGGTCGGTCGTCATCAGCTGCTCGATGGTCACGAAGTTGTGGCGCCACGCGCCGCCTTCGTCGAGGCCGGCCGGGGTCCACTCGGCGACGGGCGACCCGGCGCGCTGGCGGGCCAGCATCGCCGCCGTCACGCTGTTCAGACGCTGCCCGGCCGTGCCCTGGTTGCGCATCGCGTTGAGCGAGCCGAGCAGCCAGCGCGAGCCGGTGTGCCCGGAGCGGACGCGCCGCTCGATGACGTCGAGGTAACGGGTGCGGTCGTCGTCCGCCACCCCGGCGGATGCGAGGCCCTCGGCGGCCAGGGGCAGCAACACGTCGAGGGCCAACGCGCTCGCCGTGTGCTCCGAGCCATCGAGCCACGTCTGCTGGGCGGCCAGGCCCTGCCGGGCGGCGGTCACGAAGTTCGTGCGGGCGACCTCGAACGGCAGCATCCGGTTGACCTCCGGATGGCGAGCGTGCAGGGCGCGCATCAGACCGAGCCAGAGCGCCGCATTGGCGACCTCGTCGACGACGGTCGGCCCGGACGGCAGCACGCGGTTCTCGATGCGCAGGTGCGGCACGCCGTCGGTGATGCCGTAGCAGCCGCGGTTCCAACGCCAGACCGTGCCGGTGTGCAGCCGCAACGCCGGGAGCGTTGGTATCCGGCCGTCGGCGAGCTCGCCGAAGGGGTCGGTGTAGTCGTCCGGCGCGAGCAGCGGCCGGAATCGCGTGATGTCCTCCCGGTACAGCTCGGTGATCGAAGTCGTCACCCAGTCGTTGCCGAACGTGACGCGGGCGCTGCGATCGCGCATGTGCGGTCCGGGCCGGCGCGTGTCGACCGCCTGCTCGAACAGGGCGATCCGGGTCTCCGCCCACAGCCGCTTGCCGAACAGGACCGGCGAGTTGGTGGCACACGCCAGCACCGGCCCGGCGAGCAGTTGGGCGACGTTGTACATGTTGACGAAGTCGTCGGGTGCGACCTGCAGGTGCACCTGGAAGCTGGCGTTGCACGCCTCGGCCATCACCGAGTCCTGGCGGACGCGCAGCTCGTCGGTGCCCTTGATGTGCAGCTCGTAGTCCTCGCCGCGCAGGCTCATGAGGGCCGTGTTGAGGGCGAGGTAGCGGGGGTTCTGGACCATGTTGTCCATCGACAGGTCGCCCTTGCGGATCGTCGGCAGGATCCCCGCCAGGACGACGTTGAGGCCGGCCGCCCCGGCGACCGCCCGCGCGACGGTGAGGAGCTGGTCGAGCTGCGCCTCCAGCAGGCTCAGGCACGTGCCGGCGAAGACCTGCGGGTCGAGGTTCAGCTCGAGGTTGAACGCCCCGACCTCGGTCGTGAAGTGGCCGTCGGCGATGTCGGCGAGGATCGCCAGGGCGCGGGGCGACGGCTGCCAGGAGCCGTCGACGATGAACATCTCCTGCTCGGCGCCGATCCGGGTGATGTCGGTCTCGAACATCCGCTCGGCGAGCATGTGCTCGAGCGCCTGCAGGTCACGGAGCATCCAGCGGATCGCCGTCTGGCGCTCGGTGGTCCCCTGTGCCGTCTGCGTTCCCATGTCAGGCCAAGTCGTCCAGGTACTTCGGCAGCATCGCCCGCCACAACGGCCAGTCGTGCGGCCACTGCTCGCCCCACGGGTCGACGCGGTTGGGGATGCCCTTGCTGCCGAGCAGGGCGGCCACCTGCCACGACTCGCCGATGTCCTCGTTGGGGCCCTCGCCGCTGGCGAGCACGACGAACCGTTGGCGCAGCCGGTCGAGCACCTCGCCGTCGAGGTCAGGGAGGAAGTGCAGCGGAGAGGACGCGGCGAAGTCCTCGCCGAGCGGACCGTCGTAGAAGCGGCGCAGGTCGTAGGTGCCGCTCATGCAGATGGCGCCCTTGAAGACGTCGGGGAACAGGCACAGGCACGTCAGCGCGTTGAACGCCCCGATCGACGAACCGGTGGCCAGCATCTCGATGTCCTCGGACTGGCAGTCGCTGCGGATCGCCGGCACGACCTCATGGCGGAGGTAGGCGAAGAACTGCCGCTGGATCCATGCCTGCCGGCCGCTGTCGCCCTCCTTGGCCAGCAGGACGCGGCCGTTGACGCTGTCGACGGAGTACAGCTTCACCCGGCCGGCGTCGATCAGTTCGGCACAGGCGTCGACGAGGTGGAAGCGCTCGATCTCCTCGGCATCGCCGCCGGCGGTGGGGAACACGAGCACCGGCGTACCGAACGAGCCCCAGCGCACCAAGTCGACGTCGCGTTCGACCCGCTCGGAGTACCAGTGCGCGGTGGTCTTCGGCACGTCGACCTCAGACGCTCGCTGCCGAGTCGTGGCGCCACTGCTGGATGCGGGCCCAGAACAGATCGGTGAACTGGTCGATCTCGTGGACCGGGAAGAGGGTCGCCACCTTCTGGCGCACGGCGTCGTAGGCCGTCTCGGTGGTGAAGAACTCCCACACGACCTGATCGAGTTGGGGCAGGTAGGTCGCGCAGAACGACTCGAACTCGGCGGCCTGCAGGCGCTGCCGGGCGATGGCCGCGTACCCGGCGAGCTTGTCGGCGTAGGGCGCGTCGGAGTCGGCGATCTCGAAGTACGGCGCCCAGTCGAGGTTGATCGGCATCGGGCGCTTCGTCGCCGCGCAGAAGATCGACCACCGCAGGTTGGCCGCCACGAGCCACGGGAAGTGGTAGTGCAGCGACGTCACCTGGGAGTCGGGACAGGCGTTGGCGAAGTCGATCGGGAGCCAGGTGTCGCCCTGGCGCAGCGCCTCGCACGAGTTGAACTCCCACCCGAAGAAGGAGTTGATCGTCAACGTCGTGTCGATGAGCGTCTGGCGCTGGTCGTCCGGGACGGCGCCGTCGTCCATCGTGTACCGATCGTGCAGCGGAGCGGCCGGGTCGTAGCGAACGAGTCGGGTCTGCGGCCCGAACCCGATGCACCGCACGAACAGGTCGTGCGGCTCGACAGCTCGTTGCAGGTGCAACAGATAGGTACCGCTTTCGTCGTACGCCCGGTGCAGGGCGGCACCGTCGTCGACGCGGCTGACACCGGCCCATCCGCCACCGTCGAAGGGCTTGGCGAACAGCGGGTAGCCGACCGCCGCGCCGACCTCGTCGAGGTCGAACAGCCGGGCGTATCGCGACAGCGTGATGGCGAGGTCGGGCTTGAACTCGTAGTCCTTCGGCGGGACGATCCACGTCTCCGGGATCGGCATGCCGAGACGCATCATGGCGCAGTACGACGTGTGCTTCTCCATCGACTGGATGGCCCACGGGTTGTTGAACACGTACAGCCCGTCCATCAGGACGGCCTTCTTGATCCACTCGCGGCTCGTCGTGTACCAGTGCGTCAGGCGGTCGACGACGAGGTCGTAGTGCGACGGCTGGCGGAGGTCGAAGGGCTCGATCGTGACCCGGTCGACCTCGAAGCGCACCGTGTCCCCGTCGATGTCGAGCGCCAGGTCGAGGCGGCGCAGGACCTCCTCGTAGCAGATCGGCCAGCACAGGTCGGCGCCCAGCGAGAGCCCGATCCGGCGGGTGACGTCGGCCACGGGGCGAAGCTACTCCAGCCCTCGGGGGCCGTCGTCCGTCAGCAGCCAGGGCAGGGCGACGCCGAGGCTGTCGCGCCAGCAGGCCCAGTTGTGGCCGTCGAGGGTCTCGGCGAACCGGACGGCCATCCCCGTGCGTTCGAGCACCGGGACGAGGCCGCGGTTCTCGCAGATCAATGACTCGTACGCGCCACACGTGACGAAGACCCGCTCGGCGACGGCGGCCGGTTGGGCGAGGTAGGCGCGCACGAACTGGCGGACCGGCCGCCAGAGCGGCTCGGGTCGACGGCGGCAGCCCGTGCCGGCGCCGGCGAACGAGCCCGACTGGAGCAGCAGCCGACCGAAGAACCCCGGCGCTCGCCAGGCGGCCGACAACGACGCCACGGCGCCGAAGCTGGCCCCGATGAGGCACCGCCCGGCCGGCGTCGCCACGAGCGGCAGATCCTTCTCCAACGCCGGGACGAGCTCTGCCGTCAGGTGTTCGGCGTGACACGGATCGTCGGCGTACTCGGTGAGCCGCTCCAACGGGCGGACGAGGGCCACCACCGCCGGCGGGATGTCGCCACCGTGGATCAGGTTGTCGAGCACCGTCGCCGCCGAGGCGTAGGCCAGGTAGTCGCTGCCGTCGTGGACCACCAGCAGCGGGTAGCGCCCCTCGCCGTCGGTCGTGAACCCGGCCGGGAGGTACACCGATGTGGTCGTCGTCCGACCCAGGGCGGCGCTCTCCAGCTCGAACTCGACGAGCCGCCCGGCGGGCACGTCCGGATCGCTCACCACCCATCGCGGTTCGGCGTAGCCGGCGGCCTCGCAGACCGAATTGGCGCCGAAGGGGTGCGACGCGTGGCGGTCGTTCAGCGGGTCCTCGACCACGGTCGTGCCGAAGCTGTCGGTGACCTCGAGCTTGTACTCCAGGCGCGACCCGTGTGGCACGTCGAGGGCCAGCAGCCACCAGTCGGAGTCGTCAACCTGCTCGAAGTCGAGATCCTCCGGGAAGCCGACGCCGAAGTGGGTCAACCGCACGCTGATCACGGCGCCGCGGTAGGCGAACGTGCAGCCGGCGGCGTCGACGATCGGGAACGAGCCGCCATCGTCGACGCGGGCGTCGAGGACGTCGCTCGTGAGATCGCTGGAGGGGGCGATCCGTTCGATCGTCCTCACGTCAAGCGCGCACCTTGACGGTGCGGCCGACGTCGTCGAGCATCTCGCGCAGGACGTCGTAGTCGGGGTGGCGCATCCGGACCCAGGCGTTGGCCATGTACCCGGCCTCGACCGGCTGGGTCGGCGTCCCCGGTGGTGGCAGATGAGCATCGATCACCCACTCGCCGTGGCGCTGCTGGATGTCGTCGACCCCCTCGTAGCCCGTGATCGTGCCGTCGCGGTCGGGTCGCAGGGCGATGATGCCGGCGGCGAACCGCCGCGAGGGCGCCTGGGCGAGGTGCCCGTGGACGACGGCCATCGCCCACTCGCGGTAGATGTCGATGTCGTTGCCCGCGGCGTAGAGGTCCCAGCAGCGCACGCCGGGCGGGCGGCAGCCGATCTCGGAGAAGTACAACCCCTTCGGCCCGGCGAACCACTCCATGTGGGTGGCCGAGGTGCCGATGCCGAGGGCGGCGATCACCGCCCGGCCCATCTGCTTGACCTCGTCGTAGCCCGGCTCCCCGTCGATGCGGTTGGTGGCCACGAACTGCGGTGAGATCCACCGCGTCCGCATCGCCTCCAGCACGTTCGGGTAGTAGTGCGTGGCGAACTCCATGGCGACGGTGCCGTCGATGCTGATCGTGTCGTAGAAGCCTTCGTGGCCCTCGACGAACTCCTCGACGGCGATCTCGGCACCGTGGTCGACGCCGCTGCGGGCGATGGCCTCGGACAGCTCGTCGGGTGCGTTGACCCGTTCGGCACCGGACGCTCCGGCCCCCGCGGCCGGCTTGAGCACCAGCGGGAACCCGACCTCCGACGCGAACCGCCGGACGTCGTCGCCGGAGCGGGCCGCCGTCGACGCCGCGCAGCGGATGCCGGCCTGGCGCAACACGTCCTTCATCGCCGGCTTGTCGCGGCAGAGGAAGGCCGTGCGCTCCGACGTGCCGGGGATGCCGCACGCCTCGCGCACCCGCGCCGCGGCCATCACGTGGGCCTCGACCGTGGCCTCCAGCCGGTGGATCTCGAGGTGCTGCTGCAGCCCGCGCACGACCTCGTACAGGCGGCCCTCGTCCACGACGGAGGGCACCTGCTCGTAGTGGCTGAGCCACCCGGCGACGTCGCCGTCGAGCCAGTCCTTCGGTCGCTCGCCGATGCCGATGACGGTGGCACCGACGTCGTGGAGGGCGCGCGCGAACTGCTTCTGGTTGTCCGGGAAGCTCGGCTCGATCAACACCACGTGCACGACGGACTGGATGATACGTAGCGGTGGGCGGGCTACCGTCCGCCCATGGCGAACGTGGTGTTCGTGGCGCCGTACGCCCTCGACGCGACCACGCGGTTCGTGGGTGCCGTGTGCGCCGTGCCCGGCGCCCGGGTCGGTCTGGTGAGCACCGACCCGGTCGACTCGTTCCCCGAACCCGTCCGCGCCGCGATCGCCGGCCATTGGCGCATCGACGACTGCCTCGACGCCGACCAGCTCACCGGCGCCGTCGCCGCGCTCGGTGAGCGGCTCGGGTCGGTCGACCGGCTGGTGGCCATCCTCGAGAACCTCCTCGTGCCGCTGGCGCAGGTGCGCGAGCGCCTCGGCATCGACGGCGTCCCGGCCGGCGTCGCCGACAACTTCCGCGACAAGGCGCGCATGAAGGCGGTGTTCGAGGCCGCCGGCGTGCCGTGCGCGCGCAGCCGGCGCGTCGAGTCGGCCGGCGAGGTCCACGCGTTCGTCGCCGCCATCGGGTTCCCCTTCGTCGCCAAGCCGCTCGCCGGCGCCGGGGCCCGCAACACGTTCCGGATCGACGACGACGGGCAGCTCGCGGCGTGGCTGGCGTCGGCACCGCCGGTCGAGGGACAACCGATGCTGCTGGAGGAGTTCGTCCGCGGCGACGAGCACTCCTTCGACAGCGTGCTCGTCGACGGACGGCTGGTCTGGCACTCGATCAGCCGCTACCTGCCGAGCCCGTTGGACGTGCTCGAACACCCGTGGATCCAGTGGTGTGTCCTGCTGCCGCGCGACATCGACGGGTTCGAGGAGATCGTCGGCATGGCGCAGCGCGCCCTCACCGCGCTCGGCCTGCGCACGGGCCTGTCGCACATGGAGTGGTTCCGCCGGGCCGACGGCACCGCAGCCGTGTCCGAGGTCGGGGCCCGGCCGCCGGGTGCGCAGTTCATGACCCTGATGTCGTACGCCCACGACGTCGACATGTACGCGGCCTGGGCCGATCTCGCCGTGCACGACGTCTTCGAGCCGCCGCCCCGGCGCTATGCCGTCGGCGCGGCGTACCTGCGGGCCCAGGGACCGGGGCGCTCGATCGTCGCCGCCCACGGTCTGGACGACGTGAGCGAGGCCACCCGGTCCCGGGTCGTGGAGGTCCACCTGCCGCGCCCCGGCGCCACGCCGAGCGGGACCTACGAAGGTGATGGCCACGTCGTCGTGCGCGATCCCGACACGGCGGCCGTCGAGGCGGCCCTGTGGGAGATCGTCACCACGATCCGCCTGGAGTGCGGCTGATGGACGTGCTGTTCCTCGGGCCCGGGTATCCCGGGGAGATGCCGCTGTTCACCCGCGGCCTGGCCGAGGTCGGGGCGCGGGTCGTCGGCGTCGGCGACCAACCCGCCGGCGACCTCCCGGAGACCGCCCGCGAGGCGCTGAGCGAGTACGTGCAGATCGGCTCGTGGGCCGACGAGGACGCGGCGATGGGCACGATCCTCGACGCCCTGCGGGGCCGCAACGTCGATCTCGTGGAGACCCTGTGGGAGCCGACCGTCGTGCTCGCCGCCCGTCTCCGCGAGCGCATCGGGGCGCCCGGCATGTCGGTCGAGCAGACGATCCCGTTCCGCGACAAGGGGCGCATGAAGGAGGTCCTCGACGCCGCGGGGATCCGCACGCCGCGATCGGTGCGGGCCAGCACGGTCGCCGGCTGCCGCGCCGCCGCCGAGCGCATCGGCTACCCGATCATCATCAAGCCGATCGCCGGTGCCGGCTCGCTCGACACGTACCGGATCGAGAACGACAGCGAGCTCGAGGCCGCCCTGCCGCGGTTGCGCCACATCGACGAGGTCAGCGTCGAGGAGTTCATCGACGCCGAGGAGTTCACCTACGACACCGTGTGCGCCGGCCGGGCGGATCGCCTTCTACAACATCGCCGAGTACCGGCCACGACCGCTCGTCGGCAAGCAGGTGGAGTGGATCAGCCAGCAGGTCATCGCCCACCGCGACGTCGACGACCCGGCGCTGGCCGGGGGCCGGGCGATGGGGGAGGCCGTCATCGCGGCGATGGGGTTCGAGCGCGGGTTCACGCACATGGAGTGGTACCGCACGGCGACCGGCGAGGTCGTGTTCGGCGAGATCGGCGCCCGCGCCCCCGGCGCCCGGCTCACCGACCTGATGAACTACAGCTGCGACATCGACCTGTTCGCCGGCTGGGCCGAGGCGGTGTGCTTCGGGCGCTTCAGCCAGCCGGTCGAGCGCCGCTACAACGCGGCGATGGTGATCAAGCGGGCCCAGGGTCAGGGCCGGATCACCCACGTCGAAGGGTTGGCCCACCTGATGGCGACGATGGGCGAGCACATCGTCAACATCGACCTCGTGGCGATCGGCCAGCCGCGCCGGGACTGGCAGGCCACCGTGCTCTCCGACGGCATCGTCGTGGTCCGCCACCCCGACCTGGCGACCACCTACGAGCTCGCCGACCGCATCGGCAACGAGCTGCACATCTACGCCTCCTGATCGAGCGTTTCGGTCCGGATCCTGGTCGAACGGGCGACGTCAGGTCGAACGGGCCGACCGAATGATCCGGACCAAAGACGGTGGCTGGCGTCAGCGGTAGGCGCCGGCCTGGATGGCGAACAGCTCGGCGTACTGCCCGCCCCGGGCGACGAGCTCGTCGTGCCGTCCGACCTCGACGACGCGGGCGCCATCGAGCACGACGATGAGGTCGGCCATGCGCACGGTCGAGAAGCGGTGCGAGACGAGGATCGTGATGCGGCCGTTGGCGACGTGGCCGCGCGACGCTTCGGCGTAGCGCTCGAAGAGGGCGTGCTCCGTCTCGGCGTCGAGGGCGGCGGTCGGCTCGTCGAGGACGAGCACGAGCGGGTCGTCGCGCATGAAGCCGCGGGCCAGCGCCAGCTTCTGCCACTGCCCGAAGGAGACCTCCACGCCGTCCTCCCACGTCGGCCCGAGCTGCGTGCCGAGCCCGGCCGGCAGACGCCCGACGTCGTCGTCGGCGCCGGCCCGCCCGACGGCCCGGCCGACCGCCGGTTCGTCGTCGAGGCGGGGCTCGTCGCCGACGCCGACGCTCTGGCGGGCGATCAGCTCGAAGCGGAAGAAGTCCTGGAACGCCCCCGCCAGGCGGGCCCGCCACGCCGAGCTGCTGATCGTCGCCAGATCGATGCCGTCGATCGTGATCCGTCCGGCACTCGGCCGGTACATCCCGGCGAGCAGCTTGATGAGCGTCGACTTGCCGGCGCCGTTCTCGCCGACGATGGCCACCACCGAACCGGCCGGCAGGTGCAGGTCGATGTCGTCCACCGCCAAGCGATCAGCGCCGGCGTAGCGGAACGAGACGTGCTCGAAGCGGATGCCGTCGGTGAGCGCAGACGGTGGGTCGCTCGTGGCGTCCTGATCGAGCGCCGCGGCGTAGTCCTCGAGCCACGTCAGGCGCAGCGACGAGTCGAGCCACACGCCGCGGAGGAAGCCGAGCTCGCCGACCGTCTGGGCGATGTACTGGGACAGGCGCTGGCCGGCGACGACGACCAGGACGACGTCGCCGACACTGCGGTCGAGGCCCCGCGCCACCCAGGCGATGCCGGCCGCGTAGGCGATGCCGAAGAACGCCCAGGCCAGCGACGACCAGGCGGCCGACTCCCAGCGGGCGGCGGCGATCGGTCGCTGCCATCGTTCGCGTGCCGCCCTGCCGGCGGGCGCGCAGATCGTCGCCGATGCCGGTGACGCGGACCTCCTTCGCCGGTGCCGGCGTCGTGGCGACGACGAACAGGTGCCGGGCCAGCCGGTCGTGGGCAGCGACGGATTCCTCCACGGCCCGCTCCACACCCGGGCGCCACAGCGACGTCAGCACCGCCGGCAGCCCCGCGAGCAGCAGCAGCGCGAGCGCCGGGTGGATCGACGCCAGCAGCAACCCTGTCACGACGAGCCGGAAGACCCATCCGATGTTGCTGAGCAGCGAGGAGAACAGGTGGTCGAGGGCGAAGGACTGGTTGCGCAGCACGGCCAGCCGGTCGAGGTGGTCGGGCCGCTCCTGGTGCTCGACGGTGGGCACCGTCGCCTGGAGGTGGGCGATGTGGGCCTCGATGGCGATGGCCAGCCGGTCGCGGAAGCGGCGGGACAGCCGATCGTTGAGGATCCGGATGTACCACGTGGCGGTGGCCGACACCGCCACGCCGATGGCGGCGGTGACGATCACCGTGCGATCGCCGTCGAGCACGCCGTCGGTGAACATCTTCAACCACAGGGCGAACAGGGCGTCGGGCAGCATCATCAGCAGCGTCGTGCCGAGCGACTCCAGCAGCAGGCGGGGCTCGGCGCGGTAGCCGAACATGAACGTGCGCCACAGGGCGGGGATGGCCGGCGGCAGGTCGTCGGGCACGTCAGTCGAGGGACTCATGGACGACCTCCTCCCCATGCTCATCGAGCTCGACGAAGCGCGACGCCTGCAGGTCGAACATCGTGCGGTACCGGCCGCCCCGCGCCATCAGCTCCTCGTGCGACCCGAGCTCGACGACGGCGCCCCGTTCGAGCACGCAGATGCGATCGGCGTGGCGCACGGTGGAGAAGCGGTGCGAGATGAGGATCGTCGTCCTCCCCCGAGTGGCGTCGAGGATGCGTTCGAAGATCTCCGCCTCACCGCGTACGTCGAGCTGTGCCGTCGGCTCGTCGAGCAGGACGACGCCGGCGCCGGCGCGCACGGCGCACAGGGCCCTCGCCAGGGCGATGCGCTGCCACTGCCCGCCCGACAGGTCGGTGCCACCGGGGTAGCCCTTGGCCAGGATCGTGTCCAGCGCGGCCAGATCGGCGGCGCCGGAAGCGTGGAGGGCGGCGACGATGTCCTCGTCACGCCCGCCGCCGGGCGCCACGTTGTCGCGCAGCGCGAGCTCGAAGCGGACGAAGTCCTGGAAGACGGCCGTCACGCCGGCGCGCCACCCGTCGAGATCGAGCTGGCGGAGATCAGTGCCGTCGACCTCGACCGCCCCCGACACGGGGTCGTAGAGGCGGCACAGCAGCTTGGCGAGCGTCGTCTTGCCGGCGCCGTTCTGCCCGACGATGGCCAGCGACGTCCCGGCCGGGATGGTCAGGTCGAACCCGTCGAGCACGAGCGGCCCGCCCGGGTACCCGAAGGACACGTCACGGAAGTGCAGCTCGGGACCGGTGCCGGTGGGCGGCGGCGTCGACCCGTTGCCGCTGGCCAGGGCACCCGCCGGGGGCATCACCGACTCCAGCCGGACCACCGCGGCGACAGGGGCGGCTGCCCCGTCGAGCGCCCAGTTGAGCCCGCCGAAGGCGATCGCGCTGACGCCGATCGCGGCCTGGAGGGCGACGATCGCCGCCGCCAGGTCGAGCCGCCCATCGGCGGCCCGGTTGGCGAGCGACCAGAACGCCACCACATTGGCCACCAGCACGATGAGCAGGCAGCCGAGCACCGACCGCTCGCGCAGCCGCGTCGCCTCGTGCTGCAGGTCGTACAGGCGCCGGCGTTGCGAGGAGAACCGCTCGATCACCCAGTCGGCGAGGCCGAACAGGCGCACCTCCTTGGCCGCCGGCGGGTCGACCGCCAGACGGTAGGAGTACTCGGCGTGGCGTTGCGCCCGCTGGACCTCCGGCGTCCGTCGATCGCGCCAGATGGCGCTCTCCCGCAGCAACCAGTGGGTCGACGACCAGGCGAGCACCAGGAGGATCGCCTGCCACCACCCGTACCAGAAGAGGACGACGGCCGAGGCCACGCCGGAGACCAGGGCCACGAACCCGTCGGCGATGAAGTTCATGGCGTACGACAGCGGCGGTCCGGTGATGCCGAGATCGAAGTCGCGGGCCATCGTGAGGTCGTCGGTGAGGTCGGCTCGCTCGAGGTGGGCGACGCCGGGCGGACCGAGCGTCGCCGACATCAGGCGATCGTTGAGGGAGGTGGCCGTGCGGTCGCCGAGCGTCGAGCCGATCGCCTCGTGCAACGGGCCGACGACCTGGGAGGCGACGAAGACCACGGCGAGGGCGACCAGCGGGGCGGTCAGCGGCTCGTCGTCGGTGACGGCCGCGATCAGCCACCCCGACGCCACGGCGATCACCGCCGGCAGCGACCCCCTCACCACCACCCCGATCCACCAGGCCAGGGCGTAGCCCGGCGAGGCGCGGCGGAGGCCGCTGAAGAAGGCCCATTCCTGGCGCCGTCGAAGCCGTTCGATCATCCCAGACCCCGCCGGAGGACGGGACTGCCGGTGGTCCCCACGCTCACATCATCGACCACGGGTGCGCGCCGGTCTTGTACGAATGGGAGACCACCTGATGCCATCGCGGAGCTCATCGTGCCCGACGCAGCTGTTCCGACACCACCAGCGCCCCGACCACCACGCGTCGCCATCGTCACCGGCGCCAACCATGGCATCGGGGCGGCCACCGCCGTCGCCCTGGCGGCCCAGGGCGTCGACGTGCTGCTCGCCTACCTGCGCCTCGACGAGCCGCCGGACGACCCCGGCACGCCGGACACCTACCACCACCAGCGCCGCAAGGCGGCCGATGACGTGCTGGCGGCCATCGAGCCGCTGCAGGGTCGCGCCGTGGCGGTCGAGGCCGACCTCCTCGACGACGGCGCTGCCGGCCACCTCTTCGACACCGCCGAGCGCCGGCTGGGTCCGGTGAGCATCCTGGTCAACAACGCCAGCGGTTGGGTCGCCGACTCCTTCGCGCCCGATCCGGCCGATCACCTCGGCCGCCGGATGGCCCCCGTGACGCCGGCGACGATCGACCGCAACCTCGGCGTCGACGCCCGCGCCGGCGCGCTGCTGATCGCCGAGCTCGCCCGGCGGCACGTCGCCCGCGGGGCGGCATGGGGTCGCATCGTCGGTCTCACCTCGGGCGGGCCGGCGGGCTTCCCGAGCGAGGTCTCCTACGGGGCGGCCAAGGCGGCCCTGGAGAACTACACGCTGTCCGCGGCCACCGAGCTGGCCCCCTTCGGCATCACGGCCAACGTCGTGCACCCGCCCGTCACCGACACCGGCTGGGTCACCGACGAGGTGCGGGCGTTCGTCGCCGCCTCACCGGATCACCACCACATCGCCAGCCCGGCCGAGGTGGCCGAGATCATCACGTGGCTGTGCTCGGACGCGGCGCGATTGGTCACCGGGTGCACGCTGCGGTTGCGGTGACGGGCAGGCTGATGGAGATGCCCGACCCCGACGCCCGCGCCCGCCGCGTGGAACGGCTCCGCCACGAGATGCACGACGAGGGGGTCTGGCTCCCGGCGGATCCGGCCCTCGGTGAGCTGCTGCTGACCGAGCTCGACTACGCCCGGCACCCGCACGCCCACGAGGGGGTCGCCCCACGGTACGGTGCGCTGCTCGCCACGGCGTTCCCGACGACAGCCGGGGTCGGACCGCTCGAGCTCGTCGACGTCACCGACGTCCCGCTCGACGTCGTCCGCCGCCTCGCCGACGGGCGGTCGTCGTTCCTCGGTCGTACCGTCGGCGGGACCAGCCGCCTGATCTGCTTCGAGCGCACGCGCGAGTACGAGTCCTCCGCCGTGCACCTGGCCGCCAGCACCGGGGCCCTCGTGCTGCAGCGCCTCGGCCGCGGGTGGGTCCGCCTGACCACGTCCGATGGGGTCGTGACGTGGGACGGCATCCACTGGTCGACCAAGCCGCTCGCCGCGCACATCGCGGCGCGGCTGCGCCCGGAGCTCGCCGGCGCCGATCCCACCGTGCTCGCCAACCTCGTGGAGTTCGCCACCCACTGGCTCGGCGCCGGGCGCGTCGGCGCGACGCTCGTGTGGCGCCTCGACGGCGATCCGCGGCAGCTCGACCACCTCGGGTTCGCCGCCACCGTCGACATCCCCCCACTGGAGCTGACGCGGCGGGCCCACTTCGCCCCGCTGCTCAACGCCCTGTCCCAGTACGACCGGGCCGCGCTCGTCGATGCCGGCGGCCGGGTGCCGACCGTCGGCGTCCACCTCCGGACCTCGGAGCGCTCGCGCCGGGACATCGCCCCGTACCGCGGCACCCGGCACACCTCGGCGGTGCGCTTCTCCGCCGACGAACCGTCCGCCGTCGTGATCGTGGTGTCATCCAGCGGCCCGCTGTCGGTGTTCTGGCGCGGTCGTCGCCTGGAGGTCGTGAGCGGCGACGCCGTCTTCTCAGGGTGCCGGTTCGCCGAGCAGCCGGCGGGCGAGCAGCTCGACCTCGCGGCGGACTTCGGCGGAGTCGAGGATCTCGAACGGGAACGGCAGGCCGGCCAGGAAGCGGGCGATCCAATCGGCGTCGCCGCCGATGGCGACGACGGTGCTGTCGGCATCCCCGGCCTCGATGACACCGATCGTCGGGGCGATCTCGCGGGCGGCGACGGCGGGCGGCACCGGGAGGCGGACGCGCGCCTGCAGCCCGTAGGCGCGCACGGCGACGCCTTCGGCGACGAGGGCCGCGGCGTCGGGCGCGTCGCGCTCGGCGTTGCGGAAGCCCGTCTCCGCCGGCGGGCCGATGCGGTCGATGCGGAACGTCCGCCAGTCGTCGCGGTCGAGGTCGAAGGCGACGAGGTACCACCGGTTGCGCAGGGAGACCAGCCGGTGCGGCTCGACGTGGCGGCGGCCGGCTCGTCCCTCACCGGTGCGGTAGTCGAAGCGCAGCCGCACCTGCCGGCGACAGGCTTGCGCGAGGCCCATGAGGACGGTGATGTCCGTCGCCTGCTCGGCCTCCGGATCGGACGGCGCGGCCCGGCCGACACGCACGGTCACCTCGCCGAACGTGTCGACGCGCTCGCGCAGGGCGCTCGGCATGACCTGGACGAGCTTGGTCAACGCCGCCACGGCGGCCTCGCCGAGCGTCGGATCGGCGGTGCGGGAGAGCTCCCGCAGGCCGACGGACACGGCGATCGCCTCGTCGTCGTCCAGCAGCAGCGGCGGCAACCGCCCGCCGGCGCCGAGGGCGTAGCCGCCGTAACGGCCGGTGGTGCTGTCGATCGGGTACCCGAGGTCCCGCAGGCGTGTCACGTCGCGCCGCAGGGTGCGCGAGGTGACCTCCAGCCGCGCCGCCAGATCGGGCGCTGACCAGGACGAACGCGACGAGAACAGGACGAGCAGGCGGAGCAGGCGGGCGGGTGTGTCGATGTGCACAGTGTGTCACCGGAACGAGGACCTGAACTGTCCACAATCGTCCGTATGTTCGGCCGTGTGGCAGCAACACCCCCTGAGGAGGATCCGGTGCACTTCATCGACACGGCCTGGCAGCTTCGCAACGATCGCCGTGACCGCTTCATGGCCGACGCCTCCCGCCGCCGCCGGCTGCGCCCCCGACCGCCCGTGGATCACCTCCCCGATCCTCACGGGCCGGGTCGCGCGCGCCTGACGCGGCGGCCTGCGGCGTCAGCGCGACCGCAGGACGGCGAGGGCGTCGGCGAGCACACGCCCGACGTCCTCGCCGTGCGGGCCGGCCATCGTCACCGGCAGCCGGGCCGGTAGGTGCGGCAGTTCGGGGAGCGGCGCCGGCGCGCGGAGCGCCGCGGCCAGTACGTCGACGACCGGTCGATCGGGATCTTCCGGCGGTCGCTCGACGATGTCGGCGTCGCCGGAGCGCCAGTGGGCGAGCAACGCCGGCTCGATCGTCACTTCATCGGCCAGCGCGAGCACGGCGGCGAGGGCGTGCTTGCAGAAGGCGCCGGCGAAGGGCCCGTCGTCAGGGCACGTGCACGTCGCGACCACCTCGTCGCGGTCGGGGATCAGGCCGAGAAGGCTGTCGCGGTCGTCGCTCGGGGCCACCATGACCGTCGCCACGTAGGGCTCGAACCGCGAGCCCTGGATCGTCGCCCGCACCTCGCCCGGTTCGATCTCGATGTCGACCACCGCGCCGTCGCGGGCGTAGGACTTGGCCCGGGCGAAGCGCCCCGGGTCGGACAGCTCGGCGGCGAGGGCCCGCAGCATGGCCGCCGGCAGCCGACCGGGCGGGTTCGGCCCGAAGACCTGCCGCGGTCTCACGGCTGACCTTCCAGGGCCACCAGCTCGCGCAGCTCGGCGGTCGACAGCTCGGACAGCCACGACTCGCCGCTGCCGACGACGGAGTCGGCGAGGGCCCGCTTCTGGTCGATCAGGGTGGCGATGCGCTCCTCGACGGTGCCCTCGCAGACCAGCTTGTGGACGACCACCGTGCGGCCCTGCCCGATGCGCCACGCTCGGTCGGTCGCCTGGTCCTCGACCGCCGGGTTCCACCAGCGGTCGTAGTGGATCACCTGGCTCGCGGCGGTGAGGTTGAGGCCGGTGCCGCCGGCCTTCAGCGACACCAGCAGCAGCGGCGGACCGATGCCCGCCTGGAAGTCGGTCACCATCGTCTCTCGGCGGGCCCGCGACACACCGCCGTGCAGGAAGGGGACGCGCAGGTCGAGGTGCTCGGCGGCGTGCCGCTGGAGCAGGTCGCCCATCTGCCGGAACTGGGTGAACACGAGGGCCCGCTCGCCGACGTCGAGCAACTCGTCGACGAGCTCGTCGTAGCGAGCCAGCTTGCCCGAGCGACCGGCGAGACGCGAGCCGTCGCCGAGCACGTGCGCCGGGTGGTTGCAGATCTGCTTGAGGCGGGTGAGGGCGGCGAGCACCAGCCCGCGGCGCTTCATCCCCGTCGTGGCCGCGGCGTCGGCCAGCAGCTGATCGACGACGTGCTGGTACAGCACGGCCTGCTCCTTGCTCAGCCCGGCCCAGGCGATCTGCTCGATCTTGTCGGGGAGGTCGGGCACCAGCGAGCGGTCGGCCTTGCTGCGACGCAGGACGAAGGGCTGGGTGATGCGCCGCAACCGGGCCGCCGCCTCGCCGTCGCCGTCCCGCTCGATGGGCTTGCCGAAGCGGTGGCGGAAGCGCTCGCGGCTGCCGAGCAGACCGGGGTTGACGGCGTCGAGGATCGCCCACAGGTCGGCGAGGCGGTTCTCGACGGGGGTCCCGGTGAGCGCCAGCTTCTGTCCGGCGCCGAGAGCCCGCAGGGCCTTGGCGGCGTGGGTCGCCGGGTTCTTGATCATCTGGGCCTCGTCGGCCACGACCGTCGACCACGAGACGGCGCCGAGGTGCTCGAGGTCCCTCGGCAGCAGGCCGTAGGTGGTGATGACGAGCTCGGCCCCGTCGAGCTCGCCGTCGGCAGCGCGCTCGGCGCCATGGTGGACGACCACCCGCATCGACGGCGTGAAGCGCGCCGCCTCGGCCCGCCAGTTGTGGACGACGGAGAGCGGGCACACCACGAGGTGCGGTCCGGGTCGGGTGAGCAGGTGGGCGAGCGTGGTGGCCGTCTTGCCGAGGCCCATGTCATCGGCGAGGCAGCCACCGAGACCGAGGCGGTCGAGGAAGCGCAGCCAGGCGAGCCCGCGGCGCTGATAGGGGCGGAGCTCACCGGCGAACGCCGGATCCTCGGTCTCCTCGATGAGGTGCTCGTCAGGCAACCCGTCGAGCAGTGCCGCCGTCCACGCCGTCGGGGGGCCGGCGCCGGCATCCACCTCGCCGTCGCCGGCGAGGCGCATCAGCGTGACGGCGTCGACGGTGGCGTGGTCGCGCTGGTGCTCGAGGAGGCGGCGGCGGGCTCGGCGCAGGGCGGCCGGGTCGAGGCGCACCCATCGTCGACCGGTGTGCAGCAGCGTCGCCCCGGCGTGCTCGGCGCGAGCCAGCTCGGCGGCGGTCAGGGCGGCGGGACCGTCGTGGTCGGCCACGACCATCCGCCACTGGACGACGGCCTCGCGCCCGAAGGCGCCGGGATGGTCCGACGGCGGCGCCGGGGTCGCCGTGCCGCGCACCGACACGCCGGCGCGGACGAGGCGCTCGGGGCCGATGAGCTCGATGCCGAGGCGGTCGAGCTCGGCCGGTGCCTGCTCGAGGAAGCGCTCGGCGTCCTCGACGGCGAGGTCGAGGGACCCTGGCTCATGGGCGGTCGCCAGATCGGCAGCGACATCGACACAGCCGGCCAGGGCTGCGGCCAGCTCGCCGATCACGGCGGCGAGGAGGCCGATGTGCTCGTCGCCGCCGGCCAGCTCGAGCGCCAGCGGGGTGCGGTCCCACACGTCCTCGGCCGTGCACCAGCGACCCGGGTCCACCTCGTCGACGACCTCGAGGCGGACCTCCCAGTCGTCGTACGGGTCGTCGGGTACGACCAGCCGGACGCGCGGCACGACGACCGGTTCGCCGCGCAGGCGGCGCAGGTGGCGGTCGAAGCGGGCGGCGAGCGCGGCGACCTCCTCCGGGTGGGCTGCGGCGCGCCCGCTGATCAGCGGATCAGGGTCCGCCAGGGCGCGGAACACGGTGCGCGCCGCGGTCACCGTCGGAGACCGGCTGGTGGGGAGATCCGGGCGCCAGTCGGCGGCGGCGAGCCGGTGGCGGGCGACGCCGTCGACGAGGGCGGCGTGGATGTCGCCGACCGTGGTCGGGTCATCGGCCGCCGGCCGGCAGATCGGCGGCATCGCCGCGGCGAGTGCGGCGACGGCGCCGTCGAGGACCGGGTCGGCGATGGGGATCCAACGGGCGACGGGGAGGTCGCGCTCGGTGCGCACGCACGGTGTGATCAGCCCCGCCGACACGGTGGCGGCGGCCAGCCGGGCGACGGCGGCGAGCCAGGCGACGGAGTCAGCGTCGTTGCCGGTGCCGGACGAGGGGAGTGACTGCAGCCAGGCGGCGGCCCGGTCGGCGGGCAGGCGCACCGCCGCCGGGCGGACGATCCGCCCGTCGGGCAAGGGCACCTGGAGGGTGGCCAGGTGACCCAGGCGCAGGGGGTCGGCGGGCCACACCGGCCGCCGGAACGTCGCCTCGAGTGCGGCCGGCAGGGCGGTGTGCTCGCCGTCCCAGCCCCACAGGTGCAGCGCCCCTCCGGCCCACGATCCGACGATCGTCGGTGCCGGGCGGGCCCGCGTCGCGGCCAGCCGCTCGGAGACCGAGCGCCGTGGCGGCCAGCGCGGACGGAGACTCGGCATCCCCGCCGACGCTACCGAGGGGGTGTCATCCTCGGCGCCCACGTCGAACTTGATATACCAAGACTCAAGTTTCCTGTTCCGGAGTACACTCGTCTCATGGCCCTCGACCCGAAGAAGTGGACGCTGAAGACGCAAGAGGCGATGGCCGCGGCCATCGACCAGGCCAAGGCCAACGCCAACCCGGAGATCACGCCGGACCACGTCCTCGCCGCGCTGACGCGCCAGGAGGACACCGTCGTCGGGCCGGTGCTCGGCAAGCTCGGCCAGGCACCGCTGATGGTCCAGAACAAGGCCGACGAGGCCGTCGCCCGCCTGCCCAAGGCCTACGGCGGCGACGAGCCGCGCCTCAGCCGTGAGCTGAACACCGTCTTCGATGCCGCCCAGCAGTTCCAGAAGGACCTGCGCGACGACTTCCTGTCCGTCGAGCACCTGCTGCTGGCCATGCACCAGCGCCTCGGCGTCGGCACCGAGGAGCTGCTGCAGGTGTTGCAGGACGTCCGCGGCTCGCACCGCGTCACGTCCCAGAACCCCGAGGAGCAGTTCCAGGCGCTCGAGCGGTACGGCCAGGACCTGACGGCGCGCGCCCGCGAGGGCAAGATCGACCCGGTCATCGGCCGCGACGACGAGATCCGGCGGGTCATCCAGGTCCTCTCGCGGCGCACCAAGAACAACCCCGTCCTGATCGGCGAGCCGGGCGTCGGCAAGACGGCGATCGTCGAGGGCCTCGCCCGGCGCATCGCCGACGGCGACGTGCCGGAAGGCCTCAAGGACAAGCGGCTGATCGCCCTCGACATCGGGTCGATGATCGCCGGGTCGAAGTACCGCGGCGAGTTCGAGGAGCGCCTGAAGGCGGTCCTCAAGGAGATCACCGACGCCGCCGGTGAGGTCATCACGTTCGTCGACGAGCTGCACACGATCGTCGGCGCCGGGGCGGCCGAGGGCGCCATGGACGCCGGCAACATGATCAAGCCGATGCTCGCCCGGGGCGAGCTGCGGATGATCGGCGCCACGACGCTCGACGAGTACCGCAAGCGCGTCGAGAAGGACGCCGCCCTCGAGCGGCGCTTCCAGCAGGTGTACGTGGCCGAGCCCTCGGTCGAGGACACCGTCGGCATCCTGCGCGGGTTGAAGGAGCGCTACGAGGTGCACCACGGCGTGCGCATCCAGGACTCCGCACTGGTCGCCGCGGCGATGCTCTCCAACCGCTACCTGACCAACCGCTTCCTGCCGGACAAGGCGATCGACCTCGTCGACGAGGCGGCCAGCAAGCTGCGCATCGAGATCGACTCGATGCCGACGGAGATCGACGTCGTCCAGCGTCGCATCCTGCAGCTGGAGATCGAGCAGGTGGCGCTGGAGAAGGAGTCGTGACGAGGCGTCCAAGGCCCGGCTCGAGGCGCTGCACGACGAGCTGGCCGCGCTGAACGCCGAGTCGGCGGAGATGAAGCGCCACTGGGAGGCCGAGCGCGAGGCGATCGATGCCATCCGCACGCTGAAGGAGGAGCTCGAGCAGCTGCGCACGCAGCTCGAGCGCGAGCCCGACCTCAACGTCGCCGCCGAGATCCGCTACGGCCGCATCCCCGAGCTGGAGCGGCGCACCGACGAGGCCACCACCCACCTCGACGAGCTGCAGACGGAGAAGCGCATGCTCAAGGAGGAGGTCGACGCCGAGGACATCGCCGAGGTCGTGTCGAAGTGGACCGGCGTGCCCGTCAGCCGGCTGATGGAGGCCGAGGCCGCCAAGCTGATCCACCTCGAGGAGCACCTCCACGAGCGGGTCGTCGGCCAGGACGACGCGGTTGCCGCGGTCGCCAACGCCATCCGCCGCAGCCGCGCCGGCCTGTCCGACCCCAACCGGCCGATCGGCTCGTTCATGTTCCTCGGCCCGACCGGCGTCGGCAAGACGGAGCTGGCCCGAGCCTTGGCCCAGTTCCTGTTCGACGACGACCACGCCATGGTCCGCATCGACATGGGCGAGTACATGGAGAAGTTCTCCGTCAGCCGCCTGATCGGTGCGCCCCCCGGCTACATCGGCTACGACGAGGGTGGCCAGCTGACCGAGGCGGTGCGTCGCCGGCCGTACTCGGTGGTGCTGCTCGACGAGATCGAGAAGGCCCACCCCGACGTGTTCAACACGTTGCTGCAGGTGCTCGACGACGGCCGCCTGACCGACGGCCAGGGGCGCACCGTCGACTTCACCAACGTCGTGCTGATCATGACGTCGAACCTGCCGGGCGAGCCGCTCGACTTCTTCAAGCCGGAGTTCATCAACCGGGTCGACGAGATCATCCGCTTCCGCCCGCTGACCGAGGACGATCTCACGAAGATCGTCGAGATCCAGCTGGAGGTCTGGCGGCGCCGCCTCGCCGACCGGCGCATCGACCTCGAGGTCAGCCCGGAGGCCATGGCCCACCTGGCCAAGGAAGGCTTCGACCCGGCGTTCGGCGCCCGCCCGCTGAAGCGGATCATCCAGCGGGAGATCGGCGACCCGGCGGCGGTGCTGCTGCTGGAAGGCAAGGTGGCCGACGGCGGCACGATCCGCGTCGACGTCGGCCCCGACGGCACGCTCACCGTGGCGGCCTGACGCCGCCCGGTCGCGTGTGGCTACGGTCGGCGCGATGGGGAACCTGATCGTCACAACCCACGAAGGCGTCGCCACCGTCGTCGTCGACCACCCGCCGATCAACCTGATGACCGTCGACGTGTTCCTGGAGGCCGCCGACGTGATCCAGCGACTGTCCGTCGACGACGACGTGCGGGTCGTCGTGCTGCGCTCGGCCAACCCGGAGTGGTTCATCGCCCACTTCGACGTCGAGGCGATCCTGGGCTTCCCGACCGACCAGGCGCCGTCCCCCACCGAGCTCAACGCCTTCCACCGGATGTGCGAGACCTTGCGGACGATGCCCAAGGCGACGATCGCCGTGATCGAAGGTCGCGTCGGCGGCGGTGGGAGCGAGGTCGCCCTGAGCTGCGACATGCGCTTCGCCGGCCCGACGGCGGTGTTCAACCAGCCGGAGGTGGCGCTCGGGATCATCCCCGGCGGTAGCGGCACGGTTCGCCTGCCGCGCTTGATCGGCCGCAGTCGAGCGCTGGAGGCCATCCTCGGCTGCGACGACATCGACGCGGCCACGGCCGAGCGCTGGGGATGGGTCAACCGGGTCCTGCCGACCGACGAGCTGGCCACGTTCGTCGACCGCCTGGCGGCGCGCATCGCCGGCTTCCCCCCGCACGCCGTGGCCGCGGCCAAGGCCAGCGTCGTGCGCGCCGAGAGTGACGTCACCCCGCACCTGCTCGCCGAGGGACGGGCCTTCAACGGCACGCTCCCGGCCGCCCGCGCCTCGATGGAGCGCTTCCTCGAGCTCGGAGGTCAGACGCCGGAGGGGGAGCGCCGCCTCGGCGCGCTGGCCGGCGAGGTGGGCGGCTGACGACAGCCCGTTCTGTCCTTCGGTTCCGGCCCGATCGGGCCGGAACTACAGGACAGAACGGGTGCGCAGGGCGGCGGCGTGGGCCGGGAAGCCCTCGTGGTCGGCGAGGGCGACGATCGACGGGGCCATCCGGGCCAGCGCGGCGCGGTCGGCCCGGGCCACGGCCGTGCGCTTGAGGAAGGCCTCGACGGTGATCCCCGAGGAGACCTCGGCGAAGCCCGACGTCGGCAATGACGCTGGGCAGCCGATGACGAAGTTGGCGGCGCTGAAGGGGGTGTGCTGGCCGATCAGGATCTCCCCGGCGTTGACCAGCCCGTCGACGACCTTGTCGGCGTCGTCGTCGGCGACGGCGACCTGGAGGTGCTCGGGGGCGTAGCGGTTGGCGACGACGACGGCGTCGTCGAGGCCGTCGACGAGCACGCACCCGCCGTTCGTGCCGAGCGCCGCTCGCGCCGCCTCGGCCCGCGCCGTCGGGAGGTCGACGAGCCGGCGGGCGAGCTCGGCATCCGTGGCCGTGGCCAGCTCGGCCGACGTCGTCACCAGCACGACCGACGAGTCGGTGCCGTGCTCGGCCTCGATGAGCAGATCGGCTGCCAGCCGCGACGGGTCCGCCGAACCGTCGGCGATGACCAGGCTCTCGGTCGGGCCGAGGAGCATCATCGTGACGACTCCGTGGCGCTGCATCTCCACCTGGGCGCACGTCACCGCCGGCGAGCCGGGACCGACGATCTTGCGGACCCGGGGGATCGACTCGGTGCCGAAGCCGAGCGCCGCCAGGCCGGCGGGTCCGTTGACCCGGAACACGTCGGAGATCCCGAGCTTCCGGCACACCACGAGCACCGCCGGGTCGACCGTGCCGTCGCCACCGGGGATCGGCGGCACGACGAGGACGACGCGCGGCACGCCGGCGACGACCGCCGGCACGCCGAGTTGGTAGGCGACGCTCGGATAGCTGGCCTTGCCGGACGGCACGAACAGGCCGGCGGAGGCGATCGGGGTCACCTTCTCACCGACGTGCAGTCCCGGCTCGGGCTCGAACGACCAGTCCGTGGCGCGGGCGATCAGCTGCTCGTTGAAGGCGCGGCAGTGGTCGATGGCATCGTCGAGGGCGGCGTCGACGGCCGCCGAGACGGCGGCTGCATCGATCTCCTCGGGCGTCACCCGCAAGCGGTCGGGCGCGATCTCGATGCGGTCGAAGCGGGCGAGGGCGTCGCTCACGGCGGCGTCGCCGCGAACGCGCACGTCCTCGATCAGCTCGGCGATGGACTGCCGCAGCTGGGGATCGAAGATCTCGGCGAGACCTCGGGCGCACAGCGCGGCGCGCGCCGACTCGTCCATCGCTGACCACCGCATCCGCCGCAGCACCGAGTCCATCGCCCGCCGACGGTATCCGGCCACCGCCGCCCGGTCCCCCCAGATCCGAGTGTTTGCGGCTGACCGAGTGTCTGCTGCGGAGCGTCCCCGCAGCAGACACTCGGACGGCAGCACATCGGACCGTCTACGCTCGGTGTACGTTCCGTCCACTCGTTCGGGGAGCGTTCCATGCCCGTCACCGTCGTCGTCGGCGCCCAGTGGGGTGACGAGGGCAAGGCCAAGGTCATCGATCTCTTGGCCAAGGAGCACACCTACGTCGTGCGCTACCAGGGCGGCCACAACGCCGGCCACACCGTCGTCGTCGGGGGCGAGCGCTACGCCTTGCAGCTGGTGCCGAGCGGCATCCTCTACGACCACGTCGTGCCGGTGATCGGCAACGGCGTCGTCGTCGACCTGCCGACGCTGTTCGCCGAGGTCGACACGCTCGAGTCGCGCGGCGTGTCGTGCGCCCGTTTGCAGGTGTCCAGCCGGGCCCACCTCATCTTCCCGTGGCACCAGGCGCACGACGCCATCGCCGAGGCGATGCGCGGCGACGACAAGATCGGCACGACGCTGAAGGGCATCGGACCGGCCTACGCCGACAAGGCCCGGCGGGTCGGCCTGCGGGCCGGCGACGTGCTCGACCCGGGGTCGTTCGCCGCCCACGTCAAGGCCCGGGCGGTCGCCGAGAACCGAGAGATCGAGGCCGCCGGCGGTCAGGCGCTCGACGTCGACGAGATCGTCGAGCGCTTCACGGCCCTCGCGGCCCGCCTGACGCCGTACGTCGTCGACACCGTGGGGCTGCTCCACGAGGCGCTGGCCGCCGGTCACCACCTGCTGCTGGAGGGCGCCCAGGCGACGTTCCTCGACCTCGACCACGGCACCTATCCCTACGTCACGTCGTCGAACCCGACGGCCGGCGGCGCGTGCTCCGGGACCGGCCTCGGCCCGCGCGACATCGATCGGGTCGTGGGGATCACCAAGGCGTACACGACGCGCGTCGGCGCCGGACCCTTCCCGACCGAGCTCACCGATGTCGACGGCGACCGGCTCGTCGACGTCGGCCGCGAGTTCGGCACGGTCACCGGGCGCCGCCGGCGGGCCGGGTGGTTGGACTGCGTGATGCTGCGCCATGCCGTGCGCCTGAACAGCCTCACCGAGCTGGCCGTGACGAAGCTCGATGTCCTCGACGGGTTCGAGACGATCAAGGTGTGCACGGAGTACCGCCTCGACGGTCGCCCACTGCGCGGCTACCCGGACCGCTCCGACGTCCTCGCCCGAGTCGAGCCGGTCTACGAGACGCTGCCGGGGTGGGGCACCGGGCTCGGGGACATGCGCGAACCGGGCCAACTGCCGGCGGCGGCCCGTGCCCTCCTCGAGCTCATCGAGCGCGAGGTCGGCATCCCCGTGCGGGTCGTCGGGGTCGGCGCCGAGCGCGACGACTACGTGCTCTGGAACTCATGATTGAGAGGTACTCGACACCGGAGATGGCGGCGGTGTGGGCGGACACCACCCGCTTCGGGCGCTGGTTGGAGGTCGAGCTGCTGGCCACCGAGGCTCACGCCGAGCTCGGCGTGGTGCCCGTCGAGGACGCCCGCACGTGCCGGGAGCGGGCGCCGGTCGTCGACGACGCGTTCGTCGCCGCCGTCCTCGAGCGGGAGCGCACCACCGACCACGACGTCGCCGCCTTCGTCGATGTCGTCCAGCAGGCCATCGGCACGCCGGCCGGGTCGTGGATCCACTACGGCCTGACCTCCTCCGACGTCGGCGACACGGCTCTGTGCTGGGCGATGCGCGACGCTGCCGATCTCGTGCTGGCGGCGACGGACGAACTGCTCACGACGATGGTCGAGCTCGCCCGGACCCACCTGCGGACCGTGATGATCGGCCGCACCCACGGCGTCCACGCCGAGCCGACGACGTTCGGGGCCAAGGTCGCCCTGTGGGCGCTGCAGGTGGACCGCGACCTGACCCGCCTGCGGGCGGCGCGCGATTCGGTCGCCGTGTGCAAGCTGTCCGGGGCCGTGGGCACCTACTCCAACGTCGATCCCGCCGTCGAGGCCTACGTCGGCGAACGCCTCGGCCTGCGTCCGGTGCCGGCCACCCAGGTGATCGCCCGCGACCGTCACGCCGAGCTGCTGTACGCCCTGGCGTCGATCGCCGCGACGTGCGAGCTCGTCGCCGTCGAGCTCCGCCACCTCCAGCGCACGGAGGTCGCCGAAGTGCTGGAAGGCTTCAAGCCCGGCCAGAAGGGTTCGTCGGCGATGCCCCACAAGCGCAACCCGATCTCGGCGGAAACGATCAGTGGCCTGGCCCGCGTCGTGCGGTCCAACCTGATGGCGGGTCTCCAGGATGTCGCCCTGTGGCACGAGCGGGACATCTCGCATTCATCCGTGGAACGGATCGTGATCCCCGATTCGTCGATGCTCGTCCACTACATGACGAGGCGATTGAACCGGTTGCTCGGCGGACTGCAGATCGACGAGACGAGAATGCGCCGCAACCTCTGGTCGAGCCACGGGCTGGTGTTCAGCCAACCGGTGCTGCTGGCGCTGGTGAACGCCGGCTACTCCCGCGACGACGCCTACCGGATCGTGCAGCGCAACGCCATGTCGGCCTGGGACACGGGCACCGATTTCCGGACGTTGCTGGAACGAGATCCGGAGATGACGCTCGACAAAGAGACCCTCGACGAGGCGTTCGACCTCGAGCGGTCGCTGCGCCACCTCGACCGTGTCGCCGCGGCCCTCGACGAATTGCGAATTACGCCGAGCGGCTGATGCCGGCGCGCTTCAGGACGGCGGCGGGCACACCGACCTCCCGCCAGGCGGCATAGGAGATGCCCTGGCGCCTGCTGTAGCTGGCGGCCACCTCGACGAAGGCACCTTCGATGGCCCCGAGGTCGACCTCGGCGCCCATGCCGGCGAGCTCCTCGGTCAGGTCGTTGCGCTCCTGGATCAACCGCAACTCGCCGAGCGGGTCAGCCGTCTTCAACTGTTCGTCGATGGCGTCGAGCCGCTTCTTGATCGAATCAGGGGTTCGCTTGCGGCCCCGCTTTGGCTTGTTGGCACGCAGCGCATCGAGGTACTCGCGAACGGCACGGCCCTCGGATCGACCCTGGGCGAGGGCGGCCTTGTGATCGTCGCTCATTGGGCCTTTCGGCCCCCGCTTTGCAGCCATAGGGCGCAAGAATAGATCCCGGCGAGAGGGATTTACATCGATTCTTCGGAATTTCGATCCGGCGATGTTCCATATGGCCGCCCGAGGCGGTCGGATTCAGCTGCGGCTGACGGCGGCGATGGCGTCGAGGTGGTCGAGGTCGGTCATGTCGAGCACCTGGAGGTACATCCGCTCGGCGCCGGCCTCGAACCACCGTCGGAGAGCGGTGACCACGTCGTCGGGCGTGCCGGCGACCCCGTTCTGGCGCAGCTCGTCGGGCTGGCGACCGATGGCCGCGGCGCGGCGCGCGTACTCCGCCTCGTCGGCGCCGAGGCAGACGACGACGGCCGCCGTGTAGCGCAGCGACGCCGGGTCGCGCCCGATCGCCTCGCACGCCGCGGCCACGCGGGCCTTCTGCTCGGTGAACCGCTCGACGGACACGAACGGCGTGTTGTACTCGGCGGCATAGCGGGCGGCGAGCGCCGGCGTGCGGGTGGGCCCGCCTCCGCCGATGATGACCGGCACACCGCCCTCCTGCGTCGGCTTGGGCAGGGCGGGCGAATCGACCACGCGGTAGTGCCGGCCGTCGTAGGAGAACCGCTCGCCGATCGGCGTCGACCACATCCCGGTGATCACGGCCAGTTGCTCCTCGAGGCGCTCGAAGCGCTCGCCGAGCGGCGGGAACGGGATGCCGTGGGCCACGTGCTCCTGCTCGTACCACCCGGCACCGATGCCGAGCTCGATGCGGCCGCCCGACATGGCGTCGACCTGGGCGATGCTCACGGCCAGCGGGCCGGGGAGGCGGAACGTCGCCGCGGTGACCAGTGTGCCGAGGCGGATCGTCGCCGTCTCCCTGGCCAGTGCGGCGAGTGTCGTCCAGGCGTCGGTCGGCCCCGGCAGCCCTCCCGCTTGCAGCGCCCCGCCCATCGCCAGGTAGTGGTCGCTGCGGAAGAAGGCCCCGAAGCCGAGCTGCTCGGCCCGGCGAGCGACGGCCAGCTGCTGGTCGTAGGTGGCCCCCTGCTGAGGCTCGGTGAAGACGCGGAGTTGATCGAGGGAGAACATCGCGTCGAACGCTATTGCCCGCGGCCACGGCTACCGTCGGCCGGCGATGACGCCGCCCCCCGCCGGCTCGCTGCCACCGTTGCCGCCGCCGTTCGACGCCCTCCGCGACCATGTCCTGGCGCACTCGCTGAAGCGGGGATCGTTCACCCTCAAGTCCGGCGCCCAGAGCTCGTGGTTCCTCGACACCAAGCAGACGGCCTGCCGCCCGGACGGCATCGTCCTCGTGGCCGACGCCGCGTTGTCGGTGATCCCCGAGGAGGCGACGGCGATCGGCGGGCTGACGATGGGCGCCGACCCCGTGGCGTTCGGCGTGGCGGCGATCGCCGCCACCCGCGGTCGGGACCTGCGCAGCTTCAGCGTGCGCAAGGAGGCCAAGGATCACGGCGTGACCGGGCGCCTGGCAGGCGCCCTCCAGCCGGGCGACCGGGTCGTCGTCACCGAGGACACGGTGACCCGAGGGACGTCGTTGATGGAGGCCGTCGACGTGGTGCGAGCGGCCGGCGCCGAGCCCGTGCTGATCACCGTCATCGTCGACCGCGGCGGCACGTGCGCCGCGCTGGCCGACGCGGCAGGCATCGCCTACCGCCCACTGCTGACCGCCCCCGACCTCGGCTTCGACTACGGGACCTGATCGACGCTCGCTCGGCGCTGAGCACGCCGGGGTTGAGGATGCCGGTCGGGTCGAGGGCCCGCTTGATGGCGGCCGCCGCGGCCAGCTCGGCCGGGGTGCGCACGAGGTGCAGCCACCGCGACTTGGCGACGCCGACGCCGTGTTCGGCGGAGATCGTGCCCCCGAGCGCGGTCGCCGCACCCAGCACGTCGGCAGTCAGCCGCTCCGGGTCGCCCGCGTCGAGGATGTTGACGTGCACGTTGCCCTCGGCGAGGTGACCGAACGGCACGACCCGGCCGCCGTGCGAGGCGACGGCGGTGCGCACGGCGGCCATCAGCTCGTCGAGGGCGCCGACGGGGACGGCGACGTCGAGCTTCAGTGGCACGCCCTGGGCGCTGATCGACTCGGTGATCCGGTCGCGGAAGGCGATCAGTCGCTCGCGCTGCGGCCCCTCCGTCGTCACGGCGGCGTCCCGGACCTCGGGCAGGCCGGCCAGGGCAGCCGTCAGCTGGTCCGTCGGGTCCTCGTGATCGGCGAGCTCGACGATGACGTAGGCGCCCGTTCCCTCGCCGCCGACGGGCGGCGCCGTGCCGAGGTGGGAAGCCACCACGGTCATCGCCTCGGGCAGGATCAGCTCGACGGCATCGAGGTTCGGGACGGCGCCGCGCAGCGCCGTCAGCACGGCGACGGCGTCGGAGAGGCTCGTCGTCGCCACCATCGCCGTGGCCGTGTGGCGGTACCACGGGACGAGCTTCAGGCGGACGGCCGTGATCACGCCGAGCGTGCCCTCGCTGCCGGCGAGCAGCGACGGCCAGTGCACGCCGACCGTCTCCTTCGGCAGCCCGGCCAGCGACCCGATCTCGGATCCGTCGGCGAGCACCGCCGTCAGCCCGGCGACCTGCGACCGCATCGTGCCGAAGCGCACCACCCGCGACCCGCCGGCGTTGGTGGCCACGGCGCCGCCGACCGTCGCCGAGTCGCGGCTGGCGAAGTCGACCGGAGCATCCAGCCCGGCCGCCTGGGCGTGGCGCCGCCACCGGGCCATCGTCACGCCGGCCCCGAGGGTGACCTGGGCCGCGCCTTCGTCGACGTCGCCGAGCGCGGTCAGCCGGCTCGTCGAGAGCACGACCATCGGCACGCCACGCGGCACGCTGCCGCCGACCAGTCCGGTGTTGCCGCCCTGGGCGACGACCGGGACGCCGGCGTCGAGGCAGGCGCGCAGGGTGCCGGCGACCTCGGCGGTGCAGCCGGGTCGCACGACGAGCAGCGCCTCACCGGTGAAGCGGCCCGTCCAGTCCCGCACGTAGGAGGCGGTGACGTCGGGATCGTCGAGCACGTGGTCGCGGCCGACCACGTCGACGAGGACGTCACCCAGCGTGCTCATGCCCGAGCCGGGCGCAGCAGCAGGGTCTGCAGGGCCCGCCCGACGGCACCCTCGTCGTCGAACAGCAGGGCGTCGGCCAAGCCGTTCCCCGACGGCTGCCAGGCCGAGACGGCGCGGCTGCCCATCCACTCGCCGACCGGATCGCGGTGCAGGGCGATCAGCAGGTCGGTGTTGACGAATTGCACCTGGTCCGGCTCGGCGAGTCGACTGAAGGCGTTGCCGCAGTCGGCGAGTGGGCTGATCCGTTGGAAGGGCGACATCTCCTCGCCGGGCAACAGGCCGACGGTGCGCATCCACACGGTGGTCGCACCCGGCGCCTCGTTCTCGCCGGGCGGGTAGCGGATCTCCACGGCACCGCGGAACCCGGGCCGGTCGTGCGACACCCGACCGACGGGGAACGGACCGGGCGTGCTGTCGGCCAGCCGGGGGGTCAGCACGCCGCTGTTGTCCATGCGCCCCTCGAAGATCGGCTGCGGAGCGACCGCGAGGTGCATGCCGATTGCCGTGGCGCGGACCGTGCCCTCGGCGTCGAGCAGCGCCGCTGAGGTGTTCGCTGTCGCCCGGCCGGCGCGCGTGACCTCGGTGGCGATCGTGAACCCGGCCATCGGGACCGGCCGGCCGAGGTCGACCGAGACGCGGGCCAGGCGCATGCCGGAGACGGCACGCTCGAGCGCCCGCACCAGCAGAGCGGTCGGCGGCCCGCCGTGGCAGGCGTCGGGGTCCCATGGTCCGCGAGCGTGATCGGTCGGGCTGAACCACTCGCTGCCGTCCTGCCGCCGCGAGCTGGTGAAGAAGGTGTCCGGCACGGCACCCAACCTAGGAGGCGGCGATCGCCACGCCCGGAGGCAGGTCGGCGAGGAGGGCGTCGCTGACCCAACAGCGGGTCAGGTGCAGCGTCGAGCGGATCCGCACGACCCGCTTGGCCGCGTCGAACGGCCGGCCGCACGTCTGCATGGCGGCGCGGATGCACGACGCCTCGTCGGGCAGGACCATCGGCATCCGGCCGCGCCGGACGCCCGAGCCGCCGGCGGTGAACGAGTTGACGTACGTCGCCTGCCAGTCGATCTGCTCGGCCAGCGCGGCCGGGACGAAGTCGACGAAGCCGATCCCGGTGGCGTTCCCGGCGGTGACCGGAGTCAGCCCGAGGAGCACGATCATCGCCACCTTCGGCGACGGCAGGTCGCCCAGCCCATCGACCCAGAAGCGGCCGGTGACGTTGGGATCGAGCGTGGTCCCGGAGATCTCCTTGCCGCCCTCCTCGATGACGAGGACGTCGATCTCCGGGAACGGCAGCGCGGCGACGAGGTCGCGAGCCTGCTCGGCGAGGGCGATCTCGGCGTCGCCGCCCAACTCGTCGGCGCTGAGGGCGCGGACGGTGACGACCTCACCGGACGGCGCCTCCACCGAAGCCACGCCACCGAGGACCCGCCCCGTGCCGCGCATCGCCTTCACGCCGTGGAGCAGCTGGTCGGGCATCGCGGCCGCACCGCTGGCGTGGAAGCGGGCGGCGCCCGGCTGCTTGCCGAAGCCGACGACGATCATCTTCGTGCACCCGCTCTCGATCGCCCCCCGGAACCCGGTGTGCGGCTTCATCCGGTTCACCGCGAGGATGCGGTCGGCGGCCGCGGCGTGGACGTCGAGGTGTAGCGGACGCCCGGCGGCGTCGTGGGCGACGACGACCGTCTCCATCGACGAGCGGATCTCCGCATCGACGGAGTCGGGCGTGATGCCCAGCGTGGCCAGCGTCGCCAGCTGCCCCTCGGACGTCGCCCCACCGTGGCTGCCCATGGCCGGGACGACGAACGGCGCGGCGCCGAGGTCGCGCAGGCCGGCGATCGCGCCGCGGAGCAGCTCGACCCGGTTCGTCAGGCCCCGGCTGCCGGCCCCGACGGCGACCGTCATGCCGTCGGCGACGGCACCGACGAGCCGCGTCACGACCTCGTCGCGGGCCGCCGACTCGACGTCGGCGACGACGGGATGCTCCGGCACCGGCAGCACCACCTCCGTGAGGTGCGGCAGGGTGATCGACGGGTCGATCGGCAACGTGACGCCGCCGCGCAGCTGCTCCCAACCCACCCGGCGATCGTACGAGGTTCACCTGCCGCCGTGCCCGGCCGGCACGTCGTCACCACGCGCGGTTTGGTGATGGCTGTGGACGAGATGGTCGTCGCCGGCGGGCCGTGGGGACGTCGAAGCCGAGGGTGGCGTAGGCCGGGAGGCGCTTGGTGTGCATCCGGTCGAGGACGGGGATGAGGACATCGACGTAGTCGTGGAGCTCGACGTGGTGTTTGCCCTCGTGGGAGCGGAGGAGTCGTCCGACGTACTGGACGACTCGTCCCTTGAATGCCAGCGGGAACGCCAGGAACAAGGTGTCGAGCTCGGGCCAGTCGAAGCCTTCGCCGAGGTACGACCCGGTGGCGACGAGGACGATGCCGGTGTCGGGAGGCCGAGCGGCGATGGCGTCGCTGACCGCGGCTCGTGCCTTCTTGCCGAGGCCGCCGCGCAGTACCAGCGCGTCGTCGCCGAGCTCGGCGAGCCCGGCGACGATCGAGTCGATGTGGTCCTTGCGCTGTGTGAGGACGAGACAGGTGCGACCGGTCGAGACGGCCGAGTGGACGTCGCCGCAGATCTGCGCCGTACGCGGGCCGTCGCCAACGAGAGCGGTGAACACCGCCTGGATCTCGGCGCGGTCCTCGTCGCGCACCTCGGTGCTGGTGTCGTGGACGACGAGCTCCCGGCGAACGAGCTCGGCTCCCGCAACAGTGCCGGGCTTGATCTCGTGGCGGATCGGCCCGCAGTGGAACCCGATGATCGCTTCGAGCTTGTCCCGTCGGTACGGGGTGGCCGTGAGGCCGAGCCATCGGCGGGTCCGCGCCCGCTCGACGCACGCCGCGAATGAGACGGCGGGCAGGTGGTGGCACTCGTCGACGATGACGAGCCCGTACCGGTCGAAGGCGGACGCATCGTCGCGACGGGCCAGGCTCTGGAGCATCGCAACGTCGACAATGCCCGTTGGCGTGTCCTTGCCGCCGCCGATGTGACCGATCTGCTTCGGCTCCAAGCCGAGGTGCTCGGCGAGTCGTGATCGCCATTGGTCGACGAGCTCCCTGCGGTCGACCAGCACGAGTGTCGGTGTGCGGTGGCGGGCGACCACGGCGCAGGCCATCACGGTCTTGCCTGCGCCGGGAGGAGCAACGAGGACGCCGCGATCGTGGGCGACCAGATCGTCGACCGCTGCCACCTGCTGCGGCCCGAGCTCGCCGATGAAGCGGAGGTTGATCTGCTCTGGATCGGTGCGAACATCGGCGAGGTCCAGCTCGCTACCGAGACCGACGAGCAGTTCGGCGACGCGATCGGTGAGACCCCGGGGAAGGTGGAGCCACTCGAGGTCCTCGCGGTAGCAGGAGATGAACCTGGGCGTGTTCCAGGTCGAGAACCGCATCCTCTGCTTCTCGTAGAACTCGGGGTTGGCGACCGACCCGAGGTGCTTCAGCGCGGCCATCACGGCGGGGGGCATGCCGGCGCGCTCGATCGAGAACGTGGCCCCGAGTCGGGCTCGGATCACGGGCGGAGGGGGTGGCCCGCCGCGACGGGCCAGCTCCGCGAGGCTCAACGCAGGTCCGGCATCGATCGGACGGAGGGATCGGGCGAGCTCCGCCACCGCATCTCGCGACAGACGAGCGACCGACGAGAGGAACGCCCACTGGTCCGGCCAGGGTTCCAAGGTCGTCGGATCGAGGAACAACGTGTTGCCGCGTGCGGCGCACTCACCGTGGAGCGGCAGAGCGATCAGGTTCCCGAACCCGGCCTTGGGCAGGTAGTCCTGCGACGGGAAGAACCGGTCGTAACTGCTGAGATCTAGCTCAGCTCTCGTCGACATCGCTTGGCGGAGCAGGGCTGCACCGAGCGACCGGGCGTCGGTTGCGGCGACCGGGCTGTCGAAGAAGATCCACACGTGGCCCCCGTTGCCCGAGCGCGAGCGTTCCAGTGCGGCGGGTATCCCGTTGGCCTGGCAAGCGTCCAGGTACGCGAGCGCGTCGAGCACCCAGGTTCCCTTGTCGAAGTCGCACGCCAGCAAGGTGCAGGCGTCGCCGCGTAGCAGCGGGTAGATGCCGATCGCCTCGCGACCCTCGAGATGTGCCCTGAAGACTTCGCCGGTCAGCGGCAGGTAGTCCTGCCGAGGGCGGTGGCGTGACCAGCCGCCCCGTGTCGCCGGCGACCATCCCGACTTCCCGCTCGACGTGTTGCTCCATCGGGTCGCGTAGACATCCGACCGGGCGCCGAACAGCGACGCGAGCAGGGCCAGCTTGGCGTCGTCGGGCGAGGACGCGTCGATCCGCGACGTGGACACGACCTCCGAGAGGAGCGTCGGCGACCACGCCACGGTGTGGCCATCGTCAGCGCGCTCGTCGAGGCCGAGCAGCCCGCGGAGGCGAGCGTTCTCCTCCGTGAGCCGGACGACTTCCGCGGCCAGGTCGTCCTGCCCGGCAGTCCGTCGCTCACCCACGAGTACATCTTGGGTGCTGCGACCAGGAGGCATCTACCAGGGAGAGCGACTCGTGCGGGTAGCCCCGCCACCACGAAGGCCGGCGGACGACGTCGGCGATGCCGTCGACCGACTCACGCCTCAGTCCGCGCCGCCACGAGTCGGGCGACCGCCGCGCACCGCTGGCCACGCTCGACGCACTTGCCTGCAACAGCCGGAGTGACGTCCTCGGGTTCGTACTCGGCCTTGGTCTTCAGTGGGAGGAGTCGGCGCAGTTCCTTCTCAACCTTGGCGCCGCCTGGTCCCGCTTGCCGGAGCAAGGCCAGAACCTGATCGTGATCCTCGCCCGCGGCTCGTTGGCCGAGGCGAGCGCCGCACACGGCATCGGCGGCGTTGATCGCCGCGTGGATCGCGAGGCTGGTCGCAGCGATGTAGCGCTGTGCCTCGAGTTCGCTTGTTGCGGCCGCGGCGTACTCCTCGGCCTTGCCGGCATAGGCGCGCACCTGGGCTGCCGAGACGGGTCTCGTTCGCCTCGGCTTAGGCACGTCCCACATCTCCGAGGGCGTCGGGCGCCGCACCGTGGACGACGACACCGTCGCGCGCGACGTCTTGCCACAGCGATGCCCGGCCCGCCAGTTTCGTGATGACTTCGGAACGCCCGACGTCGAGCACCTCAACCCGATTGCCGGTGATCGAGCGAACCCGGTCCCGCCAGTGCTCGACGGCGGCCGTCCATTGGTCGTCGTCCTCGGGGACGTCACCTGGGCGAACGAGGACGACGTCGATGTCGCTCTTTGCGTCGGCCTCACCTCGAGCGAACGACCCGAAGACGATCACGCTCATTGGTCGAACACGCATCTCCGCGGCTGCGGCGCCGATCCGTCCGAGTGCGACGTCGCGTGAACGAGCGAGCTCGACGACGGCTCCGGCCGCCACGTGCTCGCGGTTCAGTCGGAACAGCGACACCGGGGGCACCTCCCGACGCTCGATCAAGCCGAGCCCGACGAGATCGGGCATGACCCGGGAGACCTGCGCAACGCTCACGCCGGCGAGACGGGCCACGGTACGGAGGTTGAGCTCGGCAGTGGTCTCGGCGAGCACCGCCAGCACGCGGCCCTGTGCCCCGGGGATGACCGCCTCGACGGGATGCACGAAGTCCAGGCACATGACTGTAGCTGAGTACAGCTCATTAATGGATCGAATGTTCCATATTTGAGTTGTAGAGTTGCGGCCGCGAGGACGCCCTTCTCCGGCAGCGCCCCGCCCGGACGGCCGCTGCGCTCCCGGCTACCTTCGCGCCGGGAGGTATGAATCACTGATGGGCAACGCACGAAGAATCGCGGCACTCGGCGTGGCGATGGCCGCGGTGACGGCAGGCCTCACGGCCTCGCCGGTGAGCGCCAACAACGGGCAAGGGGACGGATCGCAGAAGCTCATCCCGCTGCAGATCCTCTCGTTCAACGACTACCACGGGCACCTCGACCCACCCGCGGGGAACGACGCCACGCTGGGTGTGGCGCTCGACCCGAGCGAAACGCTCGTCGGAGGCTCGGAGTACCTGTCGACCAAGCTGACAGAGTTGCGTCAAGGTGCGGAGCACTCGTTGACGGCAGCTGCCGGAGACCTGATCGGCGGCTCGCCGTTCCTCTCCGGGCTGTTCCACGACGAGCCCAGCGTGGAGACGCTCGAGGCGATGAAGCTCGACGTGTCGAGCGTCGGCAACCATGAGTTCGACGAGGGTCTGACCGAGCTGTACCGGATGCAGTTCGGCGGGTGCCATCCCGTGGACGGCTGCTACTTCCCCGACGCGCCCTACGACGGCGCGGCGTTCCCGTGGCTGGCCGCCAACGTGACGTTCGAGGAGACCGGCGAGACGGTCCTGCCGCCCACGTGGACCAAGGTCGTGGAGGGCGTGAAGGTCGGCTTCATCGGCATGACGCTGGAGGGAACCCCTGAGCTGGTGGCGGCGCGGGGCATCGAGGGTCTGTCGTTCAACGACGAGGTCGAGTCGGCCAATGCTGCCGCGGCGCAGCTTCAGCAGCGCAACGTGGACGCGATCGTGGTGCTGCTCCACGAGGGCGGCGCCCAGGCCGGCACATTCCAGGACTGCGTCGGCATCTCCGGGCCGATCGTCGACATCGCCCAGAACCTCTCGCCGGCGATCGACCTCGTGATCACCGGGCACACGCACCAGCCGTACGTGTGCACCATCGACGACCCGGCCGGCAACCCGCGGCAAGTGACGTCGGCGTCGTCGTTCGGGCGGGTGGTCACCGAGACATCGCTGACGATCGACAAGAAGACGCGTGACGTGGTCCGCTCGCTGACCACGTCCACGAACCATCTCGTGACGCGTACGACGGCAGACCCCGCCTTGACAGAGATCATCAACAAGTGGAAGGCCATCGCCGCGCCGATCGGTAACCGGGTCGTCGGAACGATCACCGAGACCATCACGAACCCCGGCAACCGCCAGATCGAGACGGCCATGCAGAACCTCGTCGCCGACGGCATCCTCGCCGCCACCCAGGCGCCCGAGGACGGCGGCGCCCAGATCGGGTTGGTGAATCCGGGCGGCGTCCGCGCCGAGCTCGTCTTCGACCAGATCTCGGGCTGGCGAGCAGCCGGGCGAGGTCACCTATGGCGAGGCGTTCGCGGTGCAGCCGTTCGGCAACTTCCTGGTGTCGATGGACCTCACCGGAGCGCAGGTGATCGCCGTGCTGGAGCAGCAGTTCTTCCCGCGCCCGCCGCGGGCGCAGCTGGTGCTCGGCATCTCCGACGGCCTCACGTTCGACTGGAACCAAAGCGCACCGGAGGGGTCGAAGGTGTCCAACGTCGCGTTGAACGGCGTGCCGATCGATCCGGCCGCCACCTACCGCGTGGCCACGAACAACTTCCTGGCCGACGGTGGTGACGGCTTCACCGTCTTCCGGGAGGGAACGAACCGCGTCGGTGGCGTGGACGACCTGACCGCCTTCATCAACTACCTCGAGGCCAACAGCCCCGTCTCCCCGCCGAGCATCAACCGGATCAACGAGATCCCGTAGCTCGCGCTCGCACTGGCGGTGGGGGCCCGAAGGATGCCGGGCTCGCGAGCCTCGAGCTCCTGCGCCGCGGCCTGAGTTCAGGCGAGGGTGCTTCGGAGCTGGCTGAGACGGCTGGGATGAAGTGGTCTTGCGCCGACCAGAGGAGGTTCGCGGGGCCGAGTGCGAAATAGAGCGCTCGAGCGACTCCCACCGTCTCGTCGGCCGCCGACTCCCACCGGTTCGCCGCGGGCCACGGCCTGGAGGTCGTCAGCCACGGAACGGTTCCGCTCACGCCATCGATGGACATGCTCGGGGCGGCCAGGCCTTTGCCGCCGCTGTGGCGTGACTTGGCCAGCTTGCGCTGGAGCGACCGTGATCGCGAATGGATCCGGGTTTCTGGGCCGGACGTTGGCCGCGAGGGCTTCGTGTTCACGGTGCCGGACGGCGGCGACATTGATCTCGACAACTGCCGCAGGTGTCTGGACGCAGGCCTTCGCCGACCGGCTCCGGACGCCCTCGCTCGGGTGGCCATGGCGGAGCCGACGCGGGAGTGATACCGACAGGGCCGGCTCTGGCCAGCAGGAACCGGCTCTGAGCTGGTCTTATGATGGTGGTCGAGCCCGGCGTCGAGACGGATCTCCAGCACGCTCGTCAACCGATGGAGCGACCTCGGCCTGCACGTCACAGCGACATCACGATCGCTCGCTGCGCCTGCCGCAGTGTGGCGGCGTCAACGCGACCGACTGCTTCGAGGAGGCGGTCGAGCGGCAGCGTTGTCAAGAAGTCGACGGCAAATCGCTCCTCGACGCCCGGGCGCCATGGCGACTCGTCCGCCGTGATGGTGGCAATGCTCGGCGCCACGATCGCCCGCCGTGTCGCTCGATGGAACCGTGCGTCTGAGACCACCAGAACCCGGCGCCGCTGCTCGTCGCGTGCGTCGGCCAGGAAGATGTCGCCAGCCGCTGGGGTCACAAGGCGTCGAGCCAGCGCTGGGCGTCGGCTTCGGCAGCCGTGACGGCAGCCAGCTCGTCGGCTGACATGGCGCGGCGACGGGCCTCGGCCGCCTCGGCTGCGGCCCAGAACTGCTCTCGCTCGAGCGCGTCCAGCGCCTCGACCAGGGTCTCCTCCAGCGTCGCGCCTTGGCGGCCGAGCGCACGAAGGCGGTCACGGCTGTCCTCGCTCACCTGCATCGTCGTCGCCATAGCGCGACTATAGCGGTCGTTCCTGGACCGTGAGCAGCCACCCGGAGGCGGTGCGGATGGTCACCGGCAAGATCGGCCTGGCACGTACGTCCGGCACGTCGGCGAGCGGCCGATCGCGATGACCCGGCGGCTCGCCCATCGCCTTCTGGCCGACCTGTATACGACCTTTGCCGCCGCTGTGGCGTGACTTGGCCGGCTTGCGCGTGAAGCCGGCCGCCATTTGACGATCGCCGGCGGCCGCTTGCTGGCGGGTACCTGTCGGCACACGAGAAGGGGCACCTCCGGCGCCGGCGACGTCCTGTCTCAGCCAGCGGGAGTTGACGGCTTTTATCGATGGCGACGGGTCTGACGAATCGGTGTTACATCCGGAAGGCGAGCGCGGGCTGGCTGGCATCGGAGCGGTCGTCGTCGGAGGTGTCTAGGTCGGCGAAGCTGAGCTGGGCCAGATCAGCGGCCAGCTTTCCGCGCACCCAGCCGGCGACGTCGGAGCCGCCGCGTACCGCGTCGGCGCGCAACTCGCCGAACATCTCCGCCACCGCTTCATCGACGACGTTGTCGCGAGCGGCCAGCACGGGAAGCAGCGAGCCCTCGTGCTCGGCGACGGCGCCGCGCTCCACGGTGGCGTTGATCTCCGCCAGCCGCTCGTCGACGCGCCGTGTGAACGACAGCAGGAACGACGAGCGGAACGACCTGCTGCGGGCGCGGGCACCGGGCGCGGCCTTGGCGCCCTCGGCCTGCAGCGCCACCTGCGACTGCACGAGCAGCGACGTGAACAGCAGTTCGGCGGCGGCGACGTCGGAGGCGAACCCAACCACCGATACCAGGCCGTAGCGGACGTGACGGACGGCGCGGCACCTCGAATGTTTCGCCACGTAGTGCAGCAATAGCGCCTTGATGTCGGCGTAGGGGTCGTCGACCGGCAGGCGGATGGTGGTCGGGCGCTCGTCGCGTTCGGAGCTCGCCCACAGCACGGCGGCGTCGATGGCATGGCGGGCCATCAGCTCTTGGGCCTTGGCGGTGAACGCCGCGGCCTCGGCGTCGAACGTCGTCGACTCGGCCTGCGCCAGCAGGGCGCGCACCTTGACGAGCACAGGATCGTCGACGTCCGCGTCCTGGCGACTCGCTGATGCGGTCGATCCGGGCGGCGGGATCAGCGTCGGCAGCGGCCCGACACCACCGAGCACGCCCAACGCGACGACCGCGGCACGAACGATGGCCCGTCGATCGAGTCCCTCGCCGCTGGCGAAGGCGGTCAGCCAACCACTCGTGCTGGACACATCAGGCAGCGCGAACGCTTTGGCTTGAGCGGCCCACCGAGGGTGAAGCGTCGCCGGATCGCGCCGGGTGTGGTCGGCGGCCACCGCAGCGGCGGCGACGCGACCGGCTCGCGCCTCGGCGCGGCCGGCGTGGCGGACGACCTCCGCCGGCTGCCAGCCGTTGTCCCACAGCACCGCCAGCAGCCAGAGCAGCGCGCTCTCCGCCTCGCCGTCGACCAGCACGACGTCAGCGGTCGCCAGCCGGTCGACAGCGCGGGCGAGGTCGTCGTCGTCACCGCGTCGTGCGGCCGCGGCGGCGACGTCGATCAACATCGCGACCCGCTCGCGCAGCGTGAACAGCGGGTCGTCGGCGCGTTCGCCGCAGCGGCACCCGGGACCGTGCGAGCCGCCCCCGCCGGCCCGTCGGGCGCGCTCCTTGGCGCGCCGCTTGGTCTTGGCTGCCCGCCGTTGGCGGTTGTTGACGCCCATGCGGCGACCGTAGTGAGGTGGTCTCAGGAGGGCGCGGATGCCGGCCGTCCGGTCAACTTTGCCGCTCAGGCGACTGAGCAGGCTGTCCCGCTGGACGCGCGGGAGTTCGCCGGATGGACACCGACAGGGCCGGCTCCCGCCGAAGCGAGAACCGGCCCTGAGCTGGTCTGATGATGGTGGTCGAGCCCGGCGTCGATCCGGGGACCTTCCGCTTTTCAGGCGGACGCTCTGCCGACTGAGCTACTCGACCGTGCGCATCCCGTCCTTCCAGACCGGCCCGATCGGGCCGAAATCGAAGGACAGAACGATGTGCTGTTGGCGGTCCCGACGGGACTTGAACCCGCGACCTCCGGCTTGACAGGCCGGCGTGAACTCCAGACTTCACCACGGGACCACTGGCGTTTATGTACCGCACCCCCAACGGGATTCGAACCCGTGCCGCCACCTTGAAAGGGTGGTGTCCTAGGCCACTAGACGATGGGGGCAGACGCCTCATCCAGTTGAGAGCACCGAGACACTAGCAGCAGCGTCCTCTCGCTTCCACAGGGTGATCAGGCGCCGGGGAGGCCGCCGGACATCGCCCGCACCGCCGAGTCGAGGAGCCACGACAGGTAGCCGTACAGCTGGTACTCCGGGGTGTCGAGGAGCTCGCCGGACGGGTCGAGGTCATCGTCCTCGTCCACGTCGAGGACCGTGCCGAGCACGAGGCGGACGCTGTTGATGGCCTGGACGAAGGCCGTCATCTCCGACTCCTCGAGCGTCACCTTGCGGCCCGACCGGCCGAGCACGGCCTGGACCGCTTCGATCCCCGCCAGGCGGCTGGTGATCAGCTCGTCGCGCATCAGGCGCTGGTACTCGGCCTCGCGCTCGGGATGATCCGGGTGCACGACCGGGAACAGGCGGGCCACCGAGGTGTCGGCGGCGGGCTCGGTCAGCAGCACGCGCAGCTCGTCGAGCAGTCGGGCGACCAGCCCCCGCTCGTCACGCCCCAGGTGCAGGACGTACTTGCCACCCGAACGGGTGACGACTCGAGGTTCACTCATCGTGCTCGAGCGTGGCCCACAGCCCGTGCTCGTGGAGGCGGAAGACGTGCAGCTCGGATTGCTCGCGCGAGCCGCTCGCCACGACGGCCTTGCCCTTGTGGTGGACGTCGAGCATCAGCGCCGTGGCCTTCTCCAGGTCATAGCCGAACAGCTTCTGGAGCACGAAGGTGACATAGCTCATCAGGTTGATCGGATCGTTCCACACGATCACGACCCACGGCCGGTCCTCCTGGACGGCCTCGTCGACCTCCGGCACCTCGAGGACGGACGGCGCAGGCACGCGACCATTCAATCACCACGGTTTCGTGGCGCATCGGAGTGCGTGCGGCGGGGCATCCCCGCAGCAGGCACTCGGACGGCAGCAAACACTCGGGTCAGATTGCAGATTGCGGGCCTGCGGTTGCCGTCGTAGCCTGTCGGCGTCATGAGCGTCGGCAGCCGCCCCTTCGTCCCGTCCCGGCTGGGGCCGGGCGGCGTCCGGGTGCACGGCACGACGCGGACGCCGCGCTCGGTGCTCGGCGCCTACATCGCCCTGACCAAGCCGCGCATCATCGAGCTGCTGCTCATCACCACCGTGCCGACGATGGTCCTCGCCGAGGGCGGGTGGCCGTCACTCGGGCTGATCCTGGTGACGCTCGCCGGCGGCTCGCTGGCGGCCGGTGGTGCCAACGCCATCAACATGTACGTCGACCGCGACATCGACGCCGTGATGAAGCGCACCCAGCAGCGGCCGCTCGTCACCGGCATCATCGAACCCAGCCACGCACTCGTCTTCGCCGTCGTCCTGGAGGTGGCGGCCTTCGCCGTGCTGTGGTGGGGGGCCAACCTCCTCTCCGCCGTCCTGGCCCTCGCCGCGGCGGCGTTCTACGTCGGCGTCTACACGCTGTGGCTGAAGCGCACGAGCACCCAGAACATCGTCATCGGCGGCGCCGCCGGCGCCGTGCCGGTGCTCGTCGGCTGGGCGGCGGTCACCGACTCCCTCGCCTGGCCGCCGATCGTGCTGTTCGTCGCCATGTTCTGCTGGACGCCGCCGCACTTCTGGGCCCTGGCGATCCGCTATGCCGACGACTACCGCGCGGCCGAGGTGCCGATGCTCCCCGCCGTCGTCCCGGTCGCCCAGGCAGCCCGGCAGATGATCGGCTACACCGTCGCCCTGGTCGCCGCCACGCTCGTGCTCGTCCCCGTCGCCGATCTCGGGTGGATCTACGGGACCGCCGCGGTGCTGCTGGGCGCCGGCTTCCTGGCCGCCACGATCGGCCTCGCCCGGGACCCGACACCGACGGCGAGCATGAAGGTGTTCACCTACAGCATCACCTATGTCACGGTGCTGTTCGCCGCCTTGACGATCGACGTCCTGGTCGGCGGTTGAGCCGACCGCCCGGCGCCGATTTCGGCCCGCCGCGCGGTGGACCGATAATGTCCCGGCGGCGGCGTGAGCGCCGCGGACCAGGAGCGAACGCCCCGATGCGCACCACCCATGAGCACCACCGACATCGCCACTGACACCATCTCGACCGGCGCACCCGCCGCCGTCGCCGGCGACGTCGGTGACCGGCGTGACGTCGGGGTGGTCTCGGCGGTGGCGGCGACGCTGACGTCGAGCGACTCGAAGGTGATCGGGCGGCTGTTCATCGGCCTGTCACTGCTCGCCCTCGTCGGGTCCGCGGTGGTCGGCGTGGTGCTCGGTGCCGAGCGCATCGACGGCGCCGACACGCTCGTCGACGAGGGCGCGATCCCGCAGCTGTTCTGGGCGTTCCGGATCGGCCTCGTGTACGGCGCGCTCGTCCCGATCCTGCTGGGCCTGGCCATCGCCGTCGTACCGCTGCAGGTGGGTGCCCGCTCGCTGGCCTTCCCCCGCCTCGCTGCTGCCGGTTTGTGGACGTGGCTCGTCGGGCTCGTGCTCGTCATCGTCTCCCTCGCCAACAACGGCGGTCCCGGCGGCGGTGACGCCGACATGGTCGACCTGTTCCTCGCTTCGTTCGCCCTGCTGCTCTGCGGCCTCGCCGCGGCAGCCACGTCCGTGGCCGCCACCGTGCTCACGACGAGGGCGCCGGGCATGCGCATGAGCCGCGTGCCGTTCTTCGCCTGGTCGGCGCTGATCGCCTCGATCGGCCTGCTGCTGATGCTCCCCGTCCTGTTCGGCGTGCTCGTCTACCTGTACGTCGACCACCGCAACGCGAGGGCCGTGTTCGGCGGCAACGTGGGCGTCGGCTCGTGGATCGGCTTCGCCCTGACCCAGCCGGCGACCTACCTGTTCGCCCTGCCGGCCGTCGGGATCACCGCCGAACTCACCCCGGTGACGTTCCGCAAGCGGATGCCGATGCGCGGCGTCGTGTACGGCGGCCTGGCGATCATCGGTGTCGCCGCCCTCTCGGCGGTCACCCAGCAGTCGAGCCACGACGTTCCGTGGGCCGGCAGCGGTCTCGACCTCGACGGCTTCGGCGACAAGCTGGCCGACCTCGTGCCGTATGCGCTGTTCACGCTCCTACCGCTCCTCGGTGTCGTCATCGTGATGTCCGTCGGCGCCATCGCCGGCCGCCCTCCCGGCAACACCGAGACGTGGGTGCGGCCGCGGGTCACGGCGGCTTTCGTGTTCTCGTTCTTCGGGCTGGGCATGATCTTCGTCGGGATGCTCGGCGGTGCCCTCGTCCCGATCGTCGATCTCGGCCTGCAGGGAACCGTGTTCGAGGAAGGCGTCCTCGTCTACATCGCCTACGGCGCGGTTCTCGCCGCCCTCGGTGGCATCGCCTACTGGTCGCCGAAGTGGACCGGGCGGACCATCCCCGACCGGCCGGCGCTCGGCCTCGCCACCGTCGGCATGTTCGCCACCGTGCTCGCCACCTTCCCGTACTACGTGGCCGGCTTCGCCGATCAACCGGCGGCCTCGGGCACGTACGACTACGACGGTCCGGCTGAGCTGTGGAACGTCCTCGTGACGGTCGGCCACGCTTTGATGGCCGTCGTCGTGCTGGCGTTCGTGGGCCTCTGGCTGAAGTCCGGCCGGGCCGACGCCGATGCCGGCGACGACCCCTGGGGCGGGCAGACCCTCGAGTGGCTGACGGCGTCGCCGGCGCCGCACGACAACTTCGCCGAGGTCCCGACGGTCATGTCACCCGAGCCCGTCTACGACCTGCACGGTGATCCTCAGGTTCCCACGTCGGCGGCTGGAAGGGAACGCTGATGCAGGCCCTGCCCGCCGCTCCGGCGCCGCCGCCACAGCGCCAGGTCCTCGTCGGCACGGCGCTGGCCGGCGTGGCCACGATCATGCTCATCGGCGGGATGCTCGCCGTCTGGGTCCTGCAGCGCGAACGGGCCCTCGATGCCGAGGGCACGTGGCTGCCGCAGGGCGTGACCATCCCCGAGGTGCCGACGAACACCATGCTCATCGGTGTCTGGGCGCTCACCGTGTTCGCCCAGTGGGCCGTGTACGCGGCCCGGCGCGGCGACAAGGTGCACACCGGGCTGGCACTGGGCATCGTCGCCGTGATGACGCTGGCCCTGATCAACGCCCAGGCGTTCGTGTACAACCAAATCGAGCTGCCGATCGCCGACTCCGGCTACGCCGCGATGTTCTTCGCCATCACGGGCACGATGCTGGCCCTGTTCATCATCGGTCTCGGGTTCACCGCCGTCACCGCCTTCCGCTACCTCGGCGGCCGCACCGCCGACCGCGAGCTCGTCGCCGCCCACGCCCTGTACTGGTACGTCCTCGCCGCCGTGTTCTCGGCGGTGTGGCTGATCGTCTACGTCACCAAATGAGCGCGCCCAGCCAGCCAACGAGCCACACGGGGAGCTGCTGACGATGGTGCTCACCGGATCGCGACTGCTCGTCGGAGGCACCGTCCTCGCCATCATCGCGGCGATCGCCTACGGCGTCACCCAGGAGGGGTCGCTCGGCACCGTCGGCCTCATCAGCGCGGCCCTCGCCTTGGCGTTCCTCGCCGGGGTCAACCTGTACACGCGGGACGCCGACGTGTCGGCGATGGACCCTGCGGCGCTGACGGAGTCCGCCGCCGCTGCCCCGGTGCCGGGCTCCAGCATCTGGCCGATCGTCGCCGCCATCGGCGGGCTGCTCGTCGTCGTCGGGCTGATCAGCTACCCGGTCGTGCTCATCTTCGGCATCATCGCCCTGATCGCCGCGGCGGCTGAGTGGATGGTGCAGGCGTGGAGCGAGCGGGCCTCCGCCGACGTGGCGTTCAACGCCGACGTGCGGGGGCGCATCGCCCACCCGCTCGAGTTCCCCGTCCTCGGCGCCGTCGGCATCGGCATCGTCATCTACTCCTTCAGCCGCATCATGCTGTTCCTGTCGAAGGCCAGCGGCCCGGCGGTGTTCGCCACGATCGCCGCGGGGATCCTGCTCGTCGGCTTCGTCGTCGCCTTCCGGCCCAGCCTGCGCGGCGGAGCGATCGCCGCCGTGGCGGTCATCGCCGCCGTCGGGCTGGTCGCCGGCGGCGTCGCCGCCGCTCTCGAGGGCGAGCGCGAGCTGCACCCCCACGAGACGACCGAAGACCTGGCCGCCGATGGTGAGTGCGACACCGCCGAGGGGACCGAGGTCGACGAGCACGCGTCCCAGTCGGTGGCCGCCAAAGCCAACCTCACCGCCGAGGTGACGCTGAACGAAGATGGCACGCTCAGCGCCAAGAACCTCGGTGTCACCGGTGATCAGGACACCGTCGTCGTCACCAGGTCGAACCCGACGAACGTGCTCTTCCGCAACGAGAGCAGCGAGGAGCGCCGATTGGTTCTCGACCTCGGCACGCGGCCAGAGATCGACGCGGACGGTGAGGAGATCCCGGACAGCGAGATGCCCAACCAGCGATGCACCCAACTCGCCGAGGAAGACGGCAGCCAGCTGATGACGTTCTCGATCGCGACGCCGAGCTCCGTCGCCGACTCGCCGTACTCGTTCTTCGTTCCCGGCGTGGAGGGCGCCCGGCTCGAGGTGGTGGTCCCGTGACCATCCGCCGCCTCGCCCGCCGCGGTGCGTTGATCGCCGGCGTCGTCGTCGTCGCCGCCGGCTGCGCCTCGGATGCCCCGCAGGACACGTGGCAGCCGGCCGGCGAGAACGCCCAGAAGATCCACAACCTGCAGTGGCCGGTGTTCGCCATCGCCGGCGTCGTCGGCCTCATCGTGGCCGGCGCCGTGGGCTGGGCGATCTACCGCTACCGCGACCGTGGCCAGCCGATCCCCAAGCAGACCCATGGCAAGCCAGCGCTGGAGATCGGCTTGACGATCCTGCCGGCCGTGATCCTCATCGGCGTGGCGATCCCGACCGTCGGCACGCTGTTCGCCCTGGCCGAGACCGACGACACGGAGTGCTACGTGAACGTCACCGGCCAGCAGTGGTGGTGGGAGGTCGACTACCCGCAGCAGGAGGGGTGCGGCGGCATCGAGACGGCGATCGTCACGAGCGGTCAGATGGTGATCCCCACCAACACCAACGTGCTCGTGCGCGGTACCAGCCGCGACGTCATCCACAGCTGGTGGATCCCCCGCCTCAACGGCAAGCGGGACATGGTGCCCGGGCGTGTCCAGACCGTCCGGCTGGAGGCCGACCAGCCGGGGATCTACGCCGGCCAGTGCACCGAGTTCTGCGGCCTGTCGCACGCCAACATGCGCATGGAGGTCGTGGCCCTCGACCCCGCCGACTTCGAGACGTGGAAGGCCAACCAGCTCGAGCCCTACCAGGCGCCGGAGGAAGGCACGCTGGCAGCCACCGGCGAGCAGACGTTCATCGCCCAGTGCGCGCGGTGCCACCAGGTCGACGGCCTGGTCGACGCCGAGGGGGAGCCGGTGATCGCCACGCCGGAGCAGTTCGTCTACTCCGAGGCGGCTCCCAACCTGACCAACCTGATGACCCGCAACACGTTCGCCGGGGCGACGTTCAGTCTGCTCGTCCCGGAGTGCCGCGAGCAGGTGTGGGAGGCTCCTCCGGAGGAGTTCGGAACGCGGTACCTCGAAGGGGTCACGCCCCAGTGCCTGGCCCAGGTCGACCTGCGCGAGTGGATCCGCAACGCCCCGGAGAAGAAGCCGATGTACACCAATCCGGAGGAGCTCGGCCCGACGGATGGTAAGACTCGCGGTATGCCATTCCTGGCCCTCTCGGAGGACCAGATCGACCAGATCATCGCCTATCTGCTGGAACGCCAGTGAGGACTGGGACGACGCTGACCATGGCCATCATCGAACGACCGATCCCCGCCACGACCACCGCGCCGCCAGTCGCCGTGGTGACGCCGACGACTTCCTTCGGGGTGTTCCGCCGCCCGGTCGCGGCCTCCGGGTGGCGCTCGTGGATGTTCACGGTCGACCACAAGAAGCTCGGCATCATGTACGGCGTCAGCGCCTTCGCCTTCTTCCTCGTCGGGGGCATCGAGGCGCTGCTGATCAGGGCGCAGCTCGCTGGGGCCAACGGCAAGTTGCTGTCGGCCGACCTGTACAACCAGATGTTCACGATGCACGCCACGTCGATGGTGTTCCTGTTCGCCATGCCGATGGCGGCGGCGTTCGGCAACTACTTGCTGCCCCTGCAGGTCGGCGCGCGCGACGTGGCCTTCCCCCGCATCAACGCCTTCGGCTTCTGGTCGTTCCTCGTCGGGGCCCTGTTCGTCAACACCGCGTGGATCCTCGGCGGAACGGCCGACGGCGGCTGGTTCATGTACGCCCCGAACTCCAGCGTGCCGTTCTCACCGACCAACGGCATCGACATCTGGGCCATCGGCCTGGTGATCACCGGCATCGCCTCGCAGACCGGCGCCATCAACCTCATCGTCACCGCCCTCAACATGCGCACCAAGGGCATGTCGCTGATGCGCATGCCGGTGTTCACGTGGATGATCCTCGTCATCCAGTTCCTGCTGCTGTTCGCCATCCCGGTGATCACCGTGGCCCTCGTGCTGCTGATCTTCCAGCGCCAGTTCGACGCCACGTTCTTCACCGTCGAGGCCGGCGCCGACCCGTTGCTGTGGCAGCACCTGTTCTGGATCTTCGGCCATCCCGAGGTGTACATCCTCGTGCTGCCGTCGTTCGGCATCGTCAGCGAAGTGCTCCCGGTGTTCTCCAAGAAGCCGCTGTTCGGGTACCCGTTCGTCGTCTTCTCCGGCGCCGCGATCGGCTTCCTCGGGTGGGGCGTGTGGGCCCACCACATGTTCGCCTCGGGACTCGGCCCGGTGAGCGTGGCCGTGTTCGCGGTGGGCACGATGGCCATCGCCATCCCGACCGGCGTGAAGATCGTCAACTGGACGCTGACCATGTGGGGCGGCAAGTTGTGGCTCACGACGGCGATGTTGTTCGCCATCGGCCTCGTCGTGGAGTTCACGATCGGCGGCTTGTCGGGTGTCACCCACGCCGTCGCCCCGTCGGACACCCAACAGACCGACACGTACTACATCGTCGCCCACTTCCACTACGTGCTGTTCGGCGGTGCCGTGTTGGGCTTCTTCGCCGGCTTCTACTACTGGTGGCCGAAGGTGTTCGGCAAGTGCCTCAACGAGACGCTCGGCAAGTGGAACTTCTGGCTGATGATCATCGGCATGAACCTGACGTTCGGACCGATGCACATCACCGGCCTGCAAGGTCAGCCGCGGCGGATGTACGTGTGGACCGAGGAGCGGACCGGTGAGGGTCTCTTCAACATCGGCTTCTGGAACACCGCGTCGTCGATCGGTGCGCTGATCCTCGCCGTCGGTGTGCTGATGTTCATCATCAACATCGTCCACACCCACCGTAAGGAGCCCAAGGCCCCGCTCGACCCGTGGGACGCCAGGACCCTGGAGTGGATGACGACCAGCCCGCCGAAGGAGCACAACTTCGACGCCCTGCCGACGGTCCACGCCCTCGACGAGTTCTTCCACCGCAAGTACGAGGACGTGGGCGAGGGTGACCACCACGACCTGCAGCGCGTCGCCACGGCCGAGGAGATCATGGCCGAACAGGAGGCCCAGGCCGACCACCACATCCACCTGCCGTCGCCGTCGTACTGGCCGCTCGTCCTGGCGCTCGCCCTGCCGATCATCGGCTTCGGCGTGATCTACAACCGGCTGATCGCCGTCGTCGGCGTGGCGATCCTCCTCCTCGCCGCCTACGGGTGGGCCCTCGAGCCGTCGGTCGCCGACGACTCCGACTACGACCCGCCGAGTGGCGACGAGGGTCCCGGCGCCGAACTGGCGACGGTCGGGAACCCGTGATGAGCGACCGCGAGGAGGGCACCCCGACGCCGCCCGAGGAGAAGACGCCCGGTCACGGTGCCCCGGACCTGGGCAACGAACCGTCGTCGCCGGAAGGGGCGGTGGCCGAGGCGGTCGACGAGATCCCCATGGGCGGGGTGCCCGAGCCCGGCCCGACCGACGAGGAGCAGCGGCCGGCGGACTCCAACGTGCTCACGGAGATGCCCGTCGACGTCGAACCGGCAGAGGAGGAGGGCCATCACGAGGGACCCCACGGGACCACCGGGCTCTCGAACAACAAGATGGCCATGTGGCTGTTCCTCGGCTCCGAATGCCTCTTGTTCGGCGGCCTGATCAGCACGTACATGCTGTACCGCGGGCGCCACTCGGGCAGCCTCGGCCCGGACCAGATCTACGACATCCCGTTCACGTCGGTGTCCAGCTTCGTGCTGCTGATGAGCTCGCTGACGATGGTGCTGGCCGTGTCGTCGGCGGCCCGCGGCGACGTCCGCAACACCAAGTTGTGGCTGACGATGACGGCCCTCCTCGGGGCGACGTTCGTCGGCGGCCAGGTCTACGAGTTCACGACGTTCTACCGCGAGGGTCTCGGCTTCACGACGAGCCTGTTCTCGTCGAGCTTCTACACCCTCACCGGGTTCCACGGCGTCCACGTCACCGTCGGCATCATCATGCTGCTCTCGCTCGTCGGCATGATCACCCGCGACCGGATCACCGGTGATCGCTCCGAGGTCGTCGAGTTGCTCGGGCTGTACTGGCACTTCGTCGACATCGTGTGGATCGTCATCTTCACCCTCGTCTACCTGATCCCGGCATGAGGAGGCCACGATGAGCACGGAAGTGCGCGGCGAGGACCTCTCGGCCAACGAGTTCGGCGACCACCAGCACGGGGCCACCGACAAGCAGTACATCATCATCGCCGTCGTGCTGTGCGTGATCACGGCCGCGGAGGTGTCGCTCACCTACATGGACGTCGGGTGGGTCTTCATCCCCGCGCTGATCCTGATGATGATCGCCAAGTTCTTCATCGTGGTCAGCTTCTTCATGCACCTGAGGTTCGACAACCGCCTGTTCAGCTTCCTCTTCTACATGGGCCTGGGTCTGGCGGTGGGCGTCTACGCCGCGGCCCTGGCGACGTTCCACTACTTCGGCTCCTGACGGCTTTCTGAACGCCCCGTGGCGGGGCAGACTTGAGGGGTGCTCGCGCAGTCCGTCGTGGATCCGTTGCGGTTCCAGGCCCACGTCGACGTCTGGCTGCTGGTGGCCGCCCTGACCGGGTCGTACGTGTACATGGTCCGCTTCGTCGGGCCGCACGCCGTGGCCGCCGGGCAACCTGTCGTCACCCGCCGCAACCTGCTCGCCTTCGGGGCGGCGATGCTGATGCTGTGGGCCGCCAGCGACTGGCCGATCCACGACATCGGTGAGCAGTACCTCTACTCGGTGCACATGCTCCAGCACATGATGCTGAGCTACTTCCTGCCGCCGCTGGTGCTGCTGGCGACGCCGGAGTGGGTGCTGCGCGTCCTCGTCGGCACCGGGCGCACCTACGCCGTCCTGCGCTGGCTGTGCAAGCCGGTCGTCGCCGGTGTCCTGTTCAACCTGGCGGTGATCGTGTCCCACGTCCCGGGGGTGGTCAACGCCTCGGTGACCAACGACAGCCCGGTGCTGCACTACCTCGTGCACGTGATGGTCGTCGTGACCGCGCTGTTGATGTGGATGCCGGTGTGCGGACCGTTCAAGGAGCTGCAGATCGGCACCGGCGGGAAGATGATCTACCTGTTCCTGATGTCGGTGGTGCCGACCGTGCCGGCCGCCTGGTTGACGTTCGCCGACGGCGCGGTGTACAAGGCCTACGACCGGCCGGTCCGGCTGTGGGGGCTCTCGGTGACGACCGACCAGCAGCTCGCCGGGGCGATCATGAAGACGGGCGGCTCGATCTTCCTGTGGTCGATCATCGTGGCTCTCTGGTTCACCCGCTTCGCCGCGTCGCACCGCGACGAGCAGGACTACCGGCGCGGACGGATGATGCCGAACGCCGAGATCGTCGGTCACGACGACGACCCCTTGACGTTCGACGAGGTGGCCCGCGAGTTCGCCCGGGTCCCGCCGGCCGACGAGCCCACCCGCCCGACGCAGTCCTGAGCCAGGGAACGGACCGGCATCAGCGGACCGGGAGCCGGTAGCGTCCCGTTCTCGTGATCGACGTCCGGCTGCTGCGCACCGACCTCGACGGAGTGCGCGCCGCGACGGCCCGACGGGGCGATCCGGCCCTGCTCGACCAGGTCGACGCCGCCTCCGTGCTCGACGAGCGGCTGCGCCAGATCACGGCGCGGCGCGACGAACTGCGGGCCAACGTCAACGAGCTGTCGCGGCAGGTCGGGCAGCTGCGGCGGACCGGCGACGTGGCCCTCGCCGAGGAGCGTCAGGCCGAGAGCCGGCAGCTCGGCGAGGAGGAGAAGGAGCTCGCCGTCGAGCACGACAAGGTCGCCGAGGCCCTGCGCGACGTCCTCCTGGTGCTGCCGAACCTGATCCACCCGGACGCCCCGGACGGGGCGTCGGACCGCGACAACCGGGTGGTCCGCGGCCCATCAAACATGCCCGAGGCGTTCGCCGAGCACCAGCGCCGGCCGCACTGGGAGATCGGTACCGAGCTCGGGATCCTCGACAACGAGCGGGCGATCAAGATCAGTGGGTCGATGTTCGCCATGACGCGTGGCCTCGGGGCGACGCTCGGTCGGGCGCTGTGCCAGCTGGCCCTCGATCGCAACGCCGATGCCTTCGAGGAGGTGCGCCCGCCATCGCTGGTCACGACGGCGACGCTGACGGCGAGCGGACAGCTGCCGAAGTTCGCCGACGACGCCTTCGCCATCGAGCGCGACGACCTGTGGTGCATCCCGACGGCCGAGGTGCCGCTGACGTCGTTGTACCGCGACGAGATCCTCGCCGCAGGCGATCTCCCGGTGCGGCTGATGGCGGCGACACCGTGCTTCCGTCGCGAGGCCGGCTCGGCCGGGCGCGACACCCGCGGCCTGCTCCGCTCGCACGAGTTCGACAAGGTCGAGATCCTCGCCGTGGCGACGCCCGAGCAGAGCCCGGCCCTGCTGGAGGAGATGGTCGGCCGGGCCGAATCGTCGATCGCCGCGCTCGGTCTGCCGTACCGCGTCGTCGAGATCTGCGCCGGCGACCTCGGCCAGAGCCACCACCGGAGCTTCGACATCGAGGTCTACGCGCCGGGCGCCGATCAGTGGCTGGAGGTCTCCTCGGTGAGCTGGTTCTCCGACTACCAGGCTCGACGGGCGAACATCCGGTTCCGCCGCGAGCCGGTCGACGGCAAGCCGGCCAAGGGAACCGAGATCGTCCACACCCTCAACGGCTCGGCGCTGGCCGTGCCCCGGGTGTGGGCGGCGATCGTCGAGAACTTCCGCCAGTCCGACGGTTCGGTCCTGATCCCGGAGGTCCTCCATCCCTACATGCGCGGCGCCACGCGCATCCCGGCCCGATAGAAGGGTGACCGTGGACCGGGACGTCGCCGTCGAGCTGTTCGCCCGCCGCCTGCAGTACGAGACAGCCGGGCTCGACGTGGCCGACGTGGCTGCCGACCCGTTCGAGCAATGGCGGGCGTGGTACGACGACGCCAGCTCGGCCGGGGTGACGGAACCGAACGCCATGGTCCTGGCCACGGCCGGCGGCGACGGTCAGCCCGACGCGCGGTTCGTGCTCGTGCGCGGCGTCGACGCCGCCGGGTTCGTCTTCCACACCAACTACGGCAGCCCGAAGAGCCGCCAGGTCGGCGCCAACGCGCGCGGCGCCGGCGTGTTCGCCTGGCTCGACCTCCACCGCCAGGTCCGGGTGCGCGGTCCGATGGAGCGGGTCAGCGACGCCGAGAGTGACGCCTACTTCGCCTCGCGCCCGCGCGACAGCCAGATCGGGGCGTGGGCGTCGCCGCAGAGCGAGGTGCTCGCCGATCGCGCCGACCTGGACCGCCGCATCGCCGCCACCGAAGCCGAGTTCGCCGGCAGGGACGTCACCCGGCCCGACTTCTGGGGTGGATGGCGCCTCGGGGTGGACGAGATGGAGTTCTGGCAGGGCCGCCCGAGCCGACTCCACGACCGCGTCCGCTACCACCGCCACGGCGCCGGGGGATGGATCGCCGAGCGACTTGCGCCGTGACCACCGGTCAGCAGCCCTGGGTGAACCGGATGCGCGCCACCTGGCCGGTCGGCGAGTACGTCAACGTGGCGATCGCGCCGACGTAGGCGGGATCCTCGAGCGCCTCGAGATCGGCCGGCTTCCAGGTCGGCGTCGGTGGGTTCGCCGGTGGGGGACCGGCGCAGGCCGAGGCCCGGCCCGCCGGATCGATGACGAGCACCTCGACGTCGGGGTCGAGCACGAACGTCCGCACCTGGGTCCGCACGTTGCTGAAGGGGCTCGTCCGCCACCACCCGGCGAGTGGTTCCTCGTCGAAGGCGGCGGCGTCGATCGTCCCGACGGCAGGATCGGAGAACGAGTAGCGGTCGAAGCCGATCGTGCGGCTGGTCCCCGCCGTGGAGAGCGTGGTGATCGTCCCGGCGTCGAAGCGGGCCCCGTCCCAGTCGCCGATCGGGGTGGCGACCGACGTGCTCGTCGCGGCCGGCGTCGTGGTCGATCCCCGGGCCGACGGTGCGGCGACGGACGTCGACGGGGTGCCGGCCGTGGCCCCCTCGATCGGCAGCGGTTGCAGCGTGTCGTCGTCACCGCCGCCGCACGCCACCAGCGCGCCGAACAGCACGAGCGGCGCCGCCCTCACGGTGGCGACCACGAGGTCGCGACCAGCGCCAAGGCGTCGATCAGCGCCGCCGCCGGCGGCACGAAGTCGTCGCCGGTCCAATCGGCCCACCGCGGGCCCAGCCCGCGGACGCGCGGCGGCAGCTCGATCTGCACGCCGCCGTGGGCCGGGATGTTGACCGGGTTGTCCGGATGGAGGCCGCGCAGCTCGCGAGGGATGGCCTCCAGGTCGGTGACGATCTCGTAGTCGGGCAGCGCCGCGGCGAGCTCGGCGCCGAGCACATCGGCGAGCTGACGGTTGCGCCCCCCGAGGAGCAGCGATGTGAACATCCCGTCGCGCCCGTAGCCGTGCACGGTGACGACGACGTCGACATGCTCGAAGAAGGCGTGCAGTGCCGGTGACTCCTCGCGGCGGACGTGGATCGACGGGAAGTGGGCCGGGTCCGGTGGCGGATGCTCGACGGCGTACAGCGAGGCGCCGGCCGCGTCGGCGGCTGCCCGGGCGATGCGGTCGGTCTGCCGCTCGAGCGCCCCGCCGTGGTAGGCCATGAACCCGAACGGGCTGCGCAGCACGCTGTGTTCGATCACACCAGGCTCGCCGAGGAGGCGTCCGAAGCGCGCGGCTCGGTCCATCCGGTCATCGTGCCACCGGTAGTGTCGGCGGTCGTGCTCGTGTGGATGGATCTGGAGATGACGGGTCTCGATCACACCAGCGACGTGATCGTGGAGATCGCCACGATCGTCACCGACGACGACCTGACGATCATCGCCGAGGGGCCGGACCTCGTGGTCCACCAGCGCGACGACGTCCTGACGCGGATGGATCCGTTCGTCGTCGAGATGCACACCCGCTCGGGCCTGCTCGAGGCCATCCGCGCCTCGACGATGTCGGTGGAGGAGGCGGGGGCGGCGACGCTGGCGTTCATCCGCGAGCACGCTCCGGATCCGAAGTCGGTGCCGCTGTGCGGGAACTCGATCGGCACCGACCGTCGCTTCCTGGCCCGGTACCTGCCCGACATCGAGGACCACCTGCACTACCGCTCGATCGACGTGTCGAGCATCAAGGAGCTCGTCCGCCGCTGGTACCCGAAGATCGGCCAGGCGCGTCCGCAGAAACTCGGCCAGCACCGCGCCCTCGACGACATCCGCGACTCCATCGACGAGCTGCGCTACTACCGGGAGCGGGTGTTCGTCCACCACCGCCCGCCGAGCAGCCGAGCGAGGAGGCGTCGGCCTGATGCGCGCCGTCGTCCTCGACGGGTACGGCGGGCCAGAGGTCCTCCGGGTCATCGACGTCGCTGCGCCGGTCCCGACGCCCGACGAGATCCTCGTCGACGTCCACCACAGCGCGCTCAACCGGGCCGACATCCTCCAGCGGCAGGGGCTGTACGCGGATCCGCGACGCCGCGCCGGCGATCCGGAGATCCCCGGGCTGGAGTACGCCGGCGTCGTCGCCGCCGTCGGGGACCGGGTCACCGAGTGGCGGGTCGGCGAGGCCGTGATGGGCATCGAGTCCGGCGGGTGCTATGCCGAGCAGGTCGCCACCAGCGCCCGCCAGGCCCTGCGGGTGCCGGCCGGGCTGGCGGTCACCGACGCCGCCGCCGTGCCGGAGGTGTTCCTGACCGCCTGGGATGCGCTCGTCGTGCAGGGCGGTCTGGCCAGTGGACGCTGGGCGCTCGTCCACGCCGGGGCGTCGGGCGTCGGGACGGCGGCGATCCAGATCGTCAAGGCCATCGGCGGGCACATCGCTGTCACCTGCTCGAGCGGGAAGGCCGCAGCGTGCCGGGAGCTCGGCGCCGACCTCGTGCTCGAACGCTCGCCGGCCGACTGGCCGGCCGCGCTGCGCGCCGGTCTCGCCGAGCACGACCGTCGTGACGGCGTCGACGTCATCCTCGACGTCATCGGTGGCGAGGAGGCCGATCGCAACCTCGGTGTCGTCCGGGCCAAGGGCGCGATCGTCCAAGTCGGCCTGATGGGCGGCGGCACGGCGACCGTCAACGTGGGGCAACTGCTGGTCAAGCGGGTGCGGTGGATCGGCACCGTGCTGCGTTCCCGGGCCAGCGAGGAGAAGCAGGCGATCAGTCGCCGCTTCGCCGAGGAGGTCCTGCCGCTGTTCACAGCGGGCGCCGCGCATCCCGTGATCGACCGTCGCTTCCCGCTGGACGAGGTCGCCGAGGCCCAGCGATACATGGAGGCCGACGCCAACGTCGGCAAGATCCTCCTCGACATCCGCTGAAGAATTCCGCGTCTCAGGCTCGCCGCTGGCGACTCCTGTGGACGATGAACACCTCACGCTGGGCCCGCTGCTCCGACGGACGCGGCTCGTTCACCCGCTTGTTCTTCTCCGACGACCCGGTCGAGTTGGCCAGGGCCAAGGCGATCTGCTCCCGGTGCGTGCTCCGCGCCCCGTGCCTCGCCGGCGCGCTCGAGCGCCAGGAGATGTGGGGAGTGTGGGGCGGAGAGATCCTCATCGACGGTCAGATCGTGGCCGAACGGCGGCGCCGCGGGCGCCCGCCCGTGCATCCGCGCCCGCCGATCGTCGTCGACGAGGTCCCCGACGTCGCCTGACCGAGGGACGAAATGTGTCGGCCATCCGTCACAATCCTCTTGACGACCCACCGCGTCCCGTAGTTGGATGACCCGTGCCGCGGAACGCGGACCGACCCTTCCACAACACCAAGCGACTGGAGCGAGCAGCCCGATGATCCGGACCAATCACACGATGCAGCGAACGGCAGCGATGCCGACCGCCGCGCTCGTGGGTCCGGCCATGTGCGACCCGCAGCTCGGCAACGGTTGGGCCGGTGGCATTGCGAACCCGTGGGGGCAGTCCCGCACCCACGGTTTCACCGGCAAGTTTTCCGCCCGGCACCTCGGGAGGTTCTCGACATAGACGCTGTCGAGAAGCACCTGAGGCCGCCGGGTTCCCCCGGCGGCCTTTCTGGTTTTCGGGGGCAACGGCCTGACGACGCAGCGACGGAACACGACGAGCAACGAGGACACGACATGTACGCCATCTACCAACTCCCCCAACCCGAGCGGAGTCCCGCCGCCGTCAGCACGGCGCTTCCGCGCTGCGCCGACGGCAACGGGACGCTGACCCCGCTGTTCTTCTCCGACGACATCATCGACATCGCTCGTGCCAAGGCCATCTGCGGCAAGTGCGTCCTCGCCCCCTCCTGTCTGCGCTCGGCCCAGGAGCGTGAGGAACCGTGGGGCGTCTGGGGCGGTGAGCTCCTGCTCAACGGGCGGATCGTGAAGAACAAGCGGCCATGCGGTCGGCCGCCGAAGCACCCTCGCCCTGAGCTGATCATCGACGAGCTCGGCGTGGTCGGTTCGGTCGCCTGATCCGAGTGCCTGCTGCCGAACGAGTGCCTGCTGCGGGTGCGCCCCGCAGCAGGCACTCCGACCGCGGCGGCCAGGGCCCGCCGACGTGGGGGTCGGTAGCCTCCTGGTGTGACTGCGACGGGTCGGTTCCGCCTCATCGTGATGGTGGTGGCGGTGCTGATCAGCGGTCTCGGGGCGATCGTGTGGGCCCGTTCCGTGGGCGGCGGCGTGGACGCCGACGACCACGTCGTGCTCGACACGCCCGGCGAATACGTGGAACCCGGGGCGCCGACCAACCCGCCCCTGCCCACCGACCAGCTCCCGGCGCTGACGCTGGAGACGGCGACCGGCGCCGACGCCGAACTGGTGACGGACGACGGCCGGCCAACGGTGGTCAACCTGTGGTACTCGACGTGCCCGCCGTGCGCACGCGAGCTCGCCGACTTCGCCGCGGTCGAAGCGGAGGTCGGCGACGACGTCCGCTTCGTCGGCGTCAACCCGTACGACACGAGCGCCACGATGACGCGCTTCGCTGCCGACCGCGGCGTGAGCTACGAACTGCTCCGCGATCCCGACTTCCTCCTCGCCGACGAGCTCGCCGTCGTCGCCTATCCGGTGACCCTGTTCGTGGACGCCGACGGGCGGATCCTCGAGCGCACCGGCCCCCTCGATGATGGCGAGCTGCGGGCGCGCATCGCGGAGCACTGGTCGTGAACCTCGGGCTGTCGTTCCTGCGTGGCATGGTCGCGGCTGTCAACCCGTGCGGCTTCGTGCTGCTGCCCACCTACCTCATGTTCTTCCTCGGCCTCGAGGCCACGCGACACGATTCGCAGGTGGCGTCCGTGCGCCGGGCCCTCCTCGTGTCGGCCTCGGTGACGGCCGGGTTCATGGCCGTGTTCGTCGCCGTCGGGGCGATCAGCACGTGGTTCACGTCGTGGATCGTCGAGCACGCCAAGTACGTCACCGGTGTCGTCGGCCTCGTGCTCGTCGTGCTCGGCATCGCCATGCTCTTCGGGTACAAGCTGCCGTTCGCCACGCCCACGATCGGCATCTCCGACCGCGACCGGACGGTCCGCTCGATGTTCGTGTACGGCATCGCCTACGCCACCGTGTCGCTCAGCTGCACACTCGTGCTCTTCATCCCGACGATGTTCGCCACCGGCGAGCGCGACGGTGTCGTCGCCGGCGTCCTCAACGGGGGCGCCTTCGCCCTCGGGATGGGGCTGCTCGTGACCGCGCTGACGGTCACGCTCGCCGTCGCCAACCACGCCGTGCTGCGGGTCCTGCGGTCGTCGATGCACCACGTGCAGACCGTCGCCGCGGCGTTCGTCGTCCTCTCCGGCCTCTACCTCGTCTACTACTTCTGGGTCGTCGACGTGAACGAGGAGTCGGGCCGCCTGACGAACGCCGTGGAGAACTTCCAGACGCGCGTCCTGGTGGGGCTCAACGACAACTGGCGCCTCGCGGCGCTCGTGCTGGCTGCGGTGGTGGTGGGCGCCGTGGCCTACGTCGTGCTCCGACGGCAGCCGGCAGGCGACCCGCCGGTAGCTTCGCCGGATCGTGAACGCACAACCAGCCGCTGACGTCGGGGTCGTCCCGGCCCGCCCCGCCGCCACCGTCGTGCTCGTGCGCGACGCCGAGGCGCAGCCCGATGCCGATGCCGGCGTGGAGGTCTTCGTGCTGCGCCGCACGGCCAACGCCGCCTTCGCCGCCGGCATGTACGTGTTCCCCGGTGGCCGGGTCGACGACATCGACCGGGCATCGACGCTCGAGCCGTACTGCGACGGCCTCGACGACGCCACCGCCTCGGCGGCCCTGGACATCGACCACGGCGGCCTCGCCTTCTGGGTGGCGGCCGTGCGGGAGTGCTTCGAGGAGGCGGGTCTGTTGCTGGCGCGCACCCGCGACGGCGGCCAGCCGCGGGTCTCCGACGCCGAGCGCAAGGCCGTCCACGCCGGCGAGCTGTCGATGGAGGAGCTCTGCCGGCGCCACGACCTCATCCTCGACCTCTCGGCCATCCGCTACGTCGCGCACTGGGTGACCCCGGTCGGCGAAGGCCCGCGGCGCTTCGACACGCGCTTCTTCCTCGCCGCCGCGCCCCACGGACAGGAGGGCGCGCACGACGAGACCGAGCTGGTGGACAGCATGTGGGTGCGTCCCGACGAGGCCATCGCCAAGGCCGAATCCAAGGCGTTGCTGATGATGCCGCCCACGATCGCCAACCTGCGTCTCATCGCCCACTGCTCGACGGCCGACGAGGCCTTGGCCGTGGCCGACGCCGTCGGCACGCCGCCGCGCATCCAGCCGAAGATCCGTCGCGACGAGAGCGGCACCGTCGTCGGCGTGGCCCTGCCGGGCGACGCCGACTACGACGACGCTCGACTGAACCGGCTCGCCGAGGGCGACCTCGACGGAGGCCAGCAGGCGGGCCGAGCACCCGGCCATGTCGGGCGCCTCGGGATCGGCGGCGACGGGGAGCGCCGCGTCGAGGCGTGCGGCGATCGACCGGAAGGCCGCTGCGGCACCGTCTCCGTCGTCGAGCGCCACCGGTCGTCCGGCATCGCCACCGGCGGACACGGCCGCCTCGATCGGCACCTGACCGAGCAGCGGCACGCCGATCTCGGCGGCCAGCGCCGCTCCGCCGCCGGCCCCGAACAGCGGATACGACGTGCCGTGCTCGCACGTGAAGTCGGTCATGTTCTCGATCACCCCGACGACGCGCACGAAGCTGCGCCGCGCCATGTCGGCAGCCCGCTGGGCGACCTTCTGGGCGGCCAGCGCCGGCGTCGTGACGATCACCATGTCGGCCCGCGGCAGCAGCCGGGCGAGGCCCATCTGGACATCGCCGGTGCCGGGCGGCATGTCGATCAGCAGGTCGTCGAGGTCGCCCCAGTGCACGTCGTGGAGGAACTGCTCGACGGCCTTGGTCAGCATCAGGCCCCGCCACATCAACGCCGTGTCCTCCTCGACGAGGAAGCCGGTCGAGACGACCTTGAGCAGGCCGTCACCGACGGCCATCGTGTTGGGGAGGATCAGCGGGCGGTCGCTGCCGTCGACCCGCTCGGCCTCCATGCGCTCGCTCATCCCGAGCAGGCGCGGCACGGAGAAGCCCCAGATGTCGGCGTCGAGCACGCCGACCGTGCGACCCTGACGGGCGAGGGCGATGGCCAGGTTGACCGTCACCGAGCTCTTGCCCACGCCGCCCTTGCCGCTGGCGATGGCAACGACGCGGGTGCTCGCCGGCACCTGGGTGTCACCGGCGTGCTGCCTGGCGTTCCAGCGGGCCTTGAGCATCACCTCGGTGCGCTCGTCGGGCGTCATCTCGCCCCACGTGATGTGCACGTCGCTGACGCCGGGGTGGACGCCGACGCGGGACTCGATCTCCCGCTTGATGTCGGCGCGCAGCGGGCAGCCGCCGATCGTCAGCTTGACCGTCACGTCGACCTCCCCGGTGGGGGACACCGACACGGCCGGCACCATGCCCAGGGAGACGATGTCGCTGCCGAGCTCGGGATCGATGACCGACTCGAGGACGGCCACGACGTCCTCGCGGGTCGGCGGGGCGGTGGTCATGACGCTGATTTTACCGGTCCTGACCGTGTAATCTAGTGGGCGTGGCTGTTTCGTCCGCTCCGGCTCCGCTGCCGTCGCGTGATGTGCTGCGAGTGCTGGGCGACAACACCCGCTACGCCATCTACCTGGAGCTCGCCCGCGCGCCCCGCCCGCTGGTCACGGCGGAGATCGCCGAGACGCTCGGCCTGCACCCCAACACCGTCCGCCCGCACCTCGACCGGATGCGTGAGGTCGGGTTGCTGGAGGTCGCCGCCGATCCCCGCGGTGAGGTCGGGCGACCGCATCACCGCTACTCGCTGGCGCCCGACGCGCCGTCCCTCGGGCTCGAGCCGCCGACGATGCCGATGCTCGCCCGGATGGTCCTGTCGATGGCCCAACGCCTCGGCGCCAACCCGGCCGACGCCGTGGCCGTCGGTGAGGCCGAGGGAGCCCAGCGGGCCTCCCGCTACGTCGACGCCCCGTCGGCGCTGGAGGCGCTCGTCGCCGACCTCGACGGTCTCGGCTTCGACCCGATCGTCACGGACGGCGGCGACCCGTCCGCGCTCGACGAGGCGGACGCCGTCACCGCGGTCGTGGCGTTCGCCAACTGTCCCTTCGCCGAGCTCGCCCGAGCTCATCCCGATCTGGTGTGCGGGCTGCACCGCGGCCTGGTCGCCGGCTTCGTCAGCGAGATGGGCGACGCCGACGTGGCCGAGTTCTGTTCGTTGGCCCACCGCACGCCGTGCCAGGTGGCGATCACATCCCGCTAGTGTTGACATCGCAACTTTCCAGGAGGAACGTCCCGTGATCACCCTCACCGATGCAGCTGCCGTCAAGGTCAAGGAACTGCTCAGCGCTGAAGGCGCCGACGATCTCGCCCTCCGCGTCGCCGTGCGCCCCGGTGGCTGCAGCGGCTTCTCCTACGAGATGTTCTTCGACGGCGAGATCACTGCCGATGACGAGCAGGCCGAGTTCGGACAGGCCGTGAAGGTCGTCGTCGACCCGGCTTCAGCCCAGCTCCTCGAGGGCGCCACGCTCGACTACAAGGACGGGCTCGAGCAATCGGGGTTCGCCATCACGAACCCGAACGCCAGCCGCACGTGCGGCTGCGGCCAGAGCTTCTCCTGATCCGCTGATCCACTTCACGCTGGACGGCCGCCCGGTCGAGGTGGCGGACGACGGCGCATCGTTGCTCGAGGTGCTGCGCGACCGGTTCGGCGCGCGTTCCGCCAAGGACGGCTGCAGCCCCCAGGGTCAGTGCGGCTGCTGCACGGTGTGGGTCGACGGCCAGGCCCGCGTGTCCTGCGTGACGCCGCTGGCCCGCGTCGAGGGGCGGTCGGTCACGACGCTCGACGGCCTCGCTGACGCCGCCGAGTGGGGCGAGGCCTTCGCCGCCGCCGGTGCATCGCAGTGCGGGTTCTGCACGCCGGGCATCATCATGCGCGTCGCGGCGATGACGCCGGCCGCCCGCCAGTCGCCCGCCGCCGTCCACCGCGCTCTCGCGGCCCACCTGTGCCGGTGCACCGGCTGGCAGTCGATCGTCGACACCGTTCTGTCCTTCGACATCGGCCCGAACGGGCCGGTCTCGAAGGACAGAAGCGGGGCTGAGCAGCGGGCCCGGCTGGAGGGCGGGACGGCCCAGTCCGTCGGCCCGGCGACCGCCCTCGGCCGGGCCGGGTTCGCCGACGACCTGGCACCGGACGGGGCGCTCGTCGCCGTGCTCGGGAGGGACGGGGAGTGGCACGTCGGAGAGACGTTGACGGAGGCCCGGCGCCGGGCCGACACGGTGCAGGGTCGTCGTTCCACCGCCGCGCTGTCGTGGCCTGTCGACCTGCCGCCGGGTGAGTGGGACCGCACGCTGCAAACGACGTGGGTCGAGCCGGGCTACCTCGAGCCGGACGCCTCATGGTGCGCGCCAGGTGGCGAACCGGTCACGCCGCTGGCCAACGGTGGGGCGTTCGGGGGCAAGCTGGCCTCCGAGGTCGGCGCCGTGGCCCGGCGCCTGGCCGACGAGCACCGGCGCCCCGTGTGCGTCCGTTACGCACGGGAGGACGTCGTGCGCCGTGGACCGAAGCGCCCGCCGATCGCAGCCGGGTTGCGTGCCGACGGCACCGGGGTGATCCGGGTCGCCCGCACCGCCGGTATCGCCGACGTGCTGTCCGCGGCGGCCGGTCCGGGCGTCACGGTCGAGGAGGTCGACGTCGCCGGTCCGCCGACGTCAGCGGCGGTGCGCGCCGCGGGGTGGGCCGAGGTCGCCGTGCTGCGGGCATCCGTGGCCGACTCCCCGGACACCGTCTGCAGCCCGGCCGGAGCGATCGCGTCGGCCACCGTCGACGCCGCCGGCGTCCACGTGCGCGTGCGCTGTGGCGACCCGCTCGACGACGTCGTCCTGCGCAGCTACTGCACGGGCGCCGCCCACATGGCGCTGGGCTGGGTCCGCAGCGAGGGGCTGGCCGTCGGCGCCGACGGCGTACCGGTCGACCTGACGATCCGTTCCTTCGGCATCCTGCGCGCCGCGGACACGCCGGCGATCGACGTCGAGATCGAGCCCGACGAGGGCGGACCGCCGGTGAACGGCAGTGACGCCGTGTTCGCCGCCGTCGCCGCGGCGGCCTGGCGCGCCGCCGGCTACCCGCCACGCTGGCCGTCACCGTCCGGGTTGTAGCGTCCGGCGGATGAGCGCACCGCTTGGTCCGTACACCCCCGTCGTCCGCGCCGGTGACTTCGTCATCGTGTCCGGTCAGGGCGGCATCCGCGACGGGGCCATCGTCGAGGGCGGCGTGACGGCCCAGACGACCCAGACGATCGCCAACCTCGCCGCCCGTCTCGCCGAGGCGGGAGCCGGGCTCACCGATGTCGTGAAGACCCTGTGCTTCCTCACCGACATGGGCACGTTCGCCGAGTTCAACGACGCCTACGCCGCGGCGTTCGGCGACCACCGGCCGGCCCGCTCGACGGTCGAGGTGTCGGCGCTCCCCGGCGGGATGGCCGTGGAGGTGGAGGCCTGGGCCTACAAGCCGGTATGAACGAGGAGCCGACGCGCTGCGGTTGGGCCGGCACCGACGGGGCGTACGTCGCCTACCACGACACCGAGTGGGGCGTGCCGGCGCGTGACGCTCGGCGGCTGTTCGAGTACCTGCTCCTCGAGGGTGCCCAGGCCGGACTGTCGTGGTCGACGATCCTCAACAAGCGGGAGGGCTACGCCCGGTGCTTCGCCGGCTACGACCCAGCGGTCGTCGCCGCCTTCGGGCCCGACGACGTCGAGCGCTGCCTCGCCGATCCCGGCATCGTGCGCAACCGGGCCAAGGTGAACGCCGCGGTGGGCAACGCCAGGGCGTGGCTGGAGCTCGACGACCCGGTGGCCTTCCTGTGGGGGTTCGTCGACGGGGTCCCGCTGCAGAACCACTGGACCCGGCTCGACGAGCTGCCGGCCAGCACCGCGGCCTCGGAGGCGATGAGCAAGGAGCTCCGCCGGCGCGGGTTCCGCTTCGTCGGACCGACGATCTGCTACGCCCTGATGCAATCCTGCGGGCTGGTCAACGACCACCTCGTCGACTGCTTCCGCTACCGGGAGTGCGCCCAGCTAGCGTGAGCCGTCCATGGTCGGTGCCATCATCATCGTCGTCGTCCTGCTCCTCGTGATCCCGGTCGTCGTGCTGCTGAGCGGCGGCATCGCATCGGCCATCCTCGGTGGGACGCTCGAACACGACGCCGAGGTGCGCGACGAGGACAGCGAACTGCTCGACCTCGACGACTGAGGTGCATCGCCGCGACGCCTCGAGGGAGGCGCTCACCGAGGCGATCGTGCGCTATGCGACCTGGCGGGTCGACCTCGACCCGCCCCCGCTCGACGGGCCGCGCACCGTCGCCGAACTGCGCGCCGCTGCCGGCCAGACGATCACCGCCGACGGCATCGGCGGGCTGGAGGCCCTGCGGATCTTCGCCGACGTCCTCGCCCCGGCGTGCATCTCCGTCGACCACCCGCGGTTCCTGTCCTTCGTCCCGGCGGCGCCGACGGACGCCTCGATCCTGTTCGATCTCGTCGTCGGGGCGTCGAGCATCTACGGCGGCTCGTGGCTCGAGGGGGGCGGTGCCGTGTTCGCCGAGAACGAGGCGCTGCGCTGGATCGCCGATCTCGCCGGGATGCCGGCGACGGCCGGTGGTGTGTTCGTCAGTGGTGGCACGGCGGGCAACCTCAGTGCCCTGCTCGCGGCGCGCTGGCAGTGGCGCCGCCGAGCGGAGGGCCGCCACGACCGGACGCGCGGGCTGCTGATCACCTCGGCCGGCGCCCACTCCTCGGTGGCCCAGGCGGCCCGGGCGATGGATGCCGACGTGGCGCTCGTCCCCGCTGACCCTGACGGTCGGCTCACGGCCGAGGCGCTCGTGGCGGCGGTTGGCGCGCTCGACGAGACGGCTCGAGACCGCGTCTTCGCCGTCGTCGCCACGTGCGGCACGACGAATGCCGGTGTGATCGATGACCTCACGGCGGCTGCCGACGTGGCGGCGGACCTGCGCACGTGGCTGCACGTCGACGGTGCCTACGGCGGCGCGGCCCTGGCCGCGCCGAGCGTCCGCGACCGGTTCGCCGGGATCGAGGCTGCCGACAGCTTCATCGTCGATCCGCACAAGTGGCTGTTCGCGCCGTTCGACTCGTGCGCTCTGCTCTACCGCGATCCGGAGATCGCCCGTCTGGCCCACACCCAGCACGCCGAGTACCTCGACGTGCTGCACGCCGACGACCGCGTCGAGTGGAACGCCTCCGACTACGCCCACCACCTGTCCCGCCGGGCCCGTGGCCTGCCGCTGTGGTTCAGCCTGGCGACGCACGGCACGCAGGCCTACAGCGATGCCATCGAGACGACGTTGGGCGTCGCTCGCCAGGGTGCCGCCCTCGTCCGCGCTGCGCCCCACCTCGAGCTGCTCCTCGAACCGGAGCTGTCGGTCGTGCTGTTCCGCCGGATCGGCTGGGACCCGGCCCGCTACGCGGCATGGAGCGACTGGCAACTGGCGACCCAGCAGTCGTTCGTGACGCCGACGGCCTGGGGCTCGGAGACGGTGCTGCGCTGGTGCATCGTCAATCCCCTCACGACCGTCGAGGATCTGCGGGTGATCGTCGACAGCCTCACCGATGAAGCCTTCCCGGATGGCTGACCGCGGCGAGGAGGAGGCCGAGGCGGACCTGGTCATCGCCGGAGCCCGCTGCGTGGCGACGATGGACGACGCCCGGCGGGAGCTGGCGGGCGGCTGGGTGGCGATCACCGGTGGCTTCGTCAGCGCCGTGGGCACCGGCCCGCCACCGCCGGCGCGGCGCACGATCGACGCCACCGACTGCCTCGTCACGCCCGGCCTCGTCAACACCCACCACCACCTGTTCCAGAACCTGACCAGGGCCTACCCGCCGATGACGGACAAGCCGCTGTTCGGCTGGCTGCAGTCGCTGTACCCCTGTTGGCGCCGTCTGGACACGGAAGCCGCCTACCTCTCGGCCTGGGTGGGACTCGCCGAGCTGGCCCTCGGCGGCTGCACGACATCGACCGACCACCTGTACGTGCACCCGCGTGGCGCCGGCGACCTGCTGAGCGCCGAGATCGAGGCAGCACGAGACGTCGGGCTGCGCTTCCACCCGACTCGCGGCTCGATGTCCCTGTCCGAGAAGGACGGGGGCCTCCCGCCCGACGACGTCGTCGACGACGACGACCACATCCTCGCCGTCAGTGAGGAAGCGGTACGTCGACACCACGACCGGTCGCCGGGGGCGATGACACGGATCGCCCTGGCACCGTGCTCACCGTTCAGCGTCACCGAGAACCTGATGGTCCGCTCGGCCGAGCTGGCCGAGCGGCTCGATGTCCGCCTGCACACCCACTTCGCCGAGAACGCCGAGGACGACGAGTTCTCGCTGGCGACGTTCGGTTGCCGGCCGACGGAGTACCTCGAGCGCACCGGGTGGATGACCGACCGGGCGTGGTTGGCCCACTGCGTGATGCCCGACACCGACGAGATCCGCCGCCTCGGCGCGGCGGGCGTCGGAGTCGCCCACTGCCCGTCGAGCAACCTCATCCTGGCGTCGGGCATTGCCCCGGTCGTGCCGCTGCGGGCAGCCGGGGTTGTCGTCGGGCTCGGCGTCGACGGATCGTCGTCGGCGGACTCCGGCGTCGCTGTGGCTGGAGGCCCGCCAGGCGATGCTCCTGGCCAAGCTGCGTGACGGTCCAGGCGCCGGCACGGCCCGCATGGCCCTGGAGATGGCCACCCTCGGCGGGGCGGCGTGCCTCGGTCGGACCGGCGAGCTCGGTGTGCTGGTGCCGGGCGCCGTCGGAGACGTCGCCGTGTGGTCGTTGACCGGTCCCGTGTTCGCCGGCGCCATCGCCGATCCGATCGAAGCCTGGCTGCGCTGCGGGCCGGTCGCGGCACGCGACACCATCGTCCATGGCCGGGTGCTCGTGGAGGCCGGGCGGCTCGTCCACCCGGACCTCGACGAGCGACTGACCGCCCACCGGCGCGTCGCGGCGCGGATCCAGCGGTGAGGGCGGTTCCGGGCCGGCTGGCACCAGACTGTGCCGCCATGAAGGCCCGATCCGCCGTCCCGGCGCGCCTCGCCGCGGCGTTGGCCGTCGTCGTGGCCAGCGCTTGCTCCTCGGGGCGGGAAACCGTGACCGCGCCGTCGTTCGGGACCGTCGAGGTGCCTCCGGTGACGATCCCGCCGTTCGCCCCGCCGCCGAGCGCGCCGGCCGTGGCGGTCGAGTCGGTGGCCATGGTCGGCGACTCGATCACCGCCGGCTCCCAGGACGCCCTGGAGGCGGGGCTCGGCACGCTCGGCCTCGACGAGGTCGACATCGACGCCGTCAGTGGGCGGCGCATGCTCGTCGACGGCTCGATCGACTCCGGGCTCGACGCCGTCGAGGAGATCGCCGACTCCGATCCGCCCGACCTGTGGGTGATCGCCCTGGGCACCAACGACGTCGGCAACTACCGACCGGAGGAGTACGGCCCGGCGGTCGCCGAGCTGCTCGCGGCCGTGCCGGAGGATGCCCCACTGATCTGGGTCGACACCTACCTCGACGGGCGACCGGAGGAGTCGGCGGCGTTCAACGACGTCCTGCGGCTGTCGCTGGCGGCACGCGGCCGGTCGATGCTCGTCGACTGGTCGTCGATCGCCGCCGAGGACGGCGTGCTGTACGACGGCGTGCACCCGTCGGAGTTCGGCATCAAGGCCTTCAGCGATCGCGTCGTCGCTGCCGTCGACGCCTGGTCGGCCTGAGCGACGTCGTTCTCGTCCGGATCTCGGTCGCTCCCGCGACCAGCATCCGGACCGAAACGAAGGGTCAGGCGCCCCAGCGCGACTGGCCGAAGCGGTAGCCGACCGAACGCACCGTCTGGATGAGACCGGCGTGCTCCTCGCCGAGCTTGGCCCGCAGGCGGCGGACGTGGACGTCGACCGTCCGCGCGCCCCCGTAGTACTCGTAGCCCCACACCCGATTGAGCAACATCTCCCGGGTGAACACCTTGCCCGGGTTCTGGGCGAGGAACTTGAGCAGCTCGTACTCCATGTAGGTGAGGTCGAGCGGACGCCCGTCGATCGAGGCCTGGTAGGTCTCCAGGTTCAGCGACAGCTCGCGGTACTCGATCATGTCCGGCCGCGATCCGCCACCGACGCGCCACAGCAGGTGACGCACCCGCGCCTCCAGCTCGGCGGGATGGAACGGCGAGAGGCAGAAGTCGTCGAACAGGTCGTCGCGCAGCTCGAGGTCGGCGAGCTGGGTCCCGGAGACCAGCGCCAGCACCGGCGGGTTGCCCGGCTCACGCTTGCGGATCGTGCGGGCGAACGCCCACGCCCCTGTGGCGTCGCCTGCGCAGTCGATGATCGCCCCGGACCAGCCGCCCGGCGGTTCGTACTCGGCGGCGTCGTCGGCCGTGGCGACGGACTTCCACCGGTACCCGCCGAGGTCGAGGGTGCGCGCCAGCTCGGGCGCCACGGGGTCGCCGAACACGGCGAGGATCTCGTTGTCAGGACTCACTGGTTCACCGTCACAGCGCCCTCAGGTAACGGTCGATCTCGAACGTCGACACGTGCGTCTTGTAGGCCCGCCACTCGGTCCGCTTGTTGCGCAGGAACCACTCGAAGATGTGCTCGCCCAGCGCCTCGTGGACGAGATCGGACTTCTCCATCGCCCGCAGGGCGTCGGACAGCGACTGCGGCAGTTGCTCGATGCCCAACTTGGCGAGGACCTCGTCACCGATCTCGAACAGGTTGGCGTCGGCCTCGACGGGCAGCTCGTAGCCCTCGGCCACGCCGCGCATCCCGGCGGCCAGCATGACGCTGAACGCCAGGTACGGGTTGCAGGCCGGGTCCGGCGAGCGGTACTCGAGACGGGTGGCGAAGGGGTTGCCGCGCTTGGCGATCGGGACGCGGATCAGGCCGCTGCGGTTGTTGCGAGCCCACGACACATGCACGGGCGCCTCGAAGCCGGGCACCAGCCGCTTGTAGCTGTTGACGGTCTGGTTGGTGATCGCCGTGATCTCGGAGGCGTGGCGCAGCAGCCCAGCCGTGAACGACTTGGCGAACGGGGACAGGTAGTAGTCGTCGTCGGCGTCGAAGAAGGCGTTGGTGTCGCCGCGGAACAGCGAGAGGTGGGTGTGCATGCCCGAACCCTGGACGCCCTCGATCGGCTTGGGCATGAACGTGGCGTGCAGCCCGTGGGAGGCGGCCACCTCGCGCACGATCAGCCGGAACGTCATCACGCTGTCGGCCATCGACAGGGCGTCGGTGTGGCGCAGGTCGATCTCCTGCTGGCCGGGGGCGTCCTCGTGGAAGCTGTACTCCACCGGGATGCCCATGGCTTCCAGCGTGCGGATCGTCTGCTTGCGCAGGGAGCCGGTGATGTCGTTGGTGGTCAGGTCGAAGAAGCTGCCCTCGTCGAGCGGGCGGGGCAGCTGGCCCTTCTCCGGCGGGCTGAAGTAGAAGAACTCGATGTCCGGGGCGACGTAGAACGTCAGCCCCTGCTCGTGCAGGTCGCGGACGTGGCGGCGCAGCACCTGGCGGGGGTCGCCGCCGAACGGCGTTCCGTCGAGGTTGTGGATGTCGCAGTACACCCGTGCCTCAGGCGTCTTGGGGTCGCCCCACGGCAGGACCTCGAACGTGTCGGGATCGGGGACGGCGAGGACGTCGGCCTCCTGGATGCGCGAGAAGCCGTCGATCGACGAGCCGTCGAACGTCATCCCGTCCTCGAGGGCGTTCTCCAGTTCCGCCGGGCTGATGGCGAAGCTCTTGAGGTTGCCGAGGATGTCGGTGAACCACAGGCGGATCAGCCGGACGCCGCGCTCCTCCACGGAGCGCAGGACGTACTCACGCTGCTGCTCGAGCATCTCCGTCATTCCTCAAGTGTGCCCGCGCCGGGCACTGCCGGCACGGCACGGTCAGATGGCCGAGCAGACCGTGTCCACCATCAAGCGGGTGACCACGTACGGATCCATGTTGGCGTTGGGGCGCCGGTCCTCGAGGTAGCCGCGGCCCTCCTTGTGGACCGCCAGCGGGATGCGGATCGAGGCGCCGCGGTCGGACACGCCGTAGAAGAACTTGTTCCACGGTGCCGTCTCGTGGTGCCCGGTGAGACGGTCCTCGATGCCGTGCCCGTAGTTCTTGACGTGCAACTCCCACTTCTTGCCGAGCGCCTTGCAGGCGTTCTCGATGTACTGGTAGCCGCCCTCCTCGCGCATCTCCTTGGTCGAGAAGTTGGTGTGCGCCCCGGCGCCGTTCCAGTCGCCCTTCATCGGCTTCGGGTCGAGCGTGGCGGACACGTCGAAGTCCTCGGCCGTGCGATACAGCAGCCAGCGGGCGATCCACAGCTGGTCGGCGACCTCGACCGGGCCGAGCGGGCCGATCTGGAACTCCCACTGGCCGATCATCACCTCGGCGTTGAGCCCGCTGTAGGACAGACCGGCGGCGAGGCAGTTGTCGAGGTGCTCCTCGACGATGTCGCGGCCGAAGATCTCGTCCGAGCCGACGCCGCAGTAGTAGCCGCCCTGCGGAGCCGGGAAGCCGCCGACCGGGAAGCCGTACGGGCGCCCGTCCTTGTAGAACGTGTACTCCTGCTCGATGCCGAACAGGCACTCGTGCTTGGCGTACTTCTTGGCCGTCTTCACGCACGCGGCGCGGGTGTTCGACGGGTGGGGCTTGCCGTCGGCTGCGTAGACCTCGCACATCACCAGAACGTCCTTGCCACCGCGAATCGGGTCCGGGCAGGAGAAGACGGGGATCAGCACACAGTCGCTCTTGTCACCTGTTGCCTGGTTGGTGCTCGACCCATCGAAGCCCCAGACGGGGAGCTCGGCGCCATCGGGCACGATCTTGGTCTTGGATCGCAGCTTCGCTGTCGGCTCGGTGCCGTCGATCCAGATGTACTCAGCCTTGTAGACCACAGATGCCCTCGTGCTTTCGGGTTGGCCAGTCGTTGTGTCGGGGTAGGGGCACGTCCTGGCGCGTTGCTCGCCATCGTGCGGCGCTCATCGTGTCGGCGAGCCATTGCCGACCCGTTGCCCCATTGTGAACGGTGTGTTAACGGGTCCGCCACGTTCTGTCCTTGCGAACCGGCCCGATCGGGCCCTCCACAGCGTTCCCCGGCCACGCAGGCCGTCGCTGGCCACTCCCTCGCTGGCGCTCGGTCGCTCGCAGGTGGACTGCGCGCTCCAGAACGAGTGGGGGCAGCCGTTCAGTCGCCCTCGTAGGTCGGGTAATCCCACCACGGGTAGGTCGGCGGGAGGTCCTTGGTCGGGCTGAGCGTCCACGCCGGCCGGCGCTTCTCGAGGAAGGCCATCACGCCCTCCCGGGCATCCGGCTTGCGACCGAGGTCGAAGATGGCCGCCGAGTCGGCGCGGTGGGCGGCCATCGGATGGCTCTCGCCGAGCATCCGCCACAGGAGCCCACGGCTCACCGCGGCCGACACCGGGGCGGCATTGGTGGCGATCTCCGCCGCCAGCTCCTTGGCCACGCCGAGCACCTGATCGGCAGGATGGAGGCTGCGCACCAGCCCGCCGGCCAGCGCCTCCTCGGCGCGGAAGACGCGGGCCGTCAGGACCCACTCCAGCGCCTGACTGATGCCGACGACGCGGGGCAGGAACCAGCTCGCCGCACCATCGGGGGCGATGCCCCGGCCGGTGAAGACGAACCCGACCTTGGCGTGATCGGCGAGGACGCGGATGTCCATCGGCAGCGTCATCGAGATGCCGACACCGACCGCCGAGCCGTTGATCGCGCCGATCACCGGCTTCGTGCAGTCGAAGATGCGCAGCACCAGCACGCCGCCGCCGTCGCGGGGCGCCTTCGGCGAACTCTCCGTGCGGCCCCGCGCGTCGTAGTCGAACGTGTCGCCGCCGGCGCTCAGATCGGCGCCGGCGCAGAACGCCCGCCCGGCGCCGGTCATGATCACCGCCCGCACGGCGTCGTCGGCATCGGCCTGGTCGAAGGCGACGAGCAGCTCCTCGAGCATCGTCCCCGTGAAGGCGTTGAGCTGCTCCGGCCGGTTCAGCGTGATGATCGCCGCCGGGCCGTCGACCTCGTAGGTGATCTGGGTGAAGGACATCCCGCCACCGTAGAGAAGCCGCCGCCCGTCAGAACAGCTCGGCCACCCGGGCCTTGACGACCTTGCCCAAGGTGTTGCGGGGCAGTTCGTCGACGAACACGTAGCGCGACGGGACCTTGGCCGCAGCCAGCTGCTGCTTGCCCCACGCCCGGAGGGCGTCGGCGTCGATGTCCGGCCCGCCCGGCTCGGCGACGACGGCGGCGCCGACCCGTTGACCCCACTCGTCGTCGTCGAGGCCGACGACGGCGCAGTCGGACACCTGCGGATGGGTGCGCAGGACCTCCTCGATCTCCAGCGCCGACACCTTCTCCCCGCCGGTCTTGATGATGTCGACCGACGAGCGGCCGAGCAGGCGGTACCCCTCGGGGTCGCGCACGGCGACGTCGCCGGTGCGGAACCAGCCGTCCGTGAACGACGCCGCCGTGGCCTCGGGACGTCCCCAGTACTCGGCGAAGACCTGTGGGCCGCGAACCCACAGCTCCCCGGCCTGACCACCGGGTACGTCACGGCCGGCCTCGTCGACGACGCGCACCTCGACACCGGGGAACGGCTCGCCGACGTGGCCGGGGACCCGTCGATCGAGCGTGTTCGACAGGGCCATCCCCAGCTCGGTCATCCCGTAACGCTCGAGCAGGACGTGTCCGGTGAGCTCGCGCCAGCGCTCCAGGGTCGAGACGGGCAGGGCCGCCGAGCCGCAGACCATCAGGCGGAGTCGAGCGGCGCCCGCAGACCAGCGCCGGCGGGTGTCCGGCGGGGCGGCTTCCCACGCCGCGACGAGGCGGGCGTACACCGTCGGCACGGCCATGAACAGGGTGACCTCACCGGACGCCATGCGCTCCCACACGGCGACGGCGTCGAAGCCGCCGGGCGCCTCGCAGCAGGCGCCGACGGCGAGCGGGGTGAGCGTGACGTTGGCGATGCCGTGGACGTGGTTGAGCGGCAGGACGAGGACGATCCGGTCGTCGGGCGACCACCCCCACGTGGCGACCATCCCGTCGATCTGCGCGGCGAGACTGCCCTGGGTGTGGACGACACCCTTCGGCCGGCCGGTCGTGCCGCTCGTGTAGATCATCAGTGCCGGTTGCTCGGGCGGCTGTGCAGAGCGGTGGGCGGTGGCCCGCTCGTCGACGTCGACGACGTCCACGCCGGCCGCGATGGCGACCCGCGCCGCGACCTCGCGGTGCGTGTCCGAGGCGACGACGGCCGACGCACCGCTGTCCTCCAGCGCGTACTGCAGCTCGGCATCGGGGTGTTGCGGGTGGAGCGGCACGGCGATCGCTCCGGCGTGCCAGCAGGCGAGGAGGGCGACGACGAAGTCGTGGCCCGGCGTGGCGACGATCGCGACACGGGCGCCCGGGTCGTAGCGGCCGCCGAGGACGCCGGCGAGCTCGGCGGCGTCCCGGTCGACGTCGGAGTAGGACCACGTGCCGGCGGGATCGACGATCGCCGGGCGATCGCCGAAGCGGGTGACCCGGTTGGCCAACGCCTCGAAATCTGTCATCACGTCACCACCGGCGGCCGGCGCAGCCCGTGTCCCGATGCCGACTCCAGGGTCGCCGCGGCGCGGAGCACGTCGATGTCCCGCCCCGGCGCACCGACGAGCTGGATGCCGACCGGCAAGCCAGCGGCGTCGAAGCCGGCCGGTAACGACAGGGCCGGGCAACCCATCACCGTCACGCGGTAGCACACCGCCATCCAGTCGATGTACGAGCGGAACCGGCGGCCACCGACCTCGGTCGGGTACTCCCAGTCGGCCGGGAACGGGGCGAGCTGCGTGACCGGGCCGGCGAGCAGGTCGTAGCGGGTGAAGAACTCGGCGCCGCGTCGTACCAGCACCCCGAGGTGCTCGTAGGCGACGGCCACGTCGGCCGCGGTGAGCTCGTTGCCCCGCCGGATCTCGTCGCGGATCGTGGACTTCAACTGGCTGGCCCGCGGGCCGAGGCGGGTTGCCGTGCCGGTGGCCGACTGCCACGCCCGCAGCGTCCGGAAGCAGTCGTCGGCGCCGCAGAGGTCGGGTTCGTCGTCGACGACCTCCCATCCGAGCCCTTCGAACGTCGGGCGGAAGCCGTCGAGCACCGCGACCTGGCCGAGGTCCATCGCCGCCCCGCCGATGTCGCGCGACCACGCCACGCGCAGCGGGCGGTCGGGCGGGTCGAGGTGGGCGGGCACGGTGATCGGCCGGTGCAGCGGGTCGGCGGGTTCCGGCGCCCCGCCCAGCACGCCGAGCAGCAGGGCGACGTCGCCGACCGTTCGGCCCATCGGACCATCGAGTGCGAGCGGGTTCCACGGGTTGCCGGGGGCGACGCGTGGCACGACGCGTGGCGTCGGGCGGAAGCCGACCACGTTGTTCCACGCCGCCGGGTTGCGCAACGAGCCGCCCATGTCGCTTCCGTCGGCGATGGCGACCATCCCGCACGCCAGGGCGACGGCGGCGCCGCCGCTCGACCCGCCGGCCGAGCGGCCGAGGTCCCAGGGGTTGCGCGTGATGCCGTGCAGCGGGTTGAACGTGTGCGAGCCGGCGCCGAACTCGGGCGTGTTGGTCTTCCCGACGGCGACGGCGCCGGCGGCCCGCATCCGGCTCACGACGATGCTGTCGGCCGGTGGGCGGAAGCCGGCGAACAGAGGCGAGCCATAGGTGGTCGGGAAGTCGGCCGTCTCGGTGAGGTCCTTGTGCGCGGTCACCAACCCGGCGAGCGGGCCGGCGTCCTCGCCCCTGGCGACCGCCGCGTCAACTGCCGCCGCCCGGGCGCGGCCGATCTCGGGGTCGAGGGCGATCACGGCGTTGACCGCCGGGTTGACGGCCGCGATCCGCTCCAGGTGGGCGTCGAGCAGCTCGCCCGCGGAGATCTCCCGGGCCGCGAGCAGGCGGCGTTGCTCGGTGGCCGGCAGTTCCACCACAGGGTCCCCCACGGCCGTCCAACATACGACGTGCCTCCGATGGCCTGACGACGGGTGCCACTAGCCTGGTGGGCGTGACCGTGGTGCGCGTCGCGCTGGCGCAGCTCAACCCCACCGTCGGCGATCTCGAGGGCAACGTGGCCAAGCTGGTCGATGCCTACGACCGCGCCGAGGACGCCGGTTGCGACATCGTCGCCTTCCCGGAGCTGTCGATCACCGGGTACCCGCCGGAGGACCTCGTGATCAAGCCTGGCTTCGTCGCCGACAACGAGGCCGCGCTGGCCAAGCTCGCCGCCCGGACACGGCACTGCACGGCGGTGGTCGGGTTCGTCGACGAGGACCGCGATCTGTTCAACGCCGCGGCGGTCTGCGCCCAGGGCGAGGTCCTCGGCACGTACCGCAAGCGGCTGCTCCCGAACTACGCCGTGTTCGACGAGGCCCGCTACTTCACGCCGGGCAACGAGACCGACCCTCTCGAGCTCTACGTCATCGGCGGCGTCAAGGTCGGGATCAGCATCTGCGAGGACATCTGGAGCCCGGACGGGCCGCTGGCGGTGCAGGCCGACGGTGGCGCCGAGCTGGCCATCAACATCAACGCCTCGCCGTACCACCGCGGCAAGGCCGCCTCCCGCGAGCGGATGCTGGCAACGCGGGCCGCCGACTCGCACTCGGCGCTGGTGTACGTGAACCAGGTGGGTGGGCAGGACGAGCTGATCTTCGACGGCTGCTCCCTGGCGTTCGACGCCGAGGGCGGCCTGCTCGCCCGAGGCCCGCAGTTCCGGGAGGAACTGCTGATCGTCGACGTCCCCGTCCCTGCCGTGTACCGACAGCGCCTGCTCGATCCGCGCGGCCGCATCTCGCAGGTCTCGTTGCCGACCGTCGTCGTCACCGAGGCGCCGGTCACTCACGAGACGACGGGACACAACCCGATCGTCGAGCCGCTGTCCCGGGATGCCGAGCTCTACAAGGCTCTCGTGCTCGGCACGCGGGACTACTGCGCCAAGAACGGGTTCACCGACGTCGTCATCGGACTGTCCGGCGGCATCGACTCGTCGCTCGTCGCCGTGATCGCCGCCGACGCCCTCGGCGCCGATCACGTCCACGGCGTCTCGATGCCGTCGCGGTACTCCAGCGACCACTCCAAGTCCGATGCCGCCCTGCTGGCTGCCAACCTGGGCGTCGAGTACCGCACGATCGCCATCGAGCCGGCGTTCGCCGCCTACCTCGACATGCTCGCTCCCACGTTCGAGGGCCGGCCACCGGGGCTGACCCAGGAGAACATCCAGAGCCGCTGCCGCGGCCAGCTGCTGATGGCGCTGTCCAACGAGTTCGGATGGATGGTCCTGACCACCGGGAACAAGAGCGAGATGGCCGTCGGCTACTTCACCATCTACGGCGATTCCGTCGGCGGTTACGCGGTGATCAAGGACGTGCTGAAGACGGAGGTCTACGCGCTGTGCCGGTACGTCAACGCGCGGGCCGGGCGGGAGATCATCCCGGAGGACGTGATCACCAAGCCGCCGTCGGCCGAGCTGCGCCCCGACCAGCGCGACGACCAGAGCCTGCCGCCCTACGAGGTCCTCGACCCGATCCTCGAGGCCTACGTCGAGGACGACCGCACCGCAGGCGAGATCGTCGAGCTCGGCCACGACGAGGCCGTCGTCCGGCGGGTCACCCGGCTGGTCGACATCGCCGAGTACAAGCGCCGGCAGTGCCCCCCTGGCGTCCGTGTGACGACGAAGGCGTTCGGCCGCGACCGCCGGATGCCGATCACCAACGGCTACCGCGCCTGACGACCGACCGTCATGATTGGTTGCCTCGCCTATCGGCTCGGCTCCAGCACGAGGCGCGGCGGGTCAGGGCGTGAGGACGGCCTTGCCCGTGATCCTGCGGGCCTGCAGGTCGGTGAGCACCGCTGCGGCGTCCTCGAGCGGGCGGGCGACGGGCTCGACGGGATGGACCGTGCCGGCCGCGACGAGGTCGAGCAACTCGCCGACGAGCTGTCGGTTCGGCGCCGGGTCGCGCAGCACCCAGCCGCCCCACTCGATGCCGATCACCGTGCGGCTGTTGAGCAGCACCTGGTTCAGCGGGATGCGCGGGATCTCGCCGGACGCGAACCCGACCACGAGGTAGCGCCCGCCCCAGCGCAGGCTGCGCAGGGCCGCCTCGGCCTTCGGTCCGCCGATCGGGTCGATGACGGCGTCGGCGCCACCGCCGGTCGCTTCCCGGATGGCCGCCTTCAGATCGACGCCATCGGCTTCGTAGCACACCGTCGCGACCGCTCCCATCGACCGCGCCGCAGCGAGCTTCTCGTCGTTCGATGCGCATGCAACGACGTTGGCGCCAAGGGCGATCGCCAGGTCGACGGCAGCCAGGCCGATGCCGCCGCCCGCGCCGAGCACGGCGAACCACTCGCCGCTGGTCACGGTGGTCCGGCGGGTGAACGCGTACAGCATCGTGGCGTAGCTCTGGACGAGACCGGCCGCCTGGCCGGCAGTCAGGTTGCCCGGGATGCGCACCGCGGCCGGCGCCGGCACGGCGACCTGCGAGGCGTACCCGCCCGACGACGGGAGCGCGAGGACGCGATCGCCCACGGCCAGCCCGTCGACCCCGTCACCGACCGCGCCGATGACGCCGGCCACCTCTGATCCGGGCGTGTAGGGCAGCGGCGGCGTGACCTGGTAGCGGCCCTCGACGATGAGCCCGTCGACGAAGTTGACGCCGGCGGCCTGGACGTCGATGACGACCTGGCCCGGTGCCGGCACGAGATCGGTCTCCTCGACGACCCGGAGCTCGCTCAACGATCCGAAGGAGGCGGCGACGACCTTGCGCACGGAGGCCGACCCTATCCAGCGGGCGGCGCGGCCTCGGCGGAGAGGAGGCGACGACGGGCGACCATCGCCGCCCCTGCGGCCGCCGCGCAGGCCAGGCTGAGCAGGGCGACGGGCGCCATGCCGAAGTGCTCGTACAGCCTCGTCGCCGGCACGGCGGTGACCGCCCGGCCGAGCGTGCCGCAGGCGATCATCGTCCCGATGCCCTGTCCCGCTGCCCCGGGCACCAGCTCGGCCCCGATCGGGATGGCCGAGACGATCGAGAACTCGAAGGCGGCGATGAAGAGACCAAGGGCGAGCAGCCCGATGGCCAGCTGCTCGTGGAGCTGGGCGAGCACGAAGGCGCAGGGCACCATGATCCCGGCTCCCCACATGACGCTGCGTTCCTTGCCCCAGCGGTCGGTGCGCGCCGCCGACGTCGACGACGCCAGCAATTCGAGGGCGCCGATCCCGAACGTCACGCCGGCGAGGCCGGCCGTGCCGAACCCGAAGACGTCCTCCAGCCATGCCCCGAACGTCACGAACAGCGCCTGGGCCGCGGCCATCAGGGCGAACACCCCGGCCACCGCGGCCCACCCGCTCGGGCGCAGCCGGGTGGTCACGGCGCCACCAGCCGGCCGCGGCGGCGCGACGGGGACGTCGTCACGGTCCAGGCGGGCGAGGAGCATGCCCGCGGCGGCAACGACGGCGATGGCACCGACGACGTACGACCAGCGCCACGACGTCGCCGCGGCGACCAGCCCGAGGGTGGTGACGCCGACCAGGAGCCCGAGCGCCCACGACGTCTCGATGATCCCGACCACCCTGCTGCGCCGCTCGTAGGCGACGTGGTCCGACGTCCACGAGATCAGACCGACGTCGAACACGATCTTCGCCACGGCGAGCAGCAGCAGGCCCGGCGGCGAACACGACGATCCCCGTGCTCAGCCCGGCGATCGTCGCCCCGACCGCGATGCCGGCGAGACCGCCGGCCATCGAACGCCGTCGCGGCACGCGGTCGATGGTTCGTCCGATGATCGGCGACGTCAGCCCGGCCAGCTCGGTGAGGGCCAGCGCCACGCCGAGGTCGACGAGGTCGACGTCGAGGCCTCGGGCGATCGTCGCCAGGAACGGTGGGGCGAAGCGGTAGACGGCGTTCGTGGCCAGCCGGGCGAGCGTGAGGGGGACGACGACGCGGCGGACGACGGCCGGATACGAGTCGTCGAGGATCCGCTCCAGCACCGCCGGGCGACTGTAACGGCGGGCACAATGGACGGATGCCCCCCGTCCCGCCGCCGCTGCCCTACGACGAGGCGTTGCGCCAGCGGATCGTCGCCAACCTCGCCGGTCACGAGCGGCGGGTGCTGGCGCTGGACGAGCGCCGACATGCCGCGGTGGCCATCGTCGTCGTCGACTCGGTGGAGGGCGAGGACCGTGTCGACCCGTTCGAGCCGGAGGCCGGCTCGATGGACATCATCCCAGGCGGGGCCCAGGGCCTCGACGGACGGATGGCGAACGTCAGCGGCGGGGCGGCGTTCCTGCTGTGCCGCCGGGCCGCCGGCCTCAACCGTCACGCTTCGCAGTGGGCGCTCCCCGGCGGCCGGTTGGACCACGGCGAGTCAGCGATCGACGCGGCGCGCCGCGAACTGGACGAGGAGATGGGCGTGGCGCTCGACGCCGACGCCGTGCTCGGCCTGCTCGACGACTACCCGACGCGCTCCGGCTACGTCATCACGCCGGTCGTGATGTGGGGCGGCGGGCGCCTCGATCTCCGTCCCGATCCCCGGGAGGTGTTGGCCGCCTACCGCGTCGGGCTGCACCAACTGAGCCGCGCCGACTCGCCGCGCTTCATCGACATCCCCGAGAGCGATCGCCCGGTGGTGCAGGTTCCACTCGGCAACGACCTCATCCACGCCCCGACGGGCGCCGTGCTCGTGCAGTTCCGCTGGCTCGCGCTGGAGGGCCGCGACGATCCCGTCGCCGGCTTCGAGCAGCCGGTCTTCGCCTGGAAGTGACGTGCCGCGGCCGGGTGGCGATCAGCGCCCGGAGTGCCCGAAACCCCCGCCCCGGTCGACACCGGCGAGCGCGTCGACGGGCTGCCAGATGACCTCCTCGACGCGCTGCACCACGAGCTGGGCGATGCGATCACCGCGGTGGACCCGGTAGTCCTCCCCCGGGTCGGTGTTGACCAGGATCACCTTGACCTCGCCCCGGTAGGCGGCGTCGATCAGGCCGGGGGCGTTGACGATGCCGAGGCCGTGGCGCAGGGCGAGCCCGCTGCGCGGCAGCACGAAGGCGGCGTGGCCGGGCGGGACGGCGATGGCGATCCCGGTCGGCACGAGCGCCCGCCCACCGCCGGCCGGGAGGACGGCATCCTCCCGGGCGTGCAGGTCGAGCCCGGCGTCGCCGTGATGGGCATAGGCCGGGAGCGGCAGGTCGGGGTCGAGGCGCACGATCGGCACGGCGATGCCCATGGCTCCGGGAGCCTACGAGTCAGGCGGCCGTCCCCCATCTGGGCGGGATCCGTATCAGGGCGGGATCCGTCCCGGAATCCGGGACGGATGCCGCCCAGATGTCGGGGACGACGGCTGATCTAGCCTCCGGCCGATGGAGCGCCCGCCGTCGGTCGACGCCCTCGCCCGGTCGCTCGCCGGCTCGGGTCTGCCGCAGCCGCTGCTGGTCGACGTCGCTCGGCAGGCCATCGCCGACGGTGCCGTCGTCGATGCTCCGGCCCGCGCCGACGCGCTGCGCCGCACGCTGCTGACGCCGGTCGTCAACGCCACCGGCGTGCTGCTGCACACCAACCTCGGCCGAGCGCCGGTGGCCCACCAGCAGGCGGCCCGGTTCCAGGCGGTCGAGCTCGACCTGGCGACCGGCGAGCGTGGATCCCGCCAACGCGGTGTCGGCCGCCTGTTCGCCCGGTTGTGCGAGGCCGAGGCGGCGATGGTCGTGAACAACAACGCCGCCGCGGTCCTGCTCGTCCTCGCCGCGCTGGCGGCGGGGCGTGACGTGCCGGTGAGCCGGGGGGAGAGCGTCGAGATCGGTGGCGGCTTCCGCGTGCCCGAGGTGATGGAGCAGTCCGGCGCCCGGCTGGTCGATGTCGGGACGACGAACCGCACACGCGTCGCCGACTACCGACGCGCTGTCGACGGCGGCGACGTGGCGATGGTGCTCAAGGTGCACCCGAGCAACTACGCCATCACCGGGTTCGTCGAGACGACCTCCACAGCGGAGCTGGCGACCCTGGGCGTGCCGGTCGTCTCCGACCTGGGCAGTGGGTTGCTCGACGCGACCTGCCCGTGGTGGCCTGGCGCCCACCCGCCGCCGTGGCTGGCCGGTGAGCCGGCGGCGCGCCAGACGCTCGCGGCCGGTGCCGCGCTCGTGACGTTCAGCGGCGACAAGCTGCTCGGTGGCCCGCAGGCGGGGATCATCGCCGGGCGCGCTGATCTCGTCGCCCGCTGCGCGGCGCACCCCCTGGCGCGGGCGTTGCGTCCGGGCAGCCTCGTCCTCGCCGCCCTCCAGGACCTCGCCATGGCGTACCTCGATCGCGACGTCCTGTCACGCGTCCCGTTCTGGCGGCTGGCCGCGGTGCCGGTCGCCGAGCTCAGCGCCCGAGCTGCGGTGATCGCCGAGGCCGTCGGGGGCGACGTCGTGGCGACGGACGCCGTGCCCGGGGCCGGATCGGCACCCGGGGCAACGATCCCGAGCGCCGGCGTGCGCGTCGCGGGTGACCGGCTCGCCGCGCTCCGGGCCCACGATCCGCCGGTGATCGGCCGGGCTCGCGACGGCGCCACGGTGCTCGACCTGCGAGCGGTCGAGCGCTCCGAGGACGCGGTGATCGTCGCCGCCCTGCGGGCTCAGGAGGCTTTGTCGCCGTAGTGCGCGGCCCACAGCGTCCGCCAGCTGGCGGCACGCGTGCCGTCGTCGTCGTCGCCGTAGGTCGTCAGGGTGGCTGTCGCGGCACGGTGGGGTACCGGCGGGTTCGGCGCCTCGGCCAGCAGCAGCAGGCCGGGACCCCAGGCGTCGACCGTCAGCCCGAGTTGGTGCGGCGACCGGAACCAGACCTCGCCCTCGAGCTGCTCGCCGGCGACGACGGCGGCGTAGCGTTCGCCGGCGGCGAGCGCGCCTGTGTCGCCCAGCCCGAGGGTGTCGGCGACCGCCTTCGGTGACGACGCCAACGTCTCGCCGCCGAGGTGCACGGTGTGGCGCTCTTCGCCCCAGTGGTGGGTCAGGGCGAAGCGCAGCTGCTGGAGGAACGACAGCCACCCCTCGTCGATGTCGTCGTACCAGGCGTTCCAGTCCATCGACGCGGTGTCGAGCGGGGTCGCCCTGGTCACCCGCACGACGGTCTGCGGCCCGCGCGCCTCGAGGGCGAACAGGTGACCCCCGATGTGCAGCGTGCGGTCGTCCTCGGAGGCGATCGTGCCGTCGATGAAGATCTCCTGGATCTCGGCGTCGAGGTCGTCGTAGTCCCAGCCGTGCCAGCGACGGATCAGCGCGGGGTCGCGGAACGCCGGCCACACTTCGGCGATCGGTCGGGGCAGCGTCACCTCGATGCGGACGGGCTCGGCGGTCATGGATGCTCCTCTCCTTGCGCGCGGAACCCATCGTGGCGCATCGGGCCGGATGGCAATGTGGGGCGATGCGGGTGATCGCCACGGCCGGGCACGTCGATCACGGCAAGTCGTCGCTCGTCCTGGCGCTCACCGGGACCGATCCCGACCGCTTCGCCGAGGAGAAGCGCCGCGGACTGACGATCGATCTCGGCTTCGCCCATGCCGTCATCGACGACGAGGCGATCAGCTTCGTCGACGTGCCGGGACACGTGCGCTTCCTGCGCAACATGCTGGCCGGCGTCGGCGGCGTCGACGCCTGCCTGTTCGTCGTCGCCGCCACCGAGGGGTGGAAGCCGCAGAGCGAGGAGCACCTGCGGATCCTCGAGCTGGTCGGTGTCCGTCACGGCGTCGTGGCCCTCACCAAGGTCGACCTGCTCGACGACAGCGAGCTGGTGGAGCTGGCCGGCCTCGAGGTCGCCGACCACCTCGCCGGCACGTTCCTCGCCGGGGCCCCGGTGCTGCCGGTGGCCGCGCCGGCGGGCGTCGGTGTCGACCAGCTCGCCGCGGCGCTCGCCGACCTCGCCCGCACGACGCCTGCGGCGCGCGACCGCGGCCGGTCGCGCCTGTGGATCGACCGCGTCTTCTCCTCGCGGGGTAGCGGGACGGTCGTCACCGGGACGCTCACCGACGGCTCGATGGCGACGGGCGACCACGTCGCCGTCGAGCCTGGTGGCCGTCCGGCCAGGGTGCGCGCGATCCAGACCATCGGCACCGTCGTCGCCGCCATCGGGCCGGGTCACCGCGTGGCGCTCAACCTCGCCGGTGTCGAACACGGCGACGTGACCCGTGGCCACGCGGTGATCGCCACCGGCCGCTGGCGGACGACGGCGCGCGTCGACGCCTCACTGACCGTGCTCACCAGCCTCGACCACGACGTCTCCCGACGCGGCGCCTACCTCGCCTACATCGGCTCGGGCGAGCACGCCGTACGCCTGCGCGTGCTCGGTCCGGAGTCCCTTGCGCCGGGAGAGACGGGCGCCGTACGGCTGCACCTCCCCACGGCCCTACCGCTGATGCCCGGCGACCGGTTCGTGCTGCGCGAGACCGGGCGTGACGAGACCGTCGGCGGCGGCGAGGTGCTCGACATCGCACCGGTGCTGCCGGCCTCGCGGGCTCGTCCGGACCGCTCCGTCGACCGCGTCGTCGCCGAGCGGGGATGGGTCGACGCCGACGAGTTGGAGCTGCTGACCGGCGAACGGCGCGTGCCGACGCTCGGGCGGTGGGTCACGACCGTCGACGCCGTCGCGGCCACCGGGGCCGCGCTGGACGAACGTCTCGATGCCGCCGGACCGCTCGGACTGGAGCTGGCAGGGCTCGACGAGCGCGAGCGGGCCGTGCTCGCCACGCTCGACGGCGTCGTCGTCGACGGCACCAACGCCCGGCGGGCCGGCCTGGCCGACCCCCTGGCCGACCATCCGGCCGTGGCGCAGCTGGCGGCCGGCGGGTTGGCGCCACCGGCACCGGACGGTGTCACCCCTGCCGAGCTGCGCGAGCTGGGACGCCGGGGCGTGCTGGTCGAGCGCGACGGGCTGTGGTTCCATGCCGGAGCAATCACCGCTGCCGGCCGGCTGGCGGCGCACCTGCTCGCCGAGCACCCGGGTGGCTTCACGGTCAGCGAGTTCCGCGCCGCCGCCGGGATCACCCGCAAGCACGCCGTGCCGCTGCTCGCCGAGCTCGACGCCCGTGGCGTGACCCGCCGCCGGGAGGACGTGCGCATCGCCGGCCCGCGGCTGCCGGCCGACGCTCCGGATGCCTGAGCACAGCCGGCGCGCCCGGCCGGGAACCGGGATCAGGCGGATTCGCGCAGCAGGCGGCGCTCGTCCTGGTTCAGGCCGCCCCAGATGCCGTAGCGCTCGTCCACACGGATGGCGTGCTGGAGGCACTCGTAGCGCACCGGGCAGCTGGCGCACACCGACTTGGCGCGCCGCTCCCGCGCCAGGCGCTCGTGCTTCCGCTCGGTGTGCATCGGGGGGTAGAAGTCGGATCCGCTGCCCTCACGGCAGGCTCCCGACTCTTGCCAGATCAAGGTCACGCCCTTCACGGGGGGACACCGTAGGGAGCCGCCCTGGGCCCGGCAATGGCGCGCGGCCGCTGTTCACACGTCGTTCACTTCGTCGAAAAATCGCCGTCGTCCGGCTTCGCCCGCCGCTCGCGATGGTCGCGTGCCGCCCCTTCCAGGGGCTCGACCTCCAGCGTGACGCCGTCGATGGCGACGACGCGCACGGACTCACCGGCGGCGACCGGCGTCGCCCGGTTGGTGCGCGCCCGCCAGCGGGCCGAGCGGACGGTGACGACGCCGTCGGGATCGACGGGCTCGACGACCTCACCCAGCTCGCCGATCATCCACTCCCGCCCGATCGTCGGCGTCGCGAAGCGGGTCCGCACCATCGACGGCATGCCGACGACGAAGGCCAGGGCGGTCCCGCCGATGCCCACCACCAGCGTGATCCACGACGGCCGCAGGGTGACGCCCGGGAGCGGCTCGAACAGCCACAGGCTGGCGACGATCGTGGTGATCACGCCGACCGCTGTCCAGAACCGTGGGATGCCGACCTGAACGTCGACGGCGAACGCCAGCATGGCGGCGAGGATCAGACCGACGGCCCAGCCGCGGGCCGGCAGGGTCGCCAGCCCGGTGCAGGCGAGGACGACGCACGAGGCGCCGACCACACCGGCGATGCCGACGCCGGCGGTGAAGAACTCGAAGATCAGCAGGGCGAGGCCGATCAGCAGCAGCAGGTACGTGACGGCCGGACTGTTCACCGTGTGGAACAGCTGGTCGACGAGGCCGAGCTTGGAGAACCGGACCGTCGCCGTGGTGTCCCGGCGGACCGTGCCGTCGTCGAGCACCCGTTCCTCGGTCGTCTCCAACGCCACGCCGTCGTGCTCGTACCCGTCGAGGGCCTCGATCATCGACTTGATCGTCGGCAGCCCCTCGTCGGAGATGCGCTGCTCGAAGACGTCCAGCCGCCTGGCCTCGCTGAGGCCCAGCGACCCGTTGCGCAGCTGATCGGCGCCCGGCCCGAGGTCGATCCGTACACCGTTGGGGCTCAGGGGCACACCGGTGTGACCGACTCGCGCCCCCGGCGCCATCCCGGTGACGTCGGCCACGGCGAGCAACTGGGCCGGAGTGCCGTAGAGGCGGGCGCCGGACGGCCCCACCCACACGGCGACCGGCAGCGGCGCCGCCTCGATGCGCTCCAGCAGGGCCTCCATGTCGTCGCGGCCGATCACGGCGCCGCGCGTGTTGACCTGCAGGATCAGGGCCTGCGAGCCGTCATCGACCGACCGCTCGATGGCCTCGTCGATCGCCCCGACGACGATCGGGTCGAACAGCCCGCTGACCTGCAGCACATCAACCGTCCCCAGCTCCTGTGGCTGCTGGGCGACGGCCGGCGCGCCGCCGGCGGCGAGCAGACCCACGCCGGCCACGGCGCTGAGCAGGCCGATCGCTAGTCTGCGCAAAGGTGCCTCCGGAGTCAGTCGATCCAGTGCCGGTGCTGTCCGCCTCGCGCGTGACCATCGTGGCGGGCAAGGGGGGTGTCGGCAAGACCACGGTAACGGCTGTCCTGGCCACAGCGGCCGCCGCCGCCGGACAGCGCGTGCTCGTCGTCGAGCTGGACGGCAAGCCGGTCCTCGGCGACCTCGTCGGCGAGCTGCCCTGCGAGAGCATCTCGGCCCCGGCCGCGCTCGAGGAGTACCTCCGCGAGCACGGCTTCGGGCGGGTGGCCAAGCGCCTGTCGTCGTCCGGCGTCATCGACGTCGTGGCGACGGCGGCACCGGGCATCGACGACATCGTCGTGCTGGGCAAGATCAAGCAGCTCGAGCGCAGCGGGGACTGGGACGTCATCGTCGTCGACGGCCCCGCCGCCGGCCACGCCGTCACGTTCCTCACGTCGGCGGCCGGTCTGCAGGACGCCGTGCGCAGCGGGCCGGTGCGGGTCCAGGCCGACGACGTGCTCGAGCTGCTCCACGATCCGGCCCGCTGCCAGGTCCTCCTCGTCACCCTGCCCGAGACCACGCCCGTCAACGAGGTGGTGCAGACCGCCTACGCCCTGGAGGACCGCGTCGGCGTGCGCCTCGGCCCAGTGGTGGTCAACAACGTCGACGGGCTCGGCGGCGACCCGCTGGTGCCCGACCCGTCCCGCATCGACCTGGACGGCGAACCGGATGCGGCCCTGCTGGAGCGGGCAGCGTCGTTCCGCCGGTCCCGGCGCCAGGTGCAGGACGAGGAGATCGGGCGGCTCCGGGCCGAGCTCGCCCTCGAGCAGTGGCACCTGCCGCAGCTGCCCGTGGCCGGGCTCGGTCCGAGCGACGTCGCCGACCTCGCCGCGTCGATCCGCGCCGGGACGGCGCAGTGAGGGGAGTGGCGAGCGAACCATCCACCGCTTCGCTCGACCCCGTGCTCGAGACCGCCGAGGTCATCGTGTGCTGCGGGTCGGGCGGCGTCGGCAAGACGACGACGGCCGCCGTCATCGGCCTCGAGGCGGCGCGCGCCGGACGCCGGGCAGTCGTCGTGACGATCGACCCGGCGCGCCGTCTCGCCGATGCCCTCGGCCTGGCCGACGGCCTGGCCCCCGAGCCGCAACGCATCCGGCTCGACGACGTACTGGGTCACGACGGCTCCGGCGAGCTGTGGGCGATGATGCTCGACACGGCAGCAGCGTTCGACGCGTTGGTGCGGCGTACCGCCGGGAGCGAGGGGCAGGCGCAGCGGATCCTCGACAACCCCTTCTACCGCAACATCTCGGGCGCCCTCAGCGGGACCCAGGAGTACATGGCGGCGGAGACGCTGCACCAGCTGCACGGCGACGAGCGATTCGACGTCGTCGTCGTCGACACGCCGCCGAGCCGCAACGCCCTCGACTTCCTCGAGGCGCCCGGCGTGCTCGCCCGGTTCCTCGACCACCGCGTGTTCCGGCTGCTGATGCTGCCGGCACGGCGCGGCATGAGCCTCGTCTCGGCCGCCACGCAACCGCTGCTGCGGGCGATCGGCCGCGTCGTCGGGTCCGACGTGTTGGCTGACGCCGTGGCGTTCTTCCAGGCGTTCGCGGGCATGGAGACAGGGTTCCGGCAGCGGGCCGAAGACGTGATCCGCCTCCTGCGATCGGACGCCACGCGGTACGTCATCGTCGCCTCCCCGCACCGCGACACGGTGACCGAAGCCGTCTGGTTCGCCGAGCAGCTCGCCGGTCAGGGCGTCGACCGCATCGCCGGCGTCGCCAATCGGGTCCACCCGTCGTTCGGTCCGGGGACCGCGGCCGAGGCCGAGGCGAACGCGGCGAGCGCCGCCCGCGCCGAGGTCGCCGCGCTGTGGCGCAACGTGGCCGATCTGCGGGCGCTGGCCGAGGCGGCGCGCGACGAGTTGGCACCTTTCGCCGCGCTGCTCGGTGGGGCGCCGCTCGTGGAGGTGCCACTCCTGTCGGGCGACGTGCACGATCTCGACGGGCTGAGCGAGATCCGCCGCCACCTGTTCGCCGGCTCGTGACGGCGACCGGTACATTCCGGGACGTGAAGGTGCTGCTGGCCACCGACGCCGACTGGCTCGTCGAGGAGATCGTGGCCGCCGTCGGTGGCGTCGACGTGACGTTCACCGTGACCTCCGAGGGCCGTGACGTGTCCCGCCTCGTCGAGGAGCGCGAGCCGTTCGACATCGGGATCTTCGACCTCCAGATCGGGTCGATGGGCGGGATGGCCGTGACCATGGCGCTGCGCCTCGACGCGTCCAGCGGCCGGGTGCCGCACGTGCCGGTGCTGATGCTCCTCGACCGCCTCGCCGACGTGCACCTCGCCCGGCGCAGCGGCGCCGAAGGGTGGATCGTCAAGCCGCTCGACCCGCTGCGCCTACGGCGCGCCGTGCGCGCTGTCGCCAAGGGCGGCGCCTACCACGAGGGGTTCCGGCCGCCGGAGGTGCTCACCGTCGCCGAGGACGCCCCCGTGGTGGCGGTCGATGCGGTCGAACCGGCCGCCGTCGCCGAAGCCCCGGCATGACCGCGGTGAATCGGGCCGCGCCTGTCGGGACGGTCGGCGGGTAGGCTCACGACCCGCTACGGGGTGTAGCGCAGCTTGGTTAGCGCGCCACGTTCGGGACGTGGAGGCCGGGAGTTCAAATCTCCCCACCCCGACCAGATGGACCTGGCCGCCTTCCAGCAGCTGATGGAGTCGACCTACGGGCGCAACGACCGTCAGCGGGGCGTGCCGGCCACCGTCGCCTGGCTCGCCGAGGAGGTCGGCGAGCTGGCGCAGGCCGTGCGCAAGGGGACGCCGGAGGAGCAGGCGCACGAGTTCGCCGACGTCCTGGCCTGGGTCGCCTCGCTGGCCAACCAGGTGGGTGTCGACCTGGCGCGGGCCGTCGACCGCTACGCCGGCGGGTGCCCGCGGTGCGCGTCGATGCCGTGCGCGTGCGACGCCCGGGAGGAGTGGGGGCGCCTTCCAGAACGGTGACTGGGCGCGGGCCGGCCCGCGGTCGACGAGGACGGTCAGCGGATCAGCAGCTCGGCGATCTGCACGGCGTTGAGGGCCGCCCCCTTGCGCAGGTTGTCGCTGCTGACGAACAGCGCGAGGCCGCGACCGTCGGGGACGCCGTGGTCGACGCGCAGTCGCCCGACGTAGCACGGGTCGCGCCCGGCAGCGTCGAGCGGGGTCGGGATGTCGACCAGCTCGACGCCGGGCGCCGCGGCCAGCAGCTCGGTGGCCCGCTCGACGGAGAGGGGGCGGCGGAACTCGGCGTTGATCGACAGCGAGTGCCCGGTGAACACCGGCACCCGCACGCACGTGCCGGACACCGCGAGGTCGGGGATGCCGAGGATCTTGCGGCTCTCGTTGCGCAGCTTCTGCTCCTCATCGGTCTCCCACGAGCCGTCGTCGACGAGCTTGCCGGCGTAGGGCAGGACGTTGTAGGCGATGGGGCGGGCGAACTTCTCCGGCTCGGGGAAGACCACCGCCGCGCCGTCGTGGGTCAGCTCGGCGGCCCGGTCGGCGACCTGGCGGAACTGCTTGTCGAGCTCGTCGACGCCGGCCAGCCCGGCGCCCGACACCGCCTGGTAGGTGCTGGCGACGAGGCGCACGAGCCCGGCCTCGTCGTGGAGCGGCTTGAGCACGGGCATGGCCGCCATCGTCGTGCAGTTGGGGTTGGCGATGATCCCCCGCCGGGCTTCGGCGACGGCCCCGGGGTTCACCTCGGCGACGACGAGCGGGACGTCGGGGTCCATGCGGAACGCCGACGAGTTGTCGATCACCGTGACCCCCGCCGCGGCGAACCGCGGCGCCAGCTCACGCGACGAGGACGCGCCGGCGGAGAAGAGGGCGATGTCGAGGCCGGCGGCGTCGGCGCGTGGCGGCATCCTCGACGGTGATCTCGCCGTCACCCCACGGCAGCGTGGTTCCGGCCGAGCGGGCGGAGGCGAAGTAGCGCAGCTCGTCGACGGGGAACGCCCGCTCGGCGAGCAGGCGGCGCATCACGCCACCGACCTGACCAGTTGCACCGACGACACCGACTCGCATGACCGGCCAGGCTAACGACGCGTGTTCGGACCTCTCACGGCGCGTTCGGACGTGGGCCTTCAGCGGAGGGTGGCGACGAGCCACCAGTGGTTGCGGTTGATGCCGTCGAAGAACTCGGGCGTGGCGTGGGCGACGCCCCAGAGCGGGGCGTTCCGCGCCGGGTTGCGCCAGATGACCACGTCGGCGAGCCGATCCTGGATCGGTCGCAGCACCTGGTGGGGGTCGAGGCGGTTGGCCTGCCAGGCGAGACGCGTGGGCGTCCGTTTGCGCGACAGCCACGGCCCGACCGCGGGCACCCGGAACAGCCCGCGCATCAGCGCACCCATCGGCAGGACGAACGGGTCGGTGCCGGACCACGACCGGAAGTTGAGGGCGATCTGCCCACCGGGCCGAACGACTCGGAGGGCCTCCTCGACGAGCGCTGCGGCGTCCTCGCGCTCACAATGCTGCAGCGTGATGTAGCTGAAGGCGACGTCGGCGCTGTCCGTGCCGATGTCCAGGGTGCGACCGTCGACCACCTCGACGGTCCGCAGGCGGTCGACCTTGCCGAAGCGGGCCACGGCCTCTCGGCACCGTTCGAGGAACCCGTGGTCGAGGTCGCAGGCGTAGACGGTGCCGAAGCGGCGGGTGAGGGCGCACGTCATCCGACCGATCCCGCAGCCGATCTCGACGAGGGCGCGACCCGCGTCGTCGCTGTCCACCAGGCCGAAGCGGTCGAGGTACACGGGGACCTCGTTGTCGCCGGTCGCCACGAACTCGGCGAGCGTCAGCGTGTCACCCGTCTCGTTGTTGAAGACCCAACCCGTGGCCTGCACCACCTCGTCGGCGTTGCCCTGCTGTTCGGTGATGCGGCCGGCGACCTTCCACGGGATCAGCTGCGGTCGGCGGCGCACCGATCAAGTGTGCCAGAGGCATCCGACCATGAGGTTCGGCCTCGTGGCGGATGCCAGACTGGGGGCTCATGAGCATGATGACGGATCGCGCGCTGTGGGAATCGATCGTGGACTCGGACGCCGAGGTGCCACCCGGACACACCGCCGCCGAGCTCCTGCCGTCACTGCTCGATCTGCTCGGTGAGAACGATCCGTACCTGCGCGACGAGGTCGGCTACGGCGTGCTCGCCCGCTGGGTCGTCCAGGATCAGCTGCTCGGATCCGACGAGCTGCGCTATGCCGTCGAGCGGCTGATGCCCGACTTGCGGCTCGGTCTGGACGGCAGTGGCGGCGACCAAGAGACCGTGCGCCGTTCCTACTCGGCGCTGGCCCTGGCGATCCTCGCCTACCGCGACGTCGAGGACCACTTCCTCGACGCCGACGAGGTCCACGCCCTGCTCGATGCCGCCCTCGCCTACCTGCTCGACGAGACCGACCGGCGCGGGTTCGTCCCCGACCTCGGCTGGATCAACGCCACCACCCACGCCGCCGATCTCGTCAAGTTCCTGGTGCGCAACCAGCGGACCACCGCCGCCGACCACCGGCGGGTGCTCGACGCGCTGCAGGTCCTGCTCACCCGCACGGGCGGCCCCGTGTTCGTCGACGACGAGGAGGACCGCCTCGTGCTCGTCGTCGTCGATGTCATCGGCCGGGAGACGATCGGCGACGACGAGCTGTGCGACTGGATCGACGGCTTCGGCTCGTGGCTGGCCGGCCAGGCCGGGTCGTTCGACCCGCCGGCGCGGGCCGCGACGGTGAACCTCAAGCGGTTCGTGCGCACGTTGCACGTCGCCCTGTCCTCGCGCGCCCACCGCCGCGGCCTGCTGTTCGACAAGCCGGAGATCGCCGCCCTCGACATCGCCCGCCGCTTCGCCGCCGGGCCGATTTAGTGGCCTCGCTCGCTCGAAACTCGCTCGACTCGGCTGTCTCGCTGCGCCTGGCGGCGCCGGCCGCTGGCCGACGCTCGACCTGACCCCACCGCTCGCTGCCTGTTCTGTCCTTCTGTATTCGGCCGGATCGGGGCGATCTTGAAGGACAGAACGGGGCGGTCGCTACACCGTTTTGACGATGAGGACGTCGCAGGGGGCGTTGTGGGCGACCTCGTTGGCGACGGAGCCGAGCAGGCGGCCCATGCCCTTCATCCGCCGGTTGCCGACGATGATCACGTCCGCGTCGACCTCCGCCGCCTCGGCGAGCAGCGCCGCCGCCGGCTTGTCGGCGCGCGCCGCGGACGTGGCATGGATGCCCTGGCTGCGGTACGTCGACGCCTGCTGCTCGGCGACCTGCTCGGCTGTCTGCACGCTGGACACGACGAAGGAGTCCGAACCCACGTTGATCGTCGTGGCGTCGCGTGCCGTGAAGGCGCACACGACGTGCACCTTGCCGCCGGTCGCCTTGGCGAGCTCGCCGGCGCGTGCCGCGGCCCGTGCCGCGGTCTCCGACCCATCGATCCCCACCACGTACGTCTTCACGTCAGACCCCCGTTGCTCGATCTCGTGGCGAGTGTAGAGAGCGGGGCGTCAGCGCCGCTCCGGAAGCGGTGAGGCGTAGTCGGCGCCGGCGTCGAGCCCGAACGCCGTGTGCAGGCTGCGGGCGGCCCGCTCGAGGTCGGCGCTGGCCACGACGACGGAGATGCGGATCGTCGACGTCGAGATCATCTCGATGTTGACCCCCTCGTCGGCAAGGGTGCGGAACATCTTGGCGGCGATGCCCGGTGACGAGCGCATGCCGGCGCCGACGACCGACAGCTTGGCGATCTCGCTGTCGTGGGTCACCCCGGTCGCCCCGATCTCATCGGCGACACGGCTGACGATGTCCTCGGCGACGCCCATGTCCGCCGAGGGCATGGTGAAGCTGATGTCCGTCGTGCCCTCGGTCGAGGTGTTCTGGACGATCATGTCGACGTTGACGTTCGCTGCGGCGAGCGGCTCGAACAGCGCCGCCGACACGCCGGGCCGGTCGGGCACGCCGAGCACGGTCACCTTCGACTCGCTGCTGTCGGTGACGACGCCGGAGATGATCGGGTCTTCCATCGCACCCTCCCTCGGGTTGTCTCGTTCCCCGATGTCGTCGGTGACCCAGGTGCCGGGCTCCCACGTGAACGCCGACCGGACGTGGAGCGGGACGCCGTGGTTGCGGGCGAACTCCACCGATCGCAGCGCCAGGACCTTGGAACCGGCACCGGCCATCTCCAGCATCTCCTCGAAGCTGACCCTGGCGATCTTGCGCGCCCGGGGCACGATGCGTGGGTCGGCGGAGAACACGCCGGTGACATCGGTGTAGATCTCGCAGGCATCGGCGTCGAGGGCCTTGGCGAGGGCCGACGCGGTGAGATCCGACGCGCCGCGGCCCATCGTCGTGATCTCCCTCTCCGTGCTGACGCCCTGGAAGCCGGCGATCACGGCGACCTTGCCGGCGGCGAGGGCGTCGCGGACCCGGTCGCCCTTGACCTCGATGATCTTCGCCTTGCCGTGCGTCGTGTCGGTGATGATGCCGACCTGGCTGCCGGTGAAGCTGACCGCCGGCACGCCGAGGTCGGCCAGGGCCATCGTCAGCAGGGCCGCCGAGACCCGCTCGCCGGTCGTCAGCAACATGTCCATCTCCCGCCCTGGCCGGGTGGTCGACACCTGGCTGGCGAGGGCGATGAGGTTGTCGGTCGCCTTGCCCATCGCCGACACGACGACGACGACGTCGTCGCCGTGGCGCTTGGTGATCTGGACGTTCTCGGCGACGGCCCGCATGCGATCGGGATCGGCGACCGACGTGCCGCCGTACTTCTGGACGATCAGGGCCACGGGACCGCAAGCCTACCGGTGGCCCGTGGCGGACCCGGCGGCCGATTCGGGGCTGGCTTCGCCGGCTCAGCCGCCCTTCGTCACGTGCTGGACGACTTCGAAGGCGAGCAGGTGGGCGCCGGTCGACACCGGCTTGCCGTCCGCTGATTCGGCTTTGGCGTGGCCGTGCTGGAAGGCCTGACTGTTGACCCACGCCTGGAACGACTCCTCGCTGTCCCATCGGGTGTAGACGAAGTAGCGATCCTCACCCTCGACCGGGCGCAGCAGCTGGAAGTCCTCGAAGCCGGGCATCTGCTCGACGCTGCGGGCCCGCGCCGCGAACCGGGCCTCCAGCTCGGGACCGGCGCCCGGCGGCACGGCGATGGCATTGATCTTGACGACGCTCATGGCGCCATCCTCGTCGCCGGTCGGGCAGTACGCCAGGCCCGCCGACCGTGGGACGTCATCGGGCGTCGTCGACGAGTTCGATGAAGCTCGCCTGGCGCACGTAGCCCTCGTTGGTGAACTCGGTGATCTCGACGATCGCCCGCAGCGTCGGTCGGACCCACGTCGCGCCACGCCGGTAGGCGGTCGGAGGCGGCGGATCGAACGGGCACTCGTCGGTGCGCAGGGCCCGCAGCATCGCCGTCAGCTCGTCGAGGCGGCGATGCGTGAACCCGCTGCCGACGCCACCGGCGAACGCCAGCACGCCGTCGGTGAACCGGCCGACCAGCAGCGCTCCGAAGTTGGACGAGCGGTTGCCGGTGCCCGGCGTGAAGCCGCCGATGACGACCTCGGCGCGGCGCCGGTTCTTGACCTTGCGCCAGTCCTTCGACCGCGCCCCGGGGCGGTACCTGGTGCCGAGGCGCTTGGCCATCACGCCCTCCAGGTCCTGAGCGACCGTGGCGTCGAGGAGGGCCTGGCCATCGCCCATCCGGTAGCCCGGCACGGCCCAGTTGGACCCCACGTCGAGCACCTCGCCGAGCAGCCGGCGGCGCTCCTCGTACGGTTCGTCGATCGTGTCCCGGCCGTCGATCGAGAGCAGGTCGAACACGTACAGGGCGACCTCGCGCTCGTGGCGCTGGATCAGCTCGAAGCGGGGTCGCCCGGCGTCGTCGAGGACGACGAGCTCGCCGTCGAGGACGGCTCGGCTGGCGCGCACGCCCTCGGCCAGCGCGGCCATCTCGGGGTACTTCGCCGTCACGTCGTGGAGGTGGGAGCTCTGCAGCCGGACGGTGCCGTCAGCGACGAAGGCCAGCGTCCGGTAGCCGTCCCACTTGACCTCGTAGGCCCACCCGGCGTCCTCGGTCGGCAGCGGCCCGAGCGTGGCCCGCATCGGGTCGATCGGGTACGTCAGGCTCACCCGGGCGATGATGGCACCCGGCTCGACAGCACCCCATCCGCCTCGAGGGCGTCGATGGTGGCGTCGTCGTAGCCGAGCAGCTCGGCGAGCACCGCCCGGTTGTCCTCGCCGCGGTAGCGCGGATCGCCGCGCACCCCGACCTCCGCCGCGCTGAAGTGCCACGGCGGCTGCGGGATGCGCACCGTTCCGCTGCCGCGATCGGACACCTCGGTGATCGCTCCACGTGCCTTGGCCCACTCCGAGTCGGCGAGGTCGCGGGCGCTGCGCAGGCGACCGACGGCCAGGTGGTGGGCGCTGCAGCGGGCCTCGAACGTCGCCGCGTCGGGGATCTTGGCGGCCGCCTCCAACAGCAGCTCGCGCAGGGCGTCGCTGTTCGCCTTGCGGCCGGCGACGTCGACGAAGCGGGGGTCGTCGGCGAGGTGCTCGATCTCGAACGCCCGCAGGAAGTACTCGAACGTGCCGCGCTCGGCGGGGTGGCCGCTGACGAGGACGCTGTCTCCGTCGGCCGTCTGGAACACGATGTAGTCGCCTGGCGAGAAGTTGCGCAGCGAGTGGGGGTCCTCCGGACCGTCCCACAGCTCGGCGTTGATGTGGTCGTTGACGAAGAGCATCGTCTCGGCCATCGACACGTCGATGGACTGTCCCGCGCCGGTCCGCTCGCGCTGGTAGAGGGCGGCGAGGATCGCGGTCGTCAGCTCCAGCGCGGTGTAGGTGTCGGCGTGGCTCAACGGGTCGTTGGCGTAGTGGCCGCCGCGTGCGTCGCCCTGCATCTTGGTGATGCCGGACTCGGCACCGACGACGGAGGCATAGGCGCGGCGCTGCACCCACGGACCGGTGGCGCCGTAGCCACTGATCGAGGCGTAGATCGAGGCGAGGCAGGCGGGAGGTCATCGCCGCGGCGCCGAGCCCGAGCCGATCCATCACCCCGGCCCGATAGTTCTCCACGAGGACGTCGCACGTCGCCGCCAGCTCGAACACGAGCTCCACGCCGCGGGGTGTGCCGAGGTCGATGCTCATGTTGCGCTTGCCGCTGTTCTGCTGCACGAAGTACGTCGACAACCCGTTGACGCGGGGGCTGGCGAAGCGGGTCAGGTCGCCCGCGGGCGGCTCGACCTTGATCACGTCGGCCCCGAGGTCCGAGAGCATGCGCGTGCAGTGCGGTCCGGCGAGGACGCGGGAGAGATCGAGCACTCGGATGCCCGACAGTGGTCCGGTCACCCCGCAGACCGTAAGCGATCGACCGCCCAGGCAACGATGGGGACGCCACATGGTGGTTTTGAACCAAAGTCAAGGCCAGAAGTGGCCGCGAAATCCACAGAGAACGGGGCGCGCCGGCTGACTGCCATCGCGGCACCGGTGGTCGAGCAGAATCGGCCCGTGCCCATGGTGTCCTTCCCCCGGCGGCTGGCCGATCTCGCCGCCGTCGCGCCCGATCGGCCGGCGGTGACATGCGGTGACAGACAGCTGACGCGGGGTGAGCTCGAGTCGCGGGCCAACCGCTTCGCCCGCGACCTCGCCGCCCGCGGCGTCGGCACGGGCGACTTCGTCACCGTCGCCCTGCCGAACTCGATCGACTGGTTCGTCGCCTACGTCGCCTGCTGGAAGCTCGGTGCCGTGCCCCAGCCGGTGTCCGCCAAGTTGCCGCCGCGGGAGCTGGCGGAGATCGTCGCCCTCGCCGGATCGAAGGTCGTCGTCGGCGCCGCGCCGGGCAGCCTCGAGGGCACCGACTGCCTGCCGGTCGGCTACCAGCCACCGCCGGACCTTGCCGACGGCCCGCTGCCCGACGCCGTCTCCCCGGCGTGGAAGGCACCGACTTCCGGTGGGTCGACGGGCCGGCCCAAGCTCATCGTCTCCGGCGATCCGGCGCTCGTCGACACCGACGCGCCACCGGCGGTCGGCATGTCGCTCGACGGCTGTCTCGTGATGCCCGGACCGCTGTACCACAACGGCCCGGCCGTGTGGTCGTGCCAAGCGCTGCTGAGCGGCAGCCACGTCGTCCTCCTCGAGCGCTTCGACGCCGAGACGACGCTCGCCGCCATCGAGGCCTACCAAGCCGACAACGTGTACCTCGTGCCGACGATGATGAAGCGCATCTGGCGTCTTCCCGAGGAGGTCCGCCTGGGCTACGACCTGTCGTCGTTGCGCGTCGTGTGGCACCTCGCCGAGCCGTGCCCGATGTGGCTCAAGGAGGCGTGGATCGACTGGCTCGGCCCGGAGCGGATCTTCGAGCTCTACGCCGGCACGGAGGCCCAGGCCGTGACGATCATCACCGGGCCCGAGTGGCTCGAGCATCGTGGCTCGGTCGGCCGGCCGAGCGTCGGCGAGTTCATGGTCACCGACCTCGACGGCAACCCGCTGCCGCCGGGTGAGCAGGGCGAGATCTGGCTGCGCAGCAGCGGTGACCACCCGACGTACCGCTACGTCGGTGCGGAGGCCAGGGCGATGGACGGCGGTTGGGAGTCGCTCGGCGACGTCGGCTGGTTCGACGAGGACGGGTACCTCTACCTCGGCGACCGGATGCAGGACATGATCCTGTCCGGTGGCGCCAACATCTACCCGGCCGAGGTCGAAGCGGCGATCCTGGAGCATCCCGCGGTGCGCTCGGTGTGCGTGATCGGCCTGCCCGACGAGGATCGAGGAAACGTGGTGCACGCCATCGTCGAGGCCGACGCCGCGACGCTCGATGCCGCCGAGCTGCTGGCGTTCGCCGGCGAGCGGCTCGCCAGGTACAAGCTGCCGCGGTCCGTCGAGTTCGTCGACACGCCCTTGCGCGACGAGGCCGGAAAGATCCGGCGGACCGCCCTGCGCGCCGAACGGCTGTGATGCGCCGGTAGCCTGGTGATCTGTCGGCGGTCCCCCAACCGCCGGCGCGCAGACGATCCGTTGTTCGGCCCGCGTTGCGCTGACCCGACAACAGGAAGTTTGCAGCCATGACCACCACCCTCCCGGGGTTCGCCGCGCTCGGCGTGCCCGACGATCTCTGCGCCCGCCTCGACGCCGCGGGCATCACGACGCCGTTCCCGATCCAGGCCGCCGTCATCCCCGACGCCCTCGCCGGCCGTGACGTGACCGGCCGAGCACCGACCGGGTCCGGCAAGACGCTCGGCTTCGGCATCCCCGTCGTCGCTCGCCTGAAACCGGCGTCGCGCCGCCGCCCGACGGCGCTCGTGCTGGCACCGACGCGCGAGCTCGCCGAGCAGATCGCCACGGAGCTGCGCCCGCTGGCGCGGTCGCGCCGCCACGACGCCGTCGCCGTGTACGGCGGCGTCGGCTATGGCCCGCAGCGCAAGGCCATCGACGCCGGGGTCGAGCTCGTCGTCGCCTGTCCCGGACGGCTGGAGGACCTCATCGCCATGGGCGTCGTCGATCTCCGTGACGTCCGCCAGGTCGTCGTCGACGAGGCCGACCGGATGGCCGACATGGGTTTCCTTCCCGCCGTGCGGCGGATCATCGGCCAGACCCACGCCGAACGCCAGGTGCTGCTGTTCTCGGCGACGCTCGACGGCGCCGTCGCCGCCCTGGCGACGGCCACCCAGCGCCGGCCGGTGCGTCACGAGGTCGGTCCGGAGGGTCCGGACATCACCGCCGCCCGGCACCTGTTCTGGGAGGTCGAGCGCCTCGACCGGCCCGACTGCATGGTGGCGATCACCGAGGCCCTCGGTTCGACGATGGTCTTCTGCCGCACCCGTCACGGCGCCGATCGCCTCGCCCGGCAGCTCGCCAAGCTCGGCGTCAAGCGCGGCCCCGATCCACGGCGGCCGCAGCCAGCCGCAGCGCGACCGGGCGTTGTCGTCGTTCAGTCAGCGGCGAGGTCGCCGCGCTCATCGCCACCGACGTGGCCGCCCGTGGTGTGCACGTCGAGGGCGTCGGCGGGGTCGTGCACTACGACCCGCCGGCGGACGCTTCGACCTATGTCCACCGCTCCGGCCGCACGGCGCGCGCCGGCGCGTCGGGCACGGTCGTGTCGCTCGTCGAGCGCGCCGGTCTGCCTGATGCCCGCAAACTGGGGCAGCAGGTCGGCATCGACGTGCGCGTCACCCGCCCTGCGCCACACGAGCTGCGGCGCCCGGCACCCGCATCGATCGTCGGGCCGGACATCGCCGACGCCGCCTCGTTCACGCCGGAGCGTGGGCGGATGGTCGGCACCGTGAAGTTCTTCCATGGCCGCCGTGGCTACGGGTTCATCGACATCGGCGCGGGCGAGGACCTCTTCGTGCACCACACCAACGTCCCCGGTGCCCTCACGACGGGGCAACGGGTCGAGTTCGCCGTGCGTGACGGACGGAAGGGCCCCGAGGCCGTCGACGTCGTGGCCGTGTGAGGAGGACTCGACCCCGCGCTCATTGGTGCACCCTGTCGATGTGCGACGGGTTCCGTTCGGGGATGGTGCACCAATGAGCCCAAGACCGTGCTTGATGGTTCGCTCGCTCGAAGACTCGCTCGCTCACACCGCCAGGGCGAGGGTCGCGACGTAGCCGTCGGCCACACTGCCGCTCATCGTCGCCAGTTGCTGCTCGGCGCCGTCGCGGAAGACGTTGTCCGTCTCCAGCGACAGCTGGGCCAAGGAGCTCACGCTCTGCTCGTACCCCGCCGTGGCGTACACGACGTCGCAGCTGTCGGCCGGAAGGGCCAGCTGCGACGTGGCGATGGCGTTGCTGCCGCTCGTGGCCTCGTCGAGGCTCTGGTACACCTCGAAGTGCACGTGCGGCCAGCGACCCGGGTAGCACGCGGGGAAGATGCTCGTGAACGTCACACGACCCTCGGCGTCGGTCTCCTGCACCCCGCGTAGGTAGTTCTCGCTGGCGGCCGCGTCGGAGTACAGCGAGTAGTTGCCCTCGCGGTCGCAGTGCCACACGTACACGGCGGCGCCGGCGAGCGGTGCGCACCCGGCCGCGGTGTCGGAGATCGTCAGATCGAGTGTGAGCGGCACGCCCTCGGCGACGGTCGTCGACTCGCCGAAGCTGGCGCGGATGTCCTGGCGCACGACCCCGCTCTCCGTGAGCACGTTGATGCCGTTGGAGCCGTCGCCCGGGAACGGCCCGGCCGTCTCCTCCGGGATCGGCGAGCAACTGGCGTCCGAAGTCGCCGCGGTCGCGGTGCTGGCGCTCCCCGTTGTGGTGCCGGTCGTGCCGGTCGTGCCCGTGGTGCCGGTCGTCCCGGTGGTGCCCGCCGTCGACCCGGCCGTGCTCGGCGCAGAGTCGCCGTTGCCGGAGCTGCACGCCGCCACGAGCGTGGCGACGCCGGCGCCGGCGAACAGGGACAGCACACGCCGCCGGGCGAGCAGCGTCGACATGTCGAAGTGCAGCCCGCGATCGTGGTCATCGTCGTGATCGGTGATGGTCGCCATGGTGGCAGCTTGGCGGTCGAAGCTGAGCAGCAGCTGTGAGTCCCCCGTGAGATGCCGGGACGCCAGAATGGATCGATGCACGACGACCGGGAGCTGGTCGAGGAGCGGATCACCCGGGAGCTGGCCGAGCGGGTGCTGCCGCTCGTGCACCCGGAGCGCCGCCCGCTGACCGTCGAGGCCGGTCCAATCGCTCGACGACCTCGAGCCGTTCACCGTCGGCATCCCGGTGGGGTCCGCCGTGGGGCACGACGTGGTTCCGCTTCACGGGCGAGATCCCGGGCCCGTGGTCGGGGCGCCGTGTCGAGGCGCTGCTCGACCTCGGCTTTCGGATCGACGCGCCGGGCTTCCAGTGCGAAGGCCTGGTGCGTGACGGCAAGGGTCGCCCCGTGCAGGGCATCCACCCACGGCGCCAGGCCGTGCCGGTGCGCGGGCAGCAGGGACCGGTCGAGCTCGTCGTCGAGGCGGCGGCGAACCCGACGTTCCCGCCCTTCCGCCCTTCGCCGTTGGGCTCGCCGGCGACGGCCGGCGATCAGCCGCTGTACCGCCTCGAACGGGCGGAGCTCGTGCTCGTCGACGCCGAGGCCGAAGCCCTCGTCCACGACCTCGACGTCCTCGACCGGGTGATGCGCACGCTCGCCCTGGACGATCCCCGCCGGGCGCGGCTGCGGGCGGTCGTCGTGCGGGCGCTCGATGTGCTGGCCCGCCCGCCGAGCGGCTGCGACGACCCGGCGGCCGCCGCCCGGGCCGTGGTCGCGCCGAGTCTTGTCCGCCCGGCCGACGCGGCGCCGCACCGGGTCATCGCCACCGGGCATGCTCACATCGACACCGCGTGGCTGTGGCCGTTGTCGGAGACCGTCCGCAAGTGCACGCGGACGTTCGCCTCGGCCGTGGCGCTGATGGACGGCGAACCCGGCTACCGCTTCTCGTGCTCGCAGGCCCAGCAGTATGCGTGGATCGCCGAGCGCGAGCCGGAGCTGTTCGCCCGCATCGTCGACAAGGTGGCCGAGGGGCAGTGGATCCCCGTCGGCGGGATGTGGGTCGAGCCGGACATGAACCTGCCCTCCGGCGAGAGCATCGTTCGCCAGATCGTCCACGGGCAGCGCTTCTTCGAGGCCCACTTCGGCCGGCGCTGCCGCGAGGTGTGGATCCCGGACGTCTTCGGATACCCAGCGGGCCTGCCGCAGGTCTTCGCCGCCGGAGGCATGAGGCGGTTCGTCACCCAGAAGCTGTCCTGGAACCGCACCAACCGCTTCCCGCACTCGACGTTCTGGTGGGAGGGGCTCGACGGCACACGGGTCCTGACGCACTTCCCGCCCGTGGACACGTACAACGCCGAGATCGTCCCGGCGGAGATGGCCTACTCGGTCGGCCGCTTCGCCGAGCACGAGTGGAGCGCGGTGTCGCTGATGCCGTTCGGGTACGGGGACGGCGGTGGCGGTCCGACACGAGAGATGCTCGAACGAGCGCGGCGGATCGGTGGGCTGCCGGGCATGCCGGACGTCGAGCTCGGTTCGCCGGCCGACTACTTCGATGCCGTCGACGCCGAGATCGCCCGGGGCGCGCCCGTGCCCGTGTGGCGCGGCGAGCTGTACTTCGAGACCCATCGCGGCACGCTGACCAGCCAGCTGCGCACGAAGCTCGGCAACCGGCGCTGTGAGCGGCTGCTGCGGGAGGCCGAGCTGTGGATGGCGTACGCCGGTGACGGCGACCCGCACGAGCTCGACGAGCTGTGGCAGGAGGTGCTGACCCAGCAGTTCCACGACATCATCCCGGGTTCCTCGATCGCCTGGGTCCACGCCGACGCCGAGGCGGCCCATGCCCGCGTCGCCGCGGCCTTGGAAGAGCGCATCGCGTCGACGCTGCGGCGCATCGCCCCGCCCGGCCCGGTGCTGGCGAGCATCGCCACCGGCGAGCGCGACGAGATCGTGGTCACGTCCGCTCGGCCGGGCGGTGACGGGCCGACGCAGACGTTGGGCGACGGGCGGATCGCCTTCCGCGCTCGTGTGCCGGGCCTCGGGTTCGCTCCGGCCGTCGCCGAGGCGACCGATGACCGGGTCGTCGTGACCGACCGCTCGCTGTCCAACGGCCTGCTCGCCGTGGCGTGGGACCTCGACGGCAACCTGCGGTCCGTCATCGACGTTGCCCGCGCCCGCGAGCTGCTGCCCGACGGCGAGGTGGCCGCCGTCCTCGAGCTGGCGGTCGACCAGCCGGTGCGTTACGACGCGTGGGATCTGGAGTCATGGGTGCGCACCGACCCGCAGCGCCTCACGACCGCCGAGAGCGTCGAGGTCGTCGAGCGCGGCCCGCTCGTCGGCGCGGTCCAGGTGCGACGGACGTTCGGTCCTTCGTCGGCGACGCTCACCTACGTGATGCGGGCCGGGTCGGCTCGCCTGGACGTGCACGTCGAGCTCGATTGGCACCACCGTGAGCACCTGCTGTCGCTGGCGTTCCCGCTCGACGTGCGTGCCGACACCGCGGCCTGTGGCGTGCAGTTCGGGTCGGTGCGCCGCCCGACCCACGCCTCGACGTCCTGGGACGCCGCCAAGTTCGAGGTCTGCGCCCACCGCTACGTCGACGTCGCCGAGCCGGCGTTCGGTGTCGCCGTGCTCAATGACGGGCGGTACGGCCACGCCCTGTTCGACGGCGCCGTGCGCGTCAGCCTGGCGCGTGCCGCCCGCTATCCCGACCCGCTGCCCGACCAGGGCCGTCACGAGGTGACCGTCAGCCTGTTCCCCCACGGGCCCGGTCTCGCCGACGTCGTCGCCGAGGCCGAGCGTCTCGACCTGCCGGTGCGCCTGTTCGAGGGCGGCGCGGCGCACGCCGTCCCGGTCCCGGTCGTCGACGTCACGGCGCGCGGCGTGGAGGTCGACGCCGTCAAGCTGGCCGACGACGGCTCGGGTGATCTCATCGTGCGCCTGCACGAGGCGTGTGGCGACCGGGCCCGGGTCACCGTGGCGGCGGACCGGCGGATCCTCGCGGCCAGCCGGTGCAACCTGCTCGAGGAGGCCGGTGGCGGGTTCGAGGTCAGCGACGGCATCGTCGCCACGAGGCTGCGCCCGTTCGAGCTGCTGACCCTGCGCCTGACGCGAGAGCCGCCGGCAGCCGGTTCTCCGGAGACTTCGTCGCGCTGAGCGGGAGCGAGGAGCGTCAGAAGCAGGTCAGCGCAGGTGGTGGAGGGCGACGGCGGCGTACGTCGCGACGCCGGTGGCCATCGCCTGCTCGTCGAACATGACGCGGTTGGAGTGGTTCGGCGCGGCGGTGGCCAGGTTGCGGTCGAGGTGGGTGCCGCCGAGGAACATCATCGCCCCGGGCACCTGCTGCAGGACGTAGCTCCAGTCCTCGGCGCCCATCACCGGGTGCGGCTGGCGCACGACCTTCTCGGCGCCGACGATCTGCCCGGCGACGTCGAGGACGACGTCGGCGAAGTCGGCGTCGTTGACGGTGACCGGATAGCCCTGCTCGATGTCCACCTCGACCTCGCAGCCGTGGGCGGAGGCGATGCCGTCGACGACGCGCCGGATGCCGTCGTGAACGCGCGACCGCGTCTTCTCGCTGACGGCGCGGATGGTGCCCTCGATCTCGGCGGTCTCGGGGATCACGTTGTTCGTGGTGCCGGCGGTGATCCGCCCCACCGTGATCACCGCCGGGTCGAACACGTCGACCGTGCGGGTGATCATCGTCTGCAGGCCCTGGACCATCTCGCAGGCCACCGGGATCGGGTCGGTGGCTCGGTGCGGCTCGCTGGCGTGACCACCCTTGCCGGTGACGGTGACCGTCAACCGGTCGGCCGACGCCATCAACGATCCACCGCGGCTGCTCAACCAGCCCGACGGCAGCGCCGACGTGATGTGCAGGGCGAAGGCCCCGGTGACGGGCGACGGCGTGCCGTCGGCCAGCGGCGGGACGTCGAGCAGGCCCTCATCGAGCATGAAGCGGGCGCCGTGGTGGCCCTCCTCGCCGGGCTGGAACATGAACAGGACGCGCCCGGCGATGTCATCGCGGTGCGCGGTCAGCAACTTGGCGGCGCTGACGAGCATCGCCGTGTGGGTGTCGTGCCCGCAGGCGTGCATCGTCGCGTCGACCCGTGAGGCGAAGTCCAACCCGGTGTCCTCGTGCATCGGGAGGGCGTCCATGTCGCCGCGCAGCAGCACCGTCGGACCCGGCGACGCGCCGGTGAGCATGGCGGCGACGCCGCTGGTCGTCTCGTGGATCGTCAGGTCGAGCGGCAGGCCCTCCAACGCCTCGAGCACGTGCTCCTTGGTGACCGGCAGCTCGTTGCCGACCTCGGGCCACTCGTGCAGCGTGCGGCGCAGCTCGATGGTCGGAGTGAGCAGGTCGTTCGCTTCTTCGCGAAGACCAGTGACGTCGAGGGTCATGGGATGCATGGTAGGCACGGCAGGATGACGGGTCCCCCGGGTGACGAGCCGGTCGACGTCGTCGACGACGCCGATCGAGTCGTGGCCACGGTCTCGCGGCGCCGCATGCGTGCCGAGCGGTTGCGCCACCGAGCCGTCTTCATCGTCGTCCACTCCACCAGCGGTGCGCTGCTCGTTCATCGCCGCAGCGACGGCAAGGATCTGTGGCCCGGCCGGTGGGACATCGCCGTCGGCGGGGTCGTCGGCGCCGGCGAGGACTACGACGCCGCCGCGCAGCGCGAGCTGGCCGAGGAGATCGGGACTCGGCGACGTCGTGCCGGTCCCGATCGGCGCCGGCCGTTTCGCCGACGCCGACGTCGATCTCCTCGCCCGGTGCTACCGGGTCGTCGACGACGGGCCGTTCCGTTTCGCCGACGGTGAGGTCGTCGAGGTCCGCTGGGTCGACGCCGCCGGCCTCGCCGCACTGCGCGCCGCGGCTTCGTTCGTGCCTGACAGTGCCCGCCTCCTGCCGGACGAGATTCTCTTTCCCCTTGCGCCCGGTCACGACCCCCAGGGGAGGTAGCCGACCACGTGTCGGGACAGGAAGGAACTCGCGATGAGTGGAATGTGGGGCGGTGACGTCGATCAGCTGAACCAGCTCGGCGTCAGCCTCCAGCAGCGGACCGGCGACATCGGCGCGATCACGGCGACCGTCGACAACGCGCTGGCCAACACGGTGTGGACGGGCCCTGCCAGGGATCGCTTCGAGAGCGAGTGGCACGGCTCGTTCAAGTCGGCGCTGGCACGGATGACCGAGGCCTTCGAGGCCGCCGGCACCGAGTGCAAGAGCCGGGCTGTCGCCCTGCAGCAGTGGGGCGGCTGATCCGACCCGCCTGATCCCCCACCCGGCCGTCGCCCGGAGGCACGCTGCCCGCGCGCGTCCCGGGCGACGGTCGGCGCCGACGTCCTACGATCCGTGCCGTGCAGGAGCTCGAGTTCACCGTCGAGCCGTTCGTCGAGGGCCGTCCCGGGCCACACGTCACGGCCGCCGTCGAGGCCGCAACCGCCGCCGGTGTCGAGGTCGACTTCGGTCCGTTCGGTTCGTCCCTCCGGGCCGACGACGACGTCATGCCCGGCCTCGTCGCCGAAGTGGCCCGAGCGGCGTTCGCCAACGGGGCGACCCACGTCTCGTTGCACCTCGCTCGTGTGGACGATCCATGAGCGACCTCGGGAGTTACGGCGAGCACCCGCTGCTCCTGGCGGTCCAGCCGGTCGTCGATGCGGTGGGCGCCTCCCTCGTCCCGGCCGATCGCAGCGAGCCCAGTGACGTCCCACTCATCTGGGAGGGCCACGTCATCGCCGCCGTCCGCATGCCGCCGTTGCACGGGGCGCTGGACCGGCTGATCGACGCCGTCGAGGCCGAGCTCGGGGGCCGTCTGCCGACGCTCGGGCGAGAGGACAAGCAGCGAGCCGTGCGCCTGCTCGACGAGCGCGGCGCCTTCACGCTGCGCCGCGCCGTCGAGCAGGTCGCTGACGCGATGGGCGTCAGCCGGATCACCGTCTACAACTACCTCAACGCCATCCACCGGACGTGACGCGGCGCGGCGCCGCCATGATGTCCCGATGACCTCGCGGTTCGACGTCATCGGTCTCGACGCCGACGACACGTTGTGGCACAGCGAGGACACGTTCCACCAGGTCGAGGGTCGCTTCGTCGAGCTCGTCGGTCCCTACGTCCCGGTCGGTATCGATGTGGCCGCCGCCCTGCGGGCCACCGAGCGGGCTCAACTCCCCATCGCCGGCTACGGCGTCAAGGCCTTCACGCTGTCGATGATCCAAGCGGCCATCACGGTGTCCGAGGGGCGGGTGCCCGCCCTCGTGCTCGGCCAGCTGCTCGACCTCGGCATGGACATGCTCACCGAGCCGGTCCGCCTGTTGCCCGACGTGCCCGCCGTGCTCGCCGACCTCGGCGGCGACCACCGCCTCGTGCTCATCACCAAGGGCGACCTGGTGCACCAGACGCGCAAGGTGACGACGTCGGGCATCGCCCACCACTTCGAGCGCGTCGAGGTGGTGCTGGAGAAGGACGCCGACACGTACGCCCGGATCCTCGGTGAGGTCGACGTGCCGCCCGAGCGCTTCTGCATGGTCGGCAACTCCGTGCGCAGCGACATCCTCCCGGTGCTCTCCCTCGGCGGCCACGCCGTGCACATCCCGTACCCGCTGCTGTGGGAGCACGAGCACGTCGACCACGACGAGGACCTCGACGAGCTGGCGTCGATCAGCGAGCTGCCGGCCGCCCTTCGCGCCGGCTGACGGTACCGTCCCCGCGATGGAGCACACGGAGCACTTGGCGGCGCTGCGCCGCGACTCGGCGGCGTTGCTCGCTGCCGCTCGAGAGGCGGGACCGTCGGCACCCGTCCCGACCTGCCCGGCATGGACCGCGGCCGACCTCGCCTACCACATCGGCGAGGTGCACCACTTCTGGGGCACGATCGTCGCCGAGCGGGCGACGAGCCCCGACAGCGTCACCGGGCCGCCGCGCCCGGACACCGACGACGCGGTGTTCGCCTTCGCCGAGGTCCAGGCCCGGATGCTCGACAACGTCCTCACCGCGACCGACCCGGCGACACCCGTCTGGACGTGGTCGAGCGAGCACGACGCGGCGTTCGTCTCGAGGCGCATGGCGCACGAGACGGCTGTCCACCGCTATGACGCCGAACGCGCGGCCGGCCGCGAGCATCGTCTCGACCCCCGGTTGGCGTCCGACGGCGTCGACGAGTTCCTGTTCCACTTCCTCGGCCGGGTCGCGCCAGACGCCGTCCCTGTCGACGGCAGCGTCCACCTCCACTGCACCGACGTCGAGGGCGAGTGGCTGGTGACGGCCAACGCCGATGGTGCCGATGTCGTCACTCGGGAGCACGCCAAGGGCGACGCCGCGGTGCGCGGGCCGGCCCACGACCTGCTGATGGTGCTGTGGCGTCGCCAGTCCCTCGACACCGTCGAGGTCATCGGGGACCGGGGCGTCGCCGAGCGGCTGATCGCCAGGACCCGTTTGGGCTGAGACCGCCCCTCACAGCTTGTGCAGGCGGACCTCGGAGACCTGGTGGTCGGCCTCCTTGCGCAGGATCAGCGACGCCCGCTCCCGGGTCGGGAGGATGTTCTCGCTGAGGTTGCGCCCGTTGATCCGCTCCCAGATCCCCTCGGCCGTCGCCCGCGCCTCCTCGTCGGTGAGGTGGGCGAAGTGGCGGAAGAAGCTGTTGGGGTCCTGGAAGACGGTCTGCCGCAGGGCGAAGAAGCGTTGCACGTACCACTCGCGGACGTCGGGCTCGTCGGCGTCGACGTAGATCGAGAAGTCGAAGTAGTCGCTGACGAACTCGGCCTTCTCCGTCGAGACCTGCAGCACGTTGAGGCCCTCGAGGATGACGATGTCCGGCTGGCGGACGATGACCTCCGCACCCGGCACGATGTCGTACACGACGTGGCTGTAGACGGGCGCCCGCACCTCGGCGGCCCCGCTCTTGAGGTCGCGCAGGAACCTCAGCAGCCGGCGTGTGTCGTAGCTCTCGGGGAAACCCTTGCGCTCCATCAGCCCGCGCTCGGCGAGCACGGCGTTGGGGTGCAGGAACCCGTCCGTCGTCACGAGGTCGACCTGCGGGTGGTCGGGCCAGCGGGCCAGCAACGCTTGCAGGATGCGGGCGAACGTGCTCTTGCCGACGGCCACGCTCCCGGCCACGCCGATCACGTACGGCACGCGCGGCGCCATCGTCCCGAGGAACGTCGAGGACACCCGCGCCAGGTCCTGGGAGGCGCTGACGTACAGGTTGAGCAGGCGCGACAACGGCAGGTAGATCGTCGCCACCTCGTCGAGATCGATGCGCTCGTTGATGCCCCGCAGCTTCGCCAGGTCGTCCTCGCGCAGGGTCAGTGGGGTCGCCGCGCGCAGCGCCGCCCAGTCGTCGCGCCCGAACGTGAGGAACCGGCTCCCGGCCTCGATCACACCGGGGACCCTACGCTCGCCTCGTGTCCGTGCCGCAATCCGCCCCTTGCGCCCGCAAGCAGCGCGGTGGCTACCCGACGCCCCACTGGCTGGTCGACATGGTCGTCGCCCACACCGTGCCGGACGGTGTTGCGGGGCGCCCGGTGCGGGTGCTCGACCCAGCGTGCGGCGACGGCCGCTTCCTCGCCGCCGCCGCCCGTCGGCTGCTGGCGGTCGGCGCCGTGCCCGACCTCGTCGGCATGGACATCGACTCCGAGTCGGTGACGGCGGCGCGCCGTGCCCTCGGGGAGCTCGGTGACCGCGTCTCGTGGCGCGTCGAGCACGGAGACGCTCTCGCCACGCCATGGGGCGGCGAGCAGGTCGACATCGTCGTCGGCAACCCGCCGTACCTCTCGCAGCTGGCGGCGGCGACGACGCGAGGTGGCGCCAGCCGTCACGGCGGAGGGCCGTACGCCGACGCGGCGGTCGAGTTCCTGGCGCTCGCCGGGCGGGTCGTCCGCCAGGGCAGCGGACGGATCGGGCTCGTGCTGCCGCAGTCGATCCTCGCCTCACGCGACGCCGCAGCCGTGCGCGCCGAGCTGGACAGCCGGGCGACGATGGAGTGGTCATGGTGGTCGCCGCGGCCGGTGTTCGACGCCCAGGTCCTCGTGTGTGGGCTGGTGTTCGCCGCTCGCCCGGCCCCCTCCGACGGCCTGGCCGCACGCTCCTGGAGCGGGGTCGTCACCGGCGCGCTCGGAGTGCCGCCGGTCCCGTCGTTGCAGGTCGACGGGACGTTCGGCCAGCGCGCCCGGCTCACGGCCAACTTCCGCGATCAGTACTACGGGCTGGTGCCGGCGGTCAGGGAGGGCGGCACCGGTCCCCGTCTCGTCACGAGCGGCCTCGTCGATCCCGGCCGCTGCGCCTGGGGTCGCCGCGACGTGACGTTCGCCAAGCGGCGGTTCCGCCGCCCGACCGTCGAGCTCGACCGCCTGAGCCCAGCCATGCGCCGTTGGGCCGACGAGCTGCTCGTGCCCAAGGTGCTCGTGGCCAACCAGACCCGCGTGATCGAGGCCGTCGCCGACCCGGACGGACGGTGGTTGCCGGGCGTTCCCTTGATCACCGCCCGACCGATCGACGGCGCCGACGCCTGGGCGCTCGCGGCCGTGCTCACCTCCGGGGTGGCCACTGCATGGGCCTGGCACCGGGCCGGCGGCACCGGGCTGTCGGCACACGCCCTGCGCCTCGGGCCGCGCTGGCTGGCCGACCTCCCGTGGCCCGCCGGTGAACTCGATGCGGCGGTCGCCGCACTTCGCACCGGCGAGGTCCAGGCGTGCGCCAGCGCCGTGGGCGCGGCGTACGGCGTCGCGCCTGACGACGGCGGATCGACTCTGGGCTGGTGGGCCGAGCGACTCCCGAACGGCGGTTGAGTTCCCGGCCGTGGGTCACACAGGCCCGCGGCGGCCCGCCCGGGATCCGCTGCCAGACTCCCCGGATGCCGCGCCGGCGTACGAGTTCCCGCCTGATCATCTTCGCCGCGCCCGTCCTGCTCGCCATCGCCGTCGCGGCGTGCGGCGGCGACGACGCGGCGGGCGAACCGGCACTGTCGCCACAGGCCACCGAGGGTCGCCAGATCGTCCGGCGAGCCGGCTGCGTCGCCTGCCACGGGTCCGACGGCGGAGGCGGCACCGGACCGGCATGGACCGGCGCTCTCGGCACCGAGATCATGCCTCACCGACGGCACGACGGTCACCGTCGACGAGGCCTACCTCAGCCGTTCGATCGCCGACCCGGACGCCGAGGTGCACGAGGGCTATGCCATCGAGATGCCGAAGAACCGGCTCTCCGAGGAGGAGATCGCTGACGTCGTCGCCTACATCGTCGAGCTCAACGGCCAGGGAGGAGCGGGCGGATGAGGCGCGCGGTCGCTGCCATGGTCGCGGCCGGCGCCCTCGCGGCGTGTGGCGGCGACAGTCGGGAGCTGGTCGGGCAGACACGCGATCCGGCACCTCGCGTCGACGCCGTGGCGTTGCCCGACGTCAGTCGCGATGGCGAGCCGTTCGAGTTCCGCGCCCAGCAGGGCGGCCTGCTCGTCGTCTACTTCGGCTACACGAACTGCCCGGACATCTGCCCGACGACGATGTCCGACCTGCGGACGGCGCTGGACGACCTCGGCGACGGCGCGTCGCGTGTCGACGTGGCGATGGTGACGGTCGATCCGGCGCGCGACACCGGCGTCCTCACGGACTACGTGCAGAGCTTCATCGCCGGTGCTCACGCCATCGCCACCGATGATGCTGCCGCGCTGCAGTCCGTCGCCGCCCCGTTCGGGGTGAGCTACGAGGTGCGCACGGCGCCGAACGGTGACGTCGAGGTCGGCCACACCAGCTACCTGTTCGCCGTCGACGACACCGGCACCCTCGTGCTGTCGTGGCCGAACGGCACGTCTGCGGACGACCTGACCGGCGACATCCACCAGCTGCTCGCGGCTGCGGACGACACTTGATCCGCATGGTCCGCGCGGCACCGACTCGGTGGATCATCGCCGCGGCGGCCGCGCTCGTTGACCGCGTTGGCTCCCGCCGGCGTGGCGGGCGCCGACCCTGCCGGGCCGACGGACTTCGAGACGATCGTGGTCTCGGTGACCCCGCCGTCGGAGGCGATCGACGTCGACGTGATCGGCGGGGACTCGTTCCTCCAGCTCACGGCCGCACCCGGCAACGAGGTGATCGTCGAGGGCTACCAGCAGGAGCCGTACCTGCGGTTCCGACCGGACGGGGTCGTCGAGGAGAACCGGCGCTCGCCGACGACGTACCTCAACGCCAGCCGGTACGGCGGCGACGACGTGCCGGCAGGCGCCGATGCGACGCTGCCACCGGACTGGCAGCCCGTCGGTTCCGGTGGCCGCTATGCGTGGCACGACCACCGGATCCACCTGATGCAGCCCGGCACGCCGGCCGACCGCGCACCCGGTGACCAGGTCCAGGCCGCCACGGTGGCGATGGACGTCAACGGCGAGCCGGTGGACGTCGCCGTCGCCGTGTACTGGCTGCCGGCGCCGTCACGGGTGCCCCTCGCCATCGGTGCCGCCATCGGAGCGGGGCTGGTCATCCTGGCGGTGGTGACCCGCCACCGCCTCGGCTGGCCGCTGCTCGCCGTCGCCGTCGCCGCCGCCGGCATCGGTTGGTGGCAGTTCTCGTCCCTGCCGTCGGAGACCGGCCCGCTGCTCGTGTGGTGGCTGCTCCCGGCCATCGCCACCGTCTCGGTGGTGGTCGCCCTGGCCCTCGGCCGGCGCCTGGTGGCCTCTGCCCTGGTCCTGCTCGCCGCGCTCGAGCTGGGTGCCTGGGTGGTGCTGCGCCGCGAGGGCGTGTGGCGGGCGTTGATCCCGACCGACGCACCCTTCTGGCTCGATCGCAGCGTCATGGCAGCGACCGTGGTGGTGGCCGTCGCGGCGGCGATCGGGGCGGTCCTCGCCATGTTCCGGGCACCCGCCGGCTGAGCCCCGGCGGCCGCCGCACGCTCGTGGCCGACGGGCAAGACCACGGCGTGCGACGGCTCTCCTGTTGTGCGCCCGGTGGCGTGCGGGGCGCATGAGGAGCGCATGGGAATGATCCGCTCGACTCCCCTAAGGTCGCCGGCGATGGCTCGACACCGCCTGCTCGGGGTCCTGGCAGCGGCCGCCCTCGTCGCCGCGTGCTCGGACGGCCCGACCGAATCCGGCTCGGCGACGACGCCTGCGTCGGCGGCGCCGGTCGCGACGGGCACCGTGCCTGACCCGAGCGCCGCGCCGGAGACGACCGACGCCGCGGAGACGAGTGCGCCGCCGGAGACGATCCGCCGCGCCGGAGACGTCCGACGCCCCGCCGACGACCGCAGCACCCGGGTATCCGGACCAGCCTCCGGGCGTGCCGTTCCCGACGGCGGAGTGGCCGGTCGGCGAGCTGCCCGCCGGTGTCAACCGGGACGCCATCGACGCGGCGGTCGACAGGGCGTTCGGGGCGCCGGACGCCGAGGCCCGCGTGCGGTCGATCGTCGTGGTGTCGGGCGGCCAGATCGTCTACGAGCGGTACCACCCGCTCGATGGACCCGACATGATCTACGACTCGTTCTCGGTCGCCAAGAGCTTCACCTCGGCGCTCATCGGGATGCTCGTGACCGACGGTCAGCTGGCGCTCGACGAGAACCCCCCGCAGCCGGAGTGGCAGGCGCCGGGCGACCCCCGCCAGGCGATCACGCTGCGCCAGCTGCTGGAGATGTCGAGCGGTCTGCAGTGGACGGAGGAGTACGGGGCCGGCAGCCTGGCGGCCCAGATGTTCACCAGCGACGACGCGGCGGCGCTGATGGCCGCCCAGCCGCTGGAGTCGCCACCCGGGTCGACGTTCGAGTACTCGACCGGCACGACCGTGTTGCTCGCCGGCATCGCCGCCGACGCCCTCGGCGGTTGCGCCGCGGCGACGGACTACCTCACCACCCGGCTGCTCCAACCGATCGGCATCACGACCGCCCAGCTCGTGTCCGACGGGGGCGGCTGTTGGTTCGGCGGCTTCGGGGCCAACATGACGACCCGCGACTTCGCCCGCTTCGGACTGCTCTACCTCCGCGGCGGCGAGTGGGACGGCCGGCAGATCGTGCCCACGGCGTGGGTCGACGAGTCCCGCGTACCAGCGGCGACCGAGCCGGGCTACGGCCTGCAGTGGTGGCTGCGGGCCGACGGCTTGGTCTTCTCGGCGGAAGGTCTCTTCGGCCAGCGCATCGTCGTCGTCCCCGGCTCGGACCTGGTGATCGCCACGAACTCGACGAACGGCGGCGATCCGTTCCGGATGACCGACATCGTGCTCACCGCCTTCGGCGTCCCCCCGGCGCCTGGTCCCTGACCGATGCCCACCATCTGGGCGGGATCCGTATCAGGGCGGGGATCGTCCCGGAAAGCGGGACGGATCCCGCCCGGATCGGCGAACGCGGGCGGGCGATGACGGACTGGCGCGGCGTCGCGGTCGTCGTGGTCGGATCGATGAACGTCGACCAGGTCGTCTACTGCGAGCGCTTCCCCGGGGACGGTGAGACGCTGGTCGCCCGCCGCTACGCCCAGGGGTTCGGTGGCAAGGGCGCCAACCAGGCGGTGATGGCGGCGCGGCTGGGCGCTCGCGTGGCGATGATCGGCTGCCTCGGCGACGACGAGCTCGGCGAGGCCACGATGGCCAACTTGGCGGCTCACGGCGTCGATGCGACCGGCGTCGCCAGAGTGGCGGGCACCTCGAGCGGCGTGGCCCCGATCTGGGTCGACGCCGCCGGGACCAACCGCATCCTCATCGTGCCCGGCGCCAACGCCGCGGTGACGGCGGACCACGTCGAGCGCGCCCTCGGTGGGCGATCTGCCGATGTCGTCGTCGCCCAACTGGAGACGCCGCAGACCGCGACGTCGGCGGCCTTCGGGTGGGCCCGGCGGGTCGGTGCGCTGACGGTCCTCAACCCGGCACCCGCGGCGGCCGTCGAGCCGTCGGTCCTGGCGCGAACCGACTGGCTCGTCGCCAACGAGTCCGAGTTCCGCATCTTGCGCGGCGTCGCCCCGGAGCCGGAGACGGTGAGCGAGGCCGCCCGGACGTGGGGCTGCAGTGTGGTCGTCACCCTCGGCCGCGACGGCGCGCTCGTCGCCACCGCGGACCAGCGCGCCGGTCGCCGTCGCTGCCCCGGCGGTCGACGCCGTCGACACCACCGGGGCCGGTGATGCGTTCGTCGGCACGTTCGCCGTGGCCGTGGCGAGCGGGACGACGCCCGTCTCCGCCGTCCGGCTCGGCTGTGCGGCGGGCGCCCTGGCGGTCCAGCGGCCCGGCACGCAGACGTCGTTCCCCACGCCCGAGGAGCTGGACGCGGTCAGTCCGCCTGACCCCTGACCGGCTGGAGCACGTGCCGGTGGCGCCCGGACTCAGCTGTCGGCGTCACCGATCGCGTCGATGGCGTCGTCGAGGTCGTCGACGGTCATCGGTCCGAGGTGCTCGGTGGCCACCGTGCCATCGGGGCCGACCACCAGCGTCACTGGGAGGGCGGCGGTCCCGAGGGCGTCGGTGAGGTCCCCGCGGCCGTCGACGAACTGGTCGAACGAGATGCCCAACTCGTCGACGAAGTCCTGGGCCTTCGTCGCATCCTCGCCGATGTCGATGCCGATGAAGCGCACGTCCGGCCGGGCCTCGCTGACCGTCTGGAACGCCGGCAGCTCGCGGCGGCACGGTGCGCACCACGTCGCCCAGAGGTTGACGACCGCCGGACCGCGCAGCTCGGCGAGCTGGAGGGATGATCCGCCGGCGGTCAACGGCGGCAACGTGAGGTCGGGGAGCTCGACGGCGCCGGCGTCGTCGTCGTCGCCGCACCCGCCGACCGCGAGCAGCACGCTGACCCCCAGGGCAGCAGTGCGGCGGCCCATCACGGCCCTTCGGCGCGCACGTCGACGGTGACCGTCACGTCGCCCGCCGACCGGAAGGCGAGGACGAGTTCGAAGGACTCGCCGTCCACCAAGGGCCGGGCAAGATCGACGAGCATCACATGGCTCCCCGTCGGTTCCAGCACCAGCTCGCCGTCCGCCGGCACGTCGAGCGACTGGAGCTCCTCCATCGAGCTGCCACCCGACGAATCCGTGATGGTCGAGTGCAACGAGGCGGCTGCGGCGACGGCAGGATCGACCGCCGCACCGACGAGCGCATCGTCGCCGGTCGCCGTGAGGTACACCGCGCCGACGGTCGCGCCCGGCGGTGTGGCGCGGGCCCAGGCATCGTCGATCGTCACGGCGTCGTCGGCGTCCGCCGCTCCGGCGCCGCCGCAGGCGCTGAGCACACCGGCGCTGACCACGCCGAGGACGAGCGCCAGGAGGCGCCGCGACGGCGTCGGGGTCACCGAGTCCACGGAGCGGACGGCGACACCGCGCCGGGTCCGCCCGTCAGCACCTCGCAACCGTCGTCGGTGACGACGAGCGTGTGCTCGAACTGCGCCGTGCGCTTGCCGTCGGCCGTCACCGCCGTCCAGTCGTCGTCCCACATCCTGTGCTGCCACGTGCCGAGGCTGATCATCGGCTCGACGGTGAACGTCATGCCCGGGCGCATGATCATCGACGCCCGCGAGTCGTAGTAGTGCAGCACCTGGATGTCGGAGTGGAACTGCTCGCCGATGCCGTGACCGATGAACGCCCGGATCACCCCGTAGCGGTGGGCCTTGGCGTGGTCCTCGATGGCCCGGCCGATGTCGCTGATCGGGCGGCCCGGCTGGACGGCCTCGATGCCGTGCCACATCGCCTCCTCGGTGACGCGAACCAGCTCGCGGCTCACCGGGTCGACGTCGCCGACGAAGAACGTGGCGTTGGTGTCGCCGTGGACCCCGCCGACGTAGGCGGTGACATCGAGGTTGAGGATGTCGCCGTCCTGGAGCACCCGGGAGTCCGGGATGCCGTGGCAGATGACCTCGTTGGCCGACGTGCACACGCTCTTCGGGAACCCGTTGTAGTTGAGCGGAGACGGGTAGGCGCCGCGCTCGATGTGCAGCTGATGGACGTACTCGTCGATCGCGTCGGTGGTGATGCCGGGGCGCACCATCTCGCCGGCGAGACGGAGGATCTCCGCCGCGACACTCCCGGCACGGCGCATGCGGGCGATCACATCCGGCGACTTGATGCGCGGCTCGTCCCACGGGACCGGGTGCCCGGTCTCGGCGTACGGCGGCCGCCCGATGCCCGCCGGAACGGTGCGCATCGGCGAGACGGCACCCGGAAGCACGCGTCCCTCGCTGCGCTTGTGGCAGCGCTTGTACTTGCGCCCGCTGCCGCACCAGCACGGCTCGTTGGCCTGCGGCAGCGTCGACGGAGCGTTGGCGACGGTACGCATGTCATCCATCCTACGGCCCTGGTCCCGGACCGCCCTGGCGGATCGGCCGCACCAGCGCTTGACAATCGAACATATGTACGATAGAATGCGGCCATGCATCCGGCCGATGTCGTCGCACTGGTCCGTCAGTTGACGTGTGCCGACCCGGCGACATGCGACCTGGCCGACCTCGCGGCGTTGGTGCGGGTGTCCGAGCGGGTGCGGGGTTGGCTCGACGCGCTGGACGCGCGGATCGCCATCCACGCCACCCGGCTGGCCGAGACGGGCTCGGGTGAGGATGCCGGGGCGATGTTGACGTGCGGTGGTCGGCGGGCAGGGCGCGACGCCCGCCAAGCGGCCCGCCGAGGTGAGGTGTGCGGCCAGATGCCTGCGGTCCATGACGCTCTGGCGGCCGGCATCTTGTCCGCTGGTCATGTCGATGCGCTCGCCCGCGCCGTCGGACAGCTCGACGACGCCGGTCGCGCTCGAGCTCGCCGAGCTCGAATCGACCCTCGTCGAATCAGCGGCCACGACGACGGTGGAGGCGTTCGAACGGGAAGTCGGGCAGTTGACGCGGATCCTGTCCCGTGACGACGGCACCCGTCACCTCGAACGGTTGAAGCGGCAGCGGCGGGTGCGGCGATGGATCGACCGTCACAGCGGGATGTGCCACACCCACCTCGAGCTCGACCCGGAGACCGACGCCCGCGTCTCGGCCGCCTTCGATGCCGCCGTCCAAGCGGCCCGCACCGCCCAACAGGACGACCTGAGCTTCGAGCACCTCCGAGCCGACGCCCTGGTCGATCTGATCACCGGTGCCCGTTCCACGGATCGGCGGGTCCCGGAAGTGGTCGTGTTGATCGACCACGAGACCCTCGTCGCACGGCGTCCACCAGTCCACCGTCGCCGAGACCGCTGATGGGGCCGAACTGCCGGTCGCGACGATCCGCCGACTCGCCTGCGACGCCGACATCATCCCCATCGTGCTCGGCGGAGACGGCGTTCCCCTCGATCACGGCCGATCCAGACGCCTCGCCACCCGCGAACAGCGCCGTGCCCTTCGGGCGATGTACCGAACCTGTGGTCATCCCGGCTGCGAGGTGCGCTTCGAGGCCTGCAGGATCCATCACGTCACCTGGTGGGAGCACAACGGGAACGACCGACATCGCCAACATGCTCCCGCTCTGCGAACGGCACCACCACCTCGTCCACGAAGGACAATGGGCCCTCACCCTCCACCCCGACCGAACGATCGCCCTCCGCCGACCCGACGGAACCGTCTCCTTCCACGGCACCACGACGACGCCTCAGCAACGCCCACCACCCCGAGCGCCTGCAGCCTGACGAGTGGTCGGGAGTTCGATTCGAGCCTGCCTCGCAGCTGGCGCAAGGTTGCTTTCCCCTTTGCGGGTCCGGAGACCCTCAGGTAGGACATGGGACGTCGAGTCAGGAACGGCCGGGACGGCACGGGTTCCGCGGTACGGATAAACTCACGGACTTCTGCGGGCACCGGAGCAACATGGGGTGTCGGGTTGGAGTCATCCATCCTCGAGGCGGAGGGCCTGACGGGCCGGTGGCTGGGGGGACGGAGCAGCACGCAGCGCATCGGGCGCGCCTGGCGTGACGCAGGAACGGCGGGCCAGCTCGCCTGCGGTGTCGCCCTCGCCCTGACGGTCGCCGTGGCGGCCTGGTGGACCTCCGACACCGTCGCCGCCGCGGCGACCGGCGCCAGCGTCGTCGTGGTGGTTTCGGCCGCCCTCGTCGACGTCGCTGAGCACCGGCTGCCCAACGGGCTGGTCGCCGTCGCCGCCCTGCCGGTGGTCGTCATGCTGCTCGCCGCCGGTTCGGGTGACCTGGCCCGATCTGCTGCGATCGGCGCGGCCATGTTCGCGGGACCCCTGTTGCTGACCCACCTGGTCTCGCCGACCGGGATGGGGTTCGGCGACGTCAAGGCCGGTGCCGTGCTCGGCGCCGCACTCGGCCTGATCGACCCCCAGGTGGCGCTGCTCGCCCTCGTGCTCGGCCTCGGCATCGGCCGCGGCGTGGGGCCTGGCGAGGCGTGCCCGGTCGGTGGCCTTCGGGCCCGGCCTGGTCACCGGCGCCCTGCTGGCCCTGGCGATCGCCCGTGCCGCCGGCGTCGAGGCGGTGACGTGGTGAGCATCCCCGTCACCATCACGATCGTCTGGCACGCCACATGGCAAGCGAGCAACGGGACGAGCGGTGACCTCGGCCGCCTGTCGACCACATCGACTCCACGCGACCTCCCGGTCGCCGAGATCCAAGCGGTGGTGACACAGGGATGACGACATTGACGGGTCACGACGAGCAGGGGACCGGTCCCGAGGAGCGCCGGGCTCCGGCGCCCGCCGGCCGGTCGCTCCGGCGCCGCACCGCCGCGGCCGCCCCGGCGGCCCGCTTCGATCCGGGCCGGGTCGCCGAGCCCCGGCACCGCAACCCGACGTGGCTCATCGCCGGGATCCTGCTCGTCGTGCTCAGTGCCCTCGGCGGCGTGCTGCTGTTCTCCTCCAACGACGATCGATCCGAGGTGCTCGTCGCCGCCGACGACCTCGAGCCGGGTCGACCGATCGAGCGCTCCGACCTGCGGATCGAGCGTGTCGCCATCGACGGTGGGATCGCCTCGGTGGACCCTGCGGATGCCGCCGAGCTGATCGGCCGGATCCCGGTCGGGCGAGTCCCGGCGGGCGCCGTGCTGGCGCCCGGGATGTTCGCCGACGAGGTCGCCCTCGGGTCCGACGAGATGGTCGTCGGTGCAGCCCTCGACCCCGGCGAGGCGCCGCTGTCGGGGCTGCAGGTCGGCTCGCCGGTCGAGCTGCTGGCGTTGGTGCCAACCGATGGACCTGCAACGAGTGACGGCGCCGAACCGGCAGCGGGTGACGCGCGGGTCGCGGTGTCGTTGGGCACCGGGACGGTGTGGGCCGTCGAGCCGGTCGCCACCGGCCAGCTGTGGGTCGCCATGCGCGTCAACCGCGACGTCGGTCTCGCCGCATCGCAGGCGTCGGCCGCAGACACACTGCGTGTCGTGCTCGTCGGAGCGGCGGGATGACGCTCGTCGTCGTCGGCTCTGTCGCCGGTTCACCGGGTGCGACCCGGCTGGCGCTCGGCCTGACCGCCGCCTGGCCCGACCACGGCCAGCGGCGTGTCGTCGTCGAGGCCGACCCGGACGGTGGGCGGTTGGGCGCTGAGCTCGGCGTCGGCGTCGAGCCCGGTCTGATGGCCCTCGCCCTCGCCGCCCGCACCGCCGGCCTGACCGCAGACGATCTCGTGGAGCGCGGTGCGGCGGCGATCGCTGACTGGTACGTCATCCCTGCGCCGGCGTCGTCCGAGCAGACCTACTCGGCGCTCGTCCATGCCGGCGGAGCGCTCGCCACGGTGATGTCCCGCTCCGACGACACCCTCCCGCTGTGGGTCGTCGACGCCGGACGGCTGTCGCCGCGGTCGCCGTCCCTGCCGTTCGCCACGGTTGCCGACCACGTCGTCATCGTCACCGCCGGGTCGTTCCCGCTCCTGCAACTGGTGTCCCACCGCGTCGACAGCCTGCGCACGGCCGGCTGTGCGGTGTCGGTGGCCGTCGTCGAGCCGACTCCCTGGGCCACGGACGAGATCGCCGACTTCGTCGGGGCCGACATCGTCTCCGTGCTACCGCTCGTCAAGGGCGGGCGCGATGACGGGATCACAGGGATGAACGGCACGCCGTGGCGCGTGTGGTGGCGCCGCGTCGGTGACGCCGCCGCCTACCTCGAGAGCACCGGTCAACGGGCGGCGGAGGTCAACGAGGTGACGAGGTGAGCCTCGCTCACGAGCCCGTCACTCTCGACGACGTCATCGAGGCCGTCCAGGAGGCACTCGTCGCCGCCGAAGCCGGGTCCGCGTCACGAGGCTGGGACGACCTGGAGCGGGAAGCTTTCGCCCACGAGATCGCCACGTCCTACGTCGCCCGCCGCGCCCGCGCCGCCATCGAGTCGGGAGCCAGCCCGATCGATGTCGCCGCCGAGAACGAGCTCATCCGCCGGGCTCTCGCGGCCTACTTCCACGCCGGCAAGTTCCAGGTGTTGCTCGACGTCGACGGCGTCACCGACATCATGGTCAACGCCCACGACGCGATCTGGCTGCAGCACGTCGATGGTCGCACCGAGCGGTACCCACACCGCATCTTCGCCGACGCCGACGATCTGCGGGCCGAGGTCGCCCACCTCGCTCGCCGCGCCGGCGGGACCGAACGCCGCTTCGACGATGCCAAGCCGCTGCTCGTGGTGCGCCTGCCCGACGGGTCCCGGCTCGCCGCGGTGATGAACGTGTCGACGGTGCCACAGGTCGCGATCCGCCGCAACGTGCTGCCCGACGCCTCGCTCGACGAGCTCGAGCGGCGCGGCACGATCGATCGGGCGCTGCACTCATTGCTGCACGCGGCGATGGGCGCCGGGATGCGCATCGTCGTCTCGGGGGAGACCGGCGCGGGGAAGACGACCCTCGTTCGGGCGATGACCAACGTCCTGCCGGTGGACACGCGGATCGTCGTCATCGAGGACACCCGCGAGCTCAACCTCGGCGCCGACGCCCTCCGCGCCAGCTCGGTCCTCGAATGGGAGACCCGCGAGGCGAACATCGAGGGTGTCGGGGAGATCGATCAGCGCGAGCTCGTCCGCCACGCCCTGCGCTTCAACCCGCACTGGCTGATCGTGGGCGAGGTCCGCGACGGCGGAGCGGCCAGGGAGATGCTGCTCGCCATGCAGCACGGCCACCCGAGCCTCTCGACCGTGCATCACCACTCGGCAGCCTCGGCGTGGAAGAAGCTCGCCCAGTACGTCGCCCAGGGCTCGGAGGCGGTGGAGTTCTCGATCGCCGCGCTGCTGATCTCCGATGCTGTGGACTTCTTCGTCCACCTCGGCCGCCACCGCAGTGGACGGCGCGTCGTCACCGAGGTCTGCGAGGTGGCCGGTTGGAACGGCGCCGAAGTGCAGCTGAACCGCATCTTCGTCGCCGGTCCCGACGGCCGGGCGCTGCCCCAACCGCATCTGACCGACATGCGCCGCACCAAGCTGCGCGAGCACGGGTTCGAGGATCACCTGCTGCTCAACACAGCGGGGTGGTGGGCGTCGTGAACGCCGTCGTCGGTGCCGTCATCGGGGGCGGGGTCGGCCTCGGTGTGTTCCTCATCGTCGCCGGCTGGTGTGGCGTGCTCGATCGCCCACCGCACGCGACCCGGCGCCCGGTCCGCCTCGACGCCGATCGTCTGGCGGTGCGCTGCGGCTTGGCACTGGTCGGGGTCGTGCTGGCGATGTGGGCGACGGGTTGGGTCGTGGCGATGGCGGCGTTCGGCCTGCTCGGTTGGCTGGTCCCATCGTTCGTCGGTCTCCGCGCCAGCCGGCGCCGCCAGCTGGCCCGCTCGGAGGCGGTGGCCGTGTGGGCCGAGATGCTCCGCGACCTCCTCGTCTCCAACGCCGGCCTGCACGAGGCGATCGGCAAGTCCGCGCGCGTCGCGCCGGCCGCCATCCGCGGCGAGGTCAGGGCGCTCTACGTGCGAGCCCAGCGCGGTGACCTTTCGTCGGCGCTGAGCCGCTTCGCCGACGAGATGGACGACGCCATCGCCGACACCGTCGTCACTGCGCTGCAGATCGCCGATCAGCGCGCCGTCTCCGATCTCGGGGCCATGCTCGCCGCCGTCGCCACGTCGACCCGCGAGACCGTCGCCATGCAGTTGCGCATCAACGCCGCGCGCGCCCGCACGTACCGCACGGCCCAGCTGATCGCCGGGATCGTCGCCTTCTTCGTCGTGCTGCTGGTCGCCACCAACCCCGACTACATGGAGCCGTTCGGCACGGTGGTCGGGCAGATCGTCCTCGCCGCCGTCGGTGGGCTCATCGGCGTGTCGATCTGGGCGATGGTCGTGCTCTCCCGTCCGGCGCGGGCACCTCGCCTGCTGCGCGTGCCCGGGCACGCCAGCGCCGGAGTGCCGGCATGATCTGGGCCGCGGTCCTGGCCGGTGCGTTGGGTGCTGGCGTGTGGATCATCGCTCGGGCGCTCGTGCCGCCCGCCCGTCCGCTGCGGGCCCTGGCCGCGGAGCTCCTCGAGCCCCGTTCCGCCACCTCGGTCCGGCCTTTCCACAGCGCCGCGGCCCGCAAGCGGTCGCACCAACTGGCGGCGCGGCTGGCCGGTGCTCCGTCGGAGCGCCTGGCCGCCGACCTGGCCGTGCTCGGGCGCACCGGCGAGCGGTACGTCCTCGACAAGCTCGCCTACGCCCTGCTGTTCCTCGCCCTCGCACTCGTGCCGGCGGTCCTGTTCGCGGTCCTCGACGTCGGCGTGCCGGCACTCACCTCACTCGTCGGGGCGGTGCTGTTCGCTGCCGCGGGCTGGTTCTACCCGGACGTCGACGTGCGCTCCCGCGCCGTCGCCGCCCGACGAGCGTGGTCGAGCGCCCTCACCGTGTACGTCGACATCGTCGGGATCTCGCTGGCCGGCGGCGCCGGGGTCGAGGACGCCCTGATGGTCGCCGCGGGAGCCGGAACCGGCCCGCAGTTCGAACAGCTCAACGCCACGCTGCGGGCGGCCCAGACCCGTCGGCGCAAGCTCTGGCACGCCCTCGACGAGCTCGGCGCCACCGCCGACATCGTCCCCCTCCGCGAGCTCGCCGCGGCGGTCGACCTGGCCGCCGAGTCCGGGTCGCGGATCCGTGAGACCTTGCTCGCCAAAGCCAACGCGATGCGCATCCGGCAACTCACCGATGCCGAAGCGGACGCCCAGAAGGCCTCCGAGACGATGGGGATCGCGCCTGCGCTCATGGCCATCGCCGCCGTCGTCATCATCGGCTACCCGGCCGTCGCCAGGTTCTTCGAATGAACCCGCTCGTCTTCCCGACCCAACCAACCCGGTCCTCGACCATGCCCAAGGAGCACCACCACCATGATGCTGTCCATCCAACTACTGACCCTGATCCTGACGGCCCGCGACCGGGCGATCGACGTCGCCACCCGCGCTCGCGACGACCGCGGCGAGCTCACGGGCAGCGTGATCTTCCTCGCCGCGCTGGCCGTGGCCGCCGCGGCAGTCGCGGCGATCATCATCGCCCGGCTCAACTCCAACGCCGCCAAGGTTCCCGGCTGACCCCTGGTTCACCGAGGCGCGGGCGCGGCGACGTCGGGCTCGTGGCGACGGTGATCGTACTGCCGGCCCTGCTGCTGTCGCTCTGGCTCGTGCTGCAGTACGCCCTGGCGGCGCACGTCCGCCACGTCGCCCAGGCCGCGGCCCAGGACGCGGCCATCGCCGCCGCCGCGGCAGCGGGAGACCCGGAGGCGGTCGCCCGCCAGCTGATCGATGACTCGGCTGGCTCGTTGACGTCCGGCGTACGGGTGGCGACGAGCCGGACGACCGACGAGATCACCGTGACCGTGTCGGCCGACGTGCTGCAGGTGTTCCCGATCGGCGAGTTCGACGTGACGGTGTCGGCGTCGGCCCCCATCGAGCGGTTCATCCCCCAGCCGGAGCGACCGTGACCGGGGTTCTGCAGGGCTCGCGTGGTGACTCCGGCCCGCTGGAGATGGTCATCCTGCTGCCTGCCGTCCTGCTGCTGTTCGGCCTCGTCGTGGCGTTCGGCCGGACGACGACGGCGGCGACGAACGTCGAACACGCCGCGGCCGTCGGTGCCCGAGCCGCGGTCGCGGCCCAGACCGCGGGCGGCGCCGGCGCCCGGGCGAACGTCGTCGTCACAGAGAGCCTCGCCGGCTCGGGCCTCTCGTGCCGGTCCCAGGACACCTCGGTCAGCGGCACGTTCAGGCCCGGCGGCCGGGTCACCGTCACGGTGTCGTGCGTGGTCGCTCTCGGCGACGTCACCCGGTTCGGCTTCCTCCCGGGGTCACGGACCCTGACGGCATCGGCGACCGAGGTGATCGACCGCACCCGAGGCGGTGCCTGATGTCAGCCCGCCGCGTGCGTGGCAGTCGCGGCAGCGTGTCGCTCCTCGTCGTCATCATGGTGCCGGCCCTGCTGACGGCCGCCGGTCTGGTGCTCGACGGGGGACGCCAGCTGCAGGCCCGACGCGACGCCGGCGCGGCCGCGGCCGCCGCAGCGCGCGCCGCCACCCAGCTGAGCGAACAAGAGCTCTACGGCACCGGGCTCGACGCCGGGCTCGCCGTCGATCGGGCCAACGCCGAGCTGGCGGCTCAGGGCGCCACCGGCTCGGTCGCCGTCGACGGCCAGACGGTCGTGGTCACCGTCACATCCCGGGTCGACTATCTGATCCTGCCGGGTGGCCGGACGGTGTCGACGTCGTCGAGCTCGACGCCACTGCACGGCGTGACCGCGGGGGCGGCGCCGTGAGCGAGCGAGTCTTCGAGCGAGCGAACCATCAAGCACGGTCTTCGGCTCATTGGTGCACCATCCCCGAACGGAACCCGTCGCACATCGACAGGGTGCACCAATGAGCCGCCGAACGCTCCGCGCCGTCGGCGCGCTGGCGCTGACGGCCATCGTGGTCGTCGGCGTGCCCGTCCTCCTCGCCATGGTCGTCGGGAACCCGTGGCCCGGGCGCAGCCGCATCGAGCTGCGCGACGACGTGGCGATCCTCGTCGGCCTGCTCGCCGCGCTCGCCTGGCTGGTGTGGTTGCGGTTCATCGTGGCTCTCGTCGTCGAGGTCCGCGCCCAGGTCACCCAACTGCGCGCCGAGGACGTGGCGCCGACGACCGCTCACGTGGAGCTGGCGGCACCGATCCGTTCGTCGGCCGGTGTCGGTCTGCTCGCCCAGCGCCTCGTAGCGGCGATCCTCATCGTCGTGCCGGTCGCGACCCGGAGCGCACCGGCGATCGCCGACGGCCCGACGCCGCTGCGGGCGCGCCCCGCGGAGGCCGGTCTCGACATCGACGCCATGGAGGCGGCGCAACCGGTGGCGTCCTCGCTCCGGGCGACGCCGGCCTCGGGATCCGTCGTCGTCGCCCCGGGCGACACGCTCATCGGCCTGGCCCGCCAGCACCTCGGTGACGGCAACCGCTGGCGGGAGATCTTCGAGCTCAACCGCGACCGGCCACAGGTCGACGGCGCCCGTCTCGTCGCGCCGAGCGCGATCAGGGTCGGCTGGACGCTCGAGCTGCCAGCTTCCGCCGTGGCCGCGGCGCCACCCGCCGCGCCGTACGCCTCCGCGGCGACGATCACCATCGAGCTCGACGACACGTTGTGGGACCTGGCCCACGACCACCTCGCCGGGGCCGGCGTCAACCACGACGACACGGCGGTCGCCGGGTACGTGCAGGCGATCATCGATGCCAACCCCGCCGTCGTCGAGGACCCGAACGTGATCCACGTCGGCGAGCAGTTCTCGTTCCCTGCCGTTGGTACGCCTCCGCCGCTCGCCACGGTCGCGTCGCCGCCAGCGGCATCGGCACCGCTCATCAGCACCGATGCCGCGCCGGCACCGCCCCTGGTTCCGGACGGCGACGGTGCCGCGGACGAGGACCCGGCGCCGTCGAGCACGGCAGCGAGCTCGACGACCACGACCACCCCGCCGCTGCTCCCACCTGGCGGGCCGACGACGCCGGCCGCCGAGGCCGCCGCGGGCACGTCGCCCTCACCGATCGGTGTCGGCGAGGCCGCCCTGCTCTCCGCCGGCGTGTTGACGCTGCTCGCGGCGAGGCGACGCCACCGGCTGCGCAGCTCGCTGCCCCGGGCGAGGGTCCCGGAGCCGAAACCCGAGATGGTCGCCGCCGAGCGCCGCTTGCGCTCGGTCGACGCCGGCGAGCGCCTGCTCCGCATCGACATCGCCATCCGCGCCGCGGCCGCCTCGCTCGCCGACACCGGCGCCCAGATCGCCGTGGTGCAAGTCGGTGTCGACGGCGCGGTGGAACTGGTGCTCACGGGCGAGGCCGTCCTGCCGCCGCCATGGGACGGCGCCGCCACGCGGTGGATCCTGCCCGGTTCCACTCCCGTCGAGCTGCTCGCCGAAGCGGCCCGTTCCGTCGGCGCGCCCTGCGTGGCCCTGACGCAACTCGGACTCGGTGCCGATGGTCGCGAGGTGCTCGTCGACCTGGAGGCGCTCGGGGTGCTGAGCATCGTCGCACCGGAACCCCTCGCCGACGCCGTCGTGCGGGGCATCGCCGCGACGTTGGCGACGTCGATCTTCGCCGAGGTGGCCAACCTCATCGGGGTCGGCCTCGACGAATCGGTGTTCCTCGACCATCGCCACTCCCACACCGTGGCTCGGGTCGACGACGCCCTCGAGCTCGCCGCCACGCTGGTCGGTACCACGGCCGCGGCCAAGCAGACGACGTTCGTCCTACGCGCCCGGCACACGAGCGGTGAAGCGTGGGAACCCGCCATCGTGCTCACCGGGACAGCCGTCGCGGCCGAGGTCACCCAGGACGTCGTGCGTTCGGCGGCCCGGCGGCGCGGCGGGCTGGCCGTCGTCGCCGCCGGCGCGCCCGGCGCGCCGTGGTGCCTCTGCGCCGCCGACGGGCGGTGGACGCTCGAACCGCTCGGCGTCGCCCTCGTCCCTGTCGGCCTCGCCGTGGCCGAGGTCGAGGAGCTGCACGAGCTCCTCCGGCGAGCCGAGGAGCCGCTCGTGCCAGGCGAGAGCGGCGATGCCGACGGAGCCGACGCCGCCGACGCCGAGGTCTTCACCGGTCCCCAGCCCGGTGACGAGGGACCGGCCGATCCACCGTGGTCGCTGCTCGTCCGCCTCCTCGGATCGGTCGACGTGGTCGATCGCGACGGGCGGCAGGCGTCGTTCGAGCGCTCGAAGACGCTCGAGCTGATCGCCTGGCTGACGCTGCACCGCGAGCGCTCGACGCGCGCCGGTGCCCGCACCGCGCTGTGGGAGCTCGACGTCCGCGACGCCACGTTCGCCAACGTCGTGTCCGAAGCCCGTCGGGCGATGGCCCGGCTGGTCGAGCCGCCGGCGGGGGAGGAGTGGTTGGGGCGGACGCTCACCGACGTGCTGCCGCTGCACGTCAGCGTCGTGTCCGATGCCGACCTCGTCCGCAACCGGCTCGAGCGCGCCCGGTTGCAGCCGCCCGAACTGGCGATCGAGACACTGCGTCCGGCGGTCGAGCTGATCCGCGACTTGCCCTTCGCCGGTACGGGCTACCTGTGGCCGGACGCCGAAGGCATCACCTCCAACCTCGTCCTGCTCGCCACGAGCGCGGCCACGGAGCTGGCCGGCCACTACCTGTCGATCGGCGACGTCGAGGGGGTGTTCTGGGCGACAGGTCACGGGCTCACGGTCCTTCCCGGGCACGAGGAGCTGATCGCCCTGCGGATGCGCGCCCATCACCGCGCCGGTGACCTGTCCGGTGTGCGCTTGGAGTGGGAGTCCTACGAGCGGGTGCTCAACGCCGACCCGTGGAGCGACGGTGAACCGGCCCCGAAGCTCGTCCTCCTGCGCCGGCAGCTGTTGTCGTCCTGACGGGGATCCCGGCGACGGGCGCCCGGGCGTGGGTCAGACGGCCTTGATCGCCTCACGGGCCACGACGGCGACCGGATCCCAGACCGAGGAGAACGGCGGCGCGTAGGCGAGGTCGAGGTCGGCGACGTCGGCAACGGTCATCCCGGCCGCGATCGCCGTGGCAATCGTGTCGATGCGCTTCGCCGCGCCGGGCCCGCCAATGATCTGGGAGCCGAGGACCCGGCCCGTGCCGCGCTCCGCCACGAGGCGGATCGTCATCGGTGTCGCGTGGGGGAGGTACCCGGCGACGGTCGTGGCGTCGATGGTCGTGGCCACGGCATCGAACCCGGCGGCGACCGCGTCGTCGCGCCGCAGGCCCGTGAGGGCGATCTCCAGAGCACAGATCTTGGTGATCGCCGTGCCGAGCGCTCGCGGCGACCGGGCGTCGCCGCCGGCCATGTTGATGCCGGCCACCCGGCCGTGCTTGTTGGCGTACGTTCCGAGGGCGATGTGCACCGGCTCGCCGGTGACCTGGTGGGTGACGGTGGCGCAGTCACCGGCCGACCAGACACCGTCGACCGACGTGGCCTGACGCTCGTCGACGACGATCGCCTGCTTCGCGCCGAGCTTGGCCCCCGCTGCCGCAGCGAGATCGGATCGTGCTTCGACGCCGATGCCGAGCACGACGAGATCGGCCCCGACCGGACCGTCGGTGGTCGACACCGTGCCCGGTTCGAAGCCCTCGACCCCGACACCGCAGCGGACGTCGATCCCGTGCGAGCGCATGGCGTCGGCGACGCGCCCGCCGAAATCGGTGTCGACGGTGCCGAGTGGCTGCGGCGATCGCTCGATGATCGTCGCCGTACATCCCCGCTCGACGTAGGCCTCGGCCATCTCCAGGCCGATGTAACCACCGCCGACGACGACGATCCGGCGGCACCCGGCCTCGGCCAGGGCGAGCAACGCCTGGGCGTCGTCGAGCGACTGCACGCCGTGGATGAACGGCAGGTCGATGCCTGGCAGGTCGGGCCGGATCGGCCGGCCACCGGTGGCGACGAGCAGCTCGTCGTAGCCGATCCGGTCAACCCGTCCGGCGTGCTCGTCGAGGAACTCGACCTCGCCGGCCACCGGGTCGATCGCCATCGCCTCGTGGTGAGTGCGCACGTCGATCCCGCGACGGCGGTGCTCTTCGGGCGAGCGGGTGACGAGGGCATCGACGCCGCCGGCGATGAGCCCACCAATGAGGAACGGGATGCCGCACGCCGAATAGCTCGTGAACCGGCTGCGCTCGAGCACGACGATCTCGGCTTCGGGACGCAGACCCCGCACCCTGGTCGCCGCCGACATGCCCGCGGCATCGGCCCCGATGATCAACGTGCGGAACGCCACCTCCCACGTTCTAGCCGTCCCCGGGCCGTCTGGCTGGTGTCAGTCGGCGGCGCCGGCGAGACGCAGGTGGCGCATCCGCCAGGAGGCGACGGCCAGCGCGACCGCCGAGACGACGAGCAGGCGCACGATGGCGCTCCCGCCCGACGGGATGCCCTCACGGACGAGTCGCTCCGGCGGGTCGTCGAGCAGGCCGACGAAGGTGGCCCGCGACTCCCACGTCGGTGAGAGCTGAGCGATCCCGGTGAGGGCGGCGCCGAGCAGTCGCTCGACGAGGAACACGAACGCCAGCGACCACACGGCCGTGCGCCGCGTGAGGCAGCCGATGGCGATGAACACGGCGATGTACGAGATCGCCTCCACGGAGGCGGCCACGATGAGCGGCCAGGCGCTCCCCGGGGTCCCGGCAACGATCGCCGCGACGGCGCATGCCGGAGCGACCGTCACCAGGGCGACGAGTGAGCCGCCGATCCACCGTCCGAGCACGATCTGCCAGATCGGGGTCGGCGTCATCCACGTGAACAGGAACGTGCCGCCACGGATCTCGGCACCGAGCACGGCGTCGCCGATGACGAGGGCGGCGATCGGCACGGCCAGTCCGAGGATGCCCTCGGCCGCCACGTTGGCGAAGGCGCGCTCGGGTGTGTTCTCGATGGCGTGGGTGAGCAGCCCGAACAGGACGACGCCGGCGCAGGCGGCGAGGATGGCCGCCCACCGCCGCGGCGGGAGGCACGACTGGAGCGTGTACAGGAGGATGGCGAGCAGGCGCGGACGCGGGCGCCGTGCCGGGGTCGGCCTCGGCGGTGCGGCCGGGCTCGTCGGCGCGGTCATCGCAGGAGCTCCCGGAACAGGCTCTCCAGCGAGTCGTCGAGCGCTCGCACCTCGAGCAGCCGGACCGATGCGTCGCGGGCCAGCCGGGGCAAGGCGACGGCCAGCTCGCCGGCGCGAAGGGTCTGGATCACCAGGCCGTCGCGGGTGCGGTCGAACGTCACGCCACCCACCGAGTCCAGCTCGACGAGCGCCGCGGCCAGCCGGCGCGATGCATCGGCCCGCACGAGCACGTGGCGTGGGCTGTCGTCCATGGCATCGCGGATCGCCCGGTGACCACCGGCCGCGGCGAGCCGTCCGTGGACGAGCACGATCACCCGCTCGGCCAGCCGCTCGACCTCGTTGAGGACGTGCGAGCTGACGATCACGGTGCGCCCGTCGGCGCCGAGCCGACGGAAGAGGTTGATCAGGCTGACCCGCTGCACGGGATCGGCGCCGTTGAGCGGCTCGTCGAGGACCAGCACCTGCGGATCGCACACCAGCGCCGAGGCGATCTTCGTCCGCTGGCGCATCCCCTTGCTGAAGGCGTCGACGCGCCGATCGGCGACATCGAGCATGGCGACCGTCGCCAGCGCGGCGTCCGGAGCGCCACGATCGGCGATGCCGTGGAGGTCGGCGGTGTAGCGCACGAACTGGCGGGCCGTGAGGCCGGCGGGGACGGCCTCGTCCTCCGGCACGAGGGCCATGGCGGCGTGGACGCGGCGGTCCCGGCGCGGGTCGCGGCCGTCGACCAGCACCCGACCCTGGTTGACGCCGAGCATCCCGGTGATCGCCCGCATCAGCGTCGTCTTGCCGGCGCCGTTGGGTCCGAGCAGGCCCGTCACGCCGCGGCCGAACGAGCAGCTCAAGTCCGACAGGGCGACCTTCGGCCCGAACCACACCGAGACGTCGGCGATCTCGACAGTGGGATCGTCGACGAACGCCGGGTCGCCGCCTCGTAGGAGATCGTCGCTCATCGCTCGACCCATCGGTAGCGCCACAGCAGCACGGCGGCGCCCGTGACCAGGACCACGACGTAGACGGCAGCGGCGAGCACGCCGCCGTTGGCGACCCCGCCGAGTGGCGACGTCGGATCGATGTGGCCGAGGAAGACGATGTCCCGCAGGTACAGCGGCAGCGCCAGCACGTTGAGTAGGGCGGCGATCGAGCCGTCCCGCCCTTCGGCGAGGATGCCCGAGGCAATCGACGTCACGAGGAACAGCCCGATCACCGCAGCCCCGGCGACGATGCGGCGGTCGGTCAACGACGAGATGGCGACGCCGATCACGGCGTAGTACACGGCGAGCAGAACGACCGCCAGTGGGACCTTCCACAGCACGTCGAGGTGACCGCGGAAGTACTCCAGGGCGCTGTCGCTGACGAGCATGTTGCCGACGAACAAGACGACCTGGGGGATGAACGAGAAGGCGAACAGGATGGTGGCGATCGCCCCGACCTTGGCCACCACGTAGTCGACCCCGGTCAGCGGCCGGGCGAACATCAGCGGCAGCACGTGCTGCCGGCGATCGGGGCAGACCACGTCGGGAGCGACGAGGGCAACGAACAGCAGCAGCGCCGACGACACGCCGACGTAGTCGCGGTAGGTGACGATCTCGACGCGGTCGATGACCTGGTTGCGCGTGACGTAGCCGATGCCGACGTTGATGATGGCCGGGATCGTCACGACACCGAGGAGGACGAACGGGGCGACCTTCTGGCGCCACGACCGACGCAGCCCGAGGGCCCGGCGGATCGACGCCTTGTACAGGGCGTTCGTCGCGGCGACCTGCCCGCCGCGCGGGCCCTCGTAGGGTCGGTAGCCGCGGTCGTAGACGGCGCCGCGTTCGCTGCCGCCTCCGGCCTCCACGGCGCTCATCCCGCGACCTCCGGTGGCGCGGCTGAGGAACACCTCGTCGAGGGAGGTCAGCCGAGTCGACAGCCGGTGCAGGGGGAGTTCGAGGCCGGCGATCACGTCCCGCAGCACGTCGAGCTCGGCATCGCCGTCCACCGTCACCTCGACGAGGCCGTCCACAGCCACCGCGGGGAGGCCGGCCGAAGCGAGGCCGGTGACGAGGTCTGGCCACCGCGGACCGACGTCGATGGTCACCTGGCCGGTCCGCTCGAGCAGGGCGTCGGTCGCGCCGACGACGACGAGCTTCCCGGCATCGATCATCACGACGTGGTCGCACACTTGCTGGACGTCGTCGAGCAGATGGGTCGCCATCAGCACGGAGATGCCGAACGTCCCGAGCCGAGCGACGAGGGCCAGCATCTCCTCGCGCCCGAGCGGGTCGAGCCCGGCCGTCGGTTCGTCGAGCAGCACGAGCTCCGGATCACCGACCAGCGATTGGGCCAGCTTCGTGCGCTGGCGCATGCCGGTGGAGAAACCACCGATCGGGCGGAAGCGGGCCTCGTCGAGACCGACCAGATCGAGGATGTCCGAGGCCCGCTGGCGGGCCGCCCTCGCCGGGAGCCCGCTGAGCTCCCCGAACGTGGCCACGACGTCGGCGGCGGTCTGATCGAGCGGCAGGCACTCGTGCTCGGGCATGTATCCGAGGCGCGAGCGCACCCCGATCGGATCGGCGGCAACGTCCACGCCGCACACCTCGACGCGACCCGCGGTGGGGTGGGCGAGGCCGAGCAGCAGCCGGAACATTGTCGTCTTCCCGGCGCCATTGGCGCCGACGAGCCCGATGCGGCCCCGCGGCACCTCCAGCGTCAGCCCGTCGAGGGCCGTGACACCGGGGTAGCGCTTGGTGAGCCCATCGAGACGGAGAAGCGGGTCCACGACGCGTGGAGTCTCGCAGATCCGACCGACGGAGCCCGGTCGCGATCGGCCGCGTGTCTCTACCATCGGCCCCGTGCCGATCGATTGTCGCCAAGTCCGACCCGACGAGCTCGGGCTGCTGGCGACGATCGACCGGGCCGAGCGGATCGACGCGCAGTACGCCGTCGTCGACGGACGGCTCGTGGTGAAGCCGTGCACGATCGACGTCCCCGGTTGGTACCCCGGCAAGGTCGCCACCCACGTCGAGCGGCTGGGTGACGTGCAGGTGCGCGGCGGTGTCGTCCTCGGCGCGTGGGACGGCGGAACGCTGGTCGGACTCGGCTCCCTCGATCCGGCACCGGTGGGCGGGGACCCGACCGTGCTGCAGCTGGATCTGCTGCACGTCAGCCGGCCGGCCCGCCATCGTGGCATCGGTCGGCGGCTCGTCGGTCTGCTGGCCGACCGGGCCAGGAGCCGCGGCGCCGCCAGCCTCTACATCTCGGCGACACCGACGCGCAACACCGTCGACGCCTACCTGCGGATGGGCGCCGTGGTCCTCACCCACCCCGACCCGCACCTCTTGGCACGCGAACCGGACGACATCCACCTGCTGCTGGATCTGGGCGTCTTCAGCTGTACTGGTCGAGGATCGTCGACTCGGTGACCCGTTCGAGGGTGTCCTTGATCGAGATCGCCATCATCTCGTCGACGTCGTCGACGGCCATCAGGTCGTTGACGGTCGCCCGTTGCAGCTTCGCCAGCCCGCCGAAGTGATCGGCGATCGCCGCGGCCTGGGTCGGCCGGCAGGCGGTGCACGCGGTGCAGCAGGCGCAGCCCCTTCGGGGCAACCTCCTGGTCGAGGTCGCGGTAGTCGCCGTCGCGGTGCAGCGAGGCGGCGGCGATGCGCAGGTCGAGCACCTCGTCGTCAGTGAGCCGCGACATCTCGGCCTGCGTGTCGACGACCGTGCGGCCTGCCGGCAGGTAGTCGGCGACGACGAGGTCGAGCTCGTCGTCGATGTCGCCGTAGATCTCGTCGAGCTGCAGGCGGAGCAGACGGGCGTCGACGCCGAGCTCGATGATCATCGTCTCGATCTCGTCGCTGATGCGGTGCACCATCTCGCCGCGCTGGACCACGGCGACGACGTCGCGCAGCGACACCACGTCCTCCAGCTCGACCCCGGTCAGGTTGGCGATGGCGTCGTCGAGGCGGACCTTGTAGCGCTCGAGCGTCTGCAGCGCCTGGTTCGCCCGGTCGAGCAGCCGGCTGACGTCCTGTAGCTGGTGCTTCGACCCGCCGGCGTAGATGTTGATGACGCCCATCTCCTCGCTGGCCGAGATCACCGGCACCTTCAACGACCGGGCGACGCGCTCGGCGGTGCGGTGGCGGGTGCCGGTCTCGCTGGTCGGCACCGTCGGGTCGGGCACGAGGTGGACGTTGGCCCGGGCGATCCGGCTGCCGTCGGTGGAGATGATGATCGCCCCGTCCATCTTCGCCAGCTCGGACAACCGCTGCGGGCTGTAGGGAGCGTCGACGAGGAAGCCGCCGGAGCAGATCGCCAGCACATCGGGGCCGTCGTCGATGACGAGCAGCGCTCCGGCCTTGGCCCGCACCACCCGATCGATGCCGTCGCGCAGTGGTGTTCCCGGTGCCACTCTGGCGAGGGCGTTGCGCAACTCGTCGTTGGCACCGCGGTACCGGTTGGGCATCCTCGGATTGTAGGGGCCGCGCACCGGTCACCCTCGCCCGATGCCGATGGCGTGCAACGCCTCGGACACCGTGCGCACCCGCACCAGATCGAGGTCATCGCACGCCGGCGAGGAAGCCGGCACGATCGCTCGCCGGAACCCGAGGCGCGCCGCTTCGTTCAGCCGACGCCGGGCGTGGGACACCTGGCGCACCTCACCGCCGAGCCCCACCTCGCCCATCACGACCTCGCCGGCCACGGGATGATCGACCACCGCACTGGCGACCGCCACGATCACGCCGAGGTCGACCCCGGGCTCGCCGAGGCGTACGCCTCCGACCGTGGAGGCGTAGACGTCCTGGTCACCGACCCGCAGGCCCGCCCGGCGCTCGAGGACGGCGAGCAACAGCGCCAGCCGTCCGCTGTCCAGGCCCTGGGCGTTGCGCCGAGCCGGGATGCCGGGAGGGATCGGCACGGTCAGGGCCTGGACCTCGACGAGCAGCGGTCGTTGGCCGTCCATCGCCGGGACGACGACCGAGCCCGGCACGCCGGTACGGCGATCGGCGAGGAACAGCTTCGACGGGTCGGCGACGCCGACGAGGCCGTGGCCGGTCATCTCGAACAGACCGAGCTCGTCGGTGGATCCGAAGCGGTGCTTCACGGCGCGCAGCAAACGCAGGGCGTGATGGCGCTCGCCTTCGAAGGAGAGCACCGTGTCGACGACGTGCTCGAGGACCCGCGGCCCGGCCAGCGCCCCGTCCTTGGTGACGTGACCGACCATCACGATCGCCACACCACGGCGCTTGGCGTCGCCGACGAGGTGCTGGGCACACTCCCGTACTTGGGCGATGGAGCCGGCCGACGACGTGAGCCGTTCGTCGGCGATCGTCTGGATGCTGTCGACGACGACGAGACCCGGTGACACGCGGTCGATGGCCGCGACGACGCCGGCCAGCGAGGTCTCCGCCGACAGCCACAACTCCGGGCTCACGGCGCGCAACCGCTCGGCGCGCAGGCGGACCTGTTGGGCGCTCTCCTCGGCGCTGATGTACAGCGTCGGGCCGGGCCACCACGCCAGCAGTTGCAGGAGCAACGTGCTCTTGCCGATGCCAGGCTCGCCACCGAGGAGCGTGACCGAGCCCGGCACGATGCCCCCGCCGAGCACCCGGTCGAGCTCCGCGATGCCGGTCGGCTGGGGCCGCGCCAGCAGGGCGTCGACATCGTGGAGCAGGCTCGGCTCGGACATGGGCGTCGGCGCGTCGCTGGCGGCCGGCGCGACCTCGACCTCCTCGACCAGGCTGTTCCAGGCGCCGCACCCGGAGCACTGTCCCGTCCACTTGGGGTGAGGCGTGCCGCACTCGGCGCAGCTGTGCACGGTCTTCGTCCGGGTCATGGGGCCGATCCTGACGACGGGGTGTCACGTCGACCAACGACGACCCGTCACGCCGTGATCTTTCGGCTCACTCCGTCAGGATCTGCTTGGCCACGCGTGAGCGCCGTGTTGGCGGCGGGGATGCCGGCGTAGGCCGCGGTGTGCATGATCACCTCGACGATCTCCTCCGGCGTCAGGCCGTTGCGCAGCCCGGCGCGGATGTGCAGCGCCAGCTCCTCCGTGGCCCGCAGGGCGGTGAGCACGCCGATCGTCACGCAAGACCGCGTCCGCCGGTCGAGGCGGTCGTCGCGCGTCCACACGGATCCCCAGGCGTTCTCGGTGATGTAGCGCTGGAAGTCGGCGTCCAACTCGGTCGCCGCCGCCGTCGCCCGGTCGACGTGCTCGTCGCCGAGCACCTCGCGGCGCACCCGCATCCCCGCCTCGTAGCGGTCCTCCGTCACGACGTCGCCTCGGCGCTGCGCGCCAGGTTGGCGGCCATCCGGGCAGGGTCGACGGCGAGGCGCTCGATGCTGGTCGACAGCCACTCGACCGCCGAGCCGGTCGCCCGCAGGAGCTGGTTGAGTGCCGGCCACTCGGCATGCCACGCCCCAGCGGCCCGCTCCAGCTCGTGGCTGCCGGCGGCGTGGAGCAGGGTCGACACCTGGCCAGGCACCTGCATCGCCGCCGCCCGGGCGCTGATCGCCGCCACCGGGTTGTGCTTGTGGGGCATCGATGAGGAGCCGCCGGCGCCGTCGGCCCGCTCGGTCAGCTCACCGACGTCGCTGCCGACGAGCAGCACGACGTCGAGGGCGACCTTGGCCACCGCCGCCGCGGCAAGCCCCCATGCGCCGGCCACGGCCGCCGTGGCGCTGCGCTGGGTGTGCCGCCCGAACGGCGCCGCCGTGGCCTGCAGGCGGTGGGCGAAGCGGGCGGCGATGTCGGCGCCCCGCTCCCCGTACGACGAGCCGTCGCCGGACGGGCCGCCGAGGCCGACCGGCAGGCGCGCCGTCCGGGACACGGCGACCGCCGCCTCGGTCAGTCCGTCCGTCCACCGTTCCGTCACCGTGGCGAACGTCGTCGGAACGGCGAACTGGCCCAGCGTCCGGCTGATCATCGGCGCCTCGCCGAACGCCTCGCCCAGCCGGGCGACGGCCTCGGCGCTCGCCTCCAGCCGGCCACCGACCAGTTCGGCGCAGCGGCGGACGACGCAGATCGTCGCGGCGTCGACGATGTCCTGGCTCGTCGCACCGCGGTGCACGTACCCGGCGACACCCGGGCCGACGAGGGCCCGCAGGCGCGGCACGAGCGGGATGACCAGGTTGCCGCCGAGGGCGGCGTCGTCGAGCAGCCCGGCGACGTCGACGCGCTCGACCACGCACACGGCGGCGATCGCCGCGGCGGCGGAGTCGGGGATGTCGCCGACGTCGGCCTGGGCGCCGGCGAGGGCGGCTTCGGCATCGAGCATCGCCTGCACCCAGGCCGTCGCCGACGTGGCCTGGGCGACGGGGCCGTGGGCGACGAGGAACCCGAACGGGTCCGGTTCAGATCGCGAAGAAGACGGACTCATCGTCACCCTGCAGGCGGATGTCGAAACGGTACCGGCCGGGCTCGACGACGTCGGCGACGAGCAGGTCGCGGCGGTCGGCGCCGACGACGGCGAGCGTCGGGTCGGTGGCGTTGGCCGCACCCTCGTCGGCGAAGTACAAGCGGGTGACGACGCGGTCGAGCAGCCCCCGGGCGAACACCGACACGACGAGGTGCGGTGCCTGCGCCGTGCCGTCGCGCGTCGGCACGGACGGCGGCTTGACGGTGCGCACCTCCCATCCGCCGTCGGCGTCGGTCGGGCAGCGGGCGAACCGGCCGTCGATCTGCCACGTCTCGATCACGGCGTCGGGCACCGGGTCGCCGTTCCCGTCGCGCACGGCGCCGCTGATGGTCACCGCGCCGGGCTCGCCGGCGCCGGCGGCGTACCGGGCATCCGGGTCGGCGAGGGCCAGATGGAGGAACGGCCCGACGGTCTGCGAGGGCGTCAACCCCGGCTCATCCATCGTCGCCCTCGAACGGGGTCGCCGCCGGGCCGCGCACCACGAGATCGAAGCGGAACCCGAGGGCCCACTCCGGGCGCGTCACGTCGTGGTCGTAGCGCGCGATCAGGCGCCGGCGCGCCGCCGGGTCGGGAACGGCGTTGAAGATGGGGTCCTGGAAGAACAGCGGGTCGTCCGGGAAGTACATCTGGGTGATGAGGCGCTGGGTGAACGCCCGCCCGAACACGGAGAAGTGGATGTGCGCCGGGCGCCACGCGTTGGGGTGGTTGCCCCACGGGTAGGCCCCCGGCTTGATCGTCGTGAACCGGTACCACCCGTCGTCGTCGGTGAGCGCCCGCCCGCCTCCGGTGAAGTTCGGATCCAACGCCCCCGGCCACTGGTCGTTGCGGTGGCGATAGCGGCCCGACGCGTTGGCCTGCCAGATCTCGACCAAGGAGGACGTGATCGGTCGCCCGGCGCTGTCGACCAACCGCCCCGTGACGACGATGCGCTGACCCACAGCCTCACCGTCGCGACCGATCGTCAAGTCGGCGTCGGCTGCCGTCACGGCGTCCTCCCCGAACACCGGCCCGGTGAGCTCGGTGGCGTCGGCCTTGGCCGGATCGAGTCGCACCAGGGCGTGCCGCGGGGTGTCGGAGGGCGGTCGATCGGTACGCCGACGCGTCGAGCGGCGGGTGGGTGCCCGGCGGTGGTGGGGCGAAGGAGTCCCAGTCGTCCGACCCGACCGGCCTCACCAGGCACCTCCGTACAGGTCGCCGAACGGCAGCCCGACGTAGTTCTGGGCGAGGTTCGTCGCCGCCGGCAGCGAGCCGGTGACGAGCGCCAGCTCGGACAGTTGCAGCTGGTGCTGGAACGGGTCGTCGCCGAAGCGGTGGAGCATGGAGGTCATCCAATAGGAGAAGTGCTGCGCCCGCCACACCCGCTGCAGGCACGTCGCGGTGTAGGAGTCCAGTTGCTCCGGGCGGCCACCGCGCAGGGCGTCGTCGATGAGCCCGGCCATGACGAAGACGTCGGCGATCGCCAGGTTCATCCCCTTGGCGCCGGTGGGCGGCACGATGTGTGCGGCATCACCCGCGAGCAGCAGGTTGCCGTGGCGCATCGGCGTGGCGACGAAGCTGCGCATCGCCGTGATGCCCTTCTCGAGCACCGGGCCGGTGTTGATGGTGAAACCGTCACCGGTCGGCAGGCGGGTGTGCAACTCGTCCCAGATGCGGTCGTCGGGCCAGTCCTCGATCCGCTCGTCGGCAGGGACCTGGAGGTACAGGCGGGTGACGGTCGGCGAGCGCATGCTGTACAGGGCGAAGCCACGGGCATGGTTGGCGTAGATCAGCTCATCGATCGTCGGGGCCGCCTCGGCCAGGATCCCCAGCCATCCGAACGGGTACTCCCGCTGGGCCACGGCCAACCCGGGGACGAGGTCGCGGCACACGCCGTGGAAGCCGTCACAGCCGGCGACGATGCGGCACTGCAGGTCGTGACGCTCGCCGTCGTGGTGGTAGCGCACCACCGGGCGGTCGGTCGTGACGTCGGCGGGGGTCACGTCGAGGGCCTCGAACACGATCTCCCCGCCGGCGGCGAGGCGGGCGGCGATGAGGTCCTTGACGACCTCCTGCTGGCCGTACACGGTGATCGACCGGCCGGTGAGATCGAGGAAGTCGATGCGGTGCCGGCGGCCCTCGAACGCCAGCTCGATGCCGCGGTGCGACAGTCCCTGCCGGTCCAGCCGCTCGGCGAGCCCGAGACGGCGCAGCAGCTCGACGGTCGGGTGCTCGAGGACCCCGGCGCGCACGCGGTGTTCGACGTAGTCGCGGTCGCGCTGCTCCAGGACGATGCAATCGATGCCGCGCGCGGCGAGCAGGTGGGCCAGGACCAATCCGGCCGGTCCGGCGCCGATGATCGCCACCTCCGTGTTCACGCCTGCTGCAGCCTCCGCAGCTCCGCCAGCTCGGCCGATGTCGGCGGGGCGATCGTCTCCAGCTCACCGGCGACTGCAAGGTCCCACCCGGTCGCCGCACGGGCCTGCTCGACGGTCGACCCTGGATGGACCGCGGTCAGTGTCAGCTCGCACGTCACGGGATCGGGCCGCAAGATGCCGATGTCGGTGACGACCACCTGCGGACCGGCGCCGCGCAAGCCGAGACGCTGGCGGTGGCCCGGCCCGTCGCCGAAGCCCATCGAGGTCACGAAGTCGACGCGCTCGACGAACGCCCGCGGGGTCTGGCGGAGGAGGACGAACACCTCGCGGCAGGAGGCGGCGATCTCCGGCGCCCCACCGGCGCCCGGCAGGCGCACCTTCGGGGTGGCATAGTCACCGATCACGGTGGAGTTGATGTTGGCGTAGCGATCGATCTGGGCGCCACCGAGGAACCCGACGTCGATGCGGCCGGGCTGCAGCCAGTAGTTGAAGACCTCCGGGACGCTGATCACGCTGTCGGCCGTGTCGGCCAGCTCGCCGTCGCCGATCGACAGGGGGAGCGACTCCGGCTTCGAGCCGAGGGTGCCCGATTCGTAGATGAGCACGAGGTTCGGGGCGTGGGTCCGGCGAGCGAGGTTGGCCGCAGTGCTCGGCAGCCCGATGCCGACGAAGCACACCGCCCCGTCGCGCAAGCACCGCGCCGCCGCGACCACCATCGCGTCATCGGGCGTGGGGCTATTCACCTTCGGCCTCCGGCCTGCCGGGCTCGCTCCTCCGCTGCGCTCCTCCGCTCGCCGAGGCTCTCGTCGGTGGTTCGCTACTCGACCGAAGACGTTGTCGTCCAGCCAGGACTGGAAGCGATCGCGGTCGGCGGCGATGGCGTCCCAGGCCCGGTAGAACTCGTTGTCGCGGGTGGAGTAGCCGTGGGCGTAGGACGGGTGGGCGCCGCCGGGGACACAGGCCACGTGGGACACGACCCAGTTCGGCAGGACGACCGCTCCGGGTCGCGGGGTCAGCTCGTCGACGATCTCCTCGACCGTGACGAGCGCTCGCCGCGCTGCCAGCACGACCTCCTTCTGCACGCCGGTGATGCCCCACATCATCACGTTGCCCTGACGGTCGGCCTGCTGGGCGTGGACGATGGCGACATCCGGGTTGAGCGCCGGCACGGCGGTGAGCTCCTCGCCCGTGAACGGACAGATGATCGTGGCGATCGTGGTGGTGTGGTCGACGAGATCCGTGCCGAGGTAGCCGCGCAGCACGGCGAACGGCAATCCCGAGGCACCGGCGGCGTAGCGGTTGGCCATCCCGGCGTGGCTGTGCTCCTCGATCTCCAGCGGCCGCGGCCAGCCGTGCTCCACGGCGTCGCGGAAGCGGTGCAGGGACCCGACGCCGGGGTTGCCACCCCAGGAGAAGATCATCCGGGCGACGCACCCGGCGCCGATCAACTGGTCATAGACGATGTCCGGGGTCATCCGCACGACGGTCAGGTCACGCCGGCCCTGGCGGATGATCTCGTGGCCGGCGGCGACGGGGATCAGGTGGGTGAACCCCTCCAGGGCCACCGTGTCGCCGTCGCCGACGAGCTCGGCGACGGCGTCGGCCAGGGATGGTGATCACCGCCATCGGCGCATCCTGTCGCTGATGCGAGCGAGCGAGCGCCAGCGAGCGAGCGGCCAGGAACGGCCTGCGTGGCCGGGGAACGCCATGAACGTCATCGTACGCAAAGCGCACTCTTGTTCGTCAAGTGAACGCAACCACGTCAACAGCTACGATCGGCGCGGTGAACGCCCACGACGTCTTCGTCGTCGACGCCTGCCGCACCCCGATCGGGCGGCACCGCGGCGGTCTGTCCGGCGTGCGGCCGGACGACTTGTCGGCCCAGGTGCTCGGCGCGCTGCTGGCCCGCAACCCCGACGTCCCGGCCGATGCGGTCGCCGACGTCGTGTGGGGTGCCGCCAACCAGGCCGGCGAGGACAACCGCAACGTGGCCCGGATGGCCGTGCTGCTCGCCGGCCTGCCGCTGTCGGTGCCCGGGGCGACCGTCAACAGGTTGTGCGGCTCGGGCCTCGATGCCGTCAACCGGGCTGCCGCCGATCTGGCCCTCGGTCACGGCGATGTCGCCGTGGCTGGCGGGGTCGAGGCGATGAGTCGCGCTCCGTTCGTGCTGGCACGGCCGGACGACCGGCTGCCGCGGACGCAGCAGCTCGTCGACACGGCACTCGGCTGGCGCCTGGTCAACCCGGCGATGCCGGCTGAGCACACGATCAGCCTGGGCATGACGGCCGAAGTGCTGGCCCGCGAGTACGCCATCGACCGCGAGGCGCAGGACCGCTTCGCCCTGGAGAGCCACCGCCGGGCCGTCGCCGCCGCGGCAGGTGGCTGCTTCGACGGCGAGCTGGTAGCGGTGACGGTCGACGGTGCCGATGTCGTCGCCGACGAGGGTCCGCGCGCCGACACCACGCTCGAACGGCTGGCCGCGCTGAAGCCGGTGTTCGCCTCCGACGGCACGGTGACGGCCGGCAACTCCAGCCCGCTCAACGACGGCGCGGCCGCCGTGCTGCTGGCCTCGGCGGCCGGCCTCGAGCGGCACGGATTGCGTCCAGTGGCGCGCATCGCGACGTGGGCCAGCGCTGGTGTCGAGCCGGCGCGGATGGGCATCGGACCGGCCCCGGCGCTGCGTCTGGCGCTCGACCGAGCGGACTGGCGCGCCGACGAGCTCGCCATCATCGAGCTCAACGAGGCGTTCGCCGCCCAGTCGCTCGCCGTCATCGCCGAGCTCGACCTCGACCCGGTGCGGGTCAACCCGCTCGGCGGCGCCATCGCCCTCGGCCACCCGCTGGGCTGCTCCGGCGCACGCATCCTCACCACGCTCGTCCACCAGCTGGCCGCCCAACCGTCCGGCACGAAGGGCGCGGCGACGATGTGCATCGGGGTCGGGCAGGGCATCGCCACGCTCGTCGAACGGGTCTGACCTGCACCGGCGGGACCGTGATGAGTGGTCGCCTCGCTCGGCTCGGCTCCTCAGCGACGGCGGGTCAGCGTGCCGAGATCGGCGGTGATCCTGGCCACGGTGTCGAGCAGGGGTGGCACGAGGCGCTGCTCGATGTCTTCGACGCTCGCCCGGCTGGCGTGCACCGACACGTTGACGGCGGCGACGACGGCCCCGTCCGATCCCTGGACCGGCGCGGCCGCCGAACGGAGGCCGTCCTCGAGCTCCTGGTCGACGATCGCATAGCCCCGGTCGCGAACACGGTCCAGGAGGTGCCGCAGCGCCGCCTCGTCGTGCACCGTCGACGAGGTCAGCTGGGTCAGCGTCGCGGTCGCCAGGTAGGCGTCGAGCTCCGCAGCACCGAGGTGGGCGAGCAGGACCCGGCCCATCGATGTCGCGTAGGCCGGGAACCGCGTGCCGACGGCGATCGACACCGTCATGATCCGCCGCCGTGTCGGCACCCGGGCGATGTAGATGACGTCGCCGCCGTCGAGGACGGACATCGACGATGACTCCTGGAGCGCCGCGACCAACGCCTCCATGTGCGGCAGGGCGACCTCCGGCAGGCCCATCGAGGACAGATAGGCGAAGCCGAGGTCGAGCACGCTCGGTCGCAAGGAGAACTCGCGGCCGTCGGTGTGCACGTAGCCGAGCGCGACGAGCGTGAGGAGGAAGCGGCGGGCGGTGGCGCGGCTCAGCCCGGCCCGGCGGCTGACCTCGCTGAGCGTCAGCGCCGGATGCTCCCCGTCGAAGGCCCGGATGACCGCCAGCCCCCGCTCGAGCGACTGCACGTAGTCGGCGTTGTGGGGGTTCACACGCGCTCCCTCGCCAACCGGCGGCGACGGGCCCGGGCCCGGCGGCTGCGGGCCCTGGCGACGGAGACGATGAACGCGGCCGAGGCGACGATCCACAGCACCAGCAGCACGAGGGCGATCGTCGACACGATGCCCGCCCAGCCGCCGCTCGAAGGGCGCTGGACGGTCTGGGCGGTGACCGCCGTCGCTGTGCCGTCGAGGGGGGCCTCCCAGGCGAGCGCGGCGTCGTCCTCGCGTCCCGTCGTCTCCTCCACCTCCCCGGGCAGGTCGGCTCGGAACACCACCGACATCGTCTCGGCAGGCGTGGCCCCGGCCGCCGAGAGGTCATCGGCGAACGGGCTGCCACCGACCGCGGCGACGAGATCGGAGTCGGCGAAGGAGTCGAAGCCGTCCGGCAGCGTCAGCTGCCCGGACAGCACGACCGTCGTGTCTTCGCCGTCCTCCGACGTGGTCCGTTCGAGGCGCATGTCGGCGAATGGTGGCCCGAGGCTGGCCAGGAGGTTGGTGGCCTCCTCGGCGGACGTGACGGGGTGGCGCAGCGTGACGGTCAGGCCGCCGTCCTCCGTCGTCGTCGGGCCCTCGACGCGCCACCCGGCAGCGACGGCATCGTCGAAGCTGAGGTCCTCGGCCAGTCCGGGGGCCTGGTCGACCACGTCGCGGTCGGCCACGGCCGTGACCGCCAGCTCGCCTGTCCCGTCGTCACCCATCGTCAGATCGACCGTGACATCGACCCGGCACGCCGCCAGCCCGCCCAGCAGGACGAGGACGAGCGCGGCACGGCGGATCACGAGGAAACAGGATGGCGGATGGATCCCCCGATGCCGTGCATGTTCGCCGCCCGCTGATGGTCGCCCGGGGACCTCCGCCCCTGTGTCAGCCGACGGCCGGAGCGACCCTCTCGATGATCAGGTCGAGGCGCTCCAGGCGCTCGGCGCCGCTCCCGAGCGTGAAGTCGGGGACGATGACCTCGTCGACGCCGACCTCCGCCCACGCCTGCACCGCCTCGACCAGCCGCTCGGCCGGACCGCCGACGGCCGGTCGTGGTGCCACCCGGGCCGACAGGGCGTCGGCCTTGGCCGCGTCGTCGGTGACGAACCACAGCGCCTGGCACGAGCGGGCGATCGTCGCCGGGTCGCGCCCGATCGCCGCGCAGCGCTCGTCGAGCGCCGCCGACCGCTCGGCGAAGGCCTCCGGCGATGCCCACATGTTCCACTCGTCCGCGTAGCGGGCGACGACGCCGAGCATGCGGTCACCCTTGCCGCCGATGAGCAGCGGCAATGGATCCTGCACCGGCTTCGGCTCGGCCACCGCGTCGGTCAGCGTGTAGTGCTTCCCGGTGACCGTCGTCACCGGCTCGCGCAGCAACCCGGTCAGCACGTCCAGGGCCTCGACGAAGCGATCGATGCGCACACCCGGCGCGCCGAGCTCGATGCCGTACTGCTCGTGCTCGTTCTCCTGCCATCCGGCGCCGACGCCCAGCAGCAGCCGCCCGGCGGAGATCTGGTCGACGGTCGCCGCCCACTTGGCGAGCACCGCCGGGTGCCGGTAGGTGATCCCGAACACGAGGGAGCCGAGGCGCACCCGGTCGGTCAGCGCGGCGAGACCGGTCAGGCCGGCCGTCGCCTCGAGCATCGGCGTGAGCGTGTCGCCGGCCCGCTCGCCGTCGCCCATGAAGTGGTCGGCCACGTACACCCCGTCCCACCCAGTGGCCTCGGCATGCGTCGCCACCTCGACGACGTCGGACCACGGTTGGGAGAGCGACGGCCACACCGAGAAGCGCATGGCTCCGACCGTAGACGCGAACTGTCCTTCTGCTTCGGCCCGACGGGGCCGAAACAGAAGGACAGAACGGTTACTCGGCCTGCGGTTCGGGGGTCGCCTCGTCGGAGGGACGAGGCTTCGGGATGTGCGTGCTGGCGGTGGCGGTGGTCGCCAGTTCCACGGCGGCGGGCGGCACGAAGCCTTCGACCGACGAGAACTTGATCCGCTGCTCGCCCGGCTTGTCGGGGTCGTCCTCCGTGTCGACGACAACGATCTCGCCGGCGTGGAACTGCTTGAACAGCAGCATCTCCGAGAGCGGATCCTCGACCTGGCGCTGGATCGCTCGCCGCAACGGACGGGCGCCGAGTTGCGGGTCGTAGCCCTTGACCGCCAGCAGCTCCTTGGCCGACTGGGTGAGCTCGATGCCGAGGCCCTGGCCCTCGAGCTGCAGCGTCAGGCGCCGCGTCAGGTTGTCGACCATCTGCAGCACCTCCTCGCGGTTCAGCTCGTGGAACACGATGACCTCGTCGATGCGGTTCAGGAACTCGGGACGGAAGTGCACCTTCAGCGCGTCCATCACCTTCTCCTTCATCCGCTCGTAGCTCATCGCCGAGTCGGCCGTGGTGAAGCCGACGTTGGCCTTGCGCAGGTCCTGGGTGCCCAGGTTCGAGGTCATGATCAGGACGGTGTTGCGGAAGTCGACGGTGCGCCCCTGGCTGTCGGTGAGGCGGCCTTCCTCCAGGATCTGCAACAGCGTGTTGAACACATCGGGGTGGGCCTTCTCGATCTCGTCGAAGAGGACCACGGAGAACGGCTTGCGCCGCACGGCCTCGGTGAGCTGGCCGCCCTCCTCGTAGCCGACGTAGCCGGGGGGCGACCCGACGAGCCGGCTGACCGTGTGCTTCTCCATGTACTCGGACATGTCGAGCGTGATCATCGCCGAGTCATCACCGAACAGGAACTCGGCGAGCGTCTTGGCCAGCTCGGTCTTGCCGACGCCGGTCGGCCCGAGGAAGATGAACGACCCGCTGGGCCGCTTCGGGTCCTTCAGGCCGGCCCGGGTGCGGCGGATCGACTGCGACACCGCGGCGACCGCGGTCTGCTGGCCGATGATCCGCTTGTGCAGCTCGTCCTCCATGTGGATGAGCTTCTGGGTCTCCTCCTCGGTGAGCTTGTACACCGGGATCCCGGTCCAGATGCTGAGGACCTCGGCGACGGCTTCCTCGTCGACCTCGTCGAACAGGTCGACGCCCTCGGCCTTGACCTCGGCCTCCTTGGCGGCCTTCTCCTCGAGCAGCGACTTCTCCTGGTCGCGCAGGCGCCCGGCTTCTTCGAAGCGCTGCTCCTCGACGGCCGACTTCTTGGCCTCCTGGACGTCGGTCAGCTTCTGCTCGATCTCCCGGAGGTCCGGCGGCGTGGCCATGCGCTTGATGCGCAGCCGGCTGCCGGCCTCGTCGATGAGGTCGATCGCCTTGTCGGGCAGGAAGCGGTCGGAGATGTAGCGGTCGGCGAGGTTGGCCGCGGCGACGAGCGCCTGATCGGTGATCGTCACCCGGTGGTGCGCCTCGTACTGGTCGCGGATGCCCTTCAGGATCTCGATCGTGTGGGCCAGTGTCGGCTCGTCGACCTTGACCGGCTGGAAGCGGCGCTCGAGGGCGGCGTCCTTCTCGACGTACTTGCGGTACTCGTCGGTGGTCGTCGCCCCGATCGTCTGCAGCTCGCCGCGGGCCAGCATCGGCTTGAGGATCGAGGCCGCGTCGATGGCACCCTCGGCGGCGCCGGCACCGACGAGCGTGTGGATCTCGTCGATGAACAGCAGGATGTCGCCGCGGGTCTTGATCTCCTTGAGGACCTTCTTGAGGCGCTCCTCGAAGTCGCCGCGGTAGCGGGAGCCGGCGACCAGGGCGCCGAGGTCGAGCGTGTACAGCTGCTTGTTGCGCAGCGTGTCGGGCACGTCGTTGTTGACGATCATCTGGGCCAGGCCCTCGACGATGGCCGTCTTGCCGACTCCCGGCTCGCCGATGAGCACCGGGTTGTTCTTCGTTCGCCGGGACAGGATCTGCATGACCCGCTCGAGCTCGCGCGTGCGCCCGATGACCGGATCGAGCTTGCGCTCGCGGGCGAGCTGGGTGAAGTTGCGACCGAACTGGTCGAGGATCTGGCTGTTGCCCTTGTCGGTGGCTGGATCGTCCTTCGTGGACCCACCGACGTTGGCGCCCGCGGGCGGTCCGCCCTCGGATCGGCCGGCCGGACCCTGGTAGCCCGACAGCAGCTGGATGACCTGCTGGCGGACCCGCGACAGGTCGGCGCCGAGCTTGACGAGGACCTGGGCGGCGACGCCCTCGCCCTCGCGGATCAGCCCGAGGAGGATGTGCTCGGTGCCGATGTAGTTGTGGCCGAGCTGCAGCGCCTCGCGCAGGGACAGCTCGAGGACCTTCTTGGCGCGCGGCGTGAAGGGGATGTGCCCGGATGGCGATGAGCCGCCCTGACCGATGATCTCTTCGACCTGACTGCGCACGGCCTCGAGCGAGATGCCGAGGCTCTCGAGCGCCTTCGCCGCGACGCCTTCGCCCTCGTGGATCAGGCCGAGCAGGATGTGCTCGGTGCCGATGTAGGAGTGGTTGAGCAGGCGCGCTTCCTCTTGGGCGAGGACGACGACCCTGCGGGCCCGATCAGTGAATCGTTCGAACATGTGCGCCCTTTCCAGTGGGGGCCGACGTCGGACCAGTGTACCGGTGAGGCCGAGTGCGCCGCGGGAGTAGCAGGCCGACCGGCGCTCCCGTCAGCACCCGAGTCGGGCGGGTGACACGTGATACTGCCCGACTAGCCTCCCCCCTTGTGTCCGACGCCCCCGTGCGGTCCCCGTTGTTCTCCTTGGCGTCGATGGCCGCCGACCGCGAGCGCATCGAGGAGGCGATCCACGAGGCGGTGCGCAGCACCGACCCGTACCTGACGGAGATCGCCTCGCACCTCGTCGTGGCCGGCGGCAAGCGGTTGCGGCCGGTCGTCGCCATCGCCGCGGCGCAGGTCGGCGGCGACCCCGCGTCGTACGACGTGGTGCGGGGTGGAGTGGCCTGCGAGCTCGTGCACCTCGGATCGCTGTACCACGACGACGTGCTCGACGAGGCCGACACGCGTCGCGGGGTGGAGACGGTGAACGCCAAGTGGGGCAACCTCCAGGCGATCCTCGCCGGTGACTTCCTGCTGTCGCGGGCATCGGAGATCGCCGCCACGTTGGGCACCGAGGTCGCCGGGCTCCTGGCCCGCACGATCGGGTGGCTGTGCGAGGGCGAGATCGAGCAGCTGCGACACACCTACGACATCGCCCGCCCGGAGGACAGCTACCTCGTGTCGATCCAGGGCAAGACCGGATCGCTCTATGGCACAGCGGCGCGCATCGGGGGCATCGTCGCCGGGCTCGACCGGTCGACGATCGACACGCTGACCGACTGGGGCAACTCGTTCGGGATGGTGTTCCAGATCGTCGACGACATCCTCGACATCACCGACACGTCCGAGCAGCTCGGCAAGCCGGCCGGCCACGACCTCGTGGAGGGTGTCTACACGCTGCCGGTGTTGCGGACCCTGGCCATGGATGGTCCCGGCGAGGAGCTGGCGGCGCTGCTCGGCCGGCCGCTCGAGATGGCCGAGCGGGACAAGGCGCTGGCGATCGTGCGGGCCAACGAAGGCGTCGAGAGCGCGGCGGTCACCGCCCGCCAGTACGTCGCCGCCGCCGAGGCGGCGTGCGAGGATCTCCCGTCCGGCGTCGCCACCGACGCCCTCCGCGCCGCCCCCGCGGCTCTGCTCGAGTCCGCCACCATCCCGGCCTAGCCGACCCGAGTGTTTCCGTGCACCCGAGTGGGTGCTGCGGGCGAGGCCCCGCGCCAGACAGCGTCGGATGAGACGACCGCGCTCAGAGTCGCCCGACCGCCGACGGGTCAGGAGTTCGGCGCCAGGCGGACCAGGGCGGCGGCGGCCTTGTAGGCGGCTTCGGCGGGGCCGATCTCCTCGGGGCGCAGGAGGTTGGCCATGATCCGCAGCACCCACTCCATCAGCGAGCGGCTGTGCATCCCGGCCCGGGTCAGCTCGCGCATCAGAGCCGGTCGGCCGATCACCCGGGCGAACAGGCGGGCCACCTTGAAGTACTGCCCGTACTCCTCGTCGAGCAGCTTCGGGTATCGCTGCAGGGCGGTCACGTCGGCGTCGACGAGCGCCTCGTGGATCACGTCGGCGGCCATGCGCGCCGTCTCGTAGGCGTAGTCGATGCCCTCGCCGTTGAACGGGTTGACGCTGCCGGCGGCGTCCCCGATGACGAGGTGGGTGGGTCCAGCCTTGGGGCCGACCGAGCCGCCCATCGGGATCCGCCCGCTGACCGGCCGGGACTGGGGGTGAGCGGCGTCGATCTCCCAGCGGTCGGCGATCTGGTGGGCGTAGGCGTCGAGCAGGTGCGTCGTGTTGACGCTCTTGAAGTCGCGGAACGTCGACAGCAGCCCGACGCCGATGTTCACCGTGCCGTCGCCGACCGGGAAGATCCACCCGTAGCCGGGCATCGGGTTGCCGTTGCGGTCCTTGACGTCGAGCGCCGACTCGATCCACGGCTCGGCGTGCTTGGGCGACTCCCAGTACGTCCGGATCGCCGTCCCGTACGGCCACTCCTTCGTCCGGTACGTGCCGAGGGCCCGCCCGAAGCGGCTGTTGGCGCCGTCGGCGACGATCGTGTACTCCGCCCGGACGTCGAGCGTCTGGCCGTCGGCGCGCTCGATCGAGGCGCCGCGCACGAAGCCCCGCTCGACCAGGGGGCGCGCCGCCTCGTGGCCCTGCAGCAGCGTCGCCCCGGCTCGCTCGGCGTTGACGGCGACGAGCTCGTCGAGGTCGCGCCGGCGCACGACGTAGCCGTAGCTCGGATACAGCGGGTGCGCCGGCCACTCCAGCTCGAGCTCCCGGCCCATCCCCGTCGCCCGCAGGCCCCGGTACCGGTGGTACCGCGCCAGCTCCTGCTCCAGGCCCATGTCGGCGAGCTGCTTGACGGCTCGCGGCGTCAGGCCGTCACCGCACGTCTTCTCCCGTGGAAAGCGCTTCTTCTCGACGACCGTGACGTCGTGACCGTGGCGGGCCAGCCAGTAGGCGGCGGCGGCGCCGGCGGGCCCGCCGCCGACGACCAGGACGTCGGTCGTGATGTCGGCCGCGACCGAACCCGGCGGACGACGTCTCGACGGTGGCGGTCACTCGCCGGGGGGCGATCCGGGGACCGGGGCGTCACCGATGTCGATGATCTCGATCTCCTCGCCCTCGGCGTCGACCAGGCCCTGGTCGGCGAGCTCGTCGAGCGTGGCGCCCGACTCCAGGGCGAGGAACGTCGGCGCCTCCTCCGAGCACCAGATCTCGAACTCCTCGGCGTTCTCCTCGGCGGTGGGGTCGGTGCCGCCCAGGGTGTAGCGCTCGTGGCACACGACGGCGAGGATCTCCTCATCGGTCAGCTCGCCGCCGGCGGTGGAGCCCCAGGCCGGCATCGGTCCGAACGAACCCGTCTCGTGTGGACCGCCCTCGCGGTCCGGGTTGCCGTAGATCGGGACGCCGGCGAGGTTGTACTCCTCCGTCCCGAAGTACACGAACCGCAACTGGTCCTCGATGTGCGGGAACGTCTCCAGGACCTCGCCGCCGCTGAAGGGCCGACCGGAGCCACCTTCGCCGGTGGCGCCGTGGCACGACTGGCACGAGCCGTAGACCTCGGCGCCGATGCCGAGCGGACCCGAGGCGACCTCCGGCGGCTCGGTGACCGAGCGCACGTACATGAACAACCAGATCGGCATCAAGCTCAGCGCGGCCATCGCCCAGAACGGGATCTTCGGCCGCCGCTTCGCCGCCGCCACGTACGGCGGATCCGGCTTCGGCGGCGGCGGGGGGGTCGGCGCAGCGGCGGCCTTGCGGCCCTTCGGGGCGGCCGGCGCGGCTGCCGCCTCGGGTGTCGCTGGCGAGCTCGCCGCCGGGGTCGCCGCCTCGGCCTCCCCGCCGGCCTCACCCTCCTGGCCGCCACCCAGGCCGAGCGCGGCGCGTCGATCGCGCGACCGCTTCAGCAGGTGTTCGGGGATCTCTGTCACGAGTTGACCATGTCGACGATGCGAGGGAGCGAGCGCCAGCGAGCGAGCGGCCAGTGGCGGCCTGCGTGGCCGGGGAACGCAATGACGGTCACGCGCCGCCACGATAGGCGTCGCGCCTGCCTCGACGGCAAACAGTGTCTGCGGCGGGCGAGACGCCGAGCGACGAGTCGGCGAGAAGCGAGGCCATCAGGAACGGCACTTGTGCACAACCTCCAGGAACCACGACACTGGCGTGCCAGACTGCACTTCGAGCCTGACGTGCGGTGCGACTACGGTTCGTGCGAACGTTCACGAGGGTCGCCACCGGGCAGACGGCTCGCCGTGGATCCTGACGACGCGACGAACCGAACACCCAGCAGCCCACCAGCGGAAAGGCAGACGGCAGCCCGATGCTCGCCATCGACATCCTTGAGTGGCCCGGCATGAACGTGGCGTTCCTCACCTCGTTCTTCGGGGCCATCGCGCTGACGCTGCTGGTCATCCCCTATGGCAAGCGCCGTCCGGTGGGCAAGCCGCTCTCGTGGGGCGAGGCGATGCTCGCCTCGATCTACGCCTTCGGCGTGATGTTCCTCGCCTTCGGCGTCGCCCCCCACCAGTGGATCGACCACGCCGACAAGAACCTCGGGTGGAGCAAGGACAAGATCATCTACGGCCCCGGCGGGATCCTCAAGCCGGAGTCCGCAGGTGGATGGAACCCGATCACGCTGCAGTACGAGGCCCTGCGCGACATCGTCGTCGTCCTCATCCACGTCGTCTTCTTCGGGTTGATCATCTTCATCTGGAACTGGTGGCAGAAGCGCGGCCAGGTCCCGTCCACCGAGATCGCCACGAGCTCCTACGGCCGGCCGCTGGTGAAGAAGGCCTAGAGGAGAGCCGCCGCCATGACCCGTACCGATGCCAACCCGCCGATGATGCCGTACACGGACGAGTACTCGCTCGTGGAGGTCGACGCCGACTACCTCACCAAGGCCGTCAAGCCGAAGCAGTTCATCCACATCGACCAGACCGAGTGCATCATGTGCGAGGGCTGCGTCGACATCTGCCCGTGGAAGTGCATCCACATGGTGACGCCGAGCGCCATCGTCGAGTCCACCGGCACCGAGCGCCCTGGCGAGGATCCCTCGGACCAGGTCGTGTTCATCATCGACGACGACATCTGCACCCGCTGCGCCCTCTGCGTCGATCGCTGCCCGACGGGCGTGATCATCCTCGGCAAGGCCGGGGCGCCCAGCGCCACCGGCGATTCGCACACCCGGACCAACAGCCACGGCTACGCCTACGGGATGAGGTTCTAACGGTGACCACCGTGAAGTGTTCAGCGAGCGTCAGCGAGCGTCCTGGCGATCGAGCGGGTAAGCGTCCGGAGCGCCAGCGGAGGACGCTGGCGCGACGGCCTGCGTGGCCGGGGAACGCAGTCTGATGGCGAAGACGATTGACGAACGCCCCCGGCCGACGCTCAAGGACCGCATGAACAAGACGGTCGACTCGGTCCAGGGCAGCCAGGTCTGGAGCAGCATCTTCCGGCCCGGCTCGATCTTCCGCAAGGGCTACACCGACAGTCCGCGCAACCGCAGCTACGTGATCATGAACTCGGTGCTGTACCACCTGCACCCGGTCAAGGTGAAGCGCCACGCGGTGAAGGTCAGCTACACGCTCTGCCTCGGCGGCCTGAGCTTCTTCCTCTTCATCCTGCTGACCGTCACCGGCATCTTCCTGATGTTCTTCTACCGCCCGGAGGCGACGGCCGCCTGGAACGACATCGCCAACCTGCAGACCTCGGTGACGTTCGGGCTGCTGGTCAGGAACATGCACCGCTGGGGTGCCCACCTGATGGTGCTGTCGGTGTTCCTGCACATGGCCCGGGTCTTCTACCACGGGGCCTACAAGCCGCCGCGGGAGTTCAACTGGGTGATCGGCGTGATTCTGCTGATGCTGACGCTGCTGTTGTCGTTCACCGGTTACCTGCTGCCATGGGATCAGCTGGCCCTGTGGGCGGTCACCGTGGGCACGAACATGATGGGCTACACGCCGGTGTTCGGTGAGGAGGTGCGCTTCGTCCTCCTCGGTGGCGCCGAGATCGGACCGGAGACGCTGCTGCGCTGGTACGTGCTCCATGTGCTGTTGCTGCCGTTCGTGATCGTCATCTTCATGGCCGTCCACTTCTGGCGAGTCCGCAAGGACGGAGGCATCTCCGGTCCGCTGTGACCGGGAGGAGACACCCATGACGGAGATCCCCGAACACCTCCTCAAGCGGGCTCAGGCGGCACGCGACAAGGCCGCCGCGGAGGCCCCGCCGGCCGAGACGCCCGCCGACGCGCCCGCCGCCGAGCCGGCTGCCGAGCCGGCTGCCGACCCGCGCATCCCCGCCCACCTGCTCGAGCGCAGCCGCGCCGCCAAGGCGTCCAAGGCCGGGGGCGAGGCGGCCGGTGGCGAGGCCAGCGGCGGCGGCGCCGTCGCCGTTGCCGACCGGGTCGCCTCCGTCGTCCAGGCCGTGCCGACCGCCGCCGGTGTGCCCGTCGGTGCCGGGCCCGGTGGCCACACCCAGCGGCTGCTGACCGTCGTCAAGAGTGGATCGATCCAGGAGGTCAAGGCCTCGCCGGTCGACAAGGTCCACACCTGGCCGCACCTCCTGGCGGCCGAGTTCGTGGCGTCGCTCGCTCTGCCTCGCGTTCACGTTCGTCTTCTCGATCTTCGTCAACGCCCCGCTGCTGCAGCTGGCCAACACCAACCAGACGCCGAACCCGTCGAAGGCGCCGTGGTACTTCCTCGGCCTGCAGGAACTGCTGACGATGTTCCACCCGATGATCGCCGGCGTGACCATCCCCGGCGTCGGTCTGATCGTGTTGATCTTCGCCCCGTTCATCGACAAGAACCCGTCGAACAGGCCCGAGGACCGCAAGTTCGCAGCCTCCCTGATGACGGTCCACCTGATGTTCTGGGCCGTCCTCGTGATCATCGGCTCGTTCTTCCGTGGTCCCGGCTTCAACTTCACGCTGCCGTGGAAAGACGGCTTGTTCTTCGAGCTCTGAGCGAAGGGAGGAGTTCCGATGTCTGCCGCCGCCATCATCGCCATCGCCGTCGGGGTCGTCGTGATCCTCGCCGCGCTCAGCTTCGTCACCCTCGCCCGCAAGTCCGACGTTCGCGGGGCCGGCGCGCTGTCCGGGGAGACCCGCCGTCGCGACCGCAGCGCGCGGGAGGCGCACCCCGCCGAGGCCGTCGTCGAGACTGCCCCCACGGCGCGCGAAGTCGAGGCGCAGGGCGAGATCGCCCGCTACGGAACCACCCTCGCGCCGGCCCGTGAGGTCGCCCCCGTCCCGTGGACGCCGCCCGACCCCGAGGCGATCGGCGTCAGCCGCCGCCAGTTCTTCAACCGGGCCTCGGTCACGCTCACCAGCGCCGGCCTCGGGGCCTTCTTCGCCGCCGGGTTCGTCGCCTTCCTGTGGCCGACGGCGAGCGGCGGATTCGGTCAGCCGGTGACAGTGGGCTCGATCGACGACGTCAAGGACGGCATCCGGGAGGGTCAGGGCTTCTTCTACGCACCGTCCGCCCGTACGTGGCTCACGGCCTATCCCGCCGACGCCCTGCCCGCCGCGGCCCAGGTCTACGAGGAGAACATCCTCGCCGGCATGGAGCAGGGCCTCGTCGCCCTGTACCAGAAGTGCCCGCACCTCGGCTGCCGCATCCCCCAGTGCATCACGAGCCAGTGGTTCGAGTGCCCGTGCCACGGCTCGCAGTACAACCAGGTCGGCGAGAAGAAGGCCGGGCCGGCGCCGCGTGGCATGGACCGCTTCCCGCTCACCGTGGCCGGCAACGGCGACGTGACCGTCGACACCGGCGTTCTCGTGGCGGGCCCGCCGATCGGCACCAACACCACCGGCCAGGAGGCCGAGGGTCCACACTGCATCACCGGTGGAGGCGAGCACTAGTGACAGCGTTCCCCGGCCACGCGTGCGCCGCGCGTTGCCGCTCCTCGGCTGGCGCCTCGTCGCTCGCAGTGGACGCCCCGGCACCGTGCGCACCTGGAGGTGAGCGGTAGTGCTGGCGCTGGCGACCACGTCGATCGCGTGGATCATCATGGGCGTCGTCGTCGTCGGCTGGATCGTCTACGCCCTCCTCAACGCCGGGTCGGCGCGCAAGGAGGTCGGCTCGGAGATCGAGCTGGCGCCCAACCGCAAGCCGTACTACGACGACGAGGTGCTCGAGGGCCGGCGCCTCGAGCGCGTCCAGCTGTACGGCGTGTTGCTGCTCGTCGTCATCGTCATCGGTCTGCCGCTGTACTGGATCCTCGAGCCCGACCGCCAGGCCGGCGCCGTGGAGGGCATGCAGCAGCGGATGATCAACTGGGGCGCCTTGATCTTCGCCCCGACCGGCGACAACCCCTCGGCGTTCAACTGTGCCGGCTGCCACGGCGGGATGAACGCCACCGGCGGCGTCGCCCCGTTCACGGTCACCGACGGGGTGACCGGTGAGGTGCGCGCCGTGGATTGGCTGGCCCCGGCGCTGAACACGTTGTTCTACCGCTTCGACGAGGACGAGGTCCGCTACATCATCACCTACGGTCGCCCCGGTTCGCCGATGTCGGCGTGGGGGCTCGCCGGTGGTGGCCCGATGAACGACCAGCAGATCCAGACCGTCATCGAGTACATCAAGTCGATCCAGATCCCCCGCGAGGACTGCGCTCCGGAGGAGGGCGACGACCCGCTCTGCGAGAGCGGTCACCTGCCCGCCGAGATCCAGGCCGACATCGAGACGTTGGCCAGGCAGTCCGTCGAGGACGGAACGTACGCCACCTACGGCGAGGCGCTGTTCAACCTCGAGCTCTCGAGCGGCGCCTACAGTTGCGCCCGCTGCCACACCCTCGGGTGGAGCTACGGCGAGCCGGGCGTGCCCGGTCAGGGCGCCTTCGGGTGGAACCTCACGGGCGGCGGCGCCGAGTCCAAGTTCCCTGATGCCGCCGCGATGCAGGAGTTCGTCTTCGCCGGAAGCGACAACGGCGTCGGGTACGCCCCGCAATCGCAGGGCAGCGGACGCATGCCTGGCTTCGGGGCGATGCTCACCGAGGACCAGTTGGCCGCGATCATCGACTACGTCCGGAGCCTTTGATGTGCGTTCCCCGGCCACGCAGGCCGTTCCTGGCCGCTCCCTCGCTGGCGCTCGGTCGCTCGCATCGTGAGGAGGCGATCCAATGAGCAGCGCCGTGCTGGCCATCGGGTGGGAGCCGGAGCTCCGCGGCATCCTCATCGTCATCATCTCCGTCGTCGTGCTGTGCGGCAGCATCTACTTGATCCTGGCCACCAACCTCGGTGCCCGCCTCGGCTTCCTCGTCACCCTCGCCGGGCTGACCGGCTGGCTGATGCTGATGGGGATCATCTGGATGATCTATGGCATCGGATTGAAGGGGCCCGAGCCGTCATGGGAGGCCGTGCCTGGCAAGACGGTGCTCCAGGACCCCGACGCGCTGTACCAGGCCGGTGTGTTCAGTTCACGTGCCGAGATCCCCGACGACGCCTCGTTCACCGAAGCTGCCGACAGCGTCGCCGCCCAGTTCGAGGCGGAGGGATGGGTTCCGCTGAGCGAGGAGCATCCCGGCTTCGGCCAGGCGTCGGCGGCCGCGGCGACGTTCCTGGAAGAGACGGGCACGTTCGCCCCTGGGGAGTTCCGCGCCGTGAACGTGTTCGACATCGGCGGCGACCGATATCCGAAGATCAACAACTCCCTGGACTTCTTCGCCGTGTTCCACGAGCCGCACTTCGCCGTGGTCGAGGTCGCTCCGCTCGAGCCGACACGGACGGAACCGGGGCGCGCCCCGGCCGCCGCCGAGATCGACCCGAACCGCCAGCACCAGTACGTGTACATGGTTCGCGACCTCGGCGCCCGCCGCCAGCCGGCGCTGGTGCTGACGATCGGGGCGGGGCTGATCTTCCTGTCCCTGTGCTGGATCCTGCACCGTCGCGAGCGCGTGCTCACCACCAATCGCAGCGCATCGCCCGTCCCGGTGACGTGATGGACGACTCTCGGCGGATGCGTGCGAACGAGGGCCGTCGAGGTCACCTCCATCTTCAGGGGAGTGGACGATGAGCCAGTACCTACCCATCGTCGTGCTGCTGATCCTGGCCGTGCTGTTCGGGATCATCAGCTTCGCCATGTCCCGGCTCCTGGCGCCGCGCCGGCCGTCGGCGGCCAAGGAGGCGCCGTACGAGTGCGGCATCGTGCCCAGCCGTGAGCCGCCGGAGCGCTTCGGCGTCAGCTTCTACGTCGTGGCGATGCTGTTCATCATGTTCGACATCGAGATCATCTTCGTCTACCCGTACGCCGTGGCCAATGCGGAGCTCGGCACGTACGGCTTCGTGGCCATCATCATCTTCTCGGCGCTGTTCTTCCTGACGTTCGTCTACGAGGTGGCCAGGGGTGGCCTGGACTGGGGTCCGCTGCAACGGTCGCGGAGCCTGGAATCGGACGCCGCGGTGGTCAGCGCCCAGCGGACAGCGACGACGACGATCCGCCGTGTCGGCACCGACGGTCGCGAACCCCGCGCCGAGCCCGGGGAAGCGGCGTAGGGAGGTCGCGTGGGAGTGGTCAGCAACATCCGCGACGACGGTCTCGCCGGGATGACGCACAACGTCATCACGGCGCGCATCGAGGACCTCGTCAAGTGGGCCCGCTCGCGCAGCTCGTGGCCCGCCAACTTCGGGCTGGCGTGCTGTGCCATCGAGATGATGGCGGCTGGCGGCGCGCACTACGACATCTCCCGCTTCGGGATGGAGGTCTTCCGGGCATCGCCGCGCCAGGCCGACATCATGATCGTCGCCGGCCGCGTCAGCCAGAAGATGGCCCCCGTGCTCCGTCAGGTCTACGACCAGATGATGGAACCGAAGTGGGTCATCTCGATGGGCGTGTGCGCCTCGACCGGCGGGATGTTCAACAACTACGCCATCGTCCAGGGGGTCGATCAGGTCGTGCCCGTCGACGTCTACGCGCCGGGTTGCCCTCCGACACCGGAGACCCTGCTCCACGCCATCGAGACGCTGCACCAGCTGATCGAGGACGGTGAGCTGATGCGCCGCCGCGCCGAGACCGGCGCCGGCGCCGAGGTCCACGTCAGGGAGATCACCGGCGACCAGCCCGTTCCCGTCGTGCTCGGGAGCACGTGATCTCCGGTGGTCGAGACCGACACGTTGTTCGGCTGTCCGCGTACCGAGAGCCGCGGCCAGGTCGTCATCCATCCGTCCCGTGAGGCCTACATCGACGCTGTCAAGGCACTCACCGACGACGGCTACACCATGTGCGTCGACGTCACCGCCGTCGACTTCATCGTCCATCCCGGCCGCCCACTACCGGCGGGCGTGACGCCGGAGCGGTTCGAGGTCGTCGCCAGCTTCCTCGACATGACCGCCGGCCGGAGGATCCGGGTGCGCGTCCAGGTTCCCGAGGATGACCCGTCGCTGCCGACGCTGTTCGACATCCACCCGGGCACCGAGGCGATGGAGCGGGAGGTCTTCGACATGTTCGGGATCGCCTTCACCGACCATCCCGATCTGACGCGAATCCTGATGCCGGAGGACTGGGAGGGGCATCCGCTGCGCAAGGACTACGAGGTCGGGTCGATCCCGGTGCAGTTCAAAGGGGCGCCGTCGTGAGGTTCATGGCGTTCCCCGGCCACGCAGGCCGTCGCTGGCCGCTCCCTTCGCCGTTCAGCCACGGAGGCGGCGCTGGCGCTCGGTCGCTCGCATCGGTGGCGGGGGCGACGAATGAACCGCGTCGAGTCGATGATCTCGCAGACCTCCGAGGAGGGGCAGGAGCTCAAGCCACGCAGCGAGGTGTCGGCCAAGGAGCTGCTGCGCGAAGTCGGCGCGGTGCTGCGGATGAGCGAGGCGGAGGCGGCGCTGCTCGGGGACTTGCCGACCGACCCCGAGACCGGCGAAGTCGACTTCGACACGGATCAGACGATGATCATCAACATGGGGCCGCAGCACCCCAGCACCCACGGTGTGCTGCGCCTCATGCTCGAGCTGCAGGGCGAGACCGTGCTGCGGTGCAAGCCGATCATCGGCTACCTGCACACGGGGATGGAGAAGACCGGCGAGGCGCTCACCTACATGCAGGAGGGCACCAACGTCACGCGGATGGACTACCTCAGCCCGTTCTTCAACGAGCTGGCCTTCTCGATGGCGACCGAGCAGCTGCTCGGCATCGACGGTGAGCTGCCCGAGCGAGCGGTGTGGATCCGCATGCTGTTCTCCGAGCTCAACCGGATGTCCAGCCACCTGCTGTTCCTGGCGACCAACGGCATGGACCTCGGTGCGGTCTCGATGATGATCTACGGCTGGCGCGAGCGGGAGGAGGTGCTGCGCTTCTTCCAGAAGGTCACCGGTCTGCGGATGAACCACAACTACGTCCGCCCGGGCGGCGTCGCTGCGGACCTCCCGCCGGGCTGGCGCGACGACGTCCTGCGCCTCCTCGACCTCATCCCGCCGCGGCTGGAGGAGTACGACACGCTGATGACCGGCCAGCCGATCTGGCGCGAGCGGCTGCAGGGCGTCGGTGTCATCACGCCGACCGAGGCCGTGGCGCTCGGAGCGACCGGGCCTGTGCTCCGCTCGACCGGAGTGGAGTGGGACCTGCGCCGGGGGATGCCCTACATGAAGTACCCCGAGGTCGAGTTCGACGTGATCGTCGGCACCTACGGCGACGCCTTCGACCGCTACGCCATCCGCCTCAACGAGGTGCGCGAGTCGATGCGCATCGTCCGTCAGGTGCTCGACCGCATGCCGCCCGGCGACTACCGCATCCAGGACAAGAAGGTCACACCCCCGCCCCGGGCGCGCATCGACGAGTCGATGGAGGCGCTGATCCACCACTTCAAGCTGTTCACCGAGGGCTTCAAGGTGCCCGAGGGCGAGGTGTACGTCCCCGTCGAGAGCCCCCGCGGCGAGCTCGGGTGCTACATCGTCAGCGACGGCACGGCGAAGCCGTACCGGATCCACATGCGGGCGCCGTCGTTCGTCAACATCCAATGCTTGCCGCACATGATGCGCGGGGCCCTCGTCGCCGACGCCGTGGCCGTCATCTCCTCTGTCGACCCGGTGCTCGGAGATGTCGACCGGTGACGCCGGCGTGCAGCCGCGTGCTGTCCATCGCGCTCGCCGGCACCGTCGCCCTTCTCGGCTGTGGGGACGACGACGACTCGAGCGACAGCACCGCGACCTCGGAGGCCGTGGCGACGACGGGCTCGGCGACCGAGGCCACGCGACGCCGTCGACACGACCGGCGCCGCGGTGACGACGGCTCCGGGATTCCAGTTCACGCCGCCGGAGGGCGACTACTCGATCGTCTTCGCCGCCGAGCCGACCGCGAACCCGCAGGAGGTCCAACTGCCGGACGGCGCCACGGAGACGATCACGTTCTACCTCCACGAGACGGCGGACGTCGCCCAGGGGACGGCGTCGATCACCTACGGCGAGGACGTCGTGCCGTCACTGGAGGGTGCCCGCGACGGTGCCGTCGCCGCCTTGAACGGCGCCACGCTGACCAGCAGCGAGCCGATCAGCCAGCAGGGCCGACCGGGCCTGCAGTTCGTCGCCGACCTCCGCGCCGAGCGGCACCGAGGGCACCTACGTGGCGCGCATCTTCCTCGACGGCCAGACCCTGTACCAGGTGATCTATGTCGGCGGCTCCATCGACGCGACCTCGACGGAGGTCGTCGAGTTCTTCGACTCGTTCCGGTTCACGGTGGACAAGTGAGCGTCGCGGCGATGCGAGGAGGCGGCGTGAGCCGGTTGAGCGATGCCAACGTTTCGATCGCCAAGGAGATCATCGGCCGTTACCCGCGGCCGAAGTCGGCGCTGATCCCGTTGCTCCACCTCGCGCAGGAGCAGGACGGTTACGTCACCAACGATGCCATGGCGCACATCGCCGAGCTGATCGGACACACGCCGGCCGAGGTCTACGGTACGGCGACGTTCTACGAGATGTTCAAGTTCGAACCGGTGGGCAAGTACCTGGTGAACATCTGCGGCACGATGTCGTGCGCCCTGATGGGTGCCGAGCAGCTGATGCACCACGCCGAGGAGCGCCTCGGGATCAAGGTTGGCAGCACGACACCAGATGGACTGTTCACGCTGGAGCACGCCGAGTGCCAAGCGGCGTGCACGGAGGCGCCGTGCCTGCAGGTCAACTACCGCTACCGGTACCGGGTCACGACGGAGCAGCTCGATCGCCTGCTCGACGACCTCGCTGCCGGCACCCTCGACGCCGAGATCCCGCCTCACGGCACCGTCGCCCGGGTCCGCCAGCACATCCCCAGCGACCGCGCCGTCGGCCCGGTCCCGCCGGAGGACGTGTCCGGCCCGCCGCCGTGGATCCCTCGCCCGACCACGGAAACGACCAGCCCATGAGTAGCCCATGAGCACCTACCCGCACGCGCCGGGCTTCATCGCTGGTGACCGGCCGCAGATCGTGACGTCCCGGTTCCAGTACGAGGACTCCTACACGCTTCACCGCTACCTCGCCACGGAGGGCTACGAGGGGCTCCGTGCCGCCCTGCGGCGCACGCCGCACGCCGTCCACGAGGAGGTCCGCTCGGCCACCCTGCTCGGCCGTGGCGGCGCCGGGTTCCCGGCCGGCGTGAAGTGGGGGTTGACGCCGCAGGGCGTGTGGCCGCGCTACCTCGTCGTCAACGGCGACGAGAGCGAGCCCGGCACGTACAAGGATCGCCTGCTGATGGAGCTCGATCCGCACCAGCTGATCGAGGGCTGCCTGATCGCCTGCTATGCCGCCGGCCTCTCGCAATGCTTCCTGTACATCCGCGGCGAGATGGCGCTCGCCCAGGAACGCGTGGCGACGGCGCTCAACGAGGCCTACGCCGCCGGGTACATCGGCAAGGACATCCTCGGCACCGACTTCTCCGTCGACATCGTCATGCAGTGGGGTGCCGGCGCCTACGTCGTGGGGGAGGAGACAGCGCTCATCGAGAGCCTCGAGGGCAACCGCGGGATGCCCCGCCTCAAGCCACCGTTCTTCCCTGCCGCCATCGGGCTGTACGGGCAGCCGACGATCGTCAACAACGTCGAGACGCTCGCCAACCTGCCGTGGCTGCTGCGCAACGGGGCGGCCGCGTACACGGCGATCGGCACGGAGACGTCTCCCGGCACGCGGATGGTCGCCGTGTCCGGTCATGTCCGCCGGCCGGCCGTCTTCGAGATCATCAACGGCACGACGACGTTCCGCGACCTGATCGAGGCCGAGGAGTTCTGCCAGGGCATCCGCGACGGTCGCCGACTCAAGGCCTTCGTGCCGGGCGGTGGCTCGGCGCCGTGGTTCGTCGAGGATCAGCTCGACCTGCCGTTCGAGGGCAAGCTCGTCGGTGCCGCCGGTTCGATGCTCGGGTCCGGAGCGATCATGGTGATGGACGAGACGACCGACATCCCCCACGCCGCCCTGACGCTGACCCGCTTCTACGCCCACGAGTCCTGCGGCAAGTGCGTGCCGTGCCGAGAGGGCGGCACGTGGCTCGAGCGCATCCTGCAGCGCGTCGTCGAGGGGCACGGGGCGCCGGAGGACCTCGCGTTGATGCTCGAAGTGGGTGAGTCGATCTGCCCCGGGGCGTTCCCCCATGCCGCCAGCACGCGACTGGGCATCGGGGCGGTGCCGTTCCCGTACAAGATGACGACCATCTGCTTCGTCGGACCGTCGGCGTACGCGCCGGTCCACTCGGCGCTCACGCTGTTCCCCGAGGAGTTCGAGGCGCTCATCAAGCCCCGCACGCGCATTCCCGTGACGGCTGTCGACACGCCGGTCGCCGCCGGCGTCGGAGGCGGAGCCGGATGACCGACACCCCCAAGCCCGGCGAGTCGGTGGCCCCTGCCGAGGCGGCTGAGGCCGCGGTCACCGAACCGGCTGACGCGACGGTCGCCGAGGCCGGCGCGGTTCAAGAGCCGGAGCCCGACCCGAACGCTGTGTCGATCACGCTCAACGGCCGGCAGGTGACAGCGCGCAAGGGCGAGCTGATCATCGCCGCGGCCGAGCGCCACGGCGAGTACATCCCGCGCTTCTGCTGGCACAACCGGATGAGCTCGGTCGGCATGTGCCGCATGTGCCTGGTCGAGGTCGACAGCGGGCGTGGCCCGCAGATCACTCCCACGTGCATGGTCACCGTTGCCCCGGACATGAAGATCGACACCGAGTCGGCGACGACCAAGCGCGCCCAGGAGGGCATGCTCGAGCTGTTGCTCGCCAACCACCCGCTCGACTGCCCCGTCTGCGACAAGGGCGGCGAGTGCCCCCTGCAGGACCAAGCGTTCAGCCACGGGCCGGGGGAGAGCCGGTACGTCGAGGAGAAGCGCCACTACGAGAAGCCCATCCCGATCAGCGATCTCGTCCTGCTCGACCGGGAGCGCTGCATCCTGTGCGACCGGTGCACGCGCTTCGCCGACGAGGTGGCCGGTGATCCGCTGATCAGCTTCACGCACCGCGGCAACTCGACGCAGGTGCTGACGTTCCCCGACGAGCCGTTCGCCTCGTACTTCTCGGGCAACACCGTGCAGATCTGCCCGGTCGGGGCACTGACGGCGACGCCGTACCGCTTCAAGGCGCGGCCGTGGGACATCGAACAGGTCGAGAGCACGTGCACGACGTGCTCGGTCGGCTGCCGCACCGTCGTGCAGTCGAGCCGCGACCAGCTCGTGCGGTATCTCGGCGTCGACTCGGATCCGGTCAACTGGAGCTGGATGTGCGATCGGGGCCGGTTCAACTTCGAGGCACGTGCGCGCCGACGACCGGCTCGGGGCGCCGCTCGTGCGCGGCGAGGGCGGATTGGCCCCGGTGTCGTGGGACGTCGCCCTGACCGCGGCGGCGCAACTCGTCACCGACGCCCTCGGGGCCGGCGGACCGGCCAGCATCGCTGTGCTCGGCGGCGCGCGCGGCACCAACGAGGACGCCTTCGCCTGGGCCCGGCTCGCCGACGCCCTCGACGTCCCGCACCGCGACGCCCAGCTCGCCGACGGCCTGCCGGCCGAGTTGCTGCAGTTGCCCCGGGCGACGATCGACGAGGCCGCCGCCGCCTCCACTGTCGTGCTGCTCGGCCCCGATCTCAAGGAGGAGCTCCCGGTCCTCTACCTCCGGCTGCGCCACGCCGCCCAGCAGGGCAAGACCCGGCTCGTCGAGCTCGGGCCGGTCGCCACGGGGCTCACGACCTACGCCTGGCGCAGCGTGCGCGTCGAGGCCGGCGCGGTCGGTGCGATCCAGACTGCCCTTGCCCACCACGAGGTCGCCGACCAGCTGCGCGCCGGCCCGGTCGTCGTCGTCGCCGGTCGGGCCAACCTCGCCGAGTCGGCCGACGCCGCGGCGTCCTGCCTGCGCGCCGTGCTCGACGCCTGTCCCGGTGCGAAGGTCCTTCCTGCGCTGCGGCGGGGCAATGTGGTGGGAGCGCTGCAGCTCGGTCTGGCCCCCCACGACGACGGCCTCGACGGCCTGGGGATCCTGTCCGCCGCGGCCGAGGGCCGCGTCGACCTCCTGGTGCTGCTCGGCGCCGACCCGATCGCCGACTGTCCGGACACCGACCTCGCCCGGCGGGCGATCGCCGGCGCCCGGCGGGTGCTCGCCGTGGACACGTTCCTCACCGAGTCCTCCGGCGCCGCCGACGTCGTGCTCGCGGCCGCGGCTTACGGCGAGAAGTCGGGCACGACGACGAACCTCGAGGGGCGGGTGACCGAAGTCGGCAAGAAGGTGTCGGGCGCCGGGACGTCGCGGCCGGACTGGATGATCGCCGCCGAGCTGGCCGAGCGGCTCGGTCACGACGATCTCGCCACGATGCTCGGTTCGGTGGAGGCGGTGACCGATGCCATCGCGGCGAGCGTCCCGGCCTACGCGGCGGCCACCCGGCGCGCCCTGCGGACGTCACGCGACGGTGTGCTGGCCGTCCCGACCCCCGACGCCGCGGCGTTCCCCGAGCCGACCGCGGCCGTGCCCGACCGCATCAGCTACGACTACCGCCTGGTGTTGACGCGCAAGCTCTACGACCGGGCGGTCGGGACGGCGAATTCGCCGTCTCTGGCGAAGCTCGCCCCGACCAGCGCTGCCCACGTCAACCCGCTCGACCTCGATCGGCTCGGAATCGCCGCCGGCTCGGAGATCCGCGTCATCGGGACGCGCGGCACGGTGGTGCTCCCCGTCGTCGCTGACCGCGGCGTCCCACGCGGCTCGTTGCAGGTGCCGTTCAACGTGCCGGGACCGTCGGTCACCGGCATCATCGACGCGTCGGTGCCGGTCACCGACGTGCGGGTGGAGCGCCTCTGATGCTGGCCATCGATCCGCTCCTCGAAGGCCCGCTGCTGTGGACCCCGCTGCTCATCGTGCTCCTGAAGGTGCTCATCGTCTTCGTCGTCGGTCTCGTCGCGACGATGTTCATGGTCTGGTTCGAGCGCAAGATGATCGCCGGCCTGCAGAACCGCGTCGGGCCCAACAAGGCCGGCCCGTTCGGCCTCCTGCAGACGCTCGCCGACGGCATGAAGCTGATCTTCAAGGAGGACTTCCTTCCGGACCGCGCTGACCGCATCGTCTACCGCCTGGCGCCCTTCCTCGCCTTCGTGCCGGCGTTCCTCGTGTGGTCGGTCATCCCGCTCGGCGGCGACTTCCGCGATGGTCAGGATGGCATCGTCACGTGGTTCGGTCACGAGACCCGCGTGCAGCTCGCCGACCCGCCGGCGGGCATCCTCTTCGTGCTGGCGCTGTCGTCGATCGCCGTCTACGGCATCATGCTCGCCGGCTGGTCGAGCGGCTCGAAGTACCCACTGCTCGGCTCCGTGCGCGCCTCGGCGCAGATGATCAGCTACGAGGCGGCGCTCGGGCTCAGCGTCGCCGCGGTGATCCTGTCGGCCGGCACGCTGTCGACGTCGGGAATCGTCGACGAGCAGGGCTCGCTGTCGAACTGGTTCCTCATCGCCACCGGCATCGTGCCGTTCGTCGTCTTCATGATCGCCGCCACCGCCGAGCTCAACCGCCCACCGTTCGATCTCGTCGAGGCCGAGCAGGAGCTCGTCGGGGGCTTCAACACGGAGTACTCCGCCTTCGGGTTCGCCCTGTTCTTCCTCGCCGAGTTCATGAACACGGTCACGATGAGCGCGATCATCGTCACCCTCTTCCTCGGCGGACCACAGCCGCTGGCGATCGGGGACTGGACGGCGGACATCCCGCTGATCCCCAACGGGCTGGAGGGCACGCTGTGGTTGGTCGCCAAGACGTTCATCTTCCTCTATGTCTACGTGTGGTTGCGGGCCACGCTGCCGCGGCTGCGCTACGACCAGCTGATGGACCTCGGGTGGAAACTGCTGATCCCGGTCGCCCTCGGCTGGTTCCTGCTGCTCGCCGCGTTCCGCCTCGGTGACAACAACGACTGGAACGCGGTTGTCGTCGGCGTCGTGACGATCGCCGTCCTGGCGGTGTCGGCGGCGATCATGCTGGCGGCGATCCGCGTCAGCGCCCGCAATCGCGAGCGAGAAGGAGCCGTGGGCTGATGGGTTACCTCGAGGGGTTCGGCGTGACGCTGCGCCAGCATCGCCTGTTCGGCGGCCAGCGCCTGACCAAGAACTACTCCGGTGGCCGCAAGGCCAAGCGGGCGCAGAAGGGCCGCCAGCACGGCCGTTCGCCCGACGACCTGGCGGCGCCGGACGCGATCGACGACGTCAAGAGCGTCAAACCGGCGCGGCTTCACGGACGGCACGTCCTCAACCGTTACGAGGACGGCATGGAGAAGTGCATCGGCTGCGAGCTGTGTGCCGGGATCTGTCCGGCCAAGTGCATCTACGTCCGCGGTGCCGACAACGACCCGGACGCGCCGACGTCTCCCGGCGAACGCTTCGGGTTCGTCTACGAGATCAACTACCTCCGCTGCATCCATTGCGACCTGTGCGTCGAGGCCTGTCCGACGGAGGCGATCACCGAGTCCAAGCTGTTCGAGTTCTCCTTCACCGACCGTCGCGATGCCATCTACACCAAGGCCGAGCTGCTCGTCGACGACGACGGCCGGCCCAAGCACCTGCCATGGGAGGACTGGCGCGAGGGCGAGGACGTGGCGACCGGGGCGTGGGTCCGCGCCACCGCACCGTCGGGCGCCGCCGAGTTCGTCGGCCACACCGGCTGGAGCGGCGACCTCGGCTACGGCCTCCGCCCCCCCGAACCCCCCGCGCCGTGATGCTGGCACACGCTCGCTCCGAAGACTCCGACTCGCATCGCGCGTGTCAATCACTGCGGCTGAAGCGCCGCCGGACCGCTTCGGCCCCCGTCCGCAGTCGACGTGGACTCGCAGGTCGGCTGCGGCCGGGGGCCGAGGCGGTCGCCTGACTCCGCGCGACGATCGCCGAGATGGTCGGTCGCCTGTCGGATTCGCGATGGAGGCGTACCAGTGATGGAACTGTTTGTTTTCGTCGTTGCGTCGTTGATGATCATTGGTGGGGCGCTCGGGGTCGTCGTGTACACGCACCCGACCCACGCCGCACTGAGTCTGGTGCTGACGTTGTTCGGCGTCGCCGTGCAGTTCGTCGCCATGGAGGCGCACTTCCTCGCCGTCGTGCAGGTGATCGTCTACGCCGGGGCGATCGTCGTGCTGTTCCTGTTCGTGATCATGCTCCTCGGCGTCGACCAGGTGGAGGACCTGCGCATCGAACGCATCCCGATCCAGCGGCCGATCGCCGCGGTGATGGGCGTCGGCATCATCGGGTTGCTCGTCGCGGCGATCACCTCGGCCCGCGACACCCCACCGCTGAGCGTCGGCACCGGTCTCCTCGTTGCAGGCGACGAGACCCCGGACGGTACGGTCGCCGGCCACGATGCGAACATCCGCCAGCTCGCTGAGAACCTGTTCAGCGACAACGTCTTCGTGTTCGAGCTGACGTCCGTGCTGCTCATCGTCGCCGTCGCCGGGACGGTGGTCCTCACGCGCCGCGACCGACGCGGCACGACCGACGATCGATCGGTGTCCTCGTGATCGTCGCCGACATCGTCCCGACCCCGACGTGGTACCTCATCCTCGGGGCCGTGCTGTTCGGCATCGGCGCCGTCGGCGTCCTCGTCAGGCGCAACCCGCTCGTGATGTTCATGTGCATCGAGCTGATGCTCAACGCCGTCAACCTCAGCTTCGTCGCGCTCTCCACTCGGCTGGGCGACATCGGCGGCCAGACGGCGGTGTTCTTCGTGCTCGTCGTCGCCGCGGCCGAGGTCGTCGTCGGCCTCGGGATCATCGTGTCGATCCTCCGCCGCCGCCCGGGCGCCACCGCCGACGACCTCGCCGAGCTGAAGGGCTGACCGGATGCGAGGTGGACCACAGACGGCTCGAGGCTCGGCGAGCGGAGCGAGCTCGGTAGGCCGGCCGACCTCGACCGGCTCGAGGCTCGGCGAGCGGAGCGAGCTCGGAGGCCGGAGGCCGAAGCGAAATGGCTGAGCTCGTGTGGCTGATCCCCGCCCTCCCGCTGTTCGGGTTCCTCGTCATCCTCCTGTTCGGTCGGCGACTCGGTGACCCCGGTGCCGGCTATCTGGCGACGGCCATGGTCGGCGCCTCGTTCCTCGCCTCGGTCGGCGTGTACTTCGACCTCCTGAGCCGGTCCGCCGAGGAGCGCTCCGAGGTCGTCACCCTGTACTCCTGGCTCCCCGTCGGTGAGCTGCAGGTCGACATGGCCTTCCTCGCCGACCCGCTCAGCGTCGTCATGTGCCTCTTCGTGACGGGCATCGGCGCGCTCATCCATCTCTACGCCGTCGGCTACATGCACGGCGACCCGAAGTTCTCCAAGTTCTTCCTGTACATGAACCTGTTCGCCTTCTCGATGCTGGTCCTCGTGCTCGGCGAGAACCTGCTCGTGACGTTCCTCGGCTGGGAGGGGGTCGGCACCTGCTCGTACTTCCTGATCGCCTTCTGGCACACCCGGGAGTCGGCGGCGACGGCCGGCAAGAAAGCGTTCGTCACCAACCGCGTCGGCGACTTCGGCTACATGATCGCCATGTTCCTGGCCTTCCAGGCGGTCGGGTCATTGAGCTACTCGGTCGTCAACCATGCCGCCGAGGACGGCGCCCTCGTCCGGTCCACGGCCACCGCCATCGGTGCCCTGCTGTTCCTCGGAGCCACCGGCAAGAGCGCCCAGCTGCCGCTGTACTTCTGGCTGCCCGACGCAATGGAGGGTCCCACGCCGGTCTCGGCACTGATCCACGCCGCGACGATGGTCACGGCTGGCGTGTTCCTCATGGTGCGCATCAACCCGGTGCTCACCGCGGCCGCGGACTGGGTGCCGGACATGATCGCCTGGGTCGGGGTGATCACCGCTTTGTTCGCGGCGACGATCGCGGTCGCCCAGAACGACATCAAGAAGGTCCTCGCCTACTCGACCATCAGCCAGCTCGGCTTCATGTTCCTGGCCGTCGGGTCGGGCGCCTACGTGGCGGCGATCTTCCACATGATCACCCACGCCTGCTTCAAGGCCCTGCTGTTCCTCGGGGCGGGGTCGGTGATCCACGGCATGCACGACGAGCAGGACATGCGGTGGATGGGTCGGCTACGCGCCTTGATGCCGGTCACCGCGGGGACGTTCATCGTCGGGTGGCTGGCGATCGCCGGCGTGCCGCCGCTCGCCGGGTTCTGGTCGAAGGACGAGATCCTGCTGTTCGCGTTGCCCAAGAGCGGGGCGCTGTACGTCCTCGGACTGATCGCCGCGATCCTCACCGCCTACTACATGACCCGCCAGGTGATCCTCGTCTTCTTCGGTCAGGCCCGCTGGGAGGACCGCGCCGCCGAGCACGGCGCTCACGGCGACATGAGGCCGCACGAGAGCCCGTGGATCATGCTCACGCCGCTCGTCGTGCTGGCCGTGCTGTCCGTCGTCATGGGGATCATCCAGCTGCCCGATGTCACGTGGGTGCCCGACTCGTTCGCCCACCATCTCGAGGACTGGCTGGAACCGGTCGTCGAGTTCGGCGAAGCCAACATCGTCGGCACGTGGGCGTTCGACCACAAGACGATCCTGATGCTCATCGCCACGGCGGCGGCCGTCGTCGGGATCATCGTCGCCTGGCTGGTCTACGAGCGGGGGCGGATCAAGGCTTACGAGCCGACCGTGCTCGCCAACGCCTGGTACTACGACAGGGCCGTCACCGACTTCATGGGTGGCCCCGGGGAGGACGGCTTCGAGGGTGCCGCCTGGTTCGACGCCAACGTCGTCGACGGCGCCGTCAACGGGACCGGGCGCGTCGTGCGCGATGTGGCCGGCGAGTTGCGCAAGGGCCAGACCGGCTACGTGCGCGGCTACGCCGGGATCATCGGCCTCGGCGCCGTCATCCTGCTCGGCTGGTTCGTCGTCGTTCGGGGGATCCTCTAGTGGACACGAGCTTCCCCATCCTCACGGCGCTGATCCTTTCGCCCGTCGCCGGTTCTCTCGCCGTGGCCCTCGTCGGTGGCCGGCGGCCCGAGCTGGTCAAGCTCGTCGGGCTGCTGGCCAGTGTCTTCACGGCTGCTCTCAGCGTGTGGCTGCTCGTCGACTTCGACGCCGCCGATCCCGGCTTCCAGTTCATCTCACGGCACGTCTGGATCGAGGAGTGGGGGATCTCATGGCACCTCGGGGTCGACGGCATCTCCCTACTCCTCGTCGTGCTGACGGGCCTGCTGTTCCCGCTGGCGATCCTCGGTTCCGACGCGCACCACGACGAGAAGCCGTACCTCGCCTGGCTGCTCCTGCTGCAAGCCGGGCTGATGGGCAGCTTCCTCAGCCTCGACCTCTTCGTCTTCTTCATCTTCTTCGAAGTCGTGCTCGTGCCGATGTACTTCCTGATCGGCGGGTGGGGCTACGACAACCGTCAGTACGCGGCCCTGAAGTTCTTCCTGTTCACCATGTTCGGCTCGGCGTTCATGCTCGTCGGCATCGTCGCCACGGCGTTCCTCGCCGCCGACCACGGAGTGGGCGAGGTGACGTTCGATCTCGTCGTGCTCGCCGAGCAGGCCGAGTTCCCGGCGGCCACCGGACGCTGGCTGTTCTTCGCCTTCGCCATCGCCTTCGCCGTCAAGGTGCCGATCTTCCCCCTCCACACGTGGCTGCCCGACGCCCACACCCAGGCGCCGACCGCGGGGTCGGTGATCCTCGCCGCGGCGATGCTCAAGCTCGGGACGTACGGCCTGCTGCGCTTCGGGCTGTACCTCTTCCCCGAGGCGGCGCGGTGGAGCCGCCCGCTGTTCCTCACCCTCGCCGTCGTCGGCGTGCTCTACGGGGCGATCGTGGCGACGATGCAGAAGGATCTCAAGCGGCTCGTCGCCTACTCGTCGATCGCCCACCTCGGGTTCATCGTCCTCGGCATCTTCGCCGTCACCAGCCAGGCCCTGACGGGCAGCGTGCTGCAGATGATCAACCACGGCCTCTCGACGGGCGCCCTGTTCCTCCTCGTCGGCTGGATCTACGAGCGCCGCCACACCCGCGACATCGCCAAGCTGCGGGGGCTGCAAACCGTGGCCCCGATCTTCGCGGCCGGGTTCATGGTCGTCATGCTGTCGTCGATCGGCGTGCCCGGGCTGAACGGCTTCGTCGGGGAGTTCCTCATCCTCGTCGGGTCGTTCCTGTCGGCGCGGTGGTGGACGGTGGTCGCCACGGCCGGCGTGATCCTCGCCGCGCTGTACCTCCTGTGGGCCTACCAGCGCGTGTTCCACGGTGAGCCCGACGAGGAGAACAAGACGTTCCCCGAGATCCGCTTCCGTGAGGGCGCCGTGCTGCTCGCCTTCATCGGCCTGATCGTCTTCCTCGGCGTGTACCCGAAGCCGGCCCTCGAGCGCCTGGAACCGAGCATCGACCGGCTGATCGCCCACGTCGAGACGAAGACGGGTGAGCCGGTGGCCCGGCCCAACGAGCTGGTGGTGGAGGCGCCGTGATGTTCGCCCAGCAGGACGCGTCGACGTTCGCCGGACCAGAGGTCAGCTGGTTCGCCCTCTCGCCGATGCTCGTGCTGGTCGGTGTCGCCTTGTTCCTGCTCGTCGTCGGCGCCCTCACACCGACGTGGCCGAAGGGCTGGTACGCCATCGTCACGGCGATCGGCGCCGGCGCGGCGGGTGTGCTGTCGATGGTCCTCTGGGATGACGTCACGGACAACGGCCCGTCGACGCTCATCGGCGGGGCCCTGGCGTTCGACACGTTCGCCCAGTTCATCACGATCACGATCTGTGCCGGCCTGATCCTGATCGCCCTGACCAGCGACGACTACCTGCGCCGGGAAGGCTTCGACGGCCCGGAGGTGTACGCCCTGTTCCTGGTCGCCGCGACCGGCGGCGTCGTGATGGGTGCGGCGAACGATCTGATCGTGCTGTTCGTCGGGCTGGAGACGCTGTCGCTGGCCTTCTACGTCCTCGCCGGGAGCTACCGACGCAAGGTGGGCAGCTCGGAGAGCGGTCTCAAGTACTTCGTCCTCGGCGGCTTCTCGTCGGCGTTCTTGCTCTACGGCATCGCCCTCGTCTACGGCACCGTCGGCTCGACGAACATCTCGACGATGGTCCGCACGCTCTCGGACACCGTGCCCATCGAGCGCAACGACGCGCTGATCCTGGCCGGCGTCGCCCTGTTGCTCGTCGGGCTGGCGTTCAAGGTGACCGCCGTGCCGTTCCACGTGTGGACACCCGACGTCTACCAGGGGGCGCCGACGCCGGTCACCGGGTTCATGGCCTCCGTCGGCAAGGTCGCCGCCTTCGCCGCCATGCTGCGCGTGTTCGTCGTCGGCCTGCCGTTCTACCGCGACGACTGGCAGCCGGCGATCTGGATCCTCGCCGTGCTGTCGTTGATCGTCGGATCGTTCCTCGCCGTCGTCCAGACCGACGTCAAGCGGATGCTCGCCTACTCGTCGATCTCCCACGCCGGGTTCATCCTCGTCGGCGTCGAGGCTGCGGCGCACCGCGCCGGCGAGGTCGAGAGCGGTCTCGGTGTGCCGAGCGTGCTGGTGTACCTCCTGGCCTACGCGGTGCTCGTCGCCGGGACGTTCGGCGTCGTCGCCCTCGTCGCCCGGCGGGGCGACCGCGACACCAGCCTCGAAGCCTTCCGCGGTCTCGGCCGCCAGCGGGCGCTGCTCTCCCTGGCCCTGACGATCTTCCTCGTCGCCCAGGCCGGCGTGCCGTTCACGAGCGGGTTCATCGCCAAGTTCGGCGTGATCCGCGCCGGTGTCGACGAGCAGAGCTATGCGCTGGCGATCATCGCCATGCTGTCGTCGGTCGTCGCCGCGTTCCTGTACCTGCGGATCATGGTCAACGTGTGGATGGCCGATCCGCCGCCCGAGGGCGAGGCCTTGGAGCCGGTGCGGGTGCCCGTCGCCAGCGGACTGGCGATCGTCGCCGCGGTGTCCTTCACGCTGGTCGTCGGCATCTTCCCGGAGTGGCTCCTGGAAGCCGCCGAGACGACGACCACCTTCGCCCGCTGACGGCCCGATCCAGTTTCTGACGCTCCTTGCTCCCGCTCAGCGAGACCCAGACTCCGGAGAACCTGCCCGCTAGCGTCCGCGACATGTCGGCCGTGCTGTTCTCGCCGGCCGACGCCGAGCGGCGGCGTGACCTCCGGCGGATGAAGGTGTTCGCCGCCGGGCTGCTCGTGCTGGCGGCGATCGTCTACCTCGTCGCCCGGGCCAACGAGGCGGACGGGGCGGCCTGGGTCGGCTACGTGCGGGCCGGCGCCGAGGCGGCGATGGTCGGCGCCCTCGCCGACTGGTTCGCCGTCACCGCGCTGTTCCGCCATCCGCTGGGGCTGCCGATCCCGCACACGGCGATCATCCCCCGCCGCAAGGATCAGATCGGGCGCAGCCTCGGCGAGTTCGTGCAGGGCAACTTCCTGACACGCGACGTGATCATCGAGCGCATCGCCGGCGTCCACGTCGGCCAGCGCCTCGGCCGGTGGCTCGCCGTCCCGGCGAACGCCGAGCGGGCGGCGGTCGCCATCACCGACGCCATGCGCGGCACGATCGAGGTCCTCGACGACCGCAACGTCCAGGAGGCCATCGGCGGGCTCGTCGAGCGTCGCCTGCGGGAGGTCGAGGTGGCCCCGCTGCTGGGCAAGGCGATCGACGTCTCCGTCGAGGGCGGGCACCACCAGCGGCTCCTCGATGCCGTGCTCAAGGGGCTGGCCTCCTTCCTCGAGGAGAACCGCGGGACGTTGCGCGAGCGCCTGCAGCAGGAGTCGCCGTGGTGGGTGCCGGAGCCGATCGACGACCGCATCTTCAACAAGATCTTCCGCGGTGTGCAGCGCTTCCTCGCCGACGTCGAGGCCGACCCCGACCACGAGGTGCGCACGTCGATCGAGGCCCGTGTGCGCCTGCTCGCCGAGCGCCTCCGGGACGACCCGGAGATGATCGCCAAGGCCGAGGAGCTCAAGCACGAGCTGCTCTCGCACCCTGAGGTCCAGGCGTGGCTGCAGTCGCTGTGGGGGGAGCTGAAGCGGGCGATCCTGGCCGCAGCCGACGATCCGCACAGCGAGCTGCGGCGGCGCCTCCGGGAGGGCCTGGTGCGTGCCGGCGAGCGCCTGACCACCGACGTCCAGCTGCAGGCGAAGCTCGAGGACTGGGTCGAGCGGGCGCTCGCCTACATCGTCGAGAACTACCGCGGTGAGGTCGCCGACCTCATCGCCACGACCGTCGAGCGCTGGGACAGCGCCGACACGTCGCGGCGCATCGAGCTGCAGGTCGGCCGTGACCTGCAGTTCATCCGCATCAACGGCACGGTCGTCGGCGGGCTCGCCGGCCTGGCGATCCACGCCGTCGGCGAGACGCTGTTCTGATCTCCGCTCGGTGCTCGGGACGACGCCAGTAGCGTCGCCGCGGTGAGCTTCGATCCCGTCACGGCAACCCCCGAGCTCGTCGAGGCGGAGGCGACCCGGGCGCTCGATGCGGCGGCCGCGCTCGTCGCCGCCGTGACGTCCGCCGAGGGGCCCCGTACGTACGCCAACACCCTGGCCCCCCTCGACGCAGCAAGCGGCGAGATCGCCGACGCCGTCGGCAGCGCCGCCTTCATGGCCTATGTCCACCCCGCGGCCGACGTCCGAGCAGCCGGCCACCTCGCCGAGGCACGACTCGAGCGGTGGCTCGTCGACCTCCCTTTCGACCCCGCGGTCGCCGCCGCTGTCACCGAGTTCGCGACCACCGATGAAGCGGCCACCCTGGAGGGCGAACGGTCCCGCCTGCTGGCCTTCACCCAGCGCGACATCCGGCTGGCCGGCCACGAGCTGGCGCCCGAAGTCCGCGAGGAGGTACGCGCGGCGGTGGCCCGACTCGTAGAGATCGGCGTGCGCTTCAGCCAGCACATCGCCGACGTCGACGACGTGCTCGTCGTCTCCGAGGACGATCTCGACGGTCTGCCCGACGAGTACCGCGACGGCCTCGGGCGCGACGGCGACGGCGGTTACCGGATCACGATGGCCTACCCGGACGTCGTGCCGTTCCTCGAACACGGACGGCGGCGCGAACGGCGCGAGGACTTGACCCGCTTGTTCAACAACCGTGCCGCGTCCAGCAACCGGGAGCTCCTGGCGGAGGCTGTACGCCTGCGCGAGCGCATCGCCGAGGTGTTCGGGAGCCCGTCGTGGGCCCATCACACGATGGACGAGAAGATGGCCCACGATCCCGAGACCGTCGACGCCTTCTACGCCGGGCTGGTGCCCGAACTGACGTCGAAGGCCCAAGGGGAGATCGACGTGATGACCAAGCTGCTGGCCGCCGACACGGGCGACGACCAGCTGCAACCGTGGGACTGGCGGTACTACGACACCGAGCTGCGCAAGTCGGAGTTCGGGGTCGATCCCCGCCAGGTGGCGGCCTACTTCCCATTGCAACAGGTGCTCGACGGCCTGCTGGAGATCACCGGCGAGGCGTTCGGTCTCGAGTACGAGCGGCTCGATGACGTCCCGGTGTGGCACCCCGACGTCCTCACGTTCGCCATCGCCGACCAGGCGACGGGCGAGCGCATCGCCGTCACCCACATGGATCTCCACCCACGCGAGGGCAAGTACAGCCACGCCGCGGCCTTCAACCTCGTCGTCGGTCGCCGCATGGACGACGGTTCGTACCGCACGCCGGTGTCGTCCATCGTCGCCAACTTCACCAAGCCGACCGCCGGGCGACCGTCCCTGCTCACCCACGACGAGGTCGTCACGTTCTTCCACGAGTTCGGCCACATCCTCCACCAGACGCTGACACGCGCCGAGACGGCGCGCTTCTCGGGGACCAGGACGGAGCGCGACTTCGTCGAGGCGCCGTCGCAGATCATGGAGCACTGGTGCTGGCGGCCCGATGTCCTCGCCCGCTTCGCCTGCCACTACCGCACCGGCGAGCCGATCCCGCAGGGGCTCGTCGAGCAGCTCGTCGCCGCACGGAACCTCAACGTCGGCGTGACGACGCTGCGCCAGGTGCAGTTCGGTGTCCTCGACATGGGACTGCACGGGCCGCGCCGCCCGGAGGAGGTCACCGAAGGCGAACGGGACCTCGATGCCATCCTGCGGCGGGCCGAGGCGGTGTCGCTCATGCCCCACCAGGACGGCACCTTCATGCCGGCCAACTTCGGTCATCTCCTCAGCGGCTATGACGCCGGGTACTACGGCTACCTGTGGTCGGAGGTGTTCGGCGACGACATGTTCAGCCGCTTCGCCGCCGAGGGCGTCACCGATCCGGTGGTCGGTCGCCAGTACCGCACGGAGATCCTCGAGCGCGGCGGCTCGGTCAGCGCCAACGAGATGCTCGAGCGGTTCCTCGGCAGGCGGCCGAGCAACGAGGCGTTCCTCGCCAAGCTCGGGATCACGCGCTGATCGCCCGACGCCGAACCGGGCCGTTCCGAGCCGGCGTTACTGTGCCGCCATGGATGACGCGGCCCTCGCCCGGCGGGCGATCCGCCTCGTCGACCTCACTGACCTCGGCGACCCCACCGAAGCGGACACCGACCGGCTCTGCGAGCGGGCGATCCGCGCCGGCGTCGCCGCGGTGTGCGTGTGGCCCCGCTTCGTAGCCCGCTGCGCCGAGCGGCTCGCCGGCAGCGGCATCGCCGTGGCGACGGTCGTCAACTTCCCGGCAGGTACCGACACGGCCGACGCCGCCGGGGCGGTCACCGCCGCGGCCATCGCCGCCGGCGCCGGGGAGATCGACGTGGTGCTGCCCTACCGGGCATGGCTCGCCGGCGACATGCAGCGCGTCGACGATGTGCTGGGCACGGTCCGAGCCGAGACGGGTGACCGCACGATGAAGGTGATCATCGAGACGGGCGAGTTACCCGACCGGGCGGCGATCGATCGGGCGGCCCACCTGGCGATCGCCGGAGGTGCCGACTTCGTCAAGACGTCGACGGGCAAGACGCCCGTGTCGGCGACCCCGGAAGCAGCCGAGATCGTGCTCGAGGCGATCGAGGTCTCGGGGCGGCCCGTCGGCTTCAAGGCGTCGGGCGGTATCCGCAGCCTCGCCGACGCCGCCACGTACCTCGACTTGGCCGCCACGATCATGGGCCCGGCGTGGGCGACCCCGTCGACGTTCCGCTTCGGCGCGAGCGGCCTCCTCGATGCGCTCGAGGCCGCGGCCACCGGTGCCGCGCCGGCGGAGTCGCGGAGCGAGTACTGACCCTGCGGCGACGGGTCACACTCGGATGAGGAGCGTCAGGGCTCGGGGTCGTTGCGCGTGAGGCGCAGCGGGTCGAGGACGCGGCGGGCCTCGTCGGGCTCCAGCACGCCGGCGTCGATGACGACATCGATGATCGAGCGCCGCTCGTCGACGGCGCGGTGGACCAGCTCGGCGGCGCGGGCGTACCCGATGATCGGGTTGAGCGCCGTGGCCAGCGCCGAGGACCGTTCGGCGTAGCCGCGGGCCCGCTCTGCATCCGCTTCGATCCCGGAAACGCACTTCTCCGTGAACACCCGGCACACGTTGGCCAGCAGCGTCCCGGATTCCAGCAGGGCGTCGGCCATGACGGGCAGGTAGGTGTTCAGCTCGAGGATCCCCTGCGACGCGCCGAACGTCACGGTGGCGTCGTTGCCGAACACCCGGGCCGCGACCTGGTTCACCGATTCGCACAGCACCGGGTTGACCTTCCCCGGCATGATCGACGAGCCGGCCTGCAACTCGGGCAGCAACAGCTCGGCGAGTCCCGCCGACGGTCCGCTGGCGAGCAGCCGGATGTCGTTGGCGATCTTGGTCAGCGCCACGGCGATGCCCCGCAACCCCGCCGACGCTTCGGCGAGGGCACCCTGCCCACCTTGGTGGACCATCGGGTTCGGTGTCGGCCGCAGCGGCAGCCCTGTCTCCTCGGCGAGCGCGGCGATGACGGCCGGGGCGAACTGCGGTGGGGCGTTGATCCCGGTCCCGACCGCGGTCCCGCCGAGGGGTAGCTCACCGAGCGCCTCGACGTCCGCCTCGGAGCGGGCCAAGGCCCGCGCCAGCAGCCCGGCCCAGGCGTCCGCCTCCTGGCCGAGGGTCACCGGGGTGGCGTCCATCAGGTGGGTGCGCCCGGCCTTGACGACGTCGACGAAGCGCTCGGCGAGGGCGCCGAAGGCGTCGATCAAGCCGGCGACGGCCGGGTGGACGTCGTCGACGAGCTGGCGGGCGACGGCGATGCGGATCGCCGCCGGCACGGTGTCGTTCGACGACTGCGAGGCGTTGACGTGGTCGTTCGGGTGCACCGGCCGGCCGAGCACCTCCGAGGCCAGGTTGGCGAGCACCTCGTTGACGTTCATGTTCGTCGATGTGCCGGACCCGGTCTGGAACACGTCGACCGGGAACTGGTCGTCGAGCTCACCGGATTCGACGCGCTGCGCGGCGTCGGCGATGGCGCCGGCGGTGGCGTCGTCGACACCCGGGACACCGAGCCCGGCGTTCACCCGTGCGGCGTGGCGCTTGATGGCGGCCAGGGCACGGGCGACTCGCACGTCCAGCGGACGGCCGGCGATCGGAAAGTTGGTGATGGCCAGTTCGGTCTGCGTTCCCCAGCGTGGCTCCGTCATGCCCCCACCCTACGAATGTCCGGGTGTGCCGGCGGTGCGCAGCCAATGGGCGTACATTGCGTGGGGAATGGCCGCCCCCGATCCTGTCGCCGGCGTCCCGTGGGACGACTTCCAGGCTGTCCTGTTCGATCTCGACGGGGTGCTGACGCCGACCGCCGACATCCACCACCACGCCTGGAAAAGGATGTTCGACGAGTTCCTCGTGCCGCGCGGTCTGCCGCCGTTCACCGACGCCGACTACCTGGCCCACGTCGACGGGCGACCGCGCTTCGACGGCGTGCGCACGTTCCTCGCTTCCCGGGGGATCGTCCTGCCGGACGGCGAGCTCAGCGATCCGCCCGGCGACGGCTCCGTGGCCGCGCTCGGCAACCGCAAGAACGAGCTGTTCCAGGTGGTGCTCAGGGACGAGGGCATCGTCCCGTACCCGGGTTCCATCCGGCTGCTCGACGAGCTCGCCGGCCGCGGCAAGAAGCTGGCGGTCGTCTCCTCGTCGCGGAACGCGCGGGAGGTGCTCGACGCCGCCGGGCTGACCGCACGGTTCCCTGTCGTCGCTGACGGCGTCGTCGCCGCCGAGCGCGGGATCGCCGGCAAGCCTGCCCCCGACCTGTTCCTCGACGCCGCCCGTTCCCTCGGGGTCGACCCGGCGCAGGCCGTCGTCGTCGAGGACGCCGTGTCCGGCGTCGCCGCCGGGCGGACCGGCGACTTCGGGCTCGTCATCGGCGTCGACCGCGGCGCCGGCCACGACGCCCTCCGGGAGAGCGGGGCCGACGTCGTCGTCGACGATCTCGGCGAGTTGGTCGGAGGTGGGCCGTGAGCGAGCGAGTCCTCGAGCGAGCGAACCATCAAGCACGGTCTTCGGCTCATTGGTGCACCGCCCGTCGGCCTGGCCGACTCTCGCACACGACATGGTGCACCAATGAGGCGGGTGGTGGCCCCGGAGCACCTGGCGCTGCACCGCTTCCCGATCGAGCCGTGGCGCTTCGTCGAGCGGGAGTACGACAGCGGCGACCTCGGCGTGACCGAGACGCTCTTCGCCGTGGCCAACGGCTACCTCGGCATGCGGGCCAACCCGGAAGAGGGGCGCGAGGCCCACAGCCACGGCACGTACATCAACGGCTTCCACGAGACGTGGCACATCCACCACGCCGAGGACGCGTTCGGGTTCGCCAAGACCGGCCAGACGATCGTCAACGTCCCGGACGCCAAGCTGATGAAGCTGTACGTCGACGACGAGCCGTTGCTGATCGCCGGCGCCGACGTGGAGGCCTACGAGCGGGCGATCGACTTCCGCGACGGCGTGTTGACGCGTGATCTCGTGTGGCGCACACCGGCCGGCAAGCGGGTTCGGGTGCGCTCGCAACGGCTCGTCAGCCTGGCCCATCGGCATCTGGCGATGCTCACGTTCGAGGTCACCCTGCTCGACGGTCGGGCCCCTGTCGTCGTGTCGTCGCAGTTCCTCAACCGCCAGGACGGCGAGGACGAGTACCACGTCGCCGACCACGCCCTCGGCAAGGCGGCCGACCCGCGCAGGATGCGCAAGTTCGACCACCGCGTCCTGCTGCCTCGGCTGCACCGCGAGCAGGACGGTGAGGTCGTGCTCGGCTACCGCTGCGCCAACAGCGGGATGACGATGGCCTGCGCCTACCGCCATCTCATCGACACGCCCGCCCAGCACTCCGTCGAGACCTCCGTCGGACCGGACCTCGCCAAGACGGTCATCTCGGCCCGCATGCAGGCCGGTCAGACGTTGCGCATCACCAAGCTGGTGACGTATCACACCTCCACCGGCGTGCCCGCGGAGGAGCTCGCCGACCGCTGCCACCGCACACTGGCCCGGGCGCTCGAGGACGGCCCTGACATGGTCATGGCCGAGCAGCGCGAGTGGCTGGCGCAGTTCTGGGAGGACAGCGACGTCGAGCTGCGCGGCGACGACGCCGGACAGCAGGCGATGCGGTGGAACCTGTTCCAGCTCGCCCAGGCCAGCGCCCAGACCCAGGAGCACGGCATCGCCGCCAAAGGTGTCACCGGCGGCGGTTACGAGGGCCACTACTTCTGGGACACCGAGACCTACGTCGTCCCCTTCCTCGCCTTCACCAACCCGGAGCTGGCCCGCAAGGCGCTGCGCTTCCGCTGGCGGACTCTGGACAAGGCCCGGCAACGGGCCCGTGAGATCAACCAGATCGGCGCCCTGTACCCGTGGCGGACGATCAACGGCGAGGAGGCGTCCGCCTACTACGCGGCCGGCACGGCGCAGTACCACATCAACGCGGCGATCGCCTTCGCCCTCAAGCGCTACCTCGACGCCAGCGGCGACGTGGCGTTCTTGGCGGGGGAGGGGGCGGAGATCTTCGTCGAGACGGCGCGGCTGTGGGAGGACCTCGGGTTCTACGGCACCAACGGCGAGGAGGCCTTCCGCATCCACGGGGTGACGGGACCCGACGAGTACACGACGGTCGTCAACGACAACATGTACACGAACGTGATGGCCCGCTTCAACCTGCGGTACGCAGCACGGGTCGTCGAGCTGCTCGAAGGCTGGGACGGCGATGCGTACGCCAGTCTGTGCCGCCGAGTCGGGCTACAGCCGGACGAGACGAAGCGCTGGACGCGGGCCGCCGAGCTGATGTACCTGCCGTACGACGAGACGCTCGGCATCCACCCGCAGGACGACTCCTTCCTCGAGCTCGAGTCGTGGGACTTCGACGGCACGCCACAGGAGCAGTACCCGTTGCTCCTGCACTACCACCCGCTCGTGATCTATCGGCACCAGGTACTCAAACAGGCCGACGTGGTCCTGGCGATGGTCTTGCGCGGCGACCAGTTCTCGCTCGATCAGAAGCGCCGCAACTTCGACTACTACGACCCGATCACCACGGGCGACTCCTCGCTGTCGGCATGCGTGCAGGCCATGGCCGCGGCGCAGATCGGCTACGAGGAGCTCGCTGTCGAGTACTTCCGTGAGAACCTCTTCGTCGACCTCGCCGACACCCACGGCAACGCCAGCGACGGCGTCCACGTTGCCTCGTCGGGCGGGACGTGGGGCACGGTGGTTTTCGGCTTCGCCGGGCTGTTCGACCACGGGACGGCGCTGCGCTTCACGCCCACCCTGCCGTCGAGGTGGGAGAGCGTGTCGTTCCGGATACAACGGCATGGGTCGCGGATGAGCGTCGACCTCGACGCCACGGGATGCACCGTCAACGTGCTCAGCGGCCCGCCGGTGCCGATCGAGCAGATGGAGGGTGAGTCCTGCACCGTCGTGCGGGTCGAGCCGGGGTCGTCGATCCGCATCCCTCGGCCCGTCATGCCCCCACCCTGATCGGGGCGAGCCGCCTCCGCGTCCGTCGCGCATTCGCTCCGGCGCCGGGTCCGTGTCGAATTGCGGGCCGTGCCTACGATGGCCGCAGGACCACGACGCCGGGGGGTGGCGATGAAGTCGATCTTCTTCCACTTGATGCCGTATCGGGATCTTCCCGATGACTTCGAGGAACGCTACGAGAGCGTGTGGGTGACGCCACCGAACGCTGAGCTGTGCGACCCGGTCAAGGTCGCCCAGTACTACAAGTGGAACCTCGACGAGCTGGAGCTCGCCGACCGCCTCGGCTTCGACGGCATCGGGGTCAACGAGCACCACCAGAACGCCTACGGGTTCATGGCCTCGCCGAACCTGATGGCGGCCGCCGTGGCCCGCCGGACGCCCAACAACAGCGCCATCCTCGTGCTCGGCAACACCCTCGCGCTGTACCAGCCGGCGCTGCGCGTCGCCGAGGAGTTCGCCATGCTCGACTGCATGACCGACGGCCGCCTGGCGGCCGGCTTCCCGGTGGGCACGTCGATGGACGTCAACCGCTGCTACGGCATCACGCCGACGGAGACGCGGCCGCGCTTCTACGAGGCGCACGACCTGATCATGAAGGCGTGGACACAGCCGGGACCGTTCCCGTACAACGGCCGCTTCAACAAGCTGCGCTACGTCAACCCGTGGCCGCAACCGCTGCAGAAGCCGCACCCGCCGGTGTGGCTGGCCGGCGGCGGCTCGGTCGAGACCTACGAGATGGCGGTCAACCTCGATTACACCTACAGCTTCCTGAGCTTCTTCGGCTACCAGTACGCCAAGCGGGTGATGGACACGTTCTGGGAGACGGCCGACCGCCTCGGCGCCGACCGCAACCCCTATCGGGCCGGTTTCGCCCAGCAGATCTGCGTCGCCGAGACCGACGCCCAGGCCGAGGAGCAGTACCTCGAGCACGTCACGTACTTCTTCAAGAAGTGCCTGCACATCCCGCCGTACTACTTCGAGACGCCCGGCTATCGCACCCGCCGCAGCACGGAGTTCGCCCTCAAGACCAACCAGCCGGGCGACATCGTCGCCGCCCTGACCGCGGAGAAGGACTGGAAGGCCCTCGTCGACAAGGGCTTCATCATCGCCGGCAGCCCGGACACGGTCGCCGAGCGGCTCATCGAAGCGTGCCGCGGGCTCCGTGTCGGCAACCTCGTGGCGCTGCTGCAGATCGGTTCGATGCCCCACGACCTCACCAAGCAGAACCTCACCCTGTTCGCCGAGAAGGTCATCCCGCGGATCCGCGGTCTGTGGGCCGACGAGGGCTGGGAGCACCGGTGGTGGCCGCAGGGCGCCCGCCAGGACACCCCGGTCGCACCGGTCGGCGGTGAGTGAGCGTGCGAACGAACCAACCCAGGAACACGGTGAGTGAGCGTGCGAACGAACCAACCCAGGAACAGGGAGTGAGGCGATGACCACACCTGACGAATCCTTCGTCGAGCTCCGTGACGGCCGGTTCAAGATCCGCGTCCTGTCGGCTGGCGTCGGTGACCCGATCCTCTTCGTGCACGGCGCCGGCGGCCTGTTCTGGGACCCCTTCCTCGATGCCCTCGCCGCGGGCCACCGCGTCATCGCGCCCGAGCATCCGGGCGCCGGCGACTCGCAGGGGCTCGAGCACGTCGAGGACCTGTGGGACCTCGTCCTGTACTACAACGAGTTGCTCGACGTGCTCGGCGTCTCCAGGGCCACCCTCGTCGGGCACTCCTTCGGCGGGATGGTGGCCGCCGAGATCGCCGCCAACAACCCCGAGCGTGTCGACCGCCTCGTGCTGATCGCCCCGATCGGCCTGTGGCTCGACGAGCACCCGGTGCCCGACATCTCCGGCATCCCGCCCGAGCAGCTGCCCGGGCTCGTCCTCGCCGATCCGGAGGGTCCGCTGGCGGCGATGCTGCCGGCGCCCGATCCGACCGATCCGGAGGCGTTGTTCCGCGCCGCGATGACGATGGCCAGCATCCTGCAGTTCATCTGGCCGCTGCCCGACAAGGGTCTGCACAAGCGCCTGTACCGGTTGAGGGCGCCGACGCTCGTCGTGTGGGGCGCCGAGGACCACCTCGTCCACCCGGCCTACGGCGACGCGTTCGCCGCGGCCATCGCCGATGCCCGCCTGGAGGTCATCGACGGCGCCGGCCACCTCCCGCAGCTGGAGCAGGCCGAGCAGACGATCGGCGCCGTGACGTCGTTCCTCGCCTGACGCTCGACCTCCTCCCATCCGAGTGTTTGCTGCCGACCGAGTGTCTGCTGCGGGAACGCCCCGCAGCAAACACTCGGTCTCAGCGTTCGTCGTCGTTGTCCCAGCGGGTGATGCGGACCATGCCGTCGGTCGGGTGATCGCAGTGGTACGTCCACGCCCGCTCGCCGGCCGTCGTCGTCACGGCGATGCGCCGTAGCAGGTCGGTGGCGGTGGCCTCGACGTCGTCGAGCACTCGCAGCGCCTCGCCGAGGTGCTCGCCGTCGAGGTCGACGAGCGTCCCGGGGACGGACCCCGCAGACGGCCCGAAGACGGCCACGGGCCAGCCGTAGCCGGTGTCGTAGATCGCGCCGCGGACCTCCGCCGGGCGGTGGCCGATGGCGAACCGCTCGAGGAACGGCCAGCGCAGTCGTCCCGGTTGCAGCGTGCCGTAGACGAACAGCCGCTCGATCCGCTCCATCGGCTGGGCACCGTACCGCTCGGTCATCGCCCGCGGACGATGGCGACCGCGCTCCCGGTCGGAGCGGCGGGGACGAACGACTCGGCACGCAGCGAGACGCCGACGTCGATGCGCGCCGAGCGCTCCGCCCAGCGGTGGACGAGCCACCGCGGCAGCACGAGGTCGGCGCGCACGAGGTCCGGCGACCGCAGGAGCGAGGCGCGGATGGTCTCGGCCAGCGCCCACGGCGGGTTGGCGACGACCCGGAACGGCCGGCGTGGGAAGCGGGCTCGACTGAGGTCGGCGCTGACCACACGCACCGACGTGTCGGCGAAGCGCTGGCGCAGCGCGGCGAGGCGCTCGGGGTGCAGCTCGATGGCGATGACCTGGGCGCCGGCCGCCACGAGAGCCGCCGTCAGCGCGCCATGTCCGGCGCCGAGGTCGACGACGAGGTCGCCCGGCCGGATGCCCGCCCGGCGCACGACGTGGCGGGCCGCGTCAGGCTGGAGTCGGTGCCAGCCCCACCGCCGGGAATGTCCCGGCGCCGATCGCGCCGCGGACACGGCGGACCATCACGGTGAGCATCGTCATGCGACCATGCTCGCAGCACGGCGGCCGGGACCCGACACGGGTTTCCGCCCGCCGGCCGTCGGTTCTCCGGAGAGCTTCGTCGCGCTGAGCGGGAGCGGGGAGCGTCAGAAACGGGGTGTTCAGACCGACGTGAGGTCGTGGCGGCGTTCGGCCATGCGGCGGGCGACGCGCTCGCTCTTGGCCAGGCGCGCCATCAGCCGGTCGCGGGCCTGCTCGGCGTCGCCGTCGAGGCCGGTCAGCTGCTCGACACCCCACTGACGCAGGACGACCGGCACGAGGATCTGGTCGTGGTGGATCGTGAGGTCGTAGATCCCCGCCCGGGCGATCGCCGCGGCGTGCTTGGCGAAGTCGGGGATGCCGGCGCCGGGCATCTCGAACTCGACGACCTGCCGCTCGATGGCCTGCACCAGCCGGCTCGGATCGAGCTCGATGGCCGCCGCCGTGAGGTCGCGGTAGAAGAGGTGGTGGAGGTTCTCGTCGGCGGCGACTCGCGCCATCACGTCGTAGCCGACCCGGTCGCCGAGCAGGCGGCCGGTGTTGCGGTGGGCGATGCGGGTCGCCAGCTCCTGCAGGGCGACGTACACCAGGCTCTCGGCCGCCGTGTCCGGCTCGGGGACGAGGCCCTGCGACACCTGGACCATGCGGGCGCGCTCCAGGGCCACCGGGTCGACGGCGCGGGTGGCCATCAGGTAGCCGTAGATGACCATCGAGTGGCGGCCCTCCTCGGCGGTCCACCGCTTCGACCAGGTGCCCCACGCCCCGTCCTCGCCGAACGTCCGCTCGATCGAGCGGAAGTAGTACGGCAGGTTGTCCTCGGTGAGCAGGTTGACGACGAGGGAACTGCGCGCCGCGTCGTCGATCACCGCGCCGTCGAGGTCGGCGTCAGCCTCGGTCCACGGCACGTCGGCGTCGAAGTCGCGGCCTCGGCCGTAGGGCACGAGTTCGTGCGGGAACCACTCCTTCGTCGTGGCCAAGTGGCGCTCGAGGAGCCGCTCGACGGTGGGTTCAAGCTCGTGGAGCAGATCGGGCTCATCCATTCGAACCAGCCTACCGACCAGTAGGTAGACGCGCCACAAGGTGGACGAAACGTCAATGGTCGGCGCGAAGGTCCTGATAGCCGGCCTCTCGGACGGCAGCGACGACGGCATCGGCGTGCTCTCTGCTGCGCACCTCGAACGTGGCGTGGACACCGGTCTGGCGCACGTGGAGGTCCACGCCCTCGCGCTGGTGCTGGACTTCGACGAGGTTGGCGCCGGCCGCGGCGAACACGGCGAGCAGCCGCACGAGGCTGCCGGGTCGGTCGTCGATGCGGGCGGAGACGACGAGCCGGCGCCCGGCCTCGGTCTCGTGGCGCCGGATCAGACCGGGAACGACCCCGAGGTCGACGTTGCCACCCGACAGCACGACGCACGTCGTGCCGGTCGCCGCCGGCGTGACGAGGCCGGCGTGCACCGCCGCCACCCCGACCGCCCCCGCACCCTCGACGTACAGCTTGGCCCGCTCCATCAGCATCACCATGGCGTCGGCGATGGCGTCCTCGTCCACGGCGACGATCTCGTCGACCCAGTGCTCGACGAGCGGGCCGGTCAGCTCGCCGCGGTGCTTGACGGCGATGCCGTCGGCGAGCGTGACCACCGGTCCCGAGGCGGGCGCGTCGCCGAGGTACGGCGAGCACACCGCGGCCTGGACGCCGATCACCCTGACCGAGGGCAGCAGCGACTTGACGGCGATCGCCACGCCCGACGCCAGGCCGCCGCCTCCCAGCGGCACGACGACACAGCCCAGGTCGGGGAGGTCCTCGACCAGCTCGAGGCCGAGGGTGCCCTGCCCGGCGACCACCGCCGGGTCGTCGAAGGGGTGGCAGAACGCCATGCCGTGCTCGGCCGACCATCGGCGCGCCGCGGCGAAGGCCTCGTCCAGTGAGGCGCCGGCCTCGACGACGTGGGCGCCGTAGGACTGGCAGGCCTCGATCTTGGTGATCGGTGCGCCCGTCGGCACGAAGATCTCGCACGGCACCCCGAAGTGCCGAGCAGCGAACGCCAGCGCCTGGGCGTGGTTGCCGGCGCTGCCGGCCGTGACGCCGGCGGCCGCGGCCGAGCCCAGCGAGGCGACCTTGTTCATCGCCCCGCGGATCTTGAAGGCGCCGGTGCGCTGCAGGCTCTCCGCCTTCAGCACGACCTCGCCGGCGCTCTGCTCCGACAGGGCCGCCGACGTCACGACCGGTGTGCGCTTGGCGGCGACGGAGGCGACGGCGTTGGCGGCCCGGATGTCGTCGAGCGTCACCGCCCCGGCGGCGTCCATGACCGGCATCCTCCCAGTCTCGCCGCCTCGTACGCTGCGGTCGTGCGCGCCCTGATGATCGGCAACGTCAACGGCATGGATGCCGGCTTCGTCGGTCACCGGCTGCGCCAGCGCGGCTACGCCTTCGTGGAGTGCATGCGGGAGGATCCCGACGGCTGGCCAGGACTCGACGGCGCCGAGCTCGTCCTCACGCTCGGGTCGGAGTGGAACGTGTACCGGCCGGAGACGTCGGCACTCGTCGAGGCGGAGGCGGCGCTCGTCCGCCACACCATCGCCCGCCAGGTCCCGCTGCTGGCGATCTGCTTCGGCGCCCAGGTCCTCTCCCACGCCCTCGGGGGCGCCGTCACCCGATCGGCCGCGCCGGAGATCGGGTGGTTCGACTTCCCGATCACCGGAGCGCCCGTGGCCACCGGCCCGTGGATGGAGTGGCACGACGACGTGTTCACGGCACCGGAGGGGTTCGACGTGCTGGCCATCTCGGATGCCGGCCCGCAGCTGATCCGCGGCGGCCGGTGCGCCGGCACGCAGTTCCACCCCGAAGCGACGGAGACGATGATCGGCGGATGGCTGGCCGCCGGTGGCGCCGACCAGTACCGCCGCCACGGCGGCGACCCGGATGTCCTGCTGGCCGCGACCAGGGCCAACGTCGCGGTCAGCCGGCTCCACGCAGCGGCGCTCGTCGACTGGTTCCTGGACGACGTCGCCGGCGGCTGATGGCGCCTCTCCGTGGATTTCGCGGCCACATGTGGCCGTGACTCTGCGTCAGAACCGGTGCGAGGCCCCTGGGTGTCCACTTTGGGAGGGCATTCACGAACCTTGGTAGCGTCGCGGCCCGATGTCGCTGTTCCTTCGGGACTACCTGACCGTCGTCTGGTTCGGCCTCGCCGCGCTGCTGCTCGGGGGCCTCCTGCTCGGCGTCGCCGCGGCCATCCGCCCCTCGAAGCCGAACCCGTCGAAGCTGATCGCCTACGAGAGCGGCTCGGATCCGGTCGGCATCGGGTGGTCGCAGAGCCAGATCCGCTACTACGTGTTCGCCTTGCTGTTCGTGATCTTCGACGTCGAGGCGGTGTTCATCTTCCCCTGGGCCGCCTCGATCGAGCGCTACGGCACGTTCGGGCTCGTCGTCATGGTGGCGTTCATCGTCCTCCTCCTCGACGGCCTGCTCTACGCCTGGAAGCGAGGGCTGCTGCGGTGGGTCTAGTCGACCGCGGTCGGATGCCGGGGCCGATCACCAAACTGCTCAACCTCGGCCGGTCCTACTCGATGTGGGTGTACCAGTGGGGTCTCGCCTGCTGCGCCATCGAGATGGGCGCGGCGTTCGCCTCGCCGCGCTACGACGTCATGCGCCTCGGCGTGATCCCCCTCCCGGCGAGTCCCCGCCAGGCCGACTTCGTCGTCATCTCCGGCACGGTCACCGACAAGATGGCGCCGGCCGTCCTCCGCCTGTACGACCAGATGCCGGAGCCGAAGTACGTGATCTCGATGGGCAGCTGCGCCAACTGTGGCGGCCCGTACTGGGACAGCTACTCCGTCACCAAGGGCGTCGACCAGATCATCCCCGTCGACATCTACGTGCCGGGCTGCCCACCCCGCCCGGAGGCGCTCCTGGAGGGCATCGTCCTCCTGCAGCAGCGGATCCGCAACGAGGACATGGCCGCCAAGTGGCGCGGCGAGGGCATGGACGTGATCCCGAAGCGCGAGCCGATCGTCGTCGGCGCCCCCGCTGGCGCGCCGTCGAACGTGCCGTACCGAGAGCCGTCCGATGTCTGACACCGAGACCCAAGAGCCACAGGCGCTGCCCGGTGACGGCCTGCGTGAAGGCATCGTCGACGAGCTACGTCGGCGGATCGGCGAGGGGCTCGTCGAGTTCGTCCTCCAGCCCAACGACGACTTGTGGGTCCGCGTCGCCACCGACGCCTGGCAGCAGGCGGGTCAAGCCCTCGATGCGATGGGCTTCGAGTACTTCTGCTTCCTGTCGGCCATCGACTGGCTGCCCTCCCCGTACGGTCGCGGCGAGGACGACCCGACCGAGCCGCCGCCCGAGCGCAGCACCGAGGTGCGCCAGGGCGTCACCGGTGGCGAGTCCCGCTTCCAGGTGCTCGCCAGGGTCACCGACCTCAGGCGCCACGTCGGCATCACGCTGAAGGCCGACGTCCCCGAGGACACGATGACCGTCGATTCCTGGTTCACCGTCTATGCCGGTGCCAATTGGCACGAGCGGGAGACGCACGAGATGTTCGGCATCAACTTCGCCGGGCACCCCGACCTGCGCAACATCTACCTCCCGACGGAGTTCGAGGGCTACCCGCTGCGCAAGGACTTCCCGCTCCTGTCACGCATGGTCAAGCCATGGCCGGGCATCGTCGACGTCGAGCCGATGCCGGCCGAAGAGGCGCCACCCGCGGACGAGGTCGTCGGCGAGCCGCAGCCGGAGAGCCCGACGCCGGACCAGGCCGACGCCGGGGTCGGCGAGCCGCCGGCCGAGGACGTCGCCGGTGCGGCCGCCGTCGCCCACAGCGTCGAGGAGGCCCCGGACCACGAGCCTCCGCCACCGGGGGACGAGGCGCGCACGGACTCCGGAGCGCAGCAGGACCTCGTCGCCGACATCCCCGACGACGTCGACTCGACCGAGGAACCGGCAACTCCGGCTGAGACGGCGAGCGCCCCGGCCGACGAAACCTCGGCGGCGGACGAGACGGGCGAGTCCGGCACGGGCACGGATGTCGTTGACGGCGCCGCCCCCGACGAGGAGGCCTCCACCGAGCCGGTTGTCGACGAAGGGACCGAACCGTCATGACCGTTCTTCCCCGGGGGCTGCGCTCGTGACCGATCTCCTCTCCGAGCGCCAGCAGCTCGCGTACATCGCGGCCCAGGCGGCCGACGCCCGGCTCAACGTCGAGCTGGAGACCGAGGGCATGACCCTGAACATCGGACCGCAGCACCCGGCGACGCATGGCACGCTGCGGATCATCGTGCGCCTCGACGGCGAGCAGGTCGTGTGGGCCGAACCATCGGCCGGGTACATGCACCGCGGCTACGAGAAGCTGACCGAGGTCCGCACGTACCCCCAGATCACGACGCTCGTCAACCGCATCGACTGGCTCGGCAGCTTCGCCAACGAGGTTCCGTTCATCCTCGCCGCCGAGAAGCTGATGGACGTCGAGGCCCCACCCCGGGCCCAGTGGATCCGCACGATCCTCTTCGAGCTGTCACGGATCGCCAACATCACGCTGTTCCTCGGCGACCTCGGCGTGCAGCTCGGCGCCGTGACCCCGGTGTTCCTCGCCTTCCGCGACCGGGAGCACGTGCTCAACCTGATCGAGTCCGTCACCGGCGGGCGCTTCCACCCCAACTTCGACCGCATCGGCGGGCTCAAGGACGACCTCCCCAAGGGGTTCGTCGACGAGTGCCGCCAGGTGATGAAGAAGATCAGGGGGTTCTGTGACGAGAACGAGGACCTCCTGATCGGCAACGAGATCTTCCAGGAGCGCACCCGGAACGTCGGCGTCATCCCGCGGGAGGTCGCCCAGCAGTACGGGTTGTCCGGCGCCAACCTGCGGGCCAGCGGCGTCGATTGGGACCTGCGCCGTGATCAGGTCCTGCCGATGGCCTGGGACAAGGTGGACTGGAGGGTCTGGACCCATCCCGACGGTGACAGCTTCGCCCGCTGCTGGGTCCGTCTGCAGGAGACGAGGGAGTCGACGAAGATCGTCGACCAATTGCTCGACGGCCTGCCGTCGGGGTCGATCATGGCCAAGGTGCCGCGCATCATCAAGGTGCCCGCGGGCGAGGCCTGGGTGTCGACGGAGAACCCGCTCGGCGAGATGGGCTACTACGTGATCTCCCGCGGTGACCTCGGTCCGTTCCGGGTGAAGATCCGCTCGGCCAGCTTCAACAACGTGTCGATCGTGCCGTGGGTGCTGCGCGGTGTCTACGTCCCCGACGTCATCACGATCCTCGCCAGCCTGTACTTCATCCTCGGGGACATCGACCGTTGATGATTGCTCCACTCGCCTTCGGCTCGCTCCGCGTCCGGCTCGTCGCTGGCGCTTCCCTCGCCGGTTACCGCGCCCGTGAGGCGACGCCGTGAGTCTCGCGGTGGAGATCCCGTACTGGGGGCAGTCGCTGCTGCGGGTGTTGGCCGGGATCGTGGCGGTGCTGCTGCCGGCCGGCACGATCGTCTACCTCTTCCTCTTCAAGATGATGTCGTTCATGCAGAGCCGCCTCGGTCCGATGGAGGCCGGCCCGTACGGCTCGCTGCAGCTCGTCGCCGAGGTCGGCAAGTGGCTGCAGAAGGAGGACACCGCGCCGGACGCGGCGGACCACCGCATCTTCAGGTTGGCCCCGCTGATCGTGCTCGTGTCGACGTTCCTGCTCGTCGCCGCCGTGCCGTTCGGCCCCGACGTCTGGCTGACCAACTTCGCCGTCGGCGTCTTCTACGCCCTCGCCGTGTCGTCGATCAGCGTGCTCGGCATCCTCGTCGCCGGCTGGGCGAGCGCCAACAAGTACTCGCTGCTCGGCGGCCTGCGCGCCGCCGGCCAGCTGATCGCCTACGAGCTGCCGCTCGTCCTGGCGACCATCGGCGTCGTCATGCAGGCCGGCTCGATGAACATGCAGGACATCGTCGTCGCCCAGAACACCGGGGCCATCTTCGGCTGGGACGGCCTCGGCAACCCGTACGTCCTCACACAGTTCATCGGCTTCGTCGTGTTCATGATCGCCGTCCAGGCCGAGCTGACGCAGCCCCCGTTCGACATGCCGATCGCCGAGTCCGAGCTGGTGTCCGGGTACATGACCGAGTACTCGGGCTTCCGCTTCCTGATCTTCTTCATCGCCGAGTTCGCCACCGTCGGTGTGTTCTCGCTGATCGCTTCGGTGCTGTTCCTCGGCGGGTGGGGCGTGCCGTTCGCCTGGTTCGGGTGGGACAACCTCGACGACGTCGACGACTGGATGAACATCGCCGGTCCGCTGATCCTGTTCACCAAGATGATCGCCCTGTCGTTCATCATCATGTGGGTGCGCTTCAGCTTCCCTCGCTTCCGCGAGGACCAGCTGCAGCGCTTCGCCTGGAAGGTGCTGATCCCGCTGGCCCTGGCCAACATCGTCGTCACGGCGATCATCAAGGTGGCGGTGTAGTCGTGGATGTGCTGCGGCCCGCAGTGGAAGGTGACCGTCTGATGGCGATCGGCAAGCCGAAGATGCCCGGGCTGATGAAGGGCCTCGGCGTGACGTTGAAGACCCTCGGGCGCACCGTCAGCCAGGGCGCCGAGACGGTCCAGTACCCGAAGGAGAAGGAAGCGCCGCCGACGCGCTCCCGCGGCGTGATCGCCCTGCGCGAGGACAACTGCACGGTGTGCATGCTCTGTGCCCGGTCGTGCCCGGACTGGTGCATCTACATCGAGGGGCACAAGACGCTCGCCCCGCCCCGGCGCGCCGGCGGCAAGCCACGCTCCGTGAGCCTGCTCGACCGCTTCGACATCGACTACGCGCTGTGCATGTACTGCGGCATCTGCGTCGAGGTGTGCCCGTTCGATGCCCTGTTCTGGAGCCCCGAGTACGAGTACTCCGAGCCGCGCATCGCCGACCTCCTGCACGACAAGGACAAGCTCGGCGAGTGGATGGAGACGGTGCCCGAAGCTCCGGAGCTCGAAGCAGGAGCGCAGAAGAAGTGATCGACGAGCGAGCCGACCGGACGCCCGCTGCCGCTGGAGCCGGTGCCGGTGATCGCCCAGGCCGACGAGGCGATCAACGTCGCCCTCAACGTCGGGTTCGGCATCATCGCCGCGGCGATGGTGTTCGCCGCCCTCTGCGTGGTGACGACGAAGAACGTCGTGCACGCCGCGCTGTGGCTGGTGATCGTGCTCGCCGGCGTGGCCGCCCAGTACATCCTCGCCGCGGCCGAGTTCGTGGCGGTCAGCCAGGTGCTCGTCTACGTCGGGGCGGTGATGGTGCTGTTCCTGTTCGGCATCATGCTCACCCGGGCCCAGATCGGTCAGGAGCGCGGTCTCAACAACCGCGGCTGGGTGTGGGGCATCCCCGTCGCCGTGGTCCTCCTGGGGCTGCTGTCGTACGTGATCATCGACGCCTACGACGACCAGCAACTTCCCGAGCGCGGTCCCACGCCGACGGAGGCGATCGCCGACAACGTCCTGTCGCCGTACCTCGTCCCGTTCCTCGCCATCTCCTTCATCCTCCTGGCTGCCGCCATCGGCGCCATCGTCCTGGCGCGGAAGGACTGAGGGTGCTCGTCGCCAACTTCCTGCTGCTGGGTGCGGTGCTGTTCTGCATCGGCGTGTTCGGGGTCATCGCCCGCCGGAACGCGGTGATGGTGCTGATGTCCGTCGAGCTGATCCTCAACGCCGTCAACCTCAACCTCATCGCCTTCGCCCTGCTGCACGGCAACGTCGACGGGCAGGTCTTCGCGCTCTACGTCATCGCCGTCGCCGCGGCCGAGGTGGGAGTCGGGCTGGGCATGGTCCTGCTCGTCTACCGCAACCGTCGCTCGATCGGCCTCGACGAGCTCAGCGAGATGAAGGGCTGACATGCTCGCCGCCGATCTCCCCACGGGGTGGTTCCTCGAGAACGCCTGGCTGATCCCCCTCATCCCGGGGGTCGCCTTCTTCCTCATCATCCTGCTCGGCAAGCGCCTCCCGATGAAGGGCGCCGAGCTCGGCCTCGCCTCGATGGCCGCCTCCCTGGTGCTCGCCGTCGGCACGGCGTACCAATGGGTGCAGCGCACCGACGCGGCGTCCGGGACCGAGGAGGCCGGGCCGCTCGGCATCGCCGCCGGCTTCGCCCGCAGCATCGCGGTGAGCGAGGGCGGGCACGCCGAGCCGTACGTCGAGCCGGTGATCCGCCAGTGGACGTGGTGGGAGAGCGGCGGGGTCCAGTTCGGCATCGGCGAGCAGATCGACGGCCTGGCGATGATGCTGCTGTTCCTCGTCGCCTTCATCTCGCTCCTCGTGCAGGTGTTCTCGCTGGAGTACGTCCGCGACGACCGCCGCTACACCCACTTCTTCGCCGCCCTCACCCTCTTCTCCGCCGGCATGCTGGTCATGGTCCTGGCGCCGAACATGGTCCAGCTGATCCTCGGCTGGGAGATCATGGGCCTCTGCTCGTTCATGCTGATCGGGCACTGGTGGGAGGAGGAGGCCAACGCCAGGGCCGCGCTGAAGGCCTTCTTCACGGTCCGCGTCGGCGACGTCGGGCTGCTCGTCGGAACGGCGATCCTCTTCTTCGGGGCCAACTCCTATGCGCAGGAGAACCTCGGCGCGAGCGGCTTCAGCATCCAGGGCATCTCCGGTTGGGCGCTCTCGGGCGAGGCCAGCCACCTCGTGCTGGTCACGGCCGGTGTGGCCCTGTTCTGCGCGTGCATCGGCAAGAGCGGCCAGTTCCCGCTGCACACCTGGCTGCCCGACGCCATGGCCGGTCCGACGCCGGTGTCGTCGCTGCTGCACTCCTCGACGATGGTCGTCGCCGGCGTCTTCCTCGTCGCCCGCCTCTACCCGGTGTTCTGGGAGGCGTTCTCGATCCCCGACGTCAGCGTCAACCTGATCGTCCTGATCGCGGCGATCACGATCGTCATCTCGGCGCTGCTGGCGTTCGTCCAGAACGACATCAAGAAGGTCCTCGCCTACTCGACGGTGGGCCAGCTCGGCTACATGATGCTCGGCCTCGGCGCCGGGGCGTGGTTGCCGGCCGTGTTCCACATCTTCACCCACGCCTTCTTCAAGTGCTCCCTGTTCCTGTGTGCCGGATCAGTGAGCCACTCCGGATCGCACCACAGCTTCGACATGAAGCAGGACATGGGCGGCCTCGCCAAGAAGATGCCGATCACCGCGACGGCCTGGATGATCTCGGCCCTCGCCCTCGCCGGTGTGTTCCCGCTCGCCGGTTTCTTCTCCAAGGACGAGATCATCGACAACGTCGGCCACAACGGCTACACGACGTTCATGTGGATCGCCCTCATCGGGGCATTCCTCACCGCGGCCTACACGGTGCGGGCGACGTACCTCACGTTCTTCGGCACACCGCGCGGGGCGGCGGCCGGGCACGGCCACGACGAGCTCGGTGCCGAGCTGTCGTCGCACGACATCGCTCACGACATCCAGCAGGAGGGTGAGCTCGAACACGAGCTCCCGGTCGGCACCGTCCTCACCCACGAGGCGGACCACGGGGATCACGGCGACGAGGCCCACGACGGCCATGAGGGTCATGCCGTGCACGGCCCGCACGAGTCACCCAAGCTGATCCTGATCCCGATCTGCATCCTCGCCTTCCTCGCCGCCGTGGCCGGGTTCACCAACGCCACGGCGTTCGGTGAGGAGTGGGAGAAGTTCAGGGAGTACGTCGAGCCCCGTCCCGAGCCGGTCCCGGTGACCGAGGCTGCGGCGGCGGAAGCCGGCGAGCCCGTCGAGGGCATCGCCCTGCCCGTCGTCGAGGAAGGTGACGAGGGCGCCGAGGGCGAGGAGGCCACCGCCGAGGGGTGCGGGTTCACGTCGCCGGAATCCGGCACGGTGTGCTTCTTCCCGACCGTCAGCCACGCCGAGTTCACGTGGTCGAAGGCCGCCCTGTCGCTGGTGATCGTCGGTCTCGGGCTGGTCTCCAGCTGGGTCGTCTGCGTCGCCCTGTACACCCGACGCGACCCGCGCCTCGTCGGCCTCACCGAGCGCTTCAAGCCGGCCCGGATCGCCTATGCCTTCGTCGCCAACAAGTACTACCTCGACGACCTCTACGAGAAGGTCATCGTCCGGGCCATCGCCCACCCGATCGCCGCGGCCGCCTACTGGACCAACCAGCACATCATCGACGCCGTCGTCAACGCCGCCGGCCGGGCCGGTCGGATGGTCGGCGGCTGGTTCTACCGCAACATCGACCAGGGCGTCGTCGACGGAGCCGTCAACGGCTCCGGCACGGTGGCCAACGCCACCGGCACGGCACTGCAACCGGTGCAGTCCGGCAAGCTCAGCCAGTACGGCGGGCTGCTGTTCGGGGCGGCCGCCGTCGGCGCCATCGTGCTCGTGATCATCAACGTGTGAGGCTGTTGGAACGCATGGAAGTCATCTCCGATCAGAACTGGGTGCTGAGCGTCGGCACGTTCCTGCCGCTGGTCGGCGTGTTGGCGATGATGTTCGTCCCCCGCGGGGAGGAGCTCCTGCACAAGCAGATCGCCCTCGTCACGGCGCTGGCGACGTTCGCCATGGGCGTCTACACGGTGACCCAGTTCGACTTCGACCAGGCCGCGAGCCTGCAGTTCTTCGCCGATGCGACGTGGATCGAGGCGATCCGCTCCAACTACACGATCGGTGTCGATGGGATCAGCCTGCCGCTGTACGTGCTGTCGAGCTTCATCACGCTGGTGGCGATCATCTACACGTTCGGCGACGTGCCGGAGGCGGGCAACGTCAAGGCCTTCCTGATGCTGATCCTCGTCCTGCAGACGGGCATGGCCGGCACCTTCATCGCCCAGGACCTGATCCTGTTCTTCGTCTTCTTCGAGATCGTGCTGCTGCCGATGTACTTCCTCATCGGCGTGTGGGGCGGCGAGCAGCGCCAGTACGCCTCGCTGAAGTTCTTCCTCTACACGATGTTCGGCTCGGCGCTGATGCTCGTGGCGTTCCTGGCCCTGTTCGCCCAGACCGGCGCCGAGAGCTTCTCCTTCGCCTACCTGATGGACGCCGGACCGGAGCTCGGCCGCACCGTGCAGATCTGGATCTTCGCCGGGATGTTCGTCGGCTTCGCCGTCAAGGTCCCGATGTTCCCCTTCCACACCTGGTTGCCCGACGCCCACACCGAGGCTCCGACGGTGGGTTCGGTGATCCTGGCCGCCATCCTCCTGAAGCTGGGCACCTACGGGTTCGTGCGCATCGCCATCCCGGTCCTGCCTGACGCCGCCAAGGCGTGGGCGCCCGTGATCGCCATCCTTGCCGTCTTCGGCATCCTGTACGGCGCCCTCTGCTGCCTCGCCCAGACGGACATGAAGCGGCTGATCGCCTTCTCGTCCGTCGCCCACATGGGATTCGTGATGCTCGGCATCTCGACCCTGACGACCTTCGGCATCAACGCGGCGATGTTCGGGATGGTCGCCCACGGCCTGATCACGGGGATGCTGTTCTTCCTCGCCGGCTCGATCAAGCACCGCTACCACACGCTGGAGATCCGGCGCCTCTCCGGTCTCCTGGTGCAGATGCCGCGGCTCGGGTGGATCCTCGGGTTCTGCGCGATGGCGAGCCTCGGCCTGCCCGGCCTCGCCGGCTTCTGGGGCGAGTTCCCGGCGATCCTGTCGGCGTACAACCCGGGCTTCGGTCTGCCCGAGGCGCTGTACAGGACCCTGATGGTGCTCGCCGCCCTGGGCACGGTGTTCGCCGCGGCCTACCTGCTGTGGCTGTACCAGCGCACCGCCTTCGGCGAGCCGAGCCCGGAGTTCTCCGGCCACGCACCGACGGCGCACGCGGTCGGGGCGGCCGTCCACGACGATCACGACGACCACGGGGTCGACATCAAGGACGTCACGCCCATCGAGTGGATCGCCTGGACGCCGATGCTGATCCCCATCGTCGTCCTCGGCGTCTACCCGCAGCTGCTGTTCCAGCTCTTCGACCCGGCCGTCACCGAGCTCGTCGACCCGGCTCGGCGGAGTACCTCGGGCCATGATCGCGCGATCCTCGCCCAGGCCGGCGAGTGGACGTCGCCGACGATCGACTGGCACGCCATCGCGCCCGAACTGATCCTGATCGTCGGCATCAACGTCGTCCTGGCCACCGACCTGCTGATCGACGAGAGCCGCAAGTGGGCGACGGCCACGCTGACCGGGATCGTGCTGCTCGTGGCGTCCGTGCCACTCGTCACGCTGGCCGTGATCGGCGACAGCGACGTGCGCTCGTTGTTCGACGGCCGCTACGTGATCGACGAGTTCTCGCTGATCCTCAAGGCCCTGTTCCTCCTCACCGCCTACGTCGTGGTGCTGATGAGCCAGACCGAGCTGGAGGAGGGCGGCTACTACCAGGGTGAGTTCTACGTGCTCCTGCTGTGCAGCGTGCTGGGCATGGTGATGATGTCCTCGAGCCGCGACCTGGTGAGCATCTTCATCGCCCTCGAGCTGCTGTCGATCCCCGCCTACATGATGGCCGCCTGGCGCAAGCGGGACCGCAAGAGCAACGAGGCCGGCGTCAAGTACTACCTGCTCGGTGTGTTCGCCAGCGCCGTCTTGCTGTACGGCATGAGCCTGCTGTACGGGGCGACCGGTTCGACGCTGCTCACGGACATCGGCGCGGCGGTCACCGACAGCGATCTCACCGGGCTGGAGGTCGTCGCCGTCGCCTTCGTGATCATGGGCTTCGGCTTCAAGGTCTCGGCCGTGCCGTTCCACACCTGGGCGCCGGACACCTACGAGGGGGCGCCGACGCCGGTGACGGCGTTCCTGTCCGTGGCTTCCAAGGCGGCCGGCTTCGTGGCCCTCGTCCTCCTCGTGTTCATCGCCTTCCCCGACGCCGACGACGTGTACCAGCCGTTGATCTGGGTGCTCTCGGCACTGACGATGACCGTCGGCAACGTGATCGCCCTCCGCCAGACGAACATCGTGCGCATGCTCGCCTACTCGAGCGTCAGTCAGGGCGGGTTCATCCTCATGCCGCTGGCGTTCGTCGGCGAGGGCGGCGACACGGCGGAGGCGGCGCTGAAGGCCGTCGTCGTCTACTTGCTGATCTACGGGTTCACCAACCTCGGCGCCTTCGCCGTCGTCATCGCCGTGGCCCGCAAGACCCACAGCGGGGCGATCTCGTCCTACGGCGGGCTGATCCAGTACGCCCCGGGACTGGCGGCGCTGATGACGTTGTTCCTGGCCTCGCTGACGGGCATTCCTCCGTTCGGCGGCTGGATCGCCAAGTTCAACGCCTTCAATGCCGTGCTCGAGGCGGGCACCACTTCGGCGTACGTGCTGGCCGTGATCGGCGCCGTCAACACCGCCATCGCCGCCGCGTACTACCTCAAGGTGATGCGCGAGATGTGGATGAAGGACGTGCCGGACGGGGACCTCACGCCGATCGTCACGCCGCCGCCGATCATGGCCGCGCTGGGCATCACGGCCGCCGGCACGCTGGTGCTCGGCGTGCTGCCGGGTCTGGTGATGCGCTTCGCCGACATCGGCGACCTCAGCGGCGCGCTCGGCGGCTGATGGTGGCGGCCGGGCGGGCCGCGGACGACATCCGGCTGGCCATCGCCGCCGCCGGCGGGGCCATCCCGTTCGCCGAGTTCATGCGGCTCGCCCTCTACGGACCGTCCGGCTTCTACACGGCCGAGGGCACAGGGGGTGCGGGTCGCCGCGGCGACTACTTGACCTCCCCCGAGGTAGGGCCGCTGTTCGGGGCAGTGGTTGCCCGCTTCCTCGATGCCGAGTGGGAGCGCCTCGACCACCCGAACCCGTTCACAGTGGTCGACGCCGGCGCCGGCCCCGGCACGCTCGCCCGTGCCGTGCTGGCGGCCCGCCCGGCGTGCGCAGCAGCGCTGGCGTACGTCGCCGTGGAGATCAGCGCGGCGCTCCGGGCGCGCCATCCCGACGACGTCGAGTCGCGGCCCGACCTCCCGGCCGGCCCGTTCGACGGGGTCGTCCTGGCCAACGAGCTCCTCGACAACCTGCCGTTCCGGCTCGCCGTCCATGACGGTGGCTGGCGCGAGGCGTACGTGACCGACACCGGGCACGGGACGTTCGCCGAGGTCCTGCCGATGCCGCTCGACCCGTTGCCGGCGGTGCTGCCGCGACGAGCCGCCCACGGGTCGCGGGCGCCGCTCGAGGAGGCTGCCGGTCGCTGGGTGGAGGCCGCCCGAGCCGGTCTGCGGCGGGGCCGGGTGGTCGTCTTCGACTACGCCCGGCCGACCACGGCGGCGTTCGCCGGCCTGCCGTGGCGATCCTGGCTGCGCACCTACCGGGGCCACGAACGCGGTGGCGGGTACCTCGCCACGCCGGGTGATCAGGACATCACCGCCGACGTCGCCCTCGACCAGCTCCCCGAGCCCGATGCCGTGCGCAGCCAAGCCCACTTCCTGCAGCGCTGGGGCATCGACGAGCTGGTGGCGGAGGGGCGACAGCGCTGGACCCGAGCTGCCGCCGCTCCCGACCTGGTGGCATTGACGATGCGGAGCCGGGTGCGCGACGCCGAAGCCCTGCTCGACGCCGACGGACTCGGCGCCTTCACGGTCGCCGAGTGGCAGTGCGGGTGACGCCGGGCGGGCCCGGGGGATGCCGGGGACGGGCGAGCGACGACGAGTAGCTTCGCTGGCGAGCGGGCCGGAGGAGGTTCAGTTGGAGGAGGCCGCCGGCGAGGCACCGGAGCCGCATCACGAGGAGGTCGGCGACAGCTCGACCGCCCCGCCCGGCGGCCCGCTCGTCGTGGTCGGCATCCTCCTCCTGGTCGGCATCGTCGGTCTGGTGGCCTGGATGACGCGCGGCGATGACGTGGTGCAGACGGTCGAGCAGGCCGAGGAGCGCTTCCCCGACGACACGTCGACCACCGTGTCGTCGATCCCCGGCGGTGGCCCTGTCCCGACGACCGCGACAGAGGAGACGGTCGCCCCGACCGCGCCCGCCACGCCGTCACCGACGACACCACCCACAGCACCGCCGACCCCGCCGCCGACGACCGCTGCGCCCTCCGCCGCCCCGACACGGCGCCCGCCACGGTCGCCTCCGCATCGAGCAGCCCAACGTCGACCGTTCCCGCCGGTCCGTCGATCGCCGAGCTCGTGCCGTCAGTGGCGGCGATTGCGACGCCGTTGGTGACGCCTGATGCCGTGCGGCTGCAGATCGACCAGTTGCTCGTCGACCCCCGCCACGATGTCGCCGGCCCGGGCGACGTCGCCGCGCTGTGCGCGGTCGTGCCGCTCGACGGCCCGATCGTCGTCGCCGGCCGATGGGAGCGCGACGGGCAACGGGTCTCGTCGACCGACCCCGTCGCCCGCACCGCCCCCGGTTTCGGGGAGTGCGTCGGCAACGACGGCGATGTCCTCGAGACCGGCTCGTACCAGTTCATCGCCACGGACACCGACGGTGACGAGTCGGCCGCCGGCGGGTTCGTCGTCGGCGCCGAGCGAATCGATCAGCGCTTCTCGAACAACGGGAGCGACCCGATCTGCGGCCTGCGCATCGCCCCGTCGACGAGCCGTTACTTCGAGGCCTACGTCTTCGACGTCGAGCCCGTGCCGCCCGGAGCGGTGTTCACGCTGCCGGTCGCCGTCGTCGAGCAGGACGTGGAGACGATGTCCTGCCGCAAGGGAGAGGTCTTGTCGACGTTCGACTTCCTGCCCGACGCCGGCGAGGTGCAGCAGCTGCGACCGTGATCGCCGAGTGGCGGCGGACTGACAGGACGGTCGGGAGGGCTCACTAAGGTCCCAGGCATGACCGACGAACCTGGTGGTCACGACACCATCGACGCCTTGCTCGCCGAGAACCGGACGTTCCCGCCGCCGGACGAGTTCAAGGCCGACGCGCTCGTGACGGGCACGTGGATGTACGACGACGCGGCCGCCGACGATCAGGGGTTCTGGGCCCGCCAGGCGGCCGAACTGCTCGACTGGGCGAAGGAGTGGGACACCATCTGCGAGTGGGAGCTGCCCTACGCCAAGTGGTTCGTGGGGGGGAAGCTCAACGTCGCCCACAACTGCCTCGACCGCCACGTCGCCGCCGGCCGCGGTGACAAGGTGGCCATCCACTTCGAAGGTGAGCCGGGCGACACCCGGTCGATCACCTACGCCGAGCTGCTCGATGAGGTGTCGCGGTTCGCCAACGCCCTCAAGGGGCTCGGCGTGCAGCCGGGCGACCGCGTCAACATCTACCTGCCGATGATCCCCGAGGCTGCCGTGGCGATGTTGGCCTGCGCCCGCATCGGGGCCGCCCATAGCGTCGTGTTCGGCGGGTTCTCGTCGCAGGCCCTCGCCGACCGCATCGAGGACGCCGAGGCCAAGGTGCTGATCACGGCCGACGGCGGGTACCGCCGTGGCAACGTCTTCCCGTTGAAGCCGGCCGCCGACGACGCCGTGGCGGCGACGTCGACGATCGAGCACGTCGTCGTCGTGCGGCGCGGCGGCAACGACGTCCCGATGCAGGACGGTCGCGACCACTGGTACCACGACCTCGTCGCGGCGGCTGATCCCGACTGCCCCGCCGAGCCCTTCGACGCCGAGCAGTTGCTGTTCCTGCTCTACACGTCGGGCACCACCGGCAAGCCGAAGGGGATCATGCACACGACGGGCGGATACCTCACGCAGGTCGCCTTCACCCACAAGTACGTCTTCGACCTCCATCCGGAGACCGACGTGTACTGGTGCACGGCCGACGTCGGCTGGGTCACCGGCCACAGCTACATCGTCTACGGCCCGCTCGCCAACGGCGCCACCATCGTGATGTACGAAGGCGTGCCCAACCACCCGGGCAACGACCGCTTCTGGGCGATCATCGAGAAGTACGGGGTGACGATCTTCTACACCGCCCCGACGGCGATCCGCACGTTCATGAAGTGGGGCGCCGAGGAGCCCGCCAAGCACGACCTGTCGAGCCTGCGCGTCATCGGCACGGTCGGCGAGCCGATCAACCCGGAGGCGTGGATGTGGTACCACACGCACATCGGCGGCGAGCGCTGCCCGGTCGTCGACACGTGGTGGCAGACGGAGACCGGGGGGATCATGATCAGTCCCCTGCCCGGCGCGACGACGACCAAGCCGGGGTCGGCGACCTTCCCGCTGCCGGGCATCACCGCCGAGCTCGTCGACGACGCCGGCCGGCCGGTGACCAAAGGCGGCGGCTACCTGACGCTGACGCGCCCGTGGCCGGCGATGCTGCGCGGCATCTGGAACGACCCCGAGCGCTACCAGCGGACGTACTGGGATCGCTTCACCGGCCGGTACTTCGCCGGCGACGGCGCCAAGCTCGACGGCGACGGGTACCTGTGGTTGCTCGGGCGCGTCGATGACGTCATGAACGTGTCCGGCCACCGCATCTCGACGACCGAGGTCGAGTCGGCGCTGGTGTCCCACCCGTCCGTGGCCGAAGCCGCCGTCGTCGGCGCCAACGATGACACGACGGGCCAGGCGATCATCGCCTACGTCACGCTGCGCGGCGGGCTGGAGGTCGAGCCGTCCGTGCTGCGCAACCACGTCGGCACGGAGATCGGGGCGATCGCCAAGCCGAAGACGATCTACCTCACGCCGGAGCTGCCGAAGACCCGCAGCGGCAAGATCATGCGCCGCCTGCTGCGCGACGTCGCCGAGGGTCGCAACCTCGGCGACACGACGACGCTCGCCGACGCCTCGGTGGTCGACGAGATCCAGCGCAAGGCGGCCGAGACGCCGGCCGAGGAGTGACGTCGGTCGCCGCCGGCCGACGCGCCCCTGCGCATCTGGGCGCGGACAGTCCCATGCGGCCTTCCGGGCGCGGACGGTCTCGATGATGGGACTCGGCGCGCCCAGATACGAATCCCGCCCAGATCGACGGGGGCGCGTCAGTACAGGAACATCGGCTTGCCGGCGACGTGGCGCACCTTCGGCCGGTAGGTGGAGACGTCGTACAGCTCGTCGACGTCGACGCGCTTGACGCCCTCACGCGTCACGCTGATCGGCACGTTGGTGTACGTCCCGCCGCGCAAGGCCACCATGCGCCCCGACGCCCCTTCGAGGACGAGGTCGGCCGCCATCACGGCGTAGTTCGTGGCCACCATCAGGTCGAGGGAGTCCGGGCTCCCCGAGCGCATCAGGTAGGCGACGTGCTGCAGCACGATCCCCTCGCCGGTGATCCGCCCGATCAGCTCGCCGGTTGAGGCCCCGATCCCGCCCAGCTTGCGATGCCCGTAGGCGTCGGCGTCGCCCGACAGCATCATCTCCCCGCCGGTCATCGTCGCCCCCTCGGAGATCGTGACCATCGAGTAGTTCGACGGGTTCCGCCGCTTGTCCTCGACGAGGAACGCGGCGAGCCGCTCGACGTCGAAGGGCACCTCCGAGATCACCGCCCGATCGGCGCCGGCGAGGTAGGCGGTGATGAGCGACGTCTCGCCGCTGTAGCGGCCGAACAGCTCGACGACGGCGATCCGCTCGTGCGAGCCGGTCGACGTCCGCAGGGCATGGATGAACTCGACCCCTCGCGTGACGGCGGTGGAGAAGCCGATGCAGTAGTCGGTGCCATGGACGTCGTTGTCCATCGTCTTGGGGATGGCGATGACGGGCACCCCCTCGTCGTGGAGGCGGAGCCCGTAGGACAGCGTGTCGTCGCCGCCGATCGGGATGAGGGCGTCGAGGCCGAGGCGGTCGAGCACGTGCAGCACGTGATCCGTGAGGTCGTGGGGGCCGTCGCCGGTCACCCGGTCGGCGAGGAACGGCGGCACGCCGGCGGTCTTGACCCGTCCAGGGTTGGTGCGCGAGGTGTGCAGGATCGTGCCCCCGGTGCGGTTGATCGTGCGCACCGTCGGCGGGTCGAGGGCGACGGTGTTGGCCTGCACCGATGCGGCGTCGTCGGGGTCCGTCTCCAGCAACCCGGCCCAGCCCCGCCGGATCCCGACGACCTCGTGGCCGGCGTCGGCGACACGCCCGACGACCGCCTTGATGCACGGGTTGAGCCCGGGGACGTCGCCCCCGCCCGTGCAGATGCCGATCCGCATGGCGCTCCACGTTAGAGGCGGCGCGCGCCCGGCCGAGACGCGCATTGACACGCCGGGCGCACACTCGTACAACCGACACAGACGAGGGACCCGAGGAGGTGTCATGGCGTCTGATCTGGCGGTGACGGTCGACGATCGGCCCGGCGTGCTGGCCGGCATGGGCGAGGCCATCGGCAGAGCGGGGATCAACATCAGCGGGGTCTGCGGCGTGGCGGCCGGCGCCGGCTCCGTCGTCCACCTCCTCGTCGACGATCCGGCCGCGACGCGTACCGCGCTCGAGGGCGCCGGGTTCACATCGATCGAGGAGCGCGAGGTGCACGTCGTGGCCCTCGAGGACCGCCCCGGCATGCTCGGCGAGACCGCCCGCAAGATCGCCGACGCCGGCATCAACGTCGAGCTCATCTACCTGGCATCAGGCACCCGCCTCGTGATCGGCGCGGCCGATCTCGACGCGGTGCGTGCCGTGCTCTGAACGGCGCGCCCCTCAGGACACGTAGCGCCGACGACCTTGCTGGCCGCCACCGAACAGCGACGCCAGGTCGAGCAGGAAGCCGAGGGCGACGAAGAACCAGCCGATTGCGCTGACCCCGACGATCGGCGCGTAGGCGAGGACGTAGAACAGCGTCGTGTAGGGCAGCAGGAGCAACCCCAGCAGGGGGAGCACGACGCTGCCCTGGAAGGCGATGTCGACGCGCGACGTGAAGATCCAGGTCAGCACGAGGGCGACACGGGGGAACGCCGAGCCGAGGAGGACGATGAAGCAGCCGCACGGCATCGCCATGGTCTAGCCGATGGCCTCGAGGAGGCAGGCGTACACTCCCGACATGGCTCGATCGTGGGGGTCGGTCACCGAGTTCGAGTCGTTCCTCGACCGTGGCGGCATCGTCGAACCCGTTGATGCCATGCCCGCCGAGTACCGCCTCAACGTGTTCCGCTTCATCGAGTTGCACGCCAACTCGGAGCTGATGGGCGGGCTGACCGAGCGCGACTGGATCCCCAAGGCGCCCGGGCTGCGACGCAAGATGGCCGTGCTCGCCAAGACCCAGGACGAGATCGGCCACGCCCACCTCCTGTACATGGTCGCCGCCGATCTCGGCATCAAGTCGCGGGCCGAGATGCTCGAGGACCTCTTCGCCGGCCGTGGCCGCTTCCACAACGTCTTCCACTACCAGGCCGTCACGTGGGCCGATCAGGTCGCCATCGCCTACCTGGTCGACGCCGGCGCGCTGATCTCCCAGCAGGCCGTGTTCAAGAACTGCTCGTACGGTCCGTACCGCCGGATCCTGCGGCGGATCATCGCCGAGGAGGGCTTCCACATGCGCCACGGCGAGGAGATGCTGCTGGTCTTCGCCGAGGGCTCGCCCGTCCAGCGGGAGATGTTCCAGGCCGCCCTCGATCGGTGGTGGTGGCCGACGCTGCACATGTTCGGCCCGCCCTCGAAGCCCGACGACGCCCTGCTGCGCTGGCACATCAAGAGCGAGCGCAACGAAGACCTCCGGGACCGCTTCGTCCAGAAGTACGCCACGCTGCTCGCCGGGTACGGCTTCACCCCGCCCGATCCGGACCTGCGGCGCGACCCCGACACCGGGCGGTGGATCACCGGCGAGATCGACTGGGCCCCGCTGCGGGCGACGCTCGACAACCTCGGCCCCGACAGCGCCCGGCGGATCGGCGACGCGGCCCGACACTGGGCGGACACCGCCTGGGTGCGCGACGCGCTGGAGGCCGTCGCCGCATGATCCGCCGTTCTGTCCTTCACGATCGGCCCGATCGGGCCGATACCGAAGGACAGAACGGTGTGTGGCGGGCCCTGCAGGACGTCGACGACCCCGAGTACCCCGGCGTCTCGATCGTCGACCTCGGACTCGTCGAGGACGTGCGGGTCGACGGGCCGCGCGTCGAGGTCGATCTCGTCCCGACGTACTCGGGCTGCCCGGCCTTGTCGATGATCGCATCCGACGTGCGGGCGGCAGTCGGTGCGCTGGACGGCGTCGGCGACGTCGAGGTGCGTTTCGTGGCCGAGCCGGTGTGGACGCCGGAGCGCATCACCGCACGGGCTCGGGCGTCGATGGCGTCGTCGTTCGGCGTCGCTGTCGCCTCGCCCGGGCAGCCGGCGACGTGCCCCCGCTGCGGTGCCGGGGCGCTCGTCGAGCAGTCGGCGTTCGGTCCGGTGCGCTGCCGGTCGATCCAGCGCTGCCGGTCGTGCGGTGAGGTCGTCGAGACGTTCCGGTGAGGATCTACGAGGTCTTCCTGAAGCGCGAGGGCAAGGAGGAGTTCCGCCACGCCGGCAGCCTCGAGGCCGCCGACGACGAGCTGGCGGTCGTGCTGGCACGCGAGACCTACGTGCGCCGCGCCGAGGGCGACCAGCTGTGGCTCGTCGACCGCCGTCACGTCGTCACCGTCGAGCCGGAGTTCCTCGCGCCCAACGCCGACAAGCCGCACCGGCACAACGACGGGGCGCTCGTCGCCGACCACCGCCGTGCCCAGCGCGAGACGTGAGCGGGGTGATGGGCCGGGGGCTCGGCGACGGTGCTCGTGAGCACCTGCTGGCGTTTGCCGACGACGAGCACCTGATGGGCCAGCAGCACGCCGAGTGGATCGGCGTGGCGCCCTTCCTCGAGGAGGATCTGGCGTTCTGCTCGATCGCCCAGGACGAGCTCGGCCATGCCGCCACGCTGTACGAGCTGCTGGGCGACGACGTCGATGCCCTGGCGTTCCGGCGGCCGCCGTCCGCCTACCGCAGCTGCCACCTCGTCGAGCGCCCGTGCCCCGACTGGGCCGACGCCCTCGTCCGCCACTGGTTGTACGACATCGCCGAGGACCTCCGTTGGGAGACGCTGGCGACATCGACCGATCCGTCCGTCGCCGCCGTCGTGGCCCGGGCCCGGCGGGAGGAGGCCTACCACCGCCGTCACGCCGACGCCCTGGTGGTGCGGATGCTCGGCGACCGTGATGGCGGCGAGCGGGTGGCGGCGGCGATCACGCGACTCCTGCCGTTCGCCGACGCCGTCTGGGACCCCGTCGACGGAGAGCCTGCCGCGGTGGCCGACGGCATCGTGGCTTCGTCGTCCGGCGAGTTGCAGCAGCGCTGGCGGGTGACGGTCGAAGCGACGACGGGGTCGATCGACTGGTCCGCCCTGGAACGCCCCGACCAGCAGGCCCGGACCAGGCGCAGCGAGCACTTCGCTGCCCTGCACGCCCGCATCACCGAGGTCATCGCCCTCGACCCGGCCGCCCGGTGGTGAATGGTCTAGCTGCGGAAGTTCTCGAACTGGATCGGGATGCCGAGGTCAGCGGCCTTGATCGCGGCCATCACCGACTGCAGGTCGTCGCGCTTCTTGCTGCTCACGCGCACCGAGTCGCCCTGGGTCTGGCTGGAGACGCCCTTGGGCGCCTTCTCCTTGATCAGCTTGTTGATCTCGCGGGCCTTGTCCGAGGAGATGCCGACCTTGAGCGTGGCGACCTGGCGGACCGTGTTCTGGCTGGCCTCCTCGACGTCGGCGTAGTCGAGGCCCTTCAGCGAGACGCCGCGCCGGACGAGCTTCTCCTCGAGGACCACCCGCAGCGCCGCCAGTCGGTCCTCGCTCACCGAGCGCAGGGTGAGGACGAGGTCGTGCTGGTCGATCGAGGAGTTGGTGTTCTTGAAGTCGAACCGGGTGCCGATCTCCCGTTGCGCCTGGTCCACGGCGTTGCGGACCTCCTGGCGGTCGACCTCGGACACCACATCGAAGCTGGCCATGCGACGGAGGGTAGTGGGGCGGTACGATCGTCGACCGCCCTCGCTTCCAGCGCCGGGCGCACAACCCAGGGTCGGTGCCCGAGCGGCCAAAGGGAGCAGACTGTAAATCTGCCGGCATCGCCTACGGAGGTTCGAATCCTCCCCGGCCCACCGTGCTCGATGGCCTCGCTGCGCTCGGCGTGTCTCGCTGCGCCTGGCGGCGCCGGGCCTCCGGCCCGACGCTCGACCTGACCTCTCACGCGCGCTGCGGACGGGGGCCGAAGCGTCACTGATGCACTTTCATGTACCGCCGCGCCCGCTCACGGCTGGGCGCGGCTACAGGACCTTCTGCATGACGGCGACGTCGAGCCAGCGGTTGAACTTCCGGCCCACCTCCCGCTCGATCCCCACCAGCTCGAACCCGCACCGGGCGTGGAGCGCCCGTGACGCCGCGCCGCTGGCTTCGATGCGGGCCATCACCGTGTGGAACCCCGACGCCCTGGCGATCTCCAACAACCTCGTGAGCAGGGCGGTGCCGATGCCCTCGCCCCCGCGGTCGCGGTCCACGTAGACCGAGTCCTCGACGGTGGTGCGGTACGCCGCGCGCTCCTTGTACGGCGACAGGGAGGCGAAGCCGACGACGGTGCCGGCGTCGTCGGCAGCGACGATCGCCGAGAACGCCCCGCTGCGCGCCGCCAGCCAGGCCCGTTGCTCGGGCAGGGAACGGGGAACGAGATCGAACGTGCTCGTCGCCGACGTCACCTCGAGGTTGTAGATCACCCGGATGGCCTCGGCGTCGCCGGGCTCGGCCAGCCGGATGGACAGGTCGGCCACGACGGGCGAGGGTAGCGGTGCACGGCGACCGGTTTCTGTCCCCTGACCTGTGGGTTCGCGGCGCCAGGGTCGCCGGGTACTCCGTAGTGCATCCTGCCTGCCGCCGCTATGCTCGTGCGCTGGCTCGTGGCCTGGTCCGCGCGCCGCGAAACGCCCTCTTAGCTCAGTCGGCAGAGCACAGCCATGGTAAGGCTGGTGTCGTGGGTTCGATTCCCACAGAGGGCTCGACCATGCGCCCGGGACCGCCCGGTCGTAGGGCGACTGCCTGGCGGCGTAGCTCAGTTGGTCAGAGCATCCGGCTCATAATCGGAAGGTCATCGGTTCGATCCCGATCGCCGCTACCAGACACATCTTCAGCACCCACACCGCATCCGGAGAAAAGGCAACCACAGTCATGAGCAAGGCGAAGTTCGAGCGTACGAAGCCGCATGTGAATATTGGGACGATGGGTCATATTGATCATGGTAAGACGACGTTGACGGCGGCGATTTCGAAGACGTTGGCGGAGCGTGGGTTGGCGGTGTATACGCCGTTTGATTCGATTGATAAGGCTCCGGAGGAGAAGGCGCGGGGGATTACGATTTCGATTGCGCATATCGAGTATGAGACGGAGAAGCGGCATTATGCGCATGTGGATATGCCGGGTCATGCTGATTACATCAAGAACATGATTACGGGTGCGGCGCAGGTGGATGGGGCGATTTTGGTGGTGGCGGCGACGGATGGTCCGATGCCGCAGACCCGTGAGCATGTGTTGTTGGCCCGCCAGGTGGGGGTGCCGTCGATCCTCGTGGCGTTGAACAAGGCGGACATGGTGGACGACGAGGAGTTGTTGGATCTGGTGGAGTTGGAGGTGCGGGAGCTGTTGACGGAGTACGAGTTCCCTGGTGATGATGCGCCGGTGGTGCGGGTGTCGGCGTTGAAGGCGTTGGAGGGCGATGCCGAGTGGCAGGCCAAGGTGTTGGAGTTGATGGCCGCCGCGGATGATTTCATCCCGGAGCCGCAGCGGGATCTGGACAAGCCGTTCTTGATGCCGATCGAGGATGTGTTCACGATCACGGGTCGGGGGACGGTGGTGACCGGGAAGGTGGAGCAGGGCACCGTGCACACCGGTGATGAGATCGAGATCGTCGGGTTGCGGGACACGCAGAAGACGACGTGTACGGGTGTGGAGATGTTCCGCAAGATTCTTGGATCAGGGTCAGGCTGGTGACAACATTGGGGCGTTGTTGCGGGGGACGAAGAAGGAGGATGTGGAGCGGGGTCAGGTGTTGTGTAAGCCGGGGTCGATTACGCCGCACACGAATTTTGAGGGTCAGGTGTATGTGTTGACGCAGTCGGAGGGTGGTCGGCATAAGCCGTTCTTCAATAATTACCGGCCGCAGTTCTTTTTCCGGACGACGGATGTGACGGGGACGATCCAGTTGCCGGAGGGGACGGAGATGGTGATGCCGGGGGACAACGTGGTGATGACGGTCGAGTTGGGCAAGCCGATCGCCATGGATGAGGGTTTGCGTTTCGCCATCCGTGAGGGTGGCCGCACCGTCGGCGCCGGCTTCGTCACCAAGATCCTCAAGTAAGGACCGAGGAGAGCGAGAGATGGCGAAATCGGAAAAGCGCGTCAAGATCACCCTCGAATGCACCGAGTGCAAGCACCGCAACTACATCACGATGAAGTCGAAGATCAACGACCGTGAGCGGCTCGAGATGAAGAAGTACTGCAACAACGACCGCCGGCACACGGTCCACAAGGAGACCCGCTGACCGGACATCCGGGAGCAGCCACGAGCTCTGGCGAGCGCCGACGCGCAGGCGGAGGCGGCGACCCCGCAAGTGGCGGTAGCCTGAAGTCCCCCACCGAGGGCAGTAGCTCAGCTGGTAGAGCATCGGTCTCCAAAACCGACGGTCGGGGGTTCGAGTCCCTCCTGCCCTGCCCCTCACGAACCACCGGATCACCACCATGTCACTGGACGACCTGAACCGCGAACAGAAGCGGCACCTCCGCCGAACCGGCGCCCTCGACGAGAAGGGTGCTCCGACGCGCGTCCAACGACAGGCGCCGGTCAAGAAGGACCGGGTCGGCCCGACGCAGTACCTGCGCGAGGTCCGCGACGAGATGCGCAAGGTCGCCTGGCCGAAGCGCCCGGAGGTGGTCCGCTACTCGATCGTGGTGGTCGTGACGGTGATCGTGTACACAGCGCTCGTCGGTGGGCTCGACTTCCTGTTCGGCCTCTTCAACGGGTGGCTGTACGGATGAGCGAGCGAAGCGAGCTCCAGCGACACGGTGACGACGTGACCGAGAACGAGATGAGCAGCCCCACCGAGCTGACCGACACCGACCTGCGCGACCCGATCTTGCCGGCCACCGACGAGGTGCCGGTGGATGAGGGCGAGGTCGGCGCGGTCGAGGTCGACGGCGACGCCGCCGACGGCGCCGAGACCGCCGTCGAGACAGCGGCCGCCGACCCCGACGGCGCCGAAACCGCCGTCGAAACAGCCGACGCCGAAGCGATCGAGGGCGACGACCCGTGGACGCGACCAGGCGAGTGGTACGTCGTGCACACGCAGTCGGGCTACGAGAAGAAGGTCACCGCCAACCTCCACGCGCGCATCCAGAGCATGAACATGGAGGACAAGATCTTCGAGGTCGTCATCCCCATGGAGGAGGTCGTCGAGTTCAAGGGCGGCCGCAAGCAGATCGTCCAGCGCAAGGTCTTCCCCGGGTATCTGCTCGTGCGCTGCAAGATGGACGACGAGTCCTGGTACTGCATCCGCAACACGCCTGGTGTCACCGGGTTCGTCGGCCAGAGCCGCCAGGGCCAGAAGCCGACGCCGCTGTCGCGCCGTGAGGTGCGCACGTTCCTCGCCGCCAAGGGCGACGGCGCCGAGCAGACCGCTCGCGCCAAGCCGCGCCTCGAGTACGAGGTGGGCGAGAGCGTGCGGGTCAAGGAAGGCCCGTTCGCCGACTTCTCTGGTGAGATCGCCGAGATCAACGCCGACCACATGAAGCTCAAGGTCCTGGTCAACATCTTCGGGCGGGAGACGCTCGTCGAGATGGACTTCAGCCAGGTCGCCAAGCTGTAAGCGAAAGTAGACAAGCACCTCCCATGGCGAAGAAGAGAGTCGCGGCGATCGTCAAGATCCAGATCCCAGCCGGCAAGGCCAGCCCGGCGCCGCCCGTCGGCACCGCGCTCGGCCCCCACGGCGTGGCGATCATGGACTTCGTGAAGGCCTACAACGCGGCCACCGAGTCGCAAGTCGGCACGATCGTCCCGGTCGAGATCACGATCTTCGAGGACCGCACGTTCGCGTTCGTCCTGAAGACCCCCCCGACGCCCGTGCTGCTGCGCCAGAAGGCCGGCCTGGAGCGGGCCGCCCAGGAACCCGGCAAGCAGACGGTGGGACGCGTCACCGAGGCGGACGTCGCCGAGATCGCCCAGATCAAGATGCCCGACCTCAACGCCTACGACCTCGAAGCGGCCAAGCAGCAGGTCCGCGGCACCGCCCGCTCGATGGGCATCGAGGTGGTCGGCTGACGCCGGCCACCGTCCGTACACGCTCACCACGATCCACCCAGCCCGGCCCGGGAGCACCTCGCCCGGGGGGCATGACACCAGAGGAAGGCACCACCATGCCCGGTAAGAATCTCGTCGACGCCCTGAAGACGTTCGACCGCGACCACTTCTACAGCCCGTCCGAGGCGCTCGACATCGTCAAGAACGTGGCCAAGGCCGGGTTCGACGAGAGCGTCGACGTCTCGGTCCGTCTCGGCGTCGACCCGCGCAAGGCCGATCAGATGGTCCGCGGCACCGTGGCCCTGCCGGCCGGCACGGGCAAGGACGTCCGGGTGGCCGTGTTCGCCACCGGTGACGCCGCCGCCGAGGCCCGCGAGGCCGGCGCCGACCTGGTGGGCGCCGACGACCTCGCCGCCCAGGTCGAGGCCGGCAAGTTCGACTTCGACGTGGCCATCGCCACGCCCGACATGATGCCGCTGGTCGGCCGCCTCGGCCGGGCTCTCGGCCCCCGCGGCCTGATGCCGAACCCGAAGACGGGCACCGTCACCCACGACGTCGGCCGAGCCGTCACCGAGTTCAAGGGCGGCAAGGTCGAGTACCGCACCGATCGCTACGGCAACGTGCACGTCCCACTGGGCAAGGTCAGCTTCGAGCCGTCCGCCCTGCAGACCAACTTCCGCGCCGTGCTCGATGAGCTGCAGCGGGCCAAGCCGGCCGCCGCCAAGGGTCGCTATCTGCGCAAGATCACGGTGTCGTCGACGATGGGCCCCGGCGTCCACATCGACACGGGCCGCCTCCGTCCCGAGTCCGACTAACGCTTCTGTCCGTCGGGATCGGCCGGATCGGGCCGGTCGTGAAGGACAGAAGGAATCGTGCCCCTTGTGCTGCCGGCGTCATTCGCGTTCAGTGGCACCCGAGGGAGATGGCGACCTACGTCTACGACGACTTCCGCGTGACGCTCACGCCGCGGGCGGACGGCGGCTTCGACGGTCGCGCCATCGGGCCCGACGGCGTCGCCCACCACGGGGTGTTCCGGTTGCCGTTCCCGGACGACGAGTTCGAGCGGGCCGTCCTCGGCGTCGCCCGTACCGGCGAGCAGCTCGTCCGCTCCTCGGGCTCGCCGACCCGGGACATCGGTGGCGGTGCCGGGCCGCCACGTGCCGAGGCCGAGCTCCTCGGTGGGGCGCTCGCCGACGCCTTGCTCGCCGGTGACATCGCCGCCGGGTACGACACCGCCCGCTGGCGCGCCGCGAGCAACGGCCACGGTCTACGCCTCACGCTGTCCCTCGCCGACGCGCCACGCCTGCTGAGCGTGCCGTGGGAGCTGCTCTACCGGCGGCCGCGCTTCTTCGCCAACCAGCGCCAGACACCGCTCGTCCGCCACCTCGAGACCCCCGGACTGCCGCAACCGCCCGCCATCGGCGGCACGGTCCGACTGCTCGGCGTCGTCGCCAGCCCGACGGACTGCGCGCCGCTCGACGTGGCGGCCGAACGCGCTCGCGTCGAGCAGGCCGTGGCCAAGGTCGCCGAGCTCGGTCGGGTCGAGCTCGACTGGCTCGAACCGGCGACGCCGCGCCGGCTCCGCGAGGCGCTGCGCGACGGCAGCTACCACGTGCTCCACTACGTCGGCCACAGCGACTTCACGGCCGAGGACGAAGGCGTGCTGTACCTCGAGGGGCACGACAGCGGCCACGCCGCGGTGGACGGCACGGAGCTGGCGAACCTGCTGGCCGACCAGACATCGCTGCGCCTCGTCGTGCTCAACTCGTGCGAGGGCGCCCGCACGACCCTGACCGATCCCTTCGCCGGGGTGGCCACGACACTCGTCCAGCTGGGCGTACCGGCCGTCGTGGCCATGCAGTTCGAGATCAGCGACGAGGCGGCGATCCTGTTCGCCGAGGAGCTGTACACCAACCTCATCGGGCGGCAGGACCCGATCGACGCCGCCGTCGCCGAGGCCCGCAAGGCGATCTACATCGAGCTCGGCACGATCGAGTGGGCGACACCGGTGCTGTTCATGGGCGACGTGGACGTCGAACTGTTCCGCTTCGAGGTGGCCGCCGCACCGCTACCGCCGCCGCCGCCTCCGTCGGCGCCATTGGCGCCGTTGCCATCGGAACCCGAGCCGGCGCCGGCGATCGGCGTCACGGCCGGGCACACCGGGAGCGTGGTCGCCCCCGCGCCGAGCGCCGGCGCGCCGCGCCGTCCGCGTCGCCGCTCACTGGCAACGAAGATCGCCATCGGCGTCGCCGCCATCCTCCTGTTGCCATTCGTCGTCGTCTTCATCTGGGCGCTCGTGGAGGAATTGGTCAACCCCAGCGAAGACGACGGTGCGCCACCGCCGGTGACCGCCCCGGCGACCGATCCACAGGCCACGACAGTCGGGGCTGGGCCGACCGTCCCGGCGCCGCCACCGCTGACCGGGCCGACGACGTTCGCCGGAACGATCGACGCGCCAGAGGCCGTCGACTGAGCATCCTCTGAGGCTGGCCGCCGGGCAGGTGCTGTACGTGGCCGGCTCGGGCGAGTGCGCACCGACCGTCGTCTACCACCTGGCGACGCCGTCGGGTTCGCCGGTCGGCGGGGAGCCGTACGTGTGCGACGACATCGGGCGCGTCGTGGCACCGGAGAGCGGCACGTACGCGCTGGTCGTCGAGAGCTTCACCGGGGGCACCGGTCCCTACTCGATCGAGGTGGCTCCCGTGCCCGACGACGTGACGGTCCCGGTGACGCCCGGTCGAGCCGGTGAGCGGGGAGATCACGGCGCCGGGTGAGCGCCACCTGTACACGTTTGCCTCGACGGCCGGCGACATCGTCTACCTGCGGGGTGACGGTCCGTGCGGCGGCAGCGCGGCGTACCGGTTGCTGACCCCGTCGGGCGGACAGCTCGGCGGCGTGCCGTACGTGTGCGACGACATCGGGCGGCAAGTGCTCCCGGAGTCCGGGACATACACGATGCAGGTCGAGAGCTACGCCGGTGGCATCGGCGCCTACGACCTCGTCGTCATCGCCGTCCCGCCGGACGCGACGACGGCGATCGCGGTGGGCGACACCGTCACGGGCACGATCACGACGAGCGGCGAGCAGCACCGGTACACGTTCCCGGCCACGTCGCGGTCGATCCTCGCCGTCGACGGCCGCGGCCCGTGCTCAGAGCTGGTGTGGCGTACGGCCTCTTCACGCCGTCGGGCGCCAGCTGGGTGGCCTCCCATCGGGTGCGACGACCTCGAGCTCGCAGGAGCTGACCGGAGACCGGTGACTACACGCTGATCGTGCAGAGCAGCCGGCGGCACCGGCCCCTACGAGATCCAGGTGCTGCCCGGATACGGGCCCGTCGTCAGTCGCGGGTCCAGCCCCCGCTCAGGTACGCCGAGGCGACCAGGCGGACGAACTCGGCGACGGCGTCCTCGGCGGTGGAGAACGGGCCCTGGCGGTAGCCACGTGACGACACACCGCGCTGCACGGCCTCGCACGCCGCCCAGTCCTGGCGGTTCGTCAGGTCCCAGAAGTCGACGGCGAAGGCCGGATCGAAGCCGTCGCCGGCGACGGCCTCCGGGTCGAACAGCCACTGGCACTCGACGGCGGTGCGGTCGGGCGCGATGGGGTCGAGGCGATGGGTCATCACGTAGTCCGGATGGAGGCTGACGAGCAGGTTCGGCAGCAGCCCGAGGTAGTCGACGCGCCGGCGGGCCGGGCCAGGCAGGTTGCGCAGCGGCACGGCCGCCGACCGGCCGTCGAGCGACATCGTCACCGCGTCCGGCACGAGGCCCAGCCACCCCCCGACCCACATCCCGGTGTGGCCGCGGTGGTTCTCGCCGCTCCTCGACGGGCTCACCGCACACAGCTCGGGGTGGATGTTCGGGCAGTGGAGGCACTCGTGGTAGTTCTCGTTGATCAGCTTCCAGTTCGCCGCCACCTCGTAGGAGTGCGTGGCGCCGACGACGAGGCGCTCGGGCTCATGATCGACCACGTGCGGCGCGATTCCGTCGAGGAAAACGTCGACCGGCGCAGCGCCGCCGGACGGGTTGACCATGATCCACCCGTGCCAGTCCTCGACGGCGACGGGGACGAGGCCGTGCTGCGAGCGATCGAAGGCGGGAGGCTCGTCGAAGCGCGGTGTCGACACCAACGAGCCGTCGAGCGCGTAGCGCCAGCCGTGGTACGGGCAGTGGATCGAGCGGTGCTGGCTCGTCGCCGCGCACGGTGCCAGCTCGTGGGCCCGGTGCTGGCAGACGTTGAAGAAGCCACGCAGGGCGCCGTCCTCACCGCGCACGAGCAGGACGGCGTCGTCGCCGACGCGCACGGCGCGCCGTGACCCGATGGCGGCGAGCTCGGCCGAGCGCCCGGCGCACACCCAGGCGCCGCCGAACAGGTGGGTGCGCTCCCACGCCAGCACGGCGTCCTCGCAGTAGGCGGCCGCGGGCAACATGCACGCCGTCCCGGCCGGGTCGAGCACGGGCGCGAGGGCGGCCGGATCGACCGGCGTCGTCGATGCTGACCTCACCGTGGACGATGTTGCCACCCGCAGCGGCTCAGAGGGCTCGGAATCGGAACGGGCCGGGCGGGCGGTAGGGTCTCGGAGTCCAATCAAGCCGGTTGCTCGCCGCAGACCGTTGGTCCACCCGTTCGGGTGGGTAATGGGGGTCCGACCCCGCCAGCCGAGGTGCACGCCCCACGTCGTTCGCTGTCGTGGTGCTCGCTCTCACAGCGAGCCACCACGAATTGCAAGCGAAAGGAGGTGTGCATCGAGATGGACAACCCCCGTTCCGAGAAGGTCGCCATCGTCGACGAGATCGCGTCGAAGTTGAGCGACTCCAAGGCCGTCTTCGTCACGGAGTACCGCGGACTCAAGGTGGGCGCCCTCGCCACGCTGCGCGGCGCCCTCCGGGAGAGCGGTGCCGAGCACAAGGTGTACAAGAACACCCTGGCCCGGTTCGCCGCCGACAAGGCCGGCCTGGAAGGCCTGAAGGAGCTGCTCGTCGGGCCCACCGCACTGACCTTCGTCGGCGACGACTCCGTCGCTGCCGCCAAGGCCCTGCGGGACACCGCCCGGACGAACCCGCTGCTCGTGCTCAAGGGCGGCTCGCTCGGCACCAACGTGCTGACCGCCGCCGACATCACGGCGCTGGCCGACCTGCCCTCGCGCGAGGAGCTGCTGGCCCGCTTCGCCGGGGCCCTGCAGGCCCCACTCGTCAAGACGGCCGGACTGTTGCAGGCGCTGCCGCGCAACTTCGCCTACGGCCTCTCCGCCCTCATCGACCAACAGTCGGCCGACGCCGCCTGATCCCCACACGTTCGGAAGGAAGCAACACATCATGGCTACCAAGGAAGAGATCCTCGACTCGATCGGTGCGCTCACCGTGCTCGAGCTGAAGGACCTCCTCGACGCGTTCGAGGAGAAGTTCGGCGTCACCGCTGCGGCCCCGGTCGCCGTCGCCGCTGCCCCCGCAGGCGGCGGCGCTGCCGCCCCGGAGGTCGAGGAGAAGGACGAGTTCGACGTCATCCTCACCGGCGCCGGCGCCCAGAAGATCCAGGTCATCAAGGCTGTCCGCGAGCTGACCAGCCTCGGCCTCAAGGAGGCCAAGGACCTCGTCGACGGCGCCCCCAAGGCCGTCCTCGAGAAGGCCAACAAGGAGGCCGCGGACGCCGCCAAGGCCAAGCTGGAGGACGCCGGCGCGAGCGTCGAGGTCAAGTAGGCCCGATCCCGCAGGCCCGCACCGGCGCGGGTCACGTCCGACGAGAGCCCCGGCCGCTCCGGGGCTCTCGTCGCGCTCGTCACCATGCCCGTGCCGGCCGCGTCTCCGGCTGCCTGATCGGTGTCTCACCTGCGGTTTCGCACGGAGCGGCACCGGAATCCTTGACAGCGTGGGGGCCGTTCTTTACGTTGTCTCCCACCGAGTCCCGGCCCGGGCGTCTCGCCCCGGATGCTGGTTGATTTCGTGCGCCCTTGACCGCTAGCATCGAACGTTGCCGTGCGTCTGTTGTTCTGCCTCGCCTCGTCGGGCCTGTTCCAGCGCGCCCCCTCGCCCGCGACCCCCCAGGAGTGAATTGTGGCCACTCGTTCCACGTCCCGTGAGCGCTATTCGTTCGCCAACCTGGTCGAGCCGCTGGAGCTGCCCGACCTGATCGCCATCCAGCGTGAGTCCTTCGACTGGTTCCTGAACGAGGGCCTGGCGAACACCTTCCGCGACATCAGCCCGATCAAGGACTTCTCCGAGGCGCTGCAGCTCGAGCTGGAGTTCGACCCCGACGACGAGGACCTCCGCCCGCCGCCGAAGTTCTCCGTCGAGGAGTGCAAAGAGAAGGACATGACCTACTCGGCGCCCGTGTTCGTGCGGGCCCGGTTCATGAACCGCAACACCGGCGAGATCAAAGAGCAGACGGTGTTCATGGGCGACTTCCCGATCATGACGGAGAAGGGCACGTTCATCGTCAACGGCACCGAGCGCGTCGTGGTCAGCCAGCTGGTGCGCAGCCCGGGCGTCATCTTCGAGCCCGGCGAGCGCTTCCGCCTGCGCAACCTGACCAAGCACCAGCTCGTCAAGGGCACGATCCACCCCTACCGCGGGGAGTGGATGGAGTTCGACGTCGAACAGAAGCCCGGCAAGGACGTCACGGCCGGCACCCGCGTCGCCCGCAAGCGCCGCCTCGGCATCTTCACCCTGCTGCGCGCCCTCGGTTACGACGAGGAAGGGGCCCCCGGGTTCCTCGACCGCTTCGTCAACCACTTCGACTTCCTGCAGGGCCAGTGGGACAAGGAGCGCGACGTCGCCCCGACCCAGGACGAGGCGCTCGTCGAGATCTACAAGCGGGCCCGCCCCGGCGAGCCGCCGACGGTCGAGTCGGCCAAGGCCTACTTCCGCAACGCCTTCTTCGAGAGCCGCCGCTACGACCTGTCACGGGTCGGTCGGTACAAGTTGAACCGCAAGCTCGGCTCCGAGGTCGCTCGCTTGGGCGAGTTGTTCGGCCTCAGCGACGAGCAGCTCGACCTGCCGAGCGAGGACCAGAACGTCCTGTCGCGCTGCGAGGTGCTGGCCGCCGTCACCTACATGCTGCACCTGGTCAAGCAGGAGCCGGGCTACCGCCTCGACGACCAGGACCACTTCGCCAACCGGCGCATCCGCTCGGTCGGTGAGCTGATCCAGAACCAGGTCCGCATCGGCCTGTCGCGCATGGAGCGTGTCGTCCGCGAGCGCATGACCACCCAGGACGTCGAAGCGATCACGCCGCAGACGCTGATCAACATCCGCCCGGTCGTCGCCGCGATCAAGGAGTTCTTCGGGACGTCGCAGCTGTCGCAGTTCATGGACCAGGTCAACCCGCTGTCGGGTCTCACCCACCGCCGGCGCCTCTCGGCGCTCGGCCCGGGCGGCCTGTCCCGCGAGCGCGCCGGCTTCGAGGTCCGCGACGTGCACTTCAGCCACTACGGCCGGATGTGCCCCATCGAGACGCCGGAGGGGCCGAACATCGGTCTCATCGGCGGCCTGTCGACGTTCGCCCGGGTCAACGAGTTCGGGTTCATCGAGAGCCCGTACCGCAAGGTCGTCAACGGCAAGGTCACCGGCGAGATCGTCTACATGGCGGCCGACGAGGAGGAGAACTACGTCGTCGCCCAGGCCAACACACCGATCAAGCCCGACGGGTCGTTCGTCGACGACCGCGTGCTCGTGCGCCGGTCGCCGCAGGCGGCCAGCCTCGACGACCTGCGCAAGATGCTGGAGGCGGAGAGCTTCTTCGGGGCCACCACCGACATCGGCTACGTGCCGCCGTCGGAGGTCGACTACATGGACGTCAGCCCGAAGCAGATCGTCTCGGTCGGCACGGCGCTGATCCCGTTCCTCGAGCACGACGACGCCAACCGGGCCCTGATGGGCGCCAACATGCAGAAGCAGGCCGTCCCGCTGGTGCGCTCCGAGGCGCCGTACATCGGCACCGGCATCGAAGATCGCGCCGCCCGCGACGCCGGCGACCTCCTGCAGGCGCCGGAGGACGGCGACGTCCTCGAGGTCACCGGTGACTCGATCTCGGTGCAGTACAAGACCCTCGGCAGGAAGGTGTACCGGCTGGCCAAGTTCCGCCGCTCCAACCAGGACACCTGCATCAACCAGCGCCCGCGCGTCGTCGAGGGCGAGAAGGTGCGCAAGGGCACGATCCTCGCCGACGGCCCGTCCACCGACCACGGTGAGCTGGCGCTCGGCAAGAACCTCCTCGTCGCGCTGATGCCCTGGGAGGGCTACAACTTCGAGGACGCCATCATCCTCTCCGAGCGTCTCGTGAAGGACGACGTGCTGACGTCGATCCACATCCACGAGCACGAGGTCGACGCCCGTGACACCAAGCTCGGGCCGGAGGAGATCTCCCGGGACATCCCCAACCTCTCCGACGACATCCTCGCCGACCTCGACGACCGCGGCATCATCCGCGTCGGCGCCGAGGTCGGGCCGGGCGACGTGCTGGTCGGCAAGGTCACGCCGAAGGGCGAGACCGAGCTGACCCCCGAGGAGCGCCTGCTGCGGGCCATCTTCGGCGAGAAGGCCCGGGAGGTCCGCGACACCTCGCTGAAGGTCCCCCACGGGGAGAACGGCAAGGTCATCGACGTCAAGGTGTTCAACCGCGATGACGGCGACGAGCTGCCGCCCGGCGTCAACCAGCTGGTCCGGGTGTACGTCGCCCAGAAGCGCAAGATCTCCGTCGGCGACAAGCTCGCCGGGCGCCACGGCAACAAGGGCGTGATCTCCAAGATCCTCCCGGTCGAGGACATGCCGTTCCTCGCCGACGGCACGCCGGTGGACATCATCCTCAACCCGCTCGGCGTGCCGAGCCGGATGAACGTCGGCCAGGTGCTCGAGGCCCACCTCGGGTACTGCGCCCGCTGGGGCTGGACCGACCCGCGGAACGGGACGGTCGTCGGGACGACGCCGATCCGCGGCACAGAGTCCAAGACGCGGCCGAACACGACGCCGTCGACGTTCATCGCCACGCCGGTCTTCGACGGTGCCCACTGGGACGAGGCCGAGGACGCCGGTGACCACCCGACGATCCAGCAGATCCTCGAGAACCTCAACGCCGAGTCCTCCGACGGCGACCGGCTCATCGGCGCCGACGGCAAGACGATGCTCTACAACGGCCGTACGGGCGACCCCTACGACAACCCGATCACCGTCGGGTACATGTACATCCTCAAGCTGGCGCACCTCGTCGACGACAAGATCCACGCCCGCTCCACCGGTCCGTACTCGATGATCACCCAGCAGCCGCTCGGCGGGAAGGCCCAGTTCGGTGGCCAGCGCTTCGGCGAGATGGAGGTGTGGGCCCTCGAGGCGTATGGCTCGGCGTACTGCCTGCAGGAGCTGCTGACGATCAAGTCCGACGACGTCCTCGGCCGGGTCAAGGTCTACGAGGCCATCGTCAAGGGCGACAACATCCCCGAGCCAGGTGTGCCGGAGAGCTTCAAGGTGCTGATGAAGGAGATGCAGGCCCTCTGCATCAACGTCGAAGTGCTCGCCGACGACGGCTCGGAGATCGAGATGCGCGAGCTCGACGAGGACGTCTTCCGTGCCGCCGAGGAGCTCGGCATCGACATCTCCCGTCCGGAGCGCGGCTCCGACGACGACGACAGCGACCGCCCTGCCCGTCCCGTTCGGGCCTACTGACCAGATCACTCACATCAACGAACGACACGAAACGAACTAGGGAAGCCAGATGCTCGATGTGAACATGTTCGACCAGCTCAAGATCGGGCTGGCCACCGCCGACCAGATCCGCATCTGGTCGCACGGCGAGGTGAAGAAGCCGGAGACGATCAACTACCGCACGCTGCGGCCGGAGAAGGACGGGCTGTTCTGCGAGAAGATCTTCGGCCCCACCCGGGACTGGGAGTGCTACTGCGGCAAGTACAAGCGGGTCCGGTTCAAGGGCATCATCTGCGAGCGCTGTGGCGTCGAGGTCACCCGCTCGAAGGTCCGCCGCGACCGCATGGGGCACATCCAGCTGGAGGCGCCCGGTCGTGCACATCTGGTACCTGCGGGGCACGCGCTCCTGGCTGGCGTACCTGCTGGCGGGCATCGAGCCGAAGGAAGAGCTCAAGGCCAAGCAGCTGGAGAAGGTCATCTACTTCGCCGCCAACCTCGTCACGTGGGTCGACGAGGAGAAGCGCCACGAGGACCTGCAGAACCTGGAGAACGAGTACCTCGAGGAGCGCGACGCGATCCAGAAGGAGCTCGAGCTGGCGATCGACCGCCGCTACAAGGAGCTGGAGGGCGAGGCCGAGGCCATCGAGGCCGAGGGCGGTGACACCAAGAAGCTGCGCCGCGACGCCGACAAGGACATCGAGGCCCTGCGCGAGCGCTACGAGATCGAGCTCGACCTCGTCGCCCGCACGTGGGACGAGTTCAAGGACCTCCACTCGCGCAAGATCATCGACGACGAGATGCTGTGGCGCGAGCTGCGCGACAAGTACGGCGACTACTTCGAGGGTGGCACCGGCGCCGATGCCATCAAGCAGCTGATCGACCGGATCGACTTCGACGAGGAGGAGATCAAGCTCCGCGAGGCGATCGACCCGGGCGACTCCGGGCGCAAGCCGCTCAGCGCCCAGCGCAAGCAGAAGGCCATCAAGCGCCTGAAGATCGTCGCCAGCTTCAACCGCCGCGACGAGCACGGCCGGCGCAGCAACGACCCCAAGGCGATGATCCTCGACGTGGTGCCGGTGATCCCGCCCGAGCTGCGCCCGATGGTCCAGCTCGACGGCGGCCGCTTCGCCACGTCGGACCTCAACGACCTGTACCGCCGGGTGATCAACCGCAACAACCGGCTGGGCCGCCTGCTCAGCCTCGGGGCGCCGGAGATCATCGTCAACAACGAGAAGCGCATGCTCCAGGAGGCCGTCGACGCGCTGTTCGACAACGGCCGCCGCGGCCGGCCGGTCACCGGCCCGGGCAACCGCCCGCTGAAGTCGCTGTCGGACATGCTCAAGGGCAAGCAGGGCCGGTTCCGCCAGAACCTGCTCGGCAAGCGCGTCGACTACTCGGGCCGTTCGGTCATCGTGGCCGGACCGACGCTACGCCTGCACCAGTGCGGCCTGCCCAAGCTGATGGCCCTCGAGCTGTTCAAGCCGTTCGTCATGAAGCGCCTCGTCGACCTCGAGCTGGCGCAGAACATCAAGACCGCCAAGCGGATGGTCGAGCGCCGCCGGGCGCAGGTGTGGGACGTCCTCGAGGACGTCATCAAGGAGCACCCGGTGCTCCTCAACCGGGCGCCGACGCTGCACCGCCTGGGCATCCAGGCGTTCGAGCCGGTGCTCGTCGAGGGCAAGGCCCTGCAGATCCACCCGCTCGTGTGCACCGCCTTCAACGCCGACTTCGACGGCGACCAGATGGCCATCCACGTGCCCCTGTCGGCGGAGGCCCAGGCCGAGGCCCGGGTGCTGATGCTGTCGGCCAACAACATCCTGTCGCCGGCGTCCGGTCGCCCGATCGTGACCCCGACCCAGGATCTCGTCATCGGCGCCTACTACCTCACCGAGGACACGCCCGGAGCCAAAGGCGAGGGTCGGGTCTTCCGCCACATGTGGGAGGCCCTGCGCGCCTACGACGAGGGGACTCTCGACCTCCACGCGGCGATCACCATGCGTCCGGCCGGCGGCGAGCGGTACCAGACGACGACCGGCCGGGTCCTGTTCGAGGACGCCCTGCCCGACGACTACACCGGGCGCTTCGGGCACGTCACCGAGGTCGTCAAGAAGCGCGAGATGGGTGTCATCGTCGAGCGCCTCTCGGACAACTACCCGAAGGCGCTCATCGCCTCCTCACTCGACGCCATCAAGAACCTCTGCTACCGCTTCGCCTCGCAGTCCGGCCTCACGGTGTCGATCGACGACGTCAAGACGCCGGCCAGCAAGCGGGACATCCTCGACAGCTACGAGGCGCAGGCCGACAAGGTCGAGACCCAGTTCCGCCGGGGCATCATCACCGACGGTGAGCGCCGCCAGCAGGAGGTGCGCATCTGGACGGACGCCACGGCCGAGGTCCAGGCGGCCATGGAGAAGGAGTTCAAGGCCCAGCGGTTCAACCCGATCGACATGATGGTCGGTTCGGGGGCCCGCGGGAACATGACCCAGATGCGTCAGATCGCCGGGATGCGCGGCCTCGTGGCCAACCCCCGCGGCGACATGATCCCGCGCCCGATCAAGAAGAACTTCCGTGAGGGCCTGGAGACCCTGGAGTACTTCATCGCCACGCCGGGTGCCCGCAAGGGGCTCGTCGACACCGCCCTGCGGACCGCCGACTCCGGTTACCTGACGCGCCGCCTCGTCGACGTCGCCCAGGAGCTGATCGTCCGCGAGGAGGACTGCGGCACCACGCTCGGCGTGTGGATCGAGAACGTCGAGCCGGACACGGCGAACCGCCGGACCTACCTCGAGACCAAGCTGTTCGGCCGGGCGCTGCTCAACGACACGACGCTGAGCGACGGCACGGTGCTGCCCCGCAACACCATCGTCGGCGACATCGAGCTGGCTCAGCTGCGCGAAGACACGGGCATCACCAGGCTGCGCGTGCGGTCGGTGCTGACGTGCGATGCCGAGCTCGGCGTGTGCGCCACCTGCTACGGCCGGTCGCTGGCCACGGGCAAGTCGATCGAGCTCGGCGAGGCCGTCGGGGTCATCGCCGCCCAGTCGATCGGTGAGCCCGGCACGCAGCTGACGATGCGGACGTTCCACACGGGTGGTGTCGCCGGCAAGGACATCGCTGGCGGTCTGCCCCGCGTCGTCGAGTTGTTCGAGGCTCGCACGCCGCGTGGCGCGGCCCGCCTGGCCAAGGCCTCCGGCGTGCTGCGGCTCGGCGAGGACGAGGGCAAGGGCATCCCGGTGAGCGTCGTCGACGACGACGGTGACGAGCACGAGGTCGTGCTCCCGCTCGGCGCCCGGCCGATCGTCCACGACGGCCAGGAGATCAAGGCGGGTGACCCGATCACCGACGGCCCCTTCGATCCGAAGGAGCTGATGGAGATCAAGGGCATCCGGGAGACCCAGCTGTACCTCGTCGAGGAGGTCCAGCGGGTGTACCGCGACCAGGGCGTGTCGATCCACGACAAGCACATCGAGTTGATCGTCCGTCAGATGACCCGCCGCATCGGCGTGCAGGAGCCGGGCGCCACCGACTTCCTGCCCGGCGAGCGGGTCGACGCCAAGGTGTTCCGCGACACCAACCGGCGGATGGTCGAGGAGGGCCGTCGGCCGGCCGAGGGACGCCCCGAGATCATGGGCATCACCAAGGCCTCGCTGGCGACCGAGTCGTGGCTCTCGGCGGCGTCGTTCCAGGAGACCACCCGGGTGCTCACCGAGGCCGCCATCGACGGCCGCGGCGACAGCCTGATCGGTCTCAAGGAGAACATCATCATCGGCAAGCTGATCCCCGCCGGGACCGGCATGATGCGCTACCGCGAGTTCGACATCGAGGCGCCCGACTACCAGCCGATGACGTTCTACTCGAGCGACGCCGAGGAGGACCCCGCCGCCTGGCTGTCCAACATCCACGGCACCTACGACGGCGAACCGACGGCGGCCCCCGCGCCGGTCCCCGCCGAGGACTGAGCGCGCCGAGCCTTCCGGTTTTGAACCGAAGTCAAGGCCGTTTCTGGCCGCGAAATCCACGGAGAACCGTCGCGAGCGGCGTGCTCGCGACTCTTCGTGGGATTCGCGGCCACATCTGGCCTTGACTTTGGTTCAAAACCGAGATCGGCCGGGCCGCGTCAGACGTTGAAGACGACGCCGAGGTCGGGGAGGCGGAAGGCCGAGGTCGGTGAGAGACGCCGCCACGACTCGGCGGCCGTGATGTCCTGGAGGTACATCTCCCGGGCGATGACGGCGGCCACCTTCGGGCCGCTGAAGCTCGTGCCGCTCCACGTCGCCCATCCGCGGTAGGCGTTGCCGCACCTGCCGTCGTCGGTCCCGTCGTCGAAGTCGGTGAAGAACGTGCTCACGACATCGACGCCGGGCGCGCACGCGTCGACCCACGGTCCGAAGTTGGAGAACCGCGCTCGCCCGCCCTGGTCCAGGGCGCCGACACCGATCACGCCGGGGAGGGCAGCGGGGTAGTACGGACGGGCCGTGGCGTCGTTGCCCGCCGAGGCGACGACCACGCTGTGGCGCAGCAGGCCGCGGATCGCCTCGGCCATCGGCGGCGGCCGGTCGTTCTCCCCGTACGTCCCGAACGACATCACCACGATGTCGATGTCCTCGCCGAGCTGCCGAACGGCCCGTTCGATCGCTGCGATCACCGACGCGTCGTCGCCATCGCCGTAGCTCGTCAGCACACCGCGGTGGTGGACCAGGGCGTCGGGGCACAGCTGGCGGATGATCCCGCTGATGAACGTGCCGTGCCCCGCCTGGTGGTCGAGGCGGCCGTACTGGTCGTCGTCCGGCTCGTCCTCGTCGTCCCACCGCCCGACCTTCCGCAGGTCGAACCACGGGTCGTGGATCACGCAGTTGTCGAGCGCCGGATGCTCGGCGCGGGCGTCGAACGTCCGCAACCCGGTGTCCAGCACGAGGACGTTCGGCCGGCGCCGGCCGGGGAGATCGAGGCGCGGGGCCAGAGACGCCGGCGCGGCAGCGGGCCGAGCGGTCGACGTCAGCGACACCGGGTTGGTGAAGCCGGGCGTCGCCGCCGAGCCCTCGTCACCGATGATGCCGAAGTGACGGCCAACGGCGGCGGCCAGGTACACCTGGTTCGGCCGTGCCCGGACGGTGTCGTCCTGCAGCCGCTCCATCATCGCCGTGAGCTCGGACGTCTTCCACCGGTTGGGCGGCACCGCGCCGCGCTGGGCGAGGTCACGAGCCCCGATGAGGCCGACGCGCGGCGGCTGGTGCGGCCGGCCGCCGAGGAAGTCCAAGCCATCATCGCCCTCGATCCGGCTGGCGACCTCGTCGTAGGCCTCGACGTCGAACTCCAACACGACGGAGTCCGGGCGCACGAGGCACACCCGCCCGGCGGCATCGGCGGCGACGGCGATGCGTCGCCGGGCAAGCTCCGGTTCGAGGGCCCCGAGGGGTCCGTCGTAGTCGAACAGCTCGGTGACCACGGCGTCAGACGTTGAACACGGTGCCGAGGTCGGGGAAGCGGTAGCGCTGGTAGTTGGACAGCCGCTTCCACGCGTCGCGCGGCGTCGACGTCGTCAGGTACATCTCCTGGGCGACGGCGGCGGCGACCTTCGGGGCGGCGAAGCTCGTGCCGCTCCACCGTGCCCAGCCGGTGAACGGTGGCTCGTCGAGCTCGCGCGGGTCACCGAGGAAGAACGTGCTGACGACGTCGATGCCGGGCGCGCAGGCGTCCACCCATCCGCCGAAGTTGGTGAACCACGCCTTGTCGGCCTGGTCGAGCGCCCCGACGCCGACGATCGACGGCGACGCCGCCGGGAAGTACGGCCGGGACGTGGACTGGTTGCCGGCCGCCGCCACACCGAGGCCGTCACCGATCAGCCGGCCGAGGGCGGCCTCGAACAGTCCGCCGTCGTCGTCGCTCATGTAGCCGCCGAGGCTCATCACGACGATGTCGAACGGCCCCGCCGTGGTGAGCGCCCGCTCGAACGAGGCGACGACGGTGTCGACGTCGCCGTCGCCGAAGCTCGACAGCACGCCGGCGACGTGGACCTCGGCATCGGGGCAGATCTGTTGGATGATGCCGGTGATGAACGTGCCGTGGCCGGCCTCGAAGTCGAGCGTCCGGCTCTGGTCGTCGTCGTACTCGTCCTCGTCGTCGACGGCGCCGACCGTCGAGTTGCGCATCCACGGCGCGTGCAGCCGAGCGCACGTCAGCTGCGGGTGCTCGACCGCGTCACCCTTGGCGTCGAGCGTGCGCAGCCCGGTGTCGAGGACGAGGATCTGCGGCGCCCGGTGCGGTTCGCCGAGCCCGAGCGGCTGGCGCAGCCAGGACGGCGCCGGCGCGGGGTTGGACGTCGCCTTCAACACCGGACCGACGTCGGTGTCCATGATGTTGGCCGTGAACATCATCCCGCCGACGAAGTGCGCCTCGGCGCCGACGGGCGAGCCCAGCACGGTCTGGCTGCCGAGCACGACGTAGTTCGGCTCGGCGGCGGCGCCCGCGTCCCGGAGCCGGGACAACGCCTCCTGGACGGGCCCGGCGCTCCACCGACGCTCACCCTGGATGACGGCGAGCTCGACGCCCGGGATGTCGACGCGGGCCAGGCCGCCGCGGCGCCGGCGCTGTTTGCGGAGCGCCTCCGCCTGGTCCGGGAACACCTTCTCGATGGCGCTCACCGCACGCTCGAAGGACGCCTCGTCCTGACCGACATCGACGACGACGCTGTCAGGTCGCAGCAGCACGAGTGCTCCCTGACCGTCGACCGCCAGCACGATCCGGCGGCGCCCGAACACCGGCGGCCAGCCGGCCGAGCTGTTCGGGGTGGTCGGCGACCTGACTCTCGTTGCTCATGGGCAGCTCCCTCCTCGGTGCGACGGCGCGATTCACCACGGGAATGATCCCTGCGCCGTGGCGGTGATACACAGGTCTACCCTCGGCGTCAATGGGCGCCGTGTCGATTTCGGTCGAGGAGCTCGTCGCCCTCGTGTACGTCGACCCGCAGCGCGCGCTCGACGAGTCACACGTCCGCCTCGCCGAGAGGCCGCTCATCGACAGCGTCGCGGCCGAGCTGTGGAGGGTCGCCGGTCTCGCCCGCCGCGAGCTCGGCGATCTCGTCGCGGCCCGTGCCGACCTGGAGCGGGCGCGCGAGGTAGCGGCGGCCGCCGGCGACCCATCGCTCGTCGCGCGCGTGACGGTCAGCCTCGCCTTCGAGGTCGGCCACGGTGGCGACCTCCACGGCGCCCTCGCGATGTTGGACGCCGCCGAGGCCGACGTCAGCGACGCCGACTTGGCCCAACTGTCCAATCCAGCGCGGTGTGCTCAACTATCGGCTCGGCCGGCTCGACGCGGCCGTCGCGGACCTGACGTCGGCGCACGAGCTGGCGGCACTGGCGGGCGATTGGCGGACCGACCTCATGGCGCTGGTCAACCTGGGCGCCATCCAGAGTCAGCGCGGGCGAGCACGACGACGCGAGGGATCGGCTGCATGAGGCGATCACACTCGCCGCGGAGGTCGGCCAGCTCTCGGCCGGTGCCGCGGCGCTCGAGAACCTCGCGTACTTGGAGACGAGCGAGGGCAACCTCCCCGAAGCACTCGACGCCTTCGCCGCGGCCGAGGACGGCTACCGGCAAGCGGGGGCGCAGCGCGAGCTGCCGCGGCTGCACGCCGACCACGCGTTGGCCCTCGCCGACGCCAACCTGCTCGACGACGCCGAGCAGTTGATCGACCGGGCGGTGGCGCTGTCGGCGGCTACTGGCAATGACCTCGAAGTCGCCGAGCTGCTGCTGGTGTCGGCGGAGATCGACCTCGCCAAGGGCAAGCCCGACGAAGCCGTCGTGAGCGCGACGGATGCCGTTCGCAGCTTCGACCGGCAGGGTCGCGACAGCTGGCTGCACGTCGCCGAGCGCCTGCGCCTGCGCGCCGAGGCCCGCCTCGACCCCGACGACCCAGCCGTCGCCGACGGTCTCGTCGAGAACGCCAAGGCCCTGGGGGCGGGCGGCTGGCGCTCCGAGGCCCTGGCGTCGGTGCTGCTCGCCGCGCTGATGCACGCCCGCTCCGGGCGGGAAGCAGCAGGCCGGCGCACTCCTCGCCCTCGCCGGGCCCCAGGCGTCGCGCGGCCGGGCGACCGATCGCATCCTGCTCGCCCACGTCCTCGCCCTCCTCGCCGAGCAGCAGGGCCGGAGGGCTGCGGCGCGGCGGGCGGTGACCGCGGGACTGCGGGTCGCCGCCGCGGCGCAGGCCGCGCTCGGCTCGCTGGAGACGCGGTCGCACGCCGCTCAGCACGGCGCCGAGTTGATCGAGATCGGCGCCCGCCTCGCCGTCGCCGACGGCCGGCCACGCGAGCTGCTGCACCGGATCGAGGCGATGCGCACGATGATGTGGCACGCCCCGCTGGTGCGCCCGCCCGACGACGAGGCGATGGCTGCCCGGCTGACGGACCTGCGCCGCCTGAGCGCGGTGGTCGCCGACCCGGAGTCGCTGGCCGACGCACGGCGGGCCGCGGAGGACGAGCGCTTGCGCGTCGAGCGGGAGATCCGCGGGCTGGCGCGCCGGGCCCGCGGCGATCGCTCCGGTCGCGGCACGTTCACGACGACGGAGCAGGCGGTCGCCGGCGCCATCGCCGACCTCGCCGCGCTGGGAGATCACCAGCTGCTCGCCTTCGCCAACCTCGACGGCGCGCTGCTGGCGGTCAGCGCCGACCGCGGGCGGACCCGCCTGCACCACCTGGGACCTGTCGAGGCGCTCGGCGAGCACCTCCAGGCGTGCTCGTTCGCCCTGCACCGGCTCAACCGGGTGCAGGGCTCGGAGGCGTCGCGGGAGGCGGCCGTGCACATGCTCGCCGAGGCCACGGAGGCGCTGGCGATGCAGCTGCTGCCACCGAACGTCGTCCGCTCGGACCGCCCGCTCGTCGTCGTGCCGACGGGCGTCCTGCATGGCGTGCCGTGGACGGCGCTGGATGCACTGGGCAGCCGAGCGGTGGCGGTCAGCCCGTCGTTGAGTGCATGGTCGGTGGCGGCGCGGGCGGCGGCCTCGAGGGTCACCCATCGGGTCGCTGACGGTCCGAGCTCGCGGCGCCAGCAGCCGGCGGGTTTCGTCGCCGGCCCGGCGCTGCGCTTCTCGGAGTCGGAGGCGGTGACGCTCGCCCGGGCGTACGACCGGGCGGTCGTGCTCACCGGGAGCGACGCCACGGCGGAGGCCTGCCTCGACCTGTTCGGGCGATCGGAGATGGTGCATCTGGCGTGCCACGGCGCGTTCCGCTCGGACAACCCGTTGTTCTCCACGCTGGCGCTGGCCGACGGGCCACTGACGGTCTACGACCTCGAACGGGTCGACCAGATGCCCGAGATCGTGGTGCTCTCCGCCTGCAGCGTGGCCACGTCGGCGGCGATCAACGGCGGCACCCTCCTCGGGCTGTCGAGCGCCCTCGGGGCCTTCGGCGCCTCGGATGTCGTCGCCCCGCTCACACCGGTCAACGACGAGCGGGTGACCGCCGTGATGCAGCGCTTCCACGACGGCGTGGCGTCGGGATTGGCGCCGGCCGTCGCCCTCGCCGGCGCCGCCCGCCCCGGCGGCGACCCGCTCGACCCCGTCGCCGCGGCGTTCGTCGTCATCGGCGCCTGAACACGGGTTCGCCACGTGTATCAACGGGTCGCCGGCCGGCTCCTGATCACGTGATCACTGAGACGTCTCCGCCGCGAACCGCAGGCGTAGGCTGCGCCAACGTGGAGGCTCAGGAGCTGTTGACCCGCGTCATCGCGGGCGACGAGCGAGCCTGGGACGAGGTCGTCGACCGGTTCGCCGGGTTGGTCTGGTCGGTGGCGCGCTCGTATCGCCTGTCGTCGGCAGCGACCGACGACGTGGTGCAGACGGTCTGGCTGCGGCTCGCCGAGCACTGCGGCCGGATCCGCCAACCGGAGCGACTGGCGTCGTGGCTGGCGACGACGACGCGCAACGAGGCGCTGCGGGTCATCCGTGGCAACAACCGCCTCACTCCGCAGGCCGCCCTCGAGGAGCTCCCCGAGCTGACGACGCCGTCGGTCGAGGAGCGAGTGTCCGACGATGTCACACTGCGCGCCGTGCTGCAGGCGTTCGCCAAGCTGCCCCCGGACGACCAGCAGCTGATGCGGCTGCTGTGCGCCGTTCCCCCGCTCGACTACCAGACGATCGCCGAGATGCTCGGCCGCCCCATCGGCAGCATCGGTCCGACGAGGGCCCGCTGCCTCGAGCGCTTGAAGAAGCTCCTGCCGCCCGGCTTCGACCCGAAAGAAGGACTGCAATGACCGCCTCTGAGGACGAACTGCTCGCGCTGGTGGGTCGAGCGCTGCGCGCCGCCGAGCCGGTTCCAGATCACGTGATCGCCGGCGCCAGGGCCGCTTGGACGTGGCGCACGATCGACCAGGAGCTGGCCGAGCTGGTGTTCGACTCCGCCGCCGAGTTGACCGGTGTCCGCAGCGAGGACACCGCCCGCCAGCTGACGTTCCGCGCCCCTGGCGTGGAGATCGAGGTGATGGTCGTCGACGACGTGTCGCGACGCATCGTCGGCCAGCTGATCCCGCCCGGGGCCTTCACCATCCAGCTGGCGGTGGGCGACGTGGTGCTCGAGGAGTCCACCGATCGCCTCGGGCGGTTCACGTTCGAGGGTGTCGCGCCGGGTCCGGTCCGGATCACCGTCATCGACGCCGAGCGCTCCCACGTCGTGTCGACGGAGTGGGTGTTGCTCTGAGCTCAGTGGCCTCGTTCGCTCCGAGGACTCCGCTCGCTCGGCCGTGTCTCGCTGCGCCTGGCGGCGCCGGGCCTCTGGCCCGACGCTCGACCTGACCATCCACGCGCGCTGCGGACGGGGGCCGAAGCGGTCGGGACCTCCTCTAGTGCGTCATCTCGGCGAGGGCCTCGACGGTGCGCCAGTTGCGCGTCGTCGCCCACGCTGCACCCGGCGTCTTGACCTTGGCCAGGGCCGCGGCCAGCTTCGAGCGGCCCTGCCCGCCTGGAAGGTGCAGGTAGACCTCCGAACCGTGCACCGTGAGCGCCTCCGGGGCGAACGACTCCACGTCGATGTCGACCAGCGCCTTGGCGTCGGCGCGGGAGGCGAGGAACGTCACGACGACCTTCGTCGGGTCGTCGACGGCGTACGGGTTGGCCCGGACCACGGCCGCCATCTCCTTGCCGGTCCGCAGGAGCACCTTCGTGTCGAGGCCCGTCGCCTCCCCGATCGCCGCGCTGATCGCCTCGCCGGTGGGGCGGCCACGGGACGTGAACACGACGTTGCCGCTCTGCAGGTAGGTCTCGACATCGGTGTGGCCGAGCGACGCCACGGCTGCGCGCAGGTCGGCCATCGCCAGCTTCCGGCTCCCGCCCAGGTTGACTCCTCGGAGCAAAGCGACGACGCGCATCTTCCGAGTTTGCCTCCGGCGCTCCTCGATCGGAGTGTTTGGCGCGGAGCAGCAGGCACCCGATGCGGACCCGTGGTTGTCCTGGGGACTGGGCACCCCTAACATTACGAGGTCCTGTGCACAGGCTCCGGTCGACGGCGCCCGCCCACAGCCGTCCGAGTCGTTCGTCCAGAAAAGGTGACGCGTGCCCACCATCCAGCAGCTGGTCCGCCAGGGCCGCAGCTCGAAGTTCACGAAGAGCAAGACGCCGGCCCTGAAGGGCTCGCCCCAACGCCGCGGTGTCTGCACTCGCGTCTACACGAACACTCCGAAGAAGCCGAACTCGGCCCTCCGCAAGGTCGCCCGCGTGCGCCTGTCGAGCGGAGTCGAGGTCACGGCCTACATCCCCGGCGAGGGCCACAACCTGCAGGAGCACTCGATCGTGCTCGTCCGCGGCGGTCGCGTCCGTGACCTGCCCGGCGTGCGCTACAAGATCATCCGCGGCGCCCTCGACGCCGCCGGCGTCAAGAACCGCAAGCAGGCCCGGAGCCGGTACGGCGCCAAGGCAGAGAAGTGATGAGGAGCTGACGATGCCGCGCAAAGGTCCCGCCCCACGCCGCCACATGGTGTCTGATCCGATCCACCACTCGGTCCTCGTCACCCAGATCGTCAACAAGGTGATGCTGCACGGCAAGCGCAGCCTCGCCGAGCACATCGTCTACGAGGCGATGGACATCATCGCCACCAAGACCGGCGAGGACGCCCTGGCCACGGTCAAGCGGGCCATCGACAACGTCAAGCCCCCGCTCGAGGTGAAGAGCCGCCGTGTCGGCGGGGCCACCTACCAGGTGCCGGTCGAGGTGCGTGCCCACCGGGCCAACACGCTGGCGATCCGTTGGGTCGTCGACTACGCCCGGGCCCGCCGTGAGAAGACGATGGCCGAGTGCCTCGGCGCCGAGCTGATGGACGCGGCCAACGGTCTCGGCGCGGCGGTCAAGCGGCGCGACGACATGCAGAAGATGGCGGAGTCCAACAAGGCCTTCGCCCACTACCGCTTCTGATCCCTGCAGCCGCCGGTGGACGCCACCGCGATGCGGGCAGCCATCGAGGCTGCCGCCGCGGTCCGCACCACCACCTCGCCGAACCCGTGGGTCGGTGCCGTCGTCGTCGACGCCGGCGGGCAGATCATCGCCACCGGCGCCACGCAGCCGCCGGGCGGCGCTCACGCCGAGCGCGAGGCGCTGCGCCTGGCCGGTGAGGCCGCGGTCGGGGCCACGCTGGTGAGCACGCTCGAACCGTGCAACCACCACGGGCGCACGCCGCCGTGCACCGAGGCGATCATCGCCGCCGGGATCCGTCGCGTCGTCGTCGGGATCGAGGATCCCGATCCCTTCGTCGGTGGGCAGGGTCTGTCCGCGCTGCGCGCTGCCGGCGTCGACGTCACCGTCGGGGTCGAGGCGGACGCCGTCTCGGCTCAGCTCGCCGCGTACCTGACCCACCGGCGCACCGGCCGGCCCTACGTCGTGCTCAAGCTCGCCGCCACGATCGACGGCCGCACCGCCGCGCCGGACGGCACGAGCCAGTGGATCACCGGCGAGGCGGCCCGCGCCGACGGCCACCGTCTGCGCGCCGAGAGCGATGCCGTGCTGGTGGGGGCCGGCACCGTGCGTAGCGACGACCCGGCCCTCACCGTGCGCCACATCATCGGGCGCGACCCGCTACGGGTCGTTCTCGGTCGGGCGCCGGAGGGCGCCAGGGTCCACCCGTGCCTCGAGCTGTCGGGCGACCTCGGCGCCGTGCTCGACGAGCTCGGGCAGCGCGGCGTGCTGCAGCTGCTGGTCGAAGGCGGGCCCACCGTCGCCCACTCCTTCCACGCCGCCGGGCTCGTCGACCGCTATGTCGTCTACCTGGCCCCGGCCGTGTTCGGCGGCGACGACGCGCTCGGCCTGTTCCGCGGTCCCGCCGCCCCGTCGATCGACGTGCTGCCGCGGGGCACGTTCACGTCCGTGTGCAGGTTGGGCGACGATGTGCGCGTGGATCTGCGCATGGAACGCGGCGATGGCTGACGTCCGTCCCGACGTCCACCGGGTCGCGCTGACGCGCTTGCCGACGGAGCTCGGTGAGTTCCGCTGCCTCGGCTACCAGAGCGATGTCGACGACGAGACCCACCTGGCGCTGCTCTGCGGCGACGTCGAGGGCGCCGACGAGGTCCTGGTGCGGGTGCACAGCGAATGCCTGACCGGCGACGTCTTCGGCTCGCGGCGCTGTGACTGCGGGCCGCAGCTGCATGCAGCGATGGAGATGATCGCCGCCGAAGGCTGCGGCGTGGTCGTGTACCTGTGCGGCCACGAGGGGCGGGGCATCGGCATCGCCCACAAGCTGCGGGCCTACGAGCTGCAGGACCAGGGATTCGACACCGTCGACGCCAACCTCGAGCTGGGCTTGCCGGTCGATCTGCGGGAGTACGGCATCGGGGCGGCGATCCTGCGCGACCTCGGGGTCGGCTCGATCCGCCTGTTGACCAACAACCCGGCCAAGATCTCCGGCCTCGCCGCCTTCGGCATCGACATCGCCGGGCGGCTGCCGCTGGTCACCGCCGAGAACGAGGACAACGCGGCCTACCTGCGCACCAAGCGAGAACGGCTCGGCCATCGCTTCGAGCACGACGCCGAACGCTGAGGCACGCCCGGTGGGGTAGCTTCTGGGCTTCCGGGGAAGAAGCCGCAACGGCGCGGGGCACCAACAGCGAACACGTCTCGAGGGGGCTCGAATGAACGTGCAATCGATCTTGGGGACCAAGGGCTTCGACGTCGCGACGGTCGGGCAGGAGGCGTCGCTCGCCGATGCCGCCGCGCTGCTCCGTGACCATGGCGTCGGGGCGCTGGTCGTCGCCAACGACGGCCACCACATCGACGGCATCGTGTCCGAGCGCGATGTGGTGCGGGCGCTCGCCGCCCACGGTGCGGGGGCCCTCGGCCGCACCGTCGGCTCGGTGATGTCGACGACGGTGGTGACGTGCGTCGCCGACGACTCGGTCGAGGACCTCATGTCATCGATGACGGAACGCCGGATCCGCCACCTGCCGGTCGTCGACGAGCAGGGCCTGCTGGCCGGCATCGTGTCGATCGGCGATGTCGTCAAGGCCCGGCTGGGCCAGTTGCAGGTGGAGAACGACGCCCTCACGGAGTACATCCACCAAGGTCGCTGACACCGACGCCGAACCAGTACCGGCTCGGCCCGCTGCAGTGGGTACGTTCGCCATTCGTGGCGCTGGGGCCGAGTTATCGACGCTTGTTCGCGGCATCGACGATCTCCAACCTCGGCGACGGCGTCGGCGTCATCGCCTACCCCTGGTTGGCGTCGGCGATCACCCGCAACCCGCTGCTGATCGCCCTCGTCGCCGTCGTCCAGCGCCTGCCATGGCTGCTGTTCACGCTGCCGGCCGGAGTGATCACCGACCGCTCCGACCGTCGTCGGCTGATGGTCGGAGCCAACGCCCTTCGCGCCGTCCTCACGGTGGGCGTCGCCGTCGCCGTCCTGGCCCGCCAAGGCGTCCTGCCGTCACCGGACGACGTCGACGAGGTCGTCGGCACGGAGTGGATGCTGTACGTCGTCATCGTCATCGCCACGCTGCTGCTCGGCATGTGCGAGGTGCTCTACGACAACAGCGCCCAGACGTTCATGCCGTCGATCGTCGAGGACCCGGGTGACCTCGAGCGAGCGAACGGCCGGCTGTACTCGGCGGAGCTCGTCGCCAACCAGTTCCTCGGGCCCCCGCTCGCGGGCCTCCTGCTGGCGGTGGGTTTCGTGCTCCCGATCGTCCTCGACGCCGGGACGTTCGCCGTCTCCGCCGGCCTGATCTTCGCCATCGCCGCCAGCCCACGGGCGGTCGACGCCGGGCCACCGGTCGAGCGTCAGCCGTGGCGGGCGGAGATGGCCGAGGGCTTCCGCTGGCTCTGGCACCACGACCTCCTGCGCACGCTGGCGATCACCCTCGGCCTGCTCAACCTGCTCGCCCAGGTGGGCGGGGGGCTGATCGTGCTCTTCGGCCAGGAGGTCCTCGGCACGTCGGTGCTCGAGTTCGCCATCTTCTCGACGGCGGCGGCGGTGGGCGGGGTCGTCGGGGGCTGGACGGCGTCGGCTGTCTCCAAGCGCATCGGCTCCGGCCCCTCCCTCGGGACCTGCCTGTGGGGCGGCGCGTTGTGCTCGATCGGCCTCGGGTTCGTCGTCGACGTGGCCCCTGGCCGCCGTGCTGCTGTTCGTCACCGTCTTCACCGGGGTGCTCTGGAACGTCATCACCGTCAGCCTGCGCCAGACGATCATCCCCGACCGTCTGCTCGGGCGGGTCAACAGCGTGTACCGCTTCTTCGGCTGGGGGGCGATCCCGATCGGTGGCCTGATCGGTGGCCTCATGGTCGCCGTGCTCGACGGGCCGCTGTCGCGGGAATGGGCCCTGCGGGCACCGTGGATCGTCGCCGGGGTGGCTCAGCTGGCCCTCGCTGCGGTGGTCGGTCCACGCCTCACGTCGCAACGCATCGACAGCGCTCGCGCCGCTGGCACCGCACCGAACGCGGGTGCGGTCGACCCAGCAGCCCGCTAGCCTTGCATGGTGCCCAAGTGGCCCAAACCCGGGTGCTGGAAGCGCCCGGGTTCTTCGTGTGTACGGCCGTCCGGTCGAGAGAGTTTGTTGAAGGTGAAGAGCAATGGCGAAGCGTGAGTTCCCCCTCGAGCGCTACCGCAACATCGGGATCATGGCCCACATCGACGCGGGCAAGACGACCACGACCGAGCGCATCCTCTACTACACCGGCAAGACCTACAAGATCGGTGAGGTCCACGAGGGCGCGGCCGTCATGGACCACATGGCCCAGGAGCAGGAGCGGGGCATCACCATCACGTCGGCGGCGACGACGGCGTTCTGGAACGACCACCGCATCAACATCATCGACACGCCGGGTCACGTCGACTTCACGATCGAGGTCGAGCGGTCGCTGCGCGTGCTCGACGGCGCCGTCGCCGTGTTCGACTCCGTCGCCGGCGTCGAGCCGCAGACCGAGACCGTGTGGCGCCAGGCCAACAAGTACAACGTCCCGCGGATGTGCTTCGTCAACAAGATGGACCGCACGGGCGCCAACTTCTTCCGCACCGTGGAGATGATCGAGAGCCGCCTGGAGGCCACGCCTGCCGTCGTTCAGCTGCCGATCGGCTCGGAGGGCGGCTTCCGAGGGGTCGTCGACCTCGTCAAGATGACGGCGATCATCTGGGACGGCGACGACAAGGGCGCCAGCTACCACGAAGAGGACATCGCCGCCGAGCAGCTCGCCGAGGCCGAGGAGTGGCGCCACAAGCTGCTCGACACGGTCGCCGGTGAGGACGACGAGGTGCTCGAGAAGTACCTCGCCGACGAGCCGCTGACCGTGGCCGACCTGAAGAAGGTCATCCGCATCGGCACGCTCGCCGGGCACTTCGTGCCCGTGCTCACCGGCTCGGCGTTCAAGAACAAGGGCGTCCAGCCGATGCTCGACGCCGTCGTCGACTACCTGCCGAGCCCGCTCGACATCCCGCCGACGCAGGGCACCAACCTGCGTGGCGACGAGGTCGTCGTGCGCGAACCCGACGACAAGGCGCCGTTCGCCGCCCTGGCGTTCAAGATCGTCGCCGATCCCTTCGGCAAGCTGACGTACTTCCGCGTCTACTCCGGCACGGTGAACAAGGGCGACGAGGTCTACAACTCGGTCAAGGAGAGGCGCGAGCGCCTCGGCCGCATCCTGCTGATGCACGCCAACCAGCGGGAGGACCTCGAGGTTGCCTGGACCGGTGACATCGTCGCCGGGCTGGGGTTCAAGGACACGACGACCGGCGACACGCTCTGCGATCGCGCCGATCCCGTCGTCCTCGAGCGCATGGAGTTCCCGGAGCCTGTCATCCACGTGGCCATCGAGCCGAAGACGAAGGGCGACCAGGACAAGCTCGGGAAGGCCCTCAAGTCGCTCTCCGACGAGGACCCGACGTTCCGCATCCGCTCCGACGAGGAGACCGGTCAGACGGTGATCTCCGGGATGGGCGAGCTGCACCTCGAGGTGCTGGTCGACCGCATGCAGCGCGAGTTCGCCGTCGAGGCGACCGTCGGCAAGCCGCAGGTCGCGTACCGCGAGACGGTCACCAAGGTCGTCGGTCCCATCGAGTACCGCCACATCAAGCAGACCGGCGGCACCGGTCAGTTCGCCGTGGTCAAGATCAATGTCGAACCCAACCGGGGCAACGGGTACGAGTTCGAGGACAAGATCTCCGGTGGACGCGTCCCGCGCGAGTACATCCAGCCGACGAACCAGGGCATCCAGTCAGCGCTGGAATCCGGCGTGCTCGCCGGCTATCCGACGGTGGACGTCAAGGTGACGTTGGTCGATGGTCAGTACCACGACGTCGACTCGTCCGAGATGGCGTTCAAGATCGCCGGCCAGATGGCCTATCGCAAGGCGGCGGAGCAGGCCAACCCGGTGTTGCTCGAGCCGATCATGTCCGTCGAGGTCGTCACGCCCGAGGAATACATGGGCGACGTCATGGGCGACCTGTCGAGCCGTCGTGGCCGCATCGGCGGTATGGAGGCCAGGGGCAACACCCAGGTCGTCACGTCCTCCGTGCCGCTCTCGGAGATGTTCGGGTACAGTACCGACCTCCGTTCACGCACCCAGGGGCGTGCAACGTACACGATGCAGTTCGACAGCTACCAGCAGGTGCCCGACAGCATCGCCAGCGAGATCATCAAGCGAGTGCGCGGCGAGTGATCGCCGGGCCTGTGCCCTTTGACAACCCACATCCAGCAACCATTCGAGACATTGGAGTCCTGCCATGAGCAAGGCGAAGTTCGAGCGTACGAAGCCGCATGTGAATATTGGGACGATGGGTCATATTGATCATGGTAAGACGACGTTGACGGCGGCGATTTCGAAGACGTTGGCGGAGCGTGGGTTGGCGGTGTATACGCCGTTTGATTCGATTGATAAGGCTCCGGAGGAGAAGGCGCGGGGGATTACGATTTCGATTGCGCATATCGAGTATGAGACGGAGAAGCGTCATTATGCGCATGTGGATATGCCGGGTCATGCTGATTACATCAAGAACATGATTACGGGGGCGGCGCAGGTGGATGGGGCGATTTTGGTGGTGGCGGCGACGGATGGTCCGATGCCGCAGACCCGTGAGCATGTGTTGTTGGCCCGCCAGGTGGGGGTGCCGTCGATCCTCGTGGCGTTGAACAAGGCGGACATGGTGGACGACGAGGAGTTGTTGGATCTGGTGGAGTTGGAGGTGCGGGAGCTGTTGACGGAGTACGAGTTCCCTGGTGATGATGCGCCGGTGGTGCGGGTGTCGGCGTTGAAGGCGTTGGAGGGGGATGCCGAGTGGCAGGCCAAGGTGTTGGAGTTGATGGCCGCCGCGGATGATTTCATCCCGGAGCCGCAGCGGGATCTGGACAAGCCGTTCTTGATGCCGATCGAGGATGTGTTCACGATCACGGGTCGGGGGACGGTGGTGACCGGGAAGGTGGAGCAGGGCACCGTGCACACCGGTGATGAGATCGAGATCGTCGGGTTGCGGGACACGCAGAAGACGACGTGTACGGGTGTGGAGATGTTCCGCAAGATTCTGGATCAGGGTCAGGCTGGTGACAACATTGGGGCGTTGTTGCGGGGGACGAAGAAGGAGGATGTGGAGCGGGGTCAGGTGTTGTGTAAGCCGGGGTCGATTACGCCGCACACGAATTTTGAGGGTCAGGTGTATGTGTTGACGCAGTCGGAGGGTGGTCGGCATAAGCCGTTCTTCAATAATTATCGGCCGCAGTTCTTTTTCCGGACGACGGATGTGACGGGGACGATCCAGTTGCCGGAGGGGACGGAGATGGTGATGCCGGGGGACAACGTGGTGATGACGGTCGAGTTGGGCAAGCCGATCGCCATGGATGAGGGTTTGCGTTTCGCCATCCGTGAGGGTGGCCGCACCGTCGGCGCCGGCTTCGTCACCAAGATCGTCAAGTAAGGCAACCTCCCATGCCCCAGTCCATCCGCATCCGCCTCAAGGCGTTCGACCACGAGATCATCGATCAGTCGACCAAGAAGATCGTCGAGACGGTGACCCGCACCGACGCCACGGTGCGGGGACCGATCCCGCTGCCCACCGCCAAGCACCGCTACACGGTGATCCGCGGCCCGCACGTCGACAAGGACTCGCGCGAGCACTTCGAGATGCGCGTGCACAAGCGGTTGATCGACATCGTCAACCCCAACGCCAAGACGATCGACAGCCTGCAGCGCATCGAACTGCCCGCCGGCGTGGACATCGAGATCAAGATCCAGGCCAGCTGACCGCCGTTCCGTCCTTCGAGATCGGCCCGATCGGGCCGATGTCAAAGGACAGAAGCCGCCAGCGTGCCACGGCCGCGGCGGTGCCGACGCCTAACGTCGATCGGTGATGAACGTTCGACGCTCGGTGGCGCTGGTCGCCATCGTCGCGCTGTCGCTGGCCGCCTGCGGCGACGACGACGAACCCACGGCCGACGACGACCACCGCGCCGTCGGCGTCGACCGCGCCGACAGGCGACGGACCGGACAGCACGGCGGTCGACAGCACCGCCGCGTCGACGACCACCGAGGCGGCGACGACGACGACGATGGACCTGGCGACGGCGCTCGCCGGCCGCACGTTCGTGTCGACGGCCGTCGAGGGCTATCAGCTGGTCGACGGCACGGAGATCGCGCTGACCTTCGACGGGTCCAACATCGGCGCGGCTGGCGGCTGCAACCAGATGGGCTCGACCTGGTCCCTGGAGGGCGCCGTGCTGGTCGTGCCCGAGCCGGCGATGACGGCGATGGCGTGCGAGCCGGCGGCTCTCATGGATCAGGACACGTGGCTCGCTGCGGTGTTGACGTCGCGCCCGACCGTCGCCCTGGACGGCGACACGTTGACGCTCACCGCCGAGGGCACGCTCGTCACGCTCGTCGACCGGGAGACGGCCGACCCCGATCGGCCCCTCGAGGGCACGACATGGAACCTCGAGGGCGTCGTGGCGGGAGATACCGTCTCGTCGCTCCCGGCCGGTGCCGGGACACCCACGCTGCGCTTCGAAGGCGGTCAGCTCGCCCTCGACACGGGGTGCAACACAGGCTCCGGCGGCTACACCGTCGCTGGCACGGACATCACGATCGGGCCGATCGCCACGACCCGTCGGGCCTGCCTCGACGATGCCTCCGCCGACGTGGAGCAAGCGATGCTCACCGTCCTGACCGGCACCGTGGCCTCGGAGATCGAGGCCGACGTCCTGACACTCACGAACGGCGCCAACGGTCTCGGCCTGCGGGCGGCCCCGGAGGGCGGGATCACGCCCGAGGGTCTGGAAGGGACGCCGTGGTTGCTCGACTCGATCGTGACCGGCTCGACGACGACAGCCGTCGCGTCCGGCGTGCGACGCCCGACGCTGCAGCTCGACGCCGGCACGATGACGGTCGATACCGGCTGCAACACCGGCTCCGGCTCGTACACCGTCGCCGGCGACCAGATCACCTTCGGCCCGCTGGCGATGACCCTGATCGCCTGTGAAGGCGTCACCAACGACGTCGAACAGGCGCAGCTCGCGGTCCTCACGGGCACGGCCACCGCCGCGGTGACCGACGGCGTGCTGACGCTGACGAACGGCGATCGCGGCCTGCACTACCTCGCCGGTTGAGCTCGCGACACCGCCGTCGCTCGAGTGGGACAGTACATCTCGAGGCCTGACGGGGCGGGGCGCCGGTCAGGCGATAGACAGGTTCCATGTCGGTGCTGCCTCCTCCCGCGCCGGGCGTCCCGCCGAAGCCGCCGAGCCGCCCGGTGTCGTCCAGGGGTCGCCCCTGGCCGCTCGTCGCGGCCGTCGGCGTCACGGCCCTCGTCGCCGCCACGGCCGGTCTCCTGATCGGCACCGCGATCGACGACGACGAGGCGCCCTTGGCCGGCACGACCCCCACACTGGCGATCAACGCCGAGCCGGGAGCGCGCCTTCCCGTGCGCGCCGTTGCCGAGGCCGTTGGCCCGTCCGTGGTGACGATCAGCGCCGACGTCCAGCAGGGCCGATCGGTCGGCACCGGCGTGATCGTCTCGGCCGACGGCGAGATCCTCACCAACGCCCATGTCGTCGCTGGAGCAAGCGAGGTGCGCGTGCGGCTGCCCGGCGAGACCGAGCCGACGGAGGCCGAGCTCCTGGCCACCGACGTCGGCAACGACCTGGCGCTGCTGCGGATCGACGCCGACGACCTGCCGCCAGTCAGGTTCGCCCCCGGCGCGGATGTCGGGCTGGGTGACGAGGTGGTGGCGATCGGGTTCGCCCTCGACCTCGACGGCGAGCCGACGGTCACGCTGGGGATCGTGTCTGCGGTGGACCGCACGATCATCACCGAAGACGGTGGCGCCCTCGACGGGTTGATCCAGACCGATGCGGCGATCTCTTCGGGGAACTCAGGTGGTCCGCTCGTCGACGCCGGCGGCCGCATCGTGGGCATCAACACCGCTGTCGCGCGCGGCGATTTCGTGACCGCGGCGACCAACGTCGGTTTCGCCATCTCGGCCGACGAGGTCGAGTCGGTGCTGGCAGACCTGCGTGAGGCGACGGCCGGGACGGCTCGTGCCGAGGGATACCTCGGGATCACCCTCAACGAGCGCACCGACGGCGGGCAGGGAGCGCTGGTCGCCGACGTCGAGGACGACTCTCCCGCCGCCGAGGTCGGGATCGAGGCCGGCGATGTGGTGGTCTCCATCGACGACGCCGCGACCGACGGTCGTGCCGGGGTGATCGCCGCCATCCGCGATCACGAGCCCGGCGACGAGGTGGCCGTCGTCGTCGTCCGAGACGGCGAGCAGCGCACCTTCGACGTCACCCTGGCCGAACGGGTCGGCGACTGACCGCGGCCCGAAACCTGCTGGTTGCGGGCGCCTCGGAGCACCGCTAGCCTCTCCTACTTGTGCCTGGGGCCGTGTCCCCGGACACGGCACGGAACACCTCGCAACCGATGTCCGTGTGCGCCTAGCAGCAGTTGCCAGGGACCGCACGGCGACAACTCAATCGAATGCTCCGCCGGTCTCGACCTGCGGAGCATTTGCACGCCGGGCTCACCATCGCAGGTCCGGCGCCATGTGGAGAGAGCGGTCGGCCATGGCCGCTCGGTCAACACCAGTAAGGAAGAGCCGCAATGGCAACCACAGCGATCGTCGGCGAAAAGGTCGGCATGAGCCAGAAGTGGGTCGACGACAAGGTCGTCCCGGTGACGGTGCTGCGCGTCGAGCCGATGCGCGTCGTGCAGGTCAAGACACCTGAGCGCGACGGCTACAGCGCGCTCCAGGTCACCTACGGCCACCGCGATGCCAAGAAGCTCACCAAGCCGGAGGCCGGTCACTTCGCCAAGGCGTCGGTCGACCCCGGCAAGCGGCTGGTGGAGCTGCGTCTCGACTCGGTCGACGGCTACGAGGTCGGCCAGGAGATCCACGTCGACGCCGTCGCCGCCGGCTCCAAGGTCGACGTGACAGCGGTCAGTCGGGGGAAAGGCTTCGCCGGCACGATGAAGCGTCACAACTTCAAGGGCCAGGGCGCCAGCCACGGCAACCACAAGCACCACCGGGCCCCCGGAGCGATCGGCTCGTGCGCCTTCCCAGGTCGCGTCTTCAAGGGAATGCGGATGTCCGGGCAGATGGGCCACGAGCAGGTCACCACGCTCAACCTGGAGGTCGTCGAGTCCGACGTGGAGCGCAACCTGCTGCTCGTCAAGGGCTCCGTCCCCGGCCCCAACGGCGGCGTCGTCGTCGTCCGCAACGCCGTCAAGAGCCCGGTCAAGGAGGGTTGAGCGAGATGGCCCAGATCACCCTCAAGACCCCGACCGGCGCCGATGCCGGCAGCGTCGAGCTCGACGAGGCGACGTTCGGCATCCGGCCCAACGTCCCGGTCATGCACCAGGTCGTCACCGCGCAGCTGGCCCACCGGCGGGCCGGCACGCACAGCACGAAGACCCGCAGCGAGGTCCGCGGGGGCGGCGCCAAGCCGTACCGCCAGAAGGGCACCGGCAACGCCCGTCAGGGATCGACGAACTCGCCCCACTACACCGGTGGTGGCATCGCCCTCGGCCCGAAGCCGCGTTCGTACGCCCAGCGCACGCCGAAGAAGATGATCAAACTGGCCCTGCGATCGGCACTGTCGGACCGGGCCAGCGATGGCAAGGTCGTCGTCGTCGACGACTGGGGCTTCGATGCCCCGCACACCAAGGCCGCCCGCAACGCGCTGACCGCGCTCGGCCTCGAGGGGCGCGCCCTCGTGGTGGTCGACCGCTTCGACGGCCCGGTCGCCCTGTCATTCCGCAACCTCCCCGAGGTGCAGGTGATCAAGGTCGGCGAGCTGAACGCCTATGACGTGCTGTGCAACGACTGGATCGTGTTCGAGCACGGCCTGCTGCCGACGACGGACGCCACCGAGACACCCGCCGATGCGGCGGTGACGGTGGTCAATGCCGACCCGGCCGAGGGCGCGCGGGACGACGAGCCGTCCGCCGGCGAGCCCGAGCTCGTCGAGACAGGTGACGATCCGGCCGAGGGCGCCCGCGACGAAGAGGAGGAGTCCTCGTGAAGGACCCACGCGACATCATCTTGGCGCCGGTCGTCTCGGAGAAGAGCTACGCGCTCATGGAGACCGGTGTGTACACGTTCAAGGTGCACCCCTCGGCGAGCAAGCCGGAGATCCGCGACGCTGTCGAGTCGATCTGGGGCGTCGAGGTGCGCAAGGTCAACACGCTGAACCGCAAGGGCAAGCGCCGTCGCACCCGCGGCACCAACCGCATCGGCACGACGTCCGCCACCAAGCGGGCCATCGTCACCCTGGCGGCGGGCGAGATCCCGCTGTTCGAGAACTGAGGACGCCATGGGTATCCGTTCGCGCAAACCGACCAGCCCGGCCCGCCGCTTCCAGACCGTCTCGGACTTCTCCGAGATCACCAAGGACAAGCCGGAGAAGTCGCTGCTGGCCCCCAAGCCGAAGACCGGCGGGCGCAACGCCCACGGTCGCAAGACGTCGCGCCACCGCGGCGGCGGCCACAAGCAGCAGTACCGCACGATCGACTTCAAGCGCACCAAGGACGGTGTGACCGCCAAGGTCGCCGCCATCGAGTACGACCCCAACCGCACCTGCCGCATCGCCCTGCTGCACTATGCCGACGGCCAGAAGGCGTACATCCTGGCGCCGCGGGGCCTGAACGTCGGAGATCACGTGATGAGCGGCCAGGGTGCCGACATCAAGCCCGGCAACGCCCTGCCGCTGCGGTACATCCCGGTCGGCACGACCGTCCACAACGTCGAGCTACGCCCGGGCCAGGGCGGCAAGATCGGCCGCTCCGCGGGCATCGCCGTGCAGCTGGTCGCCAAGGACGGCGACTTCGCCACCCTGCGGATGCCGTCCACGGAGATGCGCCGCGTGCTCATCGACTGTCGCGCCACCGTCGGCGAGGTCGGCAACGCCGAGCACGAGCTGATCAAGGTCGGCAAGGCCGGCCGCAACCGCTGGAAGGGTGTGCGCCCGCAGACCCGCGGTGTGGCCATGAACCCCGTCGACCACCCCCTCGGTGGTGGCGAGGGTCGCACGTCGGGCGGTCGTCCGGCGGTGTCCCCGTGGGGCCAGCCCGAGGGCCGCACCCGCGACAAGAACAAGCCATCGCAGTCACTCATCGTCCGCCGGCGCCGTACCGGCAAGGGTCGGAGGTAAGCCATGTCCCGCAGCCTGAAGAAGGGCCCGTTCGTGGACGACCACCTGCTGAAGAAGGTCGACACCCAGAACGCCGCCGGCGAGCGCCGGGTCATCAAGACCTGGTCGCGCCGCTCCACGATCATCCCCGACATGGTCGGCCACACGATCGCCGTCCACGACGGCCGCAAGCACGTCCCGGTCTATGTCACCGAGTCGATGGTCGGCCACAAGCTGGGCGAGTTCAGCCCCACCCGCACCTTCCGGTTCCACGCCGGCCAGGAGCGAGGCGCGAAGGGTCGGCGCTGATGAACGAGCGAAACGAGTTCATGCCAGCACGTTCGACGGGCGCCTCGCGCCCGGCGGGTCACACGACCGACCGAAGGGAGGCAGCGTGACCGGGCCGAAGCTCAACGAGGGCGCCCTGTTGATCGACGACGACCGTCCGATCACCAAGGCGACCGCCAAGTACCTGCGCGGCTCGGCCTCCAAGGCGCGCGAGGTCCTCGATCTGATCCGCGGCCTCGACGTGCGCCGGGCGGACGAGATCCTGCAGTTCACAACGCGTGACGTCGCCCAGGACATCCGCAAGGTGCTCGCCAGCGCCGTGGCCAACGCCGTCCACAACGACGAGCAGGATGCCGACGAGCTGTTCGTCCTCGCCTGCTTCGCCGACGAGGGACCGACGCTGCGCCGGTTCCGGCCACGCGCCCGCGGCCGGGCGACACGCATCCGCAAGCGCACGTGCCACATCACCGTGGTGGTCGCCCGGCTCAGCGACGAACGCCTCGAGGTCATCCAGAACCGCCAGCAGGCGCAGTCCGCCGCCGGCCGTCGCCGTGCGGGGACGTCGGCGCAGTCCCGTCGCGATCGTGTCGAGCGCAGCCGCACGCGCGCCGAGCGCCTCCGGACGGAGGGAACCGCCACGCCGGAAGCGGCGACCGAGGTCCTGCCCGAGGAGACCCCTGCCTCCGACGTCGACGCCGTCGACGCCTCGGAGGTCGTCGCCGACGAGGTCGCCGAGGAGCTCGAGGACGCCGCCGCCGAGCAAGCCGCGGCAGACATCGCCGAGAGCGACCTGGCCGATGACACCGCCGCCGAGCAAGAAGGCGTCGAGTTGCCGGAGGGCGCCGTCCTGGCGCCCGAGGACGGCTCGATCCCCGAGGGCTACGAGATCAAGGGCAACGCCAATTCGATGAAGTACCACGTGCCCGGCGGGCGCTACTACGACGTCACCATCGCCGAGGTCTTCTTCGACACGGCCGAGCACGCCGCGGCTGCGGGCTACGAAGCCCCCGCCGTCGACACCGAGGAGAACAGCTGATGGCTGCGCATGTGATGACCCCGCGCGCCAGGAGCGAGCGACGAGGCGCAGCCGACGGAGCGAGTTTCGAGCGACGGAGTCACTGCGTCGTCAGCGATGACACCCCCGCGCCGAGGGAAGCGCCAGCGACGAGGCGCAGCCGACGGAGCGAGTTTCGAGCGACGGAGGCAACTGAGATGGGTCAGAAGATCAATCCGTACGGGTTCCGCCTCGGGGTGACCACGGACTGGAAGAGCCGGTGGTTCAGCGAGCGCCTGTACAAGGACTACCTCACCGAGGACTGGAAGATCCGCCAGGCGATCATGCAGCGCATGGAGTCGGCCGCGATCAGCCGCATCGAGATCGAACGCACCCGGGACAAGGTCCGCGTCGACGTGCACACGGCCCGTCCCGGCATCGTCATCGGTCGCCGCGGCGCCCAGGCCGACGAGCTCCGGGCGATCATCACGAAGATCACCGGCAACCCCAAGGTGCAGCTGAACATCGTCGAGATCAAGAGCCCCGAGCTCGACGCCGCGCTGATCGCCCAGGGCGTCGCCGACCAGCTCGCCAACCGCATCGCCTTCCGGCGGGCCATGAAACGCGCCGTGCAGAACGCCCAGCGGGCTGGTGCCCTCGGCATCCGGGTGCAGTGCTCGGGCCGGCTCGGCGGCGCCGAGATGAGCCGCACCGAGTGGTACCGCGAGGGCCGGGTGCCGCTCCACACGCTGCGCGCCGACATCGACTACGGCTTCCGCGAGGCGCGAACGACGAGCGGTCGCGTCGGCGTCAAGGTGTGGCTCTACAAGGGCGACATCCTCCCGTACAAGTCGGCGACCGACGACAAGATCGCCCGCGAGGCGGCGATGGCTGTCGGTGAGACGTCCGGGCAGGCTGCCGAGCCGCGCCGGGTCGTGTCCTCGGCCGCCCGCAAGCAGGCCGCCGAGGCCGAGCCCGAGACGCAGCCCCTCCTCAAGGAGGCCGATCCCGAGCTGGAGAAGCTGCTCGACGAGGAAGAGGCGATCGCCCGACGTACCCACGTCGAGCACGAGACGCCTCACTTCAGGGGGGAGGACTGAGATGTTGATGCCTCGCAAGGTCGCCCACCGCAAGCACCACCGTGGCCGGAATGGCGGCATGGCCAAGGGCGGCACCGAACTGGCCTTCGGTGAATACGGTATCCAGGCTCTCGAGCCGGGCTGGCTGACGGCCCGCCAGATCGAGGCCGCTCGTATCGCCATGACCCGCGCCATCAAGCGCGGCGGCAAGGTCTGGATCAACATCTTCCCCGACAAGCCGGTGACGAAGAAGCCGGCCGAGACGCGCATGGGCTCCGGCAAGGGCAACCCGGAGCTGTGGGTCGCTGTCGTCAAGCCCGGCCGGATCCTGTTCGAGCTGTCGTTCCCCAACGAGGAGCAGGCCCGCGTCGCCCTCGGCAAGGCGATCCAGAAGCTCCCGATCAAGGCGCGCGTCGTCACCCGTGAGGAGAGGTTCTGATGAACGTTCATTGCGTTCCCCGGCCACGCAGGCCGTTGTTTGCCGCTCCCTCGCTGGCGCTCGGTCGCTCGCACACTCGATCGGAGGCTCGCCGTGGCGCGTAAGACGTCCGATCTCGTCGAGATGAACCTCGGCGAGCTGATCGACGAGCTGCGCGAGACGAAGCACGAGGCACTCAACCTGCGCTTCCGCAACGCCACCGGTCAGCTCGACAACACCGCCGAGATCCGCCGCGTGCGACGACAGATCGCCCGCATCAACACCTTCATCCGCATGCGCGAGATCGAGGAGGCCACGAAGTGAGCAACGAAGAAGATGTGAGCAGCCCGGTCACCGATGACAGCGAGCCAGCGAGCAACGAAGAAGACGTGAGCAGCCCGGTCACCGATGAGAGCCAGGCAGTGACCGCTTCGGCCCCCGACCGCAGCACCGATGACAGGCCAACCGGCGTCGGGAGCGCCAGCGAGCAGCCGGGAGCGAGCGAAGCGAGCCCTCGAGCACGAAGGAAGGTCCGCGAGGGCGTCGTCGTGTCCAGCGGCATGGACAAGACGGCGGTCGTCGCCGTCATCGAGCGGGTCCCGCACCCGAAGTACAACAAGTTCGTCCTGCAGACCAAGAGGCTCTACGCCCACGACGAGTCGAACGACGTCAACGTCGGCGACAAGGTCCGCGTGATGGAGACCCGCCCGTTCAGCAAGACCAAGCGCTGGCGCGTCACCGACGTCCTGGAACGGGCGAAGTAGGTCCCCGATGATCCAGCAGGAATCCCGCCTCCGGGTCGCCGACAACAGCGGCGCCAAGGAGGTCCTCGTGATCAAGGTGCTCGGCGGCACGCGTCGCCGGTACGCCTCGATCGGCGACATCTTCGTGGCCACGGTCAAGGACGCCATCCCCGGCGCCGGGGTCAAGAAGGGTGACGTCGTCAAGTGCGTCGTCGTGCGCACCAAGAAGGAGAAGCGTCGTCCCGATGGCAGCTACATCCGCTTCGACGAGAACGCGGCCGTATTGATCAAGGACGACCTCACGCCCCGCGGCACCCGCATCTTCGGCCCAGTGGGCCGCGAGCTGCGTGATCGCCGCTTCATGCGAATCGTGTCGCTGGCACCAGAGGTCTTGTGATGAAGCTCAGGAAGGGTGACACCGTCATGGTGATCACCGGCAAGGACAAGGGCAAGCAGGGTGAGATCCAGCGGGTCCTCCCGGCGGCCGGCAAGGTGATCGTGTCCGGCGTCAATGTCGCCACCAAGCACGCCAAGGCCCGCCGGGCCAACGACAAGGCGGGGATCATCGATCGCGACATGCCCATCGACGCGAGCAACGTGATGCTCGTGCACAAGGGCAAGCCGGTACGCGTCGGCTACGAGGTCCGCGGCGGCAAGAAGGTCCGCGTGACGCGTGCCCGCGGCAAGACCGAGGTCATCGGATGAGCGAGAGCACCACCACCACCGTGGAGCGCACCGCGCCCCGACTGAAGGCGAAGTACAACGCCGAGATCAGGGCGACGCTGCAGCAGCAGCTCGGCCTGGCCAACGTCATGCAGGTCCCGGCGCTGGAGAAGATCGTCATCAACATGGGCGTCGGCCGGGCCACGCAGCAGCCGTCGCTGCTCGAGGGCGCCGTCGTCGACCTGACGGCGATCGCCGGGCAGAAGCCGATCGTCACCAAGGCCAAGCACTCGATCGCCGGCTTCAAGCTGCGCGAGGGCCAGGCCATCGGTACCAAGGTCACGTTGCGCGGCGACCGGATGTGGGAATTCCTCGATCGGCTGATCGCCGTCGCCATCCCGCGCATCCGGGACTTCCGCGGCCTCCCGCCGACGTCGTGGGACGGCCGGGGCAACTACACGTTCGGCCTCAACGACCAGACCGTGTTCCCGGAGATCGACTACGACAAGATCGACACCCCCCGCGGCATGGACATCACGATCGTCACCACGGCGACCGACGATGCCGCCGGCAAGGCCCTGCTGGACGCCTTCGGGTTCCCGTTCCGGCAGGCCAACGACCCCAACGCTCCCGCACCCAAGCAGCGCCGCCGCGGCCGTGGCCCGGTCCGCGGCAAGAGGAAGTAGTTCGAATGGCCAAGAAAGCACTGATCAACAAGGCGGCCCGGAAGCCCAAGTTCAAGGTGCGCGCCTACACCCGTTGCCGGCGCTGCGGCCGGGCGCGCTCCGTGTTCCGCAAGTTCGGCCTGTGCCGGGTGTGCCTACGTGAGCTCGCCCACGCCGGCGAGGTCCCTGGTCTGACGAAGTCGAGCTGGTGAGGGCGAACCGACATGATGACTGATCCGATCGCCGACATGCTCACTCGCGTGCGCAACGCCAACACGGCGATGCACGACGAGGTGCGCATGCCGTCGTCCAAGCAGAAGATCGCCCTGGCCGACGTCCTCCAGCGGGAGGGCTACATCGTCGGTTACGAGGTGGCCCCGTCGCCCAAGGGCGTCGGTGAGGTGCTCACGATCAAGATGAAGTACTCGCCCGACCGCGACCGCACGATCTCCGGACTGCGCCGCATCTCGACGCCCGGCCTGCGCGTCTACCGCAAGGCCGACAGCGTGCCGCGCGTGCTCGGCGGCCTCGGTGTCGCTGTCCTGTCCACCTCGCAGGGACTGATGACCGACCGCGAGGCGCGCAAGCGCAAGGTCGGCGGCGAAGTCCTCTGTTACGTGTGGTGATCGGAGCGTCCTGAGATGTCACGAATCGGACAAGCCCCCATCACGATCCCGACCGGGGTCGACGTCACCATCGAGGGCCGCGTCGTCACGGTCAAGGGCCCCAAGGGTGAGCTCACGCGCACCGTGCCGGCCCCGATCAGCGTCCAGCGGGTCGACCACGAGCTGCTTGTGTCGCGCCCCGACGACGAGCGCGACAACCGGGCCCTGCACGGCCTGACCCGCAGCCTCGTCAACAACATGGTGATCGGCGTCACCGACGGCTTCCGCAAGAACCTGGAGATCGTCGGCGTCGGCTACCGCGCCGAGGCCCAGGGCGGAGACGCCATCCGCCTGGCGCTCGGCTTCAGCCACCCTGTGCACATCAAGGCGCCGCCGGGGATCACGTTCGAAGTGCCGGCGGCCACGCAGATCGTCGTCAACGGCATCGACAAGGAGGTCGTCGGCCAGGTCGCCGCCGACATCCGTTCCATCCGCAAGCCCGAGCCATACAAGGGCAAGGGTGTCCGTTACCAGGGCGAGCGCGTGCTCCGCAAGGCCGGCAAGGCAGGGAAGAAGTAGTTAGCCATGCGCCTACACACACTCATCCGATGCGAGCGACCGAGCGACAGCAACGGCCTGCGTGGCCGGGGAACGCCATGAGCGACATCGCCCAGATCCGGCGCCAGTCGCGCATGCGCCGGCACCGCCGCGTGCGCAAGGGGATCCACGGCACCGCCGAGCGCCCGCGCCTGGCCGTGTTCCGGTCCAACAAGCACCTCGTCGCCCAGGTGATCGACGACGACGCCGGGCGCACGCTCGCCGCGGCGTCGACCGCAGAAGCCGACCAGCGGGCGGCCGGCAGCGGGGCCACCGTCGACGCCGCCACGCGCATCGGCCGGCTCGTCGCCGAACGGGCCAGAGCGGCCGGCGTCGAGAAGGTCGTCTTCGATCGCGGCGGGTTCATCTACCACGGGCGTGTGGCGGCTCTCGCCACCGCCGCCCGCGACGCAGGTCTGGAGTTCTGAATATGGCTATCCACTGCGTTCCCCGGCCACGCAGGCCGTTGATGACCGCTCCTTCGCTGGCGCTCAGTCGCTCGCATCTTCGACCGGAGGCTTCCTGATGGCGTACCACAGCAATTACCAGGGCAACCAGGGCGACACGTCCGAGGGTGGGCTGCGCGAATCGCGGGTGATCACGATCAACCGCGTCGCCAAGGTCGTCCGCGGCGGCCGGCGCTTCTCGTTCACCGCACTGGTCGTCATCGGCGACGGCAACGGCCGGGTCGGTCTCGGCTACGGCAAGGCCAAGGAAGTGCCGCTGGCCATCCAGAAGGGCACCGAGGAGGCGAAGCGCAACCTGTTCGAGGTCGCGCTCGCCGGAAGCACGATCACTCACCCGGTGATCGGGGTGACCGGCGCCGGCAAGGTCCTCATGAAGCCGGCGGCCGCCGGTACCGGTGTGATCGCCGGTGGCGCTGCCCGGATCATCCTCGAGGAGGCCGGCGTGCACGACATCCTGTGCAAGTCGCTCGGTTCCGCCAACCACATCAACGTCGCCCGGGCCACCATCGCCGGTCTCAAGGCGCTCCAGCGACCCGATGAGGTCGCCGCCCGGCGGGGCCTGTCCGCCGAGGAGTTCGTGCCCGCAGGCCTGCTGAAGGCCTACAACGACCGCCAGCGCGGCGGACGTTCGACCTCGACGGGCGGTGAGGAATGACCGACCAGACGATCACCGTCACACAGGTCAAGTCCGGCGCCCATGGCAAGCCGAAGACCCGCGGCACGCTGCGGGCGCTCGGCCTGGGTCGGATCGGCAAGACCAACACCCTGCCCGATCGCCCCGAGATCCGGGGCATGATCGCCCGCGTCCCGCACCTCGTGCGTGTCGAGACCGGCGCATCCCCCGTGTCGGCCGCGTCCAGTGGTGACGCCGAGGCCCGGCCCGAGGCGAGCCCGGCCGCCTCGCCGGCCGACGACGAAGAGAGCTGAATCCCATGCGAGTCCACGATCTCTCCCCTGCGCCGGGGTCGACGAAGGCCCCCAAGCGCAAAGCCCGCGGCATCGGTGGCAAGGGCGGCAAGACCGCCGGCCGTGGCACCAAGGGCCAGCGCGCCCGCGGCACCGTGCCGCGCGGCTTCGAAGGCGGCCAGATGCCGCTCAAGCAGCGGGTTCCCAAGCTGAAGGGCTTCAACAACCCGTTCCGCGTCGAGTACCAGGCCGTCAACCTCGACACCCTCACCGAGCTCGCCGAGCGCTACGGCCCGACGATCGACCCGCAGGTCCTCGTCGAGCACGGCATCCTGCACAAGGGTGCCTATGTGAAGGTGCTCGCCCGCGGCGAGGTCACCGCCCCGCTCGCCGTCCATGCCCACGCCGTGTCCAAGGCCGCTGAAACGGCGATCACCGCGGCGGGCGGTACGGTGACGCTCGTACCGCTGCCGTTCAAGGGTGAGAACAGGGCCGGCCGCCCGCCCGTCAAGGGCAACCAGTTCACCAACCGCTGAGTGGCGCTCATCCCGGGTGGCGCCGCCGCCCGGTCATCAGATCTCACAAAGGACCCGCCGGGTGCTCTCCAACCTGAAGAACGTCTTCAAGATCCCGGATCTCCGGAACAAGATCCTGTTCACGGTGGCGATGATCGTCGTCTACCGGTTCGGGGTGGCGATCCGGGTGCCCGGCATCGACCCGCTGGCCGTCGACCAGATCAAGTCGGCCGCCAACACCCAGGGTGCGCTGGGGTTCCTCAACCTGTTCTCGGGCGGCGGGTTCGAGAGCTTCTCGATCTTCGCCCTCGGGATCATGCCGTACATCACGGCCAGCATCATCATGCAGATCCTCGGGGTGGTGATCCCCAAGCTGGAGGAGCTCCAGCAACAAGGAGCCGTCGGGCAGCGCAAGATCACCCAGTACACGAGGTACGTCACGATCGCCCTGGCCACGCTGCAGGCGACGGGCCTGGTGTTCATCTTCGGCACCGGGCGGGGCACGGCGTTCTTCTCGGCGGCCAGCCAAGCCCCGACCGTGCCGCTGCTGCCGAACGGCATCTGGCCCCGCGGCTACCTGGTGATCCTCACCCTGGTCGCCGGCACGGCCGTGCTGATGTGGATCGGTGAGCTGATCAGCCAACGGGGCATCGGCAACGGCATGTCGATGGTGATCTTCGCCTCCGTCGTCTCCGGGCTGCCCTACGGCTACTACTCGATCCTCCAGGTCGACAAGTGGTTCTGGTTCGTGGCCATCGTCCTGTTGACGCTGGCGATCATCGTCTCCGTCGTGTTCGTCGAGCTGGGCCAGCGGCGGATCCCCGTGCAGTTCGCCAAACGGGTCGTCGGCCGGCGCATGTACGGCGGTCAGAACACCTACATCCCGCTGAAGGTCAACCAGTCGGGCGTCATCCCGATCATCTTCGCCAGCTCGATCCTGCTGCTGCCGGTCATCTTCTCCAACGTCCTCGGCAGCGGGGAGGGCTTCCGCGGCGAGATCGCCGAGTTCGTCGACCGGTACATCATCAACAGCCAGAACCTGGTGTACATGTCGCTGTTCGGGATCCTGATCATCGCCTTCGCCTACTTCTACAACTCGATCGCCTTCGACCCGGTCCGCCAGGCCGACCAGATCCGCCGTCAGGGCGGGTTCATCCCGGGTGTGCGCCCGGGACCGCAAACCGAGCGCTACCTGGCCAAGGTCGTCAACCGCATCACCCTGCCGGGCGCCGTGTTCATCGCCACCATCGCCATCCTGCCGTACCTCCTGCTGTGGGCGGCGGACATCAACACGTTCGGCTTCGCCGGGACGAGCATCCTGATCGCCGTCGGCGTGGCGCTCGAGCTGATGCGCCAGATCGACAGCCAACTGATGTTGCGCAACTACGAAGGCTTCCTCAAATAGATGCGTTCCCCGGCCACGCAGGCCGGCGCGCCGGCACCCTCCGCTGGCGCTCCGGGAACCTACGTACTCGCGGATGATCGGTGATCCCGGGAGCTCGGCTCATCATCCTCGGGCGGCAGGGAGCCGGCAAGGGGACGCAGTGCGTCCGGCTTTCGCGCCACTACGTCGTGCCGCACATCTCGACCGGCGACATGCTGCGGGCCGCCGTCCGCGAGCGCACCGAGGTCGGGCTGATGGCCAAGGAGGTCATGGACACCGGCGGCCTGGTGGGCGACGACATCATGATCGCCATCGTCGATGACCGGCTGCGCCGGGCCGATGCCGAGACCAGGGGCTACATCCTCGACGGCTTCCCACGGACCGTCGCCCAGGCGGAGGCCCTGGACAAGATCACCGTCGATCGACCGATCCACATCGTCATCGACCTCGACGTGCCCCGGGACACGGTGCTGGCCCGCATCTCCGCCCGCCGGGTGTGCCGGGACTGCGGAACCAACTACACGGCCACGGGCTTCGAGCGCCAGCCGTGGATCTGCGAGGTCTGCGGCGGCGACGTCATGCAGCGCGACGATGACACACCCGACGCGGTCAACCGGCGCCTCGACCTCTACGAGTCCCAGACCGCCCCGCTCATCGAGTTCTACGGCGGTCAGGGTCGCCTCGTCGTGATCGACGGCGTCGGCAACCCCGACGACGTGTTCCGCCGCCTGACCGTGGCCATCGACGGCTCCCGGAGCTGACGGACCATCCGGTTCTGCGGAGACCTCGTCCCGCCCAGCGGGAGCGAGGAGCGTCAGAAACGGAATGGGCCGTCTAGCAGGTCGCGACCGCTTGGTTGTGGAGGGTGGCGCCGGTAGCATTGGACCCCGGTCTGTCCGCAGACCGATCGTCCCCGTTCGTCCGTGCCCGGTCGCCAGCAGGTCCTCCGTCCTGGTGGTGGGGCCCCATCCGAGGTGAGGAGTCTGCCCTGCCCAAGCCCAAGGAAGACGCCATCGTGCTGGAGGGCACGATCCTGGAGTCGCTTCCCAACGCCATGTTCCGCGTCGAGCTCGACAACGGCCACAAGGTACTGGCGCACATCTCCGGCAAGATGCGGATGCACTACATCCGGATCCTCCCCGGGGACAAGGTGCAGGTGGAACTCACCCCCTACGACCTCACCCGAGGTCGCATCACGTATCGCTACAAGTGATCGCAGCAAGAGAGACGTCCCCGATGAAGGTCCGACCCAGCGTCAAGAAGATGTGCGAGAAGTGCAAGGTGATCCGCCGGCACGGGCGCGTCATGGTCATCTGCGAGAACCCGCGCCACAAGCAGCGCCAGGGCTGAGCGAGAGCATTCGAGAGGCACCGACATGGCACGCATCGCCGGCATCGACATCCCCCGCGAGAAGCACTTGGACATCTCGCTGACGTACATCTTCGGCATCGGCAGGCCGACCGCCGAGAAGCTGTGCACCGACCTCGGCCTCGATCCCGACACCCGGGTCTCGGCGCTGACCGAGGAAGAGGTCTCCCGGATCCGGGCCTACGTCGACGAGAACCTGCGCATCGAGGGTGACCTGCGCCGGGACATCCAGCAGGACATCAAGCGGAAGATCGAGATCGGGTGCTACCAGGGCATCCGCCACCGCAAGGGCCTGCCGGTGCGCGGTCAGCGGACCCACACCAACGCCCGCACCCGCAAGGGACCCAAGCGCACCGTCGCCAACAAGAAGAAGGCTGTGAGGAAGTAAGCGATGGCCAAGCCGAAGCCAGCGGGCCGTCGCCCGCGCCGCCGGGACCGCAAGAACGTGAGCACCGGCGTCGTGCACATCAAGAGCTCGTTCAACAACACGATCGTCTCGATCACCGACACCGAGGGCAACGTCATCGCCTGGGCGTCCTCCGGGGGCGTCGGGTACAAGGGGTCGCGCAAGTCGACGCCGTTCGCCGCCCAACTGGCTGCCGAGCGCGCCGCCAAGGCGGCCCAGGAGCACGGCCTGCGCCGCGCCGAGGTCCAGGTCAAGGGACCCGGCTCGGGGCGCGACACCGCCGTCCGGTCGATCCAGAACGCCGGCATCGAGGTCACGTCGATCAAGGACGTGACGCCCGTGCCGCACAACGGCTGCCGGCCGCCGAAGCGGCGCCGAGGCTGAGGAGCGCTGATCATGGCTCGCTACACCGGCCCCAAGGTGCGCCTCTCGCGCCGCCTGAGCACGAACATCTTCGAGAACGAGAAGGGGCGCAAGGCCCTCGAGCGCCGTCCCTTCCCGCCGGGCACCCACGGGCGCACGCGCCGGCGCAACAGTGGCAGTGAGTACCTCTCCCAGCTGCAGGAGAAGCAGAAGGCCAAGTACATCTACGGCGTCCTCGAGCGGCAGTTCCGCCGCACCTACGAGGAGGCCAACCGGCTCGCCGGTCCAACCGGTGAGAACCTGCTGCGCCTGCTCGAATTGCGCCTCGACAACGTCGCCTACCGCGCCGGCTGGGCGTCGACCCGCCCGCAGGCCCGCCAGTTCGTCAACCACGGGCTGCTCCAGGTCAACGGCAAGCGCGTCGACATCCCCAGCTTCCGGGTCCGCAAGGGTGACGTGGTCACGTTGTCGCCGAAGGCCCGCCACATGATCGTCCTCCAGCACAACATCGATGTGCTCGACCGCTCGCTCGTCGGGTGGTTGGAGGCCGCCGACGGTGGCAAGCAGGTCACCGTGCGCGACCTCCCGCAGCGCGACCACATCGACGTCCCCGTTCGCGAGCAGCTCATCGTCGAGCTCTACTCCAAGTAAGGACCACACCTCCATGCTCGTCATGCAGCGTCCCACCATCGAAGCCGTCGGCGAGGAGTCGGCGAACCGCCAGCGCTTCGCCGTCGGCCCGCTCGAGCCCGGCTTCGGTCACACCCTCGGCAACTCCCTGCGCCGCACCCTGCTGTCGTCGATCCCCGGTGCGGCGATCACGATGGTGCGCTTCGACGACGCCCTCCACGAGTTCGACACCATCCAGGGCGTCACCGAGGACGTCACGGACATCATCCTCAACCTCAAGGACGTCGTCGTCACGTCGGAGTCGCCCGACCCGGTGACCTGCCGCATCGACGTCAAGGGCGCGGCCACCGTCTCGGCCGGCAACATCGAGTGCCCCGCCGACGTCGAGGTCCTCAACACCGACCTCGTCATCGCCACCCTCAACACCAAGGGCCGTCTGGCCATCGACCTCACCGTCGAGCAGGGTCGGGGCTACTCCTCGAGCGATCGCGAGACCGAGAACCGGACCATCGGGGTGATCCCCGTCGATGCCATCTTCTCGCCGGTTCGGCGAGTGACGTTCGAAGTCGAGCCGACCCGCGTCGAGCAGTCCACCAACTACGACCGCCTCGTCATCGACATCGAGACCGACGGGTCGATCACACCCGGTGAGGCGCTCGCCTCGGCCGGCGCCACGCTGCGCTCGCTCGCCGAGCTGGTGGCGTCGATGAGCGACGAGCCCCAGGGCCTCGAGCTCGGCGAGGTCGCCGATGCCGGCGCCAGCTCGCCGGATCTCGACCTGCCGATCGAGGACCTCGACCTCTCCGAGCGCCCCAGCAACTGCCTCAAGCGGGCCCAGATCAACACGGTCGGCGAGCTGCTCACCAAGACCGAGGACGACCTGCTGAACATCACCAACTTCGGCCAGAAGAGCCTCGACGAGGTCAAGCAGAAGCTCGACGAGCGCGGCCTGTCGCTGCGCGGCTGAGCAGGAGAGCGTCATGCCCACCCCACGCAAGTCCCGCGCCTTCGGCGGCAGCGCCGCCCACCAGCGGCTGATGATGGCCAACCTGGCCGCCTCGCTGTTCGCCGCTGAGGCCATCGTCACCACCGAGGCCAAGGCCAAGGCCCTCCGTCCGGTCGCCGAGAAGCTGATCACGAAGGCCAAGAAGGCCCAGGACGAGGGTCCCATGCGGGTCCACCGGATCCGTCAGATCCAGGGCTACCTGGGCGACCGCGAGATGACCCACAAGTTGGTCAACGAGGTCGCGCCCCGGTACACGGAGCGCAACGGCGGCTACACGCGCATCCTCAAGCTCGGTGCCCGTCAGGGCGACGCCGCCGAGATGGCGCGCATCGAGCTGGTGTAGGTCCTTCTGTCCTTCGAGATCGGCCCGATCCGGCCGATCTCGAAGGACAGAAAGCGCTCACAGCGCCAGGTCGGCATAGATCGCGGCGTGGTCGCTGGCGGCGTGGACCTCGGCCGTCAGCGTCTCGTACATCTCCCACGGGTCCTCGGTGCGGGGGCCATGCCAGACACCGCGCCGGAACACCGCGCCTCCGGTCACCGCGGCGAACAGCGCCGGCGACAGCAGGACGTAGTCCAGTTTCGCCGCCTCGTTGCCGCCGCGGAACGTGCCCCGGCGGGTCCCGAAGTCGAACGCCGGGTGGGTGCTGATGTCGCGCAGGTCAGTGCCGGCGAGCAACGTCGCCAATGCGTCGCTGCCGGGGGCGTCGTTGAGGTCGCCGACGACAGCGACGCGCTCGATGCCGCGGCGGCGCAGACCGGCGTAGATCTCCGCGACGCGGCTCGCCTGGCGGGCCCGCCGCCGGGCTCCGAGCGGATCGCCCGGCTCGCTGTAGCCCTTCGACTTGAAGTGGTTGACGAGCACGGCGACGCGCCGCCCGCCCGGCCCGCGCAGGTGGTACTCGCAGCAGTCCCGGGAGAACACCACGCCCTCGGCGTCGCGGTCGAACACGTGCGTGCGGATGTGGTCGAGGGGCAGCCGCGTGAGCAGGCCGACGTCGATCCCCCGGTCGTCGTTGCCGTCGACGACCATCACCTGCTCGTAGGGCCGGCCGCCGACGCCGACCAGCAGCGAATCGGAGAACCGTTGCAGCGTGATGCGGTCCTCGGCCTCGACGACGCCGAGGACGTCGGCGTCGACGTCGCGCACGACCATCGCCGTGTGCTGCATCGCCAGCTCGTCGACGGACTCCGTCGTCAGCTCGACCCATCCGACCCAGCTCGCCCGGCCGTCGGCGACCACCTCGACCGACCCGTCGCGGTGCCGGCGCAGCAGGCGGCCGCGCACGACGCGCAGGATGGCGAACGGTCGCCGTGTCGCTGCGCAGCAGGCCGAGCTGCTCGAGCCTGGCGAGGATCCGCCGCTTCGTCGCCGCGTCGTACACCTCCGCCTGGAACAGGGTGTTGACCGCCGTGTAGGCCTCGAGGATGGGGCGCCCGGCCGTCCACGTGCCCATGTTCATCGCCTTGGCTCGATCGAACAGGTTCTGCACGTTGAACGATGCGATGCGCACGCGCGGGACTCCTCCGTCGTCCGCCAGACCGTACCGTCGGCGCTTACCCTGGCGCCGATGAGCGACGACGTCCCGACCGCTGCGCCGGCCACTCGTCGCGTCAAGCTCACCCTGGCCTACGACGGATCGGATTTCCGCGGCTTCGCCAAGAACCCCGGCGTGCCCACCGTGCTGGAGGAGCTGACGGGCGCGGTGGCCACCGTCGTGCGCCGACCCGTCGAACTGACCGGCGCCGGCCGGACGGATGCGGGCGTCCACGCCTGGGGACAGGTCGTCTCCGGCGACCTCCCGGCGGACACCGACCTCGGCGACCTCTGCCGCCGCCTCAACAAGCTGTGCGCGCCGGCGATCGCGGTGCGCGACGCCGGCTGGGTCGACGACGCATTTCGACGCCCGCTTCTCGGCCACATGGCGGCACTACCGCTACGACGTCTGGAACGACCCCGCGCCGAACCCGTTGCTCGCCGGCAGGGCCTGGTTCGTGCCCCAGCCCCTGACACTGTGGGCGATGCAGGCGGCATGCGATCCCCTGATCGGCGAGCACGACTTCTCGTCGTTCTGCCGGGCGCCCAAGCTCGGTCCCGACCAACCCGAGCCGTCGATGGTCCGTCGGGTGATGTCGGCGCGGTGGCGGCAGCTCGACGATCCGGGGCACCTGCGGTTCGAGATCCGGGCCAACGCCTTCTGCCACCAGATGGTTCGCTCGATCGTCGGCACCCTCGTCGACGTCGGGCTCGGCAAGGCGTCACCCGGCGACGTGCGCGGGATCCTCGTCGCCCGCGACCGTGAAGCCGCCGGCCAGGTGGCCCCACCCTACGGATTGGTCCTGTGGGAGGTCGGCTATTCTTGATGCGGCCGGCGAAGGCGCTGGAGCGCCCGCCGTGCCGAACCGGGTCTTCGCTTCTGAACGACGCGTCGGGCACGTGGCTGATCCCGCTGAACGCGGCCGGGCGTACGATCGACGACAGATGACCGTCGTCCGCCACGTCCGCCCGCAGCACCTCATCGACCCCGACGAGATCGTGGAACGGCTGCGTGAGGCCGGGCACAACGTGGGGCGCACCAGGACGGCGGTGGTGACCGCCGTGCGTCAACAGCGGGGGGCGTTCACCGCCGACGAGCTGGCCGCCGCCGTGCCGGACGTCCATGTGTCCACCGTCTACCGGACGCTCGGTCTCCTGGAGGAGATCGGGGGCGTCCGTCACGTCCACCTGTCCCATGGTCCGGCGCTCTACGAGAGCGCCGCCAGCGCCGACGTGCGGCACCTCGTGTGCGAGGTCTGCGACCGCCACGTCACGGTGCCCAGCACGGTGTTCGACAGCGCCCGTCGGCGCCTCGCCCGCGACTTCGACTTCGTCCTCGACGGATCCCACTTCGCCATCGTCGGCCGCTGCCGCGCCTGCGCCGACAGCTGAGAGCGACGAATCCGACCAATCTGCGAACCGTTCGCAGACGAACTTGATCTGCGACCGGCTCGCATTTATCGTCACGTCGAGGTCGGAGGGACCACATGATCGCCATGCACATCCCCGATGGGTTCATCGACGCACCGACGTCGTTGGCTGCGGGGCTCGTGGCGATCGGTGGTGTGACGTGGTGTCTGCGCACGACGTCGCGAACGCTCGAGGACCGTGACATCCCCGTGGTCGGGCTCGCCGCGGCGTTCGTCTTCGCCGCCCAGATGATCAACTTCCCCGTCGCCAGCGGCACGAGTGGTCACTTCTTCGGCGGGGTGCTGGCTGCCGTGCTCGTCGGTCCGTCCGCCGGCGCGCTGGCGGTCGCCGTCGTCCTCGTGGTCCAGGCGCTGGTGTTCGCCGACGGTGGGCTGTCGGCGCTCGGACTGAACGTCGTCAACATGGCCCTCGTCGGCGCCTTCGCCGGGTACGGCATCTTCCTCCTCGTCCGCAGGGTGCTGCGGACGGCGGCACCGTCGCTCGCGCTGGCGGCCGGGATCGCCGCCTGCGCCGCCCCGGTGCTGGCCGCCGTCGTCTTCGTCGGCGAGTACGCCCTCGGCGGCAACGATGCCGTCTCCCCGACCTCTCTCGCCGGGGCGATGATCGGCGTCCACGCCGTGATCGGGATCGGTGAGGGCGTGATCACGGCGCTCGCGGTCGGGTCGGTGCTGGCGGTGCGCCCGGACCTCGTGCACGGCGCCCGCCGCACGCGTGCCCGTGCCGGCATCCGATCCACCCGCCGTCGTCCAGGGGGTCGCACAAGTGAGTGCACGTCTCGGCGCATCTCGACGCTCGCCTTCGTCGCCCTCGCCCTGATCGCCGCCGTGGCGCTCGTCGTGTTCGTCGCGCCACACGCCAGCGCCGACCCCGACGGGCTGGAGAAGGTCAGCTCCGACACGGGGATCGACGGTGGCGCTGTCGAACATCGCCTCGCCGGCGGCCCACTCGCCGACTACGGGGTCCGTGGTGTCGAGCGCGACACCGCAGCGACCCGTATCGCCGGCATCGTCGGCGTCGTCGCCACGTTCTCCGCCGGTGCGGGCGTGGTGTGGCTCGTCCGCCGGCGGCGGAGCCCCCCGACGCCGCCGGCGGACCCGGCCGACCCGCTCGCGGCCTGACGTGAGCGGCGGTCACCGGCACCTCCTGGTGCACCGGGAAGGCCCGCTGCACCGTGTCGCCCCGCAGTGCAAGTTGCTGGCCACCGTGCTCTTCGTGTTCGCCGTGGTGGCCACGCCCAAGGAGCAGTTCTGGGCCTTCGGTGTCCAGGCCGGGCTCATCGTGACAGCCGCCCTGATCGGCCGCGTGCCGCTGCTCCACGTCGCCCGCCGCCTCGTCATCGAGATCCCGTTCCTCCTGTTCGCCCTGCTGCTGCCCGTCCTGGGCCGCGATCCACGGGTCGACGTGCTCGGGATGAGCCTCTCCGAGCCGGGGTTGTGGGCGGCGTGGAACATCGTCGTCAAGGGCACGCTCGGCGTGGCGGCGACCGCCGTGATGGCGTCGACGACGTCGGTCCCGCACATCCTCCAGGGGCTCGAACGGCTGCGCGTGCCACGGACGCTGGTCTCGATCACCGCCTTCATGGTCCGCTACGGCGACGTGATCACCGATGAGCTGCGGCGGATGCGCATCGCCCGCGAGTCGCGTGGCGCGCGGGCGAGCTGGACGGGGCACGCCCGCGCCGTCGCCACCTCGGCCGGCGCCCTGTTCGTGCGGTCCTACGAGCGAGGCGAGCGGGTGTACCTGGCCATGGCCTCCCGGGGCTATGTCGGTTCGCTGCCGGTGCGCAGCCCCGCAGCGACGCCCTGGGCGTGGTTGACCTGCCTGGCGTGGCCGGCGGCGGCGGCGCTCGTCGCCCTCGTGGCCTGGTCGGTGCAGGCGTGACGGCGCCCGCGCTCGAGGTGCGCGACCTTGCGTTCACCTATCCCGACGGGCACCAGGCCCTGCGGGGCGTCGATCTCACGGTCACGGCAGGCGAGCGGGTCGCCATCCTCGGCCCCAACGGCGCCGGCAAGACGACGCTGGTCCTCGCCCTCAACGGCATCAACACGCCGACCCGCGGCACCGTGCGCGTCGCCGGCACGACGGTCGAGCGGCCGACGTTGGCCGAGATCCGGCGGCGTGTCGGCATCGTCTTCCAGGATCCCGACGATCAGCTGTTCATGCCGACGGTGCGCGACGACGTCGCCTTCGGGCCGGCCAACCTCGGCGTGCGCGGCGTCGAGCTGGCGGCCCGGACGGCCGAGGCGCTCGACGCTGTCGGGATGGCCCACGTCGCCGACCGCGCCCCGCACCACCTGAGCTTCGGCGAGCGCAGGCGAGTGGCCCTGGCCACCGTCCTGGCCATGCGGCCCGATGTCCTCGTGCTCGACGAGCCGTCGTCGAACCTCGACCCGTCGGCCCGGCGCGAGCTGGCGGAGATCGTCCTCGGGCTCCCGGTGACGATCCTGCTCGTGACCCACGACCTGCCGTACGCCCTGCAGCTGTGCGCGCGCTCGGTGGTCCTGAACGGCGGCCGGATCGTCGTCGACGGACCGACGCGCGACGTGCTCGCCGACCGCGACACGATGGCCGCCAACCGCCTCGAGTTGCCGTACGGCTTCGACCCCCTGACCACCTAGCGTTCTTCCCATGGGTGAGTACTCGCCGCCGCTCGAGGACATGCTGTTCGTGCTCCAGCACGTGGTCGACGTCGGGCGGTTGGCCGAGCTGCCCGGGTACGAGCACGCCGATCCGGACACCGTCGCCGGGATCCTCGACGAGGCCGGGCGGTTCTTCGCCGAGCAGTTCGCGCCGCTCAACCGCGTCGGCGACCTGCAGCACAGCCGGCGCAACGACGACGGCACGGTGACGACACCCGACGGTTTCCCGAAGGCCTACCGGCGTTACGTCGAAGCGGGGTGGCCGGCCGTGCCCTTCCCGCCGGAGTACGGCGGCGGCGGGTTTCCATGGCTGGTCGGCATCGCCATGCAGGAGATCATGACGGCCGCCAACATGGCGTTCTCCCTGTGTCCGCTGTTGACCCAGGGTGCCATCGACATGCTCCTGCACTACGGCAGCGAGACCCAGCGCGAGGTCTACCTGCCGAAGATGGTCACCGGCGAGTGGACCGGGACGATGAACCTCACCGAACCGCAAGCCGGTTCCGACGTCGGGGCACTGACGACGAGGGCGGTCCCGGCCGACGACGGCACCTGGCGGATCACCGGGCAGAAGATCTTCATCACCTACGGCGAGCACGACCTGGCAGACAACATCATCCACCTCGTGCTGGCCCGGGTGCCCGACGCGCCCCCGGCACGCGAGGGATCTCCTGCTTCATCGTGCCGAAGTTCCTCGTCGACGACGACGGGGCGCTCGGCGAACGAAACGCCGTCGAGTGCGTGTCGATCGAGCACAAGATGGGCATCAACGCCAGCCCGACGTGCGTGATGGCCTACGACGACGCCGTCGGCTACCTGATCGGCGAGCCCAACCAGGGCATGCGCTACATGTTCAAGATGATGAACACGGCCCGCCTGTCGGTCGGGCTGGAGGGGCTGGCGCTGGGCGAGCGGTCGTACCAGCAGGCGGTGGCCTACGCCGCCGAGCGCCGCCAAGGCCGGGCACCGGGCGCGGCGAGCGACTCGCCGATCATCGGACATCCCGACGTCCGCCGGATGCTGTTGACGATGAAGGCGCACATCGCGGCGATGCGGTGCCTGACGTACCTCAACGCCGAGTGCCTGGACCTCGCCAAGGCCCACCCGTCGGAGGCCGTGCGCGACGCCAGCCAAGAGCTGGCCGACATCCTCACGCCGATCACCAAGGGCTGGGGGACCGACATCGGTGTCGAGCTGACCTCCCTCGCCGTGCAGGTCCACGGTGGGATGGGCTACATCGAGGAGGCCGGCGTCGCCCAGCACTACCGGGACATCCGCATCGCCCCGATCTACGAGGGGACGAACGGGATCCAGGCGATCGACCTCGTCGGCCGCAAACTCGGCCTGCGCGGTGGCGCGGCGATCACCGAGTACCTCGGGCGCATCGCCGCGACCGCCGACGAGGCGACAGCTGCCGGGGGCCAGCTCGCCGAGATCGGGGAGGCCCTGATCGTGGCCCTCGACGCGTTGCGCCGCACGACGCAGTGGCTGCTCGACGCCGGCGACCACAACGACGCCCTCGCCGGGGCGACGCCGTACCTGCGTCAGATGGGCCTCGTCACCGGCGGATGGCTGCTCGCCCGGTCGGCCCTGGCCGCCCGGTCGGCGGCCGGGTTCAGCGGCGAGTTCCTCGCCCAGAAGCTGGTGACGGCGCACTTCTACGCCACCCAGATCCTCCCCCAGGCCGCCGGGCTGGCCCCGGCTGTGACGGCCGGCGCCGGAGACCTGACCGCAGCTGTCCTCTGACACGGGCCCGATCGGGCCGGAATCGAAGGACACAACGCCCGGTCAGTCCGGGATCAGCTCGAAGGTCGCCGTGACGTGGAGGGCGAGCGTGTCGCTGCCGGCCTCGATCGGCGCGGCCATCGCCCGCATCGCGCCGCGAGGCATCGGCGCCGGCCCGGTGCCGCCACCCTCGACGATCGAGATGACCGGTCCGATGGTGCACCCGCCGGCGGCGGCGAGCACCTCGGCCTTGGCCCTGGCCTCGGTCACGGCCATCGCCCGCACCGGGGCGATCGCCGCCGCCGGGTCGGAGATCGCAAAGGTGATCCCGTTGAGCGCAAACTCGTCGCCGGCGACCTCGGCGGCAGCGTCGATGAACCGGCCAGCGTCGTCGGCGGCCGTCGACACCGTGAGCGAGTAGGAGGCCACGTACGACCGGTCGGACTGGTCGAACCACAGGTTCAACCCGCTCGTGCGGAGATCGTCGTCGACGGCGCCGGCATCGCGCAGCGCGCTGACCACTGCCGCGGCGCGCTCGTCGACGAGGGCCATCGCCCCCCGGGCCGACGGTCGGCGGGACTGCACGCCGAGCGACAGCACGGCCCGATCGGGTCGCACCGTGGTGCTCGCCGACCCGGTCGCCGTGACGGTCCTGACGACATCGCTGCTGCTCATCGATCCGAGTGTTTCACGCCATCGGAGGGTCTGGGGCGGGGAGGTCCCGCCGCAGGCACTCCGATGGGTAGCGGCCCGGCGGGGTCGTGCCGATTTCGCGGCCACGGGGGCGGAGCTGCCGCGTGGCGGTATCATCTCCCGGTTCCCTTTCCGAAGGTTCTCCGAGCATGCGCACCTATTCCCCGAAAGCCAGCGAGATCAGCCACGAGTGGCACGTCGTCAACGCCGACGGCCTCGTGCTCGGCCGCATGTGCACCGAGATCGCCCGCGTGCTGCGCGGCAAGCACAAGCCGATCTTCGCCCCCCACCTCGACACCGGCGATCACGTCGTCGTCGTCAACGCCAAGAAGGTCGTGCTCACGGCGGGCAAGGCCGACCGCGAGCGTGTGTACCGCCACAGCGGCTACCCCGGTGGCATCAAGTCCGAGACCTACGGCGAGCTGCTCGCCCGCAAGCCGGCGGACGCCATCCGTCAGACCGTCAAGGGCATGCTGCCCAAGGGCCCGCTGGGTCGGCAGATGCTCACCAAGCTGAAGGTCTACGCCGGCCCCGACCACCCGCACGCGGCCCAGTCACCCGAGCCGCTCGACCTGTCCGCGGCCCGCGCCCGCTGATCCCGGAGGCATCCATCGCCATGGCTACCCCGCTGACCCAGACCACCGGCCGCCGCAAGGAAGCCATCGCCCGTGCCCGGCTGCGTCCCGGCACCGGCGTGATGATCGTCAACGGTCGCCCGTTCGAGAGCTACTTCACGACGCCAGCGCACCGCATGGAGGCCCGCGAACCGCTCCGCGTCGTCGAGGCCGCCGACCGCTTCGACGTCGATGCCACGATCACCGGCGGCGGCATCAGCGGACAGGCCGGGGCGCTGAGCATGGCCCTCGCCCGGTCGCTCGCCGAGCTCGAGCCGGAGAGCCGCTCCACGCTCAAGAAGGCCGGCTTGCTCACCCGCGACGCGCGGAAGAAGGAGAGCAAGAAGTACGGCCTCAAGAAGGCCCGCAAGGCGCCGCAGTTCACGAAGCGCTGAGCCCGGCGCGCCTGGCGCTGCTGACATGAAGTTCGGGACCGACGGCGTCCGCGGCGTCGCCAACACCGATCTCACCGCCTCCTTCGCCCTCGACCTCGGCCGCGCCGCGGCGCGGGTGCTCGGCGGGGCGGAGGCCGTCGTCGGTGGCGACACCCGACTCTCCACGGCGATGCTGGAGGCCGCCTTCGTCGCCGGTCTGGCCAGCGAGGGCGTCGTGGTCCACCGCCTCGGCGTCGTTCCGACGCCGGTCGTGGCCTTCGAGTCCGCCCGCCGTCACTGCCTCGGCGGGATGATCTCGGCATCGCACAATCCCTACCGGGACAACGGGATCAAGCTGTTCGCCCCCGGCGGGCGGAAGCTCGGCGACGATGTCGAGCAGCGCATCGAGGCGGACGTGCTGGCGCTGCCCGGGCCCCGCGGTGACCCGGCCCAGCTGGTCGACGTCGAGGACAGCCCGGCCTATCGCCAGCATGTCGTCGACGTGCTCGAGGGGCGGCGCCTCGACGGCTTGCGCATCGTCGTCGACGCGGCGAACGGCGCCGCCAGCCGCACCGCCGGCCCGGTCCTGGCCGCCACGGGGGCCGACGTCGTCGTCATCCACGCCGAGCCGGACGGCCGCAACATCAACGCCGGGTGCGGGGCGACCGACCCGACCTCCCTCGCCGCCGCGGTGCGGGAGCACGGCGCCGATCTCGGGCTGGCCCTCGACGGCGACGCCGACCGTCTCGTCGCTGTCGACCACACGGGCACGGTCGTCGACGGCGACCACATCATCGCCATCTGCGCCCGCGACCTGCGCGACCGCGGCGCCCTGCGCCACGACACGGTCGTCGTCACCGTGATGACCAACCTCGGGTTCCGGCTGGGCATGGAGGACGCCGGCATCAAGGTGCTCGAGACGGCGGTCGGCGACCGCTACGTGCTGGAGGCGTTGGCGAGCGGCGGATACAGCCTCGGTGGCGAACAGAGCGGCCACGTGATCTTCCCCGACCGGGCGACGACGGGCGACGGGTTGCTGACGGGTGTCGTGGTCGCCGATGCCGTGGTTCGTTCCGGGCGCCCGCTGGCCGACCTCGCCGCGGCGGCGATGACCCGCCTGCCGCAGATCCTCGTCAACGTGCCTGTCGAGGACCCGATGCCCGATGCTGCCGACCGCGTCGGCGAGCACATCGCCAAGGTGGAGGCCGAGCTCGGCGACCACGGCCGGGTGCTCGTCCGTCCGAGCGGCACCGAACCCCTCGTCCGGGTGATGGTCGAGGCGCCGACCCAGGACCAGGCCGACAGCGCCGCCGAGTCGATCGCCGCCGCCATCCGCGCCACCATGTGACCGTTTTCCCCAACTGTTCACGCCGGCGGTCAATCCTGACCGTCTGCGCCAACAGTTGGCGAATGTGGCCACCGCGGGCTGCCGGGCGTCGCCCCGCCTCGCCCCGCCTCGCTCGGTAGCGTGGCGGGCCATGTGCGGCATCGTCGGCATCCTCAGCCGTCCCTCCTCTCGCCCGACGCCGACCGGGACGGAGCTGGTGGGCGGTCTCGACGCTGCGCTGGCGGCGCGGGGTGACGTCCTCGCGGTTGCAGCTGCAGCCGGTGCGGTCGACGCCGCGCTGCGCGGCGTGCCCGGCGTGCTCGCCCTCGTCGAGCATCACGAGCTGGTGGCGGCGATCACCGCTCGGCTGGACCAGCTCGACGCCTACGCCGCCGAGGTCGACGCCGAGCTCGGCCGCAGCGTCGCCGACGCCGACGAGCTGGAGCGGTTCAGCGCCGCCTCGATCGCCCTCCGCGACGTGCTGTGGGCGCTCCGCCGCGACCGCTTGCGCACGGCGCGCGAGGTCGCCGACCTCGCCGGCCGCGACGCCGGAGCGGCTGCCCTCGCCGGCTACCTGGCGATCCAGCAGGCGTTCTCGACGATCGACCGCATGGAGGTCCGCGGCCGCGATTCCGCCGGCATCCACGTCTTCGTGTTTGATCACGACCTCGACGTCGACGATCCGGCGCTCGCCGCCACGCTCGCCGAGCGGGGACGCGACCCGCTGTTCCAGAGCGGCGCGGCCCGCTTCGCCGGGCGGGCGTTGTCGATCGTGTACAAGGCGGCGGCGGAGATCGGTGAGCTCGGCGACAACACCCGCGTGATGCGCGAGGCCGTCCGCGCCGACCGCCTGCTGCGCCTCGCCCTGGCGGGGGAGCGGGCGCAACTCGCCGTGCTCGGCCACACCCGCTGGGCCAGCGTCGGCATCATCTCCGAACCCAACGCCCACCCGGTGAACAGCGACGAGCTCGAGCAGCCGGGCGGCGCCACACCGCCATTCGTGGTCGGCGTCCTCAACGGCGACGTCGACAACCACGCCGACCTGCGCGTCGAGCATGCCCTGCGCTTCGCCCGGCCGATCACCACCGACGCCAAGGTCATCCCCGCCCTCGTCGCCCGGCACCGCCAGTCCGGCACCGTCGACCTGTTCGACGCCGTCCGCCGCACGGTCTCGTCGTTCGAGGGTTCCGTCGCCATCGGCGTCGCCGCGGCCGACGAACCGGGCCGGCTGTACCTGGCCCTCCACGGCAGCGGGCAGGCCATCTACATCGGCCTCGCCGAGGACCGCTACGTGGTCGCCAGCGAGCCCTACGGCGTCGTCGAGGAGACCGATCGGTACGTGCGCCTCGACGGCGAGCACGGCGGCCAGGTCGTCGAGCTGGACGCCGCCGCCGCCGGCACGATCGACGGCATCGGCCGGCGCGGCTACGACGGCTCCGAGCAGCCGGTCAGCGAGTCCGACGTCGCCACGGCCGAGGTGACGACACGGGACATCGACCGCGGCGACAGCCCGCACTTCCTGCTCAAGGAGATCAGCGAGTCGCCCGACAGCCTGGCCAAGACGCTGCGCGGCAAGCTCGTCGAGCGCGACGGGCGGGTACGCGCGGCGGTCGGTACACGCGCGCTTCCCGACGAGGTCGCGGCGCGGCTCGCCGACGGCACGATCACCAGGATCCGGGTGATCGGTCAGGGGACGGCTGCCGTCGCCGGGCAGTCGATGGCCGCCGTGCTCGACGAGCTCGCCGGAGGAGCGCTCGACGTCGCCGCCGTCACGGCCACCGAGCTGTCGGGCTTCGGGCTGCGGCGGGACATGAGCGACACGCTCGCCGTCGCCGTCAGCCAGAGCGGCACGACGACGGACACCAACCGCACCGTCGACCTGCTGCGCAGCCGCGGCGCCGCCGTCCTGGCGATCGTCAACCGCCGCTCGAGCGATCTCACCGACAAGGCCGACGGGGTGCTGTACACGTCGGACGGGCGCGACGTCGAGATGAGCGTGGCGTCGACCAAGGCGTTCTACGCCCAAGTGGCCGCCGGCGTCCTCTTGGCCGGCGCGATCAGCGAGGCGGCCGGCGTCGGCACCGACCAGCGCCGCCACGAGCTGCTCTCGTCGCTGCGCGAGCTGCCGGATGCGATGCGCGCCGTACTCGCCCGCCGTGACGCCATCGCCGATGCGGCGCGGCGATTCGCCCCGACCAAGCGCTACTGGGCCGTCGTCGGCAGCGGGGCCAACAAGGTGGCGGCCGAGGAGGTGCGGATCAAGCTCAGCGAGCTCTGCTACAAGTCGATCGCCTGCGACATCACCGAGGACAAGAAGCACATCGACCTGTCCTCGGAGCCGCTGATCCTCGTCTGCGCGGCGGGGCTCGCCGGGAGCACTGCCGACGACGTCGGCAAGGAGGTCGCCATCTTCCGCGCCCACAAGGCCACGCCGATCGTGATCGCCGACGACGGAGACTCCCGGTACCCGGCGGCGGCGGTCATTGCCGTGCCGGCGGTCGACCCGGCGCTCGGGTTCGTCATGTCGGCGATGGCCGGGCACGTCTTCGGGTACGAGGCGGCGCTGGCCATCGACGCCACGGCGAGGCCGTTGCGGGAGGCGATGGAGGTCATCGAGCGGGCCGTCAGCGAGGAGCGCTCGGCCGACGTCGTGCTCACCCGGATCCGCCGGGAGCTCCCCCGCTTCGCCGAGCAGTACCTCGACGGGCTGCGCAGCCACCGCTACGACGGGCACCTCGAGGCGAGCACCGCGGTGCGCCTGGCAGGGCTGCTGCGCGACGTGCAGTCCGATCGTCCCGTCGAGGAGTACCAGGTGGGATCGGGCAAGGTCGGCTCACCGTCCGCCCTCGTCGATGACGTCGTGCTGGCCCTGACGCGGGCGATCGAGGAGCTGACCCGGCCGGTCGACGCCATCAAGCACCAGGCGAAGACGGTCACCGTGGGGATCTCCCGGAGCGACGAGGGGGTGATGGACCGGGCGCTCGTCCAGGCCGTGCTCGACGCCGGCGCCGGCCGCGACGTCCTGAGCTACCGCACGCTGAAGGTGCTCGCCGACCTCGACCCGGCGGTCGCCGAGGTCACCGGGTTCACGCGCTACGGCATCGACGGCGACACGATCTCCGTCGTCGACCGCGGGGGCATCTCCAACCAGGTCGTCAGCCGGGTCGAGCGCAACCCGGCGCTCGTCGGGACGAAGCGTCGGGTGGCCAGCGAGCGCGAGGTCCTCGTCTCCCGCGGCCGCAGCGACGGCCGGACGTTCATCCTCGTCCCCGAGGTCAAGGCCAACACGCCGACCGGGTTGACGCTGCTCCACGTGCGCTTCCACGACCACCTCGACGCGGCGACGATGCGTGCTGTGCTCGTCGGCTACGACCACCGCTACGACCGCCTCGTCGACTGGGTCACCGAGACCGAGGGCCATTTCGACGACCGTCTGCTCGGCGAGCTCCCCGTCGACGAGCTGCTCATCGAGCCGATCTCCGAGGCCGCCGACCACTGGCGGCGCTGAGCCGTGACGGCCGGCGGCCCGGTTCTTCGGAGTCGTGCTCCCGCGGAGCGGGAGCACGGAGCGTCAGAAACGGGATCATGAAGGGCATCGGGGTCGACGTCGTCGAGATCGAGCGGTTCCGGCGATCGCTCGACCGCACGCCGACGATGCGCGAGCGGCTGTTCACGCACCGTCGAGCTGGCCTACGTCGAGCCCAAGGCCGACCCCGTGCCGTCCCTGGCTGCCAGGTTCGCCGCCCGGGAGGCGGTGATGAAGGCCCTCGGACTGGGACTCGGCGCCTTCGGGTTCCACGAGGTGTGGGTCGAGGTCGAGGAGTCCGGGGCGCCCCGGCTGGTCGTCACCGGCCGAGCGCGCGAGCTCGCCGTCGACCGCGGCGTCGTGCGATGGCACCTGTCGATCAGCCACGACGGCCCGGTCGCCGTGGCGATGGTCGTCGCCGAATGACCGCCTATCGTCGCTCACCGTGAGTCGTCGAACGCCGACCCGGCGAGGCGGCGGTGGGCCGTGATCCCCATCGTCACGCCTGAGGAGATGGCGGCGATCGATGCGGCCGCGCCCGAGCCGGTGGAGGTCCTCATCGAGCGGGCCGGGTCGGCCGTCGCCCGAGCCGCTCGCCAGATGCTCGGCGGCACATATGGGCGAACGGTCAACGTCGTCGCCGGCAAGGGCAACAACGGTGCCGACGGCCGCGCCGCGGCACGATCACTGGCCGAGCGCGGCGTGCGGGTCCGCCTGTTCGATGCCGCCGACTGCCCGCCGCGCCTCCCCGCCGCCGGCCTCGTGATCGACGCGGCGTACGGCACGGGTTTCCACGGCGAGTGGCGGGCACCGCGCGTCGGCGCCACGCCGGTCCTCGCCGTCGACATCCCGAGCGGCGTCGACGGGCTCACCGGCGAGGCCGGTCGGGGTGTCCTCGCGGCCGACCGCACGGTGACGTTCGCCGCCCTCAAGCCGGGCCTGCTGACTGGCGCCGGCCGGGTGCTGGCGGGGGACGTCGAGGTCGTCGACATCGGCCTCGACACCAGCGGTGCCCGCGCCGGTCTCGTCGAGCTCGACGACGTCGCTCGGTGGTGGCGGCCCCGCCCGCCCACGGCCCACAAGTGGTCCCGGGCGGTGCGCATCGTCGCCGGCAGCGCCGGGATGACCGGTGCGGCCCACCTGGCCGCCGGCGCGGCGTTGCGCGCCGGCAGCGGGATGGTGTCGCTGTCGAGCCCGGGTGTCGATCCGTCGGCGCCTCCGGAGGTCGTCAGCCGCCGCCTCCCGGCGTTCGACTGGTCCGCCGCGGTGCTCGACGACCTGCACCGCTATCGCAGCCTCGTCGTCGGTCCCGGGCTCGGTCGCGAGGAGTTCACCGTCACGGCGGTCCGGGCCACCGTCGCCGGTTCCAAGGTCCCCACCGTGATCGACGGCGACGGCCTGTTCGCCATGGCCTGGCATCCCGACGGCGCGGCAGCGCTGCTGCGCCGGCGCGACGATCCCACCGTCCTCACGCCGCACGACGGCGAGTTCGGCCTGCTCGCCGGCCGCCGTCCGGGCCCGGACCGTTTCGCTGCCGCCCGCCGGTTGGCGGCCGACACCGGCGCCGTCGTCGTGCTCAAGGGTCCGACGACGATCGTCGCCGAGCCAGGGGGAGAGGTCCGCGTCGTGGCGTCGGGCGATGCGCGGCTGGCGACGGCCGGCACCGGCGACGTCCTGGCCGGCGTCCTCGGCGCCCTGTTGGCCACCGGCATGGCCGCCTTCGACGCGGCGTCCGCGGCGCCGTGGATCCACGCTGAGGCGGCCCTGCTCGCGCCGCCCGTGGGGACGGTGGCCGGCGACCTCCTCGCCACCCTGCCGACCGTCCTGGAATCGCTCGGATGAGTCTGGGGCCGGCCCGCCGCTGGGCGTGGGCGGAGATCGACCTCGACGCTGTCGCCCACAACGTCGCCGTCCTTCGAGCCGCCGTCGCGCCGTCGGGGGTCTGGGCCGTCGTCAAGGCCGACGGCTACGGCCACGGCGCCGTGGCCGTCGCCCGAGCGGCGATGTCCGCCGGCTGCGCCGGGCTCTGCGTGGCCCTCACCGCCGAGGGGGTCGCCCTGCGCGACGCCGGGCTCGATGCCCCGATCCTCGTCCTCAGCGAGCAACCCGCCGAGCACGCCGCGACGCTGGTCGCCTACCGGCTGACCCCGACGGTGACCACGCCGGAGGGCATCGACGCCATCGCCGCCCTCCGTCGCGGCCCTGTCGACGTGCACGTCAAGGTCGACACCGGGATGCACCGCATCGGCGCCGCCCCGGCCGCCGTCGCGGCACTCGTCCAGCGCATCGCCGACCGTGCGCCCCACGTCCGGCTGACGGGCGTGTTCACCCACCTCGCCGTCGCCGACGAACCGGCCAACGCCTACACCGCACGTCAGCTCGCCTGCTTCGACGCCGTCCTCGACGGCCTTCCGCGCGGCACCCTCGACGGCGTTGCCGTCCACACCGCCAACTCCGCCGGTGCCCTGGTCCATCCGGCGACCCGCCGATCGTTCGTGCGCGTCGGCATCGCCCTGTACGGCATCTCTCCCGGTCCCGACGTCGACGACGTCGCCGCCGGCCTCCGCCCCGTGCTCTCGCTGCGGGCCAAGGTGTCCTTCGTCAAGCGCCTGCCAGCGGGGTCGCGCCTGTCCTACGGGCTGCGGCACACGCTGACCGCGGACACGACGGTGGCGACGCTGCCGCTGGGCTACGCCGACGGGGTCCGCCGCGGCCTCTCGTCGAACGCCGACGTGCTGATCGGTGGCCGCCGGCGGCCGATCATCGGCACGGTGACGATGGACCAGCTGATGGTCGACTGCGGCGACGACCCCGTGCGGATCGGCGACGACGTCGTGCTGATCGGCCGGCAGGGCGACGAGTGCATCACCGCCGAGGAGTGGGCCGGACGCCTCGGGACGATCGGCTACGAGATCGTCTGTGGCATCGGGGCCCGTGTGCCGCGCCTGCTCGTCGGCGGTTCGTGACACCCGTAACATCGTCGCGTCATGCCACCGACCCCCCGCCTCACGCTTCACGCGAAGTCGCTGGAGGCCACCCACAGCGTCGCCGCGTCCTTGGCTGCGCTCAGCCGATCGGGCGACATGATCCTGCTGGCGGGCGAGATGGGCGCTGGCAAGACGGCGTTCGCCCAGGGCTTCGGACGCGCCCTGGGAGTCACCGAGCCGATCACCTCGCCGACGTTCACCATCGTGCACAGCTACGACACCGGATCGGTGACGCTGCACCACGCCGACCTCTACCGCCTCAACCAGCTCTCCGAGGTCGCCGAGCTCGGCCTCGGGGAGCTCGCCGAGTTCCACGGCATCGTCGTGGTCGAGTGGGGTGACGTCGTCGAGTCGACGTTTGGCGAGCACCTCGTGGTGCGCCTGGACCTCGTCGACGGCGACACCGAAGCCCGCCTGATCACGATCACCCCGGTCGGCCCGTCGTGGGCCCGGCGATGGGCGGCGCTGTGCGACGCCACGGCCCTGCTGGCCGAGCCATGACGAGGCCGAGCAGCCCATGCTGATCCTCGGCATCGAGACGGCGACCGAGCAGGTGAGCGTCGCCCTCGGCGGCCATGAGGGGGTCATCGCCCTGTTCGAGGTCGCCCGCGGTCGGCGCCACGCCGAGATCCTCACCCCGGCCATCGAGTTCGTGTGCGCCCAGGCCGACATCGGCCTCGACGAGATCGGTCTCGTCGCCGTCGACGTCGGCCCCGGACTGTTCACCGGCATGCGGGTCGGCCTGGCGGCCGGCAAGGCGCTGGCCCTGGCACTGCGCGTCCCGATGATCGGGATCTCATCGCTCGACCTCCTGGCGTTCCCGCACCGCCGCTCGGACCGCGTCGTGGTCCCCGTCATCGACGCCCGCAAGGGCGAGGTCTTCTACGCCATGTACCGCCAGGTGCCGGGCGGGTTGCAGCAGGTCGGGCCGCCGCAGGTCGGACCCGTCGACGAGCTCGTCGCCGATCTGCTCGCCCGCAGCCAGGAGGCGCTGTGCGTCGGTGACGGCGCCCTGCGCTACCGCTCCGAGATCCTCGACGGCTTCCACTGCGAGATCGCCGACGACGCCCACCCGTCGGCCGGACCGCTGGTCCAACTGGCCCACGCCAAGGCCCTGCGCGAGGAGTGGGTCTCCCCGGCAGGCATCCGCCCCGTGTACTTGCGCCAGCCCGACGCCCAGATCAACTGGGCGACCCGCGCCAGCGCCACGCCCGGCCGCCGCAGGGGTCTGCGGTGACCGAGGCAGGCGTGGTGCACCAGTGAGCGTGCTCGCCCGCTTCCTCGATCGGGCACCTGCCGGGCGCCCGTCGATCGAGCCGATGCGCCACCGCCACGTCGGCCAGGTCCTCGCCATCGAGCAAGCGTCGTACCCCAAGCCGTGGAGCGGCCGCGTCTTCCACGGCGAGCTCGACGAGGCGGCCGGCGGACACCGCACCTACCTCGTCGCCCGTTGCGGGCGGACCGTCGTCGGCTACGGCGGGCTGATGTACGTCGTCGACGAGGCCCACGTGACGAACATCGCCGTGCACCCCGAACATCGCCGCCAGGGCATTGCCACCGACCTCCTCGCCGCCCTCGCCCAGGCCGCGCTGGACCGCGGCTGTGCGGCCTGGACACTCGAGGTGCGGGCGAGCAGCACGGGTGCCCAGGAGTTGTACCGGGCGTTCGGCTTCGTACCGGCGGGGATCCGGGCCCGCTACTACGAGGGGAGCGAGGACGCCATCGTGATGTGGTGTCACGACATCCAAACGGCCGAGTACGGCCGACGCCTCGAGGAGCTGCGGCGCCATGACCGATGAGCAGGTCGACGGGCTGAACGAGGACATCGATGAGAGCGTCGGGCCGGACACGTTGGTGCTCGGCGTGGAGACCAGCTGCGACGAGACGGCCGCAGCCCTCGTCATGGGCGGCAGCGACGTCCTCTCCAGCGTCGTCAGCTCGCAGATCGAGCTGCACGCCACGTTCGGTGGTGTGGTCCCGGAGATCGCCAGCCGGGCCCATCTCGACCTGCTCAACCCGGTGATCGCCAGAGCGATCGTCGAGGCCGGCGTCGACGAGCGGCGGATCGACGCTGTCGCCTGCACGGTCGGGCCTGGCCTCATCGGTGCCCTGCTCGTCGGGGTGTCCGCGGCGAAGGCGCTGGCGATGGCGTGGGACGTGCCCTTCGTCGGCGTCAACCACCTCGAGGCGCACCTCTACGCGGCATTGCTCGACGACCCGACGATCGAGTTGCCGATCGTCGTGCTGCTCGTCTCCGGCGGGCACACGATGCTCATCGAGATGCGTGGTCCCGGTGATTACCGCCTGCTCGGGCAGACGATCGACGACGCTGCCGGCGAGGCCTTCGACAAGGTGGCCCGTTTCCTCGGCCTCGGTTACCCCGGCGGGCCGGCCATCGAGCGGGCGGCCGCCAACGGCGACCCGACGGCGATCGACTTCCCGCGGGCGATGCGCAACGAGGGCCTCGACTTCAGCTTCTCGGGGCTCAAGACGTCCGTGATGAACCACGTCCGGGCCAACCCCGACGCCGACACGGCGGACATCTCCGCCTCGTTCCAGGCCGCCGTCGTCGACGTGCTGGTGCACAAGGCCCGGCGAGCGGCTGCCGAGGTCGGCGCCAAGGGCCTGGCGCTCGGCGGGGGGGTGGCGGCGAACTCCAAGCTGCGCGAGGACCTCCTCGACGCCTGTTCGGCGGACGGGCTGCACGGCTTCCTCCCGAGCCGAGCGATGTGCACCGACAACGCGGCGATGATCGCCGCTGCCGGGTGGCACCGCCTCCGCCTCGACGGCCCGACGCCCCTCGACGTCGGCGCCTATCCCAACCTCCGGCTGATCTGACCCGTCGTCGACAGCTCGCTCGGTAGCGTCACGACGATGGAGTTGCGGCTCGGGGACTTCGTCCCCCGGGCGCCAGTCGTGCTGGCGCCGATGGCGGGCGTCACCAACGCGCCGTTCCGCGCCCTGTGCCGGCGCTTCGGTCCGGGCCTCGTCTACGTCAACGAGATGGTGATGGCGACGGCGCTCGTCCACGGCAACGCCAAGACCGAGCGCATGGTCACGTTCGACCCCGACGAGCACCCGCGCAGCCTGCAGGTCTATGGCTCCGACCCGGCGATGATGGGCCGCGCCGTCTTCGGGGTGTGCGACCGCGGGCTCGTCGACCACATCGACCTCAACTTCGGCTGCCCCGCCGCCAAGGTCACGCGCAAGGGCGGCGGCGCTGCCGTTCCGGCGAAGCCGAGCCTGTTGCGGGCGATCGTCCGGGCCGCCGTGACCGCCGCCGCCCCGTACGGCGTCCCGATCACGGCCAAGTTCCGCATCGGGCTGCACGACGGGATGATCACCCACCTGCGGGCGGGTGAGATCTGCGCCGACGAGGGCGTCGTGGCCATCGCGGTGCACGCTCGCACGGTGCAGCAGCACTACGCCGGCGACGCCCGCTGGGACGCCATCGCCCAGCTCAAGGCCCACGTGGCATCGATACCCGTGCTCGGCAACGGCGACATCTGGGAGGCCGCCGACGCCGTCGAGATGATGCGCGCCACCGGCTGCGACGGCGTCGTCGTCGGTCGCGGCTGCCTCGGGCGGCCGTGGCTGTTCGGCGACCTCCTCGAGGTCCTCGCCGGCCGCCCGGCCCCGCCGTCCCGCTCGCTGGGCGAGGCGACGGCGGTGATGGTCGACCATGCCACGGCTCTCGTCGCCCACCACGGCGACGAGCGCCTGGCGCTGCGCGCCTTCCGCAAGCACGCCTCGTGGTACCTCACCGGCTACCCGGTCGGCGGGGAGTCCCGCCGCCGCTTCGCCCAGGTCTCCACGCGGGCCGAGCTCGAGGACCTCGTCGCCACCCTCGATCCGGCGCTGACGGTCGTCGAGGGCGGTGAGCGGATCCGCCGGGGCCACACCAACGGCCCGATCAAGGTCGCCCTGCCGGACGGCTTCCTCGACGATCTCGACGCCCTCGAGCACGATCTCGCCGTGCCCGACGACGACGACGTGCTGGCCCTCTCGGGCGGCTGACGTCGCCTTCTCCGCGCGATTCGCGGCCACATGTGGCCCCGAATCTGCTCCAGAACAAGGCCGCCGGGGAAGTGGCGGCAGGCAGACTGGACCCGTGGCCGGATCACCCCTCGACGACGTCGTCACCGCCCTGCGGCGGTCGATCGGCGGGGCGATCTTCGAGCGCATCGCCGGTCCCGACGGTCCCGAGGTGCGCGAGCGCCTCCGGCGGCCGGATGCCGAGCGCTGGTTCGAGCCGGGCAGCCCGATCACCCGCGTCCACGGCGACGCGTCGATGTTCATCGGCGGCCTCAGCGCCCTGCTGCTGCAGTCGCTGCACCCGCTGGCGATGGCCGGGGTCGAGCAGCACTCCGGCTACCGGGGCGACCCGTGGGGCCGACTGGCGCGGACCAGCCACTTCCTCGCCGTCACGACGTACGGGTCGGCCGAGGATGCCCGACGGGAGATCGACGTCGTGCGCGCCGTGCACCGCCGCGTCATCGGCACCGCCCCGGACGGCCGCCCCTACGCGGCCTCGGATCCGCACCTCGTGTCGTGGGTCCACCTCGCCGAGGTCGACAGCTTCCTGCGGGCCTACCAGCGCTACGGCTCCGAGCCGCTGACCGCCGCCGAGTGCGACGAGTACGTCGCCCAGAGCGGACGCATCGCCGCCGCCCTCGGTGCCGTCGACGTGCCGGACTCGGTCGCCGCCGTGCGAGCCCAGCTGCGGGCGTACCGTCCCGAGCTGGCCGGGACGCCGGCCGCCCGCGAGGCCGCCCGCTTCCTCGTCGCCAACCCGCCGCTGCCGCTCGCCCTGCGCCCGGCCTACCTGCCGATCGCCGGTGCCGCCGTGGCCCTCCTGCCATCGTGGGCGCGGTGGCCGCTGCGCCTGCCGTGGCTCCCCATCACCGAGGCCACGTCGCCCGCGCCGGCGGCGAGCTCGTCACCCGCACGATCCGCTGGGCCCTGCCCGGCACCTGACGTCTCTGACGCTCCTCGCTCCCGCTGGGCGGGAGCGAGACTCCGGAGAACGCCGGCCGGCGAGCGATCCGTCCGGCCGTCCCCCTATGGTCGCCGGCATGGATCGCCTCGTGCTGGCCTCGGGATCACCGCGGCGGCGCGCCCTGCTCGGGCAGCTCGGCCTGCCGTTCAGCGTCGTGGTGCCCGACGTCGACGAGACGCCGCAGCCCGGGGAGGACCCCCTCGACATGGTCCGCCGCCTGGCTGCGGCCAAGGCGCAGGCGGTGGACGGCAACCCGGTGCTGGCGGCCGACACGATCGTCGAGATCGACGGCCAGGTCCTCGGCAAGCCGGCCGACGCCACCGACGCCCGGCGCATGCTCGGCCTCCTGTCCGGGCGCACCCACCACGTGCACACCGGCGTGGCGCTACGCGTCGGCGAGCAGCTCGACGTCGCGGTCGTGACCACGGACGTCACGTTCATCGCCCTCACCGCCGGCGCCGTCGACTGGTATCTGCGGACCGGCGAACCGTTCGACAAGGCCGGCGCCTACGCCCTGCAGGGCCACGGCGGCGTGTTCGTCGACTCGATCCACGGCAGTGCCAGCAACGTCGTCGGCCTGCCGTTGACCACCGTCGTCGACCTCCTCCACCGACGGTGCGGCTGGACCCTCGGCTGATCCGCCGCCGCGGCGCGGGCGCCGTTAGCACTCTCGGGGCGCGGTTGCTAACGGCGACGCCCGTGCCCTACCATTGGCACTCGGGTCGACCGAGTGCTAACGCACCCGATCACACCGCAACCCCGTGACACCCACGTCCCAGAGCCAATGGAGGCTTGCCACCATGTCCCTGAAGCCGCTCGATGACCGCATCGTCGTCCAGCCCAACGAGGCCGAGCAGACGACTGCATCCGGTCTCGTCATCCCCGACACCGCCAAGGAGAAGCCGCAGCAGGGCAAGGTCCTCGCTGTCGGTCCGGGCAAGCGCTCCGACAACAGCGGCGAGCTCATCCCCCTCGACATCAAGGTCGGCCAGACCGTCCTGTACTCCAAGTACGGCGGCACCGAGGTCACCGTCGACGGCGATGACCTGCTGATCCTGTCGAGCCGTGACGTGCTCGCGATCGTGGAGAGCTGAGTCGATGGTCAAGCTGCTGAAGTTCGACGAGGAAGCTCGCCGCTCGCTGGAGTCGGGGGTCAACAAGCTCGCCGACGCCGTGAGGGTGACGCTCGGCCCGAAGGGCCGCAACGTGGTGCTCGACAAGAAGTGGGGCGCCCCGACGATCACCAACGACGGGGTATCGATCGCCAAGGAGGTCGAGCTCGACGACCCGTTCGAGAACATGGGCGCCCAGCTCGTCAAGGAGGTGGCCACCAAGACCAACGACGTCGCCGGTGACGGCACGACGACGGCCACCGTGCTCGCCCAGTCGCTGGTCCACCTCGGCATGCGCAACGTCGCCGCTGGGGCCAACCCGATGAGCCTCAAGCGGGGCATCGAGAAGGCCGTCGCCGCCGCCGTCGAGTCGATCAAGTCGCAGGCCAAGGACGTCGACGACAAGACCGACATCGCCAACGTGGCGACGATCTCGGCCGCCGACACGTCGATCGGCGAGGTCATCGCCGAGGCCATCGACAAGGTCGGCAAGGACGGCGTGGTGACGGTCGAGGAGTCCAACACGTTCGGCACCGAGCTCGAGTTCACCGAGGGCATGCAGTTCGACAAGGGCTACCTGTCGCCGTACTTCGTGACCGATCCCGAGCGCCAGGAAGCCGTGCTCGAGGAGCCGTACCTGCTGATCCACCAGACGAAGATCTCGACGGTGCAGTCGTTGCTGCCGACGCTCGAGGCCGTGATGAAGACCGGCAAGTCGCTGGTCATCATCGCCGAGGACGTCGAGGGCGAAGCCTTGGCCACGCTCGTCGTGAACAAGATCCGCGGCACGTTCAACGCCATCGCCGTCAAGGCCCCGGGCTTCGGTGACCGCCGCAAGGCGATGCTCCAGGACATGGCGATCCTCACCGGCGCCCAGGTCATCGCCGAGGAGGTCGGCCTGAAGCTGGAGAACGTCACGCTCGACCTGCTGGGGACGGCCAAGCGGGTGATCGTCACCAAGGACGCGACGACCATCGTCGATGGCGGTGGGTCCAGCGACGACGTCAAGGCCCGGATCAACCAGATCAAGACGGAGGTCGAGAACACGGACTCGGACTGGGATCGGGAGAAGCTCCAAGAGCGTCTCGCCAAGCTGGCCGGCGGCGTCGCCGTCATCAAGGTCGGTGCGGCCACCGAGGTCGAGTTGAAGGAGAAGAAGCACCGCATCGAGGACGCCGTGTCGGCGACTCGGGCGGCGATCGAAGAGGGTGTCGTCGCCGGTGGCGGCGTCGCCCTGCTCCGGGCCCGGTCGGCGGTCATGAAGGTCGTCAAGTCCCTCGACGGTGACGAGTCGACCGGTGCCCGCACGGTGTGGGAGTCGTTGGTGACGCCGACTCGATACATCGCCGAGAACGCCGGTCTCGAAGGCTCGGTGTGGGTGCAGCGGATCGAGTCCGAGGAAGGCGCCACGGGCCTCAACGCGGCCACCGGCGAGCTGACCGACCTGTTCAAGGCCGGCATCGTCGATCCGGCCAAGGTCACCCGGGCGGCGTTGCAGAACGCCGCCTCGATCGCCGCGATGGTGCTCACCACCGAGGCGCTCGTGGCCGACAAGCCCGAGCCTGCTCCAGCCATGCCGGCCGGCGGCGGCGGCATGGGCGGCATGCCCGGGATGATGTGAACGCACGGGGGCATCGCCCCCGTGGACGGTCATCGATTGATCCGCAACGAAGCCGAGCCCCTGGCGGGCTCGGCTTCGTTGCATGATGGGGGCATGCCGCGTGACGATCGAGTGCTGCGGCCGTTCTGGTTGCACCAGGCGGCGGAGTACCTCATCGGGATGGTGCTGGTCGCGTTGGGCCTGCAGAGCCTCGACCCGGTCGTGCCGACGCTCGCCGGCGGGCTGGTGATCCTCAACGCGGCGCTCGTCGACGGGCCACTCGGCGCCTTCCGCCTGTTCTCCCGGCGGGCCCACCGGATCACCGACCTCGTCGTGATCGGCACGCTCGTGCTGCTCGCCGTGCTGCCGTGGATCAACGTCGAGAACACCAGTCGCATCATGATCGCCGTGTGCGCGGTCATCCTCGGGTTCGTGTGGTGGAACTCGTCGTTCGAGCGTCGCGCCAGCCGGCCGACCGGGACAGCCGAACGCCCCGTGGACCGCAGCGAGGCGCTCGGCCGCTCGGCCGGCCGAGCCGTCGGCGGGATCGCCCGCATCGTCCGCGACCGCACCAGGGATTGACCGAATCGGTGCAGGTAGCGTGCCGAGCATGGCGTTCGACCGACCGGCCCCGGACCTGCAGAAGCTCATCGCGGCATGGGAGCAGTTCGAGAGCGGGGAGGAGACGCCCGGCAAGGTGTTGGCCAGCCTGAAGACCGCCGGCCTGCCCGAGGTGTTGCACCAACTCGCCGACGAGGGCTGGACGCCGTCAGGCTCGTAGCAATGGGGACCTCGATCCGGGCGGGATCCGTGTCGGGTTCCGAGACGGATCCCGCCCGGAGACGAATCCCGCCCAGATGGGGGAGTGGCGCATGACGGCGGAGCCGCCGCGGCGGGCCGGTGGCGCTCAGCAGATCCCCCGGCCGGTGGTCTGGGAGCCGGGCGGGCTGGACGCCCCGGCCGAGCATCCCCTCACACTGCGCGTCGACGACATCGCCCGGGCGCTGGCCGACGACTCCCCGCCCGGCCGGCCGCTGGCACCAGCGTTCCCCGGCGCCCGCCCGTCGGCGGTGCTCATCGCCCTCGCCGATGGCCCGAGCGGCGCCGAGGTCCTGCTCACGCGACGGTCCCGGCACCTGCGCAACCACAAGGGGGAGATCAGCTTCCCGGGCGGCCGTCTCGATCCCGGGGAGACACCGATCGACGCGGCGCTGCGCGAGGCCCACGAGGAGGTCGGCCTCGACCCCGCCGCCGTCGAGCTGATCGGCGAGCTCAGCCACCTCAACACCGTCGTCAGCCGCAGCTACATCGTGCCGATCGTCGGCCGCCTGTCCACGACCATGCCGCTGCACCCGGCCAGCCCGGAGGTCGAGCGGGTGCTGTGGCTGCCGCTCGCCGAGCTCGTGCGGCCCGACACCTACCGCTCCGAGCGCTGGGGGCGCACGCCGACGGACCGCCTGCTGCACTTCTTCGAGCTCGACGACGAGACCGTCTGGGGCGCCACGGCGCACATGCTGGTCGATCTCCTCCGCGTCGCCGCGCACTGACTCGATCCCCGTCACCGCGATCAGGCGAGGCGGCGGAGGAGGTCCCAGGCCGCGACGACGTGACGCCACTCCGTGCTGCGGCTGCCGATCGACACGCGCAGCGCGGACGAGCCGTCGAGGACGGTGCGCGTGAACAGGACGTCACCCGTGGCGTTGGCCCGCTCGATCAGGGCATCGGTCGCCTCGTCGCCGGCGACGAGGCGGATGCACAGCAGGTTGAGCGGGTGCGGGGCGACGATCTCGAAGCGGTCGTCGGTGGCCACCTCGGCCGCCAGCCGCTGGGTCAGGTCGACGTGGCGGCGGATCATCTCCTGCACCGGCGCGACCCCATCGAGCCGCAGCGTCAGCCACAGCTTCAGCGACCGGAACCGGCGCCCGAGGGGGATCTGCCAGTCGCGGTAGTCGATCGCCGCCCCGGTCTCGGCCGCAGCCGAGCGGAGGTACTCGGGCAGGATGCTGAGGGCGCCGAGCAGGGCGCCGCGGTCGGCCGTCCAGAACAGGTCGCAGTCGAAGTTGACGCCCATCCACTTGTGCGGGTTGGTGCAGTAGCTGTCGGCGAGCTCCAGCCCGTCGTTGACCCAGCGGTGCTCGGGTGCCAGCGCGGCGATGCCGCTCATCGCCGCGTCGACGTGCAGCCAGGCGCGGGCGGCACGGCAGACCGGCGCGATGGCCGCGGTGGGATCGAAGGCCATCGACGACGTCGTGCCGTGGGTCGCGCAGACGAAGAAGGGCGTCAGGCCGGCGGCGCGATCGGCGTCGATCGCCGCGGTGAGCGCCTCGGGCCGCATCGCGAAGGCCTCGTCGTGGGCGACGATCCGCAGGCGGTCGGTGCCGATGCCGGCGATGCGCAGGCCCTTCTCGACGCTCGAGTGGGCCTGGGCCGTGGCGTAGGCGACGAGCCTCGTCGTGTCGCCGTCGACGTTGACCGCCCCGCCGCTCGCCCGCCACCGCGCGGCGAGGATCGCCGTCAGCGTCGCCTCGCTGGCGGAGCCCTGGATGACCCCGCCACCGGTCGCGCTGTCGGAGCGGAACCGGTCGGGGAGGCCGAGCAGCTCGACCATCCAGTCGAGCACCAACGTCTCGAGCTCCGTGCACGCCGGCGACGTCACCCAGCTCATCCCCTGCACTCCGAGCCCGGCAGCCAGCAGCTCGCCGAGGATCGACGGATACGTGGTGTTCGACGGGAAGTAGGCGAAGAAGCTGGGGTGCTGCCAGTGGACGATGCCCGGCACGATGACCTCGTCGAGGTCGGCCATCACGGCGTCCCACGGTCTCCGGCGACGTCGGCGCGTGGGGCGGCAGTTGCCGGCGGACGTCGCCCGGGGCCACCGATGGGGCGACCGGCCGCTTCTCCAGCCCCTCGACGTAATCGGCGATCCAGTCGATCAACTCGTGGCCGTGGCGGCGGAACTCCTCAGGCGTCATGGGTCGTGGTCCGTTCTGGTCGGCTCCTGCGGGCACTGCGGACGATCCGCCAGGTGATGAAGGCGATCGCCGCGACGAGCACGCCGAGGACAGCAGCCTGGCGCCACCCGCCGCGCCCCTCGCTGCCACAGTCCGGCTGCGGCAGCGAGCTGATGCAGTCGTCGAGGTCGCGGCCCGGGAGGAACTCGTTGTCGGCCGCGATCGTCGACGGCGGCGCCGGTGCGTCGAGGGGCGCCGCAGCCGTGGCGACGTCGGAGCCCACGACCGACAGCGCGACGACGGCGATCACCGCGAACACCGCGAGCAGCAGCCGGCGCCACATGGAGGAGGTTTCTACCAGCGCTGTCTACGATCGAAGCCTTGAACCCTCCGATCCCCCAGGCGACGCACGAGCATCCCGTGCTCGTGGTCGACTTCGGCGCCCAGTACGCCCAGCTGATCGCCCGCCGCGTCCGCGAGCTGGCCGTGTACTCCGAGATCGTCCCCAACCGCATCACGGCCGCCGAGGTGGCCGAGCGGCGCCCGGCCGCGCTGATCCTGTCGGGCGGACCCAAGAGCGTCCACGTCGAGGGGGCCCCGTCGCTCGACCCGGCGATCTACGAGCTGGGGGTCCCCGTGCTCGGCATCTGCTACGGCGCCCAGTTGATCGCCCAGCAGCTCGGCGGCACCGTGGGCCGAGGGATGCGTGGCGAGTACGGCCGGGCCAAGTTGCGGCGCACCGCGCCGTCGCAGGTCCTCCCCGACGACGCGCCGGACGTGCACGACGTGTGGATGAGCCACTTCGACGCCATCACCGAGGCGCCGCCGGGTTTCACCGCCACCGCGGCCACCGAGGACGCCCCGGTCGCCGTACTGGAGCACGATGGGCGGCGGATCTACGGCGTGCAGTTCCACCCCGAGGTCGTGCACTCGCCGTACGGCATGGGTGTGCTGCGCCGCTTCCTGCACGAGCGCGCGGCCTGCCCGCCGACGTGGACGATGTCATCGGTCGTCGACGAGCAGGTCGCCCGCATCCGAGCCGAGGTCGGCGACGGCCGGGTGCTCTGCGCGCTGTCCGGCGGCGTCGACTCGTCGGTCGCCGCGGCGCTCGTGCACCGGGCGATCGGTCATCAGCTGACGTGCATCTACGTCGACACCGGCCTGATGCGCAAGGGTGAGAGCGAGCAGGTGACCGAGACGTTCCGCCGCTCGATGGGGATCGAGCTGATCCACGTCGACGCCAGCGAGCGCTTCTTCGCCCGTCTCGCCGGCCTGAGCGATCCGGAGGCCAAGCGCAAGGCGATCGGCGACGAGTTCATCCGCGTCTTCGAAGAGCACACCGGCGGCCTGGTCGAGGCCGAGTTCCTCGTCCAGGGGACCCTCTATCCGGATCTCATCGAGTCCGGCGGCGCCGACGGCACGGCGGCGGTCATCAAGAGCCACCACAACGTCGGAGGTCTGCCCGAGGACATGCGGCTGCGGCTCATCGAGCCGCTGCGCGAGCTGTTCAAGGACGAGGTCAGGCGGCTCGGGCACGAGCTCGGCCTGCCCGACGAGATGGTGTGGCGCCAGCCGTTCCCCGGCCCAGGGCTCGCCGTGCGGATCATCGGCGAGGTGACCCCGGAGAAGGTCGCCCTGTTGCAGGACGCCGACGCCATCGTGCGGGCCGAGATCGCCGCCGCCGGGCTGGAGCGGGAGATCTGGCAGTCGTTCGCCGTCCTCGCCGACATCCGCTCGGTCGGCGTGATGGGCGATGAGCGGACCTACGGGCACCCGATCATCGTGCGGGCCGTCACCAGCGACGACGCCATGACGGCCGATTGGGCGCGGTTGCCCTACGACCTGCTGGAGCGGATCTCCAACCGCATCATCAACGAGGTGCCGGGGATCAACCGGGTCGTCTACGACGTCACGTCGAAGCCACCCGGCACGATCGAGTGGGAGTGATCGCCGTCCGCTGATCGGGTTTCCCTTTCCGCCGCGTGGCGACCCCCAGGAGAGACATGGGGTCACGCGGCGAGTCGAACATCCGTCTGTGACGAAGATGGCCGCGCGATCGCAACCCGTTCGTAATGTCCGGCTACACTCGCCGTTCGTCATGAACCGCCGCCGCCATCGTGCTGCGCGGATCACAGTCGTGGTGCTCACCATGGCCGTGCTCCCCGCGTTGCAGCCGACTCCGACCTCCGCCGGTCCCATCGACGACCAACGCGCCCGCGTCGAGCAGCTCACCGACGAGCTGGAGCGGCTGGAGGAGACGTCCGACATCCTCGCCGAGGACTACGTCACCGCCATCGACGAGAAGAACCGCCTCGACGCCGAGGTCACGGCCGCCGAGCAGAAGGTGGCCGAGAAGGAGGCCGAGGTCGAGGCCCTGCGCGGCGAGCTGTCGCAGGTCGCCGTGCAGGCGTACATGGGCGCCGGGACCAACGGTCTCGGACCGATGTTCACCGGCTCCGACGACTTCACCGACGAGCTGCAGCGCGACCAGCTGTCCCGCGTCGCCCTCAGCGCCGGCACGGCGACGACGGACGAGCTCGAACAGGCCGTCGCCGACCTCGAGGACGAGCGGGCCGCCCTCGATGCCACACGCAACGAGGCGGCCGAGAAGGCCGAGCAGGTCGAGCAGGCCAAGCAGGCCACCGACGAGAAGAAGGCCGAGTACGTCGAGGCCCGTGCCGAAGCTGAAGCGGAGCTCGGACGCCTGATCCAGGAGGAAGAGGAGCGCCGCGCCCGGGAGTCCTACCTGCGGATGCAGCGCGAGGCCGAGGAGGCAGCCGCCCGCCAGGCCGCCGCCGCGCAACAGGCCCAGGCCCAGGCTCAGGCGCAGTCGCGCTCCGGTGGCGGCGGGGGTGGTGGCGGCGGTGGCGGTGCCCAGGTCGCCGCCGTGGCTGCGCCAGCACCGGCGGCCAACGCCCCGATCCCGGCGGCCTCGTCACGGGCCGGGACGGCTGTCAACGCGGCGATGAGCCAGCTCGGCACGCCGTACCGCTACGCCTCGGCGCAGCCCGGCGTGGCCTTCGACTGCTCCGGCCTCACGTCGTGGGCGTGGGCGCAGGCGGGTGTGTCCCTCCCGCACCAGTCCCGTGCCCAGTACGACGTCGTCACCCACATCCCCAAGGACGCGGCACAGCCGGGCGACCTGCTGTTCTTCTACTCGCCGATCAGCCACGTCAGCATCTACCTCGGCGGCGGCCAGCACGTCCACGCCCCCAACAGCGGCACGACGGTCAGCGTGGCCAGCGTCAACTGGGGCAACGTCGTCGGCGTCGGCCGCCCCGGCTGACGCGCCGGCCGCTGGTTCTCCGGAGACCTGATCCCGCTCAGCGGGAGCGGGGAGCGTCAGAAACGGTCCGGGCGGGCCGAACCGGCTGCGCAGGCGAGTCGCCCACTACCGTGGCCCGGTGCTCGAAGGTCTCGATCTGCAGAAGGTGGGCCCCTGGCTGGAGGCCAACGTGGCCGGGGCCGTCGGACCCTTCGACGTCACGCTCATCGGTGGGGGACGCTCGAACCTGACGTTCACCGTCACGGGCGCCGACGGTCGGCGCTTCGTGCTGCGTCGTCCGCCGCTCGGTCACGTGCTGGCGACGGCCCACGACATGGCCCGTGAGTTCCGCATCATCGCGGCCGTCGGGACGACCGCCGTGCCGGTGCCGCCGGCGCTCGGGTTGTGCACCGACGTCGACGTCAACGGGGCGCCGTTCTACGTGATGGGCCACGTCGAGGGCGTCGTGCTCGACAGCCCGGAGAAGGCGGCGCTGCTCGATCCGGCGACACGGGGCAAGGCCAGCGAGGACCTCATCGACGTGCTCGCCGACCTCCACGACGTCGACGTCGACGCCGTCGGCCTCGGCGACCTGGCGAAGCGGGAGGGCTACATCGAGCGCCAGCTCAAGCGCTGGACGACGCAGTGGGCGAACTCCAAGACCCGCGAGCTGCCGGCGATCGACGAGGTCGCCGAACGGCTCGCCGCTCGCCTCCCGGTGCAGCGGGGTGCGGTGATCGCCCATGGTGACTACCGGTTCGGGAACTGCCTCACCGACCCCGACGTCGGGCGCATCGCGGCGGTCCTCGACTGGGAGCTGTGCACGCTCGGCGACCCGCTCGCCGACGTCGGCTACCTCGGCGTGTACTGGACCGACCCTGGCACCGCAACCGGACGGCACAACGATCCCTCCGGCGCCGAGGGCTTCCCCACCTACGCCGAGCTGCTCGAGCGCTACGCGGCGCGCACCGGGCGGGACCTGTCCGGCATCGACTACTACGTCGCCTTCTCGTCGTGGCGGCTGGCGGTGATCAGCGAGGGCGTCTACGCCCGCTACCTGCACGGCGCGATGGGCGACCAGGGCCTCGGCCAGGAGGAGCTGGCCGGGATGAAGGTGGGCACCGAGAACCTGGCCAACGCGGCGTTGGAGGCCGTGCGGCGCCTGCCGTGATGCGGGCGCACCATACCCTGGTACCGTATCTCTCATGCAACCGGGGTATGTCGAGAACAAGGACGAGCTGAGCAAGCGGCTCCGGCGCGTCGAGGGCCAGGTGCGCGGCATCCAGCGGATGGTCGAGGACGACGTCTACTGCATCGACGTGTTGACCCAGGTCTCGGCGGCGACGAAGGCGCTGCAGGCCGTTGCCGTGAGCCTGCTCGACCAGCACCTGCGGCACTGCGTCGCCGGCGCCGTGCAAGCCGACGACCACGGCGAAGCGGAGCGCATCATCACCGAGGCCAGTCGCGCCATCGAGCGCCTGGTCAAGTCTTGAGGCCATCGGCGTGGAGCAGATCACCTTCAACGTGCCAGGCATGACCTGCGCCCATTGCGAGCGCGCCGTGCACGACGAGGTCACCGCCGTGCGCGGTGTCGAGTCGGTCAGCGTCGACTTGGCCACGAAGGACGTCGTCGTGACCGGTACCGACCTGGTGCTCGCCGAGCTGCTGGCGGCCATCGACGAAGCGGGCTACGAGGCGGTCCCCGCGTAGCGGCTCGTCACTCGTAGCCGGGCGCCGGCTGCCAGAGCTGGAAGCGGCGGCCCTGGTCGTCGACGCACACGGCGTTCGGGCCCGAGTCGTACGTCGTCTCGCTGAGCACCTCGCCGCCGAGCTGGCGAACTCGCGCCACGTACGCCGCGATGTCATCGACGCGGAAGTACAGCACCGCCGCCTCGTCGGCCGGGCCGGGCGTCAACCCGAGCGGCAGCTTGGTGTTGCTGACGTGGGCGTGCTCGTCGCCGGCGCGGCCGCCCTCGGTCGTCCACCCGAACAGCTGGCCGTAGAAGCGCCCCGCCACGGCCGTGTCCGGCACACCGAACGTCACGTAGCCGAGCTCGACGACGGACCGTGTCGCGCCGGCCGCGGCGGACGGCGGGGCGGTGACCGTGTAGTCCGGCACCCGCTCCTGCAGCTCCTCCAGGCTCGGCGTCTCGATCGGCGTCTGCACCATCCAGCGATGGCCGAACGGGTCGAGCATCGAGAACGAGCGCGAGCCGTAGGCCTGGTCGGCCGGCTCGCCGGCCGCCCGGCCGCCGGCGGCGACGGCCCGCTCGTAGGTCGCGTCGACGTCGGGCACCTCGAGGTGGAGGGTGACCGGGGTGCCGCCGATCGACGTCGGCGCCCGCACGTCGAACTCGGGGTAGGGGTCGGAGAGCATCACCTTGGCGCCCGCGATGTCGACTTCGGCGTGGCCGACGCGGCCGTCGTCGCCCGTGTAGCGGATGGTCTCCACGGCGCCGAAGACGTCGCCGTACCAGGCGATGGCATCGGCGGCCGGGCTGACGCAGATGTAGGCCGTCAGCGTCGAGGTGGCGCGAGATGTGGCGGTGTCGGTCATGGCAAGAGTCCTTTCGGGCAGCGGGATGGTGGGCAGGTCTGGATCGAGCGCGGCGCGCATCCGGGCGCGCAGGCGGGCGACGAAGGCGGGATCCGGCGGGACCGCCTCGTCGTCGACGCGGAGCAGCTCGAACGGATCGGTCGTCACGGCCGCACCTCCTCACCCGCCTCGTAGGCGTCACGGAACGCCCGCCGGGCCCGCACGAGCAGGGCCTCGGTGGCATGCAGGGTGCGGCCGAGCACGGCGGCGACCTCGGCCACCGGCAGGCCGTCGAGGTAGCGCAGCGTCAGCGCGGCACGGTGGTGGGCGCCGAGACGCTCGAGGGCGTCGCGGGCCGCGAGCACGTCGAGGTGGGCATCCCAGGGATCCTCGTCGTCGGCGTCGGCCGCTGGCTCGTCGGCGACGGCCTGCAAGCGGCGCTGCTCGCGCTCGACCCGCCGCCAATGGTCGACGAGCTTGTGCCGGGCGATGCCGATCAGCCAGGCAATCGTGACGGTCGGCTCGGTGCCCCGCCGGACGGCGTCGACCGCGCCCATGAACACTTCCGACGTGACGTCCTCGGCGACGGTGCGGTTGCGGCAGCGCCTGAGCAGGTAGCCGTAGACCTCGCCGACGGCGTCGTCGTACAGGGCGAGCAGCGCAGCACCGGGATCGCTGGCGGCGACGGACATGCCCACGATGCTTCCATCGTCGCCGACCGCCGATCTCCGACACCCCGGCGTCAGGCCGCGTCGGCGGCGCCGACCGGTTCAGCGACGGCCGGCGGGCCACCGGCGGCACAGTGCCACGCCGTCGTCGCCGCCGGCTCGGCCGGCTCGGCGGGCCGCTGGACCGTCAGCCAGGCGATCGCCGCGGCACCGACGACCGTGATCGCGGCGACGCGCATCACCTGGTCGAAGCCGTCGAGGAGCTCGTCAGGGGACACCGACTCGCCCGGCGCGAAGCTGGCGATCAGGGGGATCGAGGCGACGGCGAGCAGCTGCCCGGTGCGGGCGACGGCGGTGTTGACGCCCGAGGCGACGCCGGCGTGGTGGTCGTCGACCGCTCCGAGCGCCGTCGCCGTGAGCGGCGCCACCGTCAGCGCCAGGCCCAGTCCGAACACCACGATGCCGGGGAGGACGCCGGAGACGTAGCTGCTGTCCGGCGTGATCCCGGTGAGGAGCAGCATCGCCGCGGCGACGAGCAGCGGGCCGACCGTCATCGGCAGGCGCGGCCCGATGCGCTGGGCGAGGCCACCGGCTCGGGATGACAGCAGGAGCATCGCCAGCGTCACCGGCATGGTCGCCGCGCCGGCCTGCAGCGGGGTGTACCCGAGGGGGCCCTGGAGCACCAGGCCGAGGAGGAAGAACATCACGGCCAGCGCGCCGTACAGCAGGAGGGTGACGACGTTCGTGCCGGTGAACGTGCGCGACCGGAACAGCACCAGCGGCACGAGCGGCATCGCGTGGCGCCCCTCGTGGACCACGAAGGCGACGAGCACGGCGACTCCGACGCCGACGAGGAGCCACTGCTCCTCGCTCAACCCGAACGTCAATGCCGCCAGCCCGATCGCCGCCAGGGCGGCGCCGAGCCAGTCCACGGCGCCCGTGGCGTCAGGGTCGCGGCTCTCGGGAACATGCCGGCTGGCGACGGCGATGACGGCGACGCCGATCGGCAGGTTGATGAGGAAGATCCACCGCCACGACGCGGCGTCGACGAGCCAGCCGCCGAGGAACGGGCCGAGCGCCGTCGCCACGCCACCGAGTCCCGACCATGCCCCGATCGCCCGGCCGCGGTCGCGCCGGTCGAAGGAGGACTGGAGGATGGCGAGACTCCCGGGGGTCAGCAGCGCCGCCGCCGCGCCCTGCACCGTGCGGGCCGCGACGAGCAGCCCGACGCTCGGGGCGACGGCGCAGGCGAGCGACGCAAGCGTGAAGCCGGCGGCACCGAGGACGAACATGCGCCGCCGGCCGAAGCGGTCGCCGAGCGCGCCGCCGAGGAGGATCAGCCCGGCGAGGGCGAGCGTGTACCCGTTGAGGATCCACTGCAGGCCGGAGAACGTGGCGTCGAGGTCCTCGGCGATCCGTGGCAGCGCCAGGTTGACGACCGTGCCGTCGAGAAACGCCATGCTCGACCCGAGCACCGTCGCCAGCAGCACCCAGCGCCCTGCTGGTTCGCCGTAGCGCAGGCCGCCCGCCTCGCCGGTCATCGGGCGGGCGGTCCCGGTGCCGCGCCGGCGGCATCGCGGCGCCGGGCGGCCATGCCGGCGAGGGCCTCGAAGACGACCCGGTGCGCCGCGTTGACGGTCAGGTCACTGACGTCGTAAGGCGGTGACACCTCGACGACGTCGACACCGGCCACGTCGTGGTCGTGGCACAGCTGCCGCACCATCCGCAACAGATCGGAGCTCGGGATGCCTCCCGGCTCGGGGGTGCCGGTGCCCGGCGCGAAGGCTGGATCGAGGACGTCGATGTCGACGGAGACGTACAGCTTCGACGCCGCGGCGAGAGCCTCGGCCACGGCGTCAGCCATCACCGCCTTGAAGCCGCGGTCCCAGATCTCCTGCATCGTGTGCCACGTCATGCCCTGTTCGAGCATCCACTCGAACGTGTCCTGCGGGGGCCAGTAGCCGCGCAGGCCGACCTGCACGAAGTGCGTTCCGGGAACGGCGCCCGACTCGATGAGGCGACGCATCGGCGTTCCGTGGCTGGCCAGGTTGCCCTCGATGATGTCGGCCGTGTCGGCATGGGCGTCGAAGTGGACGATGCCCACGTTCCCGTGGCCGTGGACGTCGGCGACGGCGGTGGCCGCCGGCCAGGTGATCGAGTGGTCACCGCCGAGGACGACGGGCACGATGCCCCGCTCGGCGACTTGGGCGACGCGCTGGCGGATGTTGGCGTGGCTCACCTCGGTCTGCCCATGCGGGCAGTAGGCGTCGCCGAAGTCGACGACCTCCAGCCAGTCGAAGATCTCCAGGCCCAAGTCGAGGTGGTAGGTGCCGGGCTCGTAGCTGGACGATCGGATGGCGCGGGGACCGAAGCGGGCCCCGGGGCGGTTGGTCGTCGAGACATCGAACGGCGCTCCGACGATCGCCACGTCGGGACGCCAGGCGTCCAGCTGCTCGACGCCGGAGAGGAAGGGGCGCTGCCCGAACGTGACGAGCCCGGCGTGAGGGAGGTCGATCTGCTCCTGCATCCCCGGCGGGAGCTCCCGGCGGGGATCGTCGGCGCCCATGGGACGGAACCTAACCGGCCGCGCCGACGCTCCCGTTTCTGACGCTCCCTGATCCCGCTCAGCGCGACGAAGCCTCCGAGAGAACCGGGGCCGAAGCGCCAGCGCGTCGCTCGGGTGGCGAACTCCTCCTCCCGCTCGATCACCGCCAGGGCCCGTTCGGGCACGAGCTGGAAGAGCAGGTTCTGGCGCAGGAAGTCGGCGCTGAGATCCGGGGCCAGCGGCGTGTACTTCGCCAGGTAGCGCACGATCCAGACGTCCTGGCGGGCAGGATCGTCGACGCGCGACGCCCGTCCCTCGACCGACAGGCACTCGACCGTGTCGTCGACGGCGATCGTGACCTGGGGGTTCGCCGCGACATTGGCGGCCTTGCGCGACCGCGGTCCGCAGGACCAGGCGAACTGGTGGTCGTCGTCGCTCCACACCCCCCACACCGGCAGGGCGTGGGGGCGGGCATCGGCCGAAGCCGTGACCACCCAGTAGTTGCGCCCCGAGTGCAGCTTCGCCGCCGCCCACGACCATGGCAACGGCGTCCAGTCCGGTGTGTCCACGCCGTAGTCGCGGCATCAACGGGCGCTCGGCGATGGGCTCGGTCATCCGGCCAACCGTACTCAGGGCTGGGTGAAGCCCCAGTCGAGGAGGCTCGTCGCCGCGGCGTCGCGGGCTTCCTCGGTGGGGGCGCCGAGCACGGTGGCGATGATCCGCCGGCCGTTGCGCGTCGCCGAGGCCACGATGCACCACCCGGCCTGCGTCGTGTGCCCCGTCTTCACGCCGTCCGCCCCGGGGTACTTCGACAGCAGATCGTTGGTCGACGGGAACGTCTGGCCGTTGAGCATGGCGTCGGTGCGCTCGACGGTCAGCTGGAACGTCGGGTTGCCCATCAGGAACGCGGCCAGCCGGGTCAGGTCGCCGGCCGAGGAATGCTGGCCCTCGGCATCGAGACCGGTCGGGTTGACCGCCTGGGTGGCGGCCAGGCCGAGGGCCGCCGCCTGCTGGTTCATCAGCTCGGCGAACTGCTGCTCGCCTCCGGCGATGTCCACCGCCAGGGCCCGGGCGGCGTCGTTGGCACTGACGATGAGCAGGGCCCGGACGAGCAGGTCACGCGGCAGCTCCTGGCCGGGGGAGATGCCGATGCGCGACTCCTCGGGGTCGACGATGAGCCCGTCGGGCGCGACGACGACCTTCGTCGGCTGCCCGGCCGCGTACGCCGTCTGGGCCGTGAGCAGCTTGATCAGGCTGCCGACCGGCAGGGGCACGTCGGGCTGGTTGGACGCGAGGAACGTCCCCGTGCGCATGTCGAAGACGGCGTAGGCGGCTGCCTCGACGACCGGGAACGTCGTCGTCGGTGGAGCCGGCGGCGCCGTGGTCGTGGTCGACGTGGACGTCGACGTGGAGGTGGAGTGGAGGTGGACGGGGCGGTCGTGCCCACGGTCGAGGCGGGAGCCGATGTCGGCGTCGTGGTCGCCGCGGCCGAGGTGGCGGCGCCACCTGACGTCGTGGCGTCTGTTGAGGTGGCGTCGTCGCCGACGCACGCCGTCAAGGCCGCGCAGGCGACCACGATCGAAGCGAGTCTCCGCCGGAGGACCATCGGGCCATGACGGTACCGGCCCGATGTTCGGCGGCGGCGCCACGATTACAGTGCCTCGATGCCCGGCGGCGGTGACCACGAGGCGATCGTCATCGGCGCCGGTCCCAACGGGCTGGTGGCCGCGACGACGCTCGCTCGCGCCGGCCTGCGCGTGCTCGTCCTGGAGGCGGCGGCCACACCGGGAGGCGGATGTCGCACCGCCGAGCTGACGGAACCGGGGTTCCGCCACGACATCTGCTCCGGCATCCATCCCTTCGCCGTCGCCTCCCCGGCGCTGCGCTCCCTGCCGCTCGAGGCCCACGGGCTGCGGTGGATCCACCCGGATGTGCCCCTCGCCCACCCATTGGCCGGCGCAGCGGCCGTCCTGCACCGGTCCGTCGACGTCACGGCCGACGGGCTCGGCGCCGACGGTGCGGCATGGCGCCGGCTGGTGGCGCCGTTCACGTCGGTCTGGAACGCCGTTCGTCGACGACCTGCTGTCGCCGCTGTCGATCCCCCGGCACCCGGTCTCCCTGGCTCGCTTCGGTCTCACCGCCATCCGCCCGGCAACGCAGCGTCGCCCGCGCCCGACTGCGGACGGAGGCCGGCGCCGCCCTCTTCGCCGGCCTGGCCGCCCACGCCGTCTTGCCGCTCGACCGCCCCTTGACGACGGCGTTCGGCGTCGCCATCGGCGCCGTCGGGCACCTCGTCGGCTGGCCGTTCCCCGCCGGCGGCGCCCAGGCGATCACCGACGCCCTCGTCGGGGACCTCATCGCCCACGGTGGCGAGGTCGTCTGCAGCCACCGCGTCGACGACCTCGCCGCGCTGCCGCCGGCCAAGGTCGTCATCGCCGACGTCTCACCCCGCCAGCTCGTGGCGATGGCCGGCGACCGGTTCCCCGACCGCGCCCGGCGCCGCTGGTCGCGGTTCCGCCACGGACCGGGGGTCTGCAAGGTCGACTACGCGTTGTCCGCGCCCGTCCCGTGGTCCGATCCGGTGGTCGCCGGCGCGGGCACGGTGCACGTCGGCGGCACGCTGGCCGAGATCGCCGCCGCCGAGGCGGCGGTCGGCCGCGGCGAGCACCCGGCGGCGCCGTTCGTCCTCGTCGCCCAGCCGTCGCTGTTCGACCCGACGCGGGCGCCAGCCGGCCGGCACACGCTGTGGGCGTACTGCCACGTGCCGTGCGGGTCGACGGTCGACATGACGGGGCGCATCGAGGCGCAGATCGAGCGCTTCGCGCCGGGGTTCCGCGACGTCGTCATCGCCCGCCACACGATGACGGCGGCCGACTTCGAGGCCCACAACCCCAACGAGCACGGCGGCGACATCAGCGGCGGAGCCAACGACTGGCGGCAGTTCTTCGCCCGCCCCGTGCTGTCCCTGCGCCCGTGGCGCACACCGGTCGCCGGCGTCTACCTGTGCTCGGCCTCGACCCCACCCGGCGGCGGCGTGCACGGCATGGGCGGCCTGCACGCCGCCCGCCTCGCCCTCCGGGACCGTTTCTGACGCTCCTCGCTCCCGCTGGGCGGGAGCGAGACTCCGGAGAACCGTCAGAGCGCGGCGGCGACGCGCCGGGCCTCGAGGATCGCCTCGTGGACGGTGCGCGGCGCGACGCAGTCACCGGCCTGGGCGATGGCGCCGTCGAGCGCGGCGGTGGGCAGGCGGAAGCCGCAGTCGACGAGGGCGGCGCACGGCATGGTCCGGTCGACGCCCGTGTAGCGGTCGCGGAGCGTGACGTCGTCGGCGGTGACGCTCCGCAGCAGGGCGCGGCGCTCGATGCGCACACCGGCCTGGGCGAGGCGGACGTTGGCCGGGGCGAGGTCGCCCGTGCGGGCCAGCTCGTTGCCGGCGATGTTGTCCTGGGTCACGAGCACGGCCCGGCCGCCCAGCTCCTCGGCGAGGGCGACCCCGATCGGACCGCCGATCGGATCGAACACCACGACGTCGCCGGTGGCGGGCAGCGTGGCCGCGCCGCGCCGGAGATCGGCGACGTCGATGACCACCGCACCGGGGGCGACCTCGTACTCGCGGACGCCGGCGACCGAACCCGTGCACTGCACGACAGCCGTCGACGCCGGCACCTCCGCGGTGGCGGTGCGGACGTCCACACCGAGCCGGCCGACCTCCGCCGCGAGCCAATCGACGAGCGGCCTGTTGGGGCCGGCCACCGCCGCCAACCCGCCCAGCTCGGCCGCCCGCTCGACGAGCACGACGCGGTGGCCGCGCGTCGCCGCGACGCGGGCCGTCTCCAGCCCGGCCGGTCCGCCGCCGACCACGGCGATGTCCCGCGGCGTGCGCGCCGGGACGTACCAGTCGGGATCCTCGGTCTCCCGCCCCGAGGTGGGTTCGCCGATGCACGTCACGATCGGGTTCCGGGCGTCGCGGACCTGGCACGTCTGGTTGCACCGGGTGCACGGGCGGATCCGCTCGGGCTGCCCGGCGCGCAGCTTGGCGACGAGATCCGGATCGGCGATCTGGGCCCGGGTCATCTCGACGGCCGCGCACGACGCCGGATCGTCGTAGCCGCCGACCGCCCATTCCGCCTGGCCGACGTCGACGACGGAGCCCTGCAGCACGACGGGCACCTCGACGGCGGCGGCGACGGCCGAGGCCAGGCCGACGTTGAACCCGGCAGGTTGGTGGAAGTCGGGACGGGTCTGCTCGACGGAGAAGATCGATCCCCGCACGACGACGACGTAGTCGACGCCGGCGGCGACGAGATCGGCGGCGATCGGTGGGGCCATCTCCGGCGTGATGCCCGCCCACGGGGCGATCTCGTCGCACGAGAGGCGCAGCCCGACGACGTGCTCGGCGCCCACCGCGGCTCGCACGGCGGCGATCACGGTGCGGGCGAAGTGCAGGCGGTCGGCACCCCACTCGTCGCCTCGCTGGTTGGTCAGCCCGGACAGGAACTGGCGCACGAGGCTGTGCTGGCCGCCGTTGATCTCCACGCCGTCGCACCCGGCATCGACGGCAGCCGTGGCGGCGGCGACGAAGCCGTCGATGACGGCGACGATGTCTTCGGCCTCCATCCACTTGGGGACCTCGCGCGACGCCACCTCCGGCACGCGCGACGGGGCCCACAGCGGCGCTTGGCTGTAGGCGGACGAGCCCTGCCCGCCGGCGTGGTCGAGCGAGGCGACGACGAGCGAACCATGGGGCCGGCAGGCGGCGGCGATCGCCGACCACCCGGCTGCAGCCCGGGCCGCCAGCGGCGCCCGCTCGTAGGGCCAGTCGGACTCGTGGACGCTCGCCCCCTCGAGGACGATCGTGCCGCACCCGCCTCGGGCCCGACGCTCGTAGTAGGCGATGTGGCGGTCGGTGAAGCAGCGGTCGTCGTCACCGAGGTTGGTGACGTGCGGGCCGAACAGGATGCGGTTCGGTGCCGTGCGCGGTCCGAGCTGGAGCGGTTCGAGCAATCGCATGGCGCCGCAGAGTCTCGCGGTCCGCCACGTCACCGGCCAACAGACAGCTGCGATCCGAGTGTCTGCTGCGGGGAGGGCCCGCCGGAAACCCTCCGACGGCAGGAAACACTCGGATGGGTCAGCGGCGGAGGAACGTCACCGGCTGCGGGCGGCGGGAGTGGTCCATCGCCGGGCGGGGGGCCGTACCGGCGCCGACACCGGCGAGCAGGGGCTCGCCGTGGCCCTTGACGCACTCCGGGTCGGGACCGTCGAGCGGCAGCCCGGTGAAGAACTTGGCGGCCATGCACCCGCCCTGGCAGGCGTCGTAGCTCCCGCAGCTGGCGCACGCCCCGGCCGACGCCGGCTCGCGCAACGACAGGAACAGCTCGCTCTCCCGCCAGATCGCCGTGAACCCGCCCGGATCGCGCACCGAGCCGGCCCTGAACTCGTCGTGGATCACGAACGGGCAGGCGTAGACGTCGCCGATCGGGTCGATCAGGCACACGACCCGCCCAGCCCCGCACATGTTCAGCCCCGGCAGCGGCTCGCCGAGGGCGTTGAGGTGGAAGAACGAGTCGCCGGTCAGGACGTCCTCGCCATGGGCCAGCAGCCAGCGGTAGATCTGGAGCTGCTGGTCGTTCGTGGGGTGCAGGTCGTGCCAGGAGTCGGCGCCGCGGCCGGACGGCCGGAGCCGGGTGACGCGCAGCTGGGCCCCGTAGGAGTCGGCCAGGGTCTTGAACGCGTCGAGCTGATCGACGTTGTGCCGCGTCACGACGACGGAGATCTTGAACGGCCCGAACCCGGCCGCCGCGAGGTGGTCCATCGCCCGGCGCGCCGTGTCGTAGGAACCGGCGCCGCGCACCGGATCGTTGGTGACAGCGTCGACGCCGTCGAGGCTGATCTGGACGTCCATGTAGTCCATCGCCGTCAGGCGCCTGGCGGCCGCGGCGTCGAGGTACGTGCCGTTGGTCGAGAACTTGACCCCGATGTCGTGGTCCACGGCGTAGGTGACGAGCTCGAAGAAGTCCTTGCGGATCATCGGCTCACCGCCGCCGAGGTTGATGTAGAAGACCTGCAGTCGCCGCAACTCGTCGAGCACGGCCTTGGCCTCGGCCGTGGTCAGCTCCCGGGGGTCCCGGCGGCCGGACGACGACAAGCAGTGCACGCATGCCAGGTTGCAGGCGTAGGTCAGCTCCCATGTCAGGCAGATCGGGGCGTCGAGCCCTCCCTTGAGTTGCTCAACGAGCGAGCGCGGGCTCACAGATCACCTCCGAGGCGAGGAGCGATTCGACGGCGTCGACGAACGACGGCCAGCGGCGCTCGTCGATCTCACACGCCCGCAGCGCGGCGCCCAGAGACGGATGATCGCCCAGGGCCTGCACGAGGCGGACGACATCCGGATTCTTGAGGAAGATCAGCCGCCGGTTGCCGTAGTGGTAGGCGAGCGCGCCGAACGGCTCCGGCCGCACGGCGACCTGAGGATCGAGCGCCAATCGGCGGTCGAGCATCGAGGCGGCGACGGCGTCAGTAGACGCCGCACATCCCGTCGATCGAGATCTCCTCGACGAGGAGCTCCTCCTCGACGAGCGCCTCGTCGGCGTCATCGGTGGGAACGAGGGTGGCGGTCGAGGTTTCCTGTTCCATGGGGGCCGAGCGTACTGCTGAGCACCGACCCGGTCGCCAGCGGCCGCAGTGCGCCGCTGACGAAACGAAACCCACCCTCCGGGAGCGAGGACGCGGCGGGAGACTGGCCGGGTGCCGGTCGAATCCCCGTCGCGCGGGCGCGCCCTGCTCGCCCTCCTGCGGCCCAACGCGCGTCGTTGGGCCGTTCTCGGCGCGCTCCTCGCGGGCAGCTCGGCGCTGTCGCTCGCCGGCCCGCTCGTCGTGCGCGCCATCGTGGACAAGGCGACGGAGGGGGCCAGCACCGCCGAGTTCGTGCGCCTGGCACTGGCGTTCCTCGCCATCGCCGTGGCCACGCAGGTCATCGCCGTCGTCGTCACCGGGTTCGCCACGGTCACGGCGTGGCGCACGACGAACGAGCTCCGCCTGCGCATCACCCGCCACGTGCTCGGGCTCGACCACGAGTTCCACCGCCGCCACACGCCAGGCGAGCTGATCCAACGCGTCGACGGCGACGTCACATCGGTGTCCGACTTCCTCGGCCGCGTCGTCCCGCGTGCCGTCGGGGGCATCCTCCTCGTCGCCGGCATGCTGATCGTGCTGACCGTGCTCGACTGGCGCCTCGGCCTCGGCATGACCGTCTACCTCGGCGTGGCCGTCGCCGTGCTCGTGCGGATGCGCCATCGCGCCGTGCAGGAGGCCTCCGACGAGATGGGCGCCTACGCCCGCCTCTACGGCGGCATCGAGGAACGCCTCACCGCGGCCGAGGACCTGCGAGCCAACGGTGCCGGCATGCACGCCATGTGGCGCTTCGTCGAGGACAGCTCGGGGATGCTGAACAGCTCGATCCGCCGCCAGCGGGCGTTCATCCGGCTGTGGTGGGCGGTGCAGGGCGCCGTCACCGCCGGCTCCGTGCTCAGCCTCGTGGTCAGCGCCGTGCTCGTCGCCAACGGCGCCATCACGCTCGGCACGGCGTTCCTCCTGTTCCAGTACGTGCTGCTGATGTCGCGGCCACTGGAGGACCTCGTCCACGAGCTGGAGACCGTGCAGAAGGCCAACGGGGCGATGGTCCGGGTGATCGACCTCCTCGCCGTGCGACCCTCGATCGTCGACGCCGGCACGACCTCACCACCTGCCGGCGCGCTGGGCGTCAGCTGCCGCGGCGTGTCCTTCACCTACACCGACGGTGACCGCCTCGAAGCCCTCGACGACGACGGGGCCGCCGACGGCACCGACGAGCAGATCCTCCACGACCTGGACGTCGACATCGCGCCGGGGCGGTCGGTGGGTGTCGTCGGCCGCACCGGCAGCGGCAAGACGACGTTCTCCCGTCTCCTGCTGCGCCTGGTGGAGGCGACCGAAGGGACCGTCTCGCTCGGTGGCGTGCCGATCAGCGACATCCCGTTCGACGAGCTCCGGCGCCGCGTCGCCCTCGTGCCCCAGGAGGTCGAGCTGTTCGAGGGGACGATCCGCGACAACGTCACGCTGTTCGACCCGGTGCCGTCCGACGCCGCGGTCGAGGAGGCTCTGCGGCACGTCGGTCTCGGCGCCCTCGTCGCCTCCGGCATCCACCGCACCCTCGGGGGCGGCGGCACCGGGTTGTCGGCCGGTGAGGCCCAGCTGCTGGCGCTCGCCCGGGTGTGGTTGCGCCAGCCGGACCTGGTCGTGCTCGACGAGGCCACGGCGCGCATCGACCCGGTGACCGAGCAGCGCCTCGAAGCGGCCGTCGCCGACCTGCTGCAGGGTCGAACGACGCTGATCATCGCCCACAAGCTGTCGACGCTGCGGATGGTCGACGAGGTGATCGTGTTCGACCACGGGCGCATCGTCGAGCACGACGACCGGGCGATCCTCGCCGCCCAGGGCGGCAGCCGCTACCGCTACCTGCTCGAGCTGGCATTGGAAGTGGCGTCGTGACAGCGACGATCACCGCCGACCCGCCGCAGCTCGGGCTGTGGCGCGTCGCCTGGCGCGTCAGCCAGCACGAGCCGCGCTCGTTCTGGCTCGGCTGGGCCGCGTTCGTCGTGTTCTTCAGCATGCCGGCCGTGACCGGGTACCTGCTGAGCCGCGGCTTCGACGCCCTGGCCAACGGCGAGGAGTCGGCCGTGTACCGGTGGGCGCTCGCCGTGGCCGTGGCCGAGACCGTGCGGATGGCGTCGGTCCACTACGGCGCGATCACGTGGACCAAGGCGTGGACCCACATGCAGACGCTGCTGCGCGCCAACCTGTTGACGGCCCAGGTGGCCAGCGGCGGCCCGGAGGCCGGGCAGCCGGTCGGCTCGGCCGGCGAAGCGCTGACCCACTTCCGCGACGACACCGAGGACGTCGCCATGCTCGTCGACGGGATGGTCGACGTCTCCGGCGGGCTCGTGTTCACCGTCGTCGCCGGGTTCCTGCTCGGGTCGGCCGACGCGACGGCCGCCATCGTGCTGCTCGTGCCGCTGGCCGGCGTCGTGCTGACGACGCGCGCCCTGGACGGCCGGATCAAGGCCTACCGTTCAGCCGATCGGGAGGCCACGGCGGCCGTCACGGGGCTGGTCGGCGATCTGATGGCCGCGGCGACGACGGTCAAGGTCAACAACGCCACCGACAACATGCTCACCCGGCTGCAGGGTCTCGTCGACGCCCGCCGGCACACCGCGGTCCGCGACCGCGTCCTCGACGAGGGCGTGATGGCCTTCAGCCAGGGCTCGGCCGACGTCGGGCTCGGGCTCGTGCTGCTCGTCAGCGCCGGCGCCCTGGCGTCTGGCGAGTTCGAGATCGGCACACTGGCCCTGTTCGTCGCCTACCTCGGCTGGCTCAGCTTCCTGCCGCGGATGGTCGGGCGGGTGCTGGCCCGGCGCAAGCAGGCGACGATCGCCATCGATCGCATGCGCCAGCTCGTCGCCGGCCGCGAGGCGGCCAACACGGTGCGGCCACGGGCCCTGCCGATCGAGCGCCGCCAGCGTGGCGCCCGACCGCCGGAGGAACGTCCGGACCGCGTCCCCCTGCAGCGCCTCGAGGTGCGCGGGTTCGCGGCGCGCTACCCGGGTGGCGCCGGCGTCCACGACATCTCCTTGACCATCGACCGCGGCAGCTTCGTCGTGCTGACCGGACCGGTCGGCTCCGGGAAGAGCACACTGCTCCGAGCGATCCTCGGGCTGGCGTGGCGGGCCGACGTCGTCGGCGAGGTGCGGTGGAACGGCGAAGTCCTCGGCGACCGGGCGGCCTTCCTCGTCCCGCCGAACGCGGCCTTCCTTCCGCAGGTGCCCCAGCTGGTGTCGGACTCGGTGCGCGACAACGTCGGGCTCGGCCCCGTCCCGGCGGACGACCTGGCGCGGGCCCTGACGCTCGCCGCGGTGGTCGACGACGTGGCCGCGCTGCCGGCGGGCGTCGACACGTTGATCGGCCCACGGGGGCTGCGCCTGTCGGGCGGGCAGCGCCAGCGGCTGGCGACGGCCAGGGCCCTGGTCCACGCTCCCGAGCTCGTCGTGCTCGACGACCTGTCGAGCGCCGTCGACGTGGAGACCGAGCTGCAGCTGTGGGCGAACCTCGCCGAGGCCGGCCTCACCGTCCTCGCCGTGTCCCACCGTGCCGTCGCCTTCGAGCGCGCCGACCAGGTCCTGCGCCTCGACCACGGGGTGCTGGTCGGGTTCTGAGCCGGAAATCTCCTTCGACGGGCGGCCCTGGGTCGCTATCGTCGCCTGCCCCGTGGGGACCGTCGACGCCTTTCCCGAGCTGGCGCGCGAGCGCGAGCGGCTGGCGTTCTCGCGCGCGTCCCGGAACCGGATGATCGAGCGCCTCGAGCGGGTCGATCCGCAGAGCGCCGCCGACGAGTTCACGGCCGAGTACGTCGAGGTCACCGTCGAGGAGGCGTTGGAGGACCTTCGGGCGCCGGGTGCCGGCGAGTTCTTCGGGCGCATCGACACGAGCGACGGCGGCCGCGACGAGCACTGGTACATCGGGCGACGGCACATCGAGGACGACCAGCACGATCCCGTCGTCGTCGACTGGCGAGCGCCGATCGCCGCGCCGTTCTACCGCGCCACCGCCGCCGACCCGCTCGGGGTCGATCTCCGGCGTCGCTTCACCTTCGACGAGGGCGACCTGACCGCCTACCTCGACGAACACCTGGACGATCCCGACGCCGCCGACGTCGCCGGCGGCATCCCCGACCCCGTCCTCGCCGAGATCAGCGCCGAACGCACCGGCGCGATGCGCGAGATCGTGGCCACCATCCAGGCCGAGCAGGACCTCGTGATCCGGGCGCCGATCGACCAGGTGCTCGTCGTGCAGGGCGGCCCGGGCACCGGCAAGACGGCGGTCGCCCTGCACCGCGCCGCCTACCTCCTGTTCGAACACCGGCGGCGCCTCGCCCGCGACGGCGTCCTCGTCATCGGTCCCAACCGGGCGTTCCTCGACTACGTCGGCAACGTCCTCCCGTCGCTCGGCGAGCGCAGTGTGCGCCAGTGCACCGTGCTCGACCTGTGCGTGCCGAAGGTCGAGATCAGCGGCGTCGACGACCCGGCGACGGCGCGCGCCAAGGGCGACGTCGGCATGCTCGACGAGCTGCAGCTCGCCGCCATGCTCGGCGTGACGCCGCCCGCAGGCGACGTCGTCGTGCCGATCGGGGTCCGGCGCATCGTGTTCACCCGCGACGAGATGGCGGAGTGGCTCGACCGGGCCGCCGACGGGGTGATCCCGTTCAACCAACGCCGCCAGCGGCTGCGGGCCATCGCCCAGCAGGAGTTGCGCCGACGCACCGATCGGGACGACACCTGGCCGGACGCCGGCGCGCTGCGCAAGGCGCTCGACGCGGCGTGGCCGACCCAGCAGCCGATCAAGCTCGTCGACCGGCTGCTGCCGGGGCCCCGTGGCCGGCGCCGGTCGTGGACGGCGGCCGACCAACTGCTCGTCGACGAGGCCAACTCGATCCTCAACGGTCCGCCGCTCGTCTACGGCCACGTCGTCGTCGACGAGGCCCAGGACCACTCGGCCGTCGCCCTGCGGGTCATCGGCCGCCGCAGCCCGGCGACCTCGATGACGCTCGTCGGCGACGTCGCCCAGTCGACGACGCCGGCCGGCCAGGAACGCTGGGCCGACGTCTTCGCCTATCTCGCGGTGGGCGCGAAGGCGCTGGGCGAGGTCGCCGAGCTGACGATCGGCTATCGGGTTCCCGAGCCGATCCTGACCGTCGCCAACCGCCTCCTCCCACTGACCGGCGTCGACGCCAGCGCCAGCCGCAGCGTGCGCGTCGAGGGTCACGCCCCGAGCTGGATCCACACGTCGCCGCCGGAGCTCCCGGGTCGCGTGGCCGCAGCGGCCGCAGCCCTGAAGCACCGTCACCGGCTGACCGGCATCGTCGCCCCGCTCGACCGCCACGAGATGATCGCAGCCGCGCTCGACGACGCGGGGCTGCACGCCGTGGACCACCTGCACCAGTTGCACCACGGCGAGGTACCGCTGTTCGGGCCGGAGCAGGTCAAGGGACTCGAGTTCGACGGCGTGGTCGTCGTCGAGCCCGACGAGATCCTCGACGGCACGCCCCGCGGGGCCCGCCTGCTGTACGTCGCCATGACCCGCGCCGTGCAGGAGCTGGCGTTCGTCACCACGTCGGCCACCCGGACGCCGGCGATCGCCTGACACCGGGCGGCGCCGGCGGGCGCCACGTAGCGTGCTGGCCATGGCGATCGGGCCGATGAGCGAGGCGGAACGGTACCGGTTCGACCTCCACGGCTTCCTCGTGCGCCGCAACGTCCTCGGCGCCGGCGACGTGGCCGCCTTGCACGCCGCCATCGACGTGCTCGACCTGCCCCGGCCGGGGCCGGAGCTCGGCAGCCAGCGCTTCAACGACCACCTCCCGATCGCTCGGCGCTTCCGCGACCTCATCGATCACGCTGCCGTGCTGGAGATCGTCCGCGAGACGTGTGGTCCCAACGTCCGCCTCGACCACGCCTACGGGATCGTCATGTCGCCGGGCACGAGCGGCCTCGGGCTGCACGGCGGCGGGACACCGTTCGACGCCGCCGAGTACTACCTCGTCGACGGCGGGCGGATCCGCACCGGGCTCGTGGCAGCGCAGTGGGCGCTCGTCGACCATCCCCCGGGCGCAGGCGGGTTCGTGTGCATCCCCGGCAGCCACAAGACGGGGTTCGCCCTGCCGCCGACGTTCGACCGCGACCTCGCCGTCCAGGTGCCGCTCGCCGCCGGCGACGTCATCGTGTTCAGCGAGGCGTTGACCCACGGCACGCTGCCGTGGCAGTCGCGAGAGGAGCGGCGCACCCTCGTCTACAAGTACTCGCCCGGCAACTCGGCGTGGTCCCAGGCCGGCTGGCCGCCGGACCTCCTGTCCGTGTGCACCGATCGCCAGCGCCTGCTGCTGCAGTCGCCCAGCGTCGGCCACCACCGACCCATCGCGCCGTAGGGGCTTCGACCTCACTTCGTTCGGTCGAGTTCTGTCGAGCGGCCTACGGCCGCACCAAGGGACGCCCTGGTCGGACCGGCAAAGCCGGATCCGACCAGAACCGAGGGGGCCGGGAGGACCCGCCCCCCTCGGGCACCCCCCACACGCGCCAACGATTGGAGCACGGCTACGAGAGCGGTGGGCCGACGTAGCGGGAGCTGGGGCGGATCAGCTTGCCCTGGGCGGCCTGCTCGACGGCGTGCGCGGTCCAGCCCACCGTGCGGCTGACGGCGAACGTCGGCGTGAACAGCGAGCGCGGCAGGCCCGACGACGCCATCACCACGCCGGCGAAGAACTCCACGTTGCTCGGCAACTGCCGGTCCGGCTTGAGCCGGGCCAGTGTGGCGAGGACGCGCGCCTCGACCTCCACGGCCTGGGCGACGAGGCCGTCGGACCCGGCACCGAAGCCGGTGGCGATCTCCCGCAACAGGGCCGATCGCGGGTCGCGGGCGCGGTACACGGGATGGCCGAAGCCCATGATCCGCCGCCCTGCGGCCATCTCCGCCTCCACCCAGGTCTCGGTGCGCGCCGGGTCGCCGATGGCGTCGAGGGCGTCGAGGGCCCGGCCCGGCGCGCCGCCGTGCAACGGCCCGGCGAGCGCACCGAGGGCGGCACCGACGACGTCGGCAAGGTCGGCGCCCGTCGAGGCGACGACCCGGGCGGTGAACGTCGAGGCGTTGAAGCCGTGATCGATGGTCAGCATGAGGTACTGCTCGAGCGCCCGCGCCGCGGCCGGGGTCGGCGCCTCGCCGGTGACCAGCCGGAGGTAGTCAGCGGCGTGACCGAGCTCCGCGCCGCCCGCGGCGTCGACCGGCTCCAGCCCGAGGCTGGCCCGGTGCAGCGCGGCGACGATCGTCGGCATCACGGCGGCGACCCGGCGACCCTGTGCTGCCCGCTCGTCGGGAGCGATGTCGATGAGCGGGCGCAGGCCGAGCTCGTCGGCGGCGATGGAGATCGCCGCCCGGACGCGTCCGAGGGTTGCCCCGGTCGCCCGCGCCAGGGGCTCGAGCACGGGCAGCAGGGATGCCGGGAGCCGCCGCTCCGCGGCGACGGCGGCTCGGAACCCGGCCAGCTCGGCGGCGTCGGGCAGGTGGCCGACGGCCACCAGGTGCCACGCCTCCTCGAAGCTGTGATGGCGGGCGAGCACCGTCGCGTCGTGGCCGCGGTAGTGGTAGAAGCCGGCCTCACCGTCGACATCGCCGATGGCGGTCTCGGTGACAGCGACGCCGTTCAGGCCGGGAGGTACGTCGATCAGTGCAGTCATGAGTCCATCGTCGGGATCGATGGACTCACAATCAACATTGATCAAATCAACATTGATCGATGCACTACCCTGCAACCATGACCCGGTTCGTCGGCGCGACCGAGGCGGCTCGCCTGCTCGGCGTGCAGAAGGCGACGCTGTACGCCTACGTCAGCAGGGGTTTGATCGCCCGGCGGGTGGCGGTCGACGGTCGCACGTCGCTGTACGCCGTCGACGACATCGACACCCTGGCCGAACGGGTCCGGCGCCGGGAGAGCCTGCCCCGCCCGTCGCTCGACGTGCAGATCGTGACGGGCGTGACCGCTCTCGACGAGCGCGGCGCCCGGTACCGCGGCCACGACGTCGGCGACCTGGCACGCACGGCGACGTTCGAGCAGGTCGCCGAGCTGCTGTGGTCCGGCACGCTGCCGGGCGAGGCGAGGTGGCCGGCGCCGCTGGCCGTCGACGTCCGCCGTGCCCGACGGGTGGCGCGGGCCGTCGGCGGGCCGATCGGCGTGCCCGCCGTCGCCGCCGTGAGCACCGCCCTCGGCGTGCACCACCCCGGCGACGATCCACCGGCCGCGGCGCGCCGGCTCCTCGGGGTCGTGCCGGCCGTCCTCGGCGACGACGACCGGGCGATGTCCGGCGGGCTCGCCGATCGCCTCGCCGCCGTGTGGCGACCGGACGCCGTCGCGGTCATGGGGCCGGCGATCGATCGGGCGCTCGTGCTGCTGGCCGATCACGAGCTGGCCACGAGCACGTTGGCCGTGCGCGTCGCCGGCTCGACGTGGGCCGGCCCGTACGCGGCGTTCACCGCGGGCCTCGCCACGATGCAGGGACGGCTCCACGGCGGCGTCGCCCGTGAGGCCTACGAGCTCCTGGTGGAGAGCGAGCGCCTCGGGGCGGCGGCCACCGTCACGCGCCGGCTGCAGGACCGTCAGCGCCTGCCCGGGTTCGGCCACATGATCTACAAGGGCGACGACCCGCGGGTGGCGCCACTGCTGGAGGTCGTCGCCGGGTTGCCCGATCCGCAGCATCGACGTCCGGTCGTCGACGAGCTGCTCGGCGAGGCCGGCGTGCGGTTCACGCGGCGCCCGAACGCCGACTTCGGGATCGCCGCGCTGGCGTTCGTCGGCGGCTTGCCGAGCGATGTGCCGCTGTTCGCCGTCGCCCGCATCGCCGGCTTCGCCGCCCACCTGTTGGAGGAGCTCCAGGAGCGCCCACTGCGCTACCGCGGTCTGGCCCGCCCGCCGGGGCCCTGACCAGCCGGTCGGTCCTGGTTCTCCGGAAACCTGGTCCCGCTCAGCGGGAGCGACGAGCGTCAGAAACGATCGGGCGGAGGTCGAGGGCGGCGACCGGGCCGATCACGAGCACCGCCGGGGCCTCGACGGGGACCGTCGCCAGCTCGTCCAGGCGGCAGCGGGTGGCGACCTCCTCGGCGGTCGTCGCCGACATGACGGCGGCGACCGGCGTCGCTGGATCGAGGCCGCCGGCGATCAGCTCGGCGGCGATCACGGCGCGCTGGGACACGCCCATCAGCACGACGACCGTGCCGCCGACCTTGGCCAGCGAGCGCCAGTCGACGTCGGGCTCGCCGGCGCGGCGGTGGCCCGTGACCACGGTGAACGCCGCGGCCACGCCGCGGTGGGTGACCGGCACGCCGGCCGCGCTGGGCGCGCCGACGGCAGACGTGACGCCCGGTACGACCTCGAACGGCACCCCCGCGTCGAGCAGCGCCTGGGCCTCCTCGCCGCCACGACCGAACACGTACGGGTCGCCGCCCTTGAGGCGGACGACCCGGCGCCCCTCACGGGCCAGCTGGACGAGCAGCGTCGAGATCAGCTCCTGCGGGACGGGACGCCCGGGTCGCTTGCCGACGTCGATCAGCTCGGCGGTCGGGGCGATCAACGCCAGCACCCCGTCGCCGACCAACGCGTCGTGCACGACCACATCGGCCTCGGCGAGCAGGCGGGCGGCCTTGACGGTCAGCAGGTCGGGGTCGCCTGGTCCGGCGCCGACGAGCGAGACGGCGATCATGACCGGGTCACGACGCGTCGTCGGCGGGGGCGGGGCGGGCGGTGCGCCGGCGGACGACTGGTTCGGGCAACCACGTGGCGATCGTCGCCGCGCCGACACCGTGCGACCACTCGCCGAACGAGGTGCCGGACGCGCCACCCGAGTGGGCGTAGCGGGCGAACACCGGCGCCAGCACGGTCGGGATCTGGTCGAGGGGCACGTCGGCGCGGATGCGCTCGCCGAGGCGGTCGCCGGTGGGCGCTCCGCCGACGTAGAGGTCGTAGGTCTTCTTGGTTCGCCCGACGATGCCGATCTCGGCGTTGTACGGGCGGGCGCACCCGTTCGGGCAGCCCGTCATGTTGAGGCGGATCGGGGCATCACCGTTGCCCGTGTCGGCCAGCACCTTCTCCAGCTCGGTCACCAGGTCAGGAAGGACCCGCTCGGCCTCGCCGAGGGCCTGCCCGCAGGTGGGCAGGGCGGGGCAGGCGATCGACAGCCGGCGCAGGGCGCTGACGTCACCGGCCAGCGGCACGCCGTGGCTCGCGCAGGCGGTCCTCGACCTCGCCGACGCGCTCGGGGGCGATCCCGTACAGCAGAAGGTCCTGGCGGGCCGTGATGCGCAGCTTCGTCACCGTGCCGTCGGCCGTCAGCTCGCGCAGCGCCGTGCGCAGGTAGACGCCGTCACGGTCGGCGACCTTGCCGGACGCCACGGGCAGCCCGACGACGCCGTCGCGGGTGCCGTGGTACTCCTCGGGCGTCCACGACGGCAGGTCCGCCGGGGCGTCCAGCGGGAACCCGACCCGGCGTCCGACCTCGGCGCGGATCCATTCGATGCCCCGGGTCTCGACGAGGTACTTGAGGCGGGCCCGGTGGCGGTCCTCGCGGTTGCCGTGATCGCGCTGCGTCGTGACCACGGCCTCGACGACGTCGACGACCCGATCAGGGGTGACCCAACCGAGCGGCTGCGCCAGCAGCGGGTAGGTGTCGTCCTCCCGGGCGTGGCTCATGCCCAGGCCGCCGCCGACGTAGACGTTGTAGCCGGTGACGTCGCCGGTCAGGCCGCCGCTCAGCGTCGGCACGATGCCGACATCGTTGGCGTGCACGTCGACGCTGTTGTCGCCGGGCCAGGCGACACCGATCTTGAACTTGCGGGGGAGGTAGACGTCGCCGTAGATCGGCTCGACCGACCGCTTGCGACCCTTCGGCCCGCGGTACGGCAGTGGCGCCGGCTGGGCGGTGACGGCCTTCTCACCGTCGACCCACACCTCCCAGTACGAGGCCGTCTGCGGGCGGAACCGGGCGACGAGGGCGGCGACCAGTGGCTCGATGACCTCCTGGCGCTCGTCGGGCCACGGCGAGCCCATGATGTTGCGCACGACGTCGCCACAGGCGGCGATCGTCGTGAGGAGCGCCCGGTTGATCCCCCCGACCAGTTCGCGCAGCTCGCCCTTGTGCACGACGTGGAACTGCACGCCTTGGCGGGTCGTCAGGCGCATCGTGCCGTCGGCGAGATCGGCGACCCGGTCGAGCGCCAGCCACTGCTCGCCGCTCAGCTGGCCGCCCGGAACGGACGCCCGGACCATGCACGAGTAGTCGAGGGGCAGCTTCTGCGACGCCCGCTCACGACGGACGTCGCGATCGTCCTGCTGGTAGATGCCGTGGAACTTCAGCACGACCTGGTTGTCGTGGCCGAATGCGTCGGTGGTGTCGGCGAGCTCCTCCGGCAGGGTGCCCCGGAGGAAGCCGCTGGCCCGCTTGATCTCCTCGACGGACATGGCGCGACTACTGCCCGCCGACAGGGGCGGCCACGTGCAGGCCGCACTCGGTCTTGTCGCTACCGGCCCAGCGGCCGGCGCGGGGATCCTCGCCAGGCGACACCGGCCGGGTGCACGGCCAGCAGCCGATCGAGGCGTAGGCCCGGTCGGCGAGCGGGTGCTCCGGGAGCAGCTCCATCGCCTTGTAGTGCTCGACGTCCTCGTCGGTCCACGTGGCCATGGGGTTGATCTTGGTGACCTGGCGCAGCAGGTCGACGTGGACGACGGGCGTGGTGGCCCGGCTGGGCGAGTCCGCCCGGCGCAGCCCGCTGACCCACGCCGTCTTGCCGGCGAGCGCTCGCTGCATCGGCTCGACCTTGCGGGCCTGGCAGCAGGCGTCGGTGTCGGTCATCCACTGGTCGGGGACAGCGTCCTCGCGGGGGTGCAAAGTGCGCAAGTTGAGGCCGTACTCCTGGCGCAGGTGCTCGGCGTACCATGCGGTCTCGGCGAAGAGGTACCCCGTGTCGAGGAGCACGACGTCGGCGTCGGGGATCGCCTGGCTGACCAGGTGGACGAGCACCGCGTCGCCGAAACTGGCCGTCACGACCAGGCCGTCACCGAACTCCTCTCCCGCCCAACGGAGGATCTCCAGGGGATGAGCGTCCTCGAACACCTCCACCAGTCAATCAAATCCCGAGTTGGTTTATCAACTTTATGGACAATTTGTTCATGACCAGGTTCGGCTACCCCGTGACCCTCGACCTGACCGGGGTCGCCGTGCTCGTCGTCGGTGCCGGCCCGATCGCCGCCCGCAAGGTCGCCGGTCTCGTCGCTGCCGGCGCGGTGGTGCGCGTCGTGGCCCCGGACGTCGCCGACGAGCTCGACCAAGCCACCGTCGCCGAGCTGCGACGTCGCCCGTACGAGCCGGCTGACCTCGACGGCGTCCGGCTCGTCGTCACGGCCACCGGCGACGCCGCCGTCGATGCCCGCGTGGCCGCCGACGCCACGGCAGCCGGGATCTGGGTCAATGCCGCCGACCAGCCGGCGGACTGCACGTTCATCCTCCCCGCCATCGCCCGCCACGGCCCGGTCTCGATCGCCGTCAGCACGGACGGCGCCAGCCCGGCGCTGGCCCGCCGCCTGCGCGATCGGGCCGGCGCGCTGCTGACCGAGGAGGTCGTCGAGCTCGCCGCAGACCTCGCGGCCCGGCGCGCCGAGGTGCGCGCGGCCGGCGGTTCGACCGAGGACATCGACTGGTCGGAGCTCATCGACGCCGTCGTCCCGCCGACCCCTCCCCGCTGAGCGGACCTGGGTACATTCGTTGCCAGTCACAGTTCGCGACGTTCGGGAGATCACGTGAAGACCAAGGCCGCCATCCTCTGGGAGACCAACAAGCCCTGGAGCGTCGAGGAGATCGAGCTCGATCCGCCCAAGCCGGGCGAGGTGCTGGTCAAGCTGGCCGCCTCCGGGCTGTGCCACTCCGACGAGCACCTCGTCACCGGTGACCTGCCGTTCGAGCTGCCGATCATCGGCGGGCACGAGGGGGCCGGCGTCGTGGAGGAGGTCGGGGAGAACGTCAGCTGGCTGGCGCCTGGCGACCACGTCGTGTTCGGGTTCATTCCGTCGTGCGGGCGCTGCGCGTCGTGCTCCACCGGTCACCAGAACCTCTGCGACCTCGGTGCCCTGATGGGCGAGGGGCGCCAGATCACCGACGGCCAGGCCCGCCACCACGCCCAGGGCCAGGACCTCGGCCTGATGTGCCTGTTGGGGACGTTCTCCCACCACACCGTCGTCAACGAGGCCAGCTGCATCAAGATCGACAACGACATCCCGCTGGATCGGGCGTGTCTGCTGGGGTGCGGCGTCGTGACGGGCTGGGGCTCCAGCGTCTACGCCGCCGAGGTCGCGCCCGGCGACGTCGTCGCCGTCGTCGGGATCGGCGGCATCGGCGCCAACGCCATCCAGGGCGCCCGGCTCGCCGGCGCCAAGCAGATCTGGGCCATCGATCCGCTGGAGAACAAGCGCGAGAAGGCCATGGAGTTCGGCGCCACGCACACGGCGGCGTCGCTGGAGGACGCCCTGCCGGCGATCACCGAGGCCACGTACGGCCGTCTGGCGACGAAGACGATCATGACGATGGGCGTCGGCTCGGGCGAACTGCTCGCCAGCGCCCTGGCCATCACGGCCAAGCGGGGACGGGTGGTCGTCACGAACATCCACCCGGCGCTGGAGATGTCGGCCACCGTCAGCCTGCTCGACCTGACGCTGATGGAGAAGCAGGTCGTCGGCTCGCTGTTCGGCTCGGCCAACCCCCGCGCCGACATCCCCAAGCTGCTCGAGCTGTGGCGTGAGGGCCAGCTCGACCTCGACGGCCTGGTGACCAAGACCTACGACCTCGACGGTGTCAACGACGGCTACGAGGACATGCGCGCCGGGAACAACATCCGCGGCGTGATGGTCTATGACTGAGGCGCGACCCGTGGCGCCATGGGCCCGCGGTGAACGGAAGGTCGTCGGCGTGGCGGACGCCGGTTCGCTCCTCGCCCGGCTGAGCGGCCGGCTGGTCGGTCGGCAGCGGGAGCTCGAGCTCGTGCTGGCCGCGCTCGACGCCGGGCGGCACGTGCTCATCGAGGGCCCGCCGGGCACCGGGAAGTCGACGCTGCTGCGCGCCGTCGCCGACGAGCTCGGGGTCGGCTTCGAGTTCGTCGAGGGCAACGCCGAGTTGACGCCGGCCCGCCTGGTCGGTCATTTCGACCCGGCCCGCGTCCTCGCCGAGGGCTACGACCCCGACGTCTTCGTCGACGGCGCCCTGGTCTCGGCGATGCGCGATGGCTCGCTGCTGTACGTCGAGGAGCTCAACCGGGTGCCGGAGGAGACCCTCAACGTGCTGATCACGGTGATGAGCGAGCGCGAGCTGCACGTCCCGCGGCTCGGGCGGGTCGTCGCCGACCCCGGGTTCCGCCTCGTCGCGGCGATGAACCCGTTCGACGCCGTCGGGACGGCGCGCATCTCCAGCGCCGTGTACGACCGCGTGTGCCGGCTCAGCGTGACCTACCAGAGCGCCGGCGAGGAAGCGGCGATCGTCTCCCGCACCGTCGACGGGGCCGACCCGGCATGGGTCGAGCGGATCGTCGAGCTGGTGCGACGCACCCGCACCCATCCGGATCTACGGGTCGGTTCGTCGGTGCGCGGCGCGCTCGACGCCACCGCGGTGGTGCGCTCGCTGGCGACGCTCCGCGAGCAGCCGGTGTCGACGCCGTCCGTCGGGCTCGATGCCGTGCTCGTGGCGCTGTCCGGCCGGGTTCGCCTGCGCGAAGGGTGCCTGCGGACGTCGGAGGAGATCATCACCGAGCTGTGGGCCGAGATCTTCGGAGTCACCCACCCGCCCGACCCGGACGAGAGCGGCTCGACGGGAAAAGCCCCGGCCCCGATGGGGGCCTCCCCTTCCTGAAGGAGGGACCGCAGGCAGCTGCGGCCATCGACGACGCCCGGCGCTCGACGGTCTCCCGGCGGGCGCTGTCGCGGCGGCCGCGCTTCGACGAGGTGTCGCCGGCCGTCGGCCAGCTCGACGAGGCGGCGTTCGACGAGGCGATGGCCGAGGACGCCGACGAGGCGATGGCCCTCCTCGCCGACATGACGCGGGCGACCGATACCGGGCTGCGCGAGCTGGCCAGGCGCTTGGCCGGCCGGCTGGTGCTCGACGTCGCCCGTCGAGGACCGGCGCGGCCGCGGGGAAGTGGGCGCATCGCTGCCGCCCCGTACGAGCCGGACGCCGGTGACCTCGACATCGACGCCAGCACGGAGGCGATCGTCGAGGCGCGCGCCGCCCAGGCCGCGATCGACCCCGAGCGGCTGCGCGTCCGGCGGTGGGTCCAGCCGCGCACGGCCGTCTGCCTGCTCGTCGATCGCAGCGGCTCGATGGGCGGCAAGCCGCTGGCGACGAACGCTGTCGCCGCTGCGGCGGTGGCGTTCCGGGCGCCGGAGGACTTCAGCGTCGTGTCGTTCGCCAAGGACTCGGTCGTCGTCAAGTCGCAGGACGCCCCGGCGGCGGTCGAAACGGTCGTCGACGGCGTCCTCGCCCTGCGCGGTCACGGCACGACCGACCTCGCCGGCGCCCTCGCGGCGGCCGGCCAGCAGCTGGCCCGTTCGAGCGCCGGGCGCAAGATCACGGTGCTGCTGTCGGACTGCCGAGCCACCGAGCCCGGCGACGTGGTCGTGGCCGCCGCTTCGCTGGAGGAGCTGGCCATCGTCGCCCCGGCCGGAGACTCCGACGCCGCCGAGGAGCTCGCCGGTGCCGTCGGCGCGGCGATCACGACGGTCGACGGCCCGACGGGCGCGGCCGACGCCCTCGGTCGAGTCCTTTCCTGACCGACCGTCCCCGGCCAGGCCCCGGTTCTCCGGAGGCTCGCTCCCGCTCAGCGGGAGCGAGGAGCGTCAGAAACAGCGCCGGCCGGGAGGCGCGATCAGCAGGTGACCTCGCGGGGTGGGACGATGCCGAACGTGTTCTCGGCGGGGGCGCCATCCGGCGGTACCGTCGTCTCCGGGGCCGACGTCGCCGGCGCCGTGTCACCGGGCGGGGGCGTCGGCGGGGCCACGGTGGGCGTCGTCTCGAAGACCTGCTCGGGCGCATCGGCGAGGGATGTCTCGCCGCGGAACATCGCCAGCACGGACTGCATGTTGTCGCCGTCGATCCGTGGTTCGAGCACGTCGGCGCCGCTGGCCCGCCGCGGCTCGGTCTCGATCTGGTACGTCGGGATGGCGACCGGCACGACATCGCGCAGGACACCGGCGAACTCCAGCAACTTGGCCGGTGACAGCCCGGAGTCGGTCACGACATCGCCGCTCGTCGCCGACTCGATGAGCCCGCCCGCGACGGTGGGATTGAGCAAACCCTTGGACAGCACGCTCGCCAGGGTGCGGCGCAGGAAGTCCTGCTGTCGAGAGATGCGCCCGAGGTCCGAGGTCTCGTCGTCGTGCCATTCCCCGCTCCCCGGCGGGTCCTCGTACTCGTACTTGCGCGACCGCACGTAGGCCAGGGCATGATCACCGTCGAGCGTGAAGCACCCCGCCGTCGGCACGTTGAGCCCGGTGTTCGGGTCACGGGCCGGGTACTCGAACGGCACCGTGACGCCGCCGACGGCGTCGACGAGGGTCTTGAACGTGCAGAAGTCGACCTGGATGAAGTGATCGGCGACGACGCCGAAGTTCTCGTAGATCGTGTCGATCAGGCGTTGCGGCTCGTCGCGCCGGTAGGCCGAGTTGATCCGCGACTTGTTGCCGGAGCCGGCGATCCGGACGTAGAGGTCGCGGGGGAACGACAGCACGGCGACGCGGCCGGCCGCCGGGTCGACGCGGAAGATCATGATCGTGTCGCTGCGTTCGCCCACCCGTCCGGACTCGGCGTCGCCGAACGCCGGGGCGTACGGCGAGTCGGCGTCGACGCACGCCCCGTTGTCGGCGCCGGTGATGAGGAAGTTCTTCGCCGTCGGGTCCGCCGGCGGGAACGTGCTCGGCACCGTCGTGTCGTCGGGCGGCACGCTCTCGCCCGGCGCAACCGTCGCCGACACGTCCGTGGACTCCACCGATGGCGATGTCAGGGCCGGCGGACGCTCGGACGGGTCGGTGATCTCCACGACGTCGCGGCCGCGCAGCACCATGTACCCGGCGGCGAGTCCGCCGGCGGTGAGGAAGCACACCACGGCGGCGACGATCGTCGCCACGATGGCGACACGCTCCCCCCAGCTCCGGCCGGACCGGGCCGATGTCGATCCAGCGGCAGCCATGAGTGCTGCAATCTACTGCTGGGGGCTGGTCAGACGACGTCGATCTCGACCTCGAGCTGGGTGCCGTCGTCGAGGACGAGCTCGGCGATCGTCAGGGCGTCGCGCAGGTCCGCCGCGGCCGCCTCGACGCCGCGCCGGGCCTCGGCGGGGGCCCGCACGATGACGCGGGCGACACCGGCCCGCTGACTCAGCTTGGCCTCCGTCTTGACTCGCCGCACGCGCGCCAACACCTCGCTCACGGCGTCGAGATCGAGCCCCGCACCGGACCCGCCCACGGGCGCCGGCCAGCGCGTGGCGTGGATGCTGCCCTCGTGCGACCAGCTCCAGGCCTCCTCGGTGGCGAAGGGCAGCGTCGGGGCGAGCATCCGCTGCAGGGTCTCGAGGGCGATCCGCAGGGCGGCGTGCGCCGACGCCGCCGGGTCCTCGCCGCGACCACCGTAGGCGCGCCCCTTGACCAGCTCGACGTAATCGTCACAGAACCACCAGAAGAACGACTCGGTGCGCTCGAGCGCCCTGGCGTAGTCGAAGCCCTCGAACGCCGTCGTGACCTCGGCCAGCGCGGCGTCGAGACGGGCGAGCATCGCCGCGTCGACGGGGTCCGTGACGTCGTCCGCGCCACGGTCGCCATCCTCGCCGAGGATGCCGAGGACGAACTTGCTGACGTTGAGCAGCTTCATCGCCAGCCGACGACCGACCTTCATCTGGTCCTCGCTGACCACCGTGTCGACCCCCGGACGGGCCGACACCGCCCAGTAGCGCACGGCGTCCGTGCCGTACTGCTCGAACAGCGGCATCGGGGTCACGACGTTGCCCTTGGACTTGGACATCTTCTTGCGGTCCGGGTCGAGGATCCAGCCGTTGAGCGTGGCGTTGGTCCACGGCAGCGTGCCGTGCTCGTAGTGCGAGCGGACGATCGTCGAGAACAGCCAGGTGCGGATGATCTCCGGGCCCTGCGGTCGCACGTCCATCGGGAAGACACGGGCGAAGAGCTCCGGATCGTCCGCCCAGTGCCCGCCGATCTGCGGGGTCAGCGACGACGTCGCCCAGGTGTCCATGATGTCGGGGTCGCCGACGAAGCCGCCGGGCCGGCCGCGCTGGTCCTCGGTGAAGCCGGGTGGCGCCTCCGCCGACGGGTCGATCGGCAGGGTGTCCTCGGCGGGGAGGATCGGGCGGTCGTGGTCGGGCTCACCGTCGTCGCCGACCGGGTACCACAGGGGGATCGGCACCCCGAAGAAGCGCTGCCGGCTGACCAGCCAGTCACCGTTCAACCCCTCCACCCAGTGGTCGTAGCGGTGGCGCATGTGGTCGGGGAACCAGTTCAGCTCCTTGCCCCGGGTGAGGAAGGCGTCGCGGCGGTCCTGGTCGCGGCCGCCGTTGCGGATGTACCACTGCCGGCTGGTGACGATCTCCAGCGGCCGGCTGCCGCGCTCGTAGAACTTCACGGGATGGGTGATCGGCCGCGGCTCACCGCGCAGATCGCCCGACTCGCGGAGCAGGCCGACCATCGCCGCCTGAGCCTGCTTGACGGTCTGCCCGGCCAGCGGTTCGTAGGCGGTCTGCGCCGCGTCGGTGGCCAGCCACGCCGGCGAGCCGGCCACGAACCGGCCGTCGCGTCCGATCACGCTGCGCGTCGGCAGGTCCAGCTCGCGCCACCACGTGACGTCGGTGGTGTCGCCGAACGTGCAGACCATGGCGATGCCGGTGCCCTTGTCCGGCTGGGCCAGCGGGTGGGCGACGACCGGCACCTCGACGCCGAAGCTCGGCGTGCGCACCGTCGACCCGACGAGATCGGCGTAGCGCTCGTCGTCGGGGTGGGCGACGAGGGCCACGCAGCTGACGATCAACTCCGGGCGGGTGGTGTCGATGAGCACGTCGCCGTCGGGGCCGGCGAAGGCGATGAGGTGATAGGCGCCGGGACGCTCGCGGTCCTCGATCTCTGCCTGGGCGACCGCCGTGCGGTCGTCGACGTCCCAGACCGTCGGCGCCTCGGCGCTGTAGGCCTCGCCTCGCGCCAGGTTGCGGAGGAACGCCGCCTGGCTGGTCCGCCGGCTGAGGTCGTCGATCGTGGCGTACTGCAGCGTCCAGTCGAACGACATGCCGGCGCGGCGGAAGAGCTCCTCGAACACGGCTTCGTCGGTGGCCGTCAGCTCGTGGCACAGGGTCACGAAGTTGGGCCGCGAGATCGGCACCTCGCGATGGTCCTTCGGGGCGTCACCGCGGTAGGGCGGCGTGAAGTCGGGGTCATAGGGCTGGGACGGATCGCAGCGCACCCCGTAGAAGTTCTGCACCCGGCGCTCGGTGGCCAGACCGTTGTCGTCCCACCCGATCGGGTAGAAGACCGCCTTGCCGGCCATTCGCCGGTACCGGGCGAGGGCGTCGGTCTGGGTGTACCCGAAGACGGTGCCCATGTGGATCGACCCCGAGACGGTCGGTGGTGGGGTGTCGATCGAGAACACGTCGGCCCGCCCGGCGGTGCGGTCGAAGCGGTACACGCCGTCGCGCTCCCAGCGCTCGGACCAGCGCGCTTCGATGCCGTCGAGCGTCGGTTTCTCGGGGATCGCGGGCATCGGTCCAGGATACGGACGCACGTCACGCGCGCCATCCGCGGAGCAGCGGAGGGTCGCACGTAGCGTTCAGCGTCGTGCTCCGCCTCTACGACACCGCCACGAGGGAGGTCCGCCAGCTCGCCATGCGCGAGCCCGGCACGGTGTCGATCTACCTGTGCGGGCCCACGGTGTACGCCCCGCCGCACCTCGGACACGGACGCCAGAACATCGTCTACGACGTCCTCGTGCGCTACCTGCGGTGGTCCGGGCTGACCGTGCGGCTGGTCTCCAACGTCACCGACATCGACGACCAGATCATCAACCGGGCCAACGACGAGGATCGGCCGTGGCAGGACATCACGACGAAGTGCGAACGGGTCTGGTTCGAGGCCCAGCGACGGATGGGGGTGGCCAGGCCCGACGACACCCCCCACGCCACCGAGTACGTCGAGCAGATGGTGGGGATGATCGGCCAACTCGTCGAGATCGGGCGCGCCTACACGACCGACGACGGCGTGTACCTGTCCGTCGAGACCGTCGAGGACTACGGGCTGCTGGCCCACCAGTCGCTCGCCGACATGCTCGCCGGCGGCGGTGAGCGCGACGTGTTCGGCGCCGAGCAGAAGCGCCACCCGGCCGACTTCGTGCTGTGGAAGCTGGCCAAGCCCGGTGAGCCGTCGTGGCCCTCCCCGTGGGGCGAGGGACGTCCGGGCTGGCACAGCGAGTGCGTCGTGATGAGCCTCGACCTGCTCGGCGAGGGGTTCGACCTCCACGCCGGCGGGATGGACCTGCGCTTCCCGCACCACGAGAACGAGCGGGCTCAGGCGGTGGCCCTCGGCAAGCGCTTCGCCAACCACTGGATGCACCACGGGTTCGTCGTCGACGCCGAGGGCGAGAAGATGTCCAAGAGCTTGGGCAACGTCGACAACCTGCTCGACCTGCTCGACGTCTACGACGAGCGCACGTACCGCGCCTTGCTCCTGCAGAGCCATTACCGCAGCCCGGTGCGCGTCGGCACGGACAGCCTGCAGAGCGCGCGAGAACGCCCTCGCCGGCCTCGACGCCTTCGCCGCCCGCAGTGCGTCGGTCGGGCCGACGAGCCGTGACGACGCCGACCCGGACGTGCTGGCCGCGTTCGTCGAGCGCATGGACGACGATCTCGACACGCCGGGCGCCATGGCCGTGCTCTTCGACACGGTCCGGCGGGCCAACACGGCGCTCGACGAGCAGCGCCGCGACGAAGCCCGGGCTCTCGTCGCCGCGACGCGCGAGATGGCGAGCGCGGTCGGGCTGGAGCTCGGTCGCGGGGGTGACGTGCCGGACGAGGTCTGCGCCAGGGCGGCCGACCTCGATGCCGCGCGGGCGGCCAAGGACTACACCACGGCCGACGCCATCCGGGCCGAGCTGCAGGCCGCCGGTTGGATCGTCGAGACCACGGCCCAAGGGACCACCGTCCGGCGTTGAGCTGGACCGCGATCCGATCCATGCCGACGACCTTCACGGACGCCCCCGACGACACCGGACCGGTGCCCCGGTCGCCGTCGGGCGACCGCGCGGCGGTGCCGGGGGAGGTCCTCGCGCCGGAGATCGGTCGTGATGGCGGGACCACCCACGATCCCCCGGCGCTGCGCCGGCTCCTGGCGCTCGACCTGACGCCGACGTCGGTCGAGCGAGCCGAGCGCGTCGAGGACCGGGCCCGGCGGATGCTCGGTGGCGGGCCGGCCCGACCGGCTGCCCGCTTCGGCTACCAGCCGGGCCTCGACGGGCTGCGCGCCCTCGCCGTGATCGCCGTGATCCTCTATCACGCCGGCTTCCCGTGGATCCACGGCGGCTGGGTCGGCGTGGAGGTGTTCTTCGTCGTCTCCGGGTTCCTGATCACGTCGTTGCTGCTCGACGAGCGCGAGCGCAGCGGGGGGACCGATCTCCGGGCCTTCTGGCTGCGCCGGGCCCGCCGTCTGCTGCCGGCGCTGGCCGTCATGCTGGCGGCTGTCGCCGCCGTCACCCTGGCGATCGGCTCGGACGGCCAGCGAGCCGCGCTGCGCCGCGACCTGCCGTGGGCGGTCGGCTACCTCGGCAACTGGGGTCAGATCGTCGGCGGCGTCCCGTACTACGCCGGCGAGCCGCCGTTGCTCCGGCACCTCTGGAGTCTGGCGATCGAGGAGCAGTTCTACCTCCTCTGGCCGTTGGCGCTCATCCTCCTCGCCCGCTCCCGCCTGACCCACCGGTCGATCGCCCGACTGCTCGCCGGCGTCGCGGTCACCGTCGTGGTGGTGGTCTTCTGGCTGCACGCCACCGGGCCTGGCCCGCTCGACGTGCTCGGTGGCGTCGACCGGGTCAACTTCCTGTACCTGTCGACGTTCACCCGGGCCGGCGGCCTGATGCTCGGCGCTGCGGCGGCGTTCGTGTGGCGGCCGTGGCGGGCCCGCGCGGCGGCGCCGGCCGAGGTCGGGCGGATCCTCGACGTCGCCGGCGGAGCGGCGATCGGCGGACTCGCCTGCATCGCCGCGGTCGGTGTGCTCACCGAGGGCTACGTCTACCAGTGGCTGCTGCCGCTCGTGTCGGTCCTCGCCCTCGTCGCCGTGCTGGTGGTCGTGCACCCGGCAGCGCGCGGGATGCGCACCGTCATGGGCTGGTCGCCGCTCGTCGCCATCGGCGTGCGCAGCTACGGCCTGTACCTCTGGCACTGGCCGATCTTCGTGCTGGTGGGAGCGACCGAGGGCTCGCCCGAACGGTTCGCCGTGGCCTCGGCGATCACGGTCGTCGTGACCGAGCTGTCCTTCCGCTACGTGGAGACGCCGGTGCGGACCGGGGCCTTTGGCCGGTGGTGGCGGACGGCCGGATCCGAGCGTGGGCGCCCGCTGCTGGCGGCGACCGGTGCGGTGGTCGTGCTCGGTGCCTGCTACGTCGCCGTCGATCCCTACGACCGCGCTGCGGGCGGCGGTGAGGCGACGTTCGAGGTGCCGCCGACCACCACTGTCGCGCCCGCGCTCGCCGCCCCGGCGCCAACCGCTGCCCCACCCGGACCGCGGCGGGTGGCGCTCGTCGGTGATTCGCAGGCCCACTCGCTCGCTGTGAACCTGCCGCAGGGCATCGACTCGACGTTCGACGTCACCGACGCATCGCTCGACGGCTGCAGCATCTATGACGGTGGCCGCGTCCACAGCGTGCGGCCCGGCTTCGACAACTCCTTCGCCATGTGCGCGGGCTGGACCGGAACGTGGGCCGATGCGGCCGCCGATGCCGACACCGTTCTGGTCGTGCTCGGGGCGTGGGATGTCTTCGACCTGGAGACGGCCGGCGGCAAACGCCTGGCGTTCGGGACGCCGGCGTGGGACGACTACGTGCGGACCAACCTGGAGATCGGTCTCGACGCCATCACCGCTGCCGGGGCTCGGGCCGCGCTGCTCGAGGTGCCCTGCATGCGTCCGGTGCCGGCCGAGGGCGCCGGGGTTCCGCCGCTGCCCGAGCGGGGCGACGACGAGCGGGTCGCCCACGTCAACGCCCTGTTCCAGTCGGTCGCCGCGGCCCGCGCCGGGGCCGTGACGTTCGTCGAGGGTCCCGACGCCTGGTGCGCGGACGAGACCGTGGCCACCGATGTCGCCCTGCGTTGGGACGGCGTGCACGTCTACAAGCCCGGCGCCAAGCTGATCTACGACACCATCGCCCCGACCCTGCTGGCGCGCTAGCGGCCTCGAGAGAACGAAAGTTACCCGCCGGTAGACACTGTTGTTACCGCGTGGTAACTTGGAGTCATGGCCGAGTTCTCATTGACCCTCGATGAAGATCAGTTGCAGATCCAGAAGTGGGTGCACGACTTCGCCGAAGGGGTCGTCCGCCCCGCCGCCCACGAGTGGGACGAGCGGGAGGAGTTCCCGTGGCCGATCGTCGAGGAGGCCGCCGAGATCGGCCTCTATGGCGTCGACTTCCTGCTGAACGCCCTCGCCGACTCGACCGGGCTGACGCTGCCGGTCGCCGTGGAGGAGCTGTTCTGGGGCGACGCCGGCATCGGCATGGCGATCATGGGATCCGCACTGGCCGCCGCCGGTATCGCCGGCAACGGCACGCCGGAGCAGGTCATGGAGTGGATCCCGGAGTGCTACGGCACGGCCGGTGACGTCAAGCTCGGGGCCTTCTGCGTGAGCGAACCGGACGCCGGTTCGGACGTCTCGTCGCTGCGCACCCGGGCCGTCTACGACGCGGCCAGCGACGAGTGGGTGCTCAACGGCACCAAGGCCTGGATCACCAACGGCGGCATCGCCAACGTCCATGTCGTCGTCGCGGCCGTCGATCCGGAGCTCAAGGGTCGGGGGCAGGCCAGCTTCGTCGTTCCGGCCGGCGTCAAGGGTCTGAGCCAGGGCCAGAAGTACCTCAAGCACGGGATCCGGGCGTCGCACACCGCCGAGGTGGTCCTCGACGACGTGCGCATCCCAGGACGGATGCTGCTCGGCGGCAAGGAGAAGCTCGACGCCAAGCTGGCCCGGGCCCGCGAGGTCGGCCACTCCGGCGAGAAGCAACCGGCGATGTCGACGTTCGAGGCGACCCGCCCGACCGTCGGCGCCCAGGCGCTGGGCATCGCCCGGGCGGCATACGAGTACGCCCTCGACTACGCCAAGGAGCGCACGGCGTTCGGCCGGCCGATCATCATGAACCAGGCCATCGCCTTCAAGCTGGCCAACATGATCACCGAGATCGACGCCAGCCGTCTGCTGATCTGGCGGGCGGCATGGCTCGCCCGCAACGGCGGCTACCGCAACGCCGAGGGCTCGATGAGCAAGTACAAGGCCAGCGAGGTGGCCGTGTGGGTCACCGAGGAGGCCATGCAGATCCTCGGGGGCTACGGCTACACCCGCGAGTACCCCGTCGAGCGCTGGCACCGCGACGCCAAGATCCACACGATCTTCGAAGGCACCAGCGAGATCCAGCAGCTCGTCATCGCCCGGGCGATATCAGGCCTGCGTATCGAGTAGATTAGCCTCAATCGTTACTGACTGATGTGTCGGTGCCGGAGGCAATCCTAGGGATCATCCCTAAGATCTGGGCAAGATCTGGAGTAGCGTGCTCGCGCATGGCGACGCTGCGCGAGAAGCGGCCAGGCGTGTGGGAGGTTCGTGTTTTCACAGGCACCGCTGCGAACGGCCGGCCGACCCAGCTGTCCAAGACCATCCACGGCGGCAAGCGCGACGCCTTGCGACTCGCCGCCGAGATGGAGGTCGGTCCCGGACGTTCTTCGTCCGCCGGCCGCTCCGTGAGCGACGTGCTCGATGCGTGGGTTGAGCAGAACCTGGCCACGTGGGCACCGTCGTCGGCCCGCGACCAGCAGAGTCGCGTCAAGGGCATCAAGAAGGACCCGATCGCGACGCTTCCGGTCGCCCGTCTGTCGATCGGCGACGTCGAGCGGTGGCACACCCGCATGCGCCGCAACGGCATGCGCGATGCCGGGATCAAGAACCAGCACGGCGTGCTGCGGGCGGCCTTGTCGCAGTCGGTGCGGTGGGGTTGGGTCAGCACCAACGTGGCGAGCCTCGCCCGGCTGCGGTCGACGAAGATGCAGCGGCGAAGCGTGATGACGCTCGACGAGGTGCATGCCGTGATGGCGGCGGCCGCCTCGATCGATCCGGCCGCCTCACTCATGTTGCGAGTCGCCGCGGTGTCCGGCGCCCGCCGCGCCGAGCTGGCGGCGCTGCAGTGGACAGACCTACACGATGGGATGCTGACGATCGACTCGGCGATCGAGGTCGCCAGTCGGGGCGGCGGCAGGCCCGTCCTGCGCGATTCGGCCACGAAGACGGCCAACACCCGCAGCATCACGCTCGACCCCGACACCGTCGCCGCCATCGAAGCCCTGCGCGCTGAGCGCGAGCCGTACGGCCCGTGGATGTTCGGCCTTGGTCCCGAGCTCGTGAGTCCCGACCGCATCGGTTGGTGGTGGAAACGAGCGCGCACGATCGCCGGAGTCGAGGCTGCATGGCGACTGCATGACCTCCGGCATTGGTCGGCGACCGTGGCCATCGGCCAGGGCCACGACGTCCGCACAGTCGCCGGACGCCTCGGGCACGCCAACCCGGCCATGACCCTGCGCGTGTACGCCCACGCCTTCGCCGCTGCCGACCAGGCTGTCGCCGCTGGCCTCGGCGATCTGCTCAAGCAGCCGGAGCCCGAGGCCGACGGATGAGACCGATCGTCGTCCGCGACGAGGAGGCTCCGGACGACGTTGTCGTCGTGGTCCGCGGCGGCGAGATGAACGGCGACACCGTGCGCCGTACGGCGACCGACGCGTTCGACGAGTTCGGGATCTACACCGTGTCGGTGTTCCTCGCGCTCGACGCCACGGTCGACGAGCTCTGCCAGGATCGGCCTGAGCTCCAGCGTTACGGCAAGGTTCGACTCACGACGGCGGGTCGGCTGCGAATGCTGGGGTTCGCGCTGGTGCCGACGCTGGACCGTCCGCACTACGACGTCGTGCTGCCTGACATCGCTGACGCAACACTCGACCGGCTCGAGCTTGGCTTCGACCGACCGATTCCGAACCCGGCTCGAAGCGGTGAGCACTGATGGCCAACCACGCTTGTACTCATTACGTTTTCCTCATGGCGAAGTGGGACCTGTGGCTCGATTACCACCGCCGCGACGCTGACGGCCTCACGCACGGCAACGTGCGGAACGCGCGGCCCGGCGCGACGCTTGTGCCCGGCGCCTACATCGTCGTCGGCAACGAGGAAGCCGACTCGGCCGTCGCCGAAGTCGTGCGGATCGACGACGACGGTGTCGTGCTCTTGCGGGTGCTGCCGGGAACGGTCGAGGACAACCGCACGCTCCTGAGGCCCGTCTCCAGTCGCGGCTGAGGCATCCGGCCCCGTCGGAGAGTCTCGACGACGCTGTGAACTTCGTCACAGTGTCCGCGCCGCTCTGTTACACCCAGTTACCCGTAGTTGTCCGCCGTTGTCTCCTGTTGTCCCCGGTCCGGCCGCGAGGGTTCGGCAGGGCAACGGGAGGGGGTTGATCGGGCGGATCACATCGTCGTAAGTAGCGGTATGAGCAGCGTCGAGGTGTTGGGAGCTGTTGAGGGCTATCCGCCGTTGTTGACGATCGACGAGGCCGCGGAGATCATGCGGATCGGCCGATCGCTCGCCTACGCGATGGCGCATCACTACGAGTCGTCCGATGGTCGCGACGGCCTGCCGGTGCTGCGGTTCGGGTCGTGCATCCGGGTGCCGCGCTGGGCGCTTGCCGAGCTGCTCACCACCGGCCGTGTCGTCCGCCTGGCCGATGGACCGCCGGCCTGACGCCGCCGGCGCGAGGCCAGTCGCGGTGACGATTGGTCCAGCGGCCGTCGGCGTCCGACGGGCCGTCGGTCCGACGGCGTGGTGTGCGCTCGAGCTGCTCGCCACCACGCCCGCCAACGCCGGTGAGCCGTGGATCGTGTACAGCTCCGTGCGTGACGTCGCTGCCCGTCTCGGCGTAGCGGCGAACACCGCGCAGCGCGCCCTGGCCGCGCTCCGTGACGCCGGTCTCATCACGGAACTCCAAGCGCGGGCGAATACCGGTCGATTCGGAGCGAGCACCTACCGGTTGACCGTCGGCATGAGTGTCCTCACGTGCCCGATGCGTGAACCGCTTACAGCGACTCGCCGGACGCTTGCCCCGCCGCCTCGCCTCGGGTCGAAGCCCGTCACCGCTAGCGGTCAGCAGCTTGCCCTCCTCCCGTCCGTCTGAGGAGATTCTCGTGTTCCAACTCCCAAGTCCCGCAACCGGTCACCCAAGTCAGAGCAGACAAGTGCCCAGCCGTGGGCGGGGGTGTGGGGTCCGTCGATGCTGCGGGTGACGACCCTGCACGCAGCGTCGGCGGCAGCGACGGCGAAGTACTACGCCGAGTACCTGACTGCTGCGCCTGGTGAAGTTCCGGGGGTGTGGTCGGGCCGGCAAACGGGCCGGCTCGGGCTGTCCGGTCGGGTCGAGGCCGACGCGTTGGAGTCGTTGTTGTCGGGCCGTGACCCGACAACGGGGGCACCGTTGGGTCGCGAGTTGTTGGACCGCTATACGACCGATGGCCGGGCCGTGAGGGCGGTGTCCGGGTTCGATGCCACGTTCTCGGCGCCGAAGTCGTTGTCGGTGTGGTGGGCACTCACCGGCGACAATCGGCTCCTCGAAGCCCACGACGTGGCCGTCACTGCGGCGCTCGATCATCTGGAGCGGTTTGGGTCGACGACTCGCATCCGCTCCAACGGCGGCCGTCTCCATCCGGACACGGGCGGGTTGATCATGGCAACGTTCCGGCAGACCACCTCGCGGGCCGATGATCCCCAGATCCACACCCACGCCGTCATCTCGGCGAAGGTCGAGACCGCTGACGGTCGCTGGCTCGCGCTCGACGCCCTCTACCTGAAGCGGCATCAGCGGATGCTCGGTGGCCTCTACCAGTCGGTGCTACGTACCGAGCTCACCCATCGCTTCGGCGTCGATTGGCGATCGATCGTCAATGGTCAGGCGGAGATGGCCGGCGTCCCCGACGAGCTTCTCGCTGTGTTCTCCAAGCGCACCGTCGACATCGACCAGGCGCTCGCTGACAAGCTCGCCGACTTCCGCACGCGTGAAGGTCGCGAGGCGTCACGGTGGGAACGGGCCGCGCTGACCCGTGAGGCATCCGCTGACACACGGTCGCGCAAGTCCGGTCACGGTGCTGCCGCCCTGACGACAGGGTGGCACTCCGAAGGCGCCGCCGCCGGCTGGACCGCCGACCTGCTCGACGCCGCCATCGACGAGGCCGCCGCCCACGCCGCCCCGTCTGACCCACTGATCGTCACAGACGTGATCGAGGCGGTGTCGCAGCAGCGCTCGTCGTGGACGCGGGCCGATGTGTTGCAGACCATCTGCGATCTGCAACGCCCCGTGTCGCAGCAATCGGGACACCGCTGGGCCGACACCCTCGAACGAGCCACGGACCACGTCCTCAACCAGCTGATCGATCTCGACCCGCCCGGCACCACCACGATGCGTCAGTCGGATCGCCGGTCGGTGTGGATCGAGCCCACCGCGCCCCGGTTTACGTCCGAGCCGGTCCTCGCCCAGGAAGAAGCGATCCTGACGTGGGCGATGTCAGCCGACGCCGACCCACCCGCCCCATCCACCACCGTCGACTCCGATGGTCTCGATCCGATGCAGGCCGACGCCGCCGCCGCCGTTGCCGGCGGTGATCGGCTCGCCCTCGTGGTCGGCCCGGCCGGTGCCGGCAAGACCCGCATGCTCACCGCCGCCGCCGACGATCTCCACGCGCACGGCCGTGTCGTGTTCGCGGTGGCGCCGACCGCCAAGGCAGCCCGGACGGTGGAGCGCGACACCGGCATCCCGGCCGACACCGTCGCCAAGCTCCTCCACGAGTGGCAGCGCACCGACCGGCCGCCGCTGCCTGAGTTTCGGCTGCCTCTCGGCGCCACGCTGGTGGTGGACGAGGCCGGCATGTTGTCCACCCCCGCCCTCCATCACGTCGTCACCCTCGCCGACAGGAACCGGTGGCGGCTCGCCCTCATCGGTGACCCGAGACAGCTGCAGGGCGTCGGCCGCGGAGGGCTGCTCGCCGAACTGTGCGCCAACGGTCGTGTCGAACAACTCGAACGGCTCCACCGTTTCACCCACCGGTGGGAAGCCACCGCGTCGCTGCGACTGCGATCCGGTGACCCGAAGGCGCTCGACGCCTACGAGGCGCACGGCCGCATCGTCGCCGGCAGCCTCGACGACCACCTCGACCGACTCGCCGCCACCTGGATCGACCACCACGACTCCGGCCGCTCCATCGCCGTGGTCGCTTCGACCAACGACCACGTCGACACCATCAACCAGGCCATCCAAACCGCCCGCTTCGCCGCCGGCCACCTCGACCCAATGCTTGCGACACGGCTCGGTTTCGGTGAGACCGCCTACGTCGGCGACGTCATCGCGACCCGCCGCAACGACCGCCGCCTCGTCACCAGCATCGGCGAGCCGGTCCGCAACCGCGACACCTGGACCGTCACCGCCCTCATGCAGGACGGCTCCATCGCCGTGTCGCACCAAGGCGAACACGGCGACGTCACGCTGCCCGTCGACTACGTCCGCGACCACGTCCGGCTCGGCTACGCCGCGACCGAGCACGGCTGGCAGTCCGACACCGTCGACACCGCCATCGCCCTTACCTCCTCGGCCACCTCCCGCCGCGGCCTGTACGTCGCCGCCACCCGCGGCTCCGAACTCAACGTCATTTGCGTGATCACCGACAGCGACGACATCGCCGAGGCTCGCGACGTGCTCGAGACGATCCTCGCCACCGACCGTGCCGACGTCCCCGCCACCACCCAGCGCCGCACCCTCGCCCGGTCCACGGCATGGGAGACGCCAGCAGCACCGCCGCTGATGCCGCGCTGCGAGATCCCCGACTGGTTCCCAACCGTTCTGGCCGACGCCCGACGCGATCTCATCGACGCACAGACCCGTGAAGCCCAAAGGTCAGCGCGGTGGACCCAGGCAGCCGCGGTTGCGACCAGCGCCGACACCGTGCTGGTCGAGGTGGCGGCAGCAACTGCCGCCGACCGAGACGACCTGCACCACGCCGAGGCCCGCGCCGTCCAGGCACGCCGACACCACGCCGCCGCCCAACACCGACTCGACAGCGCCCCACGCCGGCAACGGCGCACGGCCCGGCACGACCTGCACATCGCCCAGCACCAACTGGAGCGGACCGAGGACTACCTCGAACGGACCCGCCAACGGGCCGCGCCGGCCGTCGAACGCCACGCTCAGGCAGCTGCCGACCAGCGGAACGCGCACGATCAGCTGCGTAACTGCGACACCGTCGGGCTCCTCGACGCCATGCTGCCCTCCGTCGGCGAGCAGCGGCTCCACGTCCAAGCCCTCACGACGTGGCAGCAGTGGGCCGAAGGCCACGACGTCGTCGCTGGGACCCTCCGCGCTGCCTTCGCGGTGCTCGCTCACCGACCGGGCCTCGAGCAACAACTCGCCACCATCCTCCGCAACGACCTCAGCGGGACTCCAATCAAGCGAACGCCGCAGCACGCCAGCCAGCTCGACGCCGCCGCAGCGCGAATCGCCCAGCCCGATCTCGGCATCGAGCTGTGACCCACTCCCTGGCCAAACTCACCGTGACCGTTCGAGCGCGTGGATGGCCGGTGACAGGACTCCCTTCCGATCGCCCGATCCTGATGCCACCCGACGGCCCCGGCCGCCGCGCATTTGAAGTTTCGAGAATCGATTGGTGTCGGGCACAAGTCGTGTTCAGTCCAACTCGCTGCCGGACCGACCGTGTGTCAGTGGCCGAACGAAACGGACCACCAGTCACCGCGGACCTCGCGCTGGCGCTAACCGCCATCTGTGCTAACGATGACTCGCGACACGAGAACTGTCGGCGACCCCGCGGTATAGGACGCGCGGACCGCGGCTATTCCCTGCTTGCTGTTCGAGGACACCGCCCGCGCGTTCGGTGCGCCCCGGCGGGGATCCTCAGAGCTCGCCTGGTGGGGTCGCGGGTGGTGCGCCGCTCCCGTCGGATGAGACGGCGAGCCGTCGGTCTGTGCGCGGCGAGCGAGCCTCCGACGACGCGTCTCGCTTGCAATCGCGAGCGCCCCGGAACGGCACTTTGGGGGCGATGACCAGGACCCCTTGACGGGCGCGTTCTGGGGCAGGTACCGGCCGGCCGGACTGACGACCAGTCGCGCCAAGCGGTTGGGCCTTTCGATCGCGTTGTTCTGTTCGGATGACCGGACCGTGGCATCGACTCCATAGCCGTCTGGATCTGGGCGCGGTGAGGTCGGGCCAGTCGACGTTGCCAAGCCTCATCAAGGCATTCGGGACAGGTCGGGTCGGTACGCTGCGTGGGTGGAGCCGCGCATCCCTCCCGTCTCGCTCGCCGACGCCGACGCCGACACCCGTGGCCTCCTCGAGCGCCTCTCGCGCGTCCGGGGCGACGACGTGGCCGTGCTCAATGTGTTCGGCACCTTCGCAAACAACCCGACCCTGCTGCGCGAGTACCTCGGCTTCGCGACCTACACGCTGACGAAGTCAACTCTCGACCCCCGCACCCGAGAGCTCGTCGTTCTGCGCGTCGGGTGGCGCTGCGAAGCACCGTACGAGTGGGGCCAACACGTGGTGGTGGGCCGGGCTGTCGGTTTGTCCGACGACGACGTGCGGCGGGTGGCGGAGGGACCCGACGCCGGTGGCTGGACCCCAGCGGAAGCCGCCGCCCTCCGCGCCACCGACGAGCTGCATGATCGCAACACCGTCACGGACGCCACGTGGGCCACGCTCGTTGAGCACTTCAACGACCAGCAGTTGCTGGACCTCGTCTTCCTCGTCGGCAACTACCACCTCGTGTCATTCGCGCTGAACGCGTGCCGAGTGAAGCGCGACGACGGCGTCGACGACGAGGCTCTACCCTTCCCCCGTCCAGCCGCGAGCTGAGCGCCGACACTGAGGCGAACCTACCGTCGCTCCGACCTCGTCAATCTGCAGGTGAACTCGGTCGGTGGCATGCGTCGAGGTCGAGGTGCCCTGCCGGATCCTTTCTCGTGGCGCGTCTGGGCGACGCTGATAGGCATCCGCCGGCACCCGGGAGGAGCTGGCTGCCGCTCCACACCATTGGGCCGATCCCACCCCACTGTCGCACTCCTCTCGCAACAACGATCCGAGGTCACGAAACGCACTGCCCCATACGTGCGGCTAGACCAGCGCGTTCAGGTAGCACCAATCGCCGGTTGCTCGGTGGTCGCCGCAATCGTGGGCGGGGTTTCATTCAGGTGGTCTTGGTTGCCCAGATGACGGCGGTGTCGCCGGGCCAGTCGTGGAACAGTCCCGCGGGGGACACACCTGTCAGCAAGGCCTCGAGCTCGACCACAAACGAGTTCAACCGATCGCCGAAGCGATCGGGCGCGGCGAAGGACATGGACAGGTAGCCCGAGATCACCTCGTCGGTCGTGCGCACGATGTCGGCGCGACCGGGGGCGAACGCGACCCGCGATGTGCCGAACGGCGACTGCTCGAGCGATGCCTCGTAGGTGTCGACTCGCGGGCTGCGTGACCAGCCAAGGTAGCGACCGAGCAACGACTCGATCTCGTCATGCGGGATTGGCGGTGCAGGCGTGTCGACGGGCGGCGATCCGTGTGCCGGGGCCGGGGCGATCAGCGCCACCGCGCCGCGCTCTTCGAGCACGTCGTGAACGATGGCGAGCACCTCCAGGCGATTAGTCCAGTGGATCGACTGCCCGAACGTCACCAACCGCGCCGCTGGAAGGTCAAGCTCGGCGAGGTCCTCGGCTCGAGCCTCGATCCATGTCGCCCTCACACGATAGTCGGCGGCGTGGCGACGCGCTTGAGCCGAGCATTTCGGGCTCGGGGTCGATGCCGATCACCGTCTCGAACAGCGGTGCCAGCTGCACGGCGAGCACGCCCGGTCCACAGCCGACGTCGATCAGGGTGCCAGTCGCGTCCAGACCGAGCTCGGCCTCCAAGAGGTCGGGCAGCTGCGCCGAGTACGGCGGACGCCCTCGCAGATAGTGGGCGCTGCCGTTGCGTAAGGCCGGGCGCCGTCACTCATCGCGTTATGTTGACTCATGAAAGCGTCCCCGGGTGCGCCGGCCGAGCGAACATGTCGGGGACGAGAGCGCGGTGCCGTCGAAACCAGACTGAAGTGTCACCGAACGCCGGGACCGTGGCGCTGATCTGTGCGGCTACCTCCGCACGGTCAAGTAGCGCATCAGGCAGTTCGGCGCGTATCGTCGGACCGCGGACCTCACGCCTTGCCGAGCGATGGCGGTAGCGACGAGCAGTCGGAAGGCGTTGATTTGTCGCGCCCGATATGGGCCGTTACCGAGCGGCTCAACGCGCTCGATGATCAACGTAGTCTCTACCTGTCATGACGGATAACCCGCGGACGTATGGGCTGGTGTGGATTGCACTAAGGTGGACCGCCGCGACACTACGGCAGGTCGACCGACTTGAGCCTGGTTTCGTGGCGTACAGCGCTGCCTCTCGGCTCGATGGCTCCAGGCGCGAGACCCGGAGTCACAACGACCGGGGTCACTCTTCTGGACCGATGTGCACTTTCTCATGATCGCTGTCACGCACCTTGCCCGGACACTGGACAAGATCGATTCGGGGCCGAAGCTCAGCAAGGCCATGCGCAAGAACGCCGAGATGTTGAGGCACCTGCTCGAGCACTGGGAGAAGGCCGAGGATAACGAAGGTGCTTGGAAGGGTCTGCGGGAACAGCATGGCAGCTGGGCCACGCCCACTTTGCTCGGATTCACTCCGCCAAACGACTTCAAGATCGGTCCGGATGATCTCTCTATCCTGGAGTTGGCTGACGAGGTTCGGCACGTAGACCGCGAGCTGGCCGAGCTGGAGCTGCGCCTCGGCTGAAGGTGGCACCACAGTCGTAACGCTCAAATGACGGCAAATGGGCAACCTCAAAGGCGGGAGTGTCGATTCGGTGGCCCGCATCGCTGCTCGATAAGGTCAGCTCGGGACTCCTGGGAGATCGCTCGATAGCTGGCGAAGGGGCTTCCGTCCCGATCGAGCGCGCGCACGATGTCCCGCTCGTCGCGGCGCACGCTCGCGCCGGCGGGACCTAACGACGGATCCGGCGCGTTGCGGCGCCGCCCGGCACGAGCGCGGGCTTGACACGACCGATTGCCCAGTGAGGGGCGCGGCTCGCAAGCCGCCGTCGCGCACAGATCATCCTGATCTGTAGCTGCCCCAGAACGCCGGCTCCGAGCGGATGATCACCACGGAGCGGGGAGACCGCTTCATCCGGCAATCCCGAGCGCACGAGTGTCCGGGGAGCGAGGATCGTCTCTGTGGGTTCGGATGGGGTCGACCGGCATTACCTGATTGTCTCTGGACCAGCCGCGAGCGGGAAGACGCTGGTCGCCCGCGGTCTCTCCGACGAGCTGGGCTGGCCGATCTTTGCGAAGGACACCATCAAGGCTGCCCTCATGTCCGTCCTGCCCGTGGCTGATGTCGATGACGCCCGTCGGCTCGGTCGGGCGGCCGTGGAAGTCCTGCTGGCTGTGGCCGCCGAGGTGACGGGCGGTGCTGTCCTCGAGGCAGTGTGGCGGCGGGATCAGGGTCGTGACGAGGTGTCCAGCCTCCCTGGAGCCGTGGTGGAGGTCTTCTGTAGATGTGATCGGCCGACGCTGGAGGCGAGGTACGCAGCGAGACGCCGATCTGCCGGGTACGTCCCCGAACACCAAGACCCCGCAGAGCTATGGAGTCCTGAGACCTTCGAGCCCTTGGCCGGCGGATGGTCGGTCATCGAGGTCGATACCGCTGGCCAGGTCGATCCCGTCGCCCTCGCCGACAAAGTGAGGCAGGCAGCGAGGTAGCCCACAAGTGCCGCCTGCGGGCCTGCTGTTCTGTGCGGCTACCTCGCTGTGGTCGGGTAGCGCATCACGGCAGCTCGGGCGCGCCGGCGCCCTCGCCAGCGGACTCGAGCGGTTGACGCGTCACCGGTGCCCGAACGTCCAGTCGGTGTGCTGGCTGTAGCAAGCACCTTCGCCATCGAGCCGCGCTTCGGGCCGAGCGTGTGGCCGGCCCATGACGTGGCGATCAGCAACGTGTGGGACTTCAGCGTCGTGCGGATGCGCAACGCCAGACCGCCCGGGCTGAGGCGGCCAACGATCCCACCGAGACGGTGCGATGCCTCCGAAGGGATGACGTTCGGTTACGCCGTTCGGATGAGCTGCCGCGGCATGATCGATCTCCTGGCCGACGACTTGAGGACGTCGCGATCTTCATGCTCGAGAACATGATCACCACGTCCACCACCACCGCTTCTCACACTCCTACCCGGAGCCGGGTCGCCGCCGCGGCGGCGTCGCTCGCCGTGGTTGGTGCCCTGCTCGGCATGGCGGCGTGCTCATCCGACGACGACGGCAGCGCCTCTGTCGTGCCGGTCGCCGAGGTGAGCGCGCCGCCAGACACGAAGCCCACGCCGGCACCGCCGACGGGTCCCGACCCGGTACCGCCGACGACCGCGGCGCCGCCTCAGATCGCGGCGCCACCGACGACCGCGGCACCACCGTCGACCGCGGCCCCGCCGACCGCGGCAGTCGATCCGGCACGCCAGGCGCAACTGCGCGACATCCTCACCGAGCATCAGGCCGCGGGTGAGTTCGTCGGGGCCCGCATCGCAGTGCGCGACGCCGACGGCACGATCAGCGAGGCGAGTGGCGGCACACCGACGCTCGACCCGGCGAGCGGGCCCGTCGATCCCGACGTGGCGTGGAACATCGGCAGCGCTACCAAGACGTTCGTCGCCGTGGTCGTGCTGCAGCTGGCCGAAGAGGGCCGCATCGATCTGGACGCCGGCATCGCCGGCTACCTGCCCGACCTGCGGGCAGCGGACCGGATCACTCCCCGCCAGCTGCTCAACCACACCAGCGGCCTCGGCGAGTACCTCGACCAGCCCGCCGTCGTCAACGACCCCCAACGCCAGTGGACGCCGGCCGAGCTGATCGCCGTCACCGAGGCGGCCGGGCGGGTGGGCGAGCCGGGCGGCCCGCACCGCTACTCGAACACCAACTACATCGTCCTCGGCGCGATCATCGAACAGGTCACCGGCCGGTCCTGGGTCGACGAGGTGCAGGCCAGGATCGCCGAGCCCCTGGGCATGTCCCACACCAGTGTGATCACCGACACCGTCGCCCCCGGCTACAACATCATCGACGGTTCCTTGGTTGACGTCACGTCCAGCTCCGACCCGTCGGTCGGCGGCGCCGCCGGCGCCATGCAGTCGACCAGCCAAGACCTGCTGGTGTTCGCCACCGCGCTCGCCGACGGCACCTTGCTGTCACCCCAGTCCCAGGCGGCGATGCAGACCTTCCTGCCGGCCGAAGACCTCTCCCAGTTCGGTATCGACCACGGCTACGGTCTCGGCCTCGAGCGATACGCCATGGACGGCATGACCGTCATCGGCCACATGGGCACCGGCAACACCGGGTCCTCCTACGTCGGCTACGACGCCGAGACCGGGACGACGGTCGCCGTCACGACGAACACCGCCATCTCCGGGCCGTCGGCGATCATGGCCGTCGAAGCCCTGACCGCCGCCCGTGCGGCAGGGTGAACCCTCCCGCACGCCCCGTCGGGGTCAGCGACACAGGTCGCTGACCCTGGCGGGCGATGCGGCGCGTCTGGACCCAGCGGCGAACGGCTCACCCACCGGAGTCGTCCCACGGCTTCGTCGGGGCGCCCGGCCGGACGAGGCCGGTCTCATAGGCGAGCACGACCGCCTGGACCCGATCGCGCACCCCGAGCTTGGTGAGAAGCCGGCTGACGTGCGTCTTGGCCGTGGCCTCGCCGATGTACATCCGGGCAGCGATCTCACGGTTGCTCAGGCCGTGGGCCAGCAACTCGAGCGCTTCCCGCTCGCGGTCGGTGAGATCAGCGGGGAGCTCCGCCGTCGGTGCCTCGGGCTCCGGGCGGTGGGCGAACTCCTCGATCAACCGTCTCGTCACCGACGGCGAGAGCAGCGCCTCACCCTGGGCGACGACGCGGACGGCCGCCACCAGTTCCCGGGCCGGTGTGTCCTTCAGCAGGTAGCCGCTGGCCCCGGCCCGCAGGGCTGCGTACACGTACTCGTCGAGATCGAACGTCGTCAGCACGAGCACCTTGGTCGCGATGCCGGCGTCCGACGTGATGATCCGGGTCGCCTCGAGGCCGTCGAGGACCGGCATCCGGATGTCCATCAGCACGACGTCGGGACGGGTCCGTTGGCACAGCTCGACGCCGGCCCGGCCGTTCTCGGCGTCGCCCACCACGTCGATGTCGGGTTGGGCGTCGAGGATCATCGTGAAGCCGTCGCGCATCAGCGCCTGGTCGTCAACGATGGCGACCCTGATCGTCATCGTGTGCCCGCCTCCCCGCGACCGCCTACCGGTTGCCCGCTGGCAGGCACATCTGTGACGTCGCTGGGCACGATCGGCAGCACGGCGCACACGCCGAAGCCCCCGTTCGCTCGCGGACCGGCCGAGAACGTGCCACCGTAGATCTCCACCCGCTCCCGCATGCCGATCAGGCCATGACCGGTGCCCCGCCCCGACAGCTCGGTGGCGGCGCCCCGCCCGTCGTCGGTGACCTCCACCGTCAGCTCGTTGGTCGCGTAGGCGATGTGCACCGCGGCGGACGTCGACGGGCCGGCGTGCTTGAGCACGTTGGTGAGCGCCTCCTGGACGACGCGGTAGACGGCCAGCTCGATCCCCGGGGCGAGCGCTCGCTGGTCACCCTCGGTCACCAGTTCGGTCGGCACCCCGCTGGCCGACGACTGCGCGACCACCGCCATGATGTCGGCGATCCCCGGCTGCGGCGACAACGCCGCGCCGTGGTCGCCGGTGTCGCGCAGCACGCCGAGCATGCGCCGCAGTTCGGCGAGCGACTCGCGCCCGACCGCTTCGATCGTGGCGAACACCTTGGCCGCCTTGTCCGGGTCGGCGTGCACGATCTCCCGCCCGGCGGCCGCCTGCACTGAGATGACGCTCATCGAGTGGGCGACGACGTCGTGCATCTCGCGGGCAATCCGGCTGCGCTCGCTGGCGACCGCGCGTTCGGCGGCAGCCAGGCGGTCGGCTTCGGCAGCCGTGGCACGGCGCTCGGTGTCGACGAAGATCCGTTCCCGGTTGCGGATGATCACCCCGGCCGTGATGGCCCCGCCGAGGAAGGCGACCATGCTCAGCGAGGGTGAGCGCATCGAAGCCGTCGTCGGTGTCGAGGAGGCTCACGCTCGCCGCGGCCAGCAGCACGACACAGGATGCGACCATCGCCCACCACGCCCGCCGGCGGTGGTCCTCGTGGGCGGCGACCGCGTACAGCGCCGGCAGGCCGAGCACCGACAGGAACGCTCCGTAGTCACGCAGGTACATCGCCACGACGGCGGCGGTGACGTAGGCGAGCACGGCGATCGGAGCCCGCCGTCTCCAGAACAGGTTGAGGGACGCCGTGATCACCAACGCGTAGGCGAGCGCGTCCGCCGGACGCTGTCCCCGCGACGCGTCGTTCGCCGCCGCCACGTCGAGCACGGACAGGACCGCCACGACGACGGCGACGACGACATCGACCACCACCCGGGGATCGCCTGACCAGCGACGCCTCATGCGGACCGCCGCCTCGACGGCCGATTCATGCGTCGACGGTACTGCAATCGGATCGCGCCAGACATCCGCCGAAGTGCTGACCGGACATCCGCCAAAGGGATGACGAGGAACCCCTCGCCGGCCCGAGCAACCACCCGTCGGACGGAACGGCGATCAGCGGTTCGCCGGACGACTGCAGCTCGGTGCATCCGTACCGTCGATCGCATCGACCACGTCCATCAGCCCACACAGGAGGCCTCCCGATGAACACCGCGATCACACCCCGATTCACCGTCCCGACCGCACACGCCAGCCGCCGAGCGGCGATCGCCGATGCGGCGCTTCTTCGGCGTCGTCGGGCAGGCCCAGAGCTACCGCAACATCGGCTACCTGCTGCTCGGCCTCGTCCTCGCCACCGCGTGGCTCACGCTGCTGGTCACCGCGCTGTCGGTCTCGCTGAGCCTGGTCGTGGTGGCCCTCCTCGGGATCCCGTTGCTGCTGGGGACCTGGTACGCCGTGCGGGCATTCGCCAACATCGAGCGTGGCCTCGCCAACGTGCTGCTCGGTCAGCACCTCCGACCGGCACCGATGGCATCGAGGCACCGCGGCAACGTGTGGGTGCGCCTCGTTGCCATGAGCCGGGAACGCAGTCGCTGGCGCGAGCTCGCCTACCTCTTCGTGCGGATCCCCGTCGGCATCGCCACCTTCGTCGATCGCCATGGTGGCCCTCGCCGTGCCACTTGCCGTCATCTGGGCGCCAATCGAGGCTCGCCGGGTCGATGACTTCGGCAACTGGTCCGGGAGCACCGAGCTGCACGACGTACTGAGCTCGCCGTGGTCCTGGGGTCTGATCCCGCTCGGTCTCGGCTTGCTCGTCATCAGCATCCACCTGCTGAACGGGCTGGCCGCCCGGTGCGGGCGGTGGTCCGCCGGATGGCTCGAGATCGACCGCCAGCCGTGACCGAAGCGGACGACGGTGGGCAGCTCGCGGTGCGAGCTGCCCACCGTCCGCGCCTCCGCCACGGCGGTGACATCGCCGACCGACACCGTCCGGCACACCGCCGAAGAGCGGCGGATCGCCGGCCGCTATCCATCGTCGGCGCGACATCCGAGGTCGCCGATCGAACACTTTCACGTCCGGCCCGTGCGGGGGTCCTAGGGCGTCGGTCCTGCGCGCTCGGCGGTTCGACGCCGGTGGCCCATACCACGCGGCTCGAAGCGTCGGTCGACGGTGCCGAGCACGTGCAGGAACCGTTGGGCTCGACGTCAACGACGTCCCAGCGATGCCGGCCGCAGAGCAGGCAGCCGGCGAGCGATCCCGTGAGATCGACAACCACGAATCGCCCAGCGCGCAGACGACCCGCTGTACTCGGCGGAGGGGCTGGTTGATCTGCGTGGGTCGGTCGGTGGTCCATCATGGTGGGCGTGACCGGTGATCCGCTCCGACCGTTCGCTCACCGGCTGCAGTCCCGACCGAGCATGACGGCCGAGGCGGTGACGATGGCTCGTGCCCTCGAGCACCTGAAGCCACCGGCGGAGCGGGTGGTCGATGATCCGTGGGCGCATGTGTTCGTGTCGCCGGCGGCGCGACGAGTCCTCGCCGCATGGTCGGGCCGGGTGACGGGGCGGGTGGTTCGACAGCTGGGCGCGACGGGCACGAGCTATGTGCCGTTGCGCCATCGCTTCATCGACGAGCACCTCGCCGCCGCGCTGGACGCCGGCATCGGCCAAGTCGTGTTGCTCGGGGCCGGCTACGACACCCGGGCCTACCGGTTCGCGGACCAGCTCGCCGGTCGGCCGGTCTTCGAGGTCGACCTGGCGGCGATCAGCCGGGCCAAGGCGGCCACGATCGCCAAGCACGCCGGGGAGTTCCCCGATGCCAACGTGGTGCGCGTCGAGATCGACTTCGAGTCGCAGGAGCTCGGCGACGTCCTCGCCGACGCCGGCTTCGAGGTCGGGGGGCTGGCGTTCTTCGTCTGGGAGGGCGTCCCGATGTACCTGACGCGCGCGGCTGTCAAGGCCACCCTGGACGCCGTGCACGGCGTCAGCGCCGATGGCTCACAGATCGCCCACGACATGTGGACCTGGTCGACGAACCCGGGCCGCTCGGCAGCGCCCGCCGGGCGGCCCCCGGAGCGCTGGGCCTCATCGGGGAGCCCGTCACCTTCGGTGTGCACCCCGAGGACTACGACGGGTTTGTTGCATCGCCACGGCTTCGCAGTCGTCGACGTGGCGTTCGCGTCGGAGCTCAAGCCCGTTACGCGCCACAGTCGCAGGCCGTGCTGGACGACTCGATGTACGTCCTCACGGCCGAACGCATCCCGTGATGAACGGGCGCGCCGGCCGACCTCGCCAGCACGATGCCCCGAACGACGGCGTGCCCGTGCCCGGCGTCGTCGCTAGCCCGGTGTCGTGGCCTCGACCGCCTCGGCCGGTGTCGGGCCGCCGGCTCGCTGCGCACAACGGCCAGGAAGCGCTCGACGGCGTGGACGGTGGCGTGCGTGCGCACCGACGGCATCGCCTCGAAGGCGTGCTGGGCGCCGGGCAGCTCGGCGTAGACGACCGGTTGCGGGACGCCGTGCGCAGCTCGTCGACGAACGCGCGGGCCTGCTCGACGGGCACGAGCGAGTCGTTGGTGCCGTGGAGGACGAAGAACGGCGGGGCGTGCGGCCCGACGTGGCTGATCGGCGAGGCCTGCTCCCAGCGGGCCGGTCGTCGGCGAGCGGGACTTGAACACCCGCTCGGCGAGGAACTGTCGCAGGTCGGCGTGCCGGCGCCGTGGCGGTTGGTGAAGTCGTAGACGCCGTAGAACGGCACGGCGGCGGCGACGCTGGTGTCGGCGTCCTCGAAGCCGGGCTGGAACTCGGCGAGGTCGGGGGTGAGCGCGGCGAGCGAGCACAGGTGGCCGCCGGCCGAGCCGCCGGTGATGACGACGAAGCCCGGGTCGCCGCCGTGCTCGGCGATGTTCGCCTTGGTCCAGGCCAGCGCCCGCTTGACGTCGACGATGTGGTCGGGCCAGGTCGCCCGGGGCGACAGCCGGTAGTTGGCGGTGACGCACACCCAGCCCCGCTCGGCGAGGTGGGCCATCAGCGGCTCGCCCTGGCCTTCCTTCCTGCCCATCGTCCAGGCGCCGCCGTGGACCTGGAACAGCACGGGCGCCCGGGCGTCGTCCGGCAGGTCGCTGCGCTTCCAGACGTCGAGCTGGTTGCGCAGGCCGAAGTCGCCGTAGAGATGTCGCGCGCCGACCGGTAGCGCCGGCGCACGCGGAAGTCGGGCGCCAGCAGCTGGCGGCTGGTCAGCGCCGCCTCGGGCCGGGGCGTGAACGGCTCACGGATGCGGCTGCGGTAGTCCGCTCCCAACCCCTCGACCAGCGCCGCCTCGAGGACGTCGCCCGCCCGGCGCGCCGTCTGCTGCACGGCGACGAGACCGGCGACCGACGCGACATGCGCGGCGATCCCGAGCTTGCCGCGCCAACCTCGGGTCCCACCGTTCCGCGACAGGAACCCACCGATCGCCAGCTGCACCAGTCCCGTGTGCAGCGGGAACTCCGACGGTCCCACCCCGAAGGCGAACGCCGGCAGGGACAGCAGGCCCCTCGTCCAATGGGTCGGATGGCATTCGCCGTCGTCGCCACGGCACCGGCGCCAGCGATGAGCAAACGGGTCCTCGGCTTCACCGCATCAGCATCTCGCAACTCGGGCCATGGCAGAGACGAACCACGTTGCCCGTGACACCACCGATAGGTGTCATTGACTGCTATGGTGCGGGGTGGTGCTCGTGTCGTCGCGATGTCGTTGGCTGGATCGGTCCCGGTCGGTGGAGCGTCCGGGCACGGATCGAGCGGTTCGTCGAGCCGGCCGTCCTGTTGCTGCTGGCCGCCGGGCCGTGTCACGGCTACGACGTCAAGGAACGGCTGGCGACGCTGGCCGGCGGTGACGGTGCCGACGTCGCCAACCTCTACCGCCTGCTGCGTCAACTGGAGCTCGAGGGGATCGTGCGGTCGACTGGGACACGGCTGGCAGTGGGCCGGCCCGACGTGTGTACCGCCTCACGACAGCGGGCCGCCGTCTGCTCGACGAGTTGGCCAACGAGCTGCGCCGCCTCGAAGGCACGACCAGGGCCTTCCTGGCCACCTACGACGCCACCCCACCCACCGCCGCGAGGACACCGAGGAGCTGAAGATGCCCGACACCCTGGATCCTGCCCACGGCGTGCCCCCGAGGGCGTCGCGTCCACCTGCCTGGGCGCGGCACGACGTTCGTGCGAGGATGTCGCCGGTCCGACGGGCGCCCCGACCGTCGTGCTGTTGCACGGCCTCGGTGCCACGGCCTCGATCAACTGGCCCGGCGCGTTCGATGCCCTGTCGTCGCAGTTCCGGGTCGTCGCCCTCGAC